>JNWL01000029.1 GCA_000716465.1 Streptomyces bikiniensis
CGAAGCGGGCGATGGCGGCGACCTGCCCCGGCCCCCGCAGCTCCGGATCGGTCCGCCGGGCCAGCTCCCGGTAGTACACCAGATGCCGCCGCTCCACCTCCGCCCGCTCCCCCGCCTCCACCAGCCGCTCCCGCGCGTACTCCGCCACCGTCTCCAGCAACCGGTACCGCATCCCCACCCCACCCGGAGCGGCCACCACCAACGACTTGTCCACCAACGCACCCAGCACGCCCAGCACGTCCCCGGCCCCGCCGTCCCCGCACACCGCCTCCGCCGCCCCCAGATCACACCCGCCCGTGAACACCGAAAGCCGCCGCAGCACCACCCGCTCCGGACCGTCGAGCAGATCCCACGACCAGTCCACCACCGCCCGCAACGTCTGCTGCCGCGGCAACACCGTCCGCGCCCCCGCCGTCAACAACCGGAAACGATCGTCCAAACGGTCCGCGATCTGCCGCAACGACAGCATCCGCAACCGCGCCGCCGCCAACTCGACCGCCAACGGCAACCCGTCCAGCCGACGGCACACCTCCTCCGCCGCCGCCCGGTCCTCCCCCACCACGAACCCCGGCCGCGCCGCAGCCCCCCGCTCCCCCAACAACCGCAACGCCACCTCCACCGGCAACGGACCCAACGGCCGCACCACCTCCCCCGGCACCCCCAACGGCTCCCGACTCGTCGCGAGGATCCGCAGCTCCGGACAGCGGGCGAGCAGGGCCTCGGCCAGCTCGGCGGCGGCGCCGACGACGTGCTCGCAGTTGTCGAGGAGCAGCAGCATCCGGCGTCCGGCGCAGTGCTCCACGAGCCGGGCGAGGGGGTCGTTCCCGGTCCGCAGCTCCTCGGCGCCGGCGCCGCGCAGGACGGTCTCGCGGGCGCCGACGGCGGCGAGGACGGCCTCGGGCACGGCCTCCGGGGCGGTGACGGGGGCGAGTTCGGCGATCCAGACGCCGTCGGGCCAGGCCCCGGCGCCGCGTTCGGCGGCCTCCTGCGAGAGACGGGTCTTCCCGGCGCCGCCGGGTCCGAGCAGGGTGACGAGCCGGGCCGCCCGCAGGTCCTCCCGGAGGGCGGCGATCTCCTCGTCGCGGCCGACGAAGCTGGTGAGCCGCGCGCGCAGGTTGCCCGGGGCGGGGGCGCTCCCCGGGGCGGGGGCGGGCCGGGGTGCCGCCGCGGCCGGCTCCCCGGCGAGCAGTTCCGCGTGGAGGGCGCGCAGGGCCGGGGACGGGTCCGTGCCGAGGCGGTCGGCGAGGGAGCGGCGGACCGCCTCGTACGCGACGAGTGCTTCGGCGGCCCGGCCCGTGTCGCGCAGGGCCCTGATCCGCAGCGCCTGGAGAAGTTCGTCCAGCGGGTGGGCCTCGCAGAGGGCGGTGAGCTCGGGCAGGACGGCGGGCGCGTCACCGAGGGCCAGGGCGGCGCCGAACCGGGCGCGGCGGGCGTCGAGGCGGCGGGCCTCCAGACGGGCGGCCTCGGCGGCCCGGTCCGGCAGGTCGGCCAGGGCGGGGCCGTGCCAGAGCCCCAGGGCCTCGTCGAGCAGAACGGCCGCCCGCCCCGCGTCCCCGGCGGCGAGCGCGGCCGCGCCCTCGGCGGCGAGGCGTTCGAAGCGGTGGGCGTCCACGTCCCCGGGCCGGGCGTCGAGCCGGTAGCCGCCGTCGGTGGAGACCACCCGGTCCCGGCCGAGGGCCCTGCGCAGCCGCCCGACCAGGGCCTGGAGCGCGGCGACCGCGTCGGCGGGCGGCTCGTCGCCGTACCAGACCTCGTCCACGAGGTCCCGTACGGGCACGGGGCGGCCGGCCCGCAGGGCGAGGACGGTGAGCAGCGCGCGGACCCGGGGGCCGCCGACGGCCACGTCGGTGCCGTCGGGCGCGTGGGCGAGGGCGGGGCCGAGGACGGAGTAGCGCACGGGCCCATTCTCCGTGAGCGCGCGGAGCCCGCTCCCGGCGGGGAGCCGTCCGGGCCGGGACCTCCCGCTTCTCCGCCCGGAACCGGAGGCGGGGACCGGGGCCGGAAGCCGGGAGCAGGGCCCGGAACCGCGCCCGGTCCCGGTACGTTTCCCGCACACCAGCCTTCCCCGTCCCCTGGGAGCCCCCGCGATGACCACGGCCACCACCCGGAGCCACGAACGGCGGATCAGCCCCGTCTTCCTGGCGATCCTCGCCGTCATGGCCGTCACCGGCTGGGCGGTGTGGACGGACTTCGCCGCCCTGCCCGGTCTGGCGGTCTTCCTCTTCGTGACCTCGGCGTGGGTGGTGTCGCTCTGCCTGCACGAGTACGCGCACGCCCGGACGGCCCTGCACGGCGGGGACATCACGGTGGGCGCGAAGGGCTATCTGACCCTGAACCCGCTGAAGTACACGCACGCGGTGCTGAGCATCGTGCTCCCGGTGCTCTTCGTGATCATGGGCGGGATCGGTCTGCCGGGCGGCGCGGTCTTCATCGAGCAGGGGCGGATCAAGGGCCGCTGGAAGCACAGCCTGATCTCGGCGGCGGGTCCGCTGACGAACGTGCTCTTCGCGCTCGTGTGCACGGCCCCGTTCTGGCTGGGCGCGCTGGACGGCGTGCCGCCGGCCTTCCGGTACGCGCTCGCGTTCCTGGCGTTCCTCCAGGTGACGGCGGCGCTCCTGAACATGCTGCCGGTGCCGGGGCTCGACGGGTACGGGGTGGTGGAGCCCTGGCTGTCGTACGGGGTGAAGCGGCGGATCGAGCCGTACGCGCCGTACGGCTTCTTCGTCGTGATCGCGCTGCTGTTCGTCCCGGCGGTCAACGGCGCCTTCTTCGACGCGATCGACGCGCTCATGCGGGCCCTGGGGGTGCCGGAGGCGACCCGGTACTGCGGTTCGCAGCTCTTCCGGTTCTGGGAGGGGACCCCGGAGTTCTGCGAGGTCTAGGGGTTCCGTCCCGGCTCAGACCCGGGCGGCGGCTTCCTTCTCGGCCTTGGCGCGGCGGAGGTAGTACCAGGCCATGTTGGAGGAGAGGCCGGCCAGGAGGACCCAGACGATGCCGAGGAAGCTGCCCTGGACGAAGGAGACGACGGCCGCGGCGACGGCCAGGGCGCAGACCACGAGGGCGTAGAGGGCGAGGCGGGGCATGGGGGTCGGCTCCTGTCCGGTACGGATGGGTCTCGGTGCCCGTCCAGTGTCCCCCATGCCCGGAAGCGCCCGTTCTCCGGCCCTCCGAGGTCTCCGGGGTCCGCCGGCTCAGACGTCGGTGACCCGGAGGCCCGCGTGGGCCTTGTAGCGGCGGTTGACCGAGATCAGGTTGGCGACCAGCGACTCGACCTGATGGGCGTTGCGCAGCCTGCCGGCGAAGACGCCGCGCATGCCGGGGATGCGGCCGGCGAGGGCCTGGACGGTCTCCACGTCGGCGCGCTCCTCGCCGAGGACCATCACGTCGGTGTCGATCTCGTCCAGGGAGGCGTCCTGGAGGAGGACGGCGGACAGGTGGTGGAAGGCGGCGGTCACCCGGGAGTCCGGCAGGAGCGCGGCGGCCTGCTCGGCGGCGGAGCCCTCCTCGGGCTTGAGAGCGTAGGCGCCCTTCTTGTCGAAGCCGAGCGGGTTGACGCAGTCCACGACGAGCTTGCCGGCCAGCTCCTCGCGCAGCGACTCCAGCGTCTTGGCGTGGCCGTCCCACGGCACGGCGACGATCACGACGTCACTGCGGCGGGCGGTCTCGGCGTTGTCGGCGCCCTCGACGCCCTGGCCCAGCTCGGCGGCCGCGTCCCGGGCGCGGTCGGCGGAGCGGGAGCCGATGATCACCTTCTGTCCGGCCCGGGCGAAGCGGTACGCGAGGCCGCGGCCCTGCTCGCCGGTGCCGCCGAGGACGCCGACGACGAGCCCGGAGACGTCGGGGAGGTCCCACGGGTCCTTGGGGGTCCTGGCCGCGGGGGCGGTGGGGTCCTGGGATGCGCTGGAGGAAGTCATGGCCCCGACATTACCGACCGGTCGGACCACCGGGTGGCTTCCCGTACGGGTGATCCCCCGGCTTTCGGCCACGCGCGGGCCCGGCGTCGTACAGGATGCGGCCGCATGGATGCCGTACGGGTCGCGTTGCTGCGGGAAGTGCTCGCCGGGACGGAGTGGCCGGGGGAGGCCCGCCGGTTCGCGGGGGCGCTGCGGGGTTCGGTGGTCCCGCACGGGGGCGGGCTGCTCCTGGTCGGCACGGCGGAGTACGAGCCCTGGCACCTGGCGGCGCACCTGGTCGACGAGTCCGCCTGGTCGGGGCTGCCGGAGCTGGCGCCGACGCTGGTGCGGCACCGGGTGCGGCCGGGTGATCCGGCGCACCTGTCGGTGGGCCTGGGCCGCCTGGAGGCGGCGGGGCGGGGGGCGACGCTCCTGATGGTGGCGCCGGAGCGGCCGGGGGCGGGGCTGCTCCAGCGGGTGCACGACGCGCGGCGGGCGGGGGCGACGGTGCTGACGCTCGACGGGGGTGACCCGGAGGTGCGGGGGCTCGCGCACGAGACGCTGGCGGTGACGGAGGGGTCGGGGGTGGACCTGGACACGGTGCAGCACCTGGTGAGCGCGGCGGCCGGGGAGAACAGACTGCCGTCACCGCGCGGGGGCCGCCGCTTCCGGGACCGCCTCTCGGCCCTCGCGGACCGCTTGACGGCCCCGCCGCCGAAGCGCTGGTAGGGGGCCCCGCGCCTCCGGCGGGACGGTGGCGGGCCGTGCCCCCGGCGGGACGGTCGCGGGCCGTGCCCCCGGCGGGACGGTCGCGGGCCGTGCCCCCGGCGGGACGGTGGCGGGCCGTGCCCCCGGCAGCGGTGACCGGTGGCGCCGGTGACCGGTGGCGGTACCGGCCGCCCGGGCGGGGCGGGCTCCGCCCTCCGGACGGCCGACGGGGGTCACCGATAATCAGGTTGCCTTCAGCACCTTCCGGACGGAGCATGTCCCCTCGTGTCCCCCGCGCTCTCCAAGCTCTCCGCCGTCCTGCCCGATCTGGCGCCCTGGCGCGCCTCCCGCGACTTCCGGCTCCTGTGGGTGCAGGGGCTCGTGACGTTCTTCAGCAGCGCGATGGCGATGATCGCGCTGCCGCTCCAGATCAAGGAGCTGACGAACTCGCCGCTCGCGGTCGGGGCGATGGGCGCGGTCGAGCTGGTGCCGCTCGTGGTCTTCGGCCTGTACGGCGGGGCGCTCGCGGACGCGGTCGACCGGCGGCGGGTGATCCTGTGGACCGAGGCGGGCCTCGGCACGCTCGCCCTGGTCCTGCTGGTCAACGCGGTGCTGCCGGAGCCGATGCTCTGGCCGCTGTACGTGGTCGCGGCGGGCGTCTCGGCGCTCGCGGGGCTCCAGCGCCCCGCGCTCGACTCGCTCTTCGCCCGGATCGTGCCGCACGAGCACCAGACGGCGGCGGCCGCCCTGAACTCGCTGCGCTGGCAGATGGGTGCCATCGCGGGCCCCTCGATCGCGGGCCTGGTCGTGGCCTTCGCTGGGCACGCGCCCGCGTACGCGGTGACGGCCTGCGGCTTCGCGGTCTCGGTCCTGATGTGCCGGCGCCTCTCCCCCGCGCCGCCCGCGCACGATGCGGAGAAGCCGTCGCTGCGGGGCATCGCGGAGGGGGCGCGGTACGCCTGGTCGCGGCCGGTGCTGCTCGGCACGTACGCGGTCGACCTGGCGGCGATGTTCTTCGCCTTCCCGAACGCGATCTTCCCGTTCCTCGCGGACGAGCTGGACGCGGACTGGTCGCTCGGCCTGATGTACGCGGCGGGCTCGGTGGGCTCGCTGGTCCTCGGCCTGACCAGCGGCTGGACCTCGAAGGTGCGGCGGCACGGGCTGCTCGTGGCCGGGGGCGCGGCCGCCTGGGGCCTGGCCATCGCGGCGGCCGGCTGGTTCGGGAACGTGTGGCTGGTGCTGCTCTGCCTGGCCTTCGCGGGCGCGGGCGACATGCTGAGCGGTCTGGGCCGCTCGACCATCTGGAACCAGACGATCCCGGAGGAGCTGCGCGGCCGGCTGGCGGGCATCGAGGTGCTCTCGTACAGCGTCGGCCCGCAGCTGGGCCAGGTGCGGGCGGGCGTGATGGCGGGCTGGACCGGCACCCGTACGGCGGTCTGGACGGGCGGCGTGGCCTGCGTGGCCTCGGTGGGCCTGCTCTGCCTGGCGCTGCCGAAGCTCCTGGCGTACGACTCCGAGACCGACGAGGACTCGCTGCGGCGCCGGGCGCAGCAGCGGGAGGCGGCCGGGGAGGCCCGCACGGAGGCCGCCGACACCGCCTGAGCGGCGCCGGCGGCATGCGCCCGTCCGGGGGTGTCCGCTCCGCGGCGCCCGCCTACTCGGGGTTCTCGTCCTTCTTCCCCCCGGCGTCGTGCCAGCGCGGGTCCGTCTCCCACTCCAGGTTCCGCTCGCGGGCGGTCTCCATGGCGTGGGAGGCCTCCTCACGGGTGGTGTACGGGCCGAAACGGTTCTTCGAGGGGCATTCGGGGCCCTCCTCGACCGTCTTGTGCTCCAGGCAGTAGTACCACTCGCCCGGTTTGCCCGCGGTGCGCTTCTTGAACAGGGCCATCGTCGGCTCCTTCCTCCGAGGATCATGGTGCCCCAGACCCGGTCGTTACACTCGCTGGCATGTCTGGCCAGTCGCTTCTCGTACCGGGGGAGCTCTCCCCCCACCGCTCCGTTCCGGGTTCCATCCGCCGCCCCGAGTACGTCGGGAAGCCCGCACCGGCCCCGTACACCGGGCCCGAGGTGCAGGATTCCGACACGATCGAACGGATGCGGATCGCCGGCCGCATCGCCGCGCAGGCGATGGAGGAGGCCGCCAAGCACATCGCCCCCGGCGTCACCACCGACGAGCTCGACCGGGTCGCGCACGAGTTCATGTGCGACCACGGCGCCTACCCCTCCACCCTCGGCTACCGCGGCTTCCCGAAGTCGCTGTGCGCCTCGGTCAACGAGGTCATCTGCCACGGCATCCCGGACTCCACGGTGCTGCGGGACGGCGACATCGTGAACCTCGACGTCACGGCGTACGTCAACGGCGTGCACGGCGACAACAACGCCACCTACCTCTGCGGCGACGTCGACGAGGAGTCGCGGCTGCTCGTGGAGCGGACCCGGGAGGCCCTGAACCGGGCGATCAAGGCGGTGCGCCCGGGGCGCCGGATCAACATCATCGGGCGGGTCATCGAGTCGTACGCCAAGCGGTTCGGCTACGGGGTCGTGCGCGACTTCACCGGGCACGGCATCAACTCGTCGTTCCACTCCGGCCTGATCGTGCCGCACTACGACTCCCCGCACCACACCACCGAGATCAAGAAGGGCATGACCTTCACCATCGAGCCGATGCTGACGCTCGGCACCCACGACTACGACATGTGGGACGACGGCTGGACCGTGGTGACCAAGGACCGCAAGCGGACGGCCCAGTTCGAGCACACCCTCGTCGTGACGGAGACCGGAGCGGAGATCCTGACCCTGCCCTGACGTTGCCCCGCCCCGGGAAGTGGGTAGCTTTTTTACCGACAGGTCGTCGGGAACCGGTTGACTTAGGTAAGCCTAAGTTGGCAGGATCGCCACTGGTTCCCGTCCCATCGGTCCCGGAGGCACGCCTTGGACACGCCCTTCTCGACGCTCATCCGCACGGCGTCGCACGAGCAGCACACCGAAGCGGAGACGTCGTCCTTCATGGGTGACCTCCTCGGCGGGCGCCTGGGCGTCGACGCCTACGCGCGCTACACGGAGCAGCTCTGGTTCGTCTACCGGGCCCTGGAGGAGGGTGCGGAGGCCCTGCGCGAGGACCCGGTCGCCGGGCCGTTCGTACAGCCCGAGCTGTTCCGCACGACCGCCCTGGAGCGGGACCTCGCCCATCTGCGGGGGCCGGACTGGCGCGACGGCCTCTCGCCGCTGCCGGCCACCACGGCGTACGCCGAGCGGGTCGCCGAGTGCGCCCGCGAGTGGCCCGGGGGTTACGTGGCGCACCACTACACGCGCTACCTGGGCGACCTGTCGGGCGGCCAGATCATCCGCGACAAGGCGGAGCGCACCTGGGGCTTCGCCCGCAAGGGCGACGGCGTCCGCTTCTACGTCTTCGAGGAGATCTCCAACCCGGCCGCGTTCAAGCGCGCGTACCGGGAACTGCTCGACGGGGTGAACGCCGACGACCTGGAGAAGCAGCGGATCATCGACGAGTGCAAGCGCGCCTTCGACTTCAACAGCGCGGTCTTCCACCAGCTCGGGGGCGAGTTCCCGCTGAGCGCGTGACGCCCTTCCGAACGGTGCGGAGGGTCAGCGCGTGAGCGTGCCCTCCAGGCGGACGCGTCCGCCGAGTTCCACGATGCCGTCGGGGCCGGGGGCGGTGAGCAGCTGCGAACCCCGGCCCTGCGTGATGTTCAGGGCCCGGCCCAGCTCCGCCGTGAGCAGCAGCGCCGCCGCGCCGGTGGCCTCGTCCTCGTCGATGCCGTCGCCGCGCCCCGGGAAGGCCCGCGCCCTGATCCGCCCGGCCGCCTCCTCCTCCCAGGCCCAGGCGTAGACCCACTCCCCCGGCTCGGGCACCTCCAGCGCCTCCACCTCGGCGGCGGAGGCGTACCGGCGCAGGGTGCGGGGCGGGACCCACTCCGCGCGCGCCTCGATCCAGGTGAACTCCCCGTCGCCGCGCACCCACACCTCGCCGGCCGGCGGGTGGACGACCTCCAGGTCGAGGAGCCAGGCCGCGCCGACGAGCGGGTGCCCGGCGAACGGCAGCCGCAGGCCGGGCGTGTAGATGTCCACGATCCCGCGCTCCGGGTCGTCCACGAACACCGTCTCGCTGAAGCCGAGTTCCTTGGCGAGCGCCTGCCGCGAGGACTCGTCGGGGTGGGTACGGGCGTCCCGTACGACCCCGAGGGGGTTGCCGTACCGGCCGTCGCCCGCACAGAAGACCCGCAGGACGTCGATGTCAGTGGCGGTCGTGTTCATGGCGGAATTCAACCATCCGTCCGCAAGGGGGCAGGGCCGCACCCGGATTCCGGGTGCGGCCCTGCCCGGTGGGGGGTGGCGGATCAGGAGGCCGCGGCGCGGCGGCGGACCGCGACGACGACGGCCGCGCCGGCCGCGCCGGTCAGGGCGGAGGCCCCGGCGAGGAGGCCGGTCGGGACGTCCGAGCCGGTGGCGGCGAGGGCGCCGGAGCCGCCGACGGTGCCGGCCCCGCCCGCGGTGCCACCGCCGACCGTGCCACCGCCGACCGTGCCACCGCCGCCGACGGTGCCACCGCCCGTGGTGGACGTGCCGCCGGTGGCGCCGTCACCGGAGCCGGTGGAGGTGCTGCCGCACCCCCGGACCGGGGTCCCCCTCGTCGTACCGTTACGGCACGCGGACGCGGGCGGTTCGCCTTCCGCCAAGGCTTTTTGACGGGGAATCACCCCGGTGGGCGGTGGCCCCGGCCCGGCGGTGCGGGCCCTGGCCGGGGATACTCGTCCGACGGCGGTACGGGGCGGCCGGCGGCGGGGCCGGGCCCCGCGCGCGTGACAGCGGGAGGGGAGAGCCGTGTACGGCACCTATCTGTTCGGCCTGCGCGAGGGCCTGGCGGCCGGCCTGGTCGTCTGCCTCCTCGCCGCGTACGTGGTGAGGGCCGGGCGCCGAGAGGCCCTGGCACCGGTCCTGACCGGCGCCGGCGCGGCCGCCGGCCTCTCCCTCGCCCTCGGCGCCGCCCTGGAGTCCGGCTCCCGGGAGCTGACCCCGGAGGCGCGGGCGCTGGTCGGCGGCTCGCTGTCGATCGCCGCGGCGGGCCTGGTGACGTGGGCGGTCCTCCGGCTGCGGCGCCCGGGTCCGGGGGCGGTCGGTGCCGGGACGGGCGTGCTCGCCGCCGCCGCCTTCCTGGTGGTGGGCCGCGAGGGCCCCGAGGCGTCGCTCTTCGTGGGGGAGGCGGTGCGGGCGGCCGTGCCGAGCGGCCCCGGCAGCTCGTTCCAGCCCCTGGTCTGGGTCCTCCTCGGCCTGCTCACGGCGGCCCTCCTCTGCCTGCTGCTCCACCGGGCCGCGCTGCGGGCCGGCCCCGCGAGGTTCTTCCCCTGGGCCGGCGGGCTGCTGGTCGTGGCGGGGGCGGGCGTCCTCGCGGACGGCGTGCGCGGCCTCCAGGAGGCGGGGCTGCTCGGCGGCCCGGCGGAGGCGGCCTTCGACGTCTCGGCGGCGGTCCCGCCGGAGAGCTGGTACGGGGCGCTCCTCGAAGGCTCCCTCGGCCTCCGGCCGGACCCGACGGTCCTTCAGGTCACGGTGTGGGCGCTGTATCCGGTCCCGGCGCTCGCGCTCCTCCTGGCCCCGATAGGGTCGGGTCCGTCCGCGCGGGTGAAGAAGCAGAAGGCGACCGATGAGACGGCTGAGGGTGGGGCGAGCGCCGGGACGACCTCGTGAGCGGTGGCCGGCACGGCCGGTGCGGCTGCTCGCGGCGACGGCGGCCGTGACCGCCCTGGCGCTGACGGCGAGCGGCTGCGTGACGGTGCACGGCGAGCTGGCCCTCGTACCTGCGGCGACGGAGGCCGAGGCGGCGAAGGCCCTGGCGGACTTCACGGACGCGTTCAACCGCGCCGACAAGGCACACGACCCGGCGCTCGACGCGGACCGGGTCACCGGGCCGCTCGGGGCGATCAACCAGGCGGGGCTGCGCGCCCGCGCGGTCACCAGCCCGGGCGGCAATCCGAAGCACAGGCCGCTGGAGCTGACGGACGCGCGCTTCCTGCTGCCCCGCAAGGCGGGCTGGCCGCGCTGGTTCGTCGCGGACACCGACTCCAACCGGGACGTCGACCGGGGGGACGAGGACCAGCGCTGGCTGCTCGTCTTCGTGCGCAACGGCCCCCAGGAGCGGTGGAAGGCCGCCTACCTCAACGTCCTCGGCGTGTCCGAGGTCCCGGAGTTCGCCGAGGAGGGGGGGTACGCGGTGCCGGTCGCCGCGGACACCGACGCGCTGGCGGTCGCGCCCGGGAAGCTGGGCACGGAGTACGTCGCGTACCTGAAAGACGGGAAGCCGGGGCCGTTCGCGGCCGGTCCGCACACCAGCGTGTGGCGGGAGCAGCGGGAGAAGGCCGCCGCGCGGCCGGGGCTCGCCACCCAGTACGTGGACCGGGTCACCGACCGGGGGTCCTTCGCGCCGCTGGGGCTGCGGACCCGGGACGGGGGCGCGCTGGTCTTCTTCGCGACCCGGTACTTCGAGCGGCAGACGGCGGCGCCGGGCTACCGGCCCAAGGTCCCGAAGGACGTGAAGGCGCTGATGACCGGCGAGGTGAAGAGCACGGTCACCCGGGAGTGGGTGTCCAGCCAGTCGGTCCTGGTGAAGCCGGCGGGCACGGCCCGGGACGGGGTCACGGTCACGGGCCGGCTCCAGGGCGTGGTGGGCGCGGTGGGCTCGTAACGCACCGGTTCTCCTCCGGACCGCTCCGGGTTCTTTTCGGACCGCTCCGGGACGTAGGGGTCAGCGGGTCACCGGCCCATCGGCTCAGCGGGTCAGCGGCCCATTGGCTCAGCGGCTCAGCGGGTCAGCGGGTCAGCGGGTCAGCGGCCAGGCGATCTCGTGGGACGTGTGCCCGCCGTCGCCGTCCGCCCCGCGCTCGGCCGCGTGGCGGGCGCAGGCGTCCTGAAGGGTCTCCAGGAGGTTCAGCGGATCGGGCAGCGGATGCTCGGGGCCGCGGAGCCAGGAGACGACCGGGTGGGCGTCCTCGTCGCCGGGGAGCCGGGCCGGGGGGACGAGGACGTAGCTGCCGCGGCAGTGCCAGCGGAGCCCCGGGTGCTCGTCCATGGTCTCGGGGTGGCAGTCGAGCTCACAGGGCCACCACTCGTCCTCGTCCTCGGGGGTGCCGCGGGTGGCGGTGAAGAAGAGCATCCGGCCGCCGTCGGGGCCCTCGGCCGGGGACTCGGCGACGGGGCCGACCTCGACGCCCTCGGCGAGGAGGCGGTCCAGGGCGGCACGACCGGCGGCCAGCGGCACGTCGAGGACGTCGTGGACCATGCCGGTGGCGGTGACGAAGTTGGCCCGGGGCTCGTTGCGGGACCAGCGCTCGACCTGGCCGCGGTCGGTGGTCGACTGGGTCTGCCAGGCGAAGGAGACGGGGTGCCGGGCGGGGGTGGGACAGCCGATCCGCTCGCAGGAGCAGCTGTAGCCGACGGGGTACGCGGCGGGGGCCAGGGGCAGTCCGGCTGCGGCGACGGCCAGGAGCAGCTTCTCGCGGTCGTCCCCGTCGTCGGCCGCGGTGCGTTTGGGGCGCCTGCGCAGCCACTGTGCGAGCCTGCTCTCCGTGCCGCGGTAGCGGCCGATGCCGTCGCCCATCTATCCCCTCACAACCTCGTGCTCGCCCGTTCGGCTCTGCCCATGGTCCCACCATCCTGCGCCCCGGGTGACCGGAGTGCGGAACCGGGGTGCTCCCCGGTCCCTCAGCCCCTCGGGGCGAGGCCGCGCAGGACGTGGTCGACCAGGGCGTCCGCGTAGGCGTGGGTGAGGGGCAGGGTGCGGTGGATCCACCGGTGGTGGAGGGGGCCGACCAGGAGTTCGACGGCGAGGCGGGGGTCGGCGCCGGGGTCGACCTGACCGGCCTCCCGGGCGGCCTCGATGCGGCGCACGTAGTGCTGGAGCTGGGGTTCGAGCAGCGCCTCGGTGAAGCGGGCGCCGAGGTCGGGGTCGGTGATCCCCTCGGCGGCGAGGGCACGGGTGGGGAGCTCGAAGGCGGGGTCGTTCATCTCGTCGACGGTGGCGCGCAGGACCTGCTTGAGGTCGGCGGCGAGGTCGCCGGTGTCGGGGATCTCACTTCCGGCGTCGCCGCCCATGGCCTCGACGGCCCGGTCCTGGAGGTCGAGGAAGGCGTCGAGGAGGACGGCGGCCTTGGAGGGCCACCAGCGGTAGATGGTCTGCTTGCCGACGCCGGCGCGGGCGGCGATGCCCTCGACGGTGGTCCTGGCGTAGCCGTTCTCGGAGACGAGGGCGAGGGCGGCGTCGAAGATGGCGCGCCGGGAGCGCTCGCTGCGACGGGAGGCGTCGGGGGTGGACTTGGAGCCGGGGGCGGACTTGGAGCCAGGGGTGGACTTGGAGCCAGGGACAGGCGTGGAACCGGATGCGGGCGTGGAACCGGATGTGGGCATGGAACCGGATGTGGGCATGGGGCCAATCTAGCTCCTGGCGAGACGATACGTCTCGCCGTGACGGGTGACGCGCGAACCACCCGAACGGTCCACTGCGCGGAGGGCCCCGAGGGCGGACCATGGGGTCCACCGCACCGCGGTGCTTCCGCCCGTCCGCCCGTGAGGAGCCCTTCTTGCGCACCACTCCGCGCTCGCCCTCGCCCCGCCGTTACCTGATGTGCCCACCCGCGCACTTCACGGTGACGTACTCCATCAACCCCTGGATGGACCCCACGAAACCGGTCGACCCGCCGCTCGCCCTCGCCCAGTGGGAGGACCTGCGGGACCGCTACCGCGCGCTCGGCCACACCGTGGAGGTCCTGGAGCCGGACCCGGCGCTGCCGGACATGGTGTTCGCGGCGAACGGCGCGACCGTCGTCGGGGGCCGGGTCCTCGGCGCGCGGTTCGCGTACCCGGAGCGCGCGGCCGAGGCCGACGCGCACCTGGACTGGTTCCGCCGCAACGGCTGGGCGGAGGAGGACCTGTGGGTCCCGCAGCACGTGAACGAGGGCGAGGGGGACTTCGCCGTCACCGCCTCCTGGATCCTCGCCGGGCGCGGCTTCCGCGCCAGTCCGCTCTCGCACGGCGAGGCACAGGAGTTCTTCGGGCGCCCGGTGATCGGCCTGGACCTGGTGGACCCGCGCTACTACCACCTGGACACGGCGCTGTGCGTCCTGGACGACGCCGGGGACGAGATCATGTACTACCCGGCCGCCTTCTCGCCCGGCAGCCGGGCGGTACTGGCCCGGCTCTTCCCGGACGCCCTGATCGCGACGGAGGAGGACGCGGCCGCCTTCGGGCTCAACGCGGTGAGCGACGGGCGGAACGTCCTGCTGCCGCAGGCGGCCGTGGGCCTCTTCGAGCCGCTGCGCGACCGGGGCTTCGAGCCCGTCGGCATGGACCTGAGCGAACTCCTCAAGGGCGGCGGCAGCGTGAAGTGCTGCACCCAGGAGCTGCGCCCCTAGTCCCCTCGTGAAGCCGCCGCCCCCGTACCGCGCCGTGGTACGGGGGCGGCGGTGCGACCACCCCCTCCGGGGCGTGCGTCGAAAGCAGCGCCGTCCGCCCGGGGGGGGCGGGCGGGACTCTCGGCACACGCCCTAGGACGCGTCCGCGCCGCCCGGCGCGAAGGCGCCGGCCGCCGCCGCGACCAGGGCCGCCGTGACGGCCCGCTCGGCGTCGGCGGGGGTCGGCTGCTCGTGGGTGACGGCGAACCGGTAGTAGAGCGGGGCCGAGACCGCGCGGAGCAGTTCGAGCGGGTCGGTGCCGGCCGGGAGTTCGCCCCGGGCCACGGCCCGCTCCCCCACCGGGGCCCATTCGGCCAGGCGGGTGCGGTAGAAACCGGCCAGGGCGCGGGCGCACTCCTCGTCGCAGGCGGCCGCGGCGATGACGGCCCGGAAGACGGGGCCCATCCGGGGGTCGGTGAGGGTCCCCAGGACGAGCGCGGCGTTGGCCCGCAGGTCGCCCGCGAGGCCGCCGGTGTCGGCGGCGGGCAGGGACTGCTCGGCCATGTCGTCCAGGAGGTCGGCGACCAGGCCGACCGGGGAGCCCCAGCGCCGGTAGACGGTGGTCTTGCCCACGCCCGCGCTCGCGGCGATCCGGTCCATGTTCAGCGTGTGGAAGCCGGAGGCCGCCAGGGCCTCCTGGGTGGCGTCGAGGACGGCGCGGCGGACCTTGGCGGTACGGCCGCCGGGCCGCCGGGCGCCGGACGCGGCGGGCGGACTCCCGCCCTCGGCCGACGAACCTCCACCCAAACGGGAATCTTGTTCCATTAATACTCCTCAGTCTGCTACCGTCTGCCGCATCTTAACGGAACTCACGTCCCTTTAAGGGGTCCCGCTCATGACTGCCCTCGACACACCGCCCGTCCCGGCCGCGTCCAAGGCCACCGCCGCCCCCCGCATGGACGGGCGGATGCGGCTCGTCCTCGTCGTCCTCCTCGTCGCCCAGTTCATGCTGGCCGTCGACTTCTCGATCCTGAACGTCGCCCTGCCCGTCATCGGGAAGGGACTCGGCTTCTCCCTCTGCGGCCTCCAGTGGATCGCCACCGCCTTCGCCCTCGCCGCCGCCGGGTTCACCCTCCTCTTCGGGCGCGTCGCCGACCTCCTCGGCCGCCGCCGGGTCTTCCTCGGCGGCATGGCCGTCCTCGGCGCCGCCTCCCTCGCCGGAGGCCTCGCCACCACGCCCGAGCTGCTCATGGCCGCCCGCGTCGCCCAGGGCCTCGCCACCGCCGCCGTCACCCCCGCCGGGCTCTCGCTGCTGACCTCCGCCTTCCCCGAGGGACCGTTGCGCGACAAGGCCCTCGGCCTCAACGGCGCCCTGATGTCGGCCGGCTTCACCACCGGGGCCGTCCTCGGCGGCGTCCTCACCGACCTGCTCTCCTGGCGGTGGGCGTTCTTCGTCAACGTGCCGGTCGCCCTCGCCGTCCTGCTCGTCGCCCCCGCCGTCATCGAGGAGAGCCGTCCGGTCGAGCGGCCCCGCCTCGACGTCCCCGGCGCGATCACCGTCACGGGCGGGCTCCTCGCCCTCGTCTACGGGCTCACCGCCGCCGGCGAGCACGGCTGGACCGACCCCGGCGTCCTCGTCGCCCTGGCCGCGGCCGTCGCCCTGCTCACCGCCTTCCCGTTCGTCGAGCGGCGCTCCGCCGCGCCCCTCGTCCCGATCCGGGTCCTGAAGCGCCGCACCGTCGTCTGGGGCAACCTGGCCGGGCTGCTCGCCTTCGCCACCGAGACCTCGCTGGTCTTCCTGATGACCCTGCACCTCCAGGACGTCCTGGGCTTCTCCCCGCTCGCCGCCGGCCTCTCCTTCGGCGTCCTGGGCGCGGGCACGGTCCTCGGCGGACTGTTCGCCCCCCGCTTCATCGGCCGGTTCTCGCCCCGTACCGCCCTGGTCGCCGGCGGGGTCCTCCAGGCCGTCGCGACCCTCTCCCTCGTCGGACTCGGCGACGGGCCGGGCACGTACGGGCTGCTGCTCGCCGCCACCTTCGCGGGCGGGATCGGCAACATGCTCGCCATCGTCGGCTTCATGGTGACGGCCACCTCCGGCCTGCCCGACGCCGAGCAGGGCATGGCCACCGGCATCGCCACCATGACCCAGCAGGTCGGCATCACCCTGGGCACCCCGGTCATGAGCGCCGTGGTCGTCACCGCCGCCACGCTCCCCGACGGCATCGCCCGCGCGGTCCTCGTCAACGCGGCCGCCGTCCTCGTCGCCGCCCTCGCCCCGGCCCTCCTCCTGCGCCGGAGCCGGCGGTAACCGGACGGACGCGCCTAGAACGCGTCCGCCTCCGGCGGCCACGGGTCGCCCCACTCCGCGTCACGGGCCTGCTTGTACAGGGGCCCGTGACGCTTGGTGACGGTGTCGCGGGAGAGGCCCTCGGGACCGCAGAGCTCCAGCTGGACCAGGCCCTTGCGGATCTGCGGCCTGCGGACGATCCGGGCGGCGGCGGGGTCCGCCGGGAAACGGACGGCGGCCACGTACGCGTACTTCTCGTCCTCGTACGCCAGCGAGCCGCCCTTCACCTTCCGGTGCAGCGAGGAGCGGCTGACCCGGGCCGAGAAGTGGCACCAGTCCGTGCCGGGCGCGATCGGGCAGGCCCCGCTGTGCGGGCAGGGCGCGGCGACGGTGAACCCGGCCCCGACGAGCAGGGCGCGGGCCGCGATGATCCGCTCGTAGCCGTCCGGGGTGCCCGGCTCGACCACCACGACGGCCTGCGCGGCGCGGGCCGCCTCGGCGACGAGCGAGGCGCGGTCGGCCTCCGTCAGCTCCTTGAGGACGTACGAGACGGTGACCAGGTCCGTGTCGGCGAGGCGCAGCGCGCCGCCGATCCGCTCGCGCCGCCACTCCGCGTCGAGCACGCCGCCGGCCAGCTCGCGGCCGAGCGCGAGGGCGGGCTCGGCCCAGTCGAGGACCGTGGTGCGGGGCGGCCGCCCGTCCCAGGCCTCCGCGACGGCCCAGGTCGCCGCGCCCGTGCCGCCGCCGACGTCCGTGTGGGTGCGCGGCGCCCAGTCGGGCGCGGCCTCCCGCAGGGCGCCCAGGGCGCCCCGTACCGCCTCGAAGGTCGCCGGCATCCGGTAGGCGGCGTAGGCGGCGACGTCGGAGCGGTCGCGGAGCACGGGGGCGTCCGTCGGGGTGGTGCCCCGGTAGGTGGCGATCAGCCGGTCGACGGCCTGGGCGGCCCGCTGGGGCGGGAGGCCGTCGAGGAGCCCGGCGAGGGCGGCGCGCAGGGAGTCGGCGGAGGGGGCGGAGGCGTTCACCGAGACAGTCTAGGCGGCCGGGTCCGGTGCCTTCCCGGACTGCGCGGCCGGATCCGGTGCCTTCCCGGACTGCGCGGCCGGGTCCGGTGCCTTCCCGGTCTGAGCCGTACCCGCTTCCGGCGCGGTCCGCCACGGGCGGCACAGGCCCAGGAAGCAGGCCAGGGCGAGGGCGGCGCAGGTGAGCTGGACGACGGCCATCGGGACGGCCGTGTGCTCGCCCGCGATGCCGACGAGCGGGGAGGCGACGGCGCCGACGAGGAAGGAGGTGGTGCCGAGGAGCGCGGAGGCGGACCCGGCGGCGTGCGGGGTGCGCATCAGGGCCTGGGCGTTGGTGTTCGGCATCGCGAGGCCCATCGCGGACATCAGGACGAAGAGCCCGGCGGCCACGGGCGCGAGCCCGACCTTCCCGAAGACGCCGCTGGTCATGAGGAGCAGGGCGATCGCGGCGAGGAGGATGACCGCGAGGCCCCAGCCGAGCACCTTGTCGAGGCTGACGCGGCCGACGAGGAGCTTGCCGTTGACCTGGCCGACGGCGACGAGGCCGATGGAGTTGAGGCCGAAGAGCAGGCTGAAGGTCTGCGGCGAGGCGCCGTAGATCTCCTGCACCACGAACGGCGACGCCGATATGTAGGCGAAGAGGACGGCGAAGGCGAGGCCGCCGGTCAGCGTGTAGCCGGTGAAGACCCGGTCCGCGAGGAGCCCCCGCATGGTGCGCAGGGCCTGCCCGACCCCGCCCTCGTGGCGCCGTTCGGGCGGCAGCGTCTCGGCGAGGAAGCGCCACACGACGAGGGTGAGCAGGACGCCGACGCCGGTGAGGACGTGGAAGACGCCCCGCCAGTCGGTGACGCGCAGGATCTGTCCGCCGATGAGGGGGGCGACGATCGGGGCGACGCCGGAGATCAGCATCAGGGTGGAGAAGAAGCGGGCCATCTCGACGCCGTCGTAGAGGTCGCGGACGACGGCGCGGGCGATGACGATGCCGGCGGCGCCCGCGAGGCCCTGGAGCAGCCGGAAGCCGATGAGGGTCTCGGCGGTGGGCGCGAGGGCGCAGGCGGCGGTGGCGAGGACGTACACGACCATGCCGGCGAGCAGCGGGCGGCGGCGCCCCCACTTGTCGCTCATGGGGCCGACGACGAGCTGGCCGAGGGCCATGCCGGCGAGGCAGGCGGTGAGGGTGAGCTGGACGGTGGCGGCGGGCGCGTGCAGCGCGCCGGTGACCTCCGGCAGGGCCGGGAGGTACATGTCCATGGAGAGCGGGGGGAGGGCGGTGAGGCCGCCCAGGACGAGGGTGACGAGCAGCCCGGCCCGGCGGGCGGCGGCGAGGCCGGGGGCGGCGGGCCCGCCGGGCGTGCCCGTCACACCGGAGACGGCTTCACTTATGTTCCCTTGTGTTGTTTTCTGGCCGCTCTCCGGCATCGACAGCTCCGTTTCGTTGAATCCTTGCCTATGCTCTCAGCTCGACCGGCATGGTCGAGACCTCTGCGAGACGGGTGGGGACATGGGGACGGTGGGGCACGTGGGCGAGAAGGTGCGCTGGGGGATCCTGGCGACGGGCGGCATCGCGGAGCGGTTCACCACCGACCTGCTGACGCTCGACGGCGCCGAGGTGGTGGCGGTGGCGTCCCGCAGCGAGGCGCCCGCGAAGGCCTTCGCGGAGCGGTTCGGGATACCGAGGGCGTACGGGGAGTGGGCCGGGCTCTTCGCCGACGCGGACGTGGACGTGGTGTACGTGGCGACCCCGCACCACGCGCACCGGGCGGCGGCCGGCCTCGCCCTGGAGGCGGGCAAGGCGGTGCTCTGCGAGAAGGCCCTCACGCTCAACGCCCGGGAGGCGGCCGAGCTGGTCGCCCTCGCCCGGGACCGGGGCCTCTTCCTGATGGAGGCCATGTGGATGTACTGCAACCCGCTGGTCCGGCGGATCGCGGAGCTGGTGCGCGACGGGGCCGTCGGCGAGGTCCGCACGGTCCAGGCGGACTTCGGGCTCGCGGGCCCGTTCGGGGCCGACCACCGGCTGCGGGACCCGAAGACCGGCGGCGGGGCGCTGCTCGACCTCGGGGTGTACCCGGTGTCGTTCGCGCAGCTGCTGCTCGGCGAGCCGGACTCGGTCCAGGCGCACGCGCTGCTCTCGCCGGAGGGCGTCGACCTGAACACGGGGATGCTGCTCGGCTGGTCCGGCACGGGGGCCTCGGCCCTGCTGTCCTGCTCGATCGCCGCGGACACCCCGCTGACGGCCTCGGTGACGGGTTCGCTCGGCCGGATCGACGTGCCGCGCGGCTTCTTCTTCCCCGAGCGCTTCACCCTGCACCGGAACGGCGCCGAGCCGGAGGAGTTCGTCGCGGAGGCCGACCCGCACTCCTTCCGGCACGAGGCCGCCGAGGTGGTGCGCTGCCTGCGGGCGGGCGAGAAGGAGTCCCCGCTGGTGCCGCTGGACGGTTCGCTCGCGGTGATGCGGACGCTCGACGCGGTACGGGACCGCATCGGCGTCCGCTATCCCGGGGAGTGACTTCCGCACGAACGGTCACGCGGGTACGAGCCCCGGGTTCCCCGCCTCGGTGACGAAGGAGGCGGCGGTGGTGACGGGGGCGCCCGGCGTCGTCACGTACGGGACCGTGCGGAAGTCGGCGCGGGCGCTCTCGCGGCCGAGCGAGACCTTCACGTACCCCCGCCGCCCGTTGAAGAAGCGCAGGTGGGGGTTGGCCCGCGTGAGCCTGTCGTAGTTCGAGGGGCGGTCGGCGCCGTCCTTGCCGCTGGTGATCGAGGTGGTGACGATCTCGGTGCCGACGGTGCGGGAGGACGGGTCGCGGAAGTCGGCCTTGAGGTCGAGGCCGTAGGAGACGTGGACGTCGCCGGTGAGCACCATCAGGTTCTCGACGCCGGCGGCCTCCGCGCCCGCCAGGACGCGCTGCCGGGAGGCCGGGTAGCCGTCCCAGGAGTCCATGGAGAGCTTGAAGTCGGCGGTGGGGCGGTCGCGGCGCTCGGCGAACACGACCTGCTGGGGCAGGACGTTCCAGCGGGCCCGGGAGCGGCGCCAGCCGTCGAGCAGCCAGCGCTCCTGGGTGGCACCGGTCAGGGTGCGCGACGGGTCCTCGGACTCGGGCCCCGGGACCTGCCAGCCGTCGCCGTACGCCTGGTCGGAGCGGTACTGGCGGGTGTCGAGGATGTCGAACTGCGCGAGCCGCCCGAAGCCGAGGCGCCGGTACAGCCGCATGTCGGGGCCCTCGGGGAGCTGGGGGCGGCGCAGCGGCTGGTGCTCCCAGTAGGCGCGGTAGGCGGCGGCGCGGCGGAGCAGGAACTCCTCGGGCGGGACGGTGTTCTCGGGGGTGTCGCCCGCGTAGTTGTTCTCGGTCTCGTGGTCGTCCCAGGTGACCACGAAGGGGTGGGCGGCGTGGGCGGCCCGCAGGTCGGGGTCGGTCTTGTAGAGGGCGTAGCGCAGCCGGTAGTCCTCCAGGGTCAGCGTCTCGCGGTCGAAGACGGCCGGGAGGACGCGGTCGGTGTAGGCGCGGGCGCCGCCGGCGGAGTCGACCGCGTACTCGTACAGGTAGTCGCCGAGGTGGAAGACGACGTCCACGTCCTCCTCGGCGAGGTGGCGGTGGGCGGTGAAGTGGCCGTCGTGGTACGCCTGGCAGGAGACGGCGGCGAGCGAGAGCGAGGCGTTGTGCGCGCCGGGGGCGGGGGCCGTACGGGTGCGGCCGGCCGGGCTGGTCCAGGCGCCGACGCGGAAGCGGTAGAAGTACTCCCGGCCGGGTTCGAGGTGTTCGACCTCGACGTGGACGGTGTGCCGGAACTCGGCGTGGGCGGTGGCGGTCCCGCGCCGCACGGTCCGCCGGAAGCGCTCGTCGCGGGCCAGCTCCCAGTGGACGGTGACGCGCCGGTCGGGCAGTCCGCCGTCGGGCTCGAAGGGGCGGGGCGCGAGCCGGGTCCAGAGCAGGACGGAGCCGGGCAGGGGGTCGCCGGAGGCGACGCCCAGAGTGAACGGGTCCTCGGTGACGCGCCGGGCGTCGAGTTCGGCGGCGGCCGCGGAGCCGGCCGCGGGCAGCTGGGTGGCGAAGGCGAGCGCGGCGGCGGCGCCGGTGACGGTGAGGAACCGCCGCCGCCCGAAGTGCCGTGCGGCTTCCCGGAGTTCCTGGTGATGCTCATGCGTCCGACTCATGTGCCCCTCCCCTGACGAATGCTGTTCGCTCGTCATTCGAGGGGGCCGGGACGACCACGCGTTGTCGGGTACAGGACATCCACGTGTCGGACGGATGAGTTCACGGTGCACGCGTCTCGCGTACGCTGCGCGCCCATGAGCATCGCAGTGGTGACGGGAGCGGGTTCGGGCATCGGCCGGAGCGTGGCCCTCGCGCTCGCGGCGGCGGGCTGGTCGGTGGCGCTCGCGGGCCGCCGGGCGGAGCCCCTGGAGGAGACGGCGGCGCTGGCCCCGGACGGGGACTTCCTGTGCGCCCCGACGGACGTGACGTCGGAGGCACAGGTCGCGGCCCTCTTCTCCTCGGTACGGGACCGCTACGGGCGCGTGGACCTGCTCTTCAACAACGCCGGTACGTTCGCGGGCGGCGGGACCCCGGTCGAGGACCTGGACCCGGCGACCTGGCGGGCGGTCGTGGACGTCAACCTGACGGGCGCGTTCCTGTGCGCGCAGGCGGCCTTCCGGGCCATGAGGGAGCAGGAGCCGCAGGGCGGCCGGATCATCAACAACGGCTCGATCTCGGCGCACGTGCCGCGCCCGCACTCGATCGCGTACACGGCGACGAAGCACGCGATGACGGGCCTGACGAAGTCCCTGTCCCTGGACGGGCGTCCGTACCGGATCGCCTGCGGCCAGCTCGACATCGGCAACGCGGCGACCGACATGACGGCCCGCATGCAGGCCGGCATCCTCCAGGCGGACGGCCGCCTGGCTCCGGAGCCGGTGATGGACGCGGCGGACGTGGCGGCGACGGTGGTGCACATGGCGGGGCTGCCGCTGGAGGCGAACGTGCAGTTCGCGACGGTGATGGCGACGGCGATGCCGTACATCGGCCGGGGCTGAGGCACGGGGAGGGGCCGGTGGGCCGGCGGGAACCCCGCCGGCCCACCGGCCCCTCCGTCACCCCTACGCCTGCCCGGTCTCGAACCGGGCGATCCTCCCGTCCTCGACGGTGAACCGCCAGCGGGTCCGCATCTCGCCCCAGGTGTCGTTGCGGTACCGGGCGACGAGGTCGCGCCCGTCGGCCTTCTGGGACTCGATCTCCATGTGGCCGCGCGAGGAGAAGACCTCCTTCTCGGTCCACTCGTCGAGGTTCCGGTCGGTGCCGTCGTCGGACATGGTGGCGCCGGGCGTGAGGGCCGCCCGGAAGGCCTCCTGGTCGTTGGCGTTGAGGGCCGCGACGAAGGCGCGCACGGCCGGGTCGGAGAGCTGCTCCACGGGAATGGTCATGCCCTACCCGTACACCGCCCACCCCGCCCGCCCCCCGGAACCGGGCCGCTCGCCCCGGCGTGTCAGCGACCGGGCTGGGCCACCTGGACGAGCGGAAAACGACCCGGCCCGGCGGCTGGCGCCGCCGGGCCGTGGCCGACCGGTCAACCGGCCGGCAGGTCGCCGTACCCCTCCGTCACTGGGGCGGCGTGCCCTGGTCGCGGCCCAGCTGCTGCTTGAGCTTGTCCTGGGCGGAGTCGACCTGGCCGCTGTACTTGCCCTGGGTCTTCTCGTCGGCGAAGTCGCCTGCCTTGTCGACGCCCTTTCCGGCCTGGTCCTCGTGGCCCTTGAGCATCCCCTTGAGCTTGTCCATGACCGACATCGTGGTACTCCTCGAAGTCTGTTCGTCAGCGGGCACCTCCAAGGGTCCCCCTTCACTGCCCCAGCCGCATCCGCGCACCCCTCGACCCTCACGAAGAAGGGTCCTGACCTGCGGTTTGGCGGTCAAGGGCATCAAGGGCCCCGAGCGGACGCGCGAGGCCGGGACAAAGCCCCCGGAGCCGTACCCGGGCATGGACAGTCCATGGCACTGGGGCCGTACGCCTGCAGGCAAAGGCGCGGACCGCTGCCCTCCGGCACCACAAGGGGCAGCACCACCTCTCCAAGCAGTTACACATATTGCACTTGGTTCACCTATTTCATATGGTTGAGGGTGGTAGTAGCCACTCGAAGTTGGGGACGCACCTATGCCCGTGACCCACCAGGACCAGAAACCGGCCAAGCAGAGGAAGCGCCCCACCGGCGACAGTACGACGACCTTCGGCTCCGAGACCGAGACCTCCCGCACTCGGAAGAAGGCACTGCGCAAGCGCCCCACCGAGAACCCGTCGTCCCTGCGCGGGACCCAGGCGCAGCGGACGCGGAAGGAGCAGCGCAAACGCAGCGTCGAGGAGGCCGTGCCACGCCTGCGTGACGCCCTCACCAGCAGCGCCGAGACGTTCCACATCACCCTCGCCGAGGCGGGCGAGGTCACCATGGAGGTGCCACGTGAAGCCCTGGCGGTCCTCGTGGAGACCATGGCGCTCATCAACTCCGGCCGCGCGGTCGAGGTGATCGCCAAGAGTACGGAGCTGTCCACCATCCAGGCAGCGAAGGCCCTCGGCGTCTCCCGGCCGCACCTGGTCAAGCTGCTCGACAAGGGCTTGATCGAGTTCCGCATGGTCGGCACCCACCGCCGTGTGGACGTCGCATCCCTGGAGGGCTACCGGCGCCGCGAACAGAACGAGCAAGCCCGACGCCGCCAAGCCGCGGTCGCCTCCGCCATCGGCTCCACCGAGGCCGAGGGGCTGAGCATCACCGCGGACACCACCGCCGACCTCGACGCCTACGCACGCGGAGAACTCGACGCCGCAGCCTTGCGCGCCCGCACCCTCGCCCGCTACACCCGTAAGGCCGCTGAGTGACCGATCCCTACAGCGAGCCCAACGGCGTCCTCCGAAACAGTCTCGGCATCACCGACGCAGACGAGCTTTCCGAAGCCGAATCGGACATCGCCGCGGTGGAACTCGCCGTTCTGGACGCCGAGCCGCTGCTCGGCAGCTACGACCTCGCACACCTGCAAGCCTTCCACCGGCAAATCTTCGGCAGCGTGTACCCGTGGGCCGGGGAGCTGCGCACCATTGAGATCTCCAAGGGCACATCGTTCTGTCCGTCGATCCACATCGCCTCCTACGCGGAGGACGTGTTCCGCAAGCTCGCCGACAACGACCACCTACAAGGCTTGGCCCGCCCGGAGTTCGTCCGAGCCCTGGCCGACCTGTACGGCGACGTGAACGCCATCCACCCCTTCCGGGAAGGCAACGGCCGCACCCAGCGCGCCTTCCTCGCCCAACTCGCCCGCGAAGCCGGCTACACCGTCTCCTGGCAGGACATGGACCAAGAGGAGAACATCGCCGCATCGGTGGCCAGCTTCAACGCGAACAACGACCTACTGGAGAAGATGCTCGACGCTCTGGTAAGACCCGCCTGACTGTCGTCCACCGGCGGCTCCGTCTCCGAGATCGGTCAGCCAGTCGCGGGCCGGCTCTTTCACATCGACAAGGCGCGGCCGGTCAGGCCTGTCGGCTATACCCGACAGGGCGTTCCGCCGTCCGGCTGCGGTACTCGACGTGCCGCAGGCCCCGTCGGGTGCGCTGGACGAGGTGTCCGGGGGTGCTGAAGGCGGCGTTGGAGAGCCAGCCGCGTCGCAGGAGCGACCCGCTCCCTTCGACGAGGTTGAGCTCGGGTGCGTAGGACGGCAGGTAGGAGACGGTCAGCCAATCCCGGGCCGCGGGGCGGCCTTGTGAACGCTGAGGTTGTCCCAAGCGAGCACGATCGGGCCGCCGAGCCGCTGGCGTTCGACGGTCGGCCCGCCCCCTTGTGGATACCGCACGCCTCCGGCGATACCGCAGCAGACGACCAGCCGCCAGCCCCTACGACACCACGGGTTCCACCCCAGTAACGCGGGCAAGCCCCCGAAAGACCGGAAAGGGCCTCCGACGCAGGTCAGAGGCCCTATCCGAGGAAAAGCCCCAGGTGGCGGCAGACGAGTCGGGCTGTACGCCGAGGACTGTCGGCGCAACGCCATGACCTGCACAAACGTGTAGGGACGGCCTCCCGTGGCCACTTTGGTGGCTACGCAACAAGACGTCCCCGTCCGGATCGGTCCCGGACGGGGACGTCGTCGCTCCTGAGGTCAGACAGTCTGCTCGACGCGTTCGAAGATGTCCGCGTCCGTCTCCCGCTGCCAGGCCGGCAGGTCGGCCCAGTCGGCGACGTATCCGGGCTTGGGGTCCTCGAAGTGCCTGAACATCTGGGCGGTCCAGCAGATCGCGACGAATCGCCCCTTCTGCTCGCGGGTGAGCCGGGCCGCATGCCCGCCGCTGACCTCGATGAAGTCGCGCACCTGCCCGTACACGGCGGCGGCGGCTTCGCGCTCCCACGCGGGCGTCTCGTCCCACGGCGTGACGTAGCCGGGCTTCGGCTCGCCGGGACAGTGCTTGTGCACACCGTCGATCCACGCCTCGCGGAAGATCCGGCCGTCGTTCATGCGCGTGTCCCTCTCGTCATGCGGTGCGCGGAAGCGCCGCGATTCGGTGATCAAGAGTCGAGACTCGGTCATCGGACACGAGCGGGGCAAGACGCCCCCGAAGCCCGTCCAGCTTCTTGCCGATGAACCCCGAATCCGACCGGTCGGCCAGTCCGAGTGCCTGCTCCGCGTAGTGCACGACCTGGTCGATGTCCCGCCTCGATCTCTCCGCCCGGACCGCGTACACGGGCGGTGAGCGGCGCACCCTTGAGGTCCCTGTTCGATCCGGAGAAGGAGTCGTCCGAGTTCGTCGCAGACGGCGCTGGATCGACCGGGCCTCCTCCCTGCGCCGGGAGCAGCGGATCACCTGAGCCACTACGCTCCGGCCATGGACGACGAACCGCTCGCGGAGTGGGCCGAGCGCCGGGACGCGAGGATCGGGCAGCTCCGTGCCGTACCCCTCGTGACCGGCGACGGCCCGCGGGCATCGCACCTGAACCCCGACGCTCCCCGCGCGATCCAGCGGTGGAACGGGCATCTGTGGGAGGCGCACGGCTTCGCGGCGAACCTCGCGGAAGCACGGCGCCTCCTGTTCCCCCGTGCCGAGACCGCCGCCACTCCCGAGGCGCCGCCGAAGCTCGGTCCCGGGACCGGCAGACATCGGAAGCCTCCGACGCCCTGATGACTCCGCCGGCGTCCCGGCCCGATTCCCGGCTCGGCCGGCACCCGTTCAAGCCGCCCGGCGTGGCTGCCTTCATGGCTACCTTCGAACCGGTACGGAACAGGGTGGGGCGACGCCCCTGTTTTCACAGGGAAGGCCTCTGACCTGCGGTATCGCTGGTCAGAGGCCTTGAGGGGCAGACGAGTCGGGCTGTACGCCGGGTTCTGTGCCCCGGGACCTCGCGGTCGTCGGGGTGACGGCCATCCATCTAGGACCGGCGTTGCCGCCGGCCTCCTGCGGTCTACCCGCGGACTCGGGCGAGCAGCCCTCGAACATCCGCGCAGGGACACCGGGGTGTCCCCTCTTGACCTTGCTCCGAGTGGGGTTTACCTAGCCGCCTGAGTCACCTCAGGCGCTGGTGGTCTCTTACACCACCGTTTCACCCTTACCGAGGTCCGTACGGATACGGTCCCGGCGGTCTGTTTTCTGTGGCACTGTCCCGCGGGTCACCCCGGGTGGCCGTTAGCCACCACCCTGCTCTGTGGAGCCCGGACGTTCCTCGGGGAGATCCGGAGATCCCCACGCGGCCGCCCGCCCGGCTCGTCTGCCGTGCCGACCATGCTACCCGCCGCACCGGCCCGCCCTTGACCCTGCCGCAGCGTCAGGGTTTCTACTGGCCCCATGCGCATCGGCGAGATCGCCGCCCTGGTCGGGGTCACCCCCCGGGCCGTGCGGCACTACCACCAGTCCGGGCTGCTGCCCGAGCCCGCGCGGCGGGCCAACGGGTACCGGGAGTACGGCGTCCGGGACGCCGTCCTGCTCGCTCGCATCCGGCGCCTCACCGCACTGGGGCTCGGCCTCGACGAGGTGCGGGACGTGCTCGCGGACGACGAGGGGCGCGGGCTCGTGGAGGTCCTGGAGGAGCTGGCCGACGACCTCGCCCGGCAGGAGGCCGTGCTGCGGGAGCGGCGGAAGCGGCTCGCCGCTCTCCTGGACGACGCCCGCGCCGGGCGACTGCCCGCCGACGGGCCCGTCTCGCCGGAGTTCGCCGCGCTCCTGGCGGGCCTGGGCGAGCCGCCCGCCTCCCCCATGGCCGTGAAGGACCGGCAGGTCCTCGCCCTGCTCGACGCCGTCGTGCCGGAGGAGGACCGGGCGCGCCTGATGGAGTCCCTGCGCGGGATGGCCCCGTCCGCGTACGAGGTGTACGCGCTGTTCGACGCCCTGGAGGACGCCGCGCCGGACGATCCCCGCGTGGACGGGGCCGCCCGGGTGCTCGCGGACTCCCTGCCGGACCTCCCCGGGGCCGAGCTGCCGGAGGGCGCGGCGGACGGGCGCGGCTCCGGGTCCCTCCTCGCCGACGCCGTCTTCGCGGACCTCTCCCCCGCCCAGGAGGCGGCCCTGCGCCTCGCGATGCGTCTCGTACGGGACCGAGTACGGGAACGGGTACAGGACCGGCGGGAGGGGACCCCGTGACGACCGCACGCCCCCTCCGGGTCCTCGCCTGTGCCGTCCTCCCCCTCGAAGCCGTCCTCGTCGTCCGCCTCGTCGGGGGCGTACGGACACCCGCCCCCGTCCTCGTCCTCGCCGAAGTCCTCGTGGCGGGCCTCCTCCTCGCCGAAGGCCTCGCCTACCTGCGGTTGCGGCGGCGCGGGCTCTCGCGGCGGGACGCCGTGGCGGAGCTGGTGCCCGGGCCCGTGCTGCGGCTCCTCGGGCACGAGCTGCGGCTGCTCGCGAGCCTGGGGCGGTGGGTCGCGCGCCGGCCGCACGGGACCGCCGGCGCGGACGGGGTGTTCCCGTACGCCCGCGACCAGGCCGCGCTGATGTACGGCTTCGCGTTCGTGTGCGTGGTCGAGACGGTCGGCCTGTCGTTCCTGCTCGCCCGCTGGCCTCTCGTCCACGGGATCGTCCTGGTCCTGGACGTCTACACCGTGCTCTTCGTCCTCGGTCTGCACGCCGCCTCCGCGACCCGCCCGCACGTCCTCGCCGGAGGCGTCCTGCGGCTGCGGCAGGCCGCCCACGTCGACCTGCGGATCCCGCTCGACCGGATCGCGTCCGTACGGCGGGAGACGCTGTTCTCCCACGAGAAGGCGGAAGGCGAGCTGAACCTCGCCGTCGGCGCGCAGACCTCCGTCACCGTCGAGCTGACCGAGCCGGTGGACGCGCCCCGGCTGCTCGGCGCGCCCCGGCCCGTACGGGTCGTCAGGGTCCACGCCGACGACCCGCAAGCCCTGTACGGAGCACTCACGCGGGCGCGAACAGCACCTTCGCCCGCCCCGGGTCCGCCTCCGCGAGTCTGACCCGCAGCCACTCCCCCAGCGGCAGCGGGGATTCGCCGCCCGCGATCCGGGCGACCACCGCCGGGTCCTCCAGGTGGACGGTGCCGGTGGACGGCTCGCGCTCCTTGACGTCGATCACGTACGCGTCGAAGAGCTCCCCGATCCGGTCCTTCAGGAGCGCCGCCTCGACGACGTCGACGCTCTCGCGCTCGACGGAGCCGGCGCGGCGCGAGCCCGCGGCCATCTCGTCGGGGAGCGAGGGCAGCGCGGCCCGCACCCACTCGGGCGGCTCGTCCCCGGCGACCGCCGCCACGCACAGCTCGCTCGCGTACCGGTCGACGAGGCGGCGCAGCGGGGCGGTGCAGTGGGTGTACTCGTCGGCGACGGCGGCGTGCACGGCCGGGTCGGGGACGTGGCCGTCGGTGAAGACGGTGTACCCGGCGCCGCGCAGGAGGGTCGTGCACTCCTGGAGGAAGGCGGCGTGGCGCGGGTTCGAGGGGTCGGCGGAGCGGACGACGTCGGCGTACGGGACGTGGTGCGGCCAGTCGACGCCGAGGGCCTGCGCGGAGCGGCGCAGCCGGGCCACGGCGCCGTCGGGCGCGGTGGGGAGGGTGCGCAGGATGCCGGTGCCGGCGGCGGTCATCAGGTCGGCGGCGGCCATGCCGGTGAGCAGCGAGATCTGCGCGTTCCAGCTCTCGGAGGGGAACGGGGCCCGGTAGACCAGGTCGTAGCCGTCGTCCTTCTCGACGATCTCCTGTTCGGGGACGTCGAGGGAGATCCCGCCGCGCTCGATCTCGACGGCCTCGCGCAGGCGCCCGATCTCGCGCAGCAGGGCGACGGGCTCCTCGGCGGTGCCGGAGTCGAGCCGCCGCTGCACGCCCGCGTAGTCGAGCTTGGCCCGGCTGCGGACGAGGGCGCGGCGCACGTCGGTGGCGACCCTGCGCCCCTCGGCGTCGAGGTCGATCCGCCACAGCACGGCGGGCCGGACCTCGCCGGGGAGGAGACTGGCGGCGCCCTCGGAGAGGACGGCGGGGTGGAGGGGGACCTTGCCGTCGGGGAAGTAGAGGGTGAGGACCCGCCGGTGGGCCTCGGCGTCGAGCGCGGAGCCGGGGGCGACGAAGGCGGCGACGTCGGCGATGGCGTAGTGGACGCGGTAGCCGCCGTCGGCCCTGCGGGCCAGGTGCACGGCCTGGTCGAGGTCGGTGGAGGTGGGCGGGTCGACGGTGAAGAAGGGCAGGTCGGTGGCGTCGTGCGCGGGGAGCCGGGGCGCCTTCGCGGCGGTCTCGGCCTCGGCGAGGACGGCGGGCGGGAAGGCGCCGGGGACCGCGAGTTCGGTACGGAGGGCGCGCAGGGCGGCCCGCAGGGGAGCCTCGGCTGCGCCGGTCACGTGTAGGGGGCGGCGGGGCATGGACCGAGCGTAGGGGGTGGGGGCGGGCGCGTCATGTCGGCGCCTTCTCCGCGAGGGGTTCGGGCGTCTTCTCCGCGAGGAGGTCGGCGTCTTCTCCGCGAGGGGTTCGGCACCTTCTCCACGAGGAGGTCGGCGCCTTCTCCGCGAGGGGTTCGGCACCTTCTCCACGAGGAGGTCGGCGCCTTCTCCGCGAGGGGTTCCGGCGCCGCTTTGTAGGCTGGGCGGCCGGGGCCGCACCCCCACCCCCGTCCGTACGAAGGAGAACCACCGTGCTCGTGCTGCTGCCGCCCTCCGAAGGCAAGGCTCCGTCGGGGAGCGGGGCGCCCCTGAAGCCGGAGTCGCTGTCCCTGCCGGGGCTCGCGGAGGCGCGGGCGGCGGTCCTGGACGAGCTGGTCGAGCTGTGTGCCGCCGACGAGGAGAAGGCCCGCGGGGTGCTCGGCCTGAGCGAGGGGCTGCGCGGCGAGGTCGCGAAGAACGCCGAGCTGCGGACGGCCGGCGCGCGCCCGGCCGGGGAGGTCTACACCGGCGTCCTGTACGACGCGCTCGGTCTGGCGACCCTGGACGCGGCGGCCCGGGAGCGGGCCGGGGACGCGCTCCTGGTCTTCTCCGGCCTGTGGGGCGCCGTGAAGGTGACCGACCGCATCCCGTCGTACCGCTGCTCGATGGGGGTCAAGCTGCCGGGCCTCGGCGCGCTCGGCGCGCACTGGCGGGGCCCGATGGCGTCCGTGCTTCCCGGGGCGGCCGGGGACGGGCTCGTCCTGGACCTGCGCTCGTCGGCGTACGCGACGGCGTGGCGGCCGAAGGGGGAGGTCGCGGCGCGGACGGCGACGGTGCGGGTGCTGCACGCGCCGACCCGGAAGGTGGTCAGCCACTTCAACAAGGCGACGAAGGGCCGGATCGTACGGAGCCTCCTGGAGGCGGGCGCGGAGCCCGGCACCCCGGCGGAGCTGGTGGAGGCGCTGCGGGACCTGCGGTACGTGGTGGAGGAGGGCGGGAAGCCGGGGGCGCTGGACGTTCTGGTGGACGAGATCCACTGAGAAGCCGTTGCGCTCTGCGCAACACTCGTTGCGGGTGGCGCTCGACCTCGTCAGGATGAGGCCATGACGAGCGTGTTCGACCTTGCCCCGGAAGCCCCCGTCGTCCCCGTGGTGGTGATCGAGGACGCCGCCGACGCGGTCCCCCTGGCCCGCGCCCTGGTGGCCGGCGGGCTGCCGCTGATCGAGGTCACGCTGCGGACCCCGGCCGCGCTCGACGCCCTGCGGGCGATCGCGGACGGGGTGCCGGAGGCGGTCGTCGGCGCCGGGACCGTCGTCTCGGCGGCCGGGGTCGCGGACGCGGTCGGCGCCGGGGCCCGGTTCCTGGTCAGCCCCGGCTGGACCGGGCGGCTCCTCGGCGCGATGCGGGAGTCGGGCGTGCCGTTCCTGCCGGGGGTCTCGACGGTCTCGGAGGTCGTGGCGCTGCTCGAACAGGGCGTGGACGCGATGAAGTTCTTCCCGGCGGAGGCGGCGGGCGGCGTTCCGTACCTGAAGTCCCTCGCGGGCCCGCTCCCGCAGGCCCGCTTCTGCCCGACCGGCGGCGTCTCGCTCTCCTCCGCCCCCGCCTACCTCGCCCTGCCGAACGTCGGCTGCGTCGGCGGTACGTGGATGCTGCCGCCCGACGCCCTCGCGGCCCGCGACTGGGCCCGGGTCGAGTCCCTGGCGCGCGGGGCGGCGGCGCTGCGGGCGCCGGTCAGCGGCCGGTGAACCCGGCGGTCAGGTGGTCGGTCACCGGACGGTAACCGAGTCGTTGGTACAGGGCGTTGCTGGTGGGGTTGGCCAGGTCCGTGAAGAGCAGGACCTGCACGGCCCCGGCGTCCAAGGCGGCGCGGCTCGCGGCGGTGGTGACACCGGCGGCGTACCCGCGTCCGCGGGCGGCGGGCGGGGTGTAGACCAAGTGGACGCGGGACTGGCCCTCGGCCACGGGCGAGAAGCAGGCCATGGAGACGGGCCGCCCGTCGGCCCCCTCCCAGAGGAGCAGCCGGCCGCCGGAGATCCGTTCCGCGACGGGTCCGCTGTAGTCCTCCCCCGGCTCCTCGCCGATGTCCCGGACGAACTCCCGTGCCCAGGCGGCGGCGAGGGGCACGTCGGCGGCGGTGGCGACGCGGGCGCGGCCTGCGGGGGCCGGGTCCGGCGGGGTGAGCGTCCCGAGCCGGAAGAGCCGCATCCGGAAGGTGGCGGTCCAGGGGCGTCCGGTGGCCTCCGCGAACGCCTCGACGGCCGCGGTCTCGCCTCGCAGGACGGTCACCCCCGCGTCCCCGAAGGGGCCCGGCAGGGAGGCGAGCGCGCGGGCCGCCTCCGGCGCCACCGTCCCGAAGGTCGGCTCCCCCGGCGCGGCCACCACGAGCACCCCGGTGACCCGCCCGTCCGGCTCGGCCCACCAGCCGAGCCGCCCGGCGGTGTCCACGAGCGTGAGCACGCCGGTGTTGCGGGCGGGTTCGGCGGACAGCAGGGCGCCGGCGGCCGCGCGGAAGGCGGCCGGGTCGTCGGTGAAGTGCCATGTCATGGACGGTGATGGTGGTACGGGGGCGGATCCCCGCGCCACCCGTTTCCCCTCGCCCTACCGCAGGTGCGAGGTGTCGTTGAGGAGGCGTACGGAGGCGTTGCCGTCCGCGTAGTAGGCGACGGCCGAGATCGAGGCGGCCGACAGCTCCATGCGGAACAGGGACTCCGGCGGGGCGCCGAGGGCCAGCCGGACCAGGGTCTTGATCGGCGTGACGTGGGTGACGAGGAGGACGGTGCGGCCCGCGTGGGCGGCGGTCAGCCGGTCCCGGGTCGCCGCGACGCGCCGGGCGACGGTCGCGAAGCTCTCGCCACCGCCGGTCGGCGCGGCCTTCGGGGAGGCGAGCCAGGCGTCCAGGTCCTCGGGGTACCGCTCGCGGACCTCGCCGAAGGTCAGCCCCTCCCAGGCACCGAAGTCGGTCTCCCGCAGGCCCTGTTCGATCCGCACGTCGAGCCCGAGGCGGGCGGCGACGGCGGCGGCGGTCTGGCGGCAGCGGGTCAGGGGCGAGCTGACGATCTCCTGGATCGTGCCCCGGGCGGCGAGCGCGGCGGCCACGGCCTCGGCCTGCCGCAGCCCGGCCGCCGACAGCTCGGGGTCGGTCCCGCCGCTCCCGGAGAACCGCTTCTCGGGCGTGAGCGCGGTCTCCCCGTGCCGCAGCAGCACGAAGGTCGCGGGCGCCCCCGTGTCGGGCGCGGCCCAGCCCTGCGGGGAGGCGCCCCGCGGCTGTACGGAGACGGGCGCGGGGGCGTCGGAGCGCGTGGCTCCGGTGCCGGTGGCGGCCGCCCGGTCCGGCTCCGCGCCGGTGGGCGCGGGGCCCGGGTCCGTACGGGTGCGCGCCGCCTGCCCGGTCGGCGCCGGAGCGCCCGCCTCGGCCTCGAAGTCCCCCGAGGCGGTCGGGGTGGACGAGGCCGCCGTGGCCTCTTCGGCGGCGAACAGGCCGTCGCCCGCGGCCGGCCGGGCGCCCGCGCCCGCGCCCGTGGGCGCACTCGTGCGCGTGGACGTACTCGTACCGGCGGCGGTCGTCGACAGCGCCGCCCTCGCCCGGGCCGCCCCCGCCCGCGCGTCGCCCGGCGGGCCCGACGGCGGCGGGGCCGAGGCGTTGCGGGCGGCGGAGGCGTCGAGGGACGCCGTGGAGCCGGAGGGCTCCCACCGGCGCCCGAGCCGCCCCGCGTCCATCGCCTCGTTCGCCAGCCGGTCCGCGTGCTTGTTCCGCTCGCGCGGGATCCACTCGTAGCGGACGCGGCCCGCCGGGAAGACCCGGCCGGCCTCGGCCGCGAGCGGCTTCATGTCCGGGTGCTTGATCTTCCAGCGGCCGGACATCTGCTCGACGACCAGCTTGGAGTCCATGCGGACGTGGACGGTGGCGTCCGGGAAGAGCTCCCGGGCCGCCTTGAGGCCCGCGACCAGGCCCTTGTACTCGGCGACGTTGTTCGTCGCCACACCGATGTACTCGGCGGCCTCGGCGAGCGTCTCGCCCGTCGCCGCGTCCAGGACCACCGCCCCGTAACCGGCGGGCCCCGGGTTGCCCCGGGAGCCTCCGTCCGCCTCGACGACGAGCTCGCGCGCGGAGGTCATTACAGGCCGGACTCCGAGGTGCGGACGAGGATCCGGCGGCAGTTCTCGCACCGGACGACCGCGTCCTTGGCGGCGGCGCGGACCTCGTTGAGCTCGGTGATGTTGAGCTCGATGTGGCAGCCCTCGCACTTGCGCTGGTAGAGGCGGGCCGCGCCCACGCCGCCCTGCTGCTCGCGCAGCTTCTCGTACAGCTTGAGCAGGTCGGCCGGGACGGAGCCCGCGACCAGCTCGCGCTCCTTGGCGACGGAGGCGGTCTCGGCGTCCAGCTCGGCCTGGGCGGCGTCGCGGCGGGCGGTGGCGTCGTCGGTCTTGGCCTGGACGGCGGAGACGCGCTCGGTCAGCTCGGCGAGGCGGTCCTGGATCGACTCGCGGCGCTCCATGACCTCCAGGACGATCTCCTCCAGGTCGCCCTGGCGCTTGGCGAGGGAGACGATCTCGCGCTGGAGGTTCTCCAGGTCCTTCGGGGAGGAGACGGCGCCGGAGTCGAGGCGCTGCTGGTCGCGCGCGGCGCGCTGGCGGACCTGGTCGACGTCCTGCTCGGCCTTGGTCTGCTCGCGGCCGCAGTCGCTCTCCTCGGTCTGCGCGGCGACGAGCAGGTCGCGCAGCTGGTTGAGGTCCTTGGTGAGCGCCTCGATCTCGGCGTGCTCGGGCAGCGAGCGGCGCTTGTGGGCGAGCTGCTGGAGGCGGGTGTCCAGGGCCTGGACGTCGAGGAGGCGGATCTGGTCGGCGGGCGCGGCGTTCAGTTGGGGGCTCCAGGAGAAGAGGTGTGGTGGGAGGACCAGGGGTCGGTGACCGTCTTCGAGACGTGGACGCGGAGGTCCCAGCCGTGACGGTCGGAGATCGCTTCGAGCTGCGCGGCCGCCTGCTCGCACCAGGGCCACTCGGTGGCCCAGTGGGCGGCGTCGACCAGGCCCAGCGGGGTCCGCTGGGTGGCCTCGGAGACGGGGTGGTGGCGCAGGTCGGAGGTGAGGAAGGCGTCCACGCCGGCGGCGCGCACGGCGTCGAAGAGGCTGTCGCCGGAGCCGCCGCTGACGGCGACGCGGCGCACGGGCGTGCCGGGGTCGCCGGCGACCCGGATGCCCTGCGCGGTGGCGGGCAGCCGCGCGGCGGCGCGGGCGGCGAACTCGGCGAGGGTCTCGGGGCGGTCCAGCTCGCAGATCCGGCCGAGGCCGTTCTCGGGGACGAGCGGGCCGGTGACGCGCAGGCCGAGGGCGCCGGCGAGGGCGTCGGAGACGCCGGGGTCGGCGGTGTCGGCGTTGGTGTGCGCGACGTGGAGGGCGATGTCGTTCTTGATGAGGTCGTGCACGACGCGGCCCTTGAAGTGGCCGGCCGCGACCGTCGTCGTACCGCGCAGGTAGAGCGGGTGGTGGGCGACGATCAGGTCGGCGCCGAGGGAGACGGCCTCGTCGACGATCTCCTGGACGGGGTCGACGGCGAAGAGGACGCGGCCGACCCGGGCGTCGGGGTCGCCGCAGACGGTACCGACGGCGTCCCACTGCTCGGCCCGGTCGGGCGGCCAGAGGGCGTCGAGTTCGGCGATGACTTCAGACAGACGGGGCACGGGGGAAAGGCTACCTGTCCCGCGTACTCCACCGCCCTGGCCTGTGGACGACCCCGTCCGGGCCCCGGCCCCCGCGGACGACCCCGCCCTCCGGCCGCACCCCCGCCACCGGAGCCACCGACTCCACTTAGGCTCCCCTTACCCGGGACCACCGCCGGTCACTCCAGCACACCCGCCCTCCCCCGCTCAGCAGAACCGCCGGACGGCCACCCTTATGTGTGAAGTGAGCGGGCTCGTGTTGTTCGGCTGGAAGTGCGAAAACTAGCTTCGTCGCCGGAGGTGACGAGTCGATGACAGCGTGTGCCATCGAGACGACGGCCGAGGACGACGACCGCGAAGGGAAGCAGGGCGGGAGCGGCGGCCGGCCGACGGGGTTCACGACCACGGCGAACGGCGCGTACGCGGCCAGGCTCGCGGGCGTCGGCGACGCCCTGTACGTGGAGAGGTGGACCCTCGACGGCCCGGAGCCGTACGCCGTGCCGCTCCCCCTCGGCCAGCCGGAGGAGCCGCACACCCAGCTCCTGCCCCTCGCGGACGGCCGGGTCCTCGTCTGCCGCCGCGTGGACGGGCGGCGGCGCTCCTTCTCCCTGCTCTACCCGACCGGCCCGGCCACCGGGGAGCTGCGGCTCGGCTCGGTGGACGCGCCCGGCTCCGAGGGGCTCGTGCTGCTCCCGCCCTCGCCGGACGGCATCTGCGCGTACGCGATGTGCGTCGGCCCCGACTCCACGACGCTGTGGCTGGTGGCGGGCGGGGCCTTCGGCCCCGAGCGGGTCGCGGAGGTCGAGGGGCACTGCTCGGGCGGGGTGTGGCTGGACCGCACGGGCCGGATGCTCGCCCTGGACCGGCGGCTCGGCGACGGCCCCGTGAAGGCGGTCGCGGTCGACCTGGAGCGGGGCGGGGAGGTCACGCCGCTGCTCCAGATCACCGAGGAGAGCGACGACCGGCTGCTGCTCGCGGACCCGGACAGCGGGCTGCTCCTGATCCGCTCCGACGCGCCGTCGCCGGGCCACGACCGGCTCGGCTGGGGCGTCCTCGGGAGCCTGCTCCCGGTGCGCTTCCCCGACTGCCTGCGCCTTGACGACGCGGCGGTGACGCCCTTCGCCGTGCAGCCGGGGCAGGTGCTCATGCCGGAGAGCTGCGCGGTGGCGCTGCGGATCGACGCGGCGGCCGGGAGCTGGGTGGGGACCTGGCGGCCCTCGTCCCGCCGGATGGACCAGCTGGCGGTCCCGCAGGGCTGGCTGGCGGGCGCGGGCCTGTGGACGCCCGGGGGCGTCCTGCGGCTGCCGTACGCGACGCCGGGGACGCCGTGCGGGCTCGCGGCCCTGGAGCCGCCGCCCGAGCCGGACCCCGTGCCGGAGCCGGAGCCGGTGGCGGTCCCCGAGGAGCCCCGGGCGTGCCGTCCCGTACCGCTCCAGCAGGCTCCCCTCACGGACCGCCGGCCGGCTGGCTAGACTCTCGGGCCGCACGGCAGGAACGATCTACACGGGGTGAGTTGCAGCATGTCGGAAGCAAGCACGGAGGGTACGGAGCCGCACGGCTCCGGGCGGCATCGTGGTGAGGCCTCGCCGGCGGAGGACTCCTCGTCCTCGCCGCACGGCCGCCACCGCCGCGAGCCCGACGCGCAGTGACCGGGCGCACGGTGTGATCCGGAGGGCCCGGGGGAGACCCCGGGCCCTCCGGCGTTCCCGCCGCGTTCCCGGCCGTGCCCTGCGCCGTGCCCTCCGCCGCGCCTTCCGCCGTCCTACGCGTGTTCCACGAAGGTGTCGGCGAGTACGGGGGCGTCGTCGCGCTCCGCCGCCGCGACCGTCACCTGGGTGCCGCCCTCCACGGCCCACATCCGGATGCGCAGGGTCTCGCCGGGGAAGACGATCCCGGCGAAGCGGGCGCGGTAGGCGCGGACGCGGGCGACGTCCCCGTCGAGCAGGATGTCCACGACGGCCTTGAGGGTCATCCCGTAGGTGCAGAGGCCGTGCAGGATGGGCCGGTCGAAGCCGGCGAGGGCCGCGAACTCCGGGTCGGCGTGCAGCGGGTTCCAGTCGCCGGAGAGGCGGTAGAGCAGGGCCTGCTCCTCGCGCACGGGCCGCTCCACGGTCCGGTCGGGCGCGCGGTCGGGCAGGGCGAGCCGGTCGGAGGGGCCGCGGTCGCCGCCCCAGCCGCCCTCGCCGCGCACGAAGATCCGGGCGTCGCTCGTCCACAGCGGGCCGTCGGCGTCGGCGGTCTCGGAGCGCAGGACGAGGACGGCGGCCTTGCCCTTGTCGTGGACGGCGGCGACGCGGGAGGTGGAGACGGCGCGCCCGCCGGTGGGGAGGGGGCGGTGGAGGGTGATCGACTGGGCGCCGTGCAGGACGCTCATGAGGTCGACGTCGACGCCGGGGGCGGAGAGCCCGTCGACGATCCCCATGCCGCCGCCCGCGACGGTGGCGAAGCTGGGCAGGACGTGGAGCCGGGATTCCAGGGTGTAGCGGAGTTCGCCGGGGTCGGTGGCGGGCGCGCCCGCGCCGAGGCCGAGGTGGTAGAGCTAGACGTCCTTGTGGTCCCAGGCGATCTCGGTGCTGCGGGGTTCGGCGGCGACGGCCTTGGCTGCGTCGATGGGCATCGGGCTGCGGCTCCTCACGCGATGGCCCCAGGGCACGATCGCCCCGGAGCACGGTGGCCCCGAGCGCGGTCACTCCGGGGCACGGTCGCCCCGGAGCGCGGTCGCTCTGGAACGTGTTCCAGTTCGGTGGCCCTCATGTATAGCCGAGGCGACGGGGCTTGGGAACCCTCGCTGACGGCACGTCAGAGGCCTTACGGGGCCGACCCCGGAGGAGTACGGGCCGACCGGTGCCGGCGGGCCGGTCGGCCGATGATGGCGACCGGGGGCGCCGTGCGGGCGTCGGACGCCTGGCCGGTGCAGGTCTTCTGCGCGGGTCGCGCGGGAGCGGCCATCGAGGTCCGGGCCGCGATCCCGGCTCCGGCGACGACGGTGACGCCGGTCGCCGCCAGGGCGATGCGGCGGCCTTTTCCGGACAGCCGGTGCTTCGGCGTTTCCCCGCCCCGTACGCGTGCGTTCCGCGGATCGCGGCCCCGTCCCCTCGGGGCGCGCCCACCATGACCCGGCCTCCGCGCGCCCTACCCTGGTCCCCGTGACCGAGATGCCGCGGGACCACCGCCCGGGAAAGTCCGTGAGAGTCCTGCTCGCCGAGGACCAGGGGATGATGCGCGGGGCACTGGCCCTACTGCTCGGCATGGAGCCGGACATCGAGGTGGTCGCGCAGGTCGGGCGCGGGGACGAGATCGTGGACGCGGCGCTCGTGGCGCGGCCGGACGTGGCGCTGCTCGACATCGAGCTGCCGGGGCGTTCGGGCCTGGACGCGGCGGCGGATCTGCGGGACGAGGTGCCGGACTGCCGGGTGCTCATCCTGACGACGTTCGGCCGGCCGGGGTACCTGCGGCGGGCGATGGAGGCGGGGGCGGCCGGGTTCCTGGTGAAGGACGGGCCCGTGGAGGAGCTGGCCGAGGCGGTCCGGAAGGCCCTGCGGGGCGAGACGGTCGTCGACCCGGCGCTCGCGGCGGCGGCCCTCGGCGCGGGCCCGAGCCCCCTGACGGCCCGCGAGCGGGACGCGCTTGCGGCCTCGGTGGACGGCGCGACGGTCGCGGACATCGCGGCGGCCCTGCACCTCTCGGAGTCCACGGTCCGCAACTACCTGTCGTCCGCGATCGGCAAGACGGGCACCCGCGACCGCACGGAGGCGGTGCGGGCGGCCCGCCGGCAGGGCTGGCTCTGAGCCGCGAGGGGCGCGCACAGGACCGGCGACTCGGCGCCGCGCGGACATATACGCAGGACCGGCGTTCGGCGGCTCCGCGCGGACATACGTACAAGACCGACCGTCGGCGGCCCCCGCATCCTCCCTCCATGAGCGAACTCACGGGTGAACACGACACCGGGCGCGCCCACGGACTGCACGTGGTGCACGACGGTCCCCGACAGGCGCCCCCACTGCTGCTGATCCACGGTTCGGGGGCCTCGGGCGCCACGTGGGGCCGATGGTCCCCGCGCTCGCCCGCCACCACCACGTCGTCCGGGTCGACCTCCCGGGCTGCGGCCAGTCCCCGCCCGTGCCGTCGTACGACGTGCCCGCGCAGGCGGGCCGGGTGGCGGCGGTCCTCGACGGCCTCGGGCTGCGCTCCGTCGCCGTGGCCGGGCACTCCAGCGGCGGTTACGTCGCCACCGCGCTCGCCGAGCGGCGCCCCGACCTGGTGAGGTCGCTCGCGCTGATCAGCTCCGGTCCGGCCCCCGACGCGCTGCTCCCGCAGCCGCTCGTCCTCCGGGTCCTGCTGGCCCCGCCCTTCGGCCCGCTCCTGTGGGCGTTGCGTTCGGACGCGGTGATCCGCAAGGGGATCGGCGCGACGGCCGCCCGCCCGGTGGAGGTCCCGGACGACATGGTCGCCGACCTGCGGGGCGGCACGTACCGCACGACCAGGGAGGTGCTGCGGTGCAGCACCGCCTACATCGCCGAACGGAGCGTGCCCGAGCGCCTCGCCGCCCTCGGAGTGCCGCTGCTGGTGGTCTTCGGCGGCGCCGACCCCCGCTGGGAGCCGTCGTCGGCGCACCGGTACGGGGCGGTGCCGGGCGCGCGGATCGAGACGCTGCCCGGCGTCGGGCACCTGGCCCTGCTCGAAGAGCCCGCCGCGACCGCCGCGCTGCTGCTGGGCTTCACGGCGCCGGGCGGCGACGTCCCGTCCGTACGGCCCTAGGCTGGTCCCATGCGGCCGACGGAAGCACCGCTCGACTGGACACGCGTGGACGTCGTGGTCCCGCGCGCCCCGCTCCGGACGTCGGGGATCGGCATGGCCGGCTTCCGGCAGGGCGTCTCCGCGCCGGTGGACATCGCGATGGTCGCGCACCCCGCCGTCACCCTGCTCGTCGACCTGAGCGGGGAGGGCGGTCTTGTCCACCGCGCGGGGGACCGGCACGGGCGCGGCAGCGTCGTCGTCGGTCTCCTCCCCGGTGACTTCCGGGCGGGCGGCCGGGCCGGCGAGTGCCTCCAGATCCGGCTGGAACCGGTCGTGGCGGCTTCGGTGTTCGGGGCGGCGGCCGGAGCGGACGGGGCGGTGGTGTCCCTCGCCGATGTCTGGGGCCGGGACGCCGAGCGGTTCGAGGAGGGGCTGCGGGCCGCCGGCTCGTGGGACGAACGGTTCGCGCTGGCGGCGGACGTCCTCGGCCGGAGGCTCGGCGCCGGTCCCCGGGTCGATCCGGAGGTCGCCCACGCCTGGCGGCGGACGTTCGGCCGCCGGGGGCGGGTGCGGGTCGACGGCCTCGCGGACGAGGTCGGCTGGAGCCGCAAGCGCCTGTCGGCCCGCTTCGGCGCCCAGCTCGGGGTGACGCCCAAGCGGGCCGCCCGGCTGGTGCGGTTCGACAGCGCGGCCCGTCTCCTCGCGGCGGGGCACGCCGCCGCCGAGGTCGCCGCCGGGAGCGGTTACGCCGACCAGTCCCACCTCCACCGCGAGGTACGGGAGTTCACCGGCCTCACGCCCTCGGCGGTGGCCGCCGCGCCGTGGCTCGCGATCGACGACCTCGCCTGGCCGGCCTCGTCGCCCGCCCGGCGCCCGGCGGGCCGCGCCTGATCGACGAGGCGCCCCCTAGGGATGCTGGGCGTCCCGGCGTCCGGACCTCGGCAGCCACAGCAGCATCAGGACGGTCGCGGCGAGGAGGATCGCCGCCGAGACGCGGAAGGCCGCCGCGTAGCCCTCGGTCAGGGCCGCCGGGTCGGGGGTGCCGTGGACCGGGCCGGTGACGGCGGCGGCGACGGTGGAGAGGGTCGCGAGGCCGAGGGCGCCGCCCATCGTGCGGGAGGTGTTGACGAGGCCGGAGACGAGTCCCGCTTCGCCGGGGGCGGCGCTGGAGGTGGCGAGGGTGGCCAGCGGGGTGGTGGCCAGGCCGATGCCGCCCATCATGAGGACGCCGGGGCCCAGGATCGTCGTCAGGAAGGTGCCGTCGACGCCCATCGTGGACTGCCAGGCGAACCCGGAGGCGGCGACGAGCGCGCCGGTGACGGCGACCGTGCGGGCGCCGAGGGCGGGCATCAGGCGGGGCGCGAGCGTGGAGCCCAGGACGACGGCGAGGGAGCTGGGGACGAGCGCGAGGCCGGCCTGGAGCGGGGTGTGGCCGAGGACGTTCTGGGCGTACACCGTCATGAAGAACCACATGCCGAAGGAGCTCGAACCGAACAGCAGGATCGCGGTGTTGGCCGCCGCCACCGTCCGCGTGCGGAAGATCTTCAGGGGCATCAGCGGGGCCGCCGTACGGGCCTCGACGGCGACGAACGCGGCGAGCAGGACGAGCGCGCCGAGGAGCGTGAGCAGGGTCTTCGGGTCGCCCCAGCCCGCCTCCTCGGTCTGGACGATGCCGTACGCGAGGGTGGCGAGCCCGCCGGTGACGAGGATCGCGCCCGGCAGGTCGAGGCGGCGGCCGGTGCCGGGGCGGCTCTCGCGGAGCCAGAGGAGCGCGCCGGCGAGGACGAGGACGCCGACGGGGACGTTGATGAGGAGGACCCAGCGCCAGGACAGCAGTTCGACGAGGAGCCCGCCGACGAAGCCGCCCGCCGCGCCGCCGGCGGCGCCGACCGCCGTCCAGGTGCCGATGGCCCGGGTCCTGGCGGGCCCGGGGGCGACCGCGCCGGTGACCAGGGTCAGGGTGGCGGGCGACAGGACGGCGGCGCCGAGCCCCTGCGCGGCCCGCCCGGCGACGAGCTGCCAGTCCTCCTGCGCGAGGCCGCCCGCGACGGACCCGGCGGTGAACACGGCGAGCCCGAGCAGGAACATCGCCTTGCGCCCGTAGAGGTCGGCGGCCCGCCCGCCGAGCAGCATGAACCCGGCGAAGGCGATCGAGTACGCGTTGAGGACCCACTGCAGGCCGAGCGCCGAGAGCCCGAGGTCGGCCCGCAGCGACGGCAGCGCCACGTTCACGACGGAGACGTCGAGCACGACGAGGAACTGCCCGGCGCAGGCGACGAGCACGACCGCCCAGGACCGGGGCGCGGGGGCGGGAGGGGTGGGGGACGTGGTGGTGACGGAGTCGGCCTGCGGCATGCCGGTCATGGTCGCAGACGCCCTCGACCCCGTACATACGCCTCTGTGCACACGTCTCGCGCCCCGGGCGCCCGGCCCCCCACTTGTGGCAGCATCGTCGCGGGGACCGGGCCGTACGGGGGAGGGAACATGGGCGCGAGCTGGTCGGCACTCTTGATCGCGGTGGTCGGCGTGGCGGGAACGCTGGGAGCCGCGCTCCTGACGCAGGTCCGCGCGGACCGCACCAAGCGCATGGAGCTGCGGGCCGCCGCCGACCAGCGGCGCGAGGAACGCGACCACGCCGAGGAACTGCTCCGGGCGGAGCGGGCCCTGCAGGGGCAGCGCGAGAGCCTGGAGCGCCGGCGCGCCTGCTACATCGCGCTGAACACCGCCGCGCGCCAGTACCTGACGGAGATGACCAACCACCTCCACGCGCTGGCGCGCGGCGAGGACGTCGCCGCGTCCCTGGAGAACCTGGAGGCGGCCAGGGTGGCCTACCGGGAGAGCTACGCGGAGTCCCAGATGATCGTCCCCGACGTCGTCTCGCGCCCCTCCAGCGCGGCCAAGACGCGCTTGAACGCGGCCTACGGAAAGCTCAGGAAGTACGCGGCCGACCCCGCCGCCCACGCGGCCGAACTGGGGACGATGGAGGCCGAACTCCACCAGGACGTCTGGCCCTACGTGGGGGCGATGAAGAAGGCGATGCGCGCCGACCTGGGCGTCGAGGACTGAGCGGGCCGCCCGTTGTCAGTGCCGCCTGCCACGATCACCGGGAACTCGGAGACACGGACGACGGCAGAGAGCGAGCACGCCATGGGCACCTGGGACATCGGCCCCTTCGACAACGACACCGCCGCCGACTTCTCCTACCGGGTGGACGGGGCCCCGGCGGAGGAGAAGGCGGAGGTGCTGCGCGGGGCCTTCCGGGAGGTGACCGGCACCGGTGGTGAGTACCTGGACGCGGACCTGTCGGTGGAGGCGATCGCCTCGGCGGCCCTGCTCGCGGCGCAGTGCCCGGGCGGGGAGCCGGTCACCACCTCGTACGCCCCGAAGGACCCGCTGCCCGCGCTCCCGGCCGACCTCCGCCCGGAGGCCGTGGCGGCCCTGGACCGCGTCCTCACCGAGCCCTCCGAACTGCTCGAACTGTGGGAGGAGTCGGACGGGGAGGAGTGGAAGGCGGGGGTGCGGGGGTTGCGGGCGGTGCTGGCGGGGGCGTGAGGGCCGGCCGGGACGCCTTCCGACCGCGCGGAGGCGGCCCGTCGTGCTCCTCCGTGCCGGGCCGGAAGATCGGCTCAGTGGTGCCGGAGCAGCTCGACCCCCTCGGAGACGTGCTCCGTGCCGTAGCCGAAGTGCTCGCACAGGGCCAGGTGGCGTGCGTAGCGCTCCTCGGTGAGGTGGACGCGCCGCGTGCCCAGCAGGCGCAGGAGCAGCCGGTAGCCGAGGTCGGGGTCGACCCGGGAGACCACCTCCTCCACCGCCGTCAGCGTGGCCGGGGCGTCCGGCGCGCCGGTGAGCAGTGCGTCCGCGTCCCGTACTTCGCGCAGTACCGCGTCCTGCCGTGCGGTGTCGGCCGGCGGTGCGGCGGGCCGGTGATCGGGAGCGACCTCGACCAGGCGTGCGCGGCACGCGTCGGCGATCGTCCGGAGCCATTCCCGGGGGCCGAGGCGGAGGTACGCGATGTCGTGGCGCCCTCCGGTGGCCCCGCGCCACAGGGCGGCGATCGTCTCGTCGGACAGCGGCGACTCCAGGAGGCGGAGGACGTCCACGAGCAGGACGGCCGCCGCGGACCCGGGAGTCCGGGCCGCGTCGTCGGCGGCCACCGCCCCGCGCAGGCAGTCCTGGGCGGTGGTTCCCGGCCCGTCCCAGGGGAACCACGAGGTGAGCGCGGACAGGCCGAAATCGCCCTCGAACAGGGGGCGATGGCTCTCGTCGTGTCGTGCCATGGCCGGTCTCGGCTCCTTGGTCCATCGGGGTGACGCGGAGAGGGTGGGCCCGCCCGTCGTGAGGACGGGCGGGCCCACCAGGGGTGTGACGGAGTGCTTCCGTTCACGGACGGTGCTTCCGTTCACGGACGGGCCGCCGGGGCAGGACCGAGACGGCCGGTCGGGTTATGGCAACGGGTACGCCGTGTAGACGATGTAACCCTGGTGCCCGCTCTTGCCCGGCAGCCTCTTGAGGACCACGCGGACCTTGTTGCCCGCCGCCGTCGGGGGCCCGGACGCGTGGTACACCGTGCCGAGCGAATCGTACTTGCTCCAGGAACCCTCGATCGGGAACGTGTCCTTGTTGCGCCACTGGCCGCGCTTGTTGAGGAAGTTGTCCAGTGCCTTGGAACTGGCCTCGCGCTTCTTGCCGTTCGGGAAGAAGTACTCCGCGAGGACGCGTTCGACGGCCTGCTGCGCGATGTCCCCGTCGGTCCACACCGTGCTGATCGGTGCCAGGCCCTTCCGCCCGTTCTCCTGGGCGAAGTCGACGGCCTGCCGCGGTGTCGGGTTGACGTGCCGGCTCAGGGTGTGCGCTTCGCTGTCGGGGAAGAGCAGCTCGTCGGCGAGGTTCGCGCAGTTGTGCACCAACAGGTCGCTCGCCCGTGCTCCCTCGGACCGCACGTAGAACGTGTGCGGGCCGTCGACCGTGAGGTCGTACACCCTCTGGCCGACGAGGCCGCCGCGGGTGCGCAGCGCGCCGACGGCGTGCAGCGAACCGTCCGGGGAGCGCAGCCGGTCCCCGGCGCGCAGCTCCGACACGAGGGTCCACCCGCGTTCGGCGACGTGGACGCGGTGTCCGGCGGTGCTGGTCAGCCGCTGCCCGTCCGCGAACGAGACGTCCACCAGGCGGTCGGTGTCGTGCGTGTAGGTCGACGTGACCGTCTGCGGGCCACGATCGCCGCTGTCCGGGTCCTCGGCCAGGACCCGGTCGCCGCGCCGCACCTCGCTGATCGCCTTGCGGCTGCCGTCCGCCATCAGCACCCGGGTGGTGCCCGGGAAGCTGTTGAGCTTGCAGGACGTGACCATGTCCTCGTAGAGGTTGACCGTGTTCTCGATCCGGGCGAGGGTCGCCGGGTCCACGTCCAGCTTCCGCAGCGCGTTGTAGGCGTCGAGGACCCCGGTGCCGGTGTTCAGCGCGGCGTCCAGGGCCCGGACGGCCTCGGCGACCTTGGCGAACGCCTTGCCGGGGATGAAGTTGCTCGCGGCCCACGCGCAGCCGCCGGCGCTGCCGTGCCAGCAGTCGACGAAGTCCTGGAGCAGAACCGCCTTGAGGATCTGGTAGGTGACGGTCTGCTGGATCAGGTCCCACTTGCTGAAGTAGTGGGTGACCTCCTTCGTCATGCCCTTGAATCGCTCGGTGGTCAGCAGCAGCGTGTCCGACGACGGGCAGCCGGTGGCGGTGGCCGGGACCTCGGGGTCGAGGCAGAGGAAGAAGTCGACGTCCACGTCGAACGTCACCTTGAAGGTGACGGTGCAGCCCGTGAAGCCCGGCTCGATGACGCAGTCGTTCATCTGGTCGGCCTTGGTGACCGCGACGCTCTTCTCGTCGACGACGTACCACGTGCCGCCGATCCCGGTCCCGGCTCCCGACGAGACCTGCTTGTTCGCGGCATTGCGGGTCGCCTCCTCGACGGCCTTCTGTGCCTCCTGGGCGTACTTCAGGGCGTCCTTGGCGGCCTGTTCCGCCTCGGTCGCGGCGGTGTCGGCGCGTTCGGCCGCCGCCCGTGCGTCCTTGGCGGACTGTTCGGCGCGGGACGCGGCCTGGTGGGCGGCGTCGGCGTCGAGGGCGGCCTGGTCGGCGGACTCGCGGGCCGAGCGGGCGTGGCCCTCGGCGCGGCCGGCGGCCAGGTCGGCGGCCGCGGCGTCCTCGGCGGCCCGGCGGTCGTACTCGACGGTGCGGGCCAGCGACTGGGCGGCCTTCGCGGCGGCGGTGGCGGCTTCGGCCGCGTGGCCGAGGGCCTCCTTCGCGTAGCCGCGCGCGTCGGCCGCGTGCCCGGCGGCGCCGGCCGCGTGCACGTACGCCTGCTTGGCGTCGCCCGTGGCCTGGTCCGCGAGGCTCTTGGCGGCCACGGCCTCGGCCTGCGCGTTCTTGGCGTGCGCGTCGGCGACGGCCTTCTGCTGTTCGGCGATCGTCTTCGACGCCTGGCCCGTGAGGACCACCAGGCTCGCCGCGGTGTCCGTCTCGGCGTACGGGGAGCCGAGCTGGATCGCGTCGTTGGCGGGCTTGGCGACCTGGGAGGCCGCCGCTCCGGCCTCCGCCGCCGCGCGGGCGGTGACGTAGGCGAACCCGGCGGCCTTCACCGACGCGGCCCGCGCGGTCGCGGCCTCCTTCGAGGCCGCGTCCGCGTGGGACTTGGCCTCCTTCGCCTTGCGCTGGGCCTCGTCGGCCAGCGCGACCGCCGTGCGCGCCTCGGCGGCGGCGTGGTCGGACGCCTTGAGGGCGTCGGCGGCGGCGCTGGTCGCGGTCCACACCGCGGCGTCGGCCCTCAGCTTGGCGGCCTGGGCGGCGTCCGCGTTCGCGCGGGACCGCTTGGCCGCGGCCTCGGCCCGGGTGGCGGCGGCGTCCGCCTCGGCGGCCGCCTCGCTCGCCGCGGCAGCCGCGACGTGTGCCCTGCCGGAGGCCGCCTCGGCGTCGTCCGCGTGGGCGGAGGCCGCGTCGGCCGCCGCCCTGGACGCCTGGGCCTGCTCGTCGGACTCGTGGGCCTGGGCGTACGCCTCCTTCGCGTCGGCCTTGGCGCGGGCCGCGTCCGCCTTCTGCGCGGCGTCCCAGGCGTCGGCGTTGAGGTCGCGGGCCTTGTCGCGGGCCTTGACCGCGTCGTTCTTCCGCGCGACCGCGGTCGCCTCGGAGGATTCGGCCGCCTTCCTGGCGTCCTCGGCCTTCACGGCCTCCGCCTCGGCGGTCTTCCGGTGCTGGGCGGCCTCGTTCTGCTTGACGGCGGCGGTGTCCTTCTCCGCCTTCGCCGTGGCCTCCTCCGCCTCGGCCGCGAGCCGCTTGGCGTGCGCGTCTGCCGCGGCGGCCTTGGCGTCGCCCTCGGCCTTCAGGGCGACGGCGAGCTTGGCCTCGGCGGTCTCCTTGTCCTTCTTGGCGTTGTCGCGGTGCAGCCTGGCACCGTCGGCCGCCGCCTTCGCCTGGAGTTCGGCGGTGCGCGCGGCCTCCTTGCGGAACTCGGCGTTGGCCTGGGCGGTCTGGGCGACGGCCCGCTGGGTGATGGTGGCGCTGTCGGCCGCGGCGGCCCGGGTCGCGGCCTCGGCGGTCTCACCGGCCTTCACCATCGCCGTCAGGGCGGCGACGGCCCCCTTGGTGATCTGCGCCTTCTGCTGGGCGACCATGAGCCCACGGCCGCGCGGGGCGCCCGCGGCGTCCGCGATGCCGTAGGCGGCCTGGAGGGCCGTGTCGGAGGCGGCTGCCGACTTCTTGGCCTTCTCCAGCTGGGCCCTGACCGCGGCGAGGTGCGTCTTCGCGGCGGTCTGGGCGTCGGTGAGGCCCTTCTTCGCGGCGTCGAAGTCCGCCTTGGGGGGCTGGGGCGCGCTGCCGGGGCCCTTCTTGCCGTTCGGCTTGATCAGGTACTTCTGCGCGCTGGTGTCCTTGCAGTCCCACAGCCGCAGGTCCGTGCTCTTGGTGAAGGAGCTGAGGTCCAGGCACTTGCCCGTGGTCAGGCTCCTCAGGACGGAGGGGGCGCGGACGTCGGCCTTCCAGGACTGGCCCTTGGTGCTGTAGCAGTCCGTGATCTGGATCTTCGTGCCGTTGGCCGAGGCGTTCCCGGCCACGTCCAGGCACTTGAAGGAGCCGGTGTTGCGGAGGTGGAGGTCCTCCTCACCGCCCTCCAGCGACCACTCCTGCGCGGCGCCGCCGTTGCAGGTGTAGATCTGGACCGGCGTGCCGTTGGTCTTGCCGCCGCCCTGGACGTCCAGGCACATGCCCTTCGCGCCCGGGACCTCGACGACCGTGTAGCCGGTGCCGATCCAGCCGACGCCGCCGGGGGTCCAGTGGTCCTGCCAGCGGGTGTAGTAGTCGGCGAGCCAGGACTGGCCCAGGAGCATGCTGAGCGCCTGGGTGCCGTCCTGGAGCGCCTTCGTGGCGTCCTTGCCCGCGGTGAGGATCTGCTGCCGCTGGGTGGTCTGGCCGGCGATCTCCTGCTGCCACTCGGCCGCGGCCTGCGCCACCTGCTTGCCGAGGACCCGGTTCGGGTCGATCGGGTCGTGCCAGCCGCAGGCCGCGAACCGGGCCTTCAGGTCCTCGACCGCGATCCGGAACTCAGGGGTGTCCGGCTCGGGGGCCGTACGGGGGAAGCCGCCGGAGGCGAGGAAGATGCGGGCGTCGTCCGCGAACACCCGCGGGATGAAGAAGTTGTTCTCCTCGACCTTCCCGGAGTTCTTCTTCCACAGCGCCCACGCCTCCTGCTCCTTCGGCGTGCCCGCGCCGGTGTAGAGCGGGTTGCCGACCGCGAGCGCGGCGGCCTTCGTCCTGTCGTCGGCGAGGGGCGAGGAGTCGTACCACGGGTTGACCACGTCGACCGACGCCCAGTACCCCTGGGAGAGCCACGGGCCGAGCCCGGTCCGGTCGAAGATCTCCTCCGGGTCCTTCGGCTCGTTGGGGTAGGACTCCAGGCTCGCGGCGCCCGACCACGCGTACCCCTGCTGCCGGACCTTCTCCAGCGCCTGGTCCGTGAGGGTGACGTCGGCGTTGCGGGCCACGTGCAGCGGGGTCTTGTCGTTGAACAGGTCCCGCTCGAACTGCTTGTGCATCTGGTCGGGCGGCAGGAGCAGGGAGCTCTGCGCGAGGGCGTACAGGTTCGGGCCGCCGGTGCGCAGGGCTTCCATGCCCACGCACTGGTCCTCGCGGAGCCGCTGGGCCGCCGCGGCGTCGTAGCCGTCGTACGAGTCGGCCGTCGCGGCGGCCGGTACGGCGTCCGGCGGTGCCAGGTCGGGCCGGACGCCGAGACCGGCGAGGACGGCCAGGGCGGCGGTGGATGTGACGGCTGTGGTGAGGGCGCCGGCGAGGGTGCCGGACGAGCGTGATCGGGGGCTGAACAACCCCGGTGTGAATCGCAAGGGGGGCTTCCTTCACGGGGAACGAAGGCAGGCAGGAGTGACCCGGGCGACGTTCACAGTGAGCCGGCACCGAGGCGTGGCGGTGCCGTTCTCCCCCGTGGCGGCGCTGTCCCCGGCCGCCGGTGATGGTGTGAGCGCGTCACGATGGGGGTGGTCGGTCCCCGGCGCGCGGCGTTACTTAACCCCGAGTCAACAAAGCTCGGCAAGGTCCGCCCCGGGGGTCCGGAACGCGGAACGGAAAACCGCTTGCCGGTGTCTCGCGGCGCGCCGAACGCAATTCCCGAGGTCATACCGGGTGCCACCTATGGGAGACCTGTGAAGAAGAGACACACGAGGAGGCTACTTTCGGACACAGATTGGCTCGAATACGCCTGCCGGGTGGAGGGATGGATCCGGACGTACGCGGTCCCCGCCCGGCCTCGCGCCTTCGACCGGGCGGTCGACCGGTGTTCGTCACGCTCCCGGCATGGCGGGCATCCGAGGGGCCGGACCGTGGCGCGCGTCCGTGGTGGACCATCGGCGGACGGAGGGCACGCCTCCGTACGAGCGGGCCCGGCCCGCCGGTGAACCCCTCGCCCGCCGGGGCGACCTCGCCGTCCACGGCTCCCCCGGTTCGGTCACCCTCGTCGGCGCCGCCGGGCGCACCCGCTGGACCCACTCCTGCGCCGGGCGCCCGAACGCCGCCCACCTCTCCGGCGACCGCGTCCTCGTCACGACCGACTCCCTGGAGTACACCCCGTGGGGCCTCCTCGGTCCCGCGCTCCTCCTCGACCTCTCCGACGGCCGTCTCGTCGCCGAACTCCGCGGCGAGCGCGCCGCCGCGCGGGGCGGCGGCCGGTTCGTCCTCGGCCTGGAGGGTTACGGCGAGTTCGTGACGCGTGAGTACGACCGCGAGGGCGCCGAGACCGACCACTGGCCCTCGTACGGCCACTACGTCGTCGGCACCGGGCTGCGCGTGGTCGAGGCCGACCGCCGGCTGCCGACCCGGGGCCGGGTCGTCCGGCTCCTCCCCGGCGGCACCGTCGCCCCGGCCCGCCCCTGAGCGACCCCCAGCCCCCGAAGCCGGTCGTCCTCCCCGGCGGAACGATCCTCCTCCTCGACGGGCTCGTGGCCGTGGTCGCGGAACAGCACGCCGCCGAACCGACCCGCCGCACCGTCGACACCTGGACCCTCACCCTGCGCGGCGGCGCCTGACCGCGAGCACCGCGCTCGCCACGGTCGCGCCGACGGCGGCCACCGCGAGGACGAGCAGCCCCGGGTTCACCCACCACGGCACGATCTCCGTCCCCCGGCACACCAGACTGACGGGGAGCGCACTGCTGTGGTCCGGGTGGACCTTCATCCCCGCCTTGAACCAACAGGCGTCCTCGGGAAAGAGGAACGGCATGTACGAGAGGCCGTACAGGTGCAGCGCGCCGCCCGCGAGACAGGCGAACACGGCGAGGTACGCCGCCTTCCTGGCGGGTGTACGGAGGGGCTTGGGCGGCTTGTCGCCCTGCCGGGCCCGGACCAGGCCCACATACGTGATCCCCGCCCAGGTCGGCAGGACCAGGGCGAGGATCATCATTCCCACGAGGGTCGCCACCGTCAGTGGCCGATGCGCCCCTCGGCGGCGGCCGTCACGAAGGCCGTGAAGGCGGCCGGGGTCGCGAGGAAGGCGGGGCCTTCGGGGTTCTTGGAGTCCCGGACGGCGACGTGGGCGGCGAGGTCGGCGACCTCGATGCACTCGCCTCCGTTGTCGCCGCTGTACGAGGACTTACGCCAGCGGGCGCCCATCAGGTTCTGGTCGGTCCCCATATCGTTCCTCCATGACGCGGGCGATCAGTTCGGCCGACTTCTCCACCGAGAGAGCAGCGGCTCGTAGGTGATCGTAACGGAGCGATCCTTCCCTGAACGCGGCTGAATCGGCGGTCATATGACCCTGGACGAAGTCCTCGGTGTAGACAAGGTCCGGGTCGTCCTCGAAGCGCAGCAGGGTGAACGAGCCCATCAGGCCCGCGTGCGCCCCGGCCGCGAACGGGAGGATCTGGATCTTCACCCACTCCCGCTCCTGGATGCGCAACAGGTGGGCGAGTTGCTCTCGCATGATCTCGCGCCCGCCGATCTCCTGATGCAGCACTGCCTCGCTCAGGATGACCCAGAGCAGGGGTGGGATCTCGCGGTCCAGGATCCGCTGGCGGTCGATGCGGGCCGCGACTTTGGCGTCGAGGCCGTCCTCGGTCCTGGCACTCAAGACCGCGCGGGCGTACGCGTCCGTCTGGAGCAGGCCGTACACCACCTGGTCCTGGAAGGTGCAGAGATACGTCGCCCGCGCCTCCATGTCCGCGTACGGCTGGAACCACGTCGGCAGCTGGCTCTTCAGCACAAGCCCCACCAACCGCGAGAACGTCCCGCCCGTCATCAACGCGGCGTCGAGTTGTTCCGAGAAACGCCTCGTCGGGACCTTCTTCGCCGTCTCTATCTGGCCGACGAGCGAACCCGTGCAGTAGACCACCGCACCGAGTTGCGACTGGTTCAGTCCGGCCGCCTCCCTCAGACGGCGTAATTCCGCTCCGTAGTAGTCCAGCGGCGAGGCGCTGGGATCGAGGTTGCGGATGTTGACCACGGCGAGGTCACCCCCAGATCGACGCGACGAGGCGTTGTGTTCGGGCCGTAGCCGAGCGTAACGAAAAGCGTCCACTCTGGGGACATGAATCAGGCAACAGACCTCTATCCTGCGGAACTTGCGTCGAGTTACCGCATGGGCTTCACCGTGGGTGAGCACTCCGCCGGTCACATGCGTCGCATCCTGCACATGTTCCTGACGCGGTGGGAACTCGTCCGATTGTCCGACTCCGCGACCCTCGCGCTCACCGAGCTGGTCGCGAACGTCGTCCGGCACGTCCCGGGGCGCCGGTGTGCCGTGCTGATCCTGCGGGAGCCGCACGGGCTGCGGGTGGAGGTGGCGGACGGGGTGCCCGGGACCGCGGCCGCGAAGGCGGGCGGGGAGCTGGACGAGGGCGGGCGGGGGCTCGTGCTGGTGGAGGCCGTGACGGACCGGTGGGGGGTCGAGGAGCGGGCCGGCGGGAAGACGGTGTGGTTCGAGTGCGACGCGTAGGGCACGATGGGCGCCCGTACCGCCGTACTCGTCAGTAGGAGCCACCATGTCCGAGCCCAGCCCCGAGATCCTTGCCGCCTTCGAGGCCGCGAAGGGCTTCATGCCCGTCGGGGAGGGGCTGGCGCTGTACGGGGCGGCCGCCGAGGCCGCGAAGCTGGGGCTTCCGCTCCTGGAGGTCGGGACGTACTGCGGGCGGTCCACCATCCTGCTCGCGGACGCGGCCCGGCGGGCGGGGACGGTCGCGGTCACCGTGGACCACCACCGGGGCAGCGAGGAGCAGCAGCCCGGGTGGGAGTACCACGACCCGACCGTGGTGGACCCCGAGGTGGGGCTCATGGACACGCTGCCGACCTTCCGGCGGACCCTGCGCAAGGCGGGCCTGGAGGAGCACGTCATCGCGGTCGTCGGGCGGTCGCCGCAGGTGGCGAAGGTGTGGGCCGGGCAGCTCGGGTTCGTGTTCGTCGACGGCGGGCACACCGACGAGCACGCCGTGAACGACTACGAGGGCTGGGCCCCCAAGGTCGCGCCCGGCGGTCTGCTCGTGATCCACGACGTCTTCCCGAACCCGGAGGACGGCGGTCAGGCCCCGTACCGGATCTACCTCCGCGCCCTGGAGTCGGGGGACTTCGAGGAGGTCTCGGTGACCGACTCGCTGCGGGTGCTGCGCCGCCGCTGAGGCGGCAACGGGCGGTGGCCGCCCCCCGTTCGAGGAGAGCGGCCACCGGCCGGGGGCTCGCGTCAGAACCCCGACGTCACGTACAGGCAGTTCGTGTAGCTGTAGTTCGGTTCGATCTTCGTCTTGCTGATCTTCGTGTCCCCGACCGTCGACGTGCCCGTGCCGGCCCGCTTCTGGAGGAAGTGGTAGGTGCCGGCGGGCAGCAGCAGGGTCGCCTTCGGGTACTTCGAGGCCGGGCCGGTGCACGCCTTGACCTTCTTCGGGTCCAGGAAGAGCGAGCTGGGGTACTTGGTGCAGGTCGCGCACGCGTTCAGCGTGACCTTGCCCGTCGTCGGGCCCGTGTAGAGCAGTTCGACCGAGCCGGGGCCGTCGTTGCTCACCACCATGACCATCCGGGCGCCGCCGGGGGCCTTCGCCGGGGGCAGGCTCTTGCCGGCCTCGGGCTCCTCGTCCGCGATCTCGGCGGCGATGGCGATCGAGCGCGCGTGCGCGGCCTTCGGGCTGTTCGGGTAGTCCTTGGCGAACTGGGCCATCGTCGTGGCCGCGTCGTCGAAATCCTTGCTCCTGAACTGCGAGGTCCCGCAGGCGAAGTCGCCCTTCTCGACGGCCGCCGCGGTCTCCCGCGAGGCCTGTGCGAAGGTGGCGTCCGGCAGGGCGTCCACGGAGCTGCCGATCGCGCGCAGCTCCACGACGGTGGCGCAGGGGACGGCGCCGCCGCCGGACGCGGACCGCTTCCTGATCGCCTCGCGGACGGCCGGTTCGACGCGGGTCGCCTGGGGTGACTGCGGGAAGGTGTCGAGGAGTTCGTTCAGGCTCTTCTCGGCGGGCGGTTCGGCGGTCCGCACGCCGAGCGCGGCCGTCCCGCACGCGTAGAGCGACTCGGCCAGCGGCTCGTCCGTCTTCGCCGGACGGGTGCCGAGGAGGTCCTTGTCGACCGTCCCCGGCAGACCCCGCAGGTGCTTGAGCGGCGCGACCGCCTTGCAGTAGTCCTTCTGGGCGTACGGGGCGGAGAGCTGCGCGTAGTACGCGTCGAGGCGCGCGGGGACCAGCTTCCCGGCCCGCGAGCCCGCGTGCTCCGTGCCGAGCTCCTGGTAGGTGGCGAGCGCCAGGCGGTAAAGGGGCTCGGCCCGGTCGAAGAGGAGTCCCTGGCCGGACTTCACCCGCTCGTCGGCGACGGTGAGGCGCGCGAGCAGGGCCTCCTCCCTCGCCTCCTCGCGGGCCGCCCCGTACGCGAGGGAGCCCCCGGCGGGCACGGCGAGCAGCACCAGGGCGAGCGGCAGCGCCAGGCGCCGGACGGCGGTCCCGGTCCCGAGGGTCGCGCGCAGGCCGCGGCGGAAGCCGTCGGCCGCGGCGGCGAGCAGCAGGACGCCGTACCCGACGAGGACGCCGACGGGCACGCCGTCGACGTCGGCGGGCAGCGCGACCACGAGCAGGGCCGCGGTGGCGAGCCAGCAGAGCGCGGCACCGATCCAGTGGCGCAGGAGCACGTATCCCAGGCCGAGGCCGGAGAGGTTGAGCAGGCCGATCGCGGCGGCCTGGACCGGGTTCGCCGGGCCGGGCGGCTGCGCGGGCGGCCGGTCCCCGTACCCGGGCGGCGGGCCGTACCCGGGAGGCCCGTAACCCGGCGGTCCGTACCCCGGCGGCGGACCGTAGCCGGGCGCGGTCGCGGGTCCGGGCTGCGGGAAGCCGTACCCGGGCGCGGCGGCGGCGCCCGCCCCTACGGGCACGGCGCCGGAGGGGTCGCCGGGCGGCTGCCCGGGGGCGTGCCCGGACGCCTGCCCGAACGGCTGGCCGGAGGCGTGTCCCGGCTGGTGGCCGGAGGTCTGCCCGGACGCCTGCGGCGGTGGGCCGAAGGCGAGCGTGGGCGTGGCGGGCGGCTGCGCCGGCGGGGGCGGAGCCGCCGAGGCCCCCGGAGACCCCGAGGTTCCCGGAGACCCCGAGGTCTCCGGGGCGGCCCGGTCCGCCGGGGGCACGGGGGCCCAGGGCGGCGCCTCCGGCGCCGGGGCCACGCGCGGGTCCGGGGCCGCCGGGCTCCGGTCCCGGTTCTGGTTCTGGTCCGGTGCGTGCCCGTCCGGAATCCTGTCGGCCGGTTCGGGACGTGCGTCGTTCGGTTCTTCCCCCACCACGGTCCCCCTCGTGGGTCCATGCGCGATGGCATCCCACCGTCGCGTCCTATGGATACCCTTCACCGTCCCCGCACACGCGTCCACCGTTCTCCCCCCGCGGTGACCGATCCGGGACGTACCCCTGCGGGATTTCGCCTTTCGCAAGGCCTAAAGTCGCGGGGTGCCGAACGACCACCGGAAGACCGCCCGCCGCCCCCTCGCCCTCGTCCTCGCCGCCACGGGCTGCTGCGCCGTGCTCGCCGGGTGCGGGGCCGCTCCGGACCCGGCCGCCCCGCCGTCCGGGAAGGGCCCGGAGCAGTCGGCGACCGGGAGCGCCCCGCGACCGAGCCGTACCCCTTCCCCTTCCCCGACCGCCCCGGGAGACCGTCCCCTCGCCGGGCGGACCGTCGTCGTGGACCCCGGCCACAACCCCGGCAACTTCCGGCACTCCGAGGAGATCGACCGGAAGGTGAACATCGGGACGCACCGCAAGGAGTGCGACACCACGGGCACGGCGACGGACGACGGGTACGCCGAGGCCTCCTTCACCCTCGACGTCTCCCACCGGCTGCGGGACCTGCTCACCGCGCGCGGGGCGAAGGTGGTGTTCACCCACGACGCCGACCGCCCCTGGGGCCCGTGCATCGACGAGCGGGCCCGGATCGGGAACGAGGCCCGCGCCGACGCCGTCGTCTCCGTCCACGCGGACGGTTCGGCCGTCGGCAACCGCGGATTCCACGTGATCCTCCCCGCACCCGTCCGGGAGGGCGCCGCCGACACCGCGAAGATCGTCGGCCCCTCCCGCGAACTGGGCGAACGGATCGCGGACCGGTTCGCCCGCGCCACCGGCACCGCGCCCGCCAACTACCTCGGCGGAGGAACCGGGTTGGACGTACGGGACGATCTCGGCGGACTCAATCTCTCAACCGTCCCCAAGGTGTTCGTCGAATGCGGCAATATGCGTGATCCGAAGGACGCGCGGCTGCTCGCGTCGGCGGAGTGGCGGCAGAAGGCGGCGCAGGGGATCGCGGACGGCATCGCCACCTACCTCCAGGGGTAGAACCGGCGGGCGATAGATTCTCCGTACGATGGGGCCGCCCCCTGCCATGACCCGAGCGCCACTCCGACGCGCCGACGACCGGCGCGACGACGACCGACGAAGGACTTCTCACGTGAATATCCGCTCCCTCACCCGAGGCGATGGCGTGCTGATCGGTGCAGCGGTGGTGCTGTTCATCGCCTCGTTCCTCGGCATCTCCGGCTGCGAAGGCCCGGCCTCGTTCTGCGACCAGTTCGAGAGCCCGAACTCGTGGGAGGCGTCGCCGCTGGGCTGGGGCTCCTTCTTCCTCGGCATCGTCGGCGCCGGTCTCGTCGTCGCCTCCCGCGCCCTGCCGCAGCAGCGCAAGGTCGCCGGTCTGGAGCTCGGCCAGGTCGGCACCGCGTTCACCATCGCCTCCGCGTGGACCCTGCTCATGTGGATCTTCGAGGCCACCAGCGCCGGTGCCGGTCTGATCCTCGGCCTGATCGCCTCCCTGGTCCTCGCCGCCGCCGCGATCGCCGGCCCGCTGGTCCCGGCCCTCAAGGCCCCGCTGGTCGGCGCGCCGCGTCCGCAGGCCCCGCAGCCGTACGGCATGCAGCCGGGCCAGCCCGGCCCGCAGGGCGTCCCCGGCGGCTACGGCTACCCGGGCGCGCAGCAGCAGCCGTACGGGGGCGCGCACGACGCCTCGCACGGCGCCGGCCACCCGTTCGGCGCGCAGGCCGCCGCCCCGCAGCCCCAGCCGCAGGCCGCCGCCCAGCAGCCCGAGCCGCAGCAGGCCCCGGCGCAGCCGGCCTCGGACTTCGCCCCGTTCTGGTTCGCGGTCCCGGTCGCCCGTCCGCTGTACGCGGAGGACGGCGGACAGGCCCCGATCGCGGAGCTGGCGCCCGGCACCTGGTACCTGGCGGTCGAGCAGCGCGGCCAGGCCCTGGTGGCCCAGACGCAGGACGGGCGCCGCGGCGTCCTCCAGGACACCACGGGCATCCAGCGCGGCTGACGGTTCCGTACGTCCCCGCACGCGGCCCCCGTCCGGACTCCGGTCCGGACGGGGGCCGTCACCGTTCCCCGGCGGTCATCCTCCGAGCTGGGACGTGCTGGGCACCTGGTCCTTGACCTCCGCGCCCGCGCTCCTGCCCGCCTCCTTGACGCTGTTGATCACGCTCTCGAAGGCGCCGACGTCCCCCTCGCCCACCTCGCCCCTGCGGAACTTGGTGCCGAGGTCCTTGAGCGAGTCGATCCCGGCGGTGAGCGGCGCGACCGCCTTCGAGAGGAGCGGGTCGCCCTTGGCGTTCTCCGCCGCCGCCTTGAGCCGGTTGTAGGCGAACGCGCCCGCGAGACCGGCCTTCACCAGCGCGAAGGTGCGCCCGTCCGCGCCCTTCTTGAACGTGCCCGCGCGGTACGGCTTCACGATCCACTGGTACGTGGCGCCCGCGGCCAGACCGGCGTTGGCCACGAACCGGGTCTTGGCCAGCTTCTGCCGCTCGGCGCTGCCCGACGGGGCCGGGGACGCCGACGGGTTCGCGGAGGCGTTCGCGCCCGCGCCGTCGTCGCCTCCGCAGGCGGCGGTGGTCAGGAGCAGGGCGCAGCACAGCGGCAGCGCCACGGCTCCCCGCGCGAGGGCTCTGCGCGAGCGGGTTCGGGGCGTAAGGGTTCCGGGCACGGCGGGACCTCCTGGGGGCTGTGGCGCCAGCCTCGCCCCGGGGCCGCACGGGCGCCACCGGGGCGACTCCGTACGGGTACCCCCGCCTCGTGCTCAGGCCCCGCAGCAGTCCGGTTCGAGGCCGGACGGGAGGCGTTCGCCGCCGAAGACGGCGACCGTGGCCTCCTCGCCGCCGAGCGCGGCCACCGCGAGCAGCAGGGACCCGGCGGTCCAGCTCGTCTGCTCCTCGGGCCACATCGCCTTGTCGGCCTCGGTGGCGCCCTCGAAGACGTACCCCGTCCAGTACATGCCGTTCGCGGCCCGCAGGTGCTGGATGTCCTGGAGGATGGTGAGGGCCCGGTCGGACTCGCCCACCGCCCAGAGGGCGAGGGCGAGTTCGCAGCTCTCGCCGCCGGTGACCCACGGGTTGGGGACCACGCAGCGCACGCCGAGGCCGGGCACGACGAACGCGTCCCAGGACGCGTCGATCCGGGCCTTCGCCTCCTCGCCGGTGACCGCGCCGCCGAGGACCGGGTAGTACCAGTCCATCGAGTAGCGGGACTTGTCGAGGAAGCGCTCGGGGTGGCGGCGGATCGCGTGGCCGAGGGCCCCGGCCGCCAGCTCCCAGTCCGGCTGCGGCTCCTCGCGGGCCTCGGCGATCGCGAGGGCGCAGCGCAGGGCCTGGTGGATCGAGGAGCTGCCGGTGAGGAGGGCGTCGGCGACGGGCTCGCCGGACGGCTCGCGCTTCCAGCCGATCTGGCCGCCGGGCTGCTGGAGCCCGAGGACGAACTCGACGGCGGCGTAGACGACGGGCCACATCCGGTCGAGGAAGGCGTCGTCGCCGGTGGCGAGGTGGTGGTGCCAGACGCCGACGGCGACGTACGCGGTGAAGTTGGTCTCCCGGCCCCGGTCGGTGACCCGCTCCGGGTCGCCGTCGTGGTAGGCCGCGTACCAGGAGCCGTCGCCGTTCTGGTGCCGGGCGAGCCACTCGTAGGCGCGGGCGGCGGCGGCGTGCTCGCCGGCCGCGTCCAGGGCCATGGCGGCCTCGACGTGGTCCCAGGGGTCGAGGTGGTGGCCGCGGAACCAGGGGATGGCGCCGTCCTCGCGCTGGACGGCGAGTATCCCGGCGACGGTCTCGGCGGCCTGCTCGGCGGTGAGGACGCCGGGCAGGACCAGGTGTTCCGCGATCCGCTCGGGGCTCGTCACGCGGCATCGGCCTTCGGGAGGTGCGGCTTGGTCGCGTACGCCACGAAGCTCTTGCCGACGACCGGGTTGAGCAGCTGCTCGGCGACCCGGGTCAGGGCGGGCTTCTTCATGATGTCCCAGACCAGGAGCTTGTGGTACGCCCGGACCGGCAGCGCCTTGTCGTTGTCGACGCCGAAGGCGCACTTGAGCCACCAGTACGGCGAGTGCAGCGCGTGCGCGTGGTGGGTGCCGTACGGCTTGAGGCCGGCCTGCCGGATCTTGCCGAGGAGTTCGTCGGCCCTGTAGATGCGGATGTGGCCGCCCTCGACCTCGTGGTACGCGTCGGAGAGCGCCCAGCAGACCTTCTCGGGGCCGTAGCGGGGGACGGTGACGGCGATCCGGCCGCCCGGCTTGAGGACGCGGACCATCTCGGCGAGGACGCCCTTGTCGTCCGGGATGTGCTCCATGACCTCGGAGATGATGACGACGTCGAAGGACTCGTCGGGAAAGGGCAGGTTGAGGGCGTCGCCCTCCATCGCGGTGGCGGTCGCGCCGGCGGGGGCCTCCCCGGCCTCCTCCATGGCCGCGAACCACTTGGCGACCTCGCGGATCTCCTCGGCGTTCCGGTCGAGGGCCACGACCCGGGCGCCGCGCCGGTAGCACTCGAAGGCGTGCCGGCCCGCACCGCAGCCCAGATCGAGCACGCGGTCGCCGGGGGCGAGCGGGAAGCGGGTGAAGTCGACGGTCAGCACGAGGGCCTGCCTTCGCGGTCGGGACGGGGGCGGTGCGGGTGGGGGTCGTTCGGGTGGTGCGGGCGGGGGTTCCCCGGGTCGTGCGGGTGCGCGGTCCCGGTCACCGGCGGGGGCCTGGCGAGGCGGCGCCCCGGCGGGCGATCGCCTCGCGGTACAGCTCGGCCGTGCCCTGGGCCGCGCGGGCCCAGGTGAAGCGGTCGAGGACCCGGGCGCGTCCGGCGGCGCCGAGCCGGGCGCGCAGCTCGGGGTCGCCGAGGACCCGGCCGAGGGCGGCGGCGAGGGCGCCCGCGTCGCCGGGCGGCACCGCGAGGCAGGTCTCGCCGTCCGGGCCCGCGACCTCGGGGATCGCGCCGCCGGTGGTGGCGACGAGCGGGGTGCCGGTGGCCATGGCCTCGGCGGCGGGCAGCGAGAACCCCTCGTACAGCGAGGGCACGCAGGAGACCTGGGCGGAGCGGACGAGGTCGACGAGCTCGGCGTCGGTGATGCCCTTCACGAACTCGACGGCGCCTTCGAGGCCGTACCGCTCGATGGCCCGGGCGACCGGGCCGTCCTCGGCCCGCTTGCCGACGACGACGAGGTGCGCGTCGGGGTTCTCGGTGCGGAGCTTGGCGAGCGCCTCGATCAGGTGGACCAGGCCCTTGAGGGGGACGTCGGCGCTGGAGGTGGTGACGATCCGGCCGGGGACCTCGGCGACCGAGGGGTCCGGGGACCAGAGGTCGGTGTCGGCGCCGATGTGGACGACCCGGATGCGGTCCTCGCGTACGCCGAGGTGCTCGACGATCTCCTGGCGGGAGGTGCCGGAGACGGTGAGCACGGACGGCAGGCGGCGGGCGACCCGCTTCTGCATGGTGGTGAAGGCGTACCAGCGGCGGACCGAGAGGCGGCGCTTCCAGCCGTCGGCGGCGGCGAGTTCGAGGCCGCGGTCGACGGTGATGGGGTGGTGGATCGTGGTGACCAGGGGGGCGCCGAGCGCGCGGGGGCCGCCGAGGAGTCCGTACCCGAGGGTCTGGTTGTCGTGGACGACGTCGAAGTCGCCGCGGCGGGCGGCGAGCATGCGGCGGGCCCGCAGGGAGAAGGTGAGCGGCTCGGGGAAGCCGCCGGTCCACATGGTGGCGACTTCGAGGGCGTCGATCCAGTCGCGGTACTCGTCGCGCTTCGGGGTCCGGAAGGGGTCCGGGGACCGGTAGAGGTCGAGGCTGGCGATCTCGGTGAGCGGCACGCCCTCGTCGAGGGTCGGGTACGGCTGGGAGCCGATGACCTCGACGGTGTGGCCGAGGCGGGCCAGTTCGCGGGAGAGGTGCCGGACGTAGACGCCCTGGCCTCCGCAGAAGGGGTTCCCCTTGTACGTGAGGAGAGCGATCCGCAACGTGGGGGTCCCCCCTGTTCGAGCACGGTCGAGAACTCGGGGGATGTCACCGGGGTCGGTGACGCCCTGTCGGGGGCCTGCCTCTACGGCCTCGGCGGTCATGCGCGGCCCCCTTCGAGCGTGCGTTTCGCCGGAGCGTAACCGCTGGCGTTAATCTAGAACAAGTTACAGACTCGCCCGTCGACCGGCCGTTCCCGGCCGCCGCCCGACCCTTGCCGGGCCGTCGTCCGATCCTTGCCGGGCCGTCGTCCGGCCGTCCGGGAAGGACAGAATCTACCGGCAGGTAGCGCCGCGGTGAGATCCGGAGCGGGTGATTCGCGCCACGGCGGCGGCGCCGCCATACTGTCGCTCCCCACCGCACGGAACGGGACCCCATGACCGCAGAGAACAGAGCGGAGCACGGCACAGGCCACGCCCTCGGCCACGGCACCGCCGTACCCCTCACGGAGCGCCAGGAGGCGCGGCGGCGGCGCATCCTGGACGCCAGCACGCGGCTCGCCTCGCGGGGCGGGTTCGACGCCGTGCAGATGCGGGAGGTGGCCGAGGAGGCGGGCGTGGCCCTGGGCACGCTGTACCGCTACTTCCCGTCCAAGATCCACCTGCTCGTCGCGGTGATGCAGGACCAGCTCCGGCACCTGCACACCACGCTGCGGAAGCGGCCCCCGGCGGGCGCGGACCCGGCGGAGCGGGTCGCGGAGACCCTGATGCGGGCCTTCCGGGCGCTCCAGCGGGAACCGCAGCTGGCCGACGCGATGGTGCGGGCGCTGATCTTCGCGGACCGGGGGGCGAGCGCCGAGGTGGACGAGGTCTCCCGGCTGACGACCGCGATCATCCTGGACGCGATGGGGACCGGACAGCCGACGCCGGAGCGGCTGTCGGCGGTCCGGGTGATCGAGCACACCTGGCACTCGGCCCTGATCACCTGGCTGTCGGGGCGGTCCTCGATCGCCCAGGTGAAGGTCGACATCGAGACGGTGTGCCGGCTGATCGGGGGTTCGGCCTGATCGGGACCCTGGTCTGATCCGGCTTCGGCTACTGCCCGTCGGTCCCACCCTCGGGGATCCGGACGCGGGAGCGGATCTCGTCGACGCAGGCCTTGTCGGCGGCCGACACGCTGATCTGTCCCGTGTCGAAGCCCCGGAACTCCGCCGTCAGGGTCCAGCCCCGCTTCGTGAAGATCTTCTGGGCGATCCGGACCGTCCCGTTCTCGTCCTTGCGCTCGGGCGCCTCCCCCGACGGCTGCCAGCCGCGTTCGCGCAGCTCGCCGACCACCGCCTCGTACCGGCCGAAGTCGACCTTCTCGTCCTCCGTCCCGTAACCGTGGTAACCGGCCCCGCACCGGGCCGCGGTCATCTTCGCCCAGTCCGGATCGTCGGCCGGGGCCCCCGCGTCCGCGGCCGCCGCCTCGATGTCCGCCTGGGCCGAGGCCTTCGTGACCGGACCGGTGTCCTCGGCCCGGGGCGTCGCCGAGGGGGCGGCGGACGCCCCGCCCCGCTTCCCCCCGCCGTCCGTCCCGCCGTCGCCCGTGCCGCAGCCCGCGGCGCCGAGCACCACGGCCATGACCACGGCCGCCCGGACCGCCGTCCCCTTGCGCATCCTCTTCCCCACCCCTTGTCCCCCACCCCTGTCGATCGCCACCGGACGGTGATCGTCCGGCGGCGGTCGCAGGAGTTTCGCACAGGGCCGGACGTGACGGCCCGTCCGTTTCCGCGGGCCGGTGCGAGGCCGCTCACACCCACCGTGAGCAGCGCGTACGGGCCGGTACAGTAAGCGGGTCGTCATCATGCCCGTACGGGGGGAAACCGGTGGAAATCCGGTACTGACCCGCAGCCGTTAACCGCCTTGGGGTGGTAAGTCGGAATGCCCCGGACGGGACGTGACCGCCGGCACCGTCGAGGAATACGGAGCCGGAGCCCGGTGCCCGAGGCGTGCCGTGCCCGGCCGCAGGAGAGGGCCCCATGAACACCGTCCGCCGCGCCGCCGCCACCGCGCTCGCCGCCGTCGCCGTACTCGGCACCGGAGCAGCCGGGCCGGCCACCGCCGCCCCCTCCCCGACCCCTTCCGCCGGGAAGCTCCCGGCCGGTCTGTACGGCACGAAGGACCCGACGTACGACGGCGTCTGGCGCCAGTCGCTCTCCTTCCTCGCCCAGCGCGCCACCGGCTACCAGCCCGCCGACCAGGCCGTGGAGTGGCTGCTCGGCCAGCAGTGCGAGGACGGCGCCTTCCCCTCCTACCGCGCGGACGCCGCGAAGCCCTGCGACGCGAAGACGATGCGGGATACCAACGCCACCGCCGCCGCCGTCCAGGCGCTCGCCGCCGTCCGCCGCCAGAGCGCCGCCCCCGGGAAGGCCGACCAGGCCGTCAAGGCCGGGTCCGACTGGCTGAAGTCCGTGCAGAACAAGGACGGCGGCTGGGGCTACGGCGCGGGCGGCGCCAGCGACGCCAACTCGACCTCCGTCGTCGTCGGCGCGCTCGCCGCGACCGGCGTGCGCCCCGGCGAGTTCACCTCCGCCGAGGGCCGCTCCCCCTACGACGCGCTCCTCACCTTCGCCCTGCCCTGCTCGGACGAGGAGGGCCCCGGCGCCTTCGCGTACCAGCCGGACAAGGCCGGGAAGCTGTTCGCCAACGCCGACGCCACCGCCGCCGCGACCCTCGCCGGGCTCGGCAAGAGCATGGTCGCCACCAAGGCCTCCCCCGAGCAGGCCCCCACCTGCACCGACCTGCCGAAGCCGACCCCCGAGCGGGTCGCCCTGAACGGCGCCTCCTACCTGGCGAAGACGCTCGCGACGACCCACCACCTCGTCCAGCCGCCGATGCCGGGCGCCGCCGACACCACCGAGCAGCCCGACTTCGGCAACACCGCCGACGCCGTCGTCGCGCTCTCCGCCGCCGGCGCCTCCAAGGAGGCCATGCCCGCCCTGGAGTGGCTGGAGAAGAACTCCGCCGCCTGGGCGAAGGAGAGCGGCCCGGCCGCCTACGCCCAGCTGATCCTGGCCGCCCGCGCGACGGAGACCGACCCGCGCAAGTTCGGCTCGGTCGACCTGGTCGAACGGCTCAACGCCGCCGGGCCCGCGCCCAAGAGCCCCGACACCTCCGCCTCCGACTCCTCCACCGCCGACGAGGAGGACTCCGGCTTCGACCTCTGGTGGATCATCGGCATCGGCACGGTCGTCGGCGTCGGCATCGGCTTCCTCCTGAGCGGCCGCAAGAAGTGACCGCCACCGCCGTCGGGACCCCCACGGCCAGGACCACCGCCAGGGTCGCGGGCGCCGCGGCCGGGGCGCTGCTGACCCTCGCCGGGGTCGCGGCCGCCCCGGCGCACGCCGCCGGCTACCGCTACTGGTCGTACTGGGAGAGCGACGGCGGCAAGCCCTGGGCGTACGCCACGCAGGGCCCGGCGACCGCCCGGCCCGCCGACGGCGACGCGGTCGGCTTCCGCTTCGCGGTCAGCAAGGAGGCCGACGACACCGCCAGACCCACCGCCGCCCCGGACTTCGCCCGGATCTGCGGGGGCGTGGCGGCGAAGGACGGCACGAAGCGGATCGCGGTCGTCGTCGACTTCGGCGGCCCGGCCGACGCGCCGCCCGGCGAGGCCCCGCCGACCCCGCGCGTCACGACCGGCTGCGCGCAGGTCCGCCCCGACGCGACCGGCGCGGAGGCGCTCGCCGCCGTGGCGAAGCCGCTGCGGTACGACAGCGGGGCCATGCTGTGCGGGATCGCGGGCTATCCGGCGCGGGGCTGCGGCGAGGAGGTGGGCGAGGAGCCGACCGCCGCGGCCTCCCCCGCCGCGGCGAAGAAGCAGGACGACGGTGGGGGCGGCCCGTCCGTCGGCGCGCTCGTCGGCGGGGCGGCCGTCCTGGCGCTCGGCGGGGCGGCGGTCTGGAAGGCCCGCCGCCGCGGATGAGCACCGCTCCCGGTCGTACCGTGTTCCCCGGCCCCCTCCGGAGCGTGCTCACGGCTCCCGTCGCGAGCCGGGCCAACGCCCTGCACGCGGGCGCGTGGTGGCTGTGGGCGCTCGGCCTGGCCGTCGCCGCCTCCCGCACCACCAACCCGCTGCTGCTCGGCCTGGTCGTCGGCGTCGCCGGCTATGTCGTCGCGGCCCGCCGCACGGACGCGCCCTGGGCCCGCTCGTACGGCGCGTTCGTGAAGCTGGGTCTGTTCGTGGTGGCCCTCCGCGTCCTCTTCTCCGTGTTCCTCGGCTCCCCGATCCCGGGCGCGCACCTCCTCTTCACCCTGCCCGAGGTGCCGCTGCCCAGCTGGGCGCAGGGGGTGCGGATCGGGGGCCGGGTGACGGCCGAGCAGGTGCTCTTCGCGGTGTACGACGGCGCGAAGCTGGCGACCCTGCTGATCTGCGTGGGCGCCGCGAACGCGCTCGCCAACCCGGCGCGGCTGCTCAAGTCGCTGCCGGGTGCCCTGTACGAGGCGGGGGTCGCCGTCGTCGTGGCGATGACCTTCGCGCCGAACATGGTCGCCGACGTGGCCCGGCTGCGGACCGCCCGCCGGCTGCGGGGCCGCCCCACGGGCGGGGTCCGGGCGGTCCTCCAGATCGGCCTGCCGGTCCTGGAGGGGGCCCTCGAACGCTCGATCGCGGTGGCGGCGTCCATGGACGCACGGGGGTACGGGCGCACGGCCCGCGTCCCGGCGGCCGTGCGCCGCACCACGAACGTCCTGACCCTCGGCGGGCTCCTCGGCATCTGCGCGGGCTCGTACGGGCTGCTCGCGGCGGAGGGCGCAGGGTACGGGCTCCCGCTGCTCGGCGCCGGGCTGCTCGCCGCCGTGGCCGGGCTCCGGCTCGGCGGGCGCCGGACCGTACGGACCCGGTACCGGCCCGACCGCTGGGGCGCCCGGTCCTGGCTGGTGGCCGGGTCCGGGGTGGCGGTCGCGGTCCTGATGATCCGGGCGAACGCGTACGCCCCGGAGGCGCTGCACCCCGGGGTGGTCCCCCTGGCGGCCCCGGAGCTGCCGCTGCTGCCCGCGCTGTCGGTCCTGCTGGGCCTGGTGCCGGCGTTCGTGGCCCCCGTACCCGAGGAGAACCCGTGATCCGCTTCGAGAACGTCTCGGTGAGGTACGAGGAGGACACCGAGCCGACCCTCAGGAACCTCGACCTCACCGTCCCGGAGGGGGAGCTGGTCCTCCTGGTGGGCCCCTCGGGCGTGGGCAAGTCGACCCTCCTGAACGCGGTCTCGGGCCTGGTCCCCCACTTCACGGGCGGCACGCTGACCGGCCGGGTGACGGTCGACGGCCGGGACACCCGTACGCATCCGCCGCGCGAACTGGCGGACGTGGTGGGCACGGTGGGGCAGGACCCGTCGGCCCACTTCGTCACCGACACGGTCGAGGACGAGCTCGCGTACGGGATGGAGTCCCTGGGGCTCGCGCCCGGCGTCATGCGGCGCCGGGTCGAGGAGACCCTGGACCTCCTCGGCCTCGCCGAACTCCGCGACCGGCCGATCGCGACGCTCTCCGGCGGGCAGCGCCAGCGGGTCGCGATCGGCTCCGTCCTCACGCCGCACCCCAAGGTCCTCGTCCTCGACGAGCCGACCTCCGCGCTCGACCCGTCGGCGGCGGAGGACGTCCTCGCGGTCCTCCAGCGCCTGGTCCACGACCTCGGCACGACGGTCCTCCTCGCCGAGCACCGCCTCGAACGCGTCGTCCAGTACGCGGACCAGGTCCTCCTCCTCCCGGAGGCGGTCATGGGCCCCCCGTCCGCCGTCATGTCCGTCTCCCCGATCCACCCCCCGGTGGTCACCCTGGGCCGCCTGGCGGGCTGGACCCCCCTGCCGCTCACGGTGCGGGACGCGAGGCGGAGGGCGGGGGGGTTGAAGGAGCGCCTGGAGCCGCTGATCGGGGCGGGTGTCCCTGCGGGGCCCCTCCCCCACCCCTCCCCCCACGCCCGAGGGCATGGGGGGAGGGGTGGGGGCTTCTCCCTCTTCTCGCGGCGGCGACGGCGGCCACAGGGCGAGCAGCCACACCCCGCCACCCCCCTCGTCCTCACCGCCTCCCTCCACGTCCGCCGCGCCCGCGTGGAGGCCCTCCGCGCGATCGACCTCCGCGTCGACCCGGGCGAGACCGTCGCCCTCATGGGACGGAACGGCGCCGGGAAGTCGACCCTGCTGTCCGCGCTGGTCGGCATGATCGCCCCCACCTCCGGCACCGTCCGGATCGCGGGCCGCGCCCCCCACGCCACCGATCCCCGCGAGCTGATCCGCCAGGTCGGCCTGGTGCCGCAGGAGCCGAGGGACCTGCTGTACGCGGACACCGTCGCCGCCGAGTGCGCGGCGGCCGACGCGGACGCGGGCGCGGCGGACGGCACCTGCCGGGCCCTGGTGTCCGAGCTGCTGCCGGGCGTCGCGGACGACACGCACCCCCGGGACCTCTCCGAGGGCCAGCGCCTCGCCCTCGCCCTGGCCGTCGTCCTGACCGGCCGCCCCCCGCTGCTCCTCCTGGACGAGCCGACCCGGGGCCTGGACTACGCGGCCAAGGCCCGCCTGGTCGAGCACCTGCGCGCCCTCGCGGCGGACGGGCACGCGATCGTGCTCGCCACGCACGACGTGGAGCTGGCGGCCGAGCTGGCCCACCGGGTGGTGATCCTCGCGGACGGCGAGGTGGTCGCGGACGGCCCGACGGCCGAGGTCGTGGTCTCCTCGCCCGCGTTCTCGCCCCAGGTCGCCAAGGTCCTGGCCCCGCAGCCGTGGCTCACGGTCGAGCAGGTGGAGCGGGCCCTGGAGGAGGCGCGGTGAGCGCCCTCCGCCTCGGCCCCCGCTCCGTCGCCGCCCTCGCCCTCGTCTCCCTGATCGGGATCGCCGCCTTCTGCTGGCCCCTGTTCGCGGACGCCGACTCGGCCGTGACGTCACACGCCGGTGACGCTCCGTGGCTGTTCGCGGCCCTGCTGCCGCTGCTCGTCGCCGTCGTGGTGGCGACGATCGCGGACTCCGGCATGGACGCGAAGGCGGTCGCGATGCTGGGGGTGCTCGCCGCCGTGGGCGCGGCGCTGCGCCCGCTGGGGGCGGGGACGGCCGGCCTGGAGCCGATGTTCTTCCTGATGGTGCTGAGCGGCCGGGTCCTGGGCCCGGGCTTCGGCTTCGTCCTCGGCGCGGTGACGATGTTCGCGTCCGCGCTGCTCACGGGCGGTGTGGGCCCCTGGATGCCGTTCCAGATGCTGTCGATGGGCTGGTTCACGATGGGCGCCGGGCTGCTGCCGGGGCAGCGGACGCTCCGGGGCCGGGGCGAGCTCCTGATGCTCTCCGCGTACGGCTTCGTGGCGGCGTTCGCGTACGGCACGGTCATGAACCTCCAGGGCTGGGTCCTGCTCCAGGGCCTGAGCAGCGGGATCTCCTTCCAGCCGGGCGCCCCGCTGCACGAGAACCTGGTCCGCTTCCTCGCCTACGTCACCGCCACCTCCCTCGGCTGGGACCTCGGCCGGGCCGTGCTCACCGTGGTCCTCACGCTCACGGTCGGCGGCACGCTCCTGAGGGCGCTGCGGCGGGCGACGAGGCGGGCGAACTTCGAGGCCCAGGTCACATTCGAGGGCCCGGAAGGGGCCCCTGCGAGTGAGGCGCCCCACAGGACCCAGGTCACGTACGAGCCGGAATAGTAGGCGTACGAAACCGCCCAAAGACCTCCCTACACCCGCGCAACCTGCGGAAACGCGCCCCCTCCCGCCCCCGGGACGTTCCTCCCGGGTCCGAACCTCCCTCGTACAGGGGGTCGTTGCATCGGCGTTCCGGCCCTGCTTCTCTGGTGGACGTCGCCAGGCAGCCGGTGCTCACCGCAGCGCCTCGGGCAGACCGGTTCCCCCCGTTCCCGGGTCCCCCGGGCTCTGGTTCCGGCTTGCCGAAAACGCCCGGCGCGACCTCTGTCCCCGAAGTTAGGTAGAAACCTTGATTCGCTCGCTCACCACTCGTGTCGCCGCCCGCAAGAAGACCTTCGCCGCCTCCGCAGCCGTGTTGCTGGGTGCGTCGGGTGCGGTGCTCGGCACGACGGGCTCGGCCTCGGCCGCCAGCCCGCAGGATGTCGCGCGACAGATCGTTCCCGCCTCGCAGTACGCCTCCTTCAGCAAGATCGTGGCCCACGAGTCCGGCTGGAACCACAAGGCCACCAACTCCTCCAGCGGCGCCTACGGCCTGGTCCAGGCCCTCCCGGCCTCGAAGATGTCCTCGGCCGGCTCCGACTGGAAGACGAACCCCGCCACCCAGATCAAGTGGGGTCTCAACTACATGAACGAGCGCTACGGCTCCCCGAACGCCGCCTGGGCGTTCTGGCAGGCCAACGGCTGGTACTGAGAAGTCCTGCCACCGCACAGCGCGCACACGCAAGGCCCCGCCCTCCTCACGGAGGGGCGGGGCCTGCGGCGTTCCCGCACCTCGCCCCCGAGGAACCGGATCCTCCTCCCGGACGTCCGAGCTGCCATGTGGGGGACACACGGCATCCTGATCAGAAGATTCCTGACGGCCTTCGTCGCGCTGCTCGGGCTCCAGACCGGTTCGCTCGTCGCACCGGCGCACGCCTGCGGCTGCGGCGCGATGATCCCGGACGCGTCGCGGCGGATCGGTGTCGACCGCGAGGAGTCGGCGGTGCGCTGGGACGGGCGCACCGAGACGATCGTGATGCGCTTCCGCGTGCACGGGGACGCCGAGCGGGCGGCCTGGATCATGCCGGTGCCGAGCCGGGCCGACGTCTCCCTCGGTGATCCGGAGCTGTTCGACCAGATCGACCGGCTCACCGCGCCCGAGCGGCGCGACCGCCCCTACTTCTGGCCGCGCGAGGACGACTGGCCGTTCGACACCGATGACGGGGACGGGGCCGGGGCGATGCCCGGCGCGGGTACCGGCGTCGGCGTCGTGGGCCGCGAGCGGCTCGGCCCCTTCGACGTGGCCCGGCTGACCGCCACCGACCCGGGCGCGCTCGGCGGCTGGCTGCGCACGAACGGCTTCGACCTGCCCGACCGGCTGACCGGCGCGCTCCGGCCGTACGTCGACCGGAAGTGGGAGTACGTCGCGGTCCGCCTCGCGCCCGAGAAGAAGGGCGCCGTCCTGCGGGGCGAGCTGACCCCGCTGCGGATCGCCTTCGCCTCGTCCGAGCCGGTCTACCCGATGCGGCTGTCGCGGCTGGCGAAGACGCCCCAGACCCTCGGCCTGGCCGTCCTCTCCGACCACAGGATGGAGCCCCGCTCGGCCATCGGCGGCGACCGGCCCGAGGTGACCTTCGCGGGGCGGATCGAGCGGCCGGAGGGCGCGGTGGCCGCGCTCGCGGGCGGCGGGCCGGTGCACCTGACCGTCCTGGAGCAGGAGTTCCCGAACCCGGGGCGGATCGACGACGACCACCACCTGCGGCGGGTGGCCGACACCCCGTACCGCGAAGTGATCCACACCGACCGGCTGCTGACCGTCGCCGGACTCCCCGTCTGGCTCCTGACGGTGGGCGGCGGGGCGCTGCTCGCGGTGATCGCGGTGATCCTGACCGTACGGGCGTCGCGGCGCCGCCGGGCCCCCGTCGCGGGTGTACGTTCGACCGCATGACCAACTCTCAATGGACGGACGTCGACCGCTACTTCACCGAACTGCTCGCCCCGGGCGACGAGGCGCTGTCCGCCGCGCTCACCGCCTCGACGGCGGCCGGCCTGCCGGAGATCGCCGTCGCCCCCAACCAGGGGAAGCTGCTCCATCTCCTCGCCCGGGTGCAGGGAGCGCGGAACATCCTGGAGATCGGCACCCTCGGCGGCTACAGCACGATCTGGCTGGCCCGCGCGCTGCCGGCCGACGGGCGTCTGATCACCCTGGAGTACGACCCGGCCCACGCCGACGTCGCCCGCGCGAACATCGCCCGCGCCGGGCTGGACGAGCTCGTGGAGGTCCGCACGGGCGCGGCCCTGGACAGCCTGCCGAAGCTGGAGGCGGAGGGCGCGGGCCCGTTCGACCTGTTCTTCATCGACGCGGACAAGGTCAACAACCCGCGCTACGTGGAGTGGGCCCTGAAGCTCTCCCGGCCGGGCACGGTGATCGTGGTCGACAACGTGGTGCGGGGCGGCAGGGTCGCCACCGAGCACCCGGACGACCCGGCGATCACCGGCACTCGCGAGATGATCGAACTGGTCGCCCGCGAACCGCGTCTGGACGCGACCGCGTTCCAGACGGTCGGCTCGAAGGGCTACGACGGCCTGCTGGTCGCGCGCGTGGTCGACTGAGGGGTGTTGCGGAGGGTCCGGCTCGCGCCAGGCGTGCGCGTCGGCCTCGTCGCCCGGCGCCGGCCGGGCCGCCGCGACGACCGGGCGGGGGTCGGCGTCGATGACGACCTGCGCGTTCGCCGAGAACCGGTGGGTGCGGGACGGGGCGCCGGCCCTGCGGTCGCGGACCGGGACCGGGGTGCCGTCCGCGCTCCGCGGCCGGCCGCCGCCGGGACCGTCCCCGCCCGCTCCTTCACCACCTTCACCACCTTCGCGGACCGGCCCCACCGGCCGGTGCGGCCCGTGCTTCGGGAGCCGCTCCACCGGGCCGCGCCTCCGTGCGATCCGGGTCAGGAGGTGGTCAGCGCCGCGAGTTCCGCGTTGGCGCGCTCGGTGACCAGGGCGAGGACGCGGCCGGTGGCGGCCAGGTCCTCGGCGGGTATGCCGCCCCAGATGCGGGCGGTGACGGGGGCGGTCTCCGCGCCGACGGCGGCGAGCAGTGCGCGCCCCGCGGCCGTGGGGCGCAGGTGTGCGCCGTCCGCGACGAGCAGCCGCTCGGCCAGCAGGCCGTCGAGGGCGGCGCGGATGTCGGCCGGATCGGCCTTGAGGGAGCCCCGGACCAGGGCGACGAGTCCGTCCGGCGTCTGCGGGGTCTCGGCGGTGACGGCGGCGCGCAGGGCGACCTGCTGCTGGAACGTGGCGCCGTGCCGGGCCAGGACGTGCTCCAGGACGCCGCGGGCGGCGTAGTGCGCCAGGGCGAGGGTGCGGGGGTCGGCGGTGGTGGTCATGGCGTTTCCCTCCGGGTGTTCTGGTCGTCCGGCGGCGGACTCGACGCCGGGGGCGGAGCGAGGGGTACGTCGAGCAGGGCCGTCAGCTCCTCGGTGAACGCGCGGGTCCCGGGGCCGTCGAGGCCGCCGAGGGGTTCCATGAGCTGCCGGAGCAGCTCCTGGACCACCGCGACGGCCTGCCGGGTGACGGTCCGGCCCCGTTCGGTGAGGGCGAGCTGCACGGCGCGCGGGTCGCGGGGGTCGCGGGTGCGCTCGACCAGGCCGGCCGACTCCAGGGCGCGCGCCAGCTTCGAGACGTACAGCGCCTCCATGCCGGTGTGGTCGGCGAGCCTGCGCTGGCTGGGCCGCTCGCCGTCGCGCTGCATGCCGTACAGCGACGCGACCAGGGAGTACTGCGCGTGGGTGAGGCCCAGCGGGGCCACCGCGCGATCGACCGCGACGCGCCATTTGTTGGCGAGCCGCCACACCAGGAAGCCGGGCGTGGGGCCGGGCGCGTCCTTGTCCATGACAATAGATTACATGGCTACTATGTACATGGCTACTGTTTCTCGGCGGACGGCGCGCTCGACCGCCACCCCGCGAAGAGCGGCAGCTCCCCCTCGGAGTCGAGGACGACCACGCCGAAGGGCCGGTCGAAGGCGATCCGCTCCACGGCCTCCGGCCGGGGCGCGGCCGCGCTGCGGGCCATCCTGACCTGGGTGGCGGCCGCCGCCTCGACGCCCTCCTCGGCGACCTCGACCACCGCCTCCTGCACCACCTTGTCGATGAACAGGCCGGCCGGGGAGAGGCCGGAGAAGTCGGCTCCGGGACGCAGGGCCAGGTCGAGGCCGAACGCGGCCAGGTGTGCGTTCACCTCCGTCTCCGTACGGAGGGTGAAGCGCGGCAGGAGGAGGTCGGCGGCGTCGGCGGCGAGCCGCTTCCGGGCCCCGGGGCCGGCCCAGGCGGCGGGCAGCACGTCCCCCGGCCCGGCCCCTTCCGCACCGAGCACGCACCGCACCAGTGCGGCCCTCTCTCCCGCACAGGGCAGCTCCACGACGGTGGCTCCGCCCGCGGACCAGACCGAAGCGGCGGGGACCCTCCGCCGCATGGTCGGCACGGGCCGGGTGCGTCCGCCCCCGTCGGTGAAGGGCTCGTCACGGGTGAGGTGCCGGGGAAAGGCCACGGCCCAGGAGGCCTTCAGGGCCAGGGCGTTGAGCAGCACGAGCTCCTCGGAGCCGTCGAGCACGAGCGGCAGCCCGTCGATCCGCCCGCCGGTGGCCTCCCGCGCCCACGCGTCGAGCACGCCCTGGGCGCCCTCGCCCAACTCCCCGAACCGCACGTCCGGCAGCCCCCTCCGGAACTCCTCGCGGACCGGCACCCGGGCCCACACGCCGGTGGCCGCCCCGACCCCGCCCGTCTCCCCGAGCCGCCGCCCGACCCCGGTCACGGCCCCGGCCGCCGCCTCCCCGCCGACCCCGAGCAGGCCGCGCAGCTCCTCACCGGTCCGCCCTCGCGCCCCGGCCGCGACGGCCCCGAGCGCCAGCCACAACCCGACCGGCGAAACGACGAAGTCCCCGTCACCGTCCCCGAGCCGGGCCAGCCAGCGCGCAGCCAGGGTCCGTACCATGTCCGCCGGGAGGGCGGGAGGAGTGCGGGTCATATGCTTCCCCTCATGAGCATCGTGAAGATCAACGTCCTAACCGTGCCGGCCGAGCAGCGCGAGGTGCTGGAGCAGCGGTTCGCCTCGCGGGCCGGGGCCGTGGAGGGGTCCGACGGGTTCGAGTGGTTCGAACTGCTGCGGCCCCTGGAGGGGACCGACCAGTACCTGGTGTACACCCGCTGGCGCAGCGAGGAGGACTTCCAGAACTGGATGAACGGTTCCATGCGGGCCGCCCACCAGGGTGGCGGCGAGGGCGGGGGCGAGCGGCCGAAGCCCGCCGCGTCCGGGTCGACCCTGTGGTCGTTCGAGGTCGTCCAGCAGGCGGCGCCGAAGGGCTGAGCCCGGGAAATCCGGCTGCGCCGCCGGTCGCGCGCGTCCCACAATGGCGCGCGTGACCTGGACCTTCTCTCCCGAGCGCGTCGACACGCCGGACGCCACCGCCCTGCGCCGTGACTACTACGACGAGGTCGCCAGCCGGTACTGGAAGCGGCCCGCGACGGCGGCCGAGATCGACGCGGGGCTGGCGGACGACGGGGCCGGGCTGCTCGCCCCGCCGACCGGTGACTTCCGGGTCGCCCGGTTCGGGGGCGAGCCGGCCGGGTGCGGCGGGGTGCTCCTCCTGGACGACGGCGGCGACGGCGGCGGGGTCCGCGCCGAGCTGACCCGGGTCTACCTGCGGCCCGCGTTCCGGGGCCGGGGCGGCGCCGGGGCCCTCCTGGCGGAACTGGAGGACGCCGCCCGCGCGCTCGGCGCCCGCCGGATGGTCCTCAACACGCGCCTGGACCTGATCGAGGCGCGGAACCTGTACGCGCGCCACGGGTACGCGGAGATACCGGCGTACTGCACCGGCCCGTACGTGGAGGTCTGGTACGGCAAGGAGCTGTGAGCGGTCCCGGGGGCGCGGACGCACTCCGCCGGACGACGGGAGCGCGCCTGCCGGCGGGGATCGGACCACCCGCTCACGCGTGGTGGTCGCGGGGCGGTTCCGTGCCGCGGGGGCGTTCCGCGTCGGAGCCGCTCAGTTCGGCCGTCAGTTCCTCCACGAGTTTCACCAGGTCGGTGGGCCGTTCGGGGCCCCACCAGTCGCCGAGGAGTTCGGCGAGCGAGTCCTCCCGCGCCTTGGCGAGCAGGGTGGAGACCCGTACGCCCTCCTCGGTGAGGATCAGCTGAAGGCCCTCGCGGGTGACCAGGCGCCGCTCCTCCACCTGACGGGACGCCTCCGTGATCGCCCGCAGCGGCACAGGGGTGGTCTCGGCCAGCCGGGCGGGCTCCACGGTGCCGTGCCGGCGGATGCGCAGCAGCAGCCAGCTCGCGGCGGGCAGCAGGTCGAGCCCGGCGCGCTCGGTGATCTTCACGTAGACCGCCTTGCGCCCCTCGCGGGAGCCGAGGACGGACAGCGCGCGGGCGCACTCGTCGTACGAGGAGCGCTCGACCGGGTTGGAGGCGAGGGTCTGCGTGGTGTCGGGCGCGGTGACCGAGGTGCGGAGCCGGTCCTCCTTGAGGAACCAGGCGATGACGAAGGCGACGAGGACGACGGGTGACGCGTACAGGAAGACGTCGGTGATGGACGTGGAGTACGCGTGGAGCACGGAGGGGCGCAGCTCGGGCGGGAGCTGGGCGACGGCGCGCGGGTCGGCGGCGACCTGTCCGGGCCCGACGCCGGGCGGGAGGCCGGGACCCGCCGCGGCGAAGACGTCCTCCAGCTCGGAGGTGAGCCGGTTGGTGAAGATCGTGCCGAAGACGGCGACGCCGAAGGACGCGCCGATGGAGCGGAAGAAGGTGGCCCCGGAGGTGGCGACGCCCAGGTCCTCGTAGGAGACGGCGTTCTGCACGACGAGGACGAGGACCTGCATGACCAGGCCGAGTCCGGCGCCGAAGACGAAGAAGTACGCGCTCATCTCCCAGGTGGAGCTGGTCTCCGTCAGGCGGTGGAGGAGGAGCAGGCCGATCGCGGTGAGGGCGGTGCCGGCGACGGGGAAGACCTTCCAGCGGCCGGTGCGGCTGACGACCTGGCCGGAGGCGGTGGAGGTGAGCAGCAGGCCGAGGACCATGGGCAGCATGTGGACGCCGGACATGGTCGGGGTGACGCCCTGCACCACCTGGAGGAAGGTCGGCAGGTAGGTCATCGCGCCGAACATCGCGAAGCCGACGACGAAGCTGATGACCGAGACGAGGGTGAAGGTCCGGCTCCGGAACAGCTTGAGCGGCAGCACGGGCTCGGCCGCCCGCCCCTCGACGTACACGAACCAGACGAGGAGGACGGCTCCGAGGACGGCGAGGCCGATGATCTGCGGCGATCCCCAGGCCCAGGTGGTGCCGCCGAGGGAGGCGACGAGGACCAGGCAGGTGGCGACCGAGGCGATGAGGAAGGTGCCGAGGTAGTCGATGGTGTGCTTCGTGGAGCGGACCGGGATGTGGAGGACGGCGGCGATCACGAAGAGGGCGACGATCCCGATCGGCAGGTTGATGTAGAAGACCCAGCGCCAGGTGAGGTGCTCGGTGAAGAGGCCGCCGAGGAGGGGGCCGAGGACGCTGGTGGCGCCGAAGACGGCGCCGAAGAGGCCCTGGTACTTGCCGCGCTCCCGGGGCGGGACGAGGTCGCCGACGATCGCCATGGACAGGACCATGAGCCCGCCGCCGCCGAGGCCCTGGAGGGCGCGGAAGCCGATGAGCTGCGGCATGTTCTGGGCGATGCCGCAGAGGGCGGAGCCGATGAGGAAGATGACGATGGCGGCCTGGAAGAGTTTCTTGCGCCCGTACTGGTCGCCGAGCTTGCCCCAGAGGGGGGTGGCGGCGGTGGACGCCAGCATGTAGGCGGTGACCACCCAGGAGAGGTGTTCCATGCCGCCGAGCTCGCTGACGATGGTCGGCAGGGCGGTGGAGACGATGGTCTGGTCGAGTGCGGCGAGCAGCATGCCGAGCAGCAGCGCGCCGATCGCGACGAGGACGGTGCTGTGGCGCTGCCCGTCCCCGGATGCGGGGGCGCCGCCGGACGGGGACGGGCGTAGGTCCTGGGCCATGGGCGTCTCCTCGGCGGGTCGGGGGCCTGACGGGCGGCTCTTCTCCTCGGACGGTTCCTCCATCCTGGTCCGAATGTCCGGTTATGGCCTGTGGAGGGGCACGACTGTTCCCCCACTGGAAGGGGGTGGGCTGCATAATCGCTCGCAGTTGCCTCGGGGAGGGGACCCATCATGACCGGACACGTCTGTCCTGAATGCGGTGTACACAGACCTGGCTGCGCCTGCGCCCGGGCGGAACTGGCGGCGGCCGAGGACTTCGATCCGCTGCGGATCCGCCCGTACGTGACGCTGGACGCGCCGGAGGGGGCGGGGGGTTACGGGGCGGACGCCTCCGGGAGGGGGACCTTCGCCGCGGGAGAGGGTGCGTACGGGGCGGGTGCGGATGCGTACGGGGGAGGAGCGGGTGCGTACGGGGCGGGGGGCGCCGACGCGGGTCCGCCGACCGCCCGACTGGCGGCGGGCCGTCCGGAGGAGTACCCCGGGGAGCACCCGGGAGGCCACCCGTACGAGGCCGGCGCCGGGGGCGACCCCTTCGAGACGATGCCGCTGCTGCTGCGCGGGGCCGGCGAGGTGCCGCCCCCGTCCGGCGGGGGCCGGCCCCGGGGCCGCAGGCGCGGCGCCGCGATCGCGGCGGTGGCCGCCGTCGCGGTGGCGGGGACGGCGGCCCTGGCGGCGACCGCCCTGGGCGGCGCGGACCGGACGGACGACCGGGCGGCCGTGCCCGAGGTGACGACGAGCGCGTCCCTGAACCTGGCCGTGTCGGAGGAGCCGTCCCCCTCCTCGGAGAGCCCGGAGCCGGCGTCGTCGTCCCCGACGCCGCGCCGGACGTCCGCGTCGCCCTCCGCTTCCCCGTCCGCCACGGCCACTCCCTCCGCCTCGGCCTCCGGCGCGACGGCGAGCCCCGGCGCGTCGACCGGCGCGGCCGCCCCTCCCTCCGTCACGGCCTCGGCGTCGCCGACGACCGCGCCGTCGGCGACGGGCGCGACGCCCTCGCGGACCCCGGAGGAGACGGAGGAGCCCGAGCGGGAGGTCGCCACCCTCAGCTACGGCGACCGGGGGCCCGAGGTGGAGGACCTCCAGTGGCGGCTGCGGGCCGCCTGGGTCTACTTCGGCCCCGTCGACGGCCGCTACGGCAACAAGGTCCGGGAGGCCGTGCGCGAGTTCCAGCGCTGGCGGTCGATCCAGGGCGATCCGCTGGGCGTGTACGGGCCGAGCACGCGCGAGGTGTTGGAGCGGGAGCAGCCGGGGGTTTGAGCGGCGGGGAGGACGGGAGCGGGGCTGGGACCGGGATCGAGACCGGGGCCGGGGCGGAATCGGGGCGGGATCGGGGCCGGGGCGGGGATCGAGACCGAGGCCGGGGCGGAACCGGGACCGGGGCCGGGATCGAGACCGAGGCCGGGGCAGGACCGGGGCCGGGGCTGGGATCGGGGCCGGGGCTGGGAGCGGGGCCGGGGCTGGGAGCGAGGCGGCAAGGGAGCTGAGGGTCTGAGGTGGCAGGTCTCCGGTCGCCCGGTCGCGAGTCCTTCCGGTCTCCCCCAGCCCCCGGTTCCCAGCCCTCCCAGTCACCCGACCCCGGTCCTGTCTCTTATACACATCTCCGAGCCCACGAGACTAAGGCGAATCTCGTATGCCGT
>JNWL01000030.1 GCA_000716465.1 Streptomyces bikiniensis
CCCCCGCCACCGCCCCCGCTCCCGTCCCCTCCCCCACCCCCTCCCGCCGCACCCTCCTCGCGGTCACCGCCGCCGCCGCGGTCGCCGCCGTCACCGGGGCGGGCGCCCCCGTCCAGGCCGCGCCCGAGCGGTACGACGACCGGAGGCTCCGGCGGATCGTCGACCGCATGTCCCTGGAGGAGAAGGTCGGCCAGCTCTTCGTGATGCGGGTGTACGGGCACTCCGCGACCGCCCCGGACCAGGCCGACGTCGACGCCAACCTCGCCGAGATCGGGGTCCGCACGGCCGCCGAGCTGGTCGCGCGCTACCACGTCGGCGGGATCATCTACTTCACCTGGGCCCACAACACCCGCGACCCGCACCAGATCGCCGACCTCTCCAACGGCATCCAGCAGGCCGCCCTCGCGCAGCCCGTCCCCGTCCCCGTGCTCATCTCCACCGACCAGGAGCACGGCATCGTCTGCCGGGTGGGCGAGCCCGCCACCCTGCTGCCCGGCGCGATGGCCCTCGGCGCCGGCCGCTCGCACGCCGACGCCCGCCGGGCCGCGGAGATCGCGGGCGCCGAACTCGCCGCCCTCGGCATCCGCCAGAACTACGCCCCGGTCGCCGACGTCAACGTCAACCCGGCCAACCCGGTCATCGGCGTCCGCTCCTTCGGCTCCGACCCGCGCGCGGTCGCCGGCCTCGTCGCCGCCCAGGTGAAGGGGTACCAGCGGGCCGGGGTCGCGGCCACCTCCAAGCACTTCCCCGGCCACGGCGACACCGCCGTGGACAGCCACTACGGCCTGCCGACCATCACCCACACCCGGGAGCAGTGGGAGGAACTGGACGCCCCGCCGTTCCGGTCCGCGATCGCCGCCGGGATCGACTCGATCATGACCGCGCACATCGTGGTCCCCGCGCTCGACCCGAGCGAGGACCCGGCGACCCTCTCCCGGCCCGTCCTCACCGGCATCCTGCGCGAACGGCTCGGCTACGACGGCGTGGTGGTCACCGACGCGCTCGGCATGGAGGGCGTGCGCACCAAGTACGGCGACGAGCGCGTCCCGGTCCTCGCCCTCAAGGCCGGTGTCGACCAGCTCCTCAACCCGCCGAAGCTGGACGTCGCCTGGAACGCGGTCCTGAACGCGGTCCGCTCCGGCGAGCTGACCGAGGCCCGGCTCGACGAATCGATCCTGCGCATCCTGCGGCTCAAGGCGAAGCTGGGCCTGTTCCGGCAGGCGTACGTGACGCGGGCGGGCGTCGAGCGGGTGGTCGGCTCGAAGACCCACCTGGCGCAGGCCGACCGGATCGCCGAGGCGACGACGACCCTGCTCCTCAACGAGGGCGGGTTCCTGCCGCTGCGGCCCTCCCGCCACCGCTCGGTCCTGGTCGTCGGCGCCGACCCGGCCTCCCCGTCCGGCACCACGGGACCGCCCACCACCACCCTGGCGGCGGCCCTGCGGGAGCTGGGGTTCACCGCGACGGCGCTCCCCACCGGGACCGCGCCGACGGCGGCGCGGATCGAGGAGGCGGTGGCCGCCGCGGCCGGCAGGGACGTGGTGGTCGTGGGCACGTACAACGTCACCGCGACCAGCACCCAGCGGACCCTGGTGGCGCGGCTCGCGGCGACCGGGGTGCCCGTCGTGACGGTCGCGATCCGCAACCCGTACGACGTCGCGCACCTGACGGGCCAGCGGGCGACCCTCGCCGCGTACTCCTGGACCGACGTCGAACTCCGCGCCGCCGTCCGGGTCCTGGCCGGGCGGGCGGAGCCCCGGGGCCGGCTCCCGGTGCCGGTGCAGAGCGCCGACGCCCCGGACCGGGTGCTGTACCCGGTCGGGTACGGCCTCTCGTACCGCTAGCGGACAGGAAAAAGGGGGGCGCGCCCGGACGGGCGCGCCCCCCCTCTCGCCTCACCGCGGACTACGGCCGCAGGCCGTGCTCCCGCGTCGCCTCCTCGTCGACCGCCCGGTCCAGGCGGGCGTCGAAGCGGGCCAGCGGCCGCGCCGCCTGCTCGGCCGGGGCGGGGACGCCGGCCCAGGCGAGGATGCGGGCGGTGGCCTTCGCGCGCTCGGCCTCGACCAGGCCCTCCACGTTCGCGCCGTGGTTGGCGCCCGGGGCCACGTACACGTAGCTGTCGCGCGCGCCCTTGCCCAGGCGGAACTTCTCGGAGCCCCACGGGTCGTTGCCGCCGTAGACGAACAGCATCCGGTGCGCGTTGTTGCGGACCCAGGAGTCCACGTCCTTCATGGCCCGCGGGTCGAACTTCATCGGGATCTCGCGCGGCACGAAGTTGCGCGCGGGCTGGTAGCCGTAGCGGCTCAGGCCCTTGAGGTGCGGCTGCTTGATGAAGGGCGCGCCGAGCTGGGTGGCCGCCTGGTAGTAGTACGGCGTGTACGGCTCCAGGCCCTGGTCGGTGTAGGCGGCCCAGCCGGAGTAGGCGTCGATCGTGTCGTACACCTCGTCGTCCGTCGCCGTCCTCGCGACCGGGATCTGGTCGCAGACGTCCTGGCCGTAGTACTGCCAGAAGCCCCACACGAAGTCGAGGACGACGGCCTCGTAGGCCTTGTCGAGCGTGCCGACCGTGTGGAAGGTGGCGCCCTCGGCCTCGGCCCACGCCTTGTACTTGGCCTGGAGGGGCGCGCGCCGGACGAGCGCCTCGCGCTGGAGGTCGTTCAGGCGGTCGCGGCACTCCTCGGTGCCGACGGTGGCGAAGAAGCGGTCGTAGGCCGAGTCCTCGTCGTTGACCACGTCGTTCGGGGCGACGTAGGCGACGACGCCGTCCATGTCGCGCGGGTAGAAGCGCTCGTAGTAGGTGGCGGTCATGCCGCCCTTGGAGGCTCCGGTGGAGAGCCACTTCTTGCCGTAGATCTTCTTCAGGGCGGTGAAGATCCGGTGCTGGTCGCTGGCGGCCTGCCAGATGTTCAGCTTCGACCAGTCGGCCGGCTGGGGCCGGGACGGGGTGAAGAAGCGGTACTCCATGGAGATCTGGTTGCCGTCGACGATCCGGGTCGGCTCGGCCCGGCTCGGCGTGGTGCTCAGCCCGTAGCCGCTGGTGCGGAAGACGGTGGGGCGGTCCGTGTCCTTGTGGAGGACCGAGATCCGCTGCTGGAACGTGCCCTTCCACGGGCGCGCGTGGTCGATCGGCTGTTCGTAGTTCAGGACGAAGAAGCGGTAGCCGGCGTACGGCTTCTCCTCGATCAGGGTCATCCCGGGGATCGCCAGGATGCGGTCCTTGATGTCCTCGGCGGCCGCCCGGTCGGCGGTCCCGCTCCGCGAGTCGGCGACGGACGCGGTGTCGGTGTCCGTGTCCGCGGCGGTGGCCACGCCGGTCGCTCCCACGGTGCCTATGAGCACCGAGAGCGACAGCAGCAGCCTGAGCGACGTGCGCATGCACCCTCCCATGATTCACAACGGTGTCGCGAACCTAGCGGGGGCAACGTGTGGACCGCCAGACCCAGTTGGTCCTTACTGGTGGACTTTCCCGCGCACCGGCACGGAATCCGGACCGTCCGTACGGGAAACGGACCGTCCGTACGGGAAACAGGCCGTCCGTACGGGAAACAGGCCGTCCGTACGGGAAACAGGCCGTCCGTACGGAAACGGGCCGTCAGCAGAGGATCCAGCCCGTGGACGTCCCCCGGCCGGACACCGAACCCGCCGCCCGGACGCAGCGGTTGAGAGCGTGGACGGTGAGGGGCCCGGCCTGGCGGTCGAACCGGCCGGACTTGACGGCGGGGCGCCCGCCGCGCGGCTGGAGCGAGACGGACATGGCCCGGCGGGCCGCCGGACCCCTGCCGACGGTGACGGCGCAGACGTACTGCCGGGTCCGGTAGAGGCGCAGCTCCCCGGTGGGGAAGGCGATCGTCCGGGTGGGCCGTCCCCGGCAGACGGAGGCGGCGTCGGCGGTGCCGGCCCCCGGGCCGCCGGGGAAGGGCAGCAGGAGCAGCGCGAGGGCGGTGAGCAGCGGTACGAGGACACGGGCGGTCGCCCGCCGCCCGCGCCGTGCGGTCGGCGTGTCGTCCGTGACCATGCGGCCCCCTCCCGGGTGAAGCTCCGTACGGATGTACGGGTCTACGACGCGCCATGGGGCCGAACGGTTGCCTCCGCCCCGGCTCAGGCCTCGACCCGCGCCGGTTCCGCCTCCCCGACGAAGGTGCTCCAGAGCTTGGCGTACCGGCCGCCCCGGGCGAGGAGTTCGTCGTGGGTGCCGTCCTCCGCGACCCGCCCGTGGTCCATGACGACCACCCGGTCGGCGCGGGCGGCCGTGGTCAGGCGGTGGGCGACGACGAGGGTGGTGCGGCGGCCCGCGATGCGGTCGGTGGCCTGGTTGACCTGGGCCTCGGTGGCCAGGTCCAGGGCGGCCGTGGCCTCGTCCAGGAGCAGGATGTCGGGGTCGACCAGCTCGGCGCGGGCCAGGGCGATGAGCTGGCGCTGTCCGGCGGAGAGGTTCCGGCCGCGCTCGGCCACCTCGTGGAGGTAGCCGCCGTCGAGCGTGGCGATCATCTCGTGCGCGCCGACCGCGCGGGCCGCCGCCTCCACCTCGGCGTCGGTCGCCTCGGGCCGCCCGTAGGCGATGGCGTCGCGGACCGTCCCCGCGAAGAGGTACGCCTCCTGGGGGACGACCCCGAGCCGGTGCCGGTACGCGGTGAGGTCGAGGTCCCGCAGGTCGGTGCCGTCGGCGGTGACCCGGCCGCTCGTGGGGTCGTAGAACCGCGCGACCAGCTTGACCAGGGTGGACTTCCCGGCGCCGGTCTCACCGACGAAGGCGACGGTCTGCCCGGCGGGAATCCGCAGGTCGACCCCGGTCAGCGCTGCCTCCTCCCCGTCGCCGACGTCCTCCCCGTACGAGAAGGACACGTCCTCGAAGGCGATCTCGCCGCGCAGCGAGAGCACGTCCAGGGGCGCGTCGGCGGCGGCCGTCGACGTGGGCTCCTGGAGGAGTTCCTGCATCCGCTTCAGGGAGACTGCGGCCTGCTGGTAGCCGTCGAAGACCTGCGAGAGCTGCTGCACGGGCGCGAAGAACAGGTCGATGTAGAGGAGGTAGGCGACGAGGGCGCCGGTGGTGAGCGTCCCGGCCTCGATGCGGTTCGCGCCGACGACCAGGACGGCCGCGGCGGCCGCCGAGGACAGCAGGGTGACGAACGGGAAGTAGATCGAGATCAGCCACTGGCCGCGGACGCGGGCCTCGCGGTAGGAGTCGCTGCGCTCCGCGAACCGCCCGGCGCCGTCCCGCTCGCGGCGGAAGGCCTGCACGATCCGCAGCCCGGCCACCGACTCCTGGAGGTCGGCGTTGACGACGCCGATCCGCTCGCGCGCCAGCTCGTACGCCTTCACGCTGGAGCGCCGGAAGAAGTACGTGGCGACGGCGAGGACCGGCAGGGTCGCGAAGACCACCAGGGCGAGCTGGAGGTCGAGCACGAGCAGCGCGACCATGATCCCGAAGAAGGTCACGACGGAGACGAAGGCGGTGACCAGGCCCGTCTGGAGGAAGGTGGACAGGGCGTCCACGTCCGTGGTCATCCGGGTCATGATCCGGCCGGTGAGCTCGCGCTCGTAGTAGTCCAGGCCGAGCCGCTGGAGCTGGGCGAAGATCTTCAGGCGCAGGGCGTAGAGGACCCGCTCGCCGGTGCGGCCGGTCATCCGGGTCTCGGCGGTCTGCGCGACCCACTGCACGAGCACGGTCAGCAGGGCGAGCGCGGAGGCCGCCCAGACGGCGCCGATCGCGAGCCGGTTCACGCCCTCGTCGATGCCGTGCCGGATCAGGACGGGCAGCAGGAGGCCGGTGCCGGCGTCGAGGGCGACCAGGCCGAGGCTGATGAGCAGGGGCGGGCCGAAGCCCCGGAGCAGCCGGCGCAGGCCGTAGGAGTCCTCGGGGGCCACGGCCCGCGCCTCGTCCACGTCGGGGACGTCGGTGGCGGGCGGCAGGGCCGCGACGGCGGCGAGCAGCTCGGGGGTGGCCCCGGGCACGGCGCTCTCCCGGCCGCCGTCCCCGTCCCGTACCCACAGGGCGGGGGTGATGCCCCGCTCGGCGTCGAACTCGGCGTCCAGCTCGTCCCGCAGCGTGTGGTCCTCGGCGGGCGCGGCCGGGGCGACGCGGCCGGGCGAGACGGCGCCCAGCTCCTCGGGGTCGGTGAGCAGGCGCCGGAAGAGCGGGGAGCGCTCCTCCAGCTCCTCCTGGGTGCCGATGTCCGCGAGGCGCCCGCCGTCGAGGACGGCGATGCGGTCGGCGAGGTTGAGGGTGGAGCGGCGGTGGGCGATGAGCAGGGTCGTGCGGCCCGCCATGACCGACTTCAGGGCCTCGTGGATCTCGTGCTCGACGCGGGCGTCCACGGCGGAGGTGGCGTCGTCCAGGAGGAGCAGCCGGGGGTCGGCCAGGATCGCGCGGGCGAGCGCGACGCGCTGGCGCTGGCCGCCGGAGAGGGTCAGTCCGTGCTCGCCGACCTTGGTGTCGTACCCCTGGGGCAGCTCGTTGATGAACCGGTCGGCCTGGGCGGCGCGGGCGGCGGTCTCGATCTGCTCGTCGGTGGCGTCGGGGACGCCGTACGCGATGTTGGCGCGGACCGTGTCGGAGAAGAGGAAGGAGTCCTCGGGGACCAGGCCGACGGCGGCGCGCAGCGAGTCGAGGGTCAGCTCGCGCACGTCGTGGCCGCCGACGAGGACGGCGCCGCGCGAGACGTCGTAGAAGCGGGGCAGGAGGAGGGAGACGGTCGACTTGCCGGAGCCGGAGGCGCCGACGAGGGCGACGGTCTCGCCGGGCCGGATCTCCAGCGAGAACCCGTCGAGCACACGACGCCCGTCTTCGTACGCGAAGGAGACGTCGTCGAACTCGACCGTGGCGGGGGCGTCGGCGGGCAGCTCCTTGGTGCCGTCCTCGACGACCGGCTCGGTGTCGATGAGGTCGAGGACGCGCTCGACGCCGGCGCGGGCCTGCTGGCCGACGGTGAGGACCATGGCGAGCATGCGGACCGGTCCGACGAGGGAGGCCAGGTAGGAGGAGAAGGCGACGAAGGTGCCGAGGGTGATCTGGCCCTTGTAGGCGAGCCAGCCGCCGAGGGCGAGGACGGCGACCTGGCCGAGGGCGGGCACGGCCTGGAGGGCGGGGGTGTACCGGGAGTTCAGCCGGACCGTCCGCAGCCGGCCCGCGAAGAGCCTGCGCCCGGCCTCGCGGATCTTGCCGGTCTCCTGGTCCTCCTGCCCGAAGCCCTTGACGACCCGGACGCCGGACACGGCCCCGTCCACGACCCCGGCGACCAGGGCGGCCTGCTGCTGGGCGTGCCAGGTGGCGGGGTGGAGACGGGTGCGGCTGCGCCGGGCGATGTACCAGAGGGCGGGGGCGACGGCGAGGGCGACGAGGGTGAGCGGCGGGGAGAGCCACGCCATGACGCCCAGCGAAATCAGGAAGAGCAGGACGTTCCCGAGGGTCATCGGGAGCATGAAGAGCAGGCTCTGGATCAGCTGGAGGTCGGTGGTGGCCCGCCCGACGACCTGCCCGGTGGACAGCTCGTCCTGCCGCCGCCCGTCGAGCCGGGTGATCGTGCCGTACATGTCGGTGCGCAGGTCGTGCTGCACGTCGAGCGCGAGGCGCCCGCCGTAGTAGCGGCGGACGTAGGTGAGGGCGTAGACGAGGACGGCGGCCCCGATCAGGAGCCCGGTCCAGGTGGCGAGGTCCCGGGTCTTCGTCCCGATGACGTCGTCGATGATCACCTTGGTGAAGAGCGGCACGAGGGCGAGGACGCCCATGCCGACGAGGGACGACCCGAGCGCCAGGAGCGTGTTCGCCTTGTACCGCCAGGCGTATCCGGCGAGCCTGCGCGCCCACCCCTGCTGTTTCTCCCCGACCGCCACGTGTGACCTCCCGTACGTCCTGCTCTACCGGAAGCCCCAACGCGGCCGACGTGGGATTTCATCCCGCCGCAACAAAGACGGGGCCCGGGTCGGAGGAGGATCGGGCGGTGGTCCTAGGACCCGTGCCGCGTCCGGCTCAGGCCGTCCCGGGCGGGGCGACCCATTGGGTCGGCTGGCCTGTGACCCGTGCGACGGTCTCGAAGTCCTTGTCGTAGTGGAGGAGCGTGAGGCCGGTCAGTTCGGCGGTGGCGGCCACGAGGAGGTCGACCGGACCGGCGCTGCGGTGCTCGCCCTGGTTGGTCAGCATCTGCTGGACGCGGCGGGCGCGGGTGTAGACCCCGTCGGGGACGGGAGTCCAGTTGAAGAGCTGGGCGAGGAGGTCCTCCTTCGCGAGCCGGTCGTTGGCGGACCGGGCCGAGTAGAGGATCTCCAGCTCGGTGAGGTCGCAGAGGCCGACGGTGCCTTCCGTCAGGTACTTGACCCACTCTTCCTGGACCTGCTTCTTGGCCAGGATCCTGACGGCGGCGGACGTGTCCACGAGGTGGGTGACCGGGCTCACCGACGGTAGTTCCTCTTGTCCATGAGGATGTCGAAGTCCCCGCGCTCCGCCATCGCCGTCAGCTGCTCCAGCGCGCGCAGCCGTTTGTGCCGCTGCGCGACCTCCAGCAGGGCTGCGTTGACCGTGTCCTTCTTCGTCTTCGTGCCCAGTATTTCGGCGGCCTCGGCCAGGGCCTCGTCGTCGACCTCCACGTACAGATTCGACATGGCACATCCTCCCTATACCGATGACACAAGGAGCATATGCGCCATGGAAACGGCACGGCAAACGCCGTTCACTCACAGGTGCGTCGGCTCGAACATCCGCAGCAGGGCCGGGAGGACGACCACCGAGGGGCCCGGGGTCGCGAGGGACTTCGCGAGGTCGGCGGCCAGGGTGCCGGGGGTGGTGAGGACGCCGGGGACGCCGAAGGACTCGGCGAGGGCGACGAAGTCCGGGCGGGTCAGCTCGGTGCCGGTGGCCTCGCCGTACGCGTCCGTCATGTACTCGCGCAGGATGCCGTAGCCCCCGTCGTCCACGATCAGCCACGTCACGTCGAGCCCGTACTGCCTCGCCGTGGCCAGCTCCGCGAGCGAGTACATCGCGCCGCCGTCGCCGGAGACCGCCAGGACCGGCCGGGAGGGGTCCGCGACGGCCGCGCCGAGGGCGGCGGGGAAGGCGTAGCCGAGGCCGCCGGCGCCCTGCGCGGAGTGCATGGTGTTCGGGTGCCGGGCGTCGAAGGCCGACCACGCCCAGTACGCGAGGATCGTCATGTCCCAGAAGCTCGGCGCCCGCGCCGGAAGCGCCTCGCGCACCGCGGCGACGACCCGCTGCTCCAGGTCGAGGTCCTGCGCGGCGAGCCGGTCCCGGACCCGGCCGAGGACGGCCGCGACCCGCTCGGGGGCGGTCGGGTCGGTGCGCTCCCCGACCGTCTCCAGGATCGCCTGGAGCGCGAGCCGGGCGTCGGCGTGGATGCCGAGCGCCGGGTGGTTGGACTCCAGCTTCCCCGCGTCCGCCTCGATCTGGATCACCCGGCCGCGCGGGGCGAAGGTGTGGTAGTTCGAGGACAGCTCGCCGAGCCCCGATCCGACGACGAGGAGGACGTCGGCGTCCTCCAGGAAGTCGGTGGTGTGCCGGTCCTCCAGCCAGGACTGGAGGGACAGCGGGTGCTTCCAGGGGAAGGCGCCCTTGCCGCCGAAGGTGGTGACCACGGGCGCGTCGATCCGCTCGGCCAGGGCCCGCAGCTTCCCCGACGCGTCGGAGCGGACGACCCCGCCGCCCGCGACGATCACCGGCCGCTCGGCGTGCGCGAGCAGGTGCGCGGCCACCGCCGTCAGCTCGGGGCGCGGCACGACGTCCTCGGGGGTGGCGTCCATCGCGGTGACCACCGGCAGCGTCGTCTCCGCCGTGAGCACGTCCTGCGGGATCTCCACCCAGACGGGGCCGTGCGGGGCGGTGAGCGCCGACTCCCAGGCGGCGGCGATCGCGGAGGGGATCTGGGAGGGCGTACGGGCCGTGTGGACGGACTTCACGACGTCCCGGAAGGAGGCCTGCTGGTCGCGCAGCTCGTGCAGGTAGCCGCGCCGGCCGCCGCCGAGCCCGGCCGCCGGGACCTGGCTGGCGATCGCGACGACCGGCGCCGAGGCGGCGGCCGCCTCCTGGAGCGCGGCGAGCGACAGGAGCGCGCCGGGCCCGGTGGAGAGCAGCAGCGGGGCCGCCTCGCCGGTGATCCGGCCGTACGCGTCGGCGGCGAAGCCCGCGTTGTTCTCGGCCCGCAGGCCGACGTACCGCAGCGGGGAGCGGCGCAGCGCGTCGAACATGCCGAGCGCGTGCTGCCCGGGGAGCCCGAAGACGGTGGTCGCGCCGAGCCCGGACAGGGTCTCGACGACGAGGTCCCCGCCGGTCCGCCCCGGGGGCGGGTTCAGGGCCGCCTCGATCTGGGCGGGCGTGGGGCGCAGGACCAGGTCGTGGTCGTGGGTCATGGCGGGTCCCTCGGGGCGGTGGCGGGTCGGGTCGGGTGCGGCCGGGGGCGGCCGCGCCCGACGGTCACCAGTGTCGCGCGGAGCGGGAGGTCCCCGCCCCGCCGGCTACTTCGCCGCGCGGCCGGCCGCGATCTGGCGGGACATGATCGTCGTCAGCTCGTACGCCGTGTGGGAGGCGGCGACGGCGGTGATCTCGGCGTGGTCGTAGGCCGGGGCGACCTCGACGACGTCGGCGGAGACCAGGTTGCAGGAGGACAGGCCCCGCAGGATCTCCAGGAGCTCGCGGGAGGTCATGCCGCCCGCCTCGGGGGTGCCGGTGCCGGGCGCGTGGGCCGGGTCGAGGCAGTCGATGTCGATGGAGATGTACAGCGGGCGGTTGCCGATGCGCTGGCGCAGCTGGTCGGCGACCTCGTCGGCGCCGCGCCGGTAGACGTCGGCGGAGGTGACGATGCCGAAGCCCATCTTCTCGTCGTCGGTCAGGTCCTGCTTGCCGTACAGCGGGCCGCGGGTGCCGACGTGCGACAGCGCCTCGGTGTCGAGGATGCCCTCCTCGACGGCCCGGCGGAACGGGGTGCCGTGGGTGTACTCGGCGCCGAAGTACGTGTCCCAGGTGTCGAGGTGCGCGTCGAAGTGGAGCAGGGCGACCGGGCCGTGCTTCTTGGCGACCGAGCGGAGCAGCGGCAGCGCGATGGTGTGGTCGCCGCCGAGGGTCATCATGCGGGCGCCGGTGCCGAGGAGCTCGTCGGCGGCGGCCTCGACGGTCTCGACGGCCTCGTTGATGTTAAACGGGTTGGCGGCGATGTCACCGGCGTCCGCGACCTGCGCGAGGGCGAACGGGGAGGCGTCCTGCGCCGGGTTGTAGGGGCGGAGCAGGCGGGAGGCCTCGCGGATGGCGTTGCCGCCGAAGCGGGCGCCGGGCCGGTAGGAGACGCCGCTGTCGAAGGGGACGCCGACCACGGCGACGTCGGCGGTGCCGACCTCGTCGAGCCGCGGCAGCCGGGCGAACGTCGCGGGACCGGCGTACCGCGGGACGCGGGACGAGTCGATCGGGCCGCGGAAGGCGTTCTGGTCGCTGCTCATGGTCGGGTCCTCCTGCAAGGTGGGGTGGGGCTCCGGCGCGCCGGACACCACGACGGTAAACGCCGGAAAAGCACCACAGAAGTGTACGTTCCCTCCACTCCACGAGCCGATGATGTACGAAGGGTCCATGACGACGAGCCCCGCGCCCCCCGCCTCCACTCCCCCGGCCCCGCCGGTCCCGCTCGCCGCGCTGCTGGCCCGCCGGGACCTGGGGCTGCGGCTGCTCGCCGGGCCCGGGGACGTGCCGCTGCACTGGGTGCACACCTCGGAGATGGCCGACCCGTACCCGTACCTGCTCGGCGGGGAACTCCTGATGACGGCGGGCGTGCAGCTCACCGACCCGGCGCGGTACGTGGAGCGGGTGGTGGAGGCGGGGGCGGCGGCGCTCGCGTTCGGGGTGACGCCGGTGTACGACACGGTCCCGGCGGAGCTGGTCGAGGCCTGCGCGCGCCGGGGGCTCCCGCTCCTCGAAGTGCCGCCGCGGACCCCGTTCACGGCGGTGGCGCGGGCGGTGTGGCGGCTGATGGCGGAGGCCCGGCTGCACGAGCTGCGCCGGGTGACGGAGGCCCAGCAGTCCCTGGCGACGGCGGCGGCGCGGCCGGCCCCGGTCCCGGCGGTCCTCGGCGCGCTCGCCGCCCGGCTCGGCGGCCGGGCGGTCCTCCTCGCCCCGGACGGCACGGAGTCGGCGGCGGCCGGCCGGGAGGTCCCGCCGGAGGCGTCCCGGGCGCTGCGGGAACTGGCGGGGGTCCTGGGCCCGCGCCCCGGCGCCCCGGCGTCGGCGAGCGGGGAGAGCGGGGACCTGCGCCTGGCGGCGTACGCCCTGGGGAGCGGCGACGGACCGGCCCTGGGGGTGGCGACGGACCGGCGGGACCCCGGCGACCACACGATCGCGGGCGTCGCGGTGGTCCTGCTCTCCCTCCTGACGGCCCCGCACCGGGGCGCGGACGCGGCGGTACGGGACGGGGCCCTGGTCCGGCTGCTCCTGGGCGCCTCCCCGGCGGAGGCGGCGGCGGCCCTGGACCCGGGCCCGTGGACGGTGGTCCACGCGCGGGGCGGCGACGGCACCCCGTTCGCGACGGCGGACCTGGCGGCGTCGCTGGGAACGGCGCTGGTGGAGCCGGAACCGTCCCCGGCCCCGGGGAAGGCCCTCGGAAAGGCCCTCAAAGAAGCCCTTGGGGAAGGCCTCGGGGAAGCCCTTGGGGAGGCAGGAGCGGCCCGTGTCTCCGGGGCGGCCCCCGCCTCCGTACGACTCCTTCTGCCCGCTTCTTCCCCCGTCACCGCGCGACCCGGCTGGTTCCTCGGCGTCTCCGCCCCGGCCGGGGCCGGGGACCTCCCCGCCGCCGACCGGCAGGCGGCCCGGGCGCTGCGCCGCGCGGAGGCGACCCGGTCGGCGCTCGTGCGCCACCGCCCGGGCGGCCTCGCGTCCCTCGTGGACCCGGACGAGGCCGCCGCCCACGCCCGGGCCCTCCTCGCCCCCCTGAACGAACCGCTCAGGGAGACCCTGCGCGCCTGGCTCTCCCTGCACGGCAGTTGGGACCGGACGGCGGTGGCCCTGGACGTCCACCGCAACACCGTCCGCCAGCGCATCACCCGCTGCGCGACCCTCCTGGACCGGGACCTGGACGACCCGGACGTACGGATGGAGCTGTGGTTCGCGCTGCGTGCCCCGTGACCCGACCCGGCACACGGTCTCCGGTCACGCGATGTCGCCCATCCACATGCGCCGCCCGAGTTCGTCCAGCTCGGCCCGCCTCTCCTCGTACTCGGGCAGGGCCCGTCCGAGGAGACGCCAGAAGTCCGGCCCGTGTCCGGCCACCCGCACATGGGCGAGCTCGTGGGCGATCACGTAGTCGACGAGGTGCATGGGCAGCTGGAACAGCGGCCACCCCAGACGCATGCGACCGACTCCGTCCTCGCCTCCCGGCGGAAGGTAGCTGCCCCAGCGGCCACCGAGGTCCGCCACGTCCAGCATCGGCTCGGCGACCCCCATCCGCGCCGCCCACGGCTGGATGCGACCACCGGCCCACTCGCGGCCGACACGGCGGTACCAGCGGACGAGCGCCGACCGGCCTCGGGCCGGGTCGCCGGCCTGCGCGGCACTGAGGACCAGGCGGCCGGCGACGAGACGCACGGTGCCGTCGTCCGGCCGGTCGGCGTCGACGGTCAGCCGGTAGGTGCGTCCCAGATACCGGAAAACCTCCCCCTCGGCGAGCCGCTTGGACGGGGTCAACGGGCGCGTGCGCTCGCGCAGCGCCTGCTTGCCCACCAGCCAGGACCGGTGCGCCCGGACGAAGTCCGCCGCGTCGGCCGCGGGACGCCCTTGCGGTGCGTGCAGGGTGACCCCGGCGTCCAGCTCCACGGTGAGCGCGAAACGCTTGCGCCGGGGACTGACGCGTACGGCCAGCACCAGACCGTCGACGGCGAGCCGGTCGCCCTCGGCGAGGGCGACCGGTGAGGCGGAGTCGACGGTCAAGGCGGTCACTCCGCCTATTCTCCCCTCAGCCTCGCCCGGAACGACTCCTGGTTGGCGTTGGCGTGCGCCGCGAGCCCCTGCGCGAGCGCGTTGAACGGATCCCATCCCGAACCGCCCGGCAGCATCCCGTGGTCGAGAAGCGCGGTCTCGATCTCACCGGCGAGAAGGGTGATGTCCTGGTCCTGCCCCTGGTAGGACTTCTTGCCCATGGTCCGGGCCGCCGTCTCGCACACCGCTCGGGCTGCGTCCCGCAGGTCCGCCACCTTGCTCGTGTCGATGTCCGGGTTCTCCACCGCGTCCCTGTCCAGAAGGCGGTACACCACCTGCTCCAGCCGGGTGAGTCCCGCCAGCCTCGGATCCTCCTCGGCTTCCCGGCGCACCTGCTCGAAGAGCGGCCCGAACTCCTGGATCTGGTCCTCGAACCGGCCGGGCATCTCGCGCAGGATCTCCTCCAGCCGCTGCGAGAGCCTCACGTACTTCTCCGGGTCCTCCCGCTTCACCCGCTCCTCCAGGTGGAAGCGCAGGGCATGGCCCATCTCGGCCGCCGCCTCGCGCGCGGGCATGGCGCGCACCCGCTCGTCGAACAGCGGCGACGCCAGCGACACGGGGGCGATCACCTGGTCGATCTCCGGGCCTTCCAGGTGCTCGGCGACCAGCGCGCGCACCTTGCGCCCGTACCTGCGCATCGTGAAGGCGCCGCCCGCCGCGTCGCGATGGAGGGTACGGATCCGCTTCTGCAACAGCCCCCAGCGGCGGGCCTCGCCCACGTAGTCCAGGCCGCGCTCGTGCGGGAGGACCCGCTCCAGCGTGGCGAGGAACTCGTGCAGGACCTGGTCGAAGTCCTGGCGGACGGTCTCGTCGTCGAAGGCCAGGGCGGCGGACCGCACGGCGGCGAAGTCGACGAGGTCGGCGTCGATGACGCCGGCGTGGTCGCGGAGGTACCGGCGCACCTTCTCCGCCGCCGGTTCCAGGGCTTCGACCTCCACGGACATGCTGCGCATCGTGTCGGCGACGTCGGCCGCCTTGTAGTCGGCGAGTGCCTCGGTCAGGTGCTCGAAGACCCCGTAGTAGTCGACGACGTACCCGATCTCCTTGCCCCGCATGGGCCGGTTCACCCGGGCCACGGCCTGGAGCAGTTCGGCGTCCCGGATCGGCCGGTCCAGGTAGAGCGCCTGCTCGCGCGGGGCGTCGAAGCCCGTGAGGAGCATGGACTTGACGATCAGGAAGGCGATGGGGCTCTCGGGGTGCACGGGGTCGGGCTCGACGGCCGGCTTCCCGGCCCTGTCCGTGTTCTCCTGCGACCAAGGGTTGCCGCCGGTCTCCACCGGGCCCTGGCTCTCGTCCGCCGGCGCGTGGAAGGGCGTGGTGACGACCCAGTCGGGTTCCGGCGGCAGCACGGGGAAGGCCTTGTGGAACCGCTCGATGTACGCGGCCTGGCGCACCGAGTCCGTCCAGTGCAGCCACTCGCGCCGCTTGCGCTCGTCGCCGGGCGAGACGACCGGCACGAAGTCGATCCGCCGCAGCAGCGAACGGAACGGATACGCCTGGAAGAGGTACCGGGTCCGCCGGTCCATCTCCTCGATCGGCGTCCCGGCGAACGTCTCCGGACGGAACTCGGCCAGCTCCGCCAGCAGGGCGTCCCGCGCCGCCCGTAGCGCGTGGTGGTACTCGACGGCCGCCTTCCGGCTCACCGCCGCGACCTGCGCCTTGAAGCCGCCGCCCGACAGCACCGTGGTCACCCAGTGCTCCAGCATGTCCTCGGCCTTGGCGCGGATCATCGGCGTCGACTCGGCGACGTCCCTCTCCGTGGGCCAACGGTTGAGGAGCTCGCGCCGCTCCTCCTCGCTGCGGTCCTTGACGAGGTCCTCGAAGCGCCGGTCCAGGCCGTCCTGGTCGAGAACCGTGCCCTCGCCGGTGCGGCCCTCGTAGCGGATGCGGACGACCACGCCGTCGTGCTCGGCGTCCGCCATGCGGTATTCGTCCAGGAACCCCCGGTCGGGGCCGCCGCTGAAGATCCGACGGGTGTCCTCGGCCTTGCCGGTCATGATGGGGGTGCCGGTGAAACCGATCTTCGCCGCGTTGGGGATCGCCTTGCGCAGGGCGGCGTGGAGCAGGCTGGTGTGGGACCGGTGCGCCTCGTCGACGAGGACGAGGATGTCGGGCGAGGTGTTGCACTCGGGGAAGTTCGGCACCGGCGGCAGCTTCGCCGCGCGCCGCTCCCGCCGTGCCTTCTCCGCCTCGGCGTACTCGGCGGCGAAGTCCCGTTCGTCGCCGTCCTCCTCCGCCTCGGCGGCGAAGGTGAAGCCGCCGGCCCCGTACTTCTGGATCATCGCGAACACGACGCGCCGGCCGCCGTCCCGCAGCAACCCCTCCATCTGGGCCGCGTTCCTGGCGGTCTCCACCTCGGACTCGCTCAGCCGCAGCGTGGCGGCGAGCTGTTCCTGCAACTGCGTCCGGTCGGTGACGACGACCACCATGAACTCGCTGAGCCGGTGGTGCAGGTGCATCCGGCGCACGAGGAACGTCATGGTGAGGCTCTTACCGGAGCCCTGGGTGTGCCAGATGAGGCCCCCGCGCTCGTCGTCGGGCACCGGCCCGCCGCGCGCCTTGCCCGTGAGCAGCTTGCGGACCGCCTTCTCGGCGGCCCGGTACTGCTGGTGCCGGGCGACGGCCTTGACCGTGCGGGCGCCGCCCGCCTCGGTCGGGACGGTCATCGGGATGACGTAGTGCCGGACGATCCTGAGCAGCGCCGCCGGGCGCAGGACGACGCCCACCAGCTTGTGGCGCTCGTTGAGCTGGTCGACGCCGTCGGGAAGCTCGGCGATGAGCGCGGCCGGGTCCTCCGGCTCGACGCTCCGCCACGGGTGGAAGTGCTCCGGGGTGGAGGTGATCGTGCCGAGGTAGGCGGTCTCCGCCGTCGCGGCCACGAGCAGCTGCACCGTACGGAAGAGTTCAGGGACCCCCGCGGGCAGCAGCCCGGCGGGGTCCCGCTCGTCGTCGGGGAGGGGCGATCCGGCGTAGCGCCGCAGATCGAGGACCGCGCTGCGGATCGGGTCGGCGAGGTCGGGGCTCTTGCACTCGACGGCGACGAGCGGGATGCCGTTCACGAAGAGGACGACGTCGAGGACCGAGACGTCACCGGACCGGTTCCGTACGCGGAGCTGGTCGACGACGGTGAACTCGTTCCGGTCAGCGCGCTCCTCGTGCCACTCGACGTACTGGACGGTGGCGGACGGTCCGCCGTGCGCGGAGGACGGTCCGGGGAGCAGTAGACCGCTGAGGAGAAGGTCGGTGGCGGCGAAGTTGGCCTTGTCGACACCCTGGCCGAGGGAGACCGCGGCGAGTTCGGAGATCGACCGCCTGATGTCTGTCAGGTCCATCCACGGCCGGTCGTCGTCAGCGCGGACGTTGATGCGGCGCAGCGCCTCGGTGAGCTGGTCCCCGAGGAACGGCGCGTCGACGTCGAGCGTGCCGACGTCCTTGCCGGGGAGGTGCGTCCAGCCCATCGCCCGCAGCTGCGCGACGGTCGGCCGCTCCACCTCGTCCCGCTCGGACTGCATCGTCGCCATTCCCCCACGCCTCTCGCCCGCCTATCACACCCGTGCAGGCGATCCATTCTGCGTGACGGGCTGGGGACGGGCGAGAGTTCAGGTCACCGGGCGGTCCCGACTATTCGGGATGATCGGCGCGAACCGCTTCCCCGACCAGACGGGCTCCCCGGCTCCGGGCGACGCGGTGGACCTCGCGCAGGGACTCCGACAGACGGGCGACGACGTAGCGGAGCTGCTCGGGCGTCGCCGACCGGTCGCTCAGCAGGTCCTCGACGTGCCCGAGGAGGTCGGCGGCCATGCCGAGCTGCACGCTCTCGATGTTGTCGGCGACACGGGAGACGTACCCCTCGCCGTCACCGAGGAGATAACAGGGCTTCCCCTCGTCACCGGTCCAGGGGAGCAGCCGGGCGGCCTGCGCGGTGTGCCGGATCATGCCGCGACCTCCCTTCCGTGGATGACACGGGGGCCGAGGTCGATGCCGTGCACGGCGAACCAGAGCGCCCGGCGTCGGCCTCGCTGCCGCCGGGCCTCGGCCTCGGCCTGGCGGCGCTCGTGGGCGAGGAAGTAGGGCCGGACGAGGGGGCTGTCCTCTCCCCGGAGATACGACTCGGGGATGGGAACGGGCCTGGGTCCGGATTCAGGCAGGGGGCGTACGGGGAGGGTGTGGGCGCGCGGCGGGCGGCGGCGTCCGGGTGGCGGAGGCCACAGGAGCCGCAGCAGCGGGTCGAGCATCCGGGCGATAGCGTGCAACACGTCGTCAACTCCGATGTAGTTGAGGGCCACGCCCCCGGACCGTTCGCGTCGGTCGCGGGGGTCTCGCGCGTGCGGCTCCGCCGGGCTCGTCCGCCCGCCGGAACTGCACTCTGTAGCGATTCCCTCACAGCGTGAGACCGGCATGGCTACCCTGAACAGGGGGTTCGGCGTGACGCCGTTTTTGTCACAAGGGAGTTGACGATGACCAACGTGTACGGCGAGTGGCTGAAGGCGCAGCGCGGGGCGGCCGGCCTCACGCAGCAGGAGCTGGCCGACATCGCGATCATGACGCGCTCGCACATCGCACACATCGAGGCGGGCCGCCGGATCCCGTCGACGGAGGATGCGCGGAGGTTGGACAGGGCGCTGGGGACGGGGGATGTGTTGCAGAGCTTCCTGCCGAAAGATGACGACACGATCGCCGATTACTTCGAGCCTGCGCGCCAACTCGAACAGCAGGCAACGATGATCAGGGAGTTCGCCTCCGCCTTTGTACCCGGCATCCTCCAGACAAAGAGGTACGCGCGCGCGGTTCTGGGCACGACCTTCCCTCCCAGGAGTGACGAAGAACGTGACAGGCACGTTGTCACACGGATGGAACGGTCCAAGGTCCTGGCAGATCCGGTGACGCCCGTAGTGTGGGCGCTGCTGGACGAAACGGTCCTACGACGTCCGGTCGGTGGCCGAGAGGTCATGGCTGAACAGATCGCGCACATCATCCAGTTGGTGGAGAGCCGGCGTGTACGCGTGCACATCCTCCCCGTGAGCCTCGGCGTCCATCCGCTCATGCAGGGCATGCTGACGCTGATGTGGTTCGAGGACCAGCCACCGACCGCGTACAGCGAAGGCGTCTCAGTCGGCAAGCTGCACGACTCCCCGTCCGTGGTCCAGCGCCTACAAGGCGTCTACGATCTGGCGCTGGGCGACGCACTGCCCTCGCAAGAGTCACTGGCCCTGATGCGGGCGATCGCGAAGGAACACGAAGACCATGAATGAACACACCATCCCGGACGCCTCCGCGCTGAGCGGCTGGCGCAAGTCGTCGTACAGCGGGAACGAGTCCGGAAGTTGCGTCGAGGTCCTGGACGGCTACCCGTCAGGTGTTCCGGTCCGTGACTCCAAGGTATCCCACGGCCCGGCGCCCATCTTTACAACCGCTGGCTGGTCAGCCTTCATAGCTGCACTAAAGGATAACAACCCGCCCCACGGTCAAGGAAAGCCCACTTAGACTGACAACAGGTCGTCAAGGAGGCTCACCTTCAAGAGACGCAGCTTCTCAAGTTCAGAGAACCCAACATGGATCGATTTATCCAGCGCGTGCGCAATTTCAACAATCTTCCACTGACGCCAAAGAGGCACGTTCGGAACAGCAAGCTGTCGAACTGCGGCTTGGGAAATGTTCGCCTGGCCAGTACTACCGCTGAGAAAGGTATCGATCTGACCCCGCACTGGTGGCATCTTAAGCGCAATCTCTAGGAATTCAGCGCAGGCTAGCACTTCGTCAGGAACCAATCGCAGCGTCTTATCGCTAAGCATCAGCTTTCCATGCGTTGCCTCGACCAGACAAACCGTTCCAACCAAGCTGCGCACTCCGTTCGCGCGAGCCATGAGTAGATCGCCGGGGCGGATTTCGAGGTCCGGCCGTGGAGTCAATCCTGCCGGAAGGCGCTTGGATTCATGAGGGAGGAACCGCCCTCCCGACACGGCACTAACACGGATAACACCCCATTCGTTAACCCCTGGGGGTGAGGCATCGCAAGACGGACTCCACCCCGCTTCAACCCGCTCGATAAACGAGCCAAGTTGAACGGACCGTTCCTCACCTTCCCCCCACGATTGACTAATCACAGAACTCAAGACAGCGTGTCGATTCGTCTCCTGCTTCGCGATTGAGGCATCGATGGCACGCTCCTGCGCCGACACCGCTTCAATCACCTCGACGATTCGCCGCTGCTCGGCCATGGACCTCAGCGGAAACAGCAGGGCACCGAAACGTTCTCCACCGAGATGGGCGATGCTCGTCGTCTGCTTCGCAATGGCGGCAAAAACACCGGTAGCCAGCCACCGCTCAAAAATGATCTGCGCATACGCGGGAAGCACTTCGCTGCCAGGGCGAAACCGGACAAGTGTGTTCTGGAAGCAGTAAGCGCCTGAAGAGCCCTGATAGATCGCACTGCGCCCAACAAGTTCCAGACTCTGTCCCTCGTTCAGCAAAATATCGCCCGGCTTGAGCCCATAGATTTTTCGCTCACCTGAGCTGAATCCCATGGAGTTCACGTCGGAGTAGTCGATGCGCCCCTGAAGCACGTTCGCGACGCGCAGGTACGGGAATTGCCCAGCAGCTTCCCTGCTACTCGGCGAGAGCTGCTTTCCCATGCGGACCTCGCCGACTTCCCGCACCGGAACCCACCGGATCTCGGCATCAGTCGACATAGCCCAGCTCCTCCAGGAACCCGTCCAACGTCGCCGCCGCCCGCTCGCGCTCCGCACGGATCTCGGTCAGCGAGACCGCGTACTTGTCCGTCCACACCCTGTACGCGTCGATCAACTCCCGCCGACGCCGCACCACATGCCCCTCCAGCTTCCCCGCCAGATCGTCCCGCAGCAGCTCAAGCACAACCCGGCGCTCCCCCTCCGGGTCCTCCGCCAGCCGCTGCCGCGCCGCAGTCAGCCTCGGCGGGTCCTGCATCAGCTTGTCGGGGTCCGGCCACGGAGTGAACCAGAACTCCGCCTCCAGCTTCTTGACCCGCGCCGCCGCCTTCGTCCGCTCCTTCTTCACGTGCGCCAGCTCCGCCAGCTGCTCCACGCTCAACTCGACCCGCTCCCGTGTGACAGCGTCCTCGTCACCCTCGGTCTCGCCGTCCTCCCCCGACTCCGACGGCTCCGCGTTGAGTTCCTTCCAGCGCGCGTCCAGCTCCGCCTTGCGGGCGTCCGCCTCCGCCAGCTCCGTCAGGAACTCGGGGACGATCGCCGCGACCACCTTGTGGCCGTACGCCTGGCGCCGTTCCGCCGCCGTGCGCTTGCGCAGCTTCCTCGTCCTCGGGTCCTGTTCGGGCGCGAGCATCGTCTCGACGTTCTCGACCCAGCCGTCGAGGACCCCCGCGAACCCGTTCTCCGACAGGGCCAGCAGGTCGTACTTGGCCTCGTACCACCAGCCGGCCACCGCGCCCGCGAGCGCGTACCGGTCGAGCAGGCCGATGCCGCCGAGCCGCTTCACGAACGACTCGATCAGCGAACCCCGTACGGCCATCAGCGCCGCCTTGCGCTCCGAGGCCGTCAGGCCGGCCAGGCGCTCGTCCGTGGCGGCGACGGCCTCCAGGTGGCGGGCCTCCTCGTCCCACCACTTGGCGAAGACCGTCCGCAGCGCCTCCTCGCGGGGGCGTGCCAGCTCCGCCAGCCGGGCCGCGTCCGGGCGCTCGTCCTCCGGGAGGAAGTCGACGTACGCCGGGTCCACCGGGTCCCGCTCCGCGAACAGGTCCTCAAGCCGGATCCCGTACGCGTCGAGCAGCTCCTGCTTGGCCTCGATCTCGGCGCGCGGCATCCCGCCCGTCAGGTGGGCCCGCACGTCCTGCGGCTCCGGCGGGGGCGTGTTGTCGACGTACCGGCGGATGTTGAGGTTGTAGTCGTTCTCCCGCAGTTCCTCGCGGTCGACCCACCGGGCGAAACCGGGCACGTCCTCCCGCGCGCGGAACGTGGTGACGATCTTCTCCGCGTGTTCGGGAAGGAGGACGTTCTGCGCCCGCTCCGCGTGGTACTCGCGGTCCGCGTTGATGAAGAGGATCCGGCCCTCCCGGTCGCGGTCCTTCTTGCCCGGGGGGCGGAGGACCAGGATGCAGGCGGGGATGCCCGTGCCGTAGAAGAGGTTCGGGGCGAGGCCGATGACCGCCTCGATCGCGTCCTTCTCGATCAGCTCCGCGCGGATGTCCCGCTCGCCGCCGCCCCGGAAGAGCACGCCGTGCGGCATGACCGTGATGACCATGCCGCCGGGCCCCTCCCGCTTGGTCATCCAGAGCATGTGCTGGAGGAACATCAGGTCAGCCTTGCCGCGCTCACTCGTCGCGCCGTACTTCGCCCGCTCCGCCTTGTGCGGGTAGCTCTCGTACGAGTAGTCCATGGAGAACGGCGGATTGCTCAGTACGCCGTCGTAACGCTGGTCGTCCGACGTCGGGACGTGTGCCGGTTCCGACAGGGTGTCGCCGGTCCGCAGGTCGAAGCGGGTGCTGACGCCGTGCAGCACCATGTTCATGGTGGACATGATCCAGGAGCCGCTGTTGGCGTCCTGGCCCGCGAAGAACATGTTCGTGGTGTCGCCGCCGTGCTCCTCCACGTACTCCTTGGCGTGGATGAGCATGCCGCCCGAGCCGACGCAGGGGTCGTAGATGCGCGTGCCGTCCTCGGGGGCGAGCAGCTCGACCATCATCCGGACCACGGCGCGCGGGGTGTAGAACTCGCCGCCCTTGCGGCCGGCGGAGTCCGCGAACTCCTTGATCAGGTACTCGTACGCGGCACCGATCAGGTCCGGGAACTCGAAGTCGTCCGTCCGCAGACGCACCCGGCCGAAGTGGGCGATCAGCAGCCTCAGCCGCTGGTCGGCGAGCTTCGCCGCGCCGGCCGTGGCGCCCGAGCCGCCGATGCGGTTGAAGTCGAGCTGGTCGAAGAGGCCCTTGAGCTTGGCGTTCTGTCCTTCGAGGGCCTGGAGCGCGGGCCGCAGGAAGTCCTCGTTGATGTTGTGGGTGGCCGACGAGATCAGGGCCCAGCGGGCCTTCTCCGGGACGAAGAGGACCCCGTTGGTGTTGTAGGGGGTCGGCTTCTCCAGCCAGCCCTCCAGATGCTCCCCGGTCAGGCCCTTCGGAGCGTTCTCCTTGATCCGCTCGCGCGCCGCCTCGAACTCGTCGTTGGCCCGCTTCAGGAACAGCAGGCCGAAGATGTAGTCCTTGTACTCGGAGGCGTCCATCGTGCCGCGGAGGATGTCCGCGGCGGCGAAGAGATGCCGCTCCAACTGCGCGAGCGTGAGCTTGGCCACGTCACCGTCTTCCCTACGAGCCGATACGACCAGGGAACCCTACGGCGATTCGGGGCCGGGGTGATAACCCGGGCCTGAGCCGTCACCCTCCGTCAGTACGCGGTGATGCCGAGCCCCTCCTCGACGAACTCGTACACGTCCGTGTAAGGGTCCCGCAGGTCCTTGGCCTTGTGGGCGGGGTGCTGGGCGTTGATCTCCTGGGCCCGCTTCTTCGCCAGGGCGAAACTGCCCTTCGGGATCTGCTCGGGCAGGACGCTCTTGATGTTCTCGGCGTCGTTCGCGAAGGGGAGGAGCTTCACCGCTTCCCCGCAGACACCGCCGAAGGTGCTCTGGACCGGCTTGTGGTGGAGCAGTCGCCAGAGCTCGAAGCAGGGGTGCGAGAAGGCGATCCGCACACCCGCCTCCTTCGCCAGCTTGAAGGCGTCCGGGATCTGCTCGTGCTGGTCCCTGTCGAAGAGGCACCAGACCTCGGGCCAGAACTTCTCCGCCAGCTTCGCCTTCTTCGCGGCCCGTGTCTCGTCACGCATCAGCCGTGCCGCCACGTCGACCAAGGTGATGGGCTTGCGCTGCGAACCGGGTGCGGTCGCGTTGGCAATCCGGACCTCGATGCCGTTCGCACCGGCCCGGTCTCGCACGATCTCGATGTACTGGGGCTCGGTCACCCGGCCCTCGGTGAAGACGTGGACGATCTTGTTCCGCCGCTGCCCCCTGCTCGCGGGCCCCAGCGAGTCCTTCCCCCTCGTACGCGCCATCAGCTGCCGCTCCGCTCCGCCTCGTACTCACGTTCCCGCTCGTTCGCCGCCAGCAGCCGCCGCGCGATCTGCCCCTCCAGCAAGGCGGGAACGGCTCCGAACGCCCCGGCCAGGTAGGACTTCATCAGGTCCTCTTCCTCCCCGGGGGAGGCGGCGGTCAGCGGATAGAGCTGGGTCGCCCCGTCGTCGTCCTTCTCGGTGAGCCACACCTGCGCGGGCTCAAGGAGACGGCCCCCGCTCGGTGTGGTGAGGACGGACGGGTCGTGCGAGGTGAAGACGAGCTGCGCGCCCTTGGGATTGGCCTGGGGGTCGTGGAAGAGCCTGACGACCTCGGCCGCGAAGCGCGGGTGCAGGCTGGCGTCGAGCTCGTCGACGAGCAGGACGGCGCCTTCGTCCAGGGCCAGCAGCAGCGGGCCGAGCAGGGCGAACCACGAGCGGGTGCCGTACGACTCGTGGCGCCAGTCGAGGGAGACGTCCCCCGCGGCGGACCGGTGCGTGAGGCGCACCTCCGGGCGCCCCTTGCCCCCGTCGACCGTCTCCGCTCCGGTGATGCCGAGGTCCGCGACCCGCAGCAGCTCGTTGATGCGGCGTGCCCGGGCGCCCGACAGCTGGCGCGTCGTGAACGTCTCCCGTTCCTGGCGCTCGACCTCGGGGTCGATCAGCCAGAGGTTCCGGCGGAACCAGTGGAACAAGGGGGTGAGCTGCGGGTGGTTGTCCGTGCCCGCCGTGGAGAGCACCAGGGCGTTCGGCCGGGTGCGCCGCTCCAGGCCGGCGCGGTCCTTCACCCGGGCACCCGGCCAGTCGTAGACCTTGGGGCGGGAGGCGTCGCGGTCCAGCCACACCTGTCGGTGACCGCGGGGGTAGCTGTGCAGCCACTCGGCCTCGACCCGCTCGGAGCCCAGCTCGAAACCGTACGTCCAGCGGATCCCGTCGAGGACGAGGTCCACCTCGTAGAAGCTCGACTCCTCGGTCCCCTTGGCGTCCAGGGCGAAGGGGACGCGGTCCGTGCCGTCGTACGAGGCCCAGCGCGCGTAGGAGTTCTGCACCGCGCCGCTCATGTCCGTCATCGCGGCGAGGACGTTCGACTTGCCCGAGGCGTTGGCGCCGAAGACGCCGATCAGAGGGAGCACGCCCACCGCGCCGCCGGGCAGCTCGACGCGTCGGGCGGCGGCGCTCGGCGCGTCCTCGGGTACGACGAAGGTCAGTTCCTGTTCGTCGCGCAGTGACCGCACATTGGCCGTGCGGAATCTCAGCAGCATGCCGGCCCCTCTCCGCCGCCAGCGTAGTAGGTGGGCACGACAGCGGCGCGCCCAGGTTCGGGTCGCGCCGCTGCGGAGCTGTGGTGGGCCCTCGGGAGGACCCCCGGATCAGTGGAGCTTGTTCACGGCGGTCTTCGTCGTCGTCCGGAAGGCCTTCAGCGGGGCGTCCTTCAGGTCGCCCATCTGGCCCCAGCGGACGAGGGTGACGGTGCGGCCGTCGCGGCCGACCGAGAAGAGGTGGACGTCGGAGTTGCCGATCTGCGGGTCGGCGGTGTCCAGGCTGTAGACCCAGGCGCCCTCCTCGACGTCGATCTTGCCGTGGTAGGCGCTGACGGCGTCCAGGCCCGGGTTCTGCTGCTCCAGGAGGGGCCCGCAGCCGGCGAGGGACTTGCGGAGGGTGTCGACCAGCTTCACCGCGTCGGCCTCGGTGCGGGCGACGGTGGTGACCTGGACGCCGTTGGTGTCCAGCTCGGTGTTGAACTCGCGGTAGCGGCTGTTCTGCGCCGGGATCTTGTACGAGGCGCAGAGGACGCCGCCGTTCTCCGGGACGCCGGCGAAGACCGGGGTGGCGGTCCACGGCGTCGACGACGGCGGCATCTGGGAGGCGGCCAGGAAGGCGGGCTGGGCGGCCGCCTGCGCCGGGGCCGTGGCGAGGGCCGCGAGGCCCAGGGCGGCAGCGGCGGTCGCGGCGAACGCGGTGCGGAGCTTGTTCATGGTGGTGGTTCCCCCGTCGGGTCGTTCGGTCAGTGCTCCACCAGCGTCGGGGGCGACACCCGCCGCCCGCAACGGTGACGCGCCCGCCCTCCGTCCCGGAACCATTCCACCCCCGCTGACGTGCAAGGACGTAAAGGGTGGGACGCAGGGTCAAGGGGGATGGAATGCCGAAGGACGCCGCCGTCGAGGAGTTCGCGCGGCTCGTGCGCGAGCTGAAGGCGCGGGACGGGAGGAGTTACGAGGCGCTGGGCCGGCGCCTGAGCGTCAGCGCGTCCACCCTCCACCGCTACTGCTCCGGCGCGACCGTCCCGGAGGAGTTCGCCGTGGTCGACCGCCTCGCCCTGCTGTGCGGGGCGGACGGGGAGGAGCGGCGGGACCTGGAGGCGGCCTGGACGGAGGCGGACCGCGCCCGCCGCCGCACGCCCCCGCCCGTGCCCTCGCCCGCACCCTCGCCCGCGCCCGTGCCCTCGCCCGCGTCCCCGACCGCGCCCGTGCCGTCCGCGCCGGAACCGAGCCCGGAACCAGAACCGGAACCGTCCGCGCCGGAAGCGGAACCGTCCGCGCCGGAAGCGGGCCCCGGCCCGGACCCGAGCCCCGCTCCCTCCCCGGACCCGACCGCGCCGGAAGCACCCCGTCCCCGCTCCCTCCCCGCCCCCCTCCTCGTCGCCGGGGCCGTCGTCCTCGTCGTGCTCGCCCTCGCCGCCGCCCTGCTCGGCCGCCCCTCCCGCACGCCTTCCGCCCCCGCCGCCGCACCCACCTCCGTCCCCGCCCCCCGAAAGGAGCAGCCCCTCCCCTTCACCTGGTTCGTCGGCTCCCAGCTCTGGCAGGGCGACTGCGGGCACACGTACCTCGTGGACCGGGCCCCGCGCGCGGTCGCCCCGCCGCCGGTCACGGCCGACGCCAGGGCGTGGGCGGGGGCGCACGGGGCCGTGCACGGCGGGGAGACGCTGGTGCGGGTCACGGTCCAGGGCCGGTCGCCGTCCACCGCCGTCGTCCTCCACGCCCTGCACGTCCGCGTGGTCGGCCGGGCCGCGCCGCCGCCGTGGAACGCGTACCGGATGGGCGACGGCTGCGGCGGCGCCGTCACCCCGCGCCACTTCGCCGTGGACCTCGACCGGCCGCGCCCGCTCGCCCGGCCCGTCGACGGCCGCGACGCCTCCGGCGCCGAGGTCCGGACGATCCCGGCCGTCTCCTTCCCGTACAAGGTCACCGCCTCCGACCCCGAGGAGCTGCTGGTCTCCGCGCGGACGGCGGGCTGCGACTGCCGCTGGTACCTGGAGCTCGAATGGAGCAGCGGGGACCGGTCGGGAACGGTAAGGATCACGGACGGCGGGAAGCCCTTCCGTACGAGCGGGATCACGAGTGGGAGCACGGGAAGGCCGACGTACGCGTACGACACCGCCGAAGGGCGCTGGATCACAGACGCGGAGTCTGGACAGAGCGGGTGACCGGTGGGTAACTTCGTCCGGTAAAGGCTGAGCAAGCGCTTAGGCAGATGCCCGGGCGTCGGAGCGACCGGCCGGACCAGGACAGGAACCGAAGGAGGCGGCTCGTGCGCCGTACCGTATTCAACGAGGACCACGAGGCGTTCCGGGAGACCATCCGGGCCTTCATCGAGGCCGAGGTCGTCCCCGTCTACGACGAGTGGTTCGCGGCCGGCCAGGCGCCCCGCGACTTCTACTACAAGCTCGGCGAGCTGGGCATCTTCGGCATCAACGTCCCCGAGGAGTTCGGCGGCGCGGGCCTGGACACCCACAAGTTCGAGGCCGTCCTGTACGAGGAGACCTCGCGCGCGGGCGTCCAGTTCGGCGGCTCCGGCGTCCACGTCCTCCTGGCCCTGCCGTACATCAAGATGCTGGCCACCGGGGACCAGAAGAAGCGCTACCTGCCGAAGTTCGTCTCCGGCGAGGAGATGTGGGCGCTCGCCATGACCGAGCCGGGCACCGGCTCCGACGTCGCGGGCATGAAGACCACCGCCAAGCTCTCCGAGGACGGCACCCACTACGTCCTCAACGGCGCCAAGACCTTCATCACCGGCGGCGTCCACGCCGACCGCGTGATCGTCTGCGCCCGCACCTCCGCCCCGTCGGCCGAGGACCGCCGCTTCGGCATCTCGCTCTTCGCCGTGGACACCAAGTCCGAGGGCTACTCGATCGGCCGCAAGCTCGACAAGCTCGGCCTGAAGACCTCCGACACCGCCGAGCTGGCGTTCGTCGACGTCAAGGTCCCCGTCGAGGACCTGCTCGGCGAGGAGGGCAAGGGCTTCTCCTACCTGGGCCACAACCTCGCCTCCGAGCGCTGGGGCATCGCCTTCGGCGCCTACGCGCAGGCCAAGGCCGCCGTCCGCTTCGCGCAGCAGTACGTGCAGGAGCGCACGGTCTTCGGCAAGCCGGTCGCGCACTTCCAGAACACCAAGTTCGAGCTGGCCGCCTGCCAGGCCGAGGTCGACGCCGCCGAGGCCGTCGCGGACCGCGCCCTGGAGGCCCTGGACGCGGGCGAGCTGACCCCGGCCGAGGCCGCGAGCGCCAAGCTGTTCTGCACCGAGGTCGCCCACCGCGTCATCGACCGCTGCCTCCAGCTGCACGGCGGCTACGGCTACATGAACGAGTACCCGATCGCCCGCCTGTACGCCGACAACCGCGTCAACCGCATCTACGGCGGCACCAGCGAGATCATGAAGTCGATCATCGCGAAGTCGATGGGCCTGTAGGTCCCGGTGACCGAAGCGCACGGCGCCCTGGACGCCCTGCTCGATCTGCTCGACCTGGAGCGGATCGAGCGGGACATCTTCCGGGGGCAGTCCCGGTCCGCGCTCGTCCCCCGCGTCTTCGGCGGCCAGGTGGCCGCCCAGGCGCTCGTGGCGGCGGGCCGGACCGTGCCCGAGGATCGCCTCGCGCACTCCCTGCACGCGTACTTCCTGCGCCCCGGCGACCCCGGCGCGCCGATCGTGTACGCGGTCGACCGCATCAGGGACGGGCGCTCCTTCACCACCCGCCGGGTCGTCGCCGTCCAGCACGGGCAGCCGATCTTCCACCTCTCCGCCTCCTTCCAGGCGTACGAGGACGGGCTCGACCACCAGGCGGACGTGCCGGCCGCGCCGGACCCGGAGTCGCTGCCGACGGCCGCCGAGACGCTGCCCCGGCACCTGCCGGCGGAGGTCGCGGAGCGCCTTCTGGAGGCACGGGCGGCCGTGGACCTGCGGTACGTGGACACCCCGCCGTGGGGCTCGGTCGGAGAGCCGCGCGAACCGCGCTCGCAGGTGTGGTTCCGCACCAACGGCAAACTGGCCGACGACCCCCTCCTGCACGTCTGCCTGGCGACGTACGTCTCCGACATGACGCTGCTCGACTCCGTCCTGCTCGCGCACGGGCGGGGCGGCTGGGCCGTCGGGGACGTGGTGGGGGCCTCCCTCGACCACGCGATGTGGTTCCACCGGCCCTTCCGGGCCGACGAGTGGCTGCTGTACGACCAGGAGTCGCCGTCCTCCGCCGGCGGGCGCGGCCTCGGGCAGGCCAGGATCTGGACGCGGGACGGGAAGCTGGCCATCTCGGTCATCCAGGAGGGTGTCGTTCGCGTGCCGCGCCCGTGACCGGGCATACGTTCCGATCATGGGACGAGAGGTAGAGAGCGACACGGGCGACGGGAACGGCGAGAGCACCTTCACCGTGATCGTGGCGGCGGCGGCGAACCTCGGGATCGCCGCCGCCAAGGCCGTCGCGGGCCTGGTCAGCGGGTCGAGCGCGATGATGTCGGAGGCGGCCCACTCCCTCGCGGACACGGTCACCGAGATCATGCTGCTCACCGCGCTCCGGCGGAGCGGGAAGCCGGCCGACGAGGACCATCCGGTCGGGTACGCGGGCGAGCGGTACGTCTGGGCGATGCTGGCGGCCGTCGCGACCTTCGTCGGCGGCGCGGTCTTCTCCGTGTACGACGGGATCCACACCCTCACCCACGGCGAGGAGCCGGGCGACCCGCTCGTCTCGTACGTCGTCCTCGCCGTCGCCTTCGTCCTGGAGGGCTTCTCGCTGCGGACCGGGCTCCGGCAAGTCGGGGGCGAGGCGCGGCGGCGGAAGACCCCGTTCGCGACCTATCTGCGGCGCACCCCCGACACCACCGTCAAGGCGGTCGTCCTGGAGGACTCGGCCGCCCTGGTCGGCCTGCTGCTCGCGGCGGGCGGCCTGCTCGGCGGGCAGCTGACCGGCTCCGGCGTCTGGGACGGCGTCGCCTCGGTCCTCATCGGCGCGCTCCTCGTGTACGTGGCCTGGGTGCTGGGCCGTTCCAACGCCGAGCTGCTGGTCGGCCGCCCGCTGCCGGAGGAGATGCGGGAGGCCGTGCGCGCGGAGCTGCTCGCCGTCCCGCAGGTGGAGGCGGTCCTCGACCTCACGACCCTGATCCAGGGGCCGGGCGAGGCCCTGGTCGCCGCGAAGGTCGACTTCCGGGACGGGGTCCCGGCCGAGGAGGTCGAACGGGCCTGCGAGGAGGCCGAGGACCGGCTCCGCGCGCGCGTGCCGGCGGTCCGCCGGGTGTACCTGGACCCGACGCCGGGCGGAGGGCGACGGGGGCGGGGGCGGGACTGAACCGGCGGCTCAGCCCAGACCGGCCGCGTCGAGCAGGTACGCCGTCATCGGCTCGTAGTAACGGGGGTCCAGGACGTGGTCGTCGAGCGGGACCGTGACCTGCATGGTGCCCTCGGCCTCGCCCAGGAAGAGGGCGGGGTCGTTGCAGTCCGCGTACCCGATGGAGTCGATGCCGCGCTGGCCCGCGCGCCCGGCCCAGCCGTGGTCCGCGACCACCAGGTCGGGCGCGGGCTCGCCCAGGACCTCCAGGCCGTCCAGGATCGCGTTCATGGGCTCCGGGGAGTGGGTGTGCCAGAGGCTGGCGCCCCGCTCGAAGACGGCGACGTCGGCGAACTGCACGACGTACCCCTCGTCGGCGATCAGGCCGCCGGGGATGCGGACGACGTCGCAGCCCCGGGCGCGCAGCGCGGCCGCGACGCGGCTGTGGACGTCGATGAGGGAGCCGGGATGGCCGGTCGCGAAGAGGACCCGCTCCCGCCCCTCGGCGGCCTTGCGGAGCCGGGCGGCCATCCGGTCCAGGGCGTCCACGGTCAGCTCGGGGTCGATGGTGTCCTGGCCGGTCCGGTGGGCCGGGTCGTCGACGACGCCGCACCGCTCGGCCATCACGGCGAGCACGTCCTGCTCGTCGGCCCAGCGGTCCCCGAGTTCGAGCCCGAGCCAGTAGTGCCGGTCGCCGTTGGCGAGTCTCCGGTAGTGGGAGAGGTTGTTGTCGCGCGGCGTGGCGACGTCTCCCGCGATCCGGGTGCGGACGAGGTGCTCGACGAGGGCGGGGCGGCTGAGTATCGGCATGGCACTCATTCTGTCCGAGCCCCGGGGCCACCGGGGCCCGGATTCCGCCTCCTGGACGCCCCGGGCCCCCGGCGGCGAGCCGGTCGGCGTCCCGGAGGCCCCCGGCGGCGGGCCGGGCGGGCTCAGCCGGTCGCCAGCGCCCCGAAGGCCCCGTGGGCGAGGCGTCGCAGCAGTTCCTCCATGGGGCGGCGGCCGAGGGCGGCCAGGTGGGGGGTGGAGTTGAGCAGGCCGAAGACCGCGTGGACGGCGGTGCGGGCCTCGCTCTCGGGGGCGTCCGGGTACAGCTCGCGGACCGTCGCCACCCACAGCTCGACGTACTGCCGCTGGAGCTTGCGGACCCGCTTGCGGTCCTCGTCCTTGAGCCGGTCCAGCTCCCGGTCGTGGAGGGTGATCAGCGGCCGGTCGTCGAGGGCGAAGTCGATGTGCCCGTCGATGAGGGCGCCGAGCAGGGCCCGGGCGTCGCCGCCCGCCTCCCCCGCCCGCAGCCGGCCGCCGGCGAGCAGCCGCTCGCTGATGCCGACGAGCAGTTCGGCGAGCATCGCGTCCTTGCCGGGGAAGTGCCGGTAGAGACCGGGGCCGCTGATGCCGACCGCGGCCCCTATCTCGTCCACGCCCACGCCGTGGAAACCGCGCTCGGCGAAGAGGCGGGCGGCCTCCTTGAGGATCTGCTCGCGGCGCGTGGGGGCGTCGATCCTGCCGCCGGCGGTGGTAGTCGTGGCCATGCCTTCATCCTAGACAACCCCGTTAGCGGTCGTTAACCTGTCCGCCATACGTTAACGCTCATTAACCGGACAAGGGAGATCGGTCGATGCAGCAGGCACCCGTGCTGTCGAGTGCGGCGGACCCCGCCTCGCCGGCCTGGCAGGCGAACGAGGCCGCCCACCACGAGCTGGCCGCCACCCTGCGCGCCAAGCTCGCGGCGGCCGCGCTGGGCGGGGGCGAGAAGGCCCGGGCGCGGCACACCGCGCGCGGCAAGCTGCTCCCCCGGGACCGGGTGGACACGCTCCTCGACCCGGGCTCGCCGTTCCTGGAGCTGGCCCCGCTCGCGGCGAACGGCATGTACGGCGACCAGGCCCCGGCCGCCGGCGTCGTCGCGGGCATCGGGCGGGTCTCGGGCCGCGAGTGCGTGATCGTCGCGAACGACGCCACCGTCAAGGGCGGCACGTACTACCCGATGACGGTGAAGAAGCACCTGCGGGCCCAGGAGGTGGCCCTGGAGAACCGTCTCCCCTGCCTCTACCTGGTCGACTCCGGTGGCGCCTTCCTGCCGATGCAGGACGAGGTCTTCCCCGACCGGGAGCACTTCGGCCGCATCTTCTACAACCAGGCCCGGATGTCCGGCGCGGGCGTCCCGCAGATCGCGGCCGTCCTCGGCTCCTGCACGGCCGGCGGCGCGTACGTCCCCGCGATGAGCGACGAGGCCGTGATCGTGCGGAACCAGGGCACGATCTTCCTCGGCGGCCCGCCCCTGGTGAAGGCCGCGACCGGCGAGGTCGTCACCGCCGAGGAGCTGGGCGGCGGCGAGGTCCACTCCCGGATCTCCGGCGTCACCGACCACCTCGCCGAGGACGACGCCCACGCCCTGCGGATCGTCCGCAACATCGTCGCCACGCTCCCCGAGCGCGGCCCGCTCCCCTGGTCGGTCGAGCCCGCCGAGGAGCCGAAGGTCGACCCGTACGGCCTGTACGGGGCCGTGCCCGTCGACTCCCGCACCCCGTACGACGTGCGCGAGGTCGTCGCCCGGGTCGTGGACGGCTCCCGCTTCCAGGAGTTCAAGGCTGAGTACGGGCAGACCCTGGTCACCGGCTTCGCCCGCATCCACGGGCACCCGGTCGGCATCGTCGCCAACAACGGCATCCTGTTCGCCGAGTCCGCCCAGAAGGGCGCGCACTTCATCGAACTGTGCGACCAGCGCGGCATCCCGCTGGTGTTCCTCCAGAACATCACCGGCTTCATGGTCGGCAAGGCGTACGAGCACGGCGGCATCGCCAAGCACGGCGCCAAGATGGTCACGGCCGTCGCCACCACCCGGGTCCCGAAGCTGACCGTGGTCGTCGGCGGCTCGTACGGCGCGGGCAACTACTCGATGTGCGGCCGGGCGTACTCCCCCCGCTTCCTGTGGATGTGGCCCAACGCCAAGATCTCCGTCATGGGCGGCGAGCAGGCCGCCTCCGTCCTCGCGACCGTCAAGCGCGACCAGCTCGGCGACGACTGGAGCGCGGAGGAGGAAGAGGCCTTCAAGGCCCCGATCCGCGAGCAGTACGAGACCCAGGGCAGCGCCTACTACGCGACCGCCCGGCTCTGGGACGACGGGGTCATCGACCCCCTGGAGACCCGGCAGGTCCTCGGCCTCGCCCTGACCGCCTGTGCCAACGCGCCCCTGGGAGACCCCCAGTTCGGCGTCTTCCGGATGTGAGGGGTTCTCGGAACATGTTCGACACCGTTCTTGTGGCCAACCGGGGCGAGATCGCGGTCCGGGTCGTCCGCACCCTGCGGGAGCTGGGCGTCCGCTCGGTGGCCGTGTACAGCGACGCGGACGCCGACGCCCGGCACGTGCGGGAGGCGGACACGGCGGTGCGGATCGGCCCGCCGCCGGCCGCCGAGTCGTACCTGTCGGTCCCCGCCCTGCTCGACGCGGCCCGCCGCACCGGCGCGCAGGCCGTCCACCCCGGCTACGGCTTCCTCGCGGAGAACGCCGGCTTCGCGCGGGCCTGCGCCGAGGCCGGGCTGGTCTTCATCGGCCCGTCCGCCGAGGCGATCTCCCTGATGGGCGACAAGATCCGGGCCAAGGAGACCGTGAAGGCGGCGGGCGTGCCCGTCGTCCCCGGCGCCGCCGACCCCGAACTGGCCGAGGCCGCCCGCGAGCTGGGCGCGCCCGTGCTGCTCAAGCCCAGCGCGGGCGGCGGCGGCAAGGGCATGCGGCTCGTGCGGGACCTGGCGGTCCTGGACGAGGAGATCGCGGCGGCCCGGCGCGAGGCGCGCGCCTCCTTCGGCGACGACACCCTCCTCGTGGAGCGGTGGATCGACGGGCCCCGGCACATCGAGATCCAGGTCCTCGCCGACGCCCACGGCAACGTGATCCACCTCGGGGAGCGCGAGTGCTCGCTCCAGCGCCGCCACCAGAAGATCATCGAGGAGGCCCCGTCCGTCCTCCTGACCCCGGAGCTCCGGGCCGCGATGGGCGCGGCGGCGGTCGAGGCGGCCCGGTCCTGCGGCTACGTGGGCGCGGGCACGGTCGAGTTCATCGTTCCGGGCGGCGACCCCACCTCGTACTGCTTCATGGAGATGAACACCCGGCTCCAGGTCGAGCACCCGGTGACCGAGCTGATCACCGGCATCGACCTGGTGGAGTGGCAGCTGCGGGTCGCCTCCGGCGAGCCGCTGCCCTTCGCCCAGGAGGACGTCCGGCTGGACGGCTGGGCCATCGAGGCCCGGATCTGCGCCGAGGACCCCTCCCGCGGCTTCCTGCCGTCGGGCGGCACGGTCCTGGCGCTGCACGAGCCGCAGGGCAACGGCGCGCGGACGGACTCGGGCCTGAGCGAGGGCACGGAGGTCGGCAGCCTGTACGACCCGATGCTCTCGAAGGTCATCGTGCACGCCCCGGACCGCCCCACGGCCCTGCGCCGCCTGCGCGCGGCCCTCGCGGACACGGTCACCCTGGGCGTCCCGACGAACGCAGGCTTCCTGCGGAGGCTGCTGGCCCACCCGGACGTGGTCTCCGGCGACCTCGACACCGGTCTGGTGGAGCGCGAGGCGGAAGGCCTCGTCCCCAAGGACGTCCCGGCCGAGGTGTACGCGGCGGCGGCGGCCGTACGGCTCGCGGAGCTGGCCCCGGCACCCCGGGACGGCTGGACGGACCCCTTCTCCGTGCCGAACGGCTGGCGCCTGGGCGGCACTCCGAACCCGCCCGTCTTCCCCGTACGCGTACCGGGCCTCGAACCGGTGACGGCGGAGGCGCCGCCCGGCGCCCGGGTGACGGGCTCCTCGGTGACGGTCGTCGTGGACGGGGTCACCCACACGTTCCACCGGGCCGGTGCCTGGCTGGGCCGCGACGGCGACTCCTGGCACGTCCTCGACCACGACCCGGTCGAGGCGGCGCTCGGCGGGGCCGGGCGCGGCGGGGCGGACACGCTGGCCGCGCCGATGCCCGGCACCGTGACCGTGGTGAAGGTGTCCGTCGGGGACGAGGTGGAGGCCGGGCAGAGCCTGCTCGTCGTGGAGGCGATGAAGATGGAGCACGTCATCTCCGCCCCGCACGCCGGGACCGTCACCGAGCTGGACGTCACGCCCGGCACCGCCGTCGCGATGGACCAGGTCCTGGCCGTCGTCACCCCGCACGGGACCTCCGGGGAGGAAGCGTGACCACCGGACTGCCCATGACCGTCCCCGGCGCCGGGCTCCCCGCCCGGGTCCGGATCCACGAGGTGGGGGCCCGCGACGGCCTCCAGAACGAGAAGGCGGCCGTCCCGACCGAGGTGAAGGCGGAGTTCGTCCGCCGTCTCGCCGCGGCCGGTCTGTCCACCGTCGAGGCGACCAGCTTCGTGCGCCCCGAGTGGGTGCCCCAGCTGGCCGACGCCGAGGCCCTGTTCCCGCTGGTCCGCGACCTCCCGGTCCGCCTGCCGGTCCTGGTGCCGAACGAGCGCGGGCTCGACCGGGCGCTCGCGCTCGGCGCCCGGGAGATCGCCGTCTTCGCCTCGGCCACCGAGTCCTTCGCCAAGGCCAATCTGAACCGGACCGTGGACGAGTCCCTCGCGCTCTTCGCGCCGACCGTCGTCCGGGCCGTGGAGGCCGGCCTGAAGGTCCGCGGCTACCTGTCCATGTGCTTCGGGGACCCGTGGGAGGGCCCGGTCCCGGTCGAGCAGGTCGTCCGGGTCGCCCGGGCCCTGGCCGACATGGGCTGCGACGAGCTGAGTCTGGGCGACACGATCGGCGTGGCGACCCCGGGCCACGTCGAGGCCCTGCTGACCGCGCTGAACGAGGCGGGCGTCCCCACCTCCCGCATCGCCGTGCACTTCCACGACACCTACGGACAGGCCCTGTCCAACACCCTGGCCGCGCTGCGGCACGGGGTGACCACGGTCGACGCCTCCGCCGGCGGCCTCGGCGGCTGCCCGTACGCGAAGAGCGCGACCGGCAACCTCGCCACCGAGGACCTCGTGTGGATGCTCGACGGCCTCGGCATCGAGACCGGGGTCGATCTGGCCGCCCTCACCGCCACGAGCGTGTGGATGGCCGAACAACTGGGCCGGCCCAGCCCGTCCCGCACCGTCCGCGCCCTCTCCCACAAGGAGTGAAGGAACCCATGTCCCTCGACCACCGGCTCTCCGCCGAACACCAGGAACTCCGCCGCACCGTCGAGGCGTTCGCCCACGACGTGGTGGCCCCGAAGATCGGGGACTACTACGAGCGGCACGAGTTCCCGTACGAGATCGTCCGCGAGATGGGCCGCATGGGCCTGTTCGGGCTGCCGTTCCCCGAGGAGTACGGCGGCATGGGCGGCGACTACCTGGCCCTCGGGATCGCCCTGGAGGAGCTGGCCCGGGTCGACTCCTCGGTGGCCATCACCCTGGAGGCGGGCGTCTCGCTCGGCGCGATGCCGCTGCACCTGTTCGGCACCGAGGAGCAGAAGCGGGAGTGGCTGCCGAGGCTGTGCGCGGGCGAGGTCCTGGGCGCGTTCGGCCTGACCGAGCCGGGTGCCGGCTCGGACGCGGGCGGCACCCGCACGACGGCCGTCCGCGACGGCGACGAGTGGGTGATCAACGGCTCGAAGTGCTTCATCACCAACTCCGGCACGGACATCACCGGTCTGGTGACGGTCACGGCGGTCACCGGCCGCAAGCCGGACGGGCGCCCGCTGATCTCCTCGATCATCGTCCCCTCCGGCACCCCGGGCTTCACGGTCGCGGCCCCGTACTCGAAGGTCGGCTGGAACGCCTCGGACACCCGCGAGCTGTCCTTCGACGACGTCCGGGTCCCGGTCGGGAACCTGCTCGGTGAGGAGGGCCGGGGGTACGCGCAGTTCCTCCGCATCCTGGACGAGGGCCGGGTCGCCATCGCCGCCCTGGCCACGGGCCTCGCGCAGGGTTGCGTGGACGAGTCCGTGAAGTACGCGAAGGAACGTCACGCCTTCGGACGCCCGATCGGGGACAACCAGGCCATCCAGTTCAAGATCGCGGACATGGAGACCCGGGCGCACATGGCCCGCATCGGCTGGCGGGACGCGGCCTCGCGCCTGGTCCTGGGCGAGCCCTTCAAGAAGGAGGCGGCCATCGCGAAGCTGTACTCCTCCACGGTGGCCGTGGACAACGCCCGCGAGGCCACCCAGATCCACGGCGGCTACGGCTTCATGAACGAGTACCCGGTGGCCCGCATGTGGCGCGACTCCAAGATCCTGGAGATCGGCGAGGGCACGAGCGAGGTCCAGCGGATGCTGATCGCCCGGGAGTTGGGCCTGTCGGCCTGAGTCCGCACGACCGCACCGGCCCGTCGCCCCCGGGAGGGGCGGCGGGCCCCGTCATGTCCGGGAGGGGCGGCAGGCCCCCTCGTGTCCGGGCCGGGCACCCCGCCCGATCGGAGAATATGAGGTTAGGCTAACCTACATTCGCCGTCGATCGAGGCGGCCCCGCCCGCCCGGGAGACCCCGTACCGAAAAGGTGCCCGCCCCATGACGCACGCCGAGACCGCCCCCTTCCGGTTCTTCTCGCTCCGGGTCGACCGGACGCGGCGGCTCGGCCCGTCCCTGGTCCGGGTCACGTTCACCGGGGAGGACCTGAAGGGCTTCGCCGCCGGCGGCCGCGACCAGTCGCTCTCCCTCTTCCTGCCGCACCCCGGCCAGGAGGCCCCCGTCCTGCCTCCCCTGGACGGGCAGGACATGTACGCGGTCCTCGGCGCCTGGCGGGCGATGCCCCACGAGGAGCGGGCCGTGATGCGCTCGTACACCGCCCGCGAGCAGCGCACCGGGCCGGACGAGCTCGACATCGACTTCGCGCTCCATGAGGACGGCGGGCCGGCCTGCCGCTGGGCCGCGAGCGCCGGGCCCGGCGACCGGGTGGTCGTCCTCGGCCCCGCCGTGGCCGACAACACGGCCGTCCGCTTCCGGCCGCCCGAGGACGCCGACTCCGTCGTGATCTGGGCGGACGAGACGGCCCTCCCGGCGGCCTCGGCGATCCTGGAGTGGCTGCCGGCCGGGACCCGCGCCCGGGTCTTCCTGGAGGTCCCGTACGCCGGCGACCGGACCGAACTCCCGACCGCCGCCGACGCCGAGGTCACCTGGCTCGTCCGGGAGGAGGGGGCGCCGTCCGCCGTGGACGCGGTGCGCGGCGCCGAACTGCCCGGAGCGTCCCCGTACGTCTGGATCGCGGGCGAATCGGGGTCGGTGAAGGCGCTGCGCCGCCACTTCGTGCGCGAGCGCGGGCTCGACCGGCGCCGGGTGACGTTCGTCGGGTACTGGCGCAGGGGACTGTCCGAGGACGCCCTGCGCGAGGTGCCGGACGAGACGCGGGAGGACGAGGCGCGCGACGGGGCGTAGGCCCGCCGCGATCCCCGCTCCTCCGCCCGCCGCGTAATCCATCTCACTCAAACCGGCCCCGCCCGGGGAGGTTTGGGGGTGCTCACCGCGAAAAAATTAGGTTAGGCTCACCTACATTCCACTGATCGCGTCCCCGGCGATCCCCCCATGCCCCCTCAGCGTTTCCTCCCGAAAGGGTCCCCGCATGCGCTCCCACCTGCTCAACGGCACCACGGCGGAGAGCTATCGTCGCTCCGTCACCGAAGGCGTCGAGCGGGTGGCGGACAAACTCGCCTCGGTGCGAGGGCCGTTCACCGGCACGACCCCCGCCGAGCTGGCCCCCGTCATCGACGCCGTCGACCTCGACCGGCCGCTCGGGGACGTCTCCGCCGCCCTCGACGAGCTGGAGGACGTCTATCTCCGCGACGCCGTCTACTTCCACCACCCCCGCTACCTGGGCCACCTGAACTGCCCGGTCGTCATCCCCGCCGTCGTCGGCGAGGCCGTCCTCTCGGCGGTCAACTCCTCCCTGGACACCTGGGACCAGAGCGCCGGCGGCACCCTCATCGAGCGGAGGCTGATCGACTGGACCGCCGGCCGGGCCGGCTTCGGGCCCGCCGCCGACGGCGTGTTCACCAGCGGCGGTTCGCAGTCCAACCTCCAGGCGCTGCTCCTCGCCCGCCAGGAGGCCAAGACGGACGACCCGTCGAAGCTCCGGATCTTCTCCTCCGAGTGCAGCCACTTCAGCGTCCAGAAGTCGGCCGGCCTCCTCGGCCTCGGCGCCGGGGCCGTCGTCTCCGTCCCGGTCGACGCGGAGAAGCGGATGCGGGCCACCGCCCTCGCCGCCGAGCTGGCCGCCTGCCGCGCCGAGGGACTGGTCCCGATGGCGGTCGTGGCCACCGCCGGCACCACCGACTTCGGCTCCATCGACCCGCTGCCCGAGATCGCCGACCTGGCCGACGAGTACGGCACCTGGATGCACGTCGACGCCGCCTACGGCTGCGGACTGCTCGCCTCCCCCACCCGCCGCCACCTGCTCGACGGCGTCGAGCGGGCCGACTCGGTCACCGTCGACTTCCACAAGTCCTTCTTCCAGCCGGTGAGTTCCTCCGCGCTCCTGGTCCGCGACGGCGCCACCCTGCGCCACGCGACCTACCACGCGGACTACCTCAACCCGCTCCGCACGGTCGCCGAGAAGATCCCGAACCAGGTCGACAAGTCCCTCCAGACCACCCGCCGCTTCGACGCGCTCAAGCTCTGGATGACCCTGCGGGTGATGGGCGCCGACGGCGTCGGCGGCCTCTTCGACGAGGTCTGCGACCTGGCCCGACAGGGTCACGCGCTGCTCGCCGCCGACTCCCGCTACGAGGTCGTGGTCGAGCCGAGCCTCTCCACGCTCGTCTACCGCTACGTCCCCGCCGGCGACGCCGACCCCGAGGCCGTCGACCGGGCCAACCTGCACGCCCGCAAGGCCCTGTTCGCCTCCGGCGAGGCCGTCGTCGCCGGGACCAGGGTCGACGGCCGCCAGTACCTCAAGTTCACCCTGCTCAACCCCGAGACCACCGCCGCCGACATCGCGGCCGTCCTCGATCTGATAGCCGGCCACGCCGAGCAGTACCTGAGAGAGAACCTTGTCCACGCCTGAGAAGGCCCTGTCCGAGACGGCGGCGTCCACGACGCCCGCGCCCGAGACGACCGCACACGACACGGCTCGGATCCACGACTTCATCGGCATCGGCCTCGGTCCGTTCAACCTCGGACTCGCCTGCCTGACCGAGCCGATCGAGGAGCTGGACGGCCTCTTCCTGGAGTCCAAGCCCGGCTTCGAGTGGCACTCCGGGATGTTCCTGGAGGGCGCCCACCTCCAGACCCCGTTCATGTCGGACCTGGTCACCCTCGCGGACCCGACCTCGCCGTACTCCTTCCTCAACTACCTGAAGGAGAAGGGCCGCCTGTACTCGTTCTACATCCGGGAGAACTTCTACCCGCTGCGGACCGAGTACAACGACTACTGCCGCTGGGCCGCCGACCGGCTCACCTCGGTCCGCTTCTCGACCACGGTCACCGCCGTCACCTTCGACGGGGCCGCCGAGGTGTACGAGGTGGCCACCGAGGGCGGCGCGACGTACCGCGCCCGCCGGATCGTCCTCGGCACCGGCACCCCGCCGCACGTCCCCGAGACCTGCCGGGACCTGGGCGGCGACCTGATCCACAACTCGCGCTACCTGCCGAACAAGGCGGAGCTCCAGAAGAAGAAGACCATCACCCTGGTCGGCAGCGGCCAGAGCGCCGCCGAGATCTACTACGACCTCCTGAGCGAGATCGACGTCCACGGCTACCGGCTCAACTGGGTGACCCGCTCCCCGCGCTTCTTCCCGCTGGAGTACACCAAGCTCACCCTGGAGATGACGTCCCCGGAGTACGTGGACTACTTCCACGCGCTCCCCGAGCGGACCCGCTACCGCCTGGAGACCGAGCAGAAGGGCCTCTTCAAGGGCATCGACGGCGAACTCATCAACGCCATCTTCGACCTGCTCTACCAGAAGAACCTGAACGGTCCCGTGCCCACCCGGCTCCTCACCAACTCGGCGCTGCACACCGCCGCGTACGACGAGGAGAGCGGCACGTACGCGCTCGGCTTCCGCCAGGAGGAGCAGGAGAAGGACTTCGCCCTGGAGACCGACGGCCTGATCCTGGCCACCGGCTACAAGTACAGCGTCCCCGCCTTCCTGGAGCCGGTCCGCGACCGCCTCCGCTGGGACGGACAGGGCCGCTTCGACGTGGCGCGCGACTACGCGATCGACACGACGGGCCGCGGCGTCTACCTCCAGAACGCCGGCGTCCACACCCACTCGATCACCTCGCCCGACCTGGGCATGGGCGCGTACCGCAACGCCCGCATCATCGCCGCGATGCTGGGCCGCGAGTACTACCCCGTCGAGAAGACCATCGCCTTCCAGGAGTTCTCCGTATGACCGTCCGCTTCCGCCCGCTCGACCCCGTCCAGGACGCGGAGCTGCTCCACGGCTGGGTCACCCACCCCAAGGCCGCCTTCTGGATGATGCAGGACGCGAGCCTGGAGGACGTGGTGCGCGAGTACTCGGCCTTCGCCGCGAACCCGCACCACGAGGCGTTCATCGGCCTGGTCGACGGGGTCCCCGCGATCCTCATGGAGCGCTACGACCCGGCCCACCTGGAGCTGGTCGGCCTCTACGAGCCGCAGCCGGGTGACGTCGGCATGCACTTCCTGGTCGCGCCGACCGACACCCCCGTGCACGGCTTCACCCGCAGGGTGATCACCGCCGTGATGGCGGAGCTGTTCGCCGACCCGGCGACCGCCCGCGTGGTGGTCGAGCCGGACGTCGCCAACAAGGCCGTCCACGCGCTCAACGCGGCCGTGGGCTTCGTGCCCGAGCGCGAGATCCAGAAGCCGGAGAAGAAGGCGCTGCTGAGCTTCTGCACCCGGGCGCAGTTCGAGGCCGCCGTGGGAGCCGCCGCATGAGCACCGTTCCGCAGACCGCCGACCCCGTCGCCCACCTCACCCCCGGGCGCTGGGCCGACGCCAACCGCGCGCTGATCCGCAAGGGCCTGGCCGAGTTCGCCCACGAGCGGCTGCTCGACCCGCGCGCGCTGGGCGACGGCCGGTACGAGGTCCTGTCCGACGACGGCGCGACCGCGTACCGCTTCGCCGCCGACCGGTACGCCCTCGACCACTGGCAGGTCGACCCGGCCTCGATCACCCGCCACCGGGGCGACGACGAACTCCCCCTGGACGCGCTGCTCTTCGTCACCGAGCTGCGCGGCGCCCTGGGGCTGAGCGACGAGATCCTGCCGGTGTACCTGGAGGAGATCTCCTCCACCCTGGCGGGCACCGCCTACAAGGCGACCAAGCCGCAGGTGGCCTCCGCCGACCTGGCCCGCGCCGGCTTCCAGGCGATCGAGACCGGGATGACCGAGGGCCACCCCTGCTTCGTCGCCAACAACGGGCGCCTCGGCTTCGGCGTGGACGAGTTCCGCGCGTACGCCCCCGAGGCCGCGAGCGGCATCCGCCTGATCTGGCTGGCCGCCCGCCGCGACCGGGCCGCCTTCACCGCCGGGGCGGGCATCGACTACGAGGCCTTCGTCCGCTCCGAGCTGGGCGACGCGGCGGTGGACGGCTTCGCGGCGACCCTGGCCGCCCGCGGCCTGGACCTCGCCGACTACCTCCTCATGCCGGCGCACCCCTGGCAGTGGTGGAACAAGCTGTCCGTCACCTTCGCCGCCGAGGTGGCGCAGGAGCGCCTGGTGTACCTGGGCGAGGGCGACGACACGTATCTGGCGCAGCAGTCGATCCGCACGTTCTTCAACACCTCGGACCCGGCCAAGCACTACGTGAAGACGGCCCTGTCGGTCCTCAACATGGGCTTCATGCGGGGTCTTTCGGCCGCGTACATGGAGGCGACCCCGGCGATCAACGACTGGCTGCACGACCTGATCGAGAACGACTCCGTCTTCAAGGCGGCGCGCTTCTCGATCATCCGGGAGCGGGCGGCGGTCGGTTACCGGCACCTGGAGTACGAGGCCGCCACCGACCGCTACTCCCCCTACCGCAAGATGCTGGCCGCGCTCTGGCGCGAGTCGCCGGTGCCGTCCCTGGCGGAGGGCGAGCGGCTGGCGACGATGGCCTCGCTGCTGCACGTGGACCACGCGGGCGCGTCCTTCGCGGGCGCGCTGATCGCGGAGTCGGGCGAGGAGCCGGCCGTCTGGCTCCGCCGGTACCTGGACGCCTACCTCCTCCCGGTCCTGCACAGCTTCTACGCCTACGACCTGGCGTTCATGCCGCACGGCGAGAACGTGATCCTGGTCCTGGACGAGCGCGGCGGGGTCGTGCGGGCGATCTTCAAGGACATCGCGGAGGAGATCGTCGTCATGGACCCGGACGCGGTCCTGCCGCCGGCGGTGGAGCGGGTCCGCGCGGAGGTCCCGGAGGACATGAAGCTCCTCTCGGTCTTCACCGACGTCTTCGACTGCTTCTTCCGCTTCCTGGCGGCGACGCTCGCGGCGGAGGGCGTCCTCGACGAGGACGGCTTCTGGCGCACGGTCGCGGAGTGCGTGCGCGGCTACCAGGAGGAGCACCCGGAGTTCGCGGCCCGCTTCGAGCGGTACGACATGTTCGCGGAGACCTTCGCCCTGTCGGCCCTCAACCGCCTCCAGCTCCGCAACAACAAGCAGATGGTCGACCTCTCGGACCCGTCGGCGGCCCTCCAGCTCGTCGGCGACCTCCCGAACCCGATCGCCCGCTTCGCCTGACCCCGGAACCGGTGCGGGCCCCGACGGAGTCACGGTCACTCCGCCGGGGCCCGCGCCTTTTCCTTCCCTGCCGACGGTCACGCCCCTCCGTAGGGGCAGGAGACCCCGTCCTCGCGCGGGCAGGCGATGAGCGCGCGCGACACGTACTGCTGCGCCTTCGAGTAGTAGCCGAGGACCACGTCGTTCCCGGCCGCCAGCCGCAGCGTCTCCCGGACGCGCTGCAGCCGGTCCCAGACGGGGAAGTGCTCCTGGTCCACGGGAGGGTTCTGGGTCAGCTCCCCCTCGATCCAGGAGACGGCCTCCTCCACGCCGGTGTACGTGGCCGCCACCTGCGCGGCGGACCGCCGCAGCCAGTCCTTGATCTCGATCGGCGGATGGTCGGCGGGAACCTCACCGCGCCTGATCGCCGAGTCGGGATAGGACCGCCCGGTGTACGCGTACGCGTGCCAGTGCTGTCGTGGGCCCTCCCTATCCCCCTGCACGGGCGGCGGCCTTCCGCGCGGCCTCGGCCACGTGCCCGGCTTCCAGGAGCAGGAGCGCGCCGATCAGGTACTCGCGGGTCCACCGGATGGCCGCGTCGGGTGCGGCCAGCAGGGAGGCCGGGGGAATCTCCGCCCGCAGCGCGGGGTCCACCAGGGCCTGGGACAGGACCTCGCGCGTCATCTCGGACGCCAGCCAGTGGAACGTGCGCTCCTTGAGCGCGAACGTCAGGTGCAGCGAGGGCTCCCCGCCCACGGTGTACGGCGAGTGGACGTAGCCGCGCGGCAGCCAGAAGACGTCGCCGGGCTCCAGGGCGAACGACTGGACGGGAGCCGTACGGGCGAGATGGAGCCGTTCCTCGGGAGTGAAACCCCTTTCCAGGAAGTTCCCGTGCTCCGTGGTCGGGTTCTCCACGAAGGGCGGGTGCAGCGGCCACGCCTTCCGCCCGGAGAGCTGGACGATCAGCGTGACGTACGGGTCGTAGTGGTACTTCAGTCCCTGCGCGCCCGGCGGGGTGAGGTACGCGTTCACGTGCACCAGGCAGCCGGTCTCGTCCTGGATCTCGCGGCGCAGCACGCTCAGGGACGGTTTGACGGTCTGGAGCTGCCGGACGGAGACCGTACCCCCGCCGTCGAGGTGCGCCCGGACGGCACCGGGCCGGGGCATGTCGCCGTCGATGTAGGCGTGCCGTTCCAGGACCTTCCCTTCCTTGAGCAGGACGACGTTGCGGGCGGGAAGGCACTCGGCGTCCACCAGGGCGTCGCATTCGGCGAGGGACCACAGGTGGGCCAGGTCGGCGGGGTCGCGGCGGAAGAGCGTCGGCCCGGTGGGCCACTTCGTCAGGATTCCCGGGACGTCGTCCACGAGATCGGCCAGCGGCATGGCTGACTCCTTACGGTATGTGCAGAAGAGGGAGAGGACGTGCGGGGCCCCCGCACGCGGCACGGGCCCCGCCCCGGGTCAGGTGTTCGCGTCGGCCCTGGCGATCCAGCCACGGGCGAAGACCGTGATCTCCTCCGCGCTCATCCGCAGCTCCCGGCCGGCTCCCTCGGGCTTGCTGTCCCCGAGCGCGTATCCGCCGCCGTGCAGTTCGGCGAGCGTGATGCAGCTCTCCATGTTCCCGTCGTTGTCCGTCCCGCCGCCGCAGAGCGCGGCGAAGTCGCCGGACACCTCCCGCTCGTACAGATCACTCATTACCGTGGTTCTCCTGTCTCTGTCTTCGATGTCTTCGATGTCTTCGATGTCTTCGATGGGGACTGGGTCCCGCCCCCGGACGGTCTTGCCGGACATCACCGGGGGCGGGACGCGACCGCCGCCTCTGGAACGAGGGAGCGGAGTCATGGGGGTTCACCCGGGAGGGCGGAGAACCTCAACCGGGCCCGTTTGCGCAGGTCAGAGCCGCTCTTGCGGCGGGGCGTCCCTCTTCAGGGTCATCTTCGGCGGGTCGTGCGGGTGGTTGCGGATCTCCACCGCGCAGTCCACGGCGGCGGATTCGTCGTGCTGCGGCCCTCGGCGCATGTAGTGGTCGAACCACCGCGCCAGGTGCGCGCACGGCGTGCAGTCGGGGACCGGCTCGGGCCGGGCTCGGAGTCCGTGGTCGGCGGAGAGGACGAGCACGGGGGTGGTGAGGACCCGGATGCGTCTCCACTCCTCCTCGGTCGGCGCCCGCAGGTCCCCGGGCGCGGCGGCCCACTCGGCCCCGCCGCCCGGCGGCCGTACGTACACGCTCCCGCTCTGCGTACGGGAGACCTGACCGAGCCGGACCGTCCCTCCGCCGGTGTCGGCGACGAAGACGCCGGCGGCGGGGAGGGACGAGGGGTTGTCGCACACGGGCACAGCCGCTCCTCTCTGTAGTGGATTCACTACCAGGGGTGCCCAGCGTGAACTAGAGTCGGCTTCTCTTCAACTAGTCCGATGCGAAGGGCAAGTCATGGTCAACCGCAAGGAGTTACGGCCGGAATCCAGCCCCCAGGCGGCCTATGGGGCGCATCTCCGCAGGATGCGGGAAGAACGAAGCTGGACCCAGGAAGACCTGGCCGAGCCCATGGGCTGCTCCAGCCAGCACATCTCGGCGCTCGAAACCGGTCGCAAATCGCCAACCCTGCCGTTCTCGCGCAGAGCCGATCAGGTCTTCGGTCTCACTGGATCCAAGGAGTCGTTCGAGCGCGAGTGGCGGGACATGCGGCACGGCGTCCTGTTGGAGGGCTTTCCGGAGTACGTGGGATACGAGGGACGGGCGGTGGAGATCCGCCTCTTCGAGATCGGGATCGTCCCGGGCCTGCTGCAGACCCCGGAGTACGCGCGCGTACTGGCGAACAGCGCCGTGAAGCGCGGGGCCATCACCCCGGAGCAGGCCGACGAGCGGGTCGCGTTCCTGGCGGCACGCCAGGCGACGCTGGAGCGGGAGCAGCCGCCCATGGTCTTCGTGGTGATGGACGAGAGCTGCATCCGCCGCCCCATCGGCGGTGCCGAGGTGATGGACGCCCAATTGGAACGACTCGTCGAGTTCACGGACCGCCCCAATGCCCTGCTCCAGATCGCCCCGTACTCCATGGGAGAACGCCGCACCTTCGACCTACCGGTCAGCCTGCTCACCCTCGCCGACCGGTCTGTAGCGGGCTACACCGAGTCGCAGGCGCAGGGACACTTCGACCGGCAAATGACATCTGTAGTGCCCATGTTGACGGCCTACCATCAGCTTCAGGCCGCTTCGCTCTCTCAGGCGGAATCCGTGGCCGCGATCCAAGAAGCGCGAAAGGGCACCTCGTGACGACCGACACCCCCCGCTGGTTCACGTCCTCGTACAGCAATAACGGCGGCAACTGCGTCGAGGTGGCCACCAACCTCGCCCCCACCCACGGCACCGTCCCCGTCCGGGACTCCAAGCAGTTCGCCGGCCCCGTTCTCGACCTCCCCGCCCCCGCCTTCGCCGCCTTCGTGGCCTGCGTCCGGGACGGCGGGTTCGGCACCGGCTGAGGGGTCGTCCGTGCGGCGACGAAGCCGAAGGGGACGGTCCTACGCCAGCAGGACCTCGACGGAGATCGTCGCCGCCAGCACGACATAAACGGCGCACGCGCCGTAATGGAGTACGGCCGTCGCCTTCGACGAGCCGGTGAGGCGTGTGCGGAAGAAGCCCGACAGCACTCCGATGCTCCCGTAGAGGACCACCTCCATCAGGACGTTGATCGCGCCGAGGAGGGCCATCTGCGGTCCGGGGGCCTCCGCGTTCCCCAGGAACTGCGGGAGGACCGCGAGGTAGAAGAGGATGATCTTCGGGTTCGTCAGACTGATCAGCAGACCGCGCAGGTACCACCGGCCCGCCCCGACGTCACCGTGCTCTCCGATCGCGCGCCGCGCGCTCCGCAGGGTCGTGTACGCGAGCCACAGCAGGTACGCCGCGCCCGCGATCCTCACCGCGTCCAGCAGCGACGGGTGGGAGCGGGCGATCTCCCCCAGCCCGGCGACGACGGCGGTGGCGTAGACGCTCATGCCCGTCCCGATGCCCAGGATCGCCTTCAGCGCGGCCCGGCGGCCGCCCTCCAGGCCCACCGCGAGCATGTAGGCCATGTCGGGTCCGGGCGGACCGAGGAAGAGCAGGATCACCGCGATGTAGCCCGGCAGTACCGATAAGTCCACCATCGTCCAGCGCCTCCGGCCTCGTCGTGGTCGCCGTCCGTCTCCCCGTTTCCGTCCGGGCGATGCGGCTTCCGCGCACACGGGAACGCCCGGCCGGGAGACCCCGGCCGGGCGTTCCCGTTCGAACGCCGGCTACTCCGCCGGCCAGGGCACCTCCGGCGAGCGGTACCAGTCGATGCCCAGGGCCTCGAAGCGAGGGGCCTGTTCGGCGAGGCGGACCTTGTACGCGTCCCAGTCGTGGGTCGCGGCCGGGGACCAGCCGAGTTCGGCGACGCCCGGCAGGCGCGGGAAGGCCATGACGTCGAGGTCGGCGGTCGTGGCCAGGGTCTCGGTCCACAGGGGGGCTTCGACGCCCCTGACCGCGCTCGCGGGCGCGCCGGGGAGGTAGGCCGCCGGGTCCCAGTCGTACGACCGCCGCACCTCGACGTACCCGGCCCAGGCCAGGCCGAGCGGGGTGTCCTTCGTGTACTTCATGTCGAGGTAGGTGCGGTCGGCGGGCGAGAGGATCAGGCCGGTGCCGTTCCGCGCGGCGGCGGCGACCCGCTCCTTCTCCTCGGCGGGGGTGCGGTCGAGGCCCCAGTACTGGACGAGGGCGCCGGGCGCGGGGGCGGTGCCGGTGAGCTGGTGCCAGCCGACGACCTTCTTGCCGTACTTGGCGACGACCGGCTGCACCCGGTCCATGAAGGCCACGTAGTCGGCGTGGCTGGTGGAGTGGGCCTCGTCGCCGCCGATGTGGAGGTAGCGGCCGGGGGTGAGGGCGGCGATCTCGCGGATCACGTCGTCCACGAAGTCGTACGTGACGTCCTTGGGCACGCACAGGGAGCTGAAGCCGACCTTGGTGCCGGTGTAGAGGGGCGGGGCGACGCCGTCGCAGTTGAGCTCGGGGTAGGAGGCGAGGGCCGCGTTGGTGTGGCCCGGCACGTCGATCTCCGGGATCACCTCCTGGTGGCGGGAGGCGGCGTACCGGACGATCTCCTCGTACTCCTCCTTGGTGTAGAAGCCGCCGGGGCCGCCGCCGACCTCGGTGGAGCCGCCGTGGGTGGTGAGCCGGGGCCAGGAGTCGACGGCGATGCGCCAGCCCTGGTCGTCGGAGAGGTGCAGGTGGAGGGTGTTCACCTTGTAGAGGGCGAGCTGGTCGATGTACCGCTTCACCTCGTCCACGGTGAAGAAGTGGCGGGCGACGTCGAGCATGGCGCCCCGGTAGGCGTAGCGCGGGGTGTCGGTGATCGTGCCGCCCGCGACCTTCCAGGGGCCCTTCTGGACGCTCTTGCGCTCGACGGCGGAGGGGAGCTGCTGGCGCAGGGTCTGGACGCCGCGGAAGAGCCCGGCGGGGCGGTGGGCCGTGAGGGTGATGCCGTCCGGTCCGGAGCGGAGCCGGTAGCCCTCGTCGCCGAGGGCGGTGTCGGTGGCGCCGAGCCGGAGCAGGATGCCGCCGCGGGCCGCCTGCTCGTCCACGACGGGCAGCGGGAAGCCGGTGGCGGGCCTGAGCAGTCCGGCGAGGTAGTCGCCGACCTCCCTGGCCTCGGGGGAGCCGGCGCTCACCCCGATGCGGGTGGCGGAGGTGAGGGCGTAGGGCCGGCCCCCGGGGACGACGGAGGCGGGTACGGGGACGATGCGGCCGAGCGGCCGGACCTCGGGTTCGGCGGCGGCCCGGGGGCCGGGCGCCTTGCCGTCGGCACCGGCACCGGCACCGGCACCGGCGGCGGCCTCGCCGCAGCCGACGCCGGCGGCCGCGACCAGGAGCAGGGATCCGATCAGGCGCGGAATCCTTCGGCGCTGTCTCACGGGCGGGCTCCCCTTCGGGTGGTCGACGCGTCTGTCGTTTTCTATATCCGAACCGTGCCCCTGTGTACCGCTGCCGCCGTCGGCGGCCCAGGTCTAGGCCAATCACCCGTTTCAAGGGCCTGAACCGGCGCCCCCTGCCCGATTTCGGGCAGGATTCTTGCGAAGGGCCGGGAGCACCCCTCAGTATTCACGGGTGCTCGAACGCCGTCCGTCGCACGACGACCTCATCGACCATCTGGTCCGCAGCACCGCGCTCCAGCGCGGTGAGGCCGCCCGGGTGGTGCTCGACGTGCTGGCGTACTTCGACGAGACGACCGAGGAGTTCGTCCGCCGCCGCCACCGCGAGCTGCAGTCCGGCGGGGCCGTGAACGCCGAGATCTTCGAACGGATCGCGGCGGAGCTGCCGCACCGGGCCGTGGCACCGCCGGAGCTCTCGCTCCGGCAGCTGCGCCGGATCGTGTACGGCTGAGCCTCCCCGGCTCCCGAAGGACGGCCCGAACGGCCGAGTACATCCACTGACCTGGAGGGGTTTCACCTTTATGTGCGGAATTGTCGGTTACATCGGTAAGCGCGACGTGGCACCGCTGCTGCTCGAAGGCCTGCAGCGCCTGGAGTACCGCGGATACGACTCCGCCGGCATGGTCGTCACCAGCCCGAAGGCCTCCGGCCTGAAGATGGTGAAGGCCAAGGGCCGGGTCCGCGACCTGGAGGCCCGCGTCCCCAAGCGGTTCACCGGCACCACCGGCATCGCCCACACCCGCTGGGCCACCCACGGCGCGCCGAGCGACGTCAACTCGCACCCGCACCTGGACCCCGAGAACAAGGTCGCCGTCGTCCACAACGGCATCGTGGACAACGCCGCCGAGCTGCGCGCCAAGCTGGAGGCCGACGGCGTCGTCTTCGCCTCCGAGACGGACACCGAGGTCATCACCCACCTCGTCGCGCGCTCCCAGGCCGAGACCCTGGAGGAGAAGGTCCGCGAGGCCCTGAAGGTCATCGAGGGCACCTACGGCATCGCCGTGATGCACGCCGACTTCAACGACCGCATCGTCGTCGCCCGCAACGGCTCCCCGGTCATCCTCGGCATCGGCGAGAAGGAGATGCTCGTCGCCTCCGACGTCGCCGCCCTGATCGCCCACACCCGCCAGGTCGTCACCCTCGACGACGGCGAGATGGCCACCCTCAAGGCCGACGACTTCCGCACCTACACGGTCTCCGGCGCCACCACCACCGCCACCCCCGAGACCGTCGAGTGGGAGGCCGCCTCCTACGACATGGGCGGCCACGACACCTTCATGCACAAGGAGATCTCCGAGCAGCCCGACGCGGTCGACCGCGTCCTGCGCGGCCGGATCGACGACCGCTTCTCCACCGTGCACCTGGGCGGCCTGAACCTGGACCCGCGCGAGGCCCGCACCATCCGCCGCATCAAGATCCTCGGCTGCGGCACCTCGTACCACGCCGGCCTCATCGGCGCCGGGCTCATCGAGTCCATGGCCCGCATCCCCGCCGACGCCGAGCCGGCCTCGGAGTTCCGCTACCGCAACCCGGTCGTGGACCCCGACACCCTCTACATCGCCGTCTCCCAGTCCGGCGAGACCTACGACGTGCTCGCCGCCGTCCAGGAGCTCAAGCGGAAGGGCGCCCGCGTCCTCGGCGTCGTCAACGTGGTCGGCTCCGCCATCGCCCGCGAGGCCGACGGCGGCGTGTACGTCCACGCCGGCCCCGAGGTCTGCGTCGTCTCCACCAAGTGCTTCACCAACACGGTGACCGCCTTCGCCCTGCTCGCCCTGCACCTCGGCCGCATCCGCGACCTGTCCGTCACCGACGGCAAGCGGATCATCGAGGGCCTGCGCCGCCTCCCCGCCCAGATCGAGGAGATCCTCAAGGGCGAGGACGAGATCAAGCGCCTCGCCGAGGTGTACGCGGGCGCCCAGTCGATGATGTTCATCGGGCGCGTGCGCGGCTACCCGGTCGCCCTGGAGGCCTCCCTCAAGCTCAAGGAGATCTCCTACATCCACGCCGAGGCCTACCCGGCCTCCGAGCTGAAGCACGGCCCGCTCGCCCTCATCGAGCCGGCCCTGCCGACGGTCGCGATCGTCCCCGACGACGACCTCCTGGAGAAGAACCGCGCCGCCCTGGAGGAGATCAAGGCCCGCAGCGGCCGCATCCTCGCGGTCGCGCACCAGCCGCAGGAGAAGGCCGACCACACCATCCTGGTCCCGAAGAACGAGGACGAGCTGGACCCGATCCTCATGGGCATCCCGCTCCAGCTCTTCGCGTACCACACCGCCCTCGCCATGGGCCGCGACATCGACAAGCCGCGCAACCTGGCCAAGTCCGTCACGGTCGAGTAGCGGCCGGTCCGGGCCTGTCCCCCGGACCCGTCGCCGCCGGGCCTGTCCCCCGGCGCCCGACCTGACACGCGACGGTCCCCGTGCACACACCTCCCGTGCACGGGGACCGTCGTGCTTCCCGGCCCAGGGCCCGTCCGACCCCGATCCGCCGGGCAGGCGGGACTTTCGACACACGCCCTAGCCCGCGGCCGGGGCGCTCTCGCCCGGCGCCCGGCGCCGCAGCGCCGTCGGCCAGCCCGCGACGGCGGCCGTGGCCCCGTACCAGGCGAGCAGTCCGGCGACGGCGGCGACCCAGCCGCCCGCCTTCCCGAGGCCGCCGTTGCCGGCCAGGGCACCGATGCCCAGGAGCAGCAGCGCGACGAACAGCAGCCCGTACACGCCCTGCCCGAAGAGGCCGCCGCCCGAGGCCGCCAGGGTCAGCGTGAGCGCGAGGAGCGCCCACAGGAGCAGGAAGACCCCCACGGCGTCGGCCGAGGCTCCGCCGCCGGCGGCGGTCCCCCAGGTGAACCAGAAGGCGCCGAGCGCCGTGTACGCCGTGCCCTCCCGGGTGTCGCCCGCGCGCAGGGCGAGCAGGCCGACGAGGAAGAGCGTCACCCCGCCGACCCAGGTGGCGAGGCCCGCGGCGTCCGCCGCCGCGACGTTGTCGATGACACCCGTGCCGCCCAGGCCGAAGGCCAGGAGGGTCAGTCCGAGTGCGAGGTGGCCGAGCGTGGGGCTGGTGTTTCCCGCGGCGACGTCGTTGTCCACGGCGGGCTCCCTTCAGATGCGCAGTCGTGCTGCGTGAGCTGCTGTGTTCCGTGGCCTTTATCTACCCTTCACAAGCACACAATTCACCTGAGGAAGGCCGAAATCATGGTCGGATGACGGCAGTTGAGGGAGTCGAGGGGAGAGCGGCGGTGCGGGGTTACGGGATGACGACCACGGGCCGCTGGGCGCGGCGCGCGAGGCGGCCGGCCACCGAGCCGAAGATCCGCCCGACGATCCCGTGCGTGGAGCCGACCACGATCGCGTCGGCCGAGTACTCCCGGCCGACCTCCTCCAGCTCGTGACAGATGTCGCCGCCGCGCTCGACCAGGATCCACGGCACCTCGGCGAGGTGCTCGGCACAGGCCAGCTCCAGGCCGAGGACCTCGGTGCGGTGGTCGGGCACGTCCACGAAGACGGGGGGCTCGCAGCCGGCCCAGACGGTGGTGGGCAGCCGGTTGGCCACGTGCACGATGATCAGGCCGGAGCCGGAGCGGCGGGCCATGCCGATGGCGTACGCGAGGGCGCGCTCACTGGACGTGGAGCCGTCGAAGCCGACGACCACCCCGTGCCGGAAGGCCGGGTCGCAGGCATGACGTGGCTGTTCGACCGCGAGGGGGTCGACCGTGGAGTCGGCGACGCGCTTGCGGTCCGCGGGTTCGGGGAATTCGTGACCGGCCATCGGTGTCTCGGCGAAGAGGGTCCTCGTGGGAAGGGACGGGAGAAGGAGGAGAGGAACAACGGGAGGCGGCGGAGCTGTGTCCGGGAATCATCTTCCCAAGCCCATACCCCCAAGGGTACGGCGGCACTCCTCTCCTGCCCAGGGCCCACCGCGTCGAGCCCGGCGGACACACCGCTCGCGCGCGGCGTTCCAGGGAGCATGCACGAGCGGTTCGGGATCTGGCAATGCCGGTTGTGTCCTACAGGCGTCCGTCCGGGGAGCGCGCCGGGCGGACGCGCGGGGCCGAACGGACGTCGCCGAGAGTGACCGGAACGTTCCGTTCCTCGTTGCCACAGGTCCACCCACCGCCGCAGGGAGAGCGCCCGTGCCCGTACCGCCGACCGCCACCGCCCGGTCCTCCGCCGCCCCCACCCCGACGCTCGCCGCGCCCCCCGCCCACCGCCGTACGGACGCCCCTCCCCCGGGCACGGCGGTGGAGAAGAAGGGGGAGCAGGCCGCCGACGGCCTCGTCCGCTGGGCGGCCTTCTGCTGCGTCCTGGTCCCGGTGGTGCTCGTCGTCTACGGCACCTCGCTCGCCGGGGCGGCCGGCGCCGCGCTCGGCCTCGTCTCGGTGACGGCGGCCTGCCGGCTGCTGCTGCGGCGCTCGGAGCGGGGTCTCCGCGCGGAGACCGCCCGCGGCGGACGCCGGCACTAGTCGGGGAGGGGGCTCCCGGGCGCTCCCGACCCCTTTCGAGTTGACAGGCTCGCACAACCGATCCCATATGTTTTCAGCCAACTTCCGGTGACCGGCGAGTCCTTGGCGTAACGATTGGCCAACCCGGGCGCCGTCACCCCCGGAACCCCCGTCCCAGGGGGTCACACCCCCCGCGTACCGGGGCGTTCACCACCCCGGCGCGCCCCTCGGGGGCCTCCGCGCGCGCCTCCCCGCGATCGATCGCTTCACGCCAAGTTGCCTTGTCGACAATCCACCGGATGGAGAACTTGTCACCCCGGCGCCACGGGACGCAGTAGATTCGATCATGGGTACCGAAGACTGGGGTCTCGTGCAAAACCGAGGGGAAACGTGCAGGAGCGACACGACCAGGGAGACGCGAACACCGAGGGGGGCTTAGCGTCATGAGCCAGGACTCCACCGCACCGGAGGCCGGACGGAAACTGTCCGGGCGCCGGCGTCGCGAAGTCGTCGCGGTGCTGCTGTTCAGCGGCGGCCCCATCTTCGAGAGCTCCATCCCGCTCTCCGTGTTCGGCATCGACCGGCAGGACGCCGGAGTGCCACGTTACCGGCTGCTCGTCTGCGCCGGCGAGGAAGGACCGCTGCGGACCACCGGCGGGCTCGAACTCACCGCGCCGTACGGCCTAGAGGCCATCGGCCGGGCGGGCACCGTCGTCGTCCCGGCCTGGCGGTCGATCACCTCGCCGCCGCCGCCGGAGGCGCTCGACGCGCTGCGCCGCGCACACGAGGAGGGGGCCAGGATCGTCGGGCTGTGCACCGGGGCGTTCGTCCTGGCCGCGGCCGGACTGCTCGACGGCCGCCCGGCGACCACGCACTGGATGTACGCGCCGACGCTCGCCAAGCGCTATCCGTCGGTCCACGTGGACCCGCGGGAGCTCTTCGTCGACGACGGGGACGTACTGACCTCCGCCGGCACCGCGGCCGGAATCGATCTGTGTCTGCACATCGTGCGGACCGACCACGGCACGGAGGCCGCGGGCGCCCTGGCGCGCCGCCTGGTCGTCCCGCCGCGGCGCAGCGGCGGTCAGGAGCGCTACCTCGACAGGTCTTTACCCGAGGAGATCGGCGCCGACCCGCTGGCCGAGGTCGTCGCCTGGGCGCTCGAACACCTCCACGAGCAGTTCGACGTGGAGACGCTCGCGGCGCGCGCGTACATGTCGCGGCGGACCTTCGACCGCAGGTTCCGCTCCCTCACGGGCTCGGCGCCGCTCCAGTGGCTGATCACCCAGCGGGTGCTCCAGGCGCAGCGGCTGCTCGAAACCTCCGACTACTCGGTCGACGAGGTGGCGGGCCGGTGCGGCTTCCGCTCCCCGGTGGCGCTGCGCGGCCACTTCCGGCGCCAGCTCGGCTCCTCGCCGGCGGCCTACCGGGCGGCGTACCGCGCCCGGCGTCCGCAGGGCGAGGCCGGTACGGCGCTGCTCGACCCGGTCGTGCCCGCCCAGGTCGCGGCCGGTGTACGGCGGCCGGGCCCGGCGCTGGAGCCGGGGAAGCCGCAGTCCGACGCGTACGCGTCCGGACGGCCCTCCCTGCCGGGCCAGCGCAGCGCGCCGTGACCGGATGAGACCCGCGCGGCCACAAGCCGCGCACCGCAGGAACGACGGGCGCCCGGGGACACCTCCCCCGGGCGCCCGTCGGGCTTCCGGGCCGGATCCGATCCTCCGCGCACCCCCTAAGGTGGACGCATGAACGATCGCATGGTGTGGATCGACTGCGAGATGACCGGGCTCTCGCTGACGGACGACGCACTCATCGAGGTGGCCGCGCTGGTCACCGACTCGGAACTGAACGTGCTCGGCGACGGCGTGGACATCGTGATCCGTCCGCCGGACGCGGCCCTGGAGACCATGCCGGAGATCGTGCGCCAGATGCACACGGCCTCGGGGCTGCTCGACGCGCTGCCGGGCGGCACCACGCTCGCCGACGCCGAGGCCCAGGTCCTCGCCTACATCCGCGAGCACGTCAAGGAGCCCGGCAAGGCGCCGCTGTGCGGGAACTCGGTCTCCACCGACCGCGGCTTCCTCGCCCGCGACATGCCCGCCCTGGAGGGCCACCTGCACTACCGGATCGTCGATGTCTCCTCGGTCAAGGAACTGGCCCGCCGCTGGTACCCGAGGGCGTACTTCAACAGTCCGGAGAAGAACGGCAACCACCGGGCGCTCGCCGACATCCGCGAGTCCATCGCCGAGCTGCGCTACTACCGCGAGGCGGTCTTCGTCCCGCAGCCCGGCCCCGACTCGGAGACCGCGAAGCGGATCGCGGCACGCCACGTCCTTCCCGCGGAGTGATCCCGGCGTGACAGGGGACTGACCGCCCGCTCGCGCCCTCGAACGCCCCTCCGGGAAACGCGGGCGCGAGCACCCTCCCGGACCCTGTAGACTTCTTCTCGGCCGGTCGGGGAAACCTTCGGGAAAACCGCCGGTCGTGGTGGGTATAGCTCAGCTGGTAGAGCACCTGGTTGTGGTCCAGGATGTCGCGGGTTCGAGTCCCGTTACTCACCCTCTGCACCGAGGCCCCGGTTCGTGAGAACCGGGGCCTCGGTCGTTTCCGTGCGTCCGCGCTCGGCGCTTCCGCCACGCCCCGGTCCGCTCATCCGTTCGGGTCAAACGGCGACCCCCGCCTCCGACCCCCCTGCTAGCTTCCCTTTATGTCCTATATCGTCAGGTTTTCTCCGGCCGCCGGGGGCGGGGTGAGAGCGGATGGGAATCCTGCGTGACCATCCCGAACTCGTCCTCTTCCTCTCCCTCGCGGCCGGCTACCTCGTCGGCAAGCTGCGCGTCGGCCCCATCACCCTCGGCGGCATCTGCGGCACCCTGATCGTCTCGCTGCTCCTCGGCGCCTGGACGAAGGCCACCGTCTCCGACGACGTGAAGACGATCTTCTTCGCGCTCTTCATCTTCTCGCTCGGCTACATGGCGGGGCCGCAGTTCTTCGCCAACCTCAACCGGAAGAGCCTGCGCTTCTTCGCCCTCTGCCTCATCGAGGTCGTCTGCGTCGTCGGCATCGCCCTCGGCATCGCGGAGGCCTTCGACCTCGACGTCGGCACCGCCGCGGGCATCCTCGCCGGCGCGGCCACCGAGTCGGCGGTCGTCGGCACGGCCACCGAGTCCATCGCCAAGCTGAGCGACCTGACCCAGGAGCAGATCACCCAGTACCAGGGCCACGTGGCCACCGCGTACACCGTCTGCTACCTGTTCGGCCTCGTCACCATCGTCATCTACACCAGCCAGATCATGCCGATGCTGATGCGGATCAACCTCCGCGACGCCTCGCGCGAGCTCTGGGAGCGGATGCGCGGCGAGGGCGGCGGCCTGGAGTCCGACGAGCGCGAGGCACTCCCGGGCCTGGTCGGCCGGACGTTCCTGGTCACGCACGCGGACGGGACCGGGGTCGCCGACCTGGAGCGCTCGCTCGGCGGCCGGGTCACCGTCGAGGCGGTGAAACGCGGCAGCAAGGTGCTCACCCCTCCCCCGCCCGGCTTCGTGCTCACCCTCTCCGACCTGGTGCTCGCCGTCGGCCGGCGGGCCAACATCATCGAGGCGGGCCGGGTCATCGGCCCCGAGACGCCGGCCGTCCCCGGCCTGGACACCCCGCTCGCCACCACCCAGGTCTCCCTGACCGACAAGGGCGTCTCCGGCAAGTCCCTCGACACCCTCTCCAAGGAGCACCCGGAGTTCTCCTCCGGCGGGGTGTACGTCACGGACGTGCTGCGCAACGACCAGCACCTGCCCGCCACGCCGGAGACCGTCGTCGACCGCGGTGACGTGCTCACCCTGGTCGGCGCCCGCTCGGGCCTGGGCAAGCTGGCGTCCCGGATCGGCGCGACCGTGAGGAACGACGCCACGGACTTCATCTACCTGGGCCTCGGCATCGTCTGCGGCTCGCTGCTCGGCCAGGTCGTGGTCGAGTTCGGCGACGTCCCCCTGTCGCTCGGCACCGGCGGCGGCTGTCTGATCTCCGGGCTGCTCTTCGGCTGGTTCCGGTCCCGCACCCAGACCTTCGGCGCCTTCCCGCCGCAGGCCGCCGCCACCCTCAAGGACATGGGCCTGGCGATCTTCATCGCCTGCACGGGCCTGGTGTCGGGCCCGCAGGCCTGGCCGCTGCTCAAGGAGTACGGGGCGCTGCTGCCGTTCGCGGGGATCGCGATGGTCCTGGTGCCCGCGACGATCTCCCTCGTCGTCGGCCGCAAGCTGCTGAAGATCGAGAAGCCGCTGCTCATCGGCGCCATCGCGGGCCAGCAGTGCTCGACCCCGGCCATCACCTCGATCACCCAGGTGGCCCAGAGCTCGGTCCCGATGCTCGGCTACACGATCACGTACACCCTCTCCAACTTCCTGCTCCCCCTGACCGGCCCGCTGCTCGTCGGCATCCTGGGGGCGTGAGGCGGCGCGATGATCGACTTCCTGAACCGGAACGTCTTCCAGCCCCACCCCGAACTCCTCGTCTTCCTCACCGTCGCGCTCGGCTTCCTCTTCGGGAGGCTCCGCTACCGGACCCTCGCGCTCGGCGCCGTCACCGGCTGCCTGGTGGCCGGGCTGCTGCTCGGCGCGCAGTTCGAGGTGACGATCGACGCCACGGTGAAGAACCTCTTCTTCACCATGTTCCTCTTCGCCCTCGGCTACAAGGTCGGCCCGCAGTTCTTCCGGGGCCTGAAGAAGGACGGCCTGCCGCAGGTCGTCAACGCCGTCGTCGTCTGCGTGACGGGCCTCCTCGTCTCCTGGGGCTTCGCCGCGATGCTCGGGTACGGCCCCGGCCTCTCCGCCGGGCTCCTCGGCGGCGCGCTCACCCAGTCCGCCGTCATCGGCGTCGCCCAGGACGCCATCGGCAACCTGCCGGGGCTCTCCGCCGCGCAGACGAAGACCGAGGAGAACCTGGTCGCGATCGGCTACGCCGTCACGTACCCGCTCGGCACGATCCTCTGCGCGCTGCTCCTCGCCAACGTCCTGCCCAGGCTGTACAAGCGGGACCTGGCCGCCGAGTCGGCGCGGCTCGCCGAGGAGCTGGACGCGCCCGGCGACGACCCCGACCTGTCCGAGGGCTACTACGAGGTCGTGCTCCGCGCGTACCGCGTCGAGCGCCCCGACCTCGCCGGCCGCACCATCGACGACTTCGAGCAGCAGCAGAAGGCGCTCGGCCGCCGCGTCTACCTCACCCGGGTGCGGCGGGACGGGAAGATCCTCGACCACGACCAGCGGACGGTGCTCCGCGAGGGCGACACGGTGGCGATCAGCGCGCTGCGCGGCTCGCTCGTCGACTTCGACCCGCTGACCCACGTCGGGCCGGAGGCGGACGACGTCGAACTGCTCGGGTACCGGACGGAGACCCTGCACGTGGTCGCCTCGGAGAAGGCGCAGCTCGGCAGGAGCATCGCCGACCTGCGCCGCGAGCCCTTCATGGTGGGCGTGTACGTCGACAAAGTCTACCGGGCGGGCGCCGAGTACCCGTACCGCCTCTCGACCACCCTGGAGCGCGGCGACACCCTGGTCCTGACCGGGCCGAAGCGGCTCGTGGACCCGGCGGGGAAGGCGATCGGCAAGCCCGTGCCGACCTCCTTCGCCACCGACATGCTCTGGGTGGGCCTCGGCATCTTCCTCGGCGGCTGCGTCGGCATCCCGGCCCTGACCGTGTCCGGCGTGCCGATCTCGCTCTCCACCTCCGGCGGCGCGCTGATCATGGGCCTGGTCTTCGGCTGGATCCGCGGCAAGTACCCGACGTACGGCAACGTCCCGCCCGGCGCGCAGTGGTTCATGGACACCCTGGGCCTGTGCCTGTTCGTCGCGGTCGTCGGCATCAACGCCGGGCCGAGCTTCACCGGCGGCCTGGCCTCGGCCGGCTGGGGGCTGCTGCTCTGGGGCGCGGTGGCGACCGTGATCCCGCTGCTCGTCGGCTTCCTCGTCGGCCACTACGTCCAGAAGATCCGCTTTCCGATCCTGATGGGCGTCCTGGCCGGCGGCCAGACGACGACCGCGGCGATCGGCGCGATCAACGAACAGTCCCGGTCGCAGATCCCGACCCTCGGCTACACGATCCCCTACGCGGTGGGCAACGTCCTGCTGACCGTCTGGGGCGCCGTGATCGTCATCCTCCACCACTGACGCGAACCCTCCCGTACGGAAGGACATGCCGTGCCCAAGCCCACGTTCACCCGCGAGGAGATCAGGTCCTTCGCGCAGCTCTCGCCGTTCGAGCTCAAGGACACCTTCATCTCGCTCGCCAAGCAGGCCCAGGAGGACCAGCCCGGGCAGAAGGACAAGTCGCAGGTGCAGATGCTCAACGCGGGCCGCGGCAACCCGAACTGGGTGGCCACCGGGCCCCGCGAGGCCTTCCACGCCCTCGGCTACTTCTCCCTGGCGGAGTCCCGCCGCGTGTGGACCGCCGACGACCTGGGCGGCATGCCCGAGGTGAAGGGGTCCGGCGAGCGCTTCGACGCCTTCGTGCGGCAGCACCCGGACCTGCCGGGGATCGAGCTCCTGGAGAAGAGCGTGGCGTACGCGGTGGAGCGCTTCGGCTTCGACCGGGACTCGTTCCTGCACGAGCTGACGGACAGTTCGGTCGGCGACAACTACCCGGTGCCGGACCGGATGCTGCCGCACGCCGAGCGGATCGTGCGCGGCTACCTCGACGACGAGATGTTCGACGGGAAGCCGCCGGCCGGGAACACCTCGCTGTTCGCGACCGAGGGCGGCACGGCCGCCATGTGCTACATCTTCGACTCCCTGATGAAGAACGGGATCCTGAAGAAGGGCGACCGGATCGCCCTGATGGTCCCGGTCTTCACCCCGTACATCGAGATCCCCGAGCTGGACACCTACGACTTCGACGTGGTGACGGTCGAGGCGAGCCTCTTCACCGAGACCGGGGTGCGCCAGTGGCGCTACCCGGCCGAGGAGGTCGCCAAGCTGGAGGACCCCTCCGTCAAGCTGGTCTGCCTGGTGAACCCGTCCAATCCGCCGTCCCTCGCGCTGAGCCGGCGGGTCGCCGACCAGATCAAGGAGATCGTCGCCTCGAAGAACCCGAACCTGCTGATCGTCACGGACGACGTCTACGGGACGTTCGTGCCCGGCTTCCGCTCGATCGCCGCCGACCTGCCGCGCAACACGCTGCTCGTGTACTCGTACTCCAAGCACTACGGCGCCACGGGCTGGCGGCTCGGCGTCATCGGCCTGAACGACGACAACGTGATCGACGCGATGCTGGCGGAGCTGCCGGAGGAGGAGAAGGAGCGGCTGAACAAGCGGTACGGGACGCTGACGCTCGAACCGGAGAAGATGCGGTTCATCGACCGGATGGTGGCGGACTCGCGCCAGGTGGCGCTCAACCACACGGCCGGGCTCTCGCTGCCGCAGCAGGTGATGATGGTGCTCTTCTCCCTCTTCGACATGCTGGAGGAGGGGCGGGCGTACAAGGAGCGGATCCGCGGGATCGTCGGCCGTCGGCTCGACCTGCTCCTGGAGGGCGCCCGCATGAAGATCTCGGAGGATCCGCAGCGGGCCGCCTACTACATCGAGCTGGACCTGCTCGCGGAGGCCGAGCGGGTGCACGGCAAGCCGTTCGCGGACTTCCTGGAGAAGAACTACGAGCCGGTGGACCCGCTGTTCCGGCTGGCCCAGCAGACGGGCGTGGTCCTGCTCAACGGCGGCGGCTTCGACGGCCCGGAGTGGTCCGTGCGGGTGTCGCTCGCCAACCTGGACGACCTGGACTACCTGAAGATCGGCCACCACCTGCGGGCGATCTTCGACGCGTACGCGGAGGAGTGGCAGGCCTCGGGGGCCTGACGAGAGGCAGGAGGGGCGCGCCCCGGTCGGAGGTAGGGGGGCCGACCGGGGCGCGCGGTGTGGGGGGGCACAGTGGTCCGTGAGGGCCTACCGGTAGGCGGCGAACGCCTTCGTGAAGGCCAGCGGCTGCTGGAGGATCGAGGAGCAGGTGGCGTCGGCGCGGTTCACGGCGCCGTCCGGGCACTGCTTGTCGCGGGTCGAGGACCACATCGAGAGCCAACCGAGGCCCTTGGACTTCGCGAAGTCGACGAGCTGGGTGGCGTCGTCCACCGTGAAGACCTCGGTGGTGACGTCGTTGACGCCGATCATCGGGGTGACGGCGACGGCCTTCCAGGCGGCCGCGTCGGAGAGCCCGAGGACGCCCTTGATCTGGGCCTGCGTCGCGGTCGCGGCCTGGATCGCGTACGTACCCATGTCGGCGCTGTACGCCGGGCCGTAGTCCATCGCCATGATGTTGACGGCGTCGACGCGGACCCCGTTCCGCTTGGCGTCGGCCAGCAGGTCCACGCCCGGCTGGGTCAGGCCCTCGGGCATGACCGGCAGGGTGAAGGAGACGTCCAGGCCCGGGTGGGCCTTCTGGAGCTGCGCGATCGCCTGCGAGCGGCGGGTGTTGGCGGCGGTGTCCGGCAGGGCCGCGCCCTCGACGTCGAAGTCGACCTTGGTCAGCCCGTACCGGTCGACGACCTCGCCGTACGCGGCGGCGAGCGCCGGGGCGGAGGAGCAGTTCAGGGCCAGCTCGTGGCCTGCGGCGCCGCCGAAGGAGACGCGGACGTCACCGCCCTTGGCGCGCAGGGCGCCGATCTGGGCGGCGACCTTGTCGTTCGCCAGGTCGGTGACCCCGCCCCACAGCGGGGCGCAGGCGCCGCCGGAGGTGATGAAGGCGAGGTTGAACTCCTTCACGCCGGTGGCGTCGGCGGTCGCGAGCAGGTCGTACGCCGGGTGGAGCGAGGTGTCGACGTACGGGGCGAACTTCGCGCCGGTCGCGGGGGCCGGCGTGGAGGTCGTGGGGGTGGGCGTCGGGGCCGGGGTCCGCGTCGGCGCGGGGGCCGTGGTGGCGGACGCGGTCGGGGTCGGAGTCGGCTTGGCCGTCGCCGTGGGGGTGGCGGTGGCCGTGGGCCGGTCGGTGGGGCGGCCGCTGGGGGTGGGGGCGGGGCCGCCGGCCGAACAGGACGCCTTGTTGATCAGGCAGTTCGCGGGGTCGCCCGCCTCTCCGGCGGCGGAGGTGACGAAGCCGACGGTGACGGACTGGCCGGGGGCCAGCTGCCGGTTCCAGCTCGCGGGCTTCACCGTGACGTGCCGGCCGGAGACGGTGTGCTCGCCGTTCCAGAGGGAGCCGATGGTGGTGCCGGTCGGCAGGTCGAACTCCAGGGTCCAGTCGGACTGGGCGGCGGAGGTCTCGTTGGTGACGACGTACTGGCCGGTGTAGCCGCCGGTCCAGGAGCTGGTCCGGGTGTAGGCGGCGCCGACGGAGGCGGCCTGGGCGGTGCCGGTGAAGGCGAAGGCGGCGCCGCCGACGACGGCCGCCGTGACGACCGCTCCGACGACCTTGGTCCTCGTACTCGCCCTGCGCCGGTGCGAACGGGTGCCCATGGCGTGCCTGCCTCTGCGTGCGGAAGTGGGGGTGCGGCAGCACGCTAGCGAGCGGGGAACGGACAAAGCGGGGGATCGGGGACGGGGCCGGGGATCCTTAGGGTCCGCTTAAGGTGCCCATCGGAACCAGGAAAGGTTCTGCCGGGCTCCCCGGAGGGGTGCGCTTCCCGGGTCCCGGGGTGCGCTCCCCGAGGAGGGACAACCGCCGGGAGGTCAGGCCTCCTTCGCCCGTCGCGTCCCCGTGCCCCCGCGTCTGCGGCGGGCCGGGCGGTGGCCCCGGCGGCCGTGCGGGCCGGTCGGGCCGCCCGCTCCGGCGCGGCCGCCGAGGCCGATCCAGACGCGCACCTCCGTACCGCCGAGGACCGAGCGGCCGATGCGGACGTCGCCGCCGGTGCCCTCCGCCACGCGCCGGACGATGTCGAGGCCGAGGCCCGTGGAGCCGTCCCGGGTGCCGCTGTTGCCCCGGGCCAGGGCGGCGGCCGGGTCGGCGATGCCGGGGCCCGCGTCGGAGACCAGGACGATGACGGCGTCCTCGCCGTTGTGGACGTCGATGGAGAAGGCCGTGCCCTCCGGGGTGTGCCGGAAGACGTTGCCGAGGAGGGCGTCGAGCGCGGCGACGAGTTCGGGCCGGGCGACCGGGATGCGGACCGGGCGCTCGACGCCCGCGACCCGCACCCGGCGCCCCTCGTCCTCGGCGAGCGCCGACCAGAAGTCCATGCGTTCGCGCACCACTTCGGCGGCGTCGCAGCCCGCGCCGGGGCCGTTCGCCTGGGTCTGCGGCTTCGCCTCCCGGGCCGTGCGGATGATGATGTCGACCTCGCGCTCCAGCTGTTCGACGGCCGCGCGGGTCTGCTCGGCGGCCGGCCCCGAGCCGAGCGAGGCCGCGTTGAGGCGCAGGACGGTCAGCGGGGTGCGCAGCCGGTGGGAGAGGTCGGCGGCCAGCTCCCGTTCGTTGGCGAGGAGCTGGACGACCTGGTCGGCCATCGAGTTGAAGGCGACGGCGGCGGACTTGAGTTCCGGCGGCCCCTCCTCGGGGACCCGGGCGCCGAGCCGCCCCTCGCCCAGGTCGTGGGCGGCGCCCGCGAGCCGCTGGGCGGGCTGGACCATGCGGACGCCCAGGCGGTCGGCGACGGCGACGGAGCCGACGATCAGGGCGGCGCCGACCCCGGCGAGGACCAGCCAGGCGGTGCCGACGCCGTTGGACACGTCGCCCTCGGGGACGAAGAGTTCGACGACCGCGACCCGGCCGCTGCTGAGCGCGGTGGGCTGGAGCAGCGCGAAGCCGCCGGGCACCTCGGTGAGGGAGGCGCGGCCGAGCTCCCGGGTGGCCGTCAGGGCCTCCTCCCCCGCCCGGCTGGTCCCGGTCTTCAGGGGCGCGCCGCCCGGCACCTCGGCGGGGACGTGGACGGCGAGCCGGCCGGCGGCCCCGTCCTCGGTGGTGGCGACGGCCTTGCCGAGCTCGTCGCGGTCGGTGGTGATGGCGAGGACGGGGGCGAGCCCGGCGGCCCGCCGCTCGGCGTTGGAGATGGCCCGGTCGCGGGCCATCTCCTTGACGACGAGCCCGAGGGGGACGGCGAAGGCGACCACGACCATGGCGGTGACGGCCAGGCACACCTTGACGAGCGCCCATCTCACGGCCGGGGCTCCCCGGGCGGTTCCAGCTTCACGCCCACCCCGCGCAGGGTGTGCAGGTAGCGGGGCCGGGCGGCCGTCTCGCCCAGCTTGCGCCGCAGCCACGACAGGTGGACGTCGATGGTCTGGTCGTCGCCGTAGGACTGCTGCCACACCTCGGCGAGCAGCTCCTTGCGCGGGACGACCACGCCGGGCCGCCCGGCGAGGAAGGCGAGCAGGTCGAACTCGCGCCGGGTCAGGTCCAGGGGCGTGCCGTCCAGCTCCGCCTGGCGGCGCAGCGGGTCGACGGTGAGCCCGCCGACCCGGATGACCCGGGAGGGCGGGGCCTCGCCGGCGCCGGACCGGGCGCGGCGCAGGACGGCGGCCATCCGGGCCGAGAGGTGGTCGACCGAGAAGGGCTTCACGAGGTAGTCGTCGGCCCCGGCGTGGAGGAGCCGTACGATCTCGGCCTCGTCGTCGCGGGCGGTCGCGATGATCACCGGCACGTCGGTGATGCCGCGCAGCATCTTGAGCGCCTCGGACCCGTCCAGATCGGGCAGTCCGAGGTCGAGGATGACCACGTCGAAACGGAAATGGGCGACCTCGCGCAACGCCTCAAGTGCCGTGCCGACGCTCCGTACCGTGTGGGACGCCTCGGAGAGCTGCCGGATGAGGGCGGAGCGCACGAACTGGTCGTCCTCGACCACGAGCACACTTGCCATGGGCGGCACCGTACGCCATACGGGCCGATCATCCGACAATGTTCACCCCCTGATCCGGAACAGCCGGGGGTGGTGCAGTATGGGCCGGTGCGAAGAGGACTGGTTCACGCCCTGGCCTGGTCACTCGCCACCGGCGCGGCGGTCACCCTGTCCTGGTGGGGAGTGCACACGGTGCTGTCCGGAACCGTGTACGACCCGCCGCGCGCGCTGCCCGTGCCGCTCTGGGCCGCGGACGGGACGCACGACCCCGACACCGGTCCGCTGACCTCCTCGACCCGCCACCCCGGGCCCGGCGGGCCGTCCGCGTCCACCGCGCCGGCGACCGGGCCGAGCACCGGCCCGACGCCCTCGGCCACCCCGTCCGGAACGCCCTCCGGCACTCCGTCGCGGCGCCCGAGCCGGACGGCGGAGACCCCGGCGGCCCCGCCGCCGCGGACGGACTCCGGCCCGGACGCGGGCGGAGGCCCGGGGCCGGGCTCCGGCTCGGGTTCCGGTTCCGGTTCGAACGTGAAGAGCTATGCCGTGGACGGCGGCCGGGTCGCCTTCGACCTCGGGGAGGCCTCGGCCGAACTGGTCTCCGCGACGCCCGCCTCGGGCTGGCAGATGCAGGTGTGGAAGCAGACGACCTGGATCCGGGTGACCTTCACCCGGGACGGCCGCGAGCTGTCGGTCTTCTGCGTGTGGCACGACACCGCGCCCCGCGTGGAGATCGAGGACCGGGCGGTCTGACGCCCCGGCCGGAGGCGGCTCAGCGGAAGACGGACGCGGGCGGGGCCGGTGACGGCTTGGCGCTCGCGTCGGTGACCGGGGCCGCTCCCCCGGCGAAGTCGGCGAGGGCGCGCCCGTGTTCGACCCGGCCCGGGTGCGGGTCGGTGGCGACCCTGCGGGTCAGCTCGGCGACCGGGAGCTCCCGGTCGGAGGCGACCAGGACCGCGTTGCCGAAGCGGCGGCCGCGCAGCACGGTCGGGTCGGCGGCCAGGGCCAGTTCGGGGAAGACGGCGGCGGCCGTGGCGATCTGGCCGCGCAGATGGGCCAGCGGCGGGCCGTCGGCCAGGTTCGCCGCGTAGAGGCCGCCGGGCCGCAGCGCCCGCCGCACCTCGGCGAGGAACTCGGTGCTGGTCAGATGGGCGGGGGTACGGGCTCCGCCGAACACGTCCGCGACGATCAGGTCCGCCCAGCCGTCCTGGACCTTGGCGAGGCCGGCACGGGCGTCGGTGGAGCGGACCCGTATCCGGGCGCCCGGGTCGAGCGGCAGTTCCCGGCGGACGAACCGCACCAGGGCCTCGTCCAGCTCCACGACCTGCTGGGTGGAGCGGGGCCGGGTCGCGGCGACGTACCGGGCGAGGGTGAGGGCGCCGCCGCCGAGGTGCACGGCCTGGAGCGGGCGGTTCGGCGGGGCGGCGAGGTCCGCGACGTGGCCGAGGCGCCGCTGGTACTCGAAGGAGAGGTGCGTCGGGTCGTCCAGGTCGACGTGCGACTGCGGGGCGCCGTCGAGGAGCAGCGTCCAGGCGCGCGGGCGCTCCCGGTCGGGGACGAGTTCGGCGAGGCCGCCGTCGACGGTCTCGGAGACGGGGGCCGCTGCCGCCCGGTCGCGCTGCTTGTTCCTGGCCATCGGTCCATTATCGGACGATCGGACCGCGACCCGCGTGTCAGGGGCTCAGCGGCAGCCGTCGGCCGCCTCGATGAGCCGGGCCGCCTCGCCGAGCGCCCGGCGCAGGACGGCGGGGTCGGTGACCGGGTCGGTGTCGCCGGGGGGGAGCAGCCAGCCGGCCGGGCGGGGGGCGCCGCCGGCGGATTCCGGCAGCTCGGGCAGCTCCGGCAGCTCGGGGAGGCGCAGGCCCCGCCCCGAGGTGCGCGTACACGCGCTGCCCGGGACGTCCCAGGCGGCGGCGGTGCCGGGCGGCACCAGGAAGCCCAGGGTGTCGCAGGTGCCGTCGTGGACCACCGGGCCGACGGCGGGGGCGCCGGTGCGGCGCAGGATGTCGACGGCCTCCAGGCCCTGGCGGACGGGCACGGTGACCAGGTCCCAGGCTCCGGCGGCGGACTCCGCGTCGGCGCCCGGGGCGGGCGCGGGCCGGGCGGCCGACTGTGAACCGATCTCCGACATGGGAACCCTCCTCGCTCCATGAGGAGACACGTTCCGTCTCTCCTTACGGTTCAACGCCCGCGCGCGTCAACGGCTACGGCGGTTTCCCGCCGCAAAGGATGGCAGTTCATGGCAGATCGCAGGCGAGATATCCGATTTGTAGCCAAACTCCGCGTAGTCATTCGGTCACAGCGGGTACGTTTCTGCCGCCGGACCACCCGGCAGCACCAGGAGAGGGCTCGGCCATGGCGATGTCACGGGCAGTTCCCAACCTCGCCTTCCGCAGGCTCCGCGGACAGCAGTCGCCGGCGGAGTTCGCCGCGGCCGTCCGCCGGGCGGCGCGGGAGATCGGCGAACAGGTCGCGTGCGACGCCCGCTACATCGGGCGCGTGGAGGCGGGCGAGATCCGCTGCCCCAACTACGCGTACGAGCGGGTCTTCCTGCACATGTTCCCCGGACTCGGCCTCTCCGACCTGGGCTTCTCCGCGCGGGAGACGGTGCGCGGCCGGCGGCAGACCGTCCCGGCCGGGGCCTCGTCCCCCGCCGCCTCCACGACCCGGAACGATGAGGAGAGCGACGTGCTGCGTCGCGCATTCATGACGAGCGGCTCCGCCACCCTGGCGGCCGCCTCGCTGGGACTCGGCGGCCCCGCCGTCGCGATCCCCAGCCCCCGCGGGACCCACCGGATCGGCGAGACCGAGGTGCGGGCCGTCGAGGACGCCGTGCGGCGGATCCGGCTGCTCGACGACCGGCACGGCGCCGACGGGCTCTACAAGGCGGCCGCCCAGCCGCTCCGTACCGCGTACGCGCTGCTCGACGCCGGGACGGCGGCCCGCCGCTCCACCGAGGACCGGCTGCACGCGGGCGCGGGCGAACTCTCCCTCTCCGTCGGCTGGCTGGCGCACGACTCGGGCCGGCACGAGGACGCGCGCTCGCACTACGCCGAGGCCCTGGCCACCGCGCGCGTGGCCGGAAACTCCGGGAACGCGGCCCTGGAGGCGCACGCCTTCTGCAACACCTCGTTCCTGGCCCGGGACACCGGCCGGTACCGGGAGGCGGTCCGGGCGGCGCAGGCCGGGCGGCGGGCCGCGGAGCCCCTGGGCTCGGCCCGGCTGCTCTCCCTGCTCTCGCTGCGGGAGGCGTGCGGGTGGGCGGCGCTCGGCGACCGGTCCGCCTGCGAACAGGCCCTCGGCCGCGCCCACGCCTTCTTCGACCGGGGCCCGGCCGACGACGACCCCGAGTGGATGTCCTTCTTCGGGGAGCCGGAGCGGGAGGCGCAGGAGGCCCAGTGCTGGTCGGTGCTCGGCGACCGGGGCCGGGCCGTCCGCCACGCCCACCGGGCCACGGTCCTGCAGAACCCGCACTTCGCCCGGAACCTCGCGCTCTACCGCGCCCAGCTCGCCAGGGACCTGGCGCACGCGGGCCGTCCGGACGAGGCGGCGGCGGAGGCGCGGCGGGTGGTGGACTCCCTCGACGGCATCGCCTCGGCCCGCATCCGCGCACTCCTCGCGGAGACGGGCCGGGCGCTGGCGGTCCTCCGCTGAACCGAGGGGCTACTGCTCCAGGTGCCCGGTGTCGTTCCAGCGCTCGATCGCCGGGTCGCCGTACGCCCAGCCCAGGACCGAGAGGCTGGTCGGGTCGAGGCGGATGCGGGCGGCGAAGGACACGTCCTCGCCGAGCCAGCGGGCGCCGATGGAGCGCAGGATGTGCCCGTGGGCGAAGACCAGGACGTCCCGGTCGGCGGAGCGGGCCCACTCCACGACCTCGTCGGCGCGGTCCGACAACTGGGCCAGGGTCTCGCCGTCCGGGACGCCGTCGCGCCAGATGAACCAGTCGGCCTGCCGCTCCTTGATCTGGGGCGGCGTGAGCCCTTCGTACGCCCCGTAGTCCCACTCCATCAGGGCGTCCCAGGGCTCGGCCCGGTCGCCGAAGCCGGCGAGGGCGCAGGTCTCGCTCGCCCGGACCAGGGGGCTGGTGCGCACCTCCGTGCCGGGCAGGCCCCGCCAGGGGTCGCGGTGCAGGCGCTCGCCGAGCAGCTTCGCGCCGCGCCGCCCCTCTTCGAGCAGGGGTATGTCGGTCCTGCCGGTGTGCCGGCCGAGGAGCGACCACTCGGTCTGGCCGTGCCGGGCGAGCAGGATGCGCGGTGCCATGGGAAGGCTCTCCAGAGGTTCGCGGTGCGGACGTGCTCCTTCCATCATCACCCACCCGAATCCGGGGCGACACGCGGGCAACCCCCGGGCGCCGCCCGGCGTCCCCTCCCCCGGGCCGTACGCCCGACGGGAGCAAGCCTGACGGGAGGGGGACCTTGTCGATGCGCAAGCCACGCTGGTGGGCCGAGCTGTCGCTGATCGGGGTCGTGTACGCGGCCTACACCGGGGGGCGGCTGCTCGTGCGGGGCGACGAGGCCGAGGCCGTCGACCACGGGCTCGCGATCCTGCGCCTGGAGGGGCTGCTGGGGATCGACGCCGAGCGCCCCCTGAACCGGCTGTTCACGGACGTCCCCGCGCTCGGGATCCCGGCGGACTTCGCGTACGCCTCGCTGCACTACCTGGTCACCCCGGCGGTCCTGGTGTGGCTGTTCCGGCGGCGGCCCGCGCACTACCGGGCGGCCCGCGCGTGGCTGATGGCCGCCACCCTGCTCGGGCTCGTCGGCTTCACGCTCCTTCCGACCTGCCCGCCCCGGCTGCTCGACGCGGCGCACGGATTCACCGACACGATGGCGCACTTCAGCGCGTACGGCTGGTGGGGCGGCGAGGCCAGCGCGCCGCGCGGGCTCGGCGGGATGACCAACCAGTACGCGGCGATGCCCAGTCTGCACGTGGGGTGGGCGCTGTGGTGCGGGGTGATGCTGTGGCGGTACGGGCGGACTCCGCTCCCGAAGGCGCTCGGGGTCGCGTATCCGCTGCTCACGACGGTGGTGGTGATGGGCACGGCCAACCACTACCTGCTCGACGCGGTCGCGGGGGCGGCCGTGATGGGGGCCGGGTTCCTGCTCGCGCCGCACGCGCTGCGGGTGGTGGACCGACTGCGCGCGAGGGCGGGAGCAGGCAGAGGAACGGGGGAAGCCCCTCCGGTTGTCAGTGGGGGATGCGAGACTTTCGCGGGTGAGCACATCCCCGGACAGCGGTCCGTCGCGACCGCCGCAGACGACACGTCGACACCTGCTCGCTGAGCTGCGCGGACCGGGGGTCCCACCGCGTCCGCTGGACGCGCGGGCGCTCGCGGCGCTCGCCGCCAACCCCGGCTGCCGGCGGCGCGCCCTGCTCGACGGCGCGGGGGTCGACAAGTCCGCCCTCGCCGCGAAGCTCGGCTCCCCGGCCCCGTTCGGGCAGTCGCAGTTCGCGATCGTGCGGGGCAACTCCTTCGAGGCGAAGGTGAAGGCGGACGGCGGCCGCGAACTGCTGCGGCTGCTCGGGGTGGAGGAGCCCGCCGGGGTGTCCGTGCCCGACCTGTCGGCGGCCGGGCCCGAGGGCCGGGTGGCCCGTACGGCGCTCGCGCTGCGCGAGGCGACCGGGGCCGGCGGGTGGACGCTGCTCGACCACCCGCTGCTCGCCCTGGAGGTGGCGGGGTCGCCGGTCTACCTGGAGCCGGACGCGGTGGTGGTGCGGCCGGACGGCGGGTGGACGGTGGTCGAGATCAAGTCCTTCCCGACGATCGACGGTTCGGCCGACGCGGCGAAGGTCGGCGCGGCGGCCCGTCAGGCCGCCGTGTACGTGCTGGCCCTGGAGCGGGTGGCGGCGGTGACGGAGGGGGCGCGGGTGGCGCACTCGGTGCTCCTGGTCTGCCCGAAGGACTTCTCGAACGTGCCGACGGCCTCGGTCGTGGACGTGCGCAAGCAGCGGTCGGTGACGCGGCGCCAGCTGGACCGGCTCACCCGGATCGACGAGATCGCGGCCGCCCTGCCGGAGGGCGTCAGCTTCGACGTGGCGGAGCGCTCTCCGGAGGAGCTGACGGCGTCGGTGGAGTCCGTGCCCCACCAGTACGCGCCGGAGTGCCTGGCCGCCTGCGAGCTGGCCTTCCACTGCCGGGCGCGCTCGCGGGAGGCGGGCGCGGTGGAGACCCTGGGCCGTTCGGTACGGGGTGAGCTGGGCGGCCTGACGACGGTCGGCGCGGTCCTGGCGGCGGCGCGCGGCGAGGCGGGCGACCCGGACGACCCGGCGGTGGCGGCCCTGCGGCGGGCACGGGCGCTGCGCGAGGAGGCGCTGGCCTCGGCGCCCGCCCGCACTCCCCGGGAGGACGTCGAATGCCCCTGCTGACGCCCCTCTCCCGCACCGCGCCCCGGGAGGGCCTCGCATGTCGCTGATCTCCACACTGGCCCGGATGGAGGCCGTCGAGTCGGGGCGGGCGCAGCCGCTCGCCACCGTGCGGCACCGGCGCGTGTCCGAACGGCCGCTGGTCCTGGTGCCGTTGACCACCGCCGGCGAGGCGGGCGCCCCGCTGGGCGCGCTCGTCGGCACCGACCCCGAGGAGCCCCGGCTCCTGGTGGTGCCCCAGCCCCGCGACCGGGACCTGCGGTTCACGTTCCTCGCGGACCTGGCCGAGGAGGTCCTGCCGTACGTCGACGCGTTCACGGACGTCGTCGAGCTGGTGGAAAGGAACGAGACGGACGCCGAGACCGGCAAGAAGGTGCGGGTCGAGGTCGAACTGTGCGCGGACGCGCCGCAGTTGATCGTGCCGAGCCGGGCGGGCATCGAGTACGTACGGCTCCTCGGGCGGTCCACGCGGTTCCGGCGGACGGCCGAGCAGGACCCGGAGACGCCGTTCCCCGCGCCGCCGCGCGTGCCGCTGCTCGGGCGCTGGCTGACGCACTTCGGGGAGCGGGCCCGGGTGCCCGGCTCCTCGCTGCTGCTCGCGGCGACGGACCTGCTCAACCGGCACTGGGCGACCGGCCAGTCCTCCCTGGAGGACCAGCACCTGGGCGCGCTGCTCGCCTGGATCGACCCGGCGGACGGGGTGCCGGGCCGGGAGGGGGCGCTGCGGGCCGAGGCGGGCCGGGACGAGCGGGGGCAGCTCTTCTGCCCGCCGGCCGGGCCCGCCACGGACCCGGCCTTCGACAACCGGCTGCTCGCGCCCGCGATCGAGCGGTACGACCGGGCCCGGCAGGCGTCGGGCGCGGCCGAGGACCCCGAGGCGGCCGAGCGGGCCCTCGGCGAACTCCTCGCGGCCGAGCGGGAGGTGCGCCGGCTCGTCGTCTCGCAGCTGAAGCCGACGTGGGACGCGGTGTGGCGGGCGATCGGGCTGCTGCGGGAGCTGCCGGAGGGGGCCAGGGTCGAGGACCGCTGGACCCGGGACCGCTGGTCCTTCACCGCCCACCGGGACCGGGTCGCGGCCGGCGAGCCGCCGCAGCCGCGCCGGGACGACGCGGTGACGGCGGCGCAGAAGCTCGCGGCCCGCGAGCAGGCGCAGGGCCAGCTGGAGGCGCAGGAGGCCCTGGACGACCCGCTGGTCCTGGCGGGGCGGCGGCTCGCGGGCGAGGCGTTCGCGGCGGAGGTGGTGGAGGTGACCATGGCGTGGACGGAGTCGAAGCGGCCCGCGCCCCGGCCGCTGCTCACGGTCCGCACGGACGACCGGCCGCACCTGGCCGAGCGGGTGAGGGTGTACCGCTCGCTCGAAGGAAAGCCGCAGACGGCGGAGTTCGTGCGGTACGAGGAGGACGGCTCGCTGGTGCTGCGGGTCCTGGACCGGATGGGCCGGTCCAGGGAGCCGGCGGAGGGGTCGGTGCCGGAGAAGGGCGAGCGGATCGCCTGGACGCTCTTCGAGCACGACCAGCGGGGCGGGCCGAAGCTGCCGGACCCGGAGGAGACGCCCTGGACGCACGGCGGCCCGCCCCGGGCGGACGCCGTGGAACTGCCGGACCCCGTGACCCCGGAGGACGTGCTGTGAGCGTGTTCGCCCCTGTGACCGTGCTCGCCCCTGTGACCGTGTTCGATCCCGTGATGCCCGAGGACGTGCCGTGACCGTGTTCGACCCCTCCGCCGAGGCCGGCCGTGCGACGGCCGCCATCCTGGCGGACACCCTGCACGGCACCTCGCGGGGCGTGGTCGTGGACTCCCCGCCGGGCGCGGGCAAGTCGACGCTCGTCGTGCGGGCCGCCCTCGAACTGGCCGCGGCCGGGCGGCCCCTGATGGTGGTCGCGCAGACGAACGCGCAGGTGGACGATCTGGTGCTGCGGCTCGCCGAGAAGGAGCCGGACCTGGAGGTGGGCCGGCTGCACTCCAGCGACTCCGACCCGTACGACAAGGCGCTGGACGACCTGGAGAACGTACGGAAGTCGGCGAAGGCGGGCGATCTGGCCGGGCTTCCGGTGGTGCTCTCGACGGCCGCCAAGTGGGGGCACGTGAAGAACGTCGAGCCGTGGACGCACGCGATCGTGGACGAGGCGTACCAGATGCGGTCGGACGCGCTGCTCGCGGTGGCGGGGCTCTTCGAGCGGGCGCTGTTCGTGGGCGACCCGGGGCAGCTGGACCCGTTCTCGGTGGTGGGCGCGGAGCAGTGGGCGGGGCTGGCGTACGACCCGTCGGCGAGCGCGGTCTCGACCCTGCTCGCGCACAACCCGGAGCTGCCGCAGCACCGGCTTCCGGTCTCCTGGCGGCTGCCCGCGTCGGCGGCGCCGCTGGTGTCGGACGCGTTCTACCCGTACACGCCGTTCCGCAGCGGCACCGGGCACGGGGACCGGAAGCTGTCCTTCGGGGTGCCGTCGGACGGCTCGGGCCCGGACCGGGTCCTGGACGAGGCGGCCGAGTCGGGCTGGGGCCTGCTGGAGCTCCCGGCCCGGCACACCCCGCGCACCGACCCGGAGGCTGTGGGCGCGATCGCCCTGGTGGTGCGGCGGCTCCTGGACCGGGGCGGGGCGGCGGTCTCGGAGCGCGCGGAGGCCCCCGTGCCCCTGACGCCGGACCGGATCGCGGTCGGCACCGCCCACCGCGACCAGGCGGCGGCGGTCCGGGCGGCGCTCGCGGAGCTGGGAGTGTCCGGGGTGACGGTGGACACCGCGAACCGGCTCCAGGGGCGCGAGTACGACGTGACGGTGGTCCTGCACCCGCTGTCCGGCCGGCCGGACGCGACCGCCTTCCACCTGGAGACGGGCCGCCTGTGCGTCCTGGCCTCCCGGCACCGGCACGCGTGCGTGGTGGTGTGCCGCGCGGGCGTGGCGGAGCTCCTGGACGAGCACCCGTCGACGGATCCGGTCCAGCTGGGGGCGGCGGTGTCGTTCCCGGACGGCTGGGAGGCGAACCACGCGGTCCTCTCCCACCTGGAGGAGCACCGGGTGGTCTGGACGCCGTGATCCGCCGGGCGCGGACCGGGGCCCCGGCTCCGGTCGGGCGGTCGTCGCACCGCCCGAGGACCGCGGCCCCGGCTCCGGCTCCGGTCGGGCGGTCGTCGCGCCGCCCGAGGACCGCTGCCTCCGCCTGACGGAGACCGCGCGCGACGCCCGCGGGGTGGACCGCGACCAGGAGTTCTTCGGCGGGCTGCGGCTGCTGCGCGGCCTCGACGGCTGACACGGGGCGCGGGGGCGCGCGGCCCGGAGTTCGCGCCCTTGCGGGGCGCGGGACAATGGAGGACGGCCCGGGACTCCGGGCCGTGTCCGTGCGCGGCGGTGCCCGCGCGGGGGCGCGCCTGTGCGAGACCCGTACGAGACCTGCGCGAAGAGGAGAACGACGATGGCGGAATCCGCGGAGCGGGGCGGGCAGCGGCGGCTTCGGCCGGCGCCGCTGATCTTCGAGCCTGCCGAGGCGTCCGCCGATCCGGAGCACTTCTTCGACCTGGAGTCCCTGGAGGACCCCCGGGAGCTGCTGTCCCGGGCGACCGAGCTGACGCTCGCGTTCCGGGCCGCGGCGGACCGGGCGACCGAGTTCCAGGCGATCGCGGCGGCGCAGCTGGCCGATCCGCGCCGGTTCGACCGGCTGGAGGTGGCGGACGTCGCCGAACGGGCCCGGTGGACCGAGGACTACGCCCGCAAGATGATCGAGTTCGGCCGCGACCTCATCCGGGCGGACGGGCGGCCGACGGAGGACTGAGCCACCGCCGGGCGAGCTGGACGGCGCCGGGCGGGCGAGTCGGCGGAGGAGTGAGCCGCAGAGCGAGCGGGGCGGCACCGGGGCTCGCGAGGGCGCGGGGCGCGTAGCCGTCGTTCTGGGGCGTGGGGGCGCGAGGCGGGGGCGCACATGGCCGGAGGCGCGCGTGCTGACCGAAAAACCACCCCTGGCATATGCCGAGGGCGCACGATACTCCCCCGGCACCCCTGCTGTCCGGGATTTCGAGAACCCTCGGAAACCGTTCCGTCACTCCCGGTACACCTGGACGCATGACGACGTGGCTGCGCGAAGAGACCCCGCACGACATCTTCCGGTTCCTCCGGGAGGGCGACGAGGGGCGGCACCAGACGGCCCGGGTGACCGCCGACGGGGCCTCCTGGCTGGCTTCGGCCGCCGGTGGACGGGGGACCGCGCTCGCCCGCTGGGAGTCCCGGCCGACCTCGCCCGCCGCGCTGCCCTGCGGGACGGTCTTCGACGTCGTCAACGTGGACCCGGTCTTCGGGCGCCGGATGCTGGACCAGCTGTGGACGGAGGGCCCGGGGTCGGGGCCCGTCGCGGTCCACCGGGGCCGGATGATGCTGTTCGCCGCGCCCGGCACGGCCCAGCGGCTGCCCGCCCTGCTCGACTGGGAGGAGTGGAGCGAGGAGGTGCCCCGGCCGCTCTGCCACGGACTCGGCGACGCGGTGACCGTGCCGCCGCTCGTGCCCTCCGGCTCCGCCGGGCCCCGCTGGCTGGTCGCCCCCGACACCCTCCATCCGTGGCTGCCCGGCCCCGAGGTCGTGCTCTGGGCCTGCGTGCGGGCCGTCCGGGCGACCTCCGCCGCCGACGTGCGGGTATCGATTTTTCCTCCCGCCGATCCGGGTGCTAATGTCTACGACGTCAGCAGGCGCCGCTAGCTCAGTTGGTTAGAGCAGCTGACTCTTAATCAGCGGGTCCGGGGTTCGAGTCCCTGGCGGCGCACCGACGGAAGAAGCCCCCCTCCAGCGGGGCGTCCGCGAGCGGCGGGTAGACCGAGCGCTCCCAGCAGGCCTCGGTGCGCGGGTGCGCGTCCACGACCTCGACCGGGCCGTCCCCGGAGGCCGTGGTGCCCCGCACCCGGTAGACGAGCACGCCCTCGGTGCAGGTCTCGGTGTTGTTCCCGGCGTCGGTCCTGGCCTCGACCACGAGGACGCTGTCGGGGCCGGTGCGGACGACCGCGAGCCGGGTGCCGAGCGCGCCGCCGTCCCCGGCCGGGGCGTCGGTCGGCTCCAGGCCGACCACCCGGGGCTCCGCGCCCTGGACGCAGGTCACCTGTGCGCGGGAGAGCCAGCCGAGCTTCCACTTGTGCCAGCCGAAGAGGTCCGGGGAGAGTCCGAACTGGCTGCCCATGACGTCCCAGTCGCCCACGTGGGTGTCCCAGTCGCCCTTGCCGTCCTCCGGCCGGTGGTAGAGGTCCGGCAGGTCGAAGACGTGGCCGGTCTCGTGGGCCAGGACGTTGCGGTCGGGCGGGTGCCTCTCGAAGACCGTGACGACCCGCCGGATCTCGGTGCCGTCGACCTCCAGCGGGCGGTCCAGGTTGACGACCTTGGTCGCGTCGGAGTCCACGCCCGGCGCGTCCGGGTCCGCGACCAGGTAGACGATGTCGTACTGCGAGAAGTCCACGTCCGCGTCGACGGCGGCGACCGCGTCGCGCAGGTACTCGGCCCGCTTCCCGGCGGCCCAGTCCCGCCGTATGTCGTACGCGCCCGACTCGCGGGGCATCGGGGTCCACGTCGTGCGGGCGTGCGGGGTCAGGGTGAAGCGCCCGTAGGAGGCGCGCGCGAAGAACTCGCTGGTGCCGGGGAAGTGGTCGGCGGCGAGTTCGGCCGGGGTGGTGAGCGGCTCGGAGTCCGGGAAGGACAGGAAGACCATGACCGCGTCGAGGTCCCGGTCCGGGCGGGGGTACGAGCCGTTCCAGGTGTCGAGCCCGAGCGAGTGGTGGGCCTGGGTGCGGGGCAGGGCGCAGGGGTTCGCGGCGGGCACGCCGACGGCGGGGCCCGCGACGAGCCCGGTGGCGGCCAGGGCGGCGAGCGAGGTGAAGGCGGCCGCGCCGGCGCGCAGCCGCGGGCGCCGCTCCGCTCCTCCGGGTGGCTGCTGACCCCTCACGTGGACCTCCGGATCACGAATGCGGGACACCTCACCCACCTTGTGATGATTTGCTTAATTTCGCACTTTTCCATTGCCCCGGTCGGGTGAGTGCGCGGTGCCGCGTCGACGCGACACGGACGAGAAAAGGTTCACGGAAAGTCACAATCGGTCACCCCTTCATCGACCCGTGTCAGAGCCGGGCAGAAACGATCGGGCAGGGTGGTCCGGTGGGGATCCTCACAGCGCCGGACGGCCTCCGGGAGCACCCCGGAGCTGGAACGGCCGCCCGGCCTGGCCCTATGATCGGCTCACTCTTCCTCGGCCGACCGTCCCGTCCCGATGCGACCGGCCCGACTGCACTACGGGAGCGAGCGGTGAGCGGAACCCCCGAAGGACCGGTGCACCCAGAGCCGGCGGAGACACACACGGCCGCGCCCGCCCTCACGGAGCGTGACGCCGGGCACGAGGACGTCGGGCGCGAGGACGTCGGGCGCGGAGGCGCCGACCGTCGGGACGCCGAGCTCCGCGACTACCGCGCCGCCTTCCGGGCCGCCCGGCTCGCCATGGCCCTCGTCGACCGGGACGGCGTGGTCGTCGCGGCCAACGACTCCCTGGGCGCCCTCCTCGGCACCGAGGCCGGGGCGCTGCGCGAGCAGTCCGCCGCCGACCTGGTCGACCTCGCCTCCGACGGGCGCACCTGGCACGCGTACCGCGAGGTGCTGCGCGGCCGCCGCTCCCGATTCCGCTGCACCCGCCGCCTCAAGCACGGCGACGGGCGCTCGCTGTGGGCCGAGGTCACCGTCTCCCCCGTGCCCGACGGGCGGCGGGTCCTGCTGTCGATCGCGGACATCAGCGACCGGCGCGAGCTCCAGGCGCGCCTGCGCCACCTCCAGATGCACGACCCGGTGACCCGGCTGCCCAACCGGACCCTCTTCTTCGAGCGCCTCGCGGCCGCCCTGGAGGAGGCCGCCGCACCCCGGGAGCCGCACGAGTCACACGAGTCGTACGAGTCGTACGGCTATGGCGGAACGGGGCGGATCGGCCTCTGCTACCTCGACCTCGACGGCTTCAAGGCGATCAACGACACCCTCGGCCATCGGGTCGGGGACCGGCTCCTGGCCGCCGTCGCCAGGCGGTTGACCGAATGCGCGGCCGGCGACGGCCACACCCGCGGCGGCGGCCACCTGGTGGCGCGGCTCGGCGGGGACGAGTTCGCGATCCTGGTCGAGGACTCCACCGGCACCGAGCAACTGGCGGACCTGGCGCGCTCGGTGCTCGACGCGCTCCAGGAGCCCTTCGACCTGGCCGGGCAGCGGCTCTCGGTCTCCGCCTCCATCGGCGTGGTCGAGCGCTCCGGCCGGGGGACGACGGCGACCGCCCTGATGCAGGCCGCCGACACCACGCTGTACTGGGCGAAGGCGGACGGCAAGGCCCGCTGGACCCTCTTCGACCCCGAGCGCAACGCCCACCGGATGACCCGGCAGGCCCTCTCCTCCACCCTGCGGCCGGCCGTGGAGGGCGGGGAGTTCGCCCTGGAGTACCAGCCGCTCGTGGACCTGGCCGACGGGGCCGTGCGCGGGGTGGAGGCGCTGGTGCGCTGGCACCACCCGCAGTTCGGCCCGCTCCCGCCGAATCGGTTCATCGGGATCGCCGAGGAGGACGGCTCCATCGTGGAGCTGGGCCGCTGGATCCTGCGCACCGCCTGCCGTCAGGCCCGGCAGTGGCAGAAGGACCACCCGCGCGAGCGCCCGCTCTTCGTGAGCGTCAACGTGGCCGTCCGGCAGGTCTGGGACTCCGACCTGGTCGCGGACGTGGCCGGCATCCTCGCGGAGACCGGGCTCGCCCCGCACCTGCTCCAGCTGGAGCTGACCGAGTCGGCGGTGATGGGCTCGGCGGGCCGGCCGCTCCAGGCGCTCCAGGCGCTGAGCGACATGGGGGTGCGGATCGCGATCGACGACTTCGGCACCGGCTACTCGAACCTCGCCTATCTGAGCCGGCTCCCGGTCTCCGTGCTCAAGCTGGACGGCTCGTTCGTGCGCGGCTTCCAGGACGAGGAGCACGCCAACGCGGCCGACGAGCTGATCGTCGAGGCGCTCGTGCAGCTCGCGCACCGGCTGGGGCTCACGGTCACCGCCGAGTGCGTGGAGACCGCCGGGCAGGCCAGCCGGCTGCGGCGGATCGGCTGCGACACGGGGCAGGGCTGGCTGTACTCGCGGGCGGTGGCCCCGGAGCGGATCGCGGAGCTGATCGGCGCGGAGCCGCTGCCGGCCTGAGCGGCGCGCCCCGGAGCCGTACGCGCGACGGCCCCGCCCGGGCGGCCGTCCCGGGCGGGGCCGTCCCCGCGCATGGAACTGCCCCCGGCCGGAGGGACATTCCGGGCGGGGGCAGCGGTCATGGGGGGCTCAGCGGGGGACGGGCGCTCAGCAGGCGCCGAGGTCCTGCCAGACGCCCCACTCGCCGGTGGTGCCGGGGGCCTCGTTCTGGGTCCACCACTTGGCCTTGTACTTGCGGCCGTTGTGGGAGACCTGGTTGCCGGTGTTGTAGACCGTGCCGGCGACGTACGCCGGGAGCGAGCCGCAGCCGGCCGGGGGCTCCGTGGTCGGCGGGGTGGTCGGCGGCGTCGTGGGAGGCGTCGTCGGCGGGGTGGTGGGCGGGGTGGTGGTGCCGCCGAGCGCGGTGTTGATCTGCTTCAGCAGGGTGGCGTTCTCGTCCAGGCCGAGCAGGGAGTACATCATCGCGCCGGCCAGGCCGCGCTGCTTGCCGTAGTCCACGCGGGCCTGGATGGACTTATGGTTCAGGCCGGTGAAGAACTCGCCGTTCTTGTAGAAGTACGAGGACTTCGACTGGTCGTCCCAGAAGGTGCTCGACGCGTTGTCGACGATGCCGCCGAGCTCCTTGTAGTGCGCGATGCCGGCCTGCTGGCTGAGCGGGCGGGCGCCGGAGCCGCCGGTGGCGGGCTGCGCGAGGCCGTTGGTGGTCCCGGCCGGGACGCCCTTCCAGCCGCGGTAGTAGAACTCGTAGCCCAGGGTCAGCTTGTTCGCGGGGAAGCCGCCCGCGATGCCGTAGGCCGGGTTGCCGTCGATCCAGGAGTCGATGGCCGTGTCGATGCTGTACTTCTCGGTGCCCGGCGCGATCGGGTCGGTCGGGTCGTTCGGGGAGGGGTACAGCGGGGACTGGTGGTACGTCGGCCCGTCGCCGTCCCAGGCGCCGTGCATGTCGTACGTCATGATGTTCGCGTAGTCGAGGTACGCGCCGATCTTGTCCGTCTCGATGTACTTGATCTTGTCCTGGCCGGCCGGGAGGGCCGCGGTCAGGAGGTACTTCTTGCCGCCGTTGGCCGCGCCGTAGGCGTCGAGCTGCTTGCGGAACTCGGCGAGCAGGAGGGTGAAGTTCTGCTTGTCCTCGGGGCCGTAGTGGTTGCCCAGGTGGCCGCCGGAGGAGCCCGGGTACTCCCAGTCGATGTCGATGCCGTCGAAGATGCCGGCCGCCGTGCCCGGTCCGCCGAAGCCGCCCTCGACCGGCAGGTCGCCCTTGAGGTACTGGTCGATGCAGGAGGAGACGAGCTTCTTGCGGCTCGCGTCCGTCTTGGCCGCGTCGTGGAAGTACTTGGAGTAGGTCCAGCCGCCCAGCGAGATGTTGATCTTCAGGTGGGGGTACTTCGCCTTCAGCTCCTTGAACTGGTTGAAGACGCCCACGATCGGCTGGTCCCACTTGTCGGCGACGCCGTCGACGCTGTCCGCCGCGCTGAAGGACTTCTGGTAGTCGGCGTACGAGTCGCCCGCACCGTCACCCGCGTTGGGGTTGTTGTCGTCACCCGCGGCCTTGTTGGCCATGAAACAGGTGAGGTTGGTGGGGTGGATGTTGCCGAACGAGTAGTTGATGACGTCCAGCTGGCTCGCGATGCCCCGGGTGTCGAGGTGCTTGGGGTAGAACGCGTTGCCGTAGACGCTCCACTGGTCGTAGTACGCGATGCGCACGTCGCCCGTGGCGGTGGTGGTCGGCGTGGGGGCCGCCTGGGCGGAACCGAGTCCGGCGGTCGCGGCGAGCGCGCCGGCGGCGAGGGCCGAACTCAGGAGCGCGGCGATCAATGACTTGCGGGGGTGCACGTGCGGCCTCCGGAGGGGGTACTGGGTGGTGCCGTACAGGAGCTGGAGCAGTGATATCCGCCGCGTGAACGGTGAGTCAATGGTCTGAACCAGATTGAGGACTAGACCAATTGGCGAGAGAAAGCCCTTGTCAGAGGCGTGCAGCACAAAACGGAACCGCTCGCCACCATCGGTGACGAGCGGTTTAAGGTTCCTTTAGGGAAGGCCCCGGGGGTCGTACGACCGTGAACCAGCCGGCCCAGGAAATCCGGGTTCCACCCGGCGGCCTCCGGCCCGGAACGGAAGCGCGGACTACTCGGCGAGCTCCGGCAGGTCGTACGCGTCCGCGACGAGTTCGTAGCTCCGCAGCCGCGCCTCCCCGCCGTGCGCGTTGGCCGTGAGCATCAGTTCGTCGGCGCCCGTGCGCTTGCGCAGGTCGTCCAGGCCCGTGCGGACCTCGTCCGGGGTGCCGTACACCACGTTCGCGAGCCAACCGTCCACGAACTCCCGCTCGGCGGGGCTGAAGGAGTACGCCTCCGCCTCCTCCGGCGTCGGCACCAGACCGGGCCGCCCGGTGCGCAGCCGCAGCATGGCGAGGGCCCCGGAGAGGACCTGGCGGTAGGCCTGGGCCGCCTCGTCGGCGGCCAGCGCCGAGACGCCGATCAGGGCGTACGGGGCGTCGAGCACCTCCGAGGGGCGGAAGGAGTCCCGGTAGAGGTCGAGCGCCGGGATCGTGTTCCGGGCCGAGAAGTGGTGGGCGAAGGCGAAGGGCAGCCCGAGCACGCCGGCCAGCCGGGCGCTGAAGCCGGAGGAGCCGAGCAGCCAGATCGGCGGGCGCCCCTTCGGGCCCTGCACCGGACCGGGCACGGCGTGGATGCGGGCGTACGGGTGCCCGTCCGGGAAGTCGTCGTCCAGGAACCGGGTCAGCTCCGCGAGCCGCTCGGGGAAGCCTTCCCCAAGCTCTCGACTTCGCTCGAGCAGGGGAGACCCCAATGCGCCCTCGTTCAGGCCCTCGGTGCGGCGCAGGGCGGCGGCCGTGGCGCCGTCGGTGCCGGGGGCGCGCCCGAGGCCGAGGTCGACCCGGCCCGGGGCCAGGGCCTCCAGGGTGCCGAACTGCTCGGCGACGACGAGCGGGGCGTGGTTGGGCAGCATGACGCCGCCCGAGCCGAGCCGGATGCGCCGGGTGTGGGCGGCGAGGTGGGCGAGGATGACCGCCGGGGAGGAGGAGGCGACGCCGGGCATGGAATGGTGCTCGGCCACCCAGTGCCGGTGGAAGCCGCGCCGCTCGGCGAGCCGGGACAGCTCGACGCTGGTGGCGAGGGCCTGGGACGCGGTCCGCCCGCTGCCGACGGTCACCAGGTCCAGTACGGACAGCGGTACGGACGCGGTTCCCCGCGCCTCTCCTCGAATGGTGTCGGTCACCGTCGGGACCCTCCTCGGCACACGTGCGAATACTGAGGGCGAGAACAGGAGGGGGTCTCCGTTTATTCCGCGCGCCCCTTCACGCGCTCCCCCGCACACCCATCACGCGCCTGCGGCACGCCTTCCGCACGCCCGTCGCGCGCCCCCCTTTCGCGCGCCCTCGGAGCGGCGACGGGTTCCCGCCACCCCCCTCCGGTGCGTTATCGGCCACCGGGAGGGGGTCGGACGCGTCCGCTTCCGCGCAGAAAATCTTCCGCCCGCACCGGTCCGAACGGACGCGCGAACACGGGGGCACACGCCCCTGACCTGAGGGTCTGCGGACCACGCGTGACATCGGCATATGCCAGAGTGGCGCGTCCCAGATGAGGGTCCGGATCCTCCGCATCATTCTCGCCAACAGCCGCCCCGTGGAGGGTCCTTGGCGGTTATCGTGGTACGAAAGCTTGCGGTCACAACCTGGTAGGGGGAAACCGTGGCGCTGAAGCCCGAGCCCACCGCGCCGTTCCACTCGGTCCAGTACGCCCTGCGCGTCCTGGAGACGGTCTCACGGCACGGCGGCGGAGTGACCGACGCCCAGATCGCCCGCGAGACCGGTCTCCCCGTCGCCCACCTCTCCTCACTGCTCCTGATGCTCCGCCGCGAGGGCTACGTCGAGCAGGTCGCCGACGGCGCCTACGTCGTCGGGGACTCCCTGGTCCTCCTCGGCTCCGGCCTGACCCGCCGCGAGGCCCTGGAGGCCAAGCTCCAGGAGACCCTGACCGAGCTGCGCGACTCCGTCGGCGCGGCCGTCTACATCAGCCGGTACATCGACGGCGAGGTCAAGATCACCCAGTTCGCCGACGGCCCGCGCACGCCCAAGGTCAACGAGTGGGTGGACTTCCGCTCGGCGGCGCACGCCAGCGCCGTCGGCAAGTGCCTGCTCACCCAGCTCGACCAGAACGGTCGGCGCGACCACCTCTCCCGCCACAAGATCGCCCGGCTGACCTCCCGGACCATCACCAGCGAGCGGATCCTCTTCTCCAAGCTCGACAGCCAGCCGGCCACCGTCCCCGTGCTCGACCTCCAGGAGTACGCGGTGGGCACGGTCTGCGCGGCCGTGCCGCTGACGGCGGGCGCGTCCGTGGGCTGCCTGGCGCTCTCCCTGCCGATCGAGCACGCCCACCGGCTGCGCGCGGCGGCCGACACCCTCAACCGCAGGGCCGCCCCGGTGGTCCTCTCGCTGGCCCTCTGACCCCGCTCCCGGGGTGCCCGGCGGGGCCCGGGGGGGCCGCCGGGGCGGGCGGTCACGAGCACCCCGGAGGACCAGGTAGTATTTTCTCTGTCAGCAGGCGCCGCTAGCTCAGTTGGTTAGAGCAGCTGACTCTTAATCAGCGGGTCCGGGGTTCGAGTCCCTGGCGGCGCACCGACGGAAGAAGCCCCGAGCAGGCGTAGAAGGCGTTCGCGGTGTCCGCGACCGTCCACACCGCCAGGATGAGGTGGCGGCCCGACTTGCCCGCCGGAAGGTTCCCGGAGTGCGAGAGGGTCGCCGGCGGCTGCTGGCTGTTGTAGGGGACGGTCAGGAACGGCTGGGGGTCGAGGGCGGCCCGGGTGAGGGGCTGGCTCGGGTTCCACCCGTTCTTGGTGATGTAGTACTTGAAGTCGGTGGTGCGGTGGCGGGCCGTGAACTGCCAGCGGAAGGTGTAGCTCTGTCCCGCCGTGACGCTCGTCGCCGGCCAGGTGCCGCCGCGCGGGTCGTCGAGCTGGGCGAACGGACCGTTGCCGCCGGCGCAGATCTTCCCGTCGGCGGGCCCGCCGGCCGGGAAGCCCTTGGGCCCCTCGACCGACTGCGGCTCCCACTGGATGTTGCCGCAGTTGGTCACGGTGCCGTTGGCACAGAGCTTCTGGCGGCTGATCGGCGAGTCGGTGTAGCCGTGGCTGCCGGCGCTGCCGGTGCCGAGGAGGGTGACGCCGGCGACGCCGAGCGCCACCGCCGTCGCGCCTATGGATTTCTTGCGCATGCTGTCGCTCCAGAGAACGTGGGGGGGGTTCTGTCGGGCCGTGCTGCACGCGTGCAGGTGGTGCGGGTGGTGCGGGTGTTTTCTCGTGCTTCGTTCCGCGTCTCCTCGCCGTACGACGATGACGCGTTTTGGTCTGGACCAAGTACCAAGGTATGGACGGAACTTGTCGCTGTCCATCCCCTCAGGCACCCTCGGCGGAAGACGCCCTTCCCGTGTAGAACGCCACCGTCAGGTCCTTGACCAGCGCCTTGCGCTCGTAGTCGTCGAGCTCCACCAGACCACGACTGGTCAGCCGGTGGACCACGTCGTCCACCGCGTCCACGACCGACGTCAGGACGGCGTCCCGGTGCTTCGCGTCGAGCGCCGCGATCCGGCTGCGCCGCATCGCCGTCGCGACCTCGGGGGCGTACTCGATCCGCGTCGGCTGCGCCGAGAAGACGTCCAGACCGACCGGCGCGCACTCCGCCGACAGCATCCGCGTCAGGGCCTCGCCGACCGCCTCCGCGTCCCGGAGCGTCGGGGCGTCCTCGTGGAACGCGTCCGCCGGGAGCTGTGAGAGCACCCGGGCCATCGCCGCCTCCACCTGCTCCCGCAGGTACTCCTCGTGGCCGTCGACCCCGAGCGACGCGCGGACCGTGTCCCGGACCCGCCAGACCACCAGGACGACCACGTCGAGCGCCGTGCCCCGCGCGTCCACGGCCGGCAGCGGCTCGCTGCGCCAGTGCCGGAGCCGTACGTCCACCCGGCGGCGCAACAGCAGCGGACTGACCCAGATCAGGCCGGTGCGGCGGACCGTGCCGCGGTAGTCCCCGAACAGCGTCAGGACCCAGGCGTATCCGACCCGGCCCCGGCCGAGGCCGCCGAACGCGAAGAGGACGGCCACGACGCCGAGGGCGAGCAGGGCCCACTGGCCGAGGTGGACGCCGTGGTACGGGCGGACCGGCAGCCGCAGCATCCGCGCCGCCTCGGCGGGCACCGCTCCCGTCCACCACACGATCGCCGCGCACCAGGCGAGCGCCAGGGCCCCGGCGACCGCCCCGACCCAGCCGGGCAGCACCGCCCCGGGGCGCTCGACGAGGGCCGGGTCGGCGGTGGGGGCCGGGCGGGAGGAGGGCGGCGGGGCCGCGTGCCGGGCCCTGCCCTTCGCCGCCGCGCCGGCCCGGTCCGGGGCCGGGGTCTTCGACGGGCCGGGGACGCCGGGCCCGCGGGTCCTCCCCGGGGCGGCGGGCGCGGCCATGGCGACGGTGTCGGGGCCGCCGTCGTCGTCCTTCGCGCCGGGGGCGGCGGCGGTCTCCGGTTCGTCCCGGAAGAGCAGGTGTACGGGGATGGAGCCGGTGGTCTCGGTCCCGATCACGTTCCTGCGCCGGGCCACCCGCACCACCCCGGCGACGGGCAGGGCGACGGCGGCGACGCGGGCGCCCCTGATCCGCCCGAAGTCGGGGGCGGGGTCCCCTCCGGGGGCGGGGCGGTCCTCCGCGGGGGCCGGCGGTGCGGACACGGGGGGCACGGGTGCCTTCGCCGGGGCGGGGGAGGCGGAGGCCTGTGTCCCGGTGGCCGGTTTCGTCCGTGCGGACGGGGCCGGCGCCTTCTGCGGGGCGGTACGGGTCGGCACCTCGACGCGCGCCGCCGGCGCCGCGCCCCCGGGGCGGGCCCCGGTGGGCTCCCCCGGCGGGGACGTACGGGCGGGCTTCTCGACGGGTGCGCCCGGCACGGCCCCCTTCGGCGGGGAGGTGCGGACCGCCGTCCGCACGGCGGTGGCGGCCGGGGGCCCGGCCACCGGGACGGAAACGGAGCCCGCCGCCGCGCTCGGAGCCGTACCGGACGCGGAACCCGCGCCCGTGCCCGGCTCCGTACCGGAAACGGAACCACCCGAACCGCCCACAGGGACGGAGACCCCGGCCGGGGCCGAGGCCGGAGCCGGAGCCGGAGCCGAGGCCGGGGCCGGGGCCGGAGCCGGGGCCGCCGAAGCCTGTGCGGCCGGGGCGTCGGCCTTCGGGCCCGAGGGGGCGCCCGCCACCGGGGCCGCCGGAGCACCGGCCGCGCGGCCCGGCGAAGCACCGGCCGCCGGGGCCGCCGGAGCATCGGACGCCGGAGCATCAGGTGCCCGGCCCGCCGGAGTGCCGGTCGTCGGAGCCGCCGCGGCATGGGCCACCCGGCCCGCCGAAGCGTCGGTCACCGGGGCTGCCGGAGCACCGGGCGCCCGGCCCGCCGGAGTGACGGCCACCGGGGCCGCCGGAGCGCCGGCCGCGCGGCCCGACTCGGTACCGGCCACCGGGGTCGCCGGGACATCGACCGGCCGGCCCGCCGGAGCACCGGCCACCGGAGCCGCCGGAGCGTCGACCGCCCGGCCCGCCGGAGTAACGGTCGCCGGGGCCGCCGGAGCGTCGACCGTCGAGGGAGCCGGAGCAGTCGGCCCCGGGCCCGTCCGGTCGGCCGGTGCCGGGTCCGACAGGGTGGTCGAAGCCGGCGGACCGGCCGGGGTCGAGGTCGGCGGGGCGGCCGGGGACGAAGCCGGTGGACCAGCCGGGGACGGGGTCGGCGGACCAGCCGGAGACGGGGTCGGCGGACCAGCCGGGGACGGGGTCGGCGGACCAGCCGGAGACGGGGTCGGCGGACCAGCCGGGGTCGAAGCCGGTGGACCAGCCGGGGTCGAAGCCGGTGGACCAGTCGGGGACGGGGTCGGCGGGGCGGCCTGGGGCGGGGCCGTCCGGTCGGCCGGCTGCGGGGTCGGGCGGTCCCCCGGCGGTGGTGTGCGGGGCGGGTTCGTCGGGGGCGGGGACGTGCGGGGAAGGGTGCCGTCCGTCAGGCGTCTCGCCGTGCGGGCCGCGTCGCGCGAGGCCGCCGCGCCGGAGTCCGCGGGGTTCGGGGTCGGTGCCGTCATTCGGGGTCCACCTCATGCTCTCGGGGTCATCGGAACAAGCGCCGCCAGGTCTCCGGGCCCGGGTAGCCGTCGGCCGCTCCGCCGCGCCAGCCCTGTGCCCGCTGGAACGCCTCGACGTTGCGGCGGTCCGCCTCCGTCCAGCGCGGATCGGGCCCCGACAGGTAGTGCTTGCCGAAGCCCCGCTTCACCAGTTGCTTGCCCAGCTTCTCCACATATGCGTTGGATCGGCCCGGACGGAAGTAGCCACGCCCGGGAAAGGGCGCCGCATGCGCGCTCGGACCGCCCGAACCACTCGAACCGCCGATGCTCCGGCCCTTGCCGGTCACGAGCAGTTCCCACGTGTCGGGGCCGGGCAGGCCGTCCGCCTCCTTGCCCTTCCACCCCTGCGCCTGCTGGAACGCCCGGGTCGCCCGCCGGTCCGCCTCGGTCCACCGCGGGCCGGGCCCCACGGCGTAGAACTTCTTGCCGCCGCGCGCGACGAGCAGCTGCCCGAGCCGGGTGACGTACGCGTTGTTCCTGCCCGGTCCGAACTTCGCCGCGCCGGGGAACGGCGGCACCGCGGTCGTCTCCCCGCCCCCGGCGCCGGTGCCGTCGCCGCTCGCCACGCCCTTGTAGCGGTAGGCCACGTACCGGTCGGAGTTCTCCCAGTACGCCATCGGCGTCGTCTTCTTCCGCGCGCGCGGCTCGGTCTGCTCGTACGCGGTGTAGGAGGTGTGCGCGGGATCGGTCCAGCCGCCGAAGATCGTGACGTGCGAGCCCCGGTTCGGAGCGGCCGGGTTGTGGAAGAGCAGGATGTCGCCGGGCTGGAGGTCGGCGCGGTCGATCCTCTCGCCGAAGCGGTCGAGGCTGCCGGTCCACTCGTTGTTGCGCAGGTTCCAGGCCATGGAGATGTAGCCGGAGCAGTCCTGGCGGTACCCGTCCGTCCAGTACTTCTCCATGGAGTACGGGACCTGCGCGGCCACCCACAGCTTGGCGCGGTCGATGATCTCGGCGCGGGTCGTGGGCCGCAGCGCGTCGGTCGCGGTCTGGCCCGTGGTCGGGCCGGGGCCCGGTGCGCCGTGCAGCGGCTCCCGCCCGCCCTGCGGCGTGTCGGGCCCGACGGCGGGCTCGGGCGCGGTTACGGGGGTGGGGTCCGGGGGCGTCGTCCCTTCTTCTTCCGGGGCCGTTCCCTCCGGGTCCGCCGGGTCCGCCGGGTCCGTCTCCGTGAACACGTCGCCCGACACGCCGACCGCCACCTCGGCCGACACACCGGTCGACACCTCCGTCGACACGTCGACCGTCACGTCCACCGACACCCCGGCCGTCGTCCCCCCGGTCGCCGTACCGCCCGGCGGCGGCGCGTCGGACGGCTTCGTGTCCGTCGGCGCCCCCGTCGGGCGGGAGAGGGGAGCCGCGGCGCCGGCCCCGCCGCCGCCCAGGACCACCCCCGCCGCCGTCATCAGGACCAGGGCGCGGCGGGCGCCGTGGGCCGCCGGGTGGCCGCCCGACCGGACCGGCAGGCCGAGGGCGAGGTCACGCCGCTGCCGGGCACAGCCCGGGCAGGCGCAGTCGGCCGCTGGTTCGAACTCCTCGAAGACCGGCACGCTCATGCGATTCCCCTCCACACTCGTCACGGTCTTCCGACCGTCGTTTGGGGCCTCAATGTCACAACTGTTCCGATAAATCACATTTTGACGGAACGAAGGACCGATACGACCGTCCGACAGGCCGGGGACGATCGTTATTGGTCAGGAGCACGCCTTCGCGTCGGGTAGAGTTCTCTCTGTCAGCAGGCGCCGCTAGCTCAGTTGGTTAGAGCAGCTGACTCTTAATCAGCGGGTCCGGGGTTCGAGTCCCTGGCGGCGCACGCAAGGTCAAGGCCCCCTCACCGACGGTGAGGGGGCCTTGGTCGTTCCTCGGGTCGCTCAGCCTCCCGTGAGGTACGCCGACACCACCACGTTCGCCGTGTACGCGCCCGCCGCGCGGTCGAAGGTGCCGCCGCAGGTGATCAGGCGGAGTTCGGCGCGGCCGGGTTCACGGGGGCCGTAGACCTTCGTGGCGTCGAAGTCCTCGCGCGGGAAGACCTGGACGTCGTCGACCGTGAACTCGGCGACCGAGCCGTCCGCCCGGGTGACGAGGACCTTCGCGCCGGGGCGGGCCGCGCTCAGGCCGTAGAAGACGGCCGGGCGGGTCTCGGTGTCGACGTGGCCGACGAAGAGCGCCGCCCCGGCCGCGCCCGGCTGGGTGCCGGGGCCGAACCAGCCCACCGTGCCCGGCGTCTCGAACGGCGGCGGGTCGACGGCGCCCGTGCCGTCCAGACCGCGCGCCACCACGGGCGCGTCGACGCCGAGCGAGGGGACCTCGACCCGCCGGGGCTCGGCAGGCGCGAGGGGCGCCCGGGCCGGGGGCAGCTCCGCGCCGGGCGGGCGGCCGACGGCGGCGATGTCGCCGGTGGTGGGCCCCGAGCTGCCCGCGGAGCCCTCGACCGCCCCGCCGCCCCAGAGCCAGAGGCCGAGGAAGAGCAGCGCCCAGGCCGTGCCTGTGACGAGTCGCCCGGTGCCCGCCGGGCCGGGGCCGGACGGCACCGTCACTCCGTACCCGTGCTCGCGCCCGTACCCGTGCCGGAGGAGCCGTCGGTGCGGCGGCGGGAGCTGCGGAGGGCGACCGCCACGGCGGCGAGGGCGGCCATGCCGAGGCCGAGCACGGTGTACGGGGTGCCGAGGCCGTCCTCGCCGGCGGCCTGGGCGACGCCGGGGGCGGCGGGCGCGGCGAAGGCGGCGGCGCCGCCCCCGCCCGCGCGGACCGGGGCGACCGGGGTCGCGTGGTGGGTCGGCCGCTCGTGGGTCGGGTGGTGGGTGGGCCGGTGGGTCGGCTCGCGGCGCTCGACCCGGACGGCACCGGCGTCGTGGTGCTCGCGGCCGTCGCAGAAGACGCCGACCTCGTACGTACCGGCGTCGAGGCCGGACCTGAGGGTGGCGTCGCCGTGCATCGAGTGCTTCCCGCCGTCCCGGCCGACGAGCTTCGCCTCGGCGGTGAAGGCCCGGGACCTGGCGACACCGACCGTGCCCTTGCAGCCCTCGACCCGGACGTCCACGTCGTCACCCGGGGAGGCGGTGGACGGGGTGACGGTGACCCTCACCCCGTCGTGGGCGTGCGCGCCGGCCGCGGGCGCGAGGACGAGGACCAAGGCCGCTCCTGCGGCACGGAGAGCAGTGGGACCTGAACGCATCGTGACCTCCTGGTGCTGCCAGGGTCACCCGTTCCGGCGCTTCCCGCATCCGGAGGGGCCCGATCGGGCGTGCGGACCGGGTCCCTTCCCGCAGGTCAGACGCGGTCGACGATATCCGCGATCGAGTCGACGATCTTGGACGGGCGGAACGGGTAGCGGTCCACCTCCGCCGTGGTCGTCAGACCGGTCAGGACGAGGAAGGTCTGCATGCCCGCCTCCAGACCGGCCAGGATGTCGGTGTCCATCCGGTCGCCGATCATGGCGCTGGACTCGGAGTGGGCGCCGATCGCGTTGAGCCCGGTGCGCATCATCAGCGGGTTCGGCTTGCCCGCGAAGTACGGCTCCTTGCCGGTGGCCTTGGTGATGAGCGCGGCGACCGAGCCGGTGGCGGGCAGCGGGCCCTCCAGGGACGGGCCGGTCTCGTCGGGGTTGGTGCAGATGAAGCGGGCGCCGGCGTTGATGAGCCGGACGGCCTTGGTCATCGCCTCGAAGGAGTACGTACGGGTCTCGCCGAGCACCACGTAGTCCGGGTCGTGGTCGGTGAGGACGTAGCCGATGTCGTGCAGCGCGGTGGTGAGGCCGGCCTCGCCGATGACGTACGCGGTGCCGCCGGGGCGCTGGTCGTCCAGGAACTTGGCGGTGGCGAGGGCGGAGGTCCAGATGTTCTCGACGGGGACTTCGAGTCCCATCCGGGCGAGGCGGGCGTGCAGGTCGCGGGCGGTGTAGATCGAGTTGTTGGTGAGGACCAGGAAGGGCTTCCCGGTCTCCCGCAGCTTCTTGATGAACGCGTCGGCGCCGGGGATCGGCACGCCCTCGTGGATGAGGACGCCGTCCATGTCGGTGAGCCAGGATTCGATCGGCTTGCGCTCTGCCATGGGTGCGGGACTCCTGCCGTGCATGTCGTGCGGGTGCTGGGGCGCCGCGACTGCGCTGTGGCGACGCCCCCAGCGTAATCAGGAAGTGGTGATCTTGACCCCGTCGATCGTCCAGTACCAGTTGTTGCTGCCGGTGTAGCGGAAGCGGAAGCTCACGGTGGAGGCGCCGGAGGGGACCGGGACCGTGAGGGACTGGGCCTTGGAGAGGACGTCGGCGGTGTAGCTTTTGACGACGGTCGGGGTGCCGCCGTTGAAGCTCGCCAGGACCTGGGCCGCCTGGGAGCCCTCCTGGCGGTAGAGGGTGGTGAAGCCGAGGGTCACCGAGGACGCGCCGGAGACGCTGTGTGCGGGCGTGACCAGGGTGGAGTCGTACGTCCCCGAGAAGGTCTTGTCGGCCCACTCGTCGGAGTCGGCGACGGCGAAGACGCCCCGGGCCCGCACGTTCAGCTCGCGGGACTGGTCGCGCTGGGTGCGGGACCAGAACTCGTCGGTGGCGAAGGACCAGCCGCGCCACTCGGTCACGCCGCCGGTGCCCATCGCGTTGTCGATGACCGACCAGCCGCTGGGCGGGGTGCGGGTGAAGCCGAGGACCCCGGCGGGGATGCCGGTCTCGTCCACGCGGCCGGTCAGCGACCCGTACAGGGTGTCGAAGGGGTCGGTGGAGCGCTCCTGGATCGGCTTGCCGTCCAGGCCCCAGGACGGGTCGGGGACGATGCCGAGCTGGTGGAAGACGGTGGCGGCGACGTCCACCAGGCGCGTGTCGATGGGGCGGGCGCCGGCGGCGATGCCGGGGCCCTGGGCGAGGACGAAGGTGCGCCGCTCCTCGACGGCGGAGCCGCCGTGGCCGCCGGCGTCGGTGTGGCCGTGGTCGGTGGTGACGATGACGGTCCAGCGCTCCGTGGCGTACGACGGACGGGCCCGGATCGCGGCGAGGAGCCGGCCGAGGTAGGCGTCCTGGACGTCGATGGCTTCGAGGTACTTGGCGTGCGCGGCGCCGTGGTTGTGGCCGATCTCGTCCGTCTCGCCGAAGTAGACGAAGAGGACGTCGGGGTTCTGGTTCCGCAGGACGTCCTCGGTGATGTCCGTGATCACCTTGTCGTTGACGGCGTAGTCGTTGTCGTAGACGAGCTTGGCGTCGGCGCCGGGGGTGACGGTGCCGTGGGTGTCCAGCTCGGGCCAGTCGACGGCGGCGAAGAGGGAGAGGCCGGGGCGGACCTGGTGGAGGCGGGCGAGGAAGCCGGGGTACGCGCCGTAGTTCTTGCCGGTGAAGGTGTTGTCCTTGACGCCGTGCTTGTCGGGCCAGACGCCGGTGGAGATCGTGGACCAGCCGGGGCCGGAGGAGGTGGCGGCCATCGGGTTCGCGTAGAGCAGGGAGCGGCCGAAGGTGCCGTTCGCCATCAGGGACTTGAGGGCGGGGGCCTGGGCGGCGTCGATCCGGTCGTACCGCAGGCCGTCCATGCCGACGACGAGCACCTTGTCCTTGCTGGTGCCGTTCGGGAGCGTCGGGGCGGCGGCCGTGGCGGCGCTCGTGGCGGCCAGGGCGTTGGGGGCGGTGGCGAGGCCGGTGACGGCGGCGGCCGCGGTGGCGCCCGCGGCGGTGAGCACGGTGCGGCGGGGGATGCCGGTGAGCGGCATGTCGGAGTCCTCCGTGGAAGGGGCGGAAGGGGCCGGACGACCTCAACGCCCCTGATTCCTCAGGGGCGTTGGGTCCGTACCCGTTATCCTTCCGCGATCTGCGGAGGTGTTTCCAGGGCCGTACGGTGAACTCTCAGCTTCCGGTGGCGGACTTCCACGCGTCGACGTACGCCGTCAGGTTCCGGTCGATGTCGGCCCAGTCCGGCTCGAAGACCTCGACGCCTTCGAGGAGCTCGGCGAGGGCGAGGGCGTTGGCGTCGGTGGGCTTGACGTCCTTGCGGGCCGGGAAGCCGCCGCCGACGGCGCTGACCTCGCGCTGGGCGCCCTCGCTCAGCAGGAAGTCGAGGAGCTTCCTGCCGTTCTCGCCGTGGGGGGCCTTGTTCACCAGGCCCGCGGCGTACGGCAGGGCGAAGGTGGTGGGCTTCCCGCCCCCCTTGGCCGGGAACCAGATGCCCAGGTTCGGCATGGACTTGGACTGGGCGAAGTTCATCTGGACGTCGCCGTTGGCGACGAGGAGTTCGCCCTTGTCCACCTTGGGGGCGAGCTTGGAGGTGGAGGAGGACGGGCCGACGTTGTTGGCCTGGAGCTTCTTCAGGTACTCCATGGCCGGGGCCTGGCCGCCGAAGTCGTGCATGGCCTTGATGAGGACGGCGGTGCCGTCGCCCGCGACGCCGGGGGTGGAGTACTGGAGCCGGTCCTTGTACTTGGCGTCGAGCAGCTCCTCCCAGTTCCTGGGCGCGGCGGGCAGTTCCTTCTTGTTGTGGACGAAGCCGAAGTAGTTGTTGACGATCGAGGTCCAGGTGCCGTCGGCCGCCTTGTCCGCGCCGTCGACCCGGTCGGAGCCCTGCGGCGCGTACGCCTGGAGCAGCCCCTTGGAGCCGGCCTGCTGGATGAAGGGCGGCAGGGTGACGAGGACGTCGGCCTGGGTGTTGCTCTTCTCGCGGAGGGCGCGCTGCACCATCTCGCCGGAGCCGCCCTCGACGTACTTGACCTTGATGCCGGTCTGCTTCTCGAAGTCCTCGAACACCTTGTCGTACCAGCCGTCGCCCGCCTCGCCCTTGAGGCCGTCGGCGCTGTAGACGGTGACGACCTTCTCGTCGGAGGCGGCGGAGGAGCCGCCGCAGGCGGTGAGGGAGGCGGCGAGGACGAGGGCGCCGGTGAGGGCGGCGACCGGCTTGGCGTGTGTGGGCAGGGGACGCATGACGTTGTTCTCTCCTGGCGGTACGGGGGTTTTGGCGGTGCGGGGACTTTGGCGGTGCGGGGCTTCGAGCCGTACGGGCTCAGCGGTACGAGGCCTTGGTGCGGACGCGGGAGACGGCGAGCAGGGCGAGCAGCGTCGCGGCCATGAGGACCACGGCGAGCGCCGAGCCGGTGAAGAGGGAGCCGCGGTCGGTGGCGGTGAAGACGAGCACCGGCAGCGGCGTCCAGTCCGGCGGGTAGAGCATCATCGTGGCGCTCAGCTCCCCCATGGACAGGGCGAAGCAGAGCCCGGCCGCCGCGTTCAGGGACGGCAGCAGGAGCGGGAGCTTCACGCGGAGCAGGACGTACGAGGGGCGGGCGCCCAGACCGGCCGCCGCCTGCTCGTACATCGGGTCCAGGCGCCGGATCGCGGCCGACACCGACTGGTGGGCGAAGGCGGTGACGAGCACGGTGTGGGCCAGGACCACGATCCAGCGGGTGCCGTTGAGGAGCACCGGCGGCTGCGAGAAGGCGACGAGGACGGCGAGGCCGACCACCACGGACGGCACGGCGACCGGCAGCATGAAGAGCGCGTCCACGATCCGCCGGCCCCGCTTCCCGAGGGCCGCCGAGGCGAGCGCGGCCCAGGTGCCGGCGGTCAGCGCGATCAGGCTGGCGGTGACGGCCGTGACCAGGCTGGTGGTCAGGGCCTGGAGGGATTCGCCGCGCACGGCCGCCGCGTAGTGGGCGGTGGTGGGGCCGGAGGGGAAGGCGCCGGACCAGTTCGTGGAGAACGAGGCGGCGAGGACGACGAGGAGGGGCAGGGCGAAGAGCGGCACGAAGAGGACGGCGAACAGGGCCCAGGCCGTCCACCTGCCCGTACGGCTATGCACCAGCACGGCGGCTCACCCCCCGGTAGAGGGCGTACAGGCCGGTGGAGAGCACGACGTTGACGACGGCGACGACGCAGGCGGCGGCGTAGTCGGATTCGAGGATCGCCTTGCCGTAGACGAGCGTCGGGAGGGTCGTGACGCCCTTGGCGCCGGTGAAGAGGACGATCCCGAACTCGTTGAGGCACAGGACGAGGACCAGGCTGCCGCCGGCTGCGAGCGCGGGCAGCGCCTCGGGCAGGATCACCTGCCGGACGATCCGCAGCGGCCGGGCGCCGAGCGAGGACGCCACCTCCAGCTGGGCCGTCTCCATCTGCGAGAAGGCGGCGAGCAGCGGGCGCATCACGAACGGGGTGAAGTACGTGATCTCCGCGAGGAGCACGCCCCACGGGGTGGTCAGGAACCGGAAGGGCCCGGTGGCGGCGCCGGTGACGTCGGTCCAGATGCCGTTGGCCATGCCGACCGTGCCGTAGAGGAACAGCAGGGCGAGCGTGATCAGGAAGGACGGGAAGGAGAGGAAGACGTCGATGAACTTCGCCACCGCCTTCGCGCCGGGGAAGGGCACGAAGGCGATCACGAGCGCCAGGGCGAAGCCGAGGACCAGGCAGCCGGCGGTGGCCGCGACGGCGATCCACACGGTGGTGACGAGGGCGTCGCGGAAGGACGCGGAGCCGAGGACGTCGGCGTACGCGCCGGGGGCCAGGGACTCGCGGACGACGAGGGCGAGCGGGTAGAGGAAGACGAGGCCGAGGACGGCGACGGGGGGCAGGGCCCAGACCCAGGCGGGGGCGGTGCGGGGCCGTCGTCCCCCGGGGGCGGTACGGGGCCGTCGTCCCTCGGGGGCGGCCGGGGCGGAGACGCTCAGGGCGCTAGTCACCGGTCACCCCCGCCGTGAGCAGCACCGCGTCCTCGGGCGCGAAGTGCAGGGCGACCCCGGCGCCCAGCGGGGGCGTCTCGCGCAGCTCGCGGACGTCCGCCTTCACCCGGTGGCCCGCCACCTCCACGTACAGGCGGTGGGTGGAGCCGCGCCACTGGACCTCGGTGATCCGGCCCCGCAGCGCGTTGGGGCCGTCTCCGAGGCCGACGAGGTGGGGGCGGACGCAGAGGGTGGCCGAGGAGCCGGGGGCGGCTCCCCCGGTCGCCACCTTCAGCTCCGTCCCGCCCAGGACCACCCCGTCCGTGCCCACCGTCACCGGCAGCAGGTTGGCGTTGCCGACGAAGGAGGCCGTGAACTCGGTGCGGGGCCTGCGGTACAGGTCCTGCGGGGTGCCGCAGTCCCGGAGCCTGGCCCGGTCCATGACGGCGATCCGGTCGGCCAGGGTCAGCGCCTCGACCTGGTCGTGGGTGACGTACAGGATCGACACGTCGGGCAGTTCGCGGTGGAGCCGGGCCAGTTCGGCCAGCATCCCGGAGCGCAGCTGGGCGTCGAGCGCCGACAGCGGCTCGTCCAGGAGGAGGACGTCGGGGCGTACGGCGAGGGCGCGGGCGATGGCGACGCGCTGCTGCTGCCCGCCGGAGAGCTCCCGGGGGTGGCGGCGGGCGTAGTCGGCCATGCCGGTCATCTCCAGGGCCTCGGCGACCCGCCCGGGGATCTCGGCCTTGGGGACCTTGCGGGCCTTGAGGCCGAAGGCGACGTTGGCGTCCACCCTGAGGTGGGGGAAGAGGGCGTACTGCTGGACGACCATGCCGATCCCGCGCCGGTACGGCGGCAGGTCGGTGACGTCCCGGTCCCCGATGAACACCCGCCCGGAGACCGGCCGGACGAACCCGGCGACGGCCCGCAGCGCGGTCGTCTTGCCGGAGCCGGAGGGCCCGAGGAGGGCCATGACCTCGCCGGGTTCCACGGTCAGGTCGAGGGAGTCGAGGACGGTGGTGGAGCCGTAGGCGACGGAGACGGCGTCGAAGCGGATGCCGCTGGTCATGCTTCGCACTCCCGTACCAGCTCCGGGAGTTCCGCGACGGAGGCGAGGACGCGGGTGGCGCCGTGCTCCTTCAGCGCGGCCTCGTCGTGGGCGCCGGTCAGGACGCCCGCCACGATCCCGGCGCCGGCGCGGACGCCGGAGAGCATGTCGTACGAGGTGTCGCCGGCGACCGCGACCCGGCGCACGTCGTCCACGGCCCCGGTGCGCAGGAACGCGCCGAGGACCATGTCGGGGTACGGGCGGCCCCGGCCGCCGGTGTCGGCCGGACAGAGGGTGAGGCCGACGAGGTCGCGCCAGCCGAGGGCGTCGAGGATGGCGTCCTGGGTGACCCGGGCGAATCCGGTGGTGAGGACGACGGTCCTGCCCTGCTCCTGGAGGGTGGCGATCGTCTCGGCGGCGCCGGGGACCGGGGCGATCCTGCCGTCGGCGACGAGTTCCCCGTACGCCTTCTCGAAGGCGAGGTTGGCCTGCCGGGCGCGCCGCTCGTCGCCGCCGAGGAGGTGGCGGAAGACGGAGATCTTCGACTCGCCCATGGTGGCGCGGACGTGGCCGATCATGGCGGCCGGGTCCTCCCCGAGGCGTTCGGCGGCGACGGTGAAGGCCTGTTCGACCAGGCCGTCGTCGGCGACGGTGGTGCCGGCCATGTCGAGGACGACGAGGCCGTACGTGTTCTTCTTGTGTGTGTTCATGGGGTTCACCAGCCCAGTTCGTTCGCGGTCGTCTCGGCGATGGCGGGCGAGCAGGTCATGCCCCGGCCGCCGGGTCCGGTCACCAGCCACACGCCGTCGCGGACCTTCTGGCGGTGCACGACCCGGGTGGTGTCGACGCACTGCGCGTACACCCCGGCCCAGCGGCGCCGGATCCTCGGCAGCGGACGGCCGAGGAAGGACTCGACGACGCGGGCGAGGTGCTCGTAGGGGTCTTCGAGGGTGTCGAAGGCGAAGGGGTGCTCGTACTCGTGGGTGTCACCGATGGTCAGTCCGCCGTCGAGCCGCTGGACCATGAGGAGCTGCATCCGGTGGGCGGCGGCGGTGGGGTCCTGGGCCTGGCCCGCGTGGAGCGCGTCGAGGGCGCCGGAGGCGTAGGCCGGGTAGTAGCGGAAGGAGTCGGCGTCCGCGACGGAGGTGGTGAGCGGTTCGCCGAGCGGGTCGGTCTGCATCATCTGGAGGCGGACCCGGCGGACCGGGACCTCACCGGCGACCTCGCGGACCAGGCCGGAGAGCCAGGCGCCGGTGCACAGGACGACCACGTCGCCGCCGTGGACCTCGCCGCGGTCGTCGCGGACGGCGTGCTCGCCGACGACCTCGCGGACCTCGCGGTCGGGCAGGAAGGTGTAGCGGCCGGTGGCGAGGAGGGCTTCGCGGAGGGCGAGTTGGGCGGTGCGGGGTTCGACGGCGGCGTCCCGCTCGCACCAGAGCGCGGCCTCGAACTCCCCGCGCAGGGCCGGGTTGACCGCGCGGGCCTCGTCGGCCGTGAGCAGCTTGTAGCCGCGGGCGGCGGCGTCGGGGCGGGCCAGGGCCGCCTCGGCGACGGCGCGCTCGAGCGCGTTGCGCACGGGGGTGAGGGAGCCGATGGCCCGGAAGCCGAGCCCGGGGACGCGGGCGCCGATGCCCTCCCAGAGTTCGCGGGCGCGCAGGGCGGTGTCCAGCTCCTCCCCGCCGGCGCGGCCGCTCACCCAGATCTGGCCGAAGTTGCGGAGGGAGGCGCCGCGCGCCTCGGCCTCGCGCTCGACGTGTACGACCTCGTGGCCGCGTTCCACTGCGTGCCAGGCGTGCATGGTTCCCACCACGCCGGCTCCTACGACGATCACCTTCATGCCGACGACGGTCGCGGGGGCGGGTGGCCCGGGCGGGGCCGGTGGACGACGGGACGGTGAACGGGCCGCCAAACTTGGACCAGACCCGTTATCGTTCCGTGATGTTACGGGCTTCTGGGACGGGGCCCTCTCCCGTCAGTCCTGGCGGCCCAGGTGGGTGGTGAAGCTGAAGCGGTCGCCCCGGTAGAGGGTGCGGACCCGCTCCAGCGGGCGCCCGTCGGCGTCCCGCGAGACGCGGTGGAGCAGCAGCATCGGGAGGGCGGGCGGCGTGCCGATGAGCAGGGCCTCCCGTGGGGTCGCGAGAACGGTCTCGATGCGCTCGTCGGCGTCCCCGAACACGATGCCGAGCCGGTCGCGGAGGTAGGCGTAGAAGGAGGAGTCCGGGTCGAAGTCGGCGTCCAGGCGGGGGGCGCGGGCCTCGGAGACGTACGTGCTCTCCAGGCCGACCCGCTCGTCGTCGGCGAGCAGCACCCGCTCCATGTGCCAGACGGGCTCGCCGCGTTCGGCGCCGACCTCGGGGGCGAGCGCCTCGGGGCAGGGGAAGCGGTCGAGCGAGATCAGGCCGCGGCCGGGGCGGCGGCCCTGGCGGCGGACGCCCTCCGTGTAGCTGGCGAGGGAGAGGGGCTGTTCGAGTTTGGGGCCCGCGACGACCGTGCCCCGGCCCCGGCGGCGCAGCCGCCCCTCCAGGAGGAGTTCGCGGATCGCCTGCCGGACGGTCTCGCGGGACACCCCGTACCGGACGGCGAGGTCGCGCTCGGTGGGCAGCGGTCCGCCCTCCCCCAACGCGTCGACCATCAGGGCGAGTTTCGCCTTGACGGCGTAGTACTTGGGGACGCGCCCGTGCTCGGGGACGCCGGAGCGGACGGGGGCGCCGGGGGTGCTCTGGTAGTTCACCGGGGGATGGTCGCAGACGGGGGTGAACGGGGAGGTGTACGGAGGGTGGCGCGGGGGTGGCGGGCCTTCGCGGGGGGGGCGCGGTTCAGGACCGCCGGTGGCGGCGGCCCGCGCGGACGAGGGCGGCCCCGAGGAGGACCAGGGCGACGGCGAAGGGGGCCAGGGCGCGGGCCCGGGCCTCCGACGCCCGTCCGGTGTGGGCGAGTTCGGGAACGGAGGTGGCGGGCGCCTCCTCCGGTGGGGACGGTCGGGTGGGTACGTGGGGCGGGGCGGAGGGTACGGGCACGGCGGGCGGGGCGGAGCCGGCCGGCTTTCCGGGAGGCGCCGATCCGGCCGTGGCGGCGGGCCCGACCGGGACCGCCGGCCCCGAAGGCTCCGGCGACTTCGACGGCTCCGCGGGCTTCTGCGGCTTCTGCGAGGTCGGCGGCCCCGATGGCTCCGGGGGCCTCGCGGTCTTCGACGGTTCGGCGGGGTCGGCCGGGGCGGTGGTCGCGGGCGGGGCGGTGGAGCCGGGCGGCTCGACCGGGGCGTCCGGGTCGGCGGGCCCGACGGTCAGGCGGTGGTCGCCGGAGTCCCCGATCCAGTCCCCGTCCGTGCCCCGGCGCTGGACGATCGCCGCGTTGACCACGACCTCGCCGGGGGCCGTCCCCGCGCGGAAGGCGAGGCGTACGGGAACGGTGAGGGTCTCGCCCGCGGGGACGGCGAAGCCGCCGAAGTCGGTGAACACGCCCACGTTCTCGGCCTCCGAGGTCCCTTCGAAGGCCACGGGGTGCCAGCGCGCGGCCCCGGCGTCGTAGAACTCGAAGCGGATCTGCTCCGGCCGGAGGACCCGGTCGCGGTCGGTGAGGACGAGCACCGGGTGGATGCCGGAGCAGGGCGAGCCGGTGGTGTTCGTGAGGTCGAGGCGCCAGTCCTGGAAGGGGCCGCCCGCCGCGTAGCCGGCCGGGCCGGGGTGGATGCGGGTGTCGAGCGGGAAGGCGTCGTCGTCCGGGGTGCCACAGCTGGGGGTGGGCGGGTCGGGGG
>JNWL01000031.1 GCA_000716465.1 Streptomyces bikiniensis
AGCGTACGGGGGAGGGGTGGGCGCGGGGACGGCGGGGCCCCGAGGGGCCCGGTCCCCGCGGGGACCGGCCGGGTCAGCCGAGCTTCAGCTCCCACTGCGAGGCGTTGTAGTCGAAGCCGGGGTTCACCTCGACCGTCAGGTTCTTGGCGTCCTTGGGGACGTCGAAGGCGACGGTGAGGGTGGCCTTCTTGCCGGGCAGGACGGTGCCCTGGAAGCCCGCGCCGACCTTCTCGTCGAAGATCTGCTCGGCCGCGACGCCGTTCGTCCCGGCGCGCCCGGTCAGCGTGACGAGGGTGGCGTCGAACTTCTTCTTGCCGCCGTTCTCGACGACGACGGTGACCTGGTACGCCTTGTTGCCCTCGGTGTGTCCGGCCGCGAACTCGCTGGGCTTGTACGCCTTCGGGTCCGAGACCGTGACCTTGAGGTCGTCGTCGTAGACCGAGGTGTCGCCGTCCGCCAGGTTCTTGGCCGCCGGGTCCTTGGGCGCGGTCTCCTTGATGGCCTTGTCGATCTCGTCGACCGCGTCGCTGACGGCCGTGAACGTGATGACCGCGCCGACGACCGAGAGGACCAGGGCCGCGAGGCCGAGGAGCGCGCCGGTGAGCGCCATTCCCTTGTTGTCCGCCTCGCCGCGCTTCACGCGCCCCTTGCCGACGAGCCCGAGGACCAGGGCGATCAGGCCCAGGATGCCCGCCAGCCAGAAGAGGAGCGGCACGATGCCGGAGAGCGTGCCGATGATGCCGAGGATCAGGGCCGCGGTGCCGAGACCGTTGCGCATGGCCCGGTGCGGGGCGGCAGGCGGGACCTGGGTGCCGTATGACATGGGTGTGTCCTCCCGGACATTGAAGATGTCTGGTGCGATGGATCAATCACAACAGAGCTTGTGAACCGAGTCAACACGGTTCACAAAAAAGAGATCGGGTCACGCTGTGAAGTGGTGTCGCGCAGTCCCGTCGGTAGGATGGGTGACACACGAGAGTCGCCAGCGGGCCAGCCAGGGGAGACGGGTCAGATGCCGGAGAACGCAGCGGACGCCGGTGCGGCGGAGAAGAACGCGGACACCCCCGCCACGGAGACCGCCCCCGCCACGGAGACCACCGCCGCCGAGGCCGCCCCCGCCGAGGCCGCCCCCGCCGAGGTCACCGCCGCCGGGATCGCCCGGCTCGCCGGGGTCGGCCGGGCCGCCGTCAGCAACTGGCGCCGCCGTCACGCCGACTTCCCCAAACCCGTCGGCGGCACGGAGAGCAGCCCCTCCTTCGCCCTCGCCGAGGTCGAGGAATGGCTCCGCGCCCAGGGCAAACTGGCCGAGGTCCCGCTCAGGGAGCGCGTCTGGCAGCAGGTCGCGGGTCACCCGGCCGGCGCCGTCACCGCCCTCGTCCACGCCGGCTGCGCCCTCCTCCTCGTACGGGACCGGTCGGCGGCCTGGCCCTCGCTCGCCGCCCTCCCCGACGAGCGGCTGACGGAGGTGCTGCCGGTCGCCCTGGAGGAGACGCTGACCGAGCGCCTCGGCCCCGGGCGGGCCGTCCTCACCCCCACCTCGGGCGCGCTCGCCGTCTCCCTGCCGCTCCTGCGCGGGGCCGCCGAGCTCGCGGCCGACACCGGCGCGCGCCAGGCCTTCGAGTTCCTGCTCGGCCGCCACCTCGACGCCAACCCGCGCCAGTACACGCTCACCCCGCCCGGGCCCGCCGCCCTCATGGCGGCGCTCGCGGCCCCCGCGCCCGCCGGCGAGGGCGCCGCCCCGCTCACCGTCCTCGACCCGGCCTGCGGCACCGGCGGGCTGCTCGGCGCGGTCGAGCGCCCCGGCGCCGTCTGCGGCCAGGACGCCGACCCCGACCTCGCCGCCCTCACCGCCCTGCGCCTGGCCCTCGCGGCCGACGCCGACATCCGGGTCAGGTCCGGGGACAGCCTGCGCGCCGACGCCTTCCCGGCGCTCGCGGCCGACGCCGTCCTGTGCCACCCGCCGTTCAACGAGCGCAACTGGGGCCACGAGGAACTGGCCTACGACCCGCGCTGGGAGTACGGCTTCCCGGCCCGCACGGAGTCCGAACTGGCCTGGGTGCAGCACGCCCTGGCCCGCCTCCGCCCCGGCGGCACCGCCGTCCTCCTCATGCCGCCCGCCGCCGCCTCCCGCCGCTCCGGCCGCCGCATCCGCGCCGACCTGCTCCGCCGGGGCGCCCTGCGCGCGGTCGTCGCCCTCCCGGCCGGCGCCGCGCCCCCGTACGGCATCCCGCTCCACCTCTGGGTGCTGCGCAAGCCCGTCCCGGGCGGCCGGCCCCCCGCCGAACTCCTCCTCGTGGACACCGCGTCCGAGCACGCGGGCCCGGGCCGGGAGGGCCGCGACCGGCTCGACTGGCCGGCCGTCCACACCGCCGTACTGGACGCCTGGGCGCCCTTCGACCGGGACGGGACCCTCGCCGGGACGCCGGGCGCGAGCCGTTCCGTCCCCGTCATCGAACTCCTCGACGACGACGTCGACCTCGCCCCCGCCCGCCACCTGCCGCCCCCGGCCGCCGCCGGAGGCGCGGCCCAGCTCGCCGGGGTGCGCGAGCGCCTGACGGAGACCCTGCGCCGCACCCGCGAGCTGACCCCGCCCCCGGTCACCGACCCGCCCGCCGCCGGGGCCGGCCGGCCCACCACCACCGTCGGCGAACTGGCCCGCGCCGGGGCCCTGGTGCTGCGCGCGGGCGGCGCGGGCACCGCCCCCGCCGCCGCCCCCGTCGCCGTCCTCACCGACCACGACGTGTTCGCCGCCCAGCCGCCCTCCGGCACGCTGCCCGACGGCCCGCCCGAGGACCCGGTCCTGCTGGCCGCCGGGGACGTCGTCGTCCCGGTCCTCGGCGGCGGGGCGGCCGTCCGGGTCGTGGACGCCACCGCCGAGGGCGCCGCCCTCGGCCGCAACCTCCAGCTCCTGCGCCCCGACCCGGCGGCCCTCGACCCCTGGTTCCTGGCCGGTTTCCTGCGGGCCACCGCCAACACCCGGCAGGCCAGCAGCTACGCCTCCACCGCGACCCGCCTCGACGTCCGCCGCCTCCAGCTGCCGCGCCTGCCCCTGGCCGAACAGCGCCGCTTCGGCGAGCGGTTCCGCGCCCTCGCCGCCTTCGAGGAGTCCCTGCGGCAGGCCTCCCGCCTCGGGGACCAGCTGGTCCAGGGCCTGTACGACGGCCTGGCGGACGGCTCCGTGGCCCCCTGACGGCGCCTCCGCTCCTCATCTCTTCGACAACGGTTCCGGGTATCCCGGAACCGTTGTCCGTATGGGTGTATACGCTCGTCCTCGCACCCCATCCGTCCGAGCAGGAGCAGCAGGATGTACGGCCCCACGCAGGTCCCGCAGGTTCCGCGGCCGCCCGGGAGTTCCCTCTCCGGTGGCCGGATCGCGCTGCTCGTCCTCTTCTGTCTCCTCGCACTGCTCAGCTGCGGCTTCCTGTCCTGGGCCCCGCTGATCCGGCTCGCGTGCGTCACCCGCAGGGCGCGCGACTGGGTGGTGTGCGGCGTGCTGTTCGCGGTGTCGGCCGGACTGTTCTCGTACGCGGCGGCCACCGGCGACAAGGAGACCGGCACCGCCGAGTCCTTCATCGCGGTCGGCGTGATGGTGTCCCTGGTGGCGGGCTCGATCGCGTACTACCTGTTCGGAGAGATCCGCCACGCGGAGCGGCAGCGCACCGCGCGCGCGTACGGCCCGGTCGGGTACACGTACGGGAGCAGCGGCGGTGCCGCGACCGTCCCGGGCGCGGACGTGCGCCCGAACCCGTACATCGGCCCCGCCGCGCACACGCCCGCCCCGCACACGCCCGTCGGCCCGGCGCCCGCCGTGCCGGTCGTGCCCGGCCCCGCCACCCCCGTGCCCCAGCCGCCCGGCCCCCGCATCGACCAGGTCCGCGCCGAGCTGGACGAGCTGAGCGACCTGCTGCGCAACAGGGACGCGGGCGAGTCCCGGGACGGCGGCGGCGCCCGGTGAACGGACGGGTCGTCGGCGGGCGTTACGAGCTCGCCACCGTCGTCGGCCAGGGCGGCATGGGCCAGGTCTGGACGGCGTACGACGGACGCCTCGACCGCCGGGTCGCGGTGAAGCTGCTGCGGCCGGCCGGCATGAACGGACAGGCCTCCTCCGCCGACGAGCTGCGCCGCCGCTTCGTGCGCGAGTGCCGGGTCACCGCGCGCGTGACCCACCCCGGCCTGGTGACCGTGCACGACGCGGGCAGCGAGGGCGAGGACCTGTATCTCGTCATGCAGTACGTGGAGGGCGCGGACCTCGCCGACCACCTCGCCGAGCACGACCCGTACCCGTGGGAGTGGGCGGTCTCCGTGGCCGCGCAGCTCTGCGCGGTGCTCGCCGCCGTGCACGCGGTGCCGATCGTGCACCGCGACCTCAAGCCGCGGAACGTGATGATCCGCCCGGACGGGACGCTGACCGTCCTCGACCTCGGCGTGGCCTCCGTCCTGGACACCGACACCACCCGGCTCACGCACACCGGCTCGCCCATCGGCAGCCCGGCGTACATGGCGCCGGAGCAGGCCATGGGCGGCGCCGTCGGCCCGGCCACCGACCTGTACGCGCTCGGCGTCCTGCTCCACGAACTCCTCAGCGGGAACGTGCCGTTCTCCGGCTCGACCGCGCTCGGCGTGCTGCACCGGCACCTGTACGACCCGCCCACCCCGCTCCGGCAGCTGCGCCCCGAGGTCCCCGAGCCGCTGGAGGCGCTGGTCCTCCGGCTCCTCGCCAAGGACCCCCGGGACCGGCCGGACGGCGCGCACGAGGTGTACGAGCACCTGCTGCCGCTGCTGCCCGCGCGCGGCGCCCCGGCGGGCCCGATGGACCCGACCCGGCCGTTCCTGCGCCCGCACGCGCCCTGGCCGGACCGCGCGCAGGCCCCGGCGGGCCCGGTGCGCCCGGTCCCGGTCCCTCCCGTGCCCACGCCGCCCGTCCCGGTCCCGCCCGTACCCGCGCACGCCCCGACCCCGGTCCCGCAGGCCGACCCCCGGGTGTACGCGCAGCCGGGGCCGTTCGCGCGCCCGGACGTCGCCGCCGCCGTGGACGAGGTCAAGCGGCTGCTCGCGGAGGGCTCGCTGACCCAGGCCGTGGACGTCCTCGGCGGAATCCTGCCCGCGGCCGAGGCCGAGCACGGGGAGCGGTCGCCCGTCGTCCGCATCCTGCGCAAGCAGTACGCGTCGACGCTGATGGACGACGGCCAGTACCGGCGCGCCCTGCCGGAGCTGCGCCGCCTCGCGGCGGACCGCCAGGCGGAGGCGGGCCCGGCGGACCCCCAGACCCTCCAGTTCCGCTACGACGCGGCGCTGTGCCTGGAGCAGCTGGGGGAGACGGCGGCCGCGCTCGCGGAGTTCCGGTCGGTCCTGCCGTACTACGAGCGGGAGCCCGCCCGGGCCTTCGACATCCGGCAGCGGATCGGACTGCTGCTCCTGGCGGCGGGCGAGCACACGGCCGGCCGGGACCAGCTCCAGCGGCTGCTGTTCGACGCGGAGCGCACGTACGGCCCGTACCACCCGCTCCCGGCGGAGCTGCGCAGGGCGCTGGACCACCAGCGGATGATGGGCCCGCGCCCCTGACGGGGGCCTCCGGCAACGGAACGGCGTCCCTGACGGGACGACAGGATCACGACTCGGCAAATGATCGGCAAGTGGATCTTCGTGATCCTTTTTGCCGTTTTTGATACATGTAACGTTCGCGTCTGATCATGTCCATACCCGCAAGGAATCCTTCATGACGACGCCGCCCGCGCCCTTCCCTTCCGAGCAGCAGCCCGCCCCCGCGAAGAAGGGTTCCGGGATCCTCAAGAAGATCGGCGGTGTCGTCGTCGCGATCGCCGTCGCGATAGCCGTGAAGCTGGGCCTCCCGCACCTCACCGGCGACGCCCCGGTGCACGCCAAGGCCGGCGAGTGCGTCACGGTCACCGGTCCGGACAACGACCCGAAGGTCGACACCGTCGACTGCTCCTCCGGCAAGGCCGACCTCTTCAAGGTCGTCAAGGTCATCGACGACACCTTCGACGTGAACAAGTGCGGCGAGGAGCTGTCGGCGCTCGCGCAGCAGCTCGACTCGGACAAGTTCGTCCTCTGCATGGAAGAGGTCGCCGCGAAGTAGGCGCGCGTACTCCTCGAAAAGGGCCGGAACCCGTGACGGGTTCCGGCCCTTCTCGCGTTCCGCCCTCGTGCGAACGCGCGGGTAGCGTGGACCCGGTGGAGAACGAAGAGACCGCGACGAGCGGACCGACGAAGCCCGAGGTCGTCCTTCCGGAGGGCGACGCCCCCGCCGAGCTGACGACCCGGGACCTCGTCGTCGGGGACGGGGCCGAGGCGAAGCCGGGCGGGGTCGTACGCATCCATTACGTCGGCGTCACCTTCGCCACCGGGAAGGAGTTCGACTCCTCCTGGGAGCGCGACGAGCCCTTCAAGTTCGCCGTGGGCGGCGGCCGGGCCGTCAAGGGCCTGGACCGGGGGATCAGGGGGATGAGGGTCGGCGGCCGGCGCGAGATCGTCGTCCCCCCGCGCCTCGGCTACGGCAAGCAGTCGCCCTCACCGCTGATCCCGGCCCACTCGACCCTCGTCTTCGTGGTGGACCTGCTCTCCGCCACGACCTGAGCCTCAGCCCCCGGGCTTCACCCCGTCCACGAAGGACGCCCAGGCGCCGACCCCGAAGACGAGAACGGGCCCGTCCGGGACCTTGCTGTCGCGGACGGGGACGAGGGGGAGGTTGTCGGCGACCTCCAGGCACTCGCCGCCGTCCTCGTTGCTGTAGGAGCTCTTGCGCCACGTGACGGTGCTCAGGTCGACGGCTCGCACGATGCTTCCTCCAACGTCCGCATGATGAACTTTCTCGAATCGGCCGGGGAGAGGGCCAAGTCGCGGACGAAATCGTATCGAAGCTGGAGCCGGTTGACGGCGGCTGTTTCTTCAACGACCTGACCGGAGTGGGAGGTCTCCAACCAGGCCACCGTCCGGCCGTCCGTGGGCTTCAGGAACATCACGTGAGTGTTCCCGAGGGCGTACAACCCGGCGGAGTGGAGCACCACTTGAATGGTCACGTTCCGGCGTTCACCGATTGTGATGAGGTGCTCCAACTGCTCCTGCCATTCGGCCCGGACCGGTAGCCGTGTGCGGAGCACCGTCTCCGAGATGATCGCGCGGAACGAAGGAGCGTCCTCGCCCTCCAGCAGGGCGTGCCGCCCCCATCGGGCCTCGACCTGCCGGGTCAGTTCTTCACCTTCGAAGCTGCCCCACCCCAGCACGGTGTGCGCGTACGCCTTCGTCTGGAGCAGGCCGGGCAGCAGATAGGGCGCGTAGTGCCACAGGCTGATCGCCTCCGACTCAAGCGTCATGTACCGGCGGTACTGCTCCTTGAACTGGGTCGGGTCCGCCAGCGCCAGTTCCCACAGCGTCAGCAGCAACCCCGGCGTCCCGTAGTACTGGTCCAACGCCTTGACGACCTCCGGGCCGCCCAGCGTCTCCCCGTTCTCCATCTTCGAGAACAGGGACCAGTCCCAGCCCACGACATCGCCCAGTTTCCGCAGGGTCAGGCCCCGTTCGGCCCGCAGTGACCGCAGTTCCTCCGCGAACCGCTTCCTCGGCTCCTGGCTCCGGCCCGTGACCGCCCGTCTCGCCGGCATGGCGCGCCCTCCCCTTGTGGAAGATGTGGAACTACCCGCGCCACCTGCAGAAGTACCGCCCGACCGCGCTCTTCGTTCCCTCGGACCGGGACATCCTCTTCTCGTACCCGGAACACGCACCGTAGTCCACCCGTGGCGCTCCGCGCAGGTGGTGGAAGGGAAGAGGAGAGGGCGCATGGAGTCGCACGGACCGGAGCGCGGGGCGCTCGTGTACGACCAGGTGGCCTGTGTGGTGGGGGAGTTCCGGGGGAGGGCCGGGCCGTACGCGATGCTGCGGCCCGTGGGCGGTGGCCGGGAGTGGCAGGCGGACCCCGCCGACCTGCGCCCGGCCACTCCCGCCGAGCGGCTGAGCGCGGGCGTGCGGGCGGCCAACGACCGGACCCGCGCGGGCGCGGAGGCGACGGGCCCGGTACCGGACCTGAGCCGGCCGCCCCGTCCCGTACCGCACTGCGTGGCGTGTGCGCTGCTCGTACGGGAACGGCGGGAGGCGCGGGAGCGGTTCGACCGCAGCGCGGAGACGGACGCGAACGTCCTGATGCGCCGGCACCTGAGCCGGGACCATCCCTGACCGCAACCTTTCGCGCGCCCCGGGGGTCATGGGTGGGAAGCGTCACGAGGACCGTCAGGGAGCGACCGCCGCATGACCGAGGAAACCGCAGTCCGGGGCCGGAAGGCCTGGTCGTCCCCGCGTGCGAGGGCACTGGCGGCCGGGTGCCTCGTCCCGGCCGGAGCGGTGGGCTGGTGGGCCGATCGGGACGGCGGACTGCTCTGGGTGGCCCGGCTGTTCCACCACCCGCTGCTCTTCGGCGTGCTGGCGGCGGGACTGCTGACGGCGGCGCTGATCGGCGCGGTGCGCAACCTGGCCGTCCGCGTCCTGGCGGGGGTGGCCTTCGGGCTCGTCCTCCTCATGGCCTTCCCCTTCTTTTTCTTCGCGCTCTTCGAACTCCCCCGGGAGGCGTCGGACACGGCGGCCCCCGGCCGCGACGACCGCAGCCTCGTGATCGTGGAGGGATCCGCCATGATCGACCCGCTGTGGTGGGTCTACGTGGACGAGGGACGGGGGCCGTTGACGCGCCGCTGGCAGGTGGGCCACTTCAACGGCGACGCCGCCGAGAACGCCCTCGCCGAGGCCTCCTGGGAGGGCCCCGACCGCGTCCGTCTGGTCACGGGGTACGCCGAGGACGGCACCGAACGGGTCCACCTCATCGACCTCGACCCCGGGACGGGCCGCCCGTCGCGCACGGTGGAGAGGGGCTGACGCGCCCCTCTCCCGCCCCATCCGCCGTCCGGCCGCCCGGAACAGTCCGGCGCGCCGGTACCAGCACACACTTCTGTGAAGGACGTATGAGACACATGATCCGCCGTGCGGCCGTGCTCGGCGCGGCCACCGGCCTGCTCACCGGGGCGACCCTCCTCGCCCCGCACTCCGCGACCGCCACCGGCGAGCTGCGGCTGTCGGGGTATGACGCGGTGGTGGCGCCCGGGGCGATGCCGCGGTTCTATCCGATCGTCGAGTCCGGCACGACCATCTCGGGCAAGGTCGTCGTCGCCGTCGGCACGCAGCCGATGACCGATCCGGAGGGCGCGGGCGCGGGCTTCCCGGCGGGGTACCGTCCCGGCCTCGGTCAGTGCACGCAGCCCGCCGGCTACACCGGTGTCTTCGTCTGTGAGGGGGCTCCGTACCAAGCGCCCAACGTCCTCGTGCCTGCCACCGCCACGGACGCCACCCTCTACTGGGGCTTCGCCTACATACCGGCCGCCGGTGACCTCGACGCGGCGGTGAAGGCGGCCCGCAGCGCGGGCTCCCGCCCGGCCGACGGGCGGCACGGCACCGGCAAGGTCACCGTCAAGTCCCGTGCCCACGCGCTGTTGAACACGGTGGCCTTCGACCTCCCGGCCGTCCCGGACGGCGGCACGGTCCGCCAGCGGCTCCGCGTCCACGCCAACGACGCCGGGAGGCTGTTGTTCCGCATCGACCGTGCCGAAGGGCAGTTCATCGCCTCCGCGCCGCCCATCCGCGTCGACAAGGTCGCCACCGGGCCGGGCGCCGGCTGCGAGATCGGCCGGACGACGGTGCCGGACACCGCCGTCAACCACCTCGTCTGCTCCCTCGAAGCCGGGGATCACGTCATCGACTACGAACTCACCGCCGAGAAGGGCCAGTACGCGCAGAAGCTCCAGGCCTTCACCCGTTACGACATCTACGACCAGGGCGTCTGGGACGAGTCCGACGTCAAGCACACCAGCGCGCCGTTCGCCGTCCAGGGACGTACGGTCAGGCCCGGCCACAGCCTGCTGGGCCGCGACACCGCCGGCAGGCTCTGGACGCAGTCCGGCACCGGTGACGCCGCTCGGCCGTTCGACGAACGCTACGAGGTGGGCCCCGGCTGGCAGACGTACAAGACGCTCACCTCCCTCTCGCCCCTCCGGCAGCCCCTCCACTACCGCAGCGCCGTCAGGCCGTCGGCCGTCACCCGGGGAACGGGCGACCTCGTCGCCCGCGACGCGTCCGGAACCCTCTGGTACTACGACCGCCAGTTCGTCCACGACACGCCGTACGCGACCCGCGTCCGCGTCGGCCCCGGCTGGAACGCCTACGACCGGCTCGCCGGTGCGGGGGACCTCGACGGCGACGGGTTCGTGGACCTGGTGGCCCGCGACGGGTCCGGCGGCCTGTGGTTCTACGGGGGCACCGGCAGGCTCGCCGACGGCAACCGCTTCAAGGCACGCGTGCGCGTGGGCGGCGGCTGGCAGGCCTACGACCGGCTGGCAGGCGGCGCGGACCTGAGCGGCGACGGACGGGCGGACCTGCTGGCCCGCGACAAGGCCGGAATCCTGTGGCTGTACAAGGGGACCGGCAAGGCCGCCGCGCCCTACGCCACCCGCGTGCGCGTGGGCGGAGGCTGGCAGGCCTACGACCAGCTCGTCGTGGCCGGAGACCTCACCGACGACGGACGCGCGGACGCCGTCGCCCGCGACAGGGCGGGGGTCCTGTGGCTGTACAAGGGCACGGGCGCCGCCGCCGTTCCCTTCGCCACCCGCACCCGTGTCGGCGGGGGATGGAACACCTACAACCTGCTCTTCTGAGCGTGTTCTCGAGGCGGGCGCCTTCGTGCCGGACCGTGCGGCCGGCACGAAGGCGCGGGTGCCGCGCGGGCTCAGGCGCTCTTCGGGGCCCGCGGTTCGCGGCGCATCGCCCACAGGACCGGGCCGCCGCCCGGCAGGCTGAACTCGTCGCGCACGACGAAGCCGAAGTGCTCGTACACCGGCAGGTTGTCCGGCTTGGAGGACTCCAGGTGGACCGGCAGGCCCGCCGCGTCGGCCTTGGCGAGGCCCGAGCGGAGGAGGGCGGAGCCGTGGCCCCGCCCCCGGGCGGCGGGGTCGGCGCCTATGACGGCGAGGTACCAGTGGGGCTCGGTCGGGCCGTGCTCGGCGGCGGCCGTGACGGCGTCACGGAAGGCCCCGGCCCGGTCGCCCAGGATCTCCTGGAGCTCCCGGATCGTGTCCGCGTCCGGGACGGCCTTGTCCGCGCCCTCGGGTGACACCCAGAAGGCCGCCGCCGCGTCGGTGCGCTCGCACACGCCGTGGAGGCCGTACTGCCGGGTGAACAGGGTGGTGAAGTACCGGCCGAGGCCCGCCTCGCGGGTGGCGTCGTCGGGGAAGAACCAGCGCATCATCGGGTCGTCGCCGAAGGCGGAGGCCAGCGTGCGGCCGACCGCCGGGGCGTCGTCGATCCGGGCCGTCTTCGGTGCGTTCGTCATGGGCATACGGGTCATTCTGCACCCGTGTTGATCTTCGTCCGTCGCGGGGTGCCTCAGGCGCGGGCGGTCCGGCGGGCGGCGCGGATCAGACGGACCGCGGCCACGACCGGGAGGGCGACCGCCGTCACGAGGAGGACGAGCAGTTCCGCCGGTCCGATGCGGCCCGCCGCGCCGAGGAGGCCGCTCAGGGGGAGCGCGAGGGGGGCGAGCACCACGAGGGCGGTCGCGAGGACCTTGGTGCCCCGCTCCCAGGCGTCGGACGTCCACAGCAGGACCAGGCCCGCGATCAGGACGATCAGGCCGACGTAGGAGCCGAGGAGCACGGCGAGCCCGCTGACGCCGAGCAGGACGGCCGTGTGGGTCGTACGGCCCTTCGACACGCCCTCGGGGCGCTGCCCGGTGGGCGCCCCGGCCGTCTCCGGCTCCTCCGCGCGGGCGGCGGCGACGATCGCGGCGGGGCTGCCGAGGCGGTCGAGGGCGGCGCGGACGGTCTCCGGGTCCCGCTCCTCGCCCACGGCGACGTCGAGGTGTTCGCGCAGGTCCGCGAGGAGTTCCTCGCGGCGCTCGGCCGGCAGGGAGGACGCCTCCCGCCCGACCGCGGCCAGGTAGTCGGTCACGAGGGGGTGTGCGGTGCGGGTCATGCGGAACCTCCGGGGGACGCGGTCAGGAAGTGGTCGACGCCGTCGCGGAAGCGCGGCCAGTCCTCGGTGAACTCGGCGAGCGCGGCCCGGCCGGACGCGGTGAGCGTGTAGTAGCGGCGGGCGGGCCCGGAGGCCGACTCGCGCAGCTCGGTGTCGACGAGACCGTCACGGCGGAGCCGGGACAGCAGGGGGTAGATCGTGCCCTGGCTGGTGGTCATGACGCTGACGGCGGCCAGCTCGTCGAGGATCTCGACGCCGTAGCGGGGGCCGCCCCGGAGGAGCGCCAGGACGCAGTACTCCAGGACGCCCTTGCGCAGCTGTGCGGCGACCCTGCCGGCCGCCTCCGATCTTGCTTCGCCAGGAACCATGTTATGCAAGATACCTCCGGAGGGGGCGTCGATCAACGGACCGCGTGCGACGATCCCCCGGTGACCGAACAGACCGCCGTGCCCGGCACCGTACGGACCGGACGCCTCGACCTCGTCCCCCTCGCCGTCGCGCACGCCGGGGAGATGGCGGAGGTCCTGGCCGACCCCGCCCTGCACGCCTTCATCGGGGGCGCCCCGCTGTCCCCGTCCGAACTGCGGGCGCGGTACGAACGGTTGGCCGCCGGATCGCCGGACCCGTCCGTGGCCTGGCACAACTGGGTGGTACGGCTCCGTGCCGAGGAGCGGCTCACCGGCACCGTCCAGGCGACCGTCACCGACGGCGGCCGGACCGCCGAGGTCGCGTGGGTCGTCGGCACGGCCTGGCAGGGCCGGGGCATCGCGCGCGAAGCGGCCGGGGGCCTGGTCGCCCTGCTCGCGTCCCGGGGCGTACGGACCGTCGTCGCCCACGTCCACCCCGACCACGAGGCCTCCGCCGCCGTCGCCCGCGCGGCCGGCCTCGCGCCCACCGACCGCACGGAGGACGGCGAGGTGCGCTGGGAGCTGCGGGTGGCCTCGCCGGACGCGCTCCCGTACGGGCTTGGAGTCTGAACGACCGGGTACCCGGCGACGGAGATCGTCCGGGAGGGTCGTGTTGGCCATGCAAGGAGGAGTCCTCCTCTCCGTCTGCGCGACGGCGTGCGCCGCCGTGATCGGCGTCCGCCAGGCGCGCAAGGAGACGCGGGAGGCGAGGGAGGCACGGGACTCGGTGTGGCGCGCGCCGTTCGCCGGAACCGGTACGGGGCCGGGGGCGGCGGGCGGAAGAGCCGTCTTCGGCGCCGCGGCGCTGCTCGCCCTCGTCCCGTTCCTGCTCGTCACGCTCTCGCACGGATACGGGACGGAGAGCAGGATCTCGGCCGTCCCGTTCCGGGAGATCCTGGACGCGTCCGCCCACGCCGACGTGGACCTCTCGGACGTGCGGGCCGTCAACCTCGTCGGCAACGCCCTCCTGCTCGTCCCCTTCGGCGCGACCGCCGCGTTCCTGTGGTCGGGCCGTCGGCACGTGCTCAAGACCGCCCTGGCCGGCGCGGCGTTCTCCCTCGTCGTCGAGGTGGCGCAGTACGCGCTCTCCCTGGGCCGCGTCTCGTCCGTCGACGACGTCCTCCTCAACACCGCGGGCGCCGCCCTGGGCGCCTTCCTGGTCCGGCGCAGGACCAGGAGGACGCGGGCGCGGCGGCTCACCCTGCCGAGGCCGTCCCGCGCCGGCGGAAGGTCCTGAGCCCGGCGCGGGACAGCAGGACCAGCACCGCCACCGCCCCCGCCGCCAGGCCCGCCCGCAGCCCCGGCGGCCGGAAGGAGCAGGAGAGTTCCGTGCGGTCGGGGCCGAGGGGGAGCGCCAGGAGGCCGCCGTACGCGGCCGGTTCGGCGTTCTCGCAGCGCCAGCCCGCTATGCGCGGGGCCGCCACGACCGCCGTGCCGCCGCCCGGCGGGAGGACGGCCCGCATCCCGGACGGGGTGACCTCCACCGAGGTCGCCGCGCGGGCGCGCAGGGCCGCGACCGCCGCGCGCAGGCGCCCGTGGTCCAGGCAGCCCAGCTCGCCGGGGCCCGGGAGCGACGGCCGCAGGCCGGGGGTCCGCTGGAGGCCGAGGGACACCATCGCCGCCTGCCGCTTCGGCCGCCCGCCCAGGAGCCGGACCTCGCGGTCGCCCAGGCGGGCCGGGCCCGTGGCGTCCGGGGCCCAGAGGAAGACCTCCGTACCGACCCGGCACGCGCCCGCGTGCGGAGCCTCGTACACCCGGGAGCCGAGCAGGAGTTCCTGGTTCCGGAAGGGCGACGGGCCGTAGGCCGGGGGCGGGCCCGGCGGCCGTACCGTCACCAGGGGCAGGAACGTCTCCGTGCGGACCACCCCGCCGTCCCGCCAGCGCGCCCCCACCCCGAACAGCGCGTCCGTCACCGGGTTGTCGAGGCCGAGCAGGTTCCGGCCCCGCGAGGTCCAGCCGCCGCCGAGCGCGTCCAGGACGGAGGTGAGGACCGCCGGGGTGTGGCTGCTGTAGTACGCGGCGCCCTGGCCGCCCAGGAGCAGCGGGTCGTTGCCCGCGACCCGGGGCAGGCCCGGGTCCGTGCGGTACGCGGGCCAGCCGTCCGCCGCCGCGAGCGCCGCCGCCCGCCGCTCCTGCTCCGGGCCGGACGGCGGGTAGTCGTCCAGCCGTACGAGTCGTTCCCGGTCCGCGTACGCCGTCGTCGCCGACGCCTGGCCGAGCAGCGTGCCCGTCACGAGGAGCGCGGCGAGCACGGCGCACCGGCCCCGGCGGGGGAGGAGCAGGGCGCCCGCCACGGCCGCGAGGCCCGCGCCCGCGAGCAGGAGCGCCCAGGGGGTGAGGACCGGGCTCGGCAGCGCCGCGAGGGCCAGGGCCAGGACGACCGCCGAGCCGCCGGCCACCGCCCGGCGGTCCGGCCGTCCGTGGGTCAGGGTCGTCCACGCCGTCAGGACCAGGACCCCGGAGAGGACGAACGTCTGCCGGTACGGGCTGCCGTTCGGCGTCGCGAAGGCGTGCCAGAGCAGATGCGTCGGGCCCCACTGCATCGACGCCGCCACCGCCGCGCACAGCCCCGGCCACAGCCACCGCTCCCGGCCCGGCACGTCCCGGCGGAAGAGCAGGGCCCCCGCGAGCAGCGGGACCGCCGTGCAGACGAAGGCCGCCGGGGTCGCGAAGCCGTACGTCACCGGGAGCAGCCGGGCGAGGAAGTCCGTCCCGGTCACCGGGGCGAACTCCCGCACCAGGCCCGGGTGGGCCTGCCGGGAGCCGAGGAGGACGGGGAGGAGCACGGGGGCCGCGAGGCCCACCCCGAGGCCCGTCGTGACCGCCGCCCGCACCAGGGTCCGTACCCGGAAGGAGTCCGTCACCGCCAGACGGACCAGGAGGACCAGGGCGGCGCCCAGGGTCGCCATGTACGCCGTGTAGAAGTTCGCGACCCAGCAGACCGCCACCACCAGCGGGCCGAGCAGCGGCCGGCGCCCCTCCCGCACCCACTCGCCCACCAGGCAGAGCAGCGGGAAGGCGATCAGGCCGTCCAGCCACATCGGGTTGTACGTGCCCTCCGCGAGCGACCAGCCGCACAGCGCGTACGAGGCGCCGAGCACCGCCGCCCACCACCACGCCCCCGGGCCGAGGCGGCGCAGCAGGAACGTCGTCGCGGCCGCCGCGACCGCCGTCTTCAGGACGGTGACCGCGTACACCGCGTACTCGACGTCCCCGCGCGGGAAGAGCGCCACCAGCGGGGCGAACGGGCTCGACAGGTAGGTGCCGTAGTCGGGCAGGAAGCTCGTCCCCCAGCCCGCCCGCCAGTCGAACAGGAGCCCGCCGTCCGCCCGCCCCCGCAGCAGGTCCCACAGGTGCGCGTGGAACGGCACGAACTGGTTGGCGAGGTCGTTCACGGCCCGGTGGCGCGGCCCGAAGGGGAAGACCCGGGCGACGGCGTCCCCGCCGCAGACGGCGACGACGGAGAGGAGGGCGGCCAGGAGGCACGCGCGGCTGTTCTTCGGCATGACGGGTCGAATATGCCAGCGAAAGCGGGCGAAACGGCGGGACGGGAAGGCAGTTCACGCGATGGTCGCCCGGAGGTCACCCGCGGCCGCCGCGGGCGCCGGACGGCGGCGGGAACGGGTGGGGCGGGCCGACACCCGGGTGACGGGTGAGTCGTTGGGGGAAACAGTCGCTCCGAAGTGGTGGCTCCGGCCCCGGTGACTCCCTACCATCGATCACCGCAAGGTCGTCCAACTGACGCACGACCAGCCCGGGAGGCTCCTTTGCACCGCCGCACGCAGCCCCGCACGCCCCGTAAGCCCCGCACGCCCCGCCGCACCGCGCTCGCCGTCTCCGCCGCACTCCTCGTCGCGGCCCCGCTGCTCACCGCCTGCGGCAGCGACGCACACCCGGGAGCCGCGGCCGTCGTCGGCGGCGAGCGCATCGACGTCGCCGGCCTCCAGGCGCAGGTGAAGGACGTCCGGGACGCGCAGGCGGCCTCCCCGGAGTCCGCGCAGCTCGTCGCGGCCACCGGCGACCTCGGCCGCCGCAAGCTCAACAGCATGATCTTCGACCGGATCGTCGAGAAGGTCGCCCGCGACAACGGCGTCACCGCCAGCCGCGCCGAGCTCCAGGCGACCCGCACCGCCTTCGTCCGCCAGAGCGGCGGCGAGGACCGGCTCGCCGCCGCCCTCCTCCAGGAGCAGGGCGTCGCCCCCGGCCAGATCGACGGCGTCGTCCGCCGCAACGTCCTCCTCAACAAGATCGCCGCCAAGGTGGGCGCCGACGACAGCCCCGAGGGCCAGAAGAAGCTGACGGGCGTCTTCACCGCCGCCTCCAAGGACCTCGGCATCGACGTGAACCCGCGCTACGGCGCCTGGGACGACGCCCAGATCCAGCTGGCCACCGCGACCCCGCCGTGGCTGCGCCGGATCAGCCAGGACCCGAACGCCGCCGGGGCGGGTGCCTGAGGCCGGCTCCCGGGGGCGGTGCCTGCCGCCGGGCGGGCCCGGGTAGGTTCGAGGGGTGACTTCCGAAAGCCCCGGCCGCGTCGTCCTGCTCACCGCCAGCCACCGCGTGGCCCCCGGACTCCTGTCCTGGCCCGCGTGGCAGGCGCTGCACTCCGCGGACCGGGTGCTCTGCCCCGACGAGCACCACCCCCAGCTGCCGTACCTGCGGGAGGCGGGCGTCGCCGTCGAGCACGCCCCGCCCACCGCCGAGGAGCTGGTCGAGGCCTGCGCCGGGGGCCGCACGGTCCTGCTGCTCGCCTCCGGCGAGGGCGACCGGCGCCTCACCGACGGCCTCGCCCGGCTCGCCGGCTCCGGCCGGGTCGCCATGCCGGAGCTCGAACTGCTGCCGGGCTCGTACGACCTGCCCGGCGCCCGCCTCCTCGACCTCGTCCAGGTCATGGACCGGGTCCGGCGCGAGTGCCCCTGGACCTCCGCGCAGACCCACGAGGGGCTGGTGAAGTACGCCATCGAGGAGGCGTACGAGCTGGTCGAGGCGATCGAGGACGAGGACCGCACCGCGCTCCGGGAGGAGCTGGGCGACGTCCTGCTCCAGGTCGTCTTCCACGCCCGGATCGCCGAGGAGGACCCCGAGGAGCCGTTCTCGGTGGACGACGTGGCCGGGACCCTGGTCGAGAAGCTGATCCACCGCCACCCGCACGTCTTCGGGGACGCCACCGCCGAGACCCCCGAGGACGTCCACGCGCACTGGCAGCGGACCAAGGCCGTCGAGAAGCGGCGGGAGTCCGTCACCGACGGCGTACCGCTCGGGCAGCCCGGCCTCGCGCTCGCCGCGAAGCTGGCGGGCCGGGCGCGCGCGGCCGGCCTCGACGTGGACCTCCCGGCGGACGGGGGCGTCGGCTACGAGCTGCTCGCCCTCGCGGCCCGCGCGGAGGCGGCGGGCGTCGACCCGGAGACGGCGCTGCGGGCCGCGGCCCGGACGTACCGGGACGCGATCCGGGCGGCGGAGGGGCTGTGAGGCGGTAGCGCCGTACACATACGAAGAGGAGGGCCGGGCCCGGCGGGGGCGCCCGGGCCGTCCCGCACGGGCCGCCGGGGCGCGCGGGGGCGCGCTGTACGGTCGGGGGGTGAGTGACAGCACCGCCCCGGACCCCGAGCCGCACCCCGCACCGACCTCCGGCCCGGCCTCCGGAACGGACCCAGCCTCCGGAACGGCCCCGGCTTCCGGAACGGCCCCGGCTTCCGGAACGGCCCCGGCCCCCGACGCGACCCCCGCCCCCGGCAGGGGCTCCGCGCCCGAGCTCTTCACCTGGGAGTTCGCCACCGACCCGTACCCCGCCTACGCCTGGCTGCGGGAGCACGCGCCCGTGCACCGGACGACGCTGCCCAGCGGGGTCGAGGCCTGGCTCGTGACCCGGTACGCGGACGCCCGGCAGGCCCTCGCGGACCAGCGGCTGTCCAAGAACCCGGCGCACCACGACGAGTCCCCGCACGCCAAGGGCAAGACGGGCATTCCGGGCGAGCGCAAGGCCGAGCTGATGACCCACCTGCTCAACATCGACCCGCCCGACCACACCCGGCTGCGGCGGCTCGTGTCGAAGGCGTTCACCCCGCGCCGGGTCGCCGGGTTCGCCCCGCGCGTCCAGGAGTTGACCGACCGGCTCATCGACGCGTTCGTGGAGAAGGGGAGCGCGGACCTCATCCACGAGTTCGCCTTCCCGCTCCCCATCTACGCCATCTGCGACCTGCTCGGCGTGCCCGAGGAGGACCAGGACGACTTCCGGGACTGGGCCGGGATGATGATCCGCCACGGCGGCGGGCCGCGCGGCGGCGTCGCCCGGTCGGTGAAGAAGATGCGCGGCTATCTCGCGGAGCTGATCCACCGCAAGCGCGAAGAGCCGGGCGACGACCTGATCTCGGGGCTCATCAAGGCCTCCGACCACGGCGAGCACCTCACCGAGAACGAGGCCGCCGCCATGGCCTTCATCCTCCTGTTCGCGGGGTTCGAGACGACCGTGAACCTGATCGGGAACGGCCTTTACGCACTTCTCCGCAATCCCGGACAAAGAGAACTCCTCCAGGACTCCCTCGCCGCCGGCGGGACCGGCCTCCTGGAGACCGGGATCGAGGAGCTGCTGCGGTACGACGGGCCCGTGGAGATGGCGACCTGGCGGTACGCGACGCGGGCGCTGACCATCGGCGGGCAGGAGATCCCGGCGGGCGACCCGGTGCTCGTGGTGCTGGCCGCCGCCGACCGGGACCCGGAGCGGTTCGACGGGCCCGACGTGCTCGACCTCGCCCGGCGGGACAACCAGCACCTCGGGTACGGCCACGGCATCCACTACTGCCTCGGCGCGCCCCTCGCCCGCCTCGAAGGGCAGACCGCGCTCGCCACCCTGCTGACCCGTCTGCCGGACCTCCGGCTCGCCGCCGACCCGGCCGAACTGCGGTGGCGCGGAGGGCTCATCATGCGCGGTTTGCGCACGCTTCCGGTGGAGTTCTCCCCGTCCGTACCCCTCTCGCACGGTGACGGTCCGTCAGAAATGTGATCTTCATGTGATCGAGTGGCCATCGACTTGTGACGAGCGTTCGAATGCCGCTACGTTTCCCGGCAGTCTCAGCCGTCACGCGAAAGGCGTACCTATGCGCTCCGGGAACGGACGACACCGTCGCCCCCGTCAGGCCCCCGCCATCGTCGTCGCCGCGGGCGTGACCGGATCCGCCATGGCGCTGCCCCTGCTCGCCACCGGATCCGCGTCCGCCGCCGACGCCGCCACCTGGGACCGCGTCGCCGAGTGCGAGTCGGGCGGTCAGTGGAGCGCCAACTCCGGGAACGGGATGTACGGAGGCCTCCAGTTCACCCAGGCGGACTGGGAGCGTCACGGCGGCCTGGCGTACGCGCCCAGCCCCGACTTGGCCAGCCGCGCCCAGCAGATCGCGGTGGCCGAGAAGGCCCTCGCCAAGGGCAGCGACGCCTGGGCGACCTGCGCGCCGATCGCCGGCCTGACGAACGACGGGAAGCCCACCGGGGTGGACCCGGGTCCGGCCACGGCCCCGACGACCTCCGTGACGCCCGTCCCCGAGTCGGGCTGGAACTCCGGCGCGTCGGGCGCCCCCGCGGCCACGCCGTCCACCGGGGCGCCGGAGTCCTCCGCGACGCCGTCCGCCCCCGCCGCGCCCGCAACGCCGTCCGCACCGTCCTCGCCGTCGGCTCCCGCCGTCCCGGCGGACCCGACCGCGCCGACCGCCCCCGCGACGCCGTCCGCGCCGACCCCGCCGTCCGGATCGACCGGATCGACCGGGGCGACGAACCCGGCGGACCCGACGCTTCCGGCCGACCCGACGGTCCCCGTCACCCCCAGTGAGTCCGTTACGCCCGGTACGCCTGTTACGCCCGGTATTCCGGGAGGTGAGGGAGCGTCGGTCGCGCCCGGCACGGGCAAGCACCGGGGCGAGGCCGCTCCGGAAGAAACCGGCAACCCGGACACTTCCGCCGAATCCGGCCGACATGCCTCAGGTAAGGGTGAGTCGCCCGAAGAAACCGAATCGACCCCCGTCGCCGACGAAGCGAATGATTCGGACGTAACGGACAGTCAGGGCTCTTCGGGTGAATACGTCGTGCGACCGGGTGACAGCCTTTCGGGTATCGCCCAGGCGAACGAACTCCCCGGAGGCTGGTCCGCCCTCTACGACGCCAACAAACGGACCGTGGGCATCGATCCGGACCTCATCCTCCCTGGTCAGAACCTTGATCTGACGCCGGGTTCGGTCTCGACGGCCGGGTAGTTCGTGGGCGTATGTCCGGTTCCGGACGAGTGAGACATGGGTCTCTTTGTCCCAACTGGCGTGTCGCGCCCGCAAACTCCGCTTCCGTCGTCTCTCACCTGCGCAAACAGTCCCCTCCGAAGGGCAAGAAGAGGCGAAATTCGTCATATGAGCCTCTTTGAACTTCGGAGGGTTCTGTGTCTACGGTCGTCACCGCTCGCCACCGCGGGCCCCGTCGACCGAAACGCCGAATCCTGCCGTCGGCCGATGGGAACAGTCGTCGCGCAAGCGCCGGAGGCAGGAGCGGGGGACCCAAGGTAAGCGCCGGGCCCGGCCGTCGAGACAGACGGCCGACGACCGGCTTGGGGTGAAGCCGCGTGCTAGGACACGCGGCCGGGCAACTCTTCGGCCCGAACCCGACAGCTCACCTCGCAGGCGTCGGTGAGGAGAATTCCCATGCTGTTTTCCGTCAAGGGCAAACACCGCCGTCCCTCCAGGGCCACCCAGCTCGCCGCGCTCGTCGGCGTCACCGGTGTCGCCGTCGCCGCCCCGCTGATGACCGCGGGCACCGCCTCGGCCGCCACGGCCTCCGAGTGGGACCGCGTCGCCCAGTGCGAGTCCGGCGGCAACTGGTCGATCAACACCGGCAACGGCTACTACGGCGGCCTCCAGTTCTCGGCCTCCACCTGGGCCGCGTACGGCGGCACCGCCTACGCCTCCACCGCCGACCAGGCCTCCAAGTCGCAGCAGATCGCCGTCGCCGAGAAGGTCCTCGCGGGCCAGGGCAAGGGCGCCTGGCCGAGCTGCGGCGTGGGCCTCTCCGGCGCCTCCTACGACGGCGGCGCCGCCGAGAGCGCGCAGCAGGAGCAGCCGAAGCGGCAGCCGGAGCAGAAGAAGCAGCGCACGGCCGAGCAGCCGACCACCCGCAGCGAGCAGCGCCAGGCCCCGAAGCAGGAGCGCCAGGCCGCTCCGAAGGGCACCCAGAAGACCGTCACCACCCCGACCGGCAAGACGGTCAAGAAGGGTGACGGCGAGTACGAGGTCGTGGCCGGCGACACCCTCAGCAAGATCGCCCAGGCGCAGGGCGTCAAGGGCGGCTGGGCCCAGCTCTTCGAGCTCAACGAGGACGTCGTCGAGAACGCCGACCTGATCTACCCGGGCCAGCAGCTCCACCTGAAGTGAGCCCGGCGGGTCGCGTGAGTCCGGCGGCTCACGCGCCCCCGAAGACCCTCCCGCGGTGACCCACCCCGGCCCGGCGCGCCCGTCCCCCGTGCGCGCCGGACCGGGGTTCCGCCTTTCACCGGGGCCTCCCGAGGCCCACCTGATGACTACCGTCCAGTAGATCCGGGGCCCTTCGCCCCCCTATGCGTGCCCTTGGGTCCTTTTTCGTCCCAGGGGGCGGGCGCCCGGCCGGTCGGAGCCTCCGGGGCGGTTAGGCTCTTGCCGCAAGGCCAAGCGACCCTGCACCGACCTTGCGTCACATCCCGCGTCACATCCCAGAAGGAGATGCTCGTGCCGTCCATCGACGTCGTCGTAGCCCGGGAAATCCTGGACTCCCGAGGCAACCCCACGGTCGAGGTCGAGGTCGGCCTCGACGACGGCAGCACCGGCCGTGCTGCCGTTCCGTCCGGCGCCTCCACCGGTGCGTTCGAGGCCCTTGAGCTCCGCGACGGTGACCCCAACCGCTACCAGGGCAAGGGCGTCGAGAAGGCCGTCCTCGCCGTCATCGAGCAGATCGGCCCGGAGCTCGTCGGCTACGACGCCACCGAGCAGCGCCTGATCGACCAGGCCATGTTCGACCTGGACGCCACCCCGGACAAGTCCTCGCTCGGCGCCAACGCCATCCTCGGCGTCTCCCTCGCCGTCGCGCACGCCGCCTCCGAGGCCAGCGACCTCCCGCTCTTCCGCTACCTGGGCGGCCCGAACGCGCACCTGCTGCCCGTTCCGATGATGAACATCCTGAACGGCGGGTCGCACGCCGACTCCAACGTGGACATCCAGGAGTTCATGATCGCCCCGATCGGCGCGGAGTCCTTCTCCGAGGCCCTCCGCTGGGGCACCGAGGTCTACCACACCCTCAAGTCCGTCCTGAAGGCCAAGGGCCTCTCCACCGGTCTCGGCGACGAGGGCGGCTTCGCCCCGAACCTCGGCTCCAACCGCGAGGCGCTCGACCTCATCCTCGAAGCGATCAAGCAGGCCGGCTACGTGCCCGGCAAGGACATCGCGCTCGCGCTCGACGTCGCCGCCTCCGAGTTCTACAAGGACGGCACGTACGAGTTCGAGGGCAAGGCCCGCTCGGCCGCCGAGATGACCGAGTACTACGAGGAGCTCGTCGCCGCGTACCCGCTGGTCTCCATCGAGGACCCGCTGTTCGAGGACGACTGGGCCGGCTGGAACGTCATCACCGAGAAGCTCGGCGACAAGGTCCAGCTCGTCGGCGACGACCTGTTCGTCACCAACCCGGAGCGCCTGGCCCGGGGCATCGAGGAGAAGTCCGCGAACGCCCTGCTCGTCAAGGTCAACCAGATCGGCTCGCTGACCGAGACCCTCGACGCCGTCGAGCTGGCCCAGCGCAACGGCTTCAAGTGCATGATGTCCCACCGCTCCGGCGAGACCGAGGACGTCACCATCGCCGACCTGGCCGTCGCCACCAACTGCGGCCAGATCAAGACCGGCGCCCCGGCCCGCTCCGAGCGCGTCGCCAAGTACAACCAGCTGCTGCGCATCGAGGAGATCCTCGACGACGCCGCGGTGTACGCCGGCCGCAGCGCCTTCCCGCGGTTCAAGGGCTGACACCCGCTGCGCCCTTCCGCAGGGCGGCTTCCGTACGTCCCCGTACTCGGTCCCGTACCGTGTGCGGGGACGTCCGCGTGAACAGGGGAGGCGACACGACATGGCCGTGAAGGACCGGGACCGGTTCTCGACCGCGACCCGGCTCAGGCTGCTCGGCGAGCAGACCGCCGCCCGTGTCTACCGCTCCCAGACCCGCCGCCAGGCCCGCCGCTCCCGGCTCACCGGCCGCGCGGCCTTCCTCGCCCTCGTCGTCTGCTCCCTGGTCGTGGCCCTCGCCTACCCCATGCGCAGCTACGTCTCCCAGCAGGGCGAGATCGCCGAGCAGGAGCGCCGGGCCGCCGAGGCCGCCCGGCGGGTGCAGGAGCTGAGGGACGAGAAGGCCCGCCTCCAGGACCCGGCCTACGTCCGCCGCCTCGCCCGCGAGCACCTGCACTACGTGCTCCCCGGCGAGACCGGCTTCACCGTGAACGACCCCGGCGCGGAGCAGCGGCCCCGCGCCGACCAGGGGGCGGCGGACCGCCCCTGGTACGACAACCTCTGGGACGGCGTGGACAACGCCGACCGCCGCTGACCCCCGTACGACCGACGACCTAGGCAACCAAGGCAGACATGCAAACGCCCCCTCCGCAGACCGAACGCACCGAGCCCACCGAGGCGGACGTCGCCGCCTTCGAGCTCCAGCTCGGCCGGCCGCCCCGCGGCCTGCGCGCCATCGCGCACCGCTGCCCCTGCGGGCAGCCGGACGTCGTCGAGACCGCGCCCCGGCTCCCCGACGGCACCCCGTTCCCCACCACGTACTACCTGACCTGCCCCCGGGCGGCCTCGGCCATCGGCACCCTGGAGGCCAACGGGGTCATGAAGGAGATGCAGGCCCGGCTCGCCACCGACCCGGAGCTGGCCGACGCCTACCGGGCCGCGCACGAGGACTACCTCGCCCGCCGCGACGCCATCGAGGTCCTGGAGGGCTTCCCGAGCGCCGGCGGCATGCCGGACCGGGTCAAGTGCCTGCACGTCCTCGTCGGCCACTCGCTGGTCGCGGGCCCGGGCGTGAACCCGTTCGGCGACGAGGCGCTGGCGATGCTGCCGGAGTGGTGGGCCAAGGGCCCCTGCGTCACCCCGTGCGCGGCGCCGGAGGAGGAGGACGGCTGGACGGTCGAGGGCGACCGGGACGGCCACTTCGCCTTCAAGCCGGTCGACGACGCCGCCGACGCTTCCGGTGAGGGGGAGGGCAAGTGACCCGGGTCGCCGGAATCGACTGCGGTACGAACTCCATCCGCCTGCTCGTCGCCGACGTGCACCCGGAGACGGGCGAGCTGGTCGAGCTGGACCGGCGGATGACGATCGTCCGGCTCGGGCAGGGCGTCGACCGGACCGGCCGGCTCGCCCCCGAGGCACTGGAGCGCACCTTCGCCGCCTGCCGCGCGTACGCCGCCGTGATCGAGGAGCTGGGCGCCGAGCGCGTCCGCTTCGTCGCCACCTCCGCCTCCCGCGACGCCGAGAACCGCGAGGACTTCGTGAACGGGGTCGTGGAGATCCTCGGCGTCGAGCCCGAGGTCATCACCGGCGACCAGGAGGCCGCGTTCTCCTTCGCCGGCGCCACCGGCGAGCTGCCCGGCACCGAGACGTACCTGGTCGTGGACATCGGCGGCGGCTCCACCGAGTTCGTCACCGGCACCGACCACGTCCGGGCCGCCCGCTCGGTCGACATCGGCTGCGTCCGGCTCACCGAGCGGCACGTCCGCCACGACCCGCCGACCGCCGAGGAGGCCGAGGCGATCCGCGCCGACGTCCGGGCCGCGCTCGACCTGGCCGCCGAAGCCGTGCCGATCGACACGGCCGACGTCCTCGTCGGCCTGGCCGGCTCCGTCACCACCGTCGCCGCCATCGCCCTCGGCCTCCCCGCGTACGACTCCGAGAAGGTCCACCACTCCCGGATCTCCGCCGAGCAGGTCGCCGAGGTGACCGACCGGCTCCTCGCCTCCACCCACGACGAGCGGGCCGCGATCCCCGTGATCCACCCCGGGCGGGTCGACGTGATCGTCGCCGGGGCGCTCGTCCTGCGGGAGATCGTCGAGCGCGTCGGGGCCCGCGAGGTGGTCGTCAGCGAGCACGACATCCTCGACGGAATCGCCCTCTCCGTCGCGTAGTCCGCCCCGCGGACCTCGATGGGAAGGCTCTATGCGTCGCATAGAGGGGTGCTATCGAGCCTTCCCGCGGGCCTCCGCCGGGAAAGTTCGTGAAGTTCTTCACAAGGAAAAGGGCCCTGAGGGAGTCCGAAGGGGGCCGTTGGGCCCTCCGAGGGGCGCCTCAGGGCCCTTTCGCAGGCGCGGAGGCCGATCCGCCCGGTGTTTCCATCGCGTGAACGGGGCCTCCGGTTCAGGGTTAAGGAAGGCTCTCCGGTCCAGTTCACGGGGGGTGAACAACGTTCGCCACTGCACCCCGGTTCCTTTGCAGGAACATGACGTGGATCACGTGGGCGGCGGAGTGTAGCAGAGGTGTCCGGGAACCTTGTGAAGGGGCGCACGATCCCACCCCCCGGACGGGGTGGATACTCGATGGCATGAGCACCACGGAGCGTCCCAGGATCCTCGTAGTAGGCGGCGGGTACGTAGGCCTGTACGCAGCTCGGCGCATCCTCAAGAAGATGCGCTACGCGGAGGCGACCGTCACGGTCGTCGACCCGCGGTCGTACATGACCTACCAGCCCTTCCTCCCCGAAGCCGCCGCCGGCAGCATCTCGCCGCGCCACGTCGTCGTCCCGCTGCGACGCGTCGTCCGCGGAGCCGAGGTGCTCACCGGCCGGGTCACCACCATCGACCAGGACCGCAAGGTCGCCACGATCGCCCCGCTCGTCGGCGAGGCGTACGAGCTGCCCTTCGACTACCTGGTCATCGCGATGGGCGCCGTCTCCCGCACCTTCCCGATCCCCGGCCTCGCCGAGCAGGGCATCGGCATGAAGGGCATCGAGGAGGCCATCGGCCTGCGCAACCACGTCCTCGAACAGCTGGACAAGGCCGACTCGACCACCGACGAGGAGGTCCGCCGCAAGGCGCTGACCTTCGTCTTCGTGGGCGGCGGCTTCGCCGGCGCGGAGACCATCGGCGAGGTCGAGGACCTGGCCCGGGACGCCGCGAAGTACTACCAGAACGTGTCGCGCGAGGACATGCGCTTCGTCCTGGTCGACGCGGCCGACAAGATCCTTCCCGAGGTCGGCCCCAAGCTCGGCCAGTACGGCAAGGAGCACCTGGAGAGCCGCGGGATCGAGATCTACCTCGAAACCTCCATGGACTCCTGCGTCGACGGCCACGTCGTGCTGAAGAACGGCCTGGAGGTCGACTCCAGCACGATCGTGTGGACCGCCGGCGTCAAGCCGAACCCGGCGCTCTCCCGCTTCGGTCTGCCGCTCGGCCCCCGCGGCCACGTGGACTGCAACGAGAAGCTCCAGATCAACGGCCTCGACTACGCGTGGGCCGCGGGCGACAACGCCCAGGTCCCCGACATGGTCGGCCGCCGCGCGGGCAACCCGAACGCCTGGTGCCCGCCGAACGCCCAGCACGCCCTGCGCCAGGCCAAGGTCCTCGGCGACAACGTGGTGGCCGGCATGCGCGGCTTCCCGCAGAAGGAGTACAGCCACGCCAACAAGGGCGCGGTGGCCGGACTCGGTCTGCACAAGGGCGTCGCCATGATCGTCATGGGCAAGGTGAAGATCAAGCTCAAGGGCCGTCTCGCCTGGTACATGCACCGCGGCTACCACGGCATGGCGATGCCGACCTGGAACCGCAAGATCCGCGTCTTCGCCGACTGGACCCTGGCGATGTTCCTCAAGCGCGAGGTCGTCTCGCTCGGCGCCATCGAGTCGCCGCGCGAGGAGTTCTACGAGGCCGCCAAGCCCGCCCCCGCCCCGGCCGCCCCGGCGCAGGAGAAGGCCAAGGCCTCCTGAGGCTCCGACCGTAAGAGTCGCAGGAGCAGGACCGCAGCAACTCGCAGTGCCCGCAGTACCCCCGCAAGGGCCGTCCGCCATCCGTGGTGCGGACGGCCCTTCGCGCGTTTTGCCGACTCGTTGCACCGGGCCGGGAGTGCCGGTGACCACCGACGGTGTTCCCTTGGTGACGGACATTTCTGGGGCACTGATCACGGAGGTGGGGACCATGGCCGACGCCGCGCCGCGGCTGGCGACTCTCGCGGAAGAACTCCTCGGAGGACCGCTCCCGGTCCGGCTGCGGGCCTGGGACGGCAGCGAGGCCGGCCCCGCCGGCGCCCCCGTCCTGATCCTCCGCGACCGCCGCGCCCTGCGCCGGATGATCTGGAAGCCCGGCGAACTGGGCCTGGTCCGCGCCTGGGTGGCCGGCGAACTCGACGTCGAGGGGGACCTGTACGAGGTCCTGGACCGGCTCTCCGGACTCCTCTGGGAGCGCGACGGCGACTCCCCGGGCCTGCTCGCCGCCGCCCGCGACCCCCGGCTGCGCGCCGCCGCCCGCTCCCTGCTCCGGCTCGCCGGGCCGCTGCCGCCGCCCGCGCCGCCGGCCGAGGAGGTCCGCGGCCGCAGCGGCGGCCGGCACACCAGACGCCGCGACCGGCAGGCGATCAGCCACCACTACGACGTGGGCAACGACTTCTACGCCCTGGTCCTCGGGCCCTCGATGGTCTACTCGTGCGCCTACTGGCCGGCCGGCGGCACCGGCGGCACCCTGGAGGAGGCCCAGCGCGCCAAGCTCGACCTGGTCGCCCGCAAGCTGGCCCTGAAGGAGGGCGACCGGCTCCTCGACGTGGGCTGCGGCTGGGGCTCCATGGCCCTGCACGCCGCCCGGGAGTACGGCGCCCGGGTCGTCGGCGTCACCCTCTCCCGCGAACAGGCCGCTCACGCCCGCAAGCGGATCGCCGAGGAGGGCCTGGCGGACCGGATCGAGATCCGCGTCCAGGACTACCGGGACGTCGCCGACGGCCCGTACGACGCGATCTCCTCCATCGGCATGGCCGAGCACGTCGGCGCCGTGAAGTACCGGGAGTACGCCGACACCCTGTACGGGCTCCTCCGGCCCGGCGGGCGGCTCCTCAACCACCAGATCTCCCGGCGCCCCGAGCCCGACGAGGCCGCCTACGCGATCGACCCCTTCATCGACGCGTACGTCTTCCCCGACGGCGAACTCGCCCCCATGGGCCGCACCCTGACGACCCTGGAGGACGCCGGCTTCGAGGTCCGGGACGTGCAGGCCCTCCGCGAGCACTACGCCCTGACCCTGCGCCGCTGGGTGGCCAACCTGGAGGCGGAGTGGGACCGGGCCGTCCGGCTCGTCTCGCCGGGCCGGGCCCGCGTGTGGCGGCTCTACATGGCCGCCTCCGCCGTCTCCTTCGAACGCAACCGGATCGGCGTGAACCAGTTCCTCGCCGTGAGGACCCCGGCGTCGGGGACGAGCGGACTGCCGCTGCGGACGCGGGTCTGGGACGAGAAGGCCTGACCGCGGCGCGCGTACGGGAAAGGGCCGGCCTCCCGGAGGGGGAGGCCGGCCCTTCGCCGGTGGCGCGGTGAGGCGTTACTCGGTCTTGATGGCGGCGAGCATGTTCAGGCGGGCCGCGCTGCGGGCCGGCCACAGCGAGGCGAGGACGCCGACCAGACCGGCCAGGACCAGGAAGACGCCGATCCGCTCCCAGGGCAGGACCAGGGCGTAGCCCGGCAGGCTGCTCTTGAACGTCTCGCCGATCGCCCAGCCGAGGAACGCGCCCAGGCCGATGCCGACGACCGCGCCGAACACCGAGATGACCACGGCCTCCAGACGGACCATCCGCTTCACCCGGCGCCGGTCGAGGCCGATCGCGCGGAGCATGCCGATCTCCTGCTGGCGCTCGAAGACGGACATCGCGAGGGTGTTGACGACCCCGAGGACGGCGATGATCAGGGCCATGCCGAGCAGGCCGTACACGATGTTCAGGAGCATGTTGATCGGGCCGCCGAAGGCGTCGCGGATGTCCTTGTGGTTCATCACCGTGATGCCCGGGTTGTCGCCCATGGCCTTCGACAGCGCCTCGGCGTTGGCGGCGGAGGCGCCGCCTTCCATCGCGACGTAGACCTCCCGCGTGTAGGGCTGCTGCTCGTGGGCGTTGATCAGCTTGCGGTCGATCATGACGGGGGAGACGAACTCGCTCTCCTCGTAGATCGCGCCGACGGTCAGCTTGCCCTTGGCCTTGTCCAGGTACTCGACCGGGACCGTGTCGCCGACCTTCAGGCCGCGCTTCTCGGCGGTCCTGTCGGCGATCGCGATCTGCCCCTGTCCGAGCGAGGCCAGCGAGCCGTTCACGACGTGGAGGTTGAGGACCTTCTCGATGTCGCCGGGGGTGACGCCGGAGGCCGAGACGTACGAGCCCTCGATCTCCAGGGCGCCGGCCTGCTGCGGGGAGACGGCCGTGACGCCGGGGGCCTTCGCCAGGGCGGCGATGGCCTCCTCGCTCAGGCTGTCGCCGCTGGCCATGGTGACCATGTAGTCGGCCTTGATCTGGTCGACGGTCATCTTGTCGATGGCCGTGCCGACGGTCGCGCCGATCACCGAGAGGCCGGTGACCAGGGTCAGGCCGATGGCGAGCGCGGAGGCGGTGGCGCCGGTGCGGCGCGGGTTGCGGACCGCGTTCAGTCCGGCGAGCTTGCCGGAGATGCCGAACAGGCCGACGAAGAACGGGCGGATCAGGGCGATCACGGGCCGCGACAGCATCGGGATGAGCACGATCACGCCGATGAGGGTGAGGAACGCGCCGCCCGCGATGAGCATGCGGCCCTCGTCGCCGCCCTGGCCCGCGCCGAGCACGATCAGGACGACGCCGAGCGCGGTGAACGCGGCACCGACGGAGTTCCGCAGGACGAGCGACTTGGTGCTCGCGGTGGCGTGCACGCTGTTCATGGCGGCGACCGGCGGGATCTTCGCGGCGCGGCGGCCGGGCAGCCAGGCGGCGAGCATGGTGATCAGGACGCCGACGGCGAACGCGGAGACGACGGGCGCGGGGCCGACGACCAGGCCGCCGGCCGGGATCTTCAGGTCGAAGGCGTTCATGGCCGACCGGAGCGCGACCGCCAGGCCGACGCCCAGGACGAGGCCGACGGTCGAGGCGACCAGGCCGACCAGACCGGCCTCGGCGAGGACGGAGCGGGTGATCTGCCTGCGCGAGGCGCCGACCGCGCGCATCAGGGCCAGTTCCTTGGTGCGCTGGGCGACCAGCATCGTGAAGGTGTTGGCGATGAGGAAGACGCCGACGAAGAGCGCGATGCCCGCGAAGCCCAGGAGCACCTGGTTGAGCGCGCCGAGCCCGGCCTCGATGTCCTCGGCCTGCCGGTCGGCGAGGGCCTGCCCGGTCTGGGCGGTGGCCTGCTTCGGGACCACCTTCAGGACCTCGTCGAGCAGCTTGTCCGGCTGCGCGCCGGAGGCGGCCGTGACGGTCAGCTCCTGGAAGTACCCGGGCTTCAGGTACAGCTTCTGGGCCACGGAGGTCTCGAAGAGGACGAGGCTGCCGCCGGCGTTGACGGCGCCGTCCTCGGTGGTGAAGACACCGGAGAGGACGTACTCCTTCACCGGGCCGTTGGTGGCCACGCGGACGGTGTCGCCGACCTTGTAGCCGCCCTTGTCGGCGGACGCCCGGTCGAGCGCGATCTGGTCGGCGCGGACCGGCCCGCCGCCCGAGGCGAAGTCGTACGCGCGGTCCTTGCCGTCCTTGCCGGGGGCGAAGTTGGTGCCCTTGTTGGACCAGCCGACGCCGATCAGCTTGCCGTTCTTGTCGGGCACGCCCGCGAAGCCGCCGACGCGCGGGGCGACGGAGGCGACCCCGTCGAGCCCGGCGACCTCGTCGACGTCCTTCTGGGAGAGGCCGGGCGCCTGCCGGGCGTCCTCGGGGTTCGGGTGCATCTCGACGGCGACGGCGACGTCGTCGTAGCTCTTCGCCGACTGGTTGCGGAAGGCCTGGGAGAGGGTGTCGGTGAAGACGAGGGTGCCGGAGACGAAGGCCACGCCGAGCATCACGGCGAGGACGGTCATCAGCAGTCTCGCCTTGTGCGCGAGCACGTTGCGCAGGGCGGTACGGAACATGGGGTGTCCTGAACGGAGGGGTGGGGCGGACGGAGGTCGGGGGCGCGGGGCGCCGCGCTACGAGGCCGGGCCTGGCGGCGTCAGCTCGTACGGCCCTTGGCGTCGAAGGCCTTCATGCGGTCGAGCACGCCGTCCGCCGTCGGGTGCAGCATCTCGTCGACGATCCGGCCGTCCGCGAGGAAGATCACGCGGTCCGCGTAGGAGGCGGCGACGGGGTCGTGGGTGACCATGACGACGGTCTGGCCCAGCTCCCGGACCGAGTTGCGCAGGAAGCCGAGGACCTCGGCGCCCGAGCGGGAGTCCAGGTTTCCGGTGGGCTCGTCGCCGAAGATGATCTCGGGGCGGGAGGCGAGCGCGCGGGCCACGGCCACGCGCTGCTGCTGACCGCCGGAGAGCTCGGTGGGGCGGTGGGTGAGCCGGCCGGAGAGGCCGAGCATGTCGATGACCTGCTGGACCCACTGCTTGTCGGCCTTGCGGCCCGCGATGTCCATCGGCAGCGTGATGTTCTCCATGGCCGTCAGCGTCGGCAGCAGGTTGAACGCCTGGAAGATGAAGCCGATCTTGTCCCGGCGCAGCTGGGTGAGGTGCTTGTCCTTCAGGGTGGACAGCTCGGTCTCGCCGATCCGCACCGAGCCGGAGGAGAAGGAGTCGAGGCCGGCGACGCAGTGCATGAGCGTCGACTTGCCGGAGCCGGAGGGGCCCATGATGGCGGTGAACTCGCCCTGCCGGAAGTCCACGGTGACGTGGTCGAGCGCGACCACCTGGGTCTCGCCGTGTCCGTAGACCTTCGTCAGATCCGTGGCGCGGGCGGCCACCGCGGTGGCGCGGGACACGGTGGGGGAGGTGGTCACGAGGAGGACTCCTGTCACTGCTGGGCTGTTTCGGGAACCCCTCCATCGTGTCGAGCGTTCCGCCCCGGAGCGTCCGCCCACGTGCCCGTTCCCGGGGCAGTCTGGAGTCGGACCGGGGACCCCGTCCCTCCTCCTGAGGTATGACCGGACCCCCGAGAGCCGCCGCCCGGGGGCCTCCGCGCGGAGGTGACACAAATGCGACGACTTTTCGTCATTCCACGGGGTGCGGGTTTGCGCCTGCGACCCCGGTCACAGTTCGCCGAAAAGGCCCCTACCTGGACTGACGCACCCTCAGGCCTCAATAAAATAAGACAACATCAGAGGCGATCTTCCGCTGAACGGGGGAAGCGCCCCGATAGGCTCATGTGCCAACGCGGAGCTTCGCGACGCCCGGATGGTGGAATGCAGACACGGCGAGCTTAAACCTCGCTGGCCTTCGGGCCGTACCGGTTCGAGTCCGGTTCCGGGCACCACCGATGTCAGTGCCGCCGACCGGCGGGGGAGTCCGTTCTCCGCCGGCCCCGCCGGCCCCGCCGGGCCCCGGGGAGACCGGGGCGCACTCCACGCGCACCTCGGACACCCCCCCGGACGTGCCCGTGCGCACCCCGGACGCTCCGCAGGTACGGAGCGGATCGCTCCGTTCCTCCCGCTCACCGGCCCGTCCGTCCGGGCGCCCGCAGCGACCCCGAGGGGCGTCGACCGCCCCTGTTACCCTAAGGGCCCCTCCGCCTCCTGTTAGGTTCTTATGTCGACATGAATATCCTGAACCTTTCGGCAGTGCCCTCTCAGCGGCGCGCACCGGAAGGGGGTGGCACGGCACCCGGAAGGAATGTGCCGAAACCGGCGGAGCGGTATTCGAGGAAGCCCGCCCTCCTCCTTTCCGGGATTTTCTTCCTGGTTTATCTGGCCCTATCCGCACGGCGTCACGCGATACACCTCACGACCGGATACGACCTGGGGATCTTCACTCAGATAGCGAAGTCCTACTCGGAGTTCACTGCTCCGTACGCACCCCTCAAGGGGACCGGATACAACGCGCTCGGGGACCATTTCCACCCGATCCTCGCCGTTCTCGGACCCCTGTACAAGGTCTTTCCTTCGAGCTATACGCTCCTGGTCTGCCAGGCGGCCCTGGTCGCGGTCTCCGTCGTTCCGATCACGCTGTGGGCCCTCGAAACCAGGGGCCCGAAATTCGCCTATTGGATCGGAATCTCCTACGGGGCCTCGTGGGGCATCGCGGAACTCGTCCAGTTCGACTTCCACGAAGTGGCCTTCGCGGTGCCGCTGCTCGCGTTCTCCGTGTGCGCCGCGGGACGCGAGAGGTGGCGCGCGGCCGTCCTCTGGGCGGTCCCCCTGGTCCTGGTCAAGGAGGACCTCGGACTCACGGTGGCGGCGATCGGCGCGTACGTGGCGTGGAAGGGGCCCCGGCGCACGGGGACCGCGCTGGCCCTCTTCGGCGCGGTGGCGACGCTCCTCGCGATGTTCGTCGTCCTGCCGTCCGTCAACCCGCTCGGCGAGTTCGCCTACTGGCCGCCCGCGGAACCCGAGGAGAAGAGCCTTCTCGTGAAGGCCGCGGCCACGTTCTGGCCACCGGTCAAATGGCTCACGGTCCTCATGCTCCTCGCCCCCACCGGATTCCTGGCGGTCCGCTCCCCGCTGCTGATCGTCATGCTCCCCACCCTCGGCTGGCGCTTCACCTCCGATTTCCCCAACTACTGGGGAATGGACTTCCACTACAGCGCGGTCCTGATGCCGGTCGCCTTCGCCGCCGCCGTCCACGCGGTCGCCTCGGGGCGGATGATCACCCGTAGGCTCCTGCACGCCGGAGCGATCGGGGCGGTGGCCACGTGCGTCACCTTCTTCTCCGCCCCGTTCCACGAACTCGTACTGCCGAGGACGTGGGTCGCGTCCGAGCACGTCCGCGTGACCGAGGAAATCCTCGGGAAGATCCCCGACGGCGCCACGGTGGCCGCGTCCAATCGCCTGGCCGCCCAGCTCGCGTACCGGACCACCGTCAGCGAAGTGTGTCTCTTCCCCCGTTCCTTCGCGCCGAAGGAACCGCCCCGGTGGATGGTCTACGACAACGCCGATCCGTCCGACCTGGAATGCGCCACCGGAAAGTCCCTGGAATCGTCCGCCCCGCACGTCCCCGGCTACCGGATCGTCGAGCGCCGGAACGGGATCACCCTCCTGGAGCGGGCCGGAGGCCCCGCGGGACGGCCCTGAGGACCGGGGCACCGGGCCGGCCGCCCGACCGGTTCCGGCGGGAGGTGCGTACACCCCGCGCCTCCGGAGAGGAAGAGCGGGAAGATGAGGGAAAGATCCTCCCCGAGCACTAGGGAGTTTCTTTTGCCTACGCATTACCCTTGACGCAGGGCCGCGCCGTGCGGTCCGCCATGGAGGAGTGAGATGAGGAGCAGCAACCCGGTCTTCTCGCGACGGGGGTTCAGCCGCGACAACGGCTACGCGGGCTTCAACGCGCAGCAGCCGCAGGCCGGGGGCCCCGCCGTCGGAACCAACCCGTACGCCACCGGCAACCCGTACGCCGGTGACGCGACGAACCCGTACGCGACCAACCCGTACGCCCCGCAGGACACGCAGCTCGGCGCCCCGCAGCAGGCCCGCGGCAACGTGATGACGATCGACGACGTCGTGAGCCGCACGGCCATGACGCTCGGCACAGTCGTGCTCACCGCCGTCCTGTCCTGGCTGCTGCTGCCGGTCGACCCGGCCAACCTGGGCAAGTCCTACGGCATCGCCATCGGCGCCGCCCTGGTCGCCCTGGTCCTGTCGCTCGTGCAGTCCTTCAAGCGCAAGCCGTCGCCCGCGCTGATCCTGTCCTACGCCGCCTTCGAGGGCGTCTTCCTCGGAGTGATCTCGGCCGCCGTCTCGACGTACATCGCCGACGGCGTCGTCATCCAGGCGGTCCTGGGCACCATGGCGGTCTTCGCCGGCGTGCTCATCGCCTACAAGATGGGCTGGATCCGGGTCAACCGGCGCTTCTACGGCTTCGTGATGGCCGCCGCGATGGGCTTCATGCTCCTCATGGTGACCAACCTGCTGTTCGCCGTCTTCGCCGGCGGTGACGGCCTCGGCTTCCGCAGCGGCGGCCTCGGCATCCTGTTCGGCGTCATCGGCATCATCCTGGGCGCCTGCTTCCTCGCCCTCGACTTCAAGCAGGTCGAGGACGGCGTGACCTACGGCGCGCCGCGCGAGGAGGCCTGGCTGGCCGCCTTCGGCCTCACCATGACCCTGGTGTGGATCTACCTGGAGATGCTGCGTCTGCTGTCGATCCTCCAGGGCGACGACTGACGCACGACCCCCTGACTCGGGGGGAAGGGCCCGTCCGGCACCGCGCCGGGCGGGCCCTTCCGCGTTCCCCGGCCCGTTGGCGGGCGGCCCGGGGCGGCGCGTAGGGTCGCGGGGTGCTTGATACGAGTGACCTGACCGCCGCCGTGGAGCGGTTCGCCGACCGGCTGCGGGCCGCCCCGCAGAGCCGCCTCCAGCGGGGCGCGGCGGCCGAGGGACTGGCCCTCGCCCGGGAGCTCGCGGTGCGCGCGCAGCGCGTCGAGGAGCCCGGCCGTGAGCCGAGGACCATGCCGGACGCCGGGATCTTCACGGTGGCCGACCAGCTGGTGGTGGCCGGGAGCGACCTGGCCGAGGCACTGCGAACGGCCCCGGCCGGCTCCCGCGAGGGGGAGCTGGACGAGGCCGTGGGGCTCGTACGGGAGGCGGCGGAGCGCTCGGGGCTGTAGGGCCTGTCCGGCGGATCACGGCCGGGGCCGCGGCGTCCGGCACGGCACCTCGCCGCGTTGCCGAAACGCCCCGACAGCTCCGCTGTCGAACCGCTCCGGCGTCTTGCGAGCCACCGCACCGGACGCCGCGGCCCACCCGACCCCGATCCGCCGGACAGGCCCTGGGGCCCGTCCCCGGGCCTACAGGGAGGCGATCACGCGGTCCGCGAGGATGTAGACGTTCTCCTCGTCCGTGTCGCCGTACGAGAAGGTCAGGGCGAAGGCGCCGGAGACGCCCGAGCCGCCGAGCAGGACCGGGGTGCGGCCCGCGCGCAGGGCCTCCGCGAGGCGCTCCGCGGTCTCGCGGTGCCCCGGGGTCATACAGAGCGTGGTGCCGTCCGCGAAGACGTACACGTCCAGGGTGCCCAGCGGGCCCGGACGGACGTCGGTCAGGGCCGTGCGCGTGTCGGCCAGCTCCTCCAGGCGCGCCACCGTCCGCTCGTGGTCGGTGACGACCGGGGTCTGCACCGGCACGAAGTCCGGGTGCGAGGGGTGCCGGCGCCGGGCCGCGGCCAGCTCCGGGGAGTCCTCGGGGAACTCCTCCAGCGGCTCCGCCGCGCCGTCGAGCGCCGCCGCCTCGGCCTCCATGGCCTCCAGGGCCATCGCCTCCAGGCCCACGAAGTCGCTCTGGCGCGGCACGAAGAAGGCGTTGTCCTCGGCGGGGCCGCCGAGACCGCCCAGCAGGGACGGGGCGTCGGCGGCGTCCCGGGCCTCCTGCGCGGCCCAGAAGGCCCGTGCCTCGGCCAGCTCGCGCTCGCGCTCCTCGGCCAGGGCCTCCGCGACCGCGGCCCGTATCTCGGCGGCGGGCGTGGCGCGGGCCGCGGGGACCGTGGCGCCGTGCCCGGCGGCGAGCTCGCGCCGCAGGGCGCTGACCTGCTTGCGGAGACCGTGGACGGCGTGCAGGGCGGCAGCGCCCACGGCCGTGGCGGCGGCCGTGGTCAGCAGCAGGGCAAGAGGCATGGCGCTCACTGACGTACTCCCGATTCCGAGTCGATCCCCCGACTTCCTACCTCAGCTTGTCGTGAGGCGGGGGCCGCTGTCAGTGCATTACGTCACGAATTGGACAGGTATTTCTGCCCGGCGTTTGGTCCCGAAACCGCGCTGACCTGGGAAAACGAACTCCCCCGGGACGTAGGTCACATCCTGGGGGAGATTCGGTCACGGCTGGGACGCGACGTGGTTAGCCGTCGCTCGCGAGGAGATCGGGGCTCGGCTCGGGCGCTCGCTCTTCCGGGCGCGCCGGACTTCGCCTCCGCTGCGGCTCAGCTCAGCCGCTCGATCACCATCGCCATGCCCTGGCCGCCGCCGACGCACATGGTCTCCAGGCCGAACTGCTTGTCGTGGAACTGGAGGCTGTTGATCAGGGTGCCGGTGATGCGGGCGCCGGTCATGCCGAAGGGGTGGCCGACGGCGATGGCGCCGCCGTTGACGTTCACCTTGTCCAGGTCCAGGCCCAGCTCCTGGTAGGAGGGGATGACCTGGGCGGCGAAGGCCTCGTTGATCTCGGCCAGGTCGATGTCGTCGATGGTGAGGCCGGCGCGCTTGAGGGCCTGCTTCGACGCCTCGACCGGGCCGAGGCCCATGATCTCGGGGGAGAGGCCGGAGACGCCGGTGGAGACGATCCGGGCCAGCGGGGTCAGGCCCAGCTCGCGGGCCTTGGTGTCGGACATGATCACCAGGGCGGCGGCGCCGTCGTTGAGCGGGCAGCAGTTGCCGGCGGTGACCAGGCCGTCGGGGCGGAAGACCGGCTTGAGGCCCTGCACGCCCTCCAGGGTGACGCCCGCGCGCGGGCCGTCGTCCGCGGAGACGACCGTGCCGTCCGGCAGCGTCACCGGGGTGATCTCGCGCTCCCAGAAGCCGTTCTTGATGGCCTGCTCGGCGAGGTTCTGCGACCGCACGCCGAACTCGTCCATCTCCTGGCGGCCGATGCCCTTCCAGCGGGCCAGGTTCTCGGCGGTCTGGCCCATGGCGATGTACGCGTCGGGGACGAGGCCGTCCTCGCGCGGGTCGTGCCAGGTGGAGCCCTCGGAGGCGGCGACCTCGGCGGTGCGGGCCTCGGCCTCGGCGAAGAACGGGTTGTGCGTGTCGGGCAGGGAGTCCGAGTTGCCCTTGGCGAAGCGGGAGACCATCTCGACGCCGGCCGAGACGAAGACGTCGCCCTCGCCCGCCTTGATCGCGTGCAGCGCCATCCGGGAGGTCTGGAGCGAGGAGGAACAGTAGCGGGTGATCGTGCAGCCCGGCAGGTGGTCCATGCCCATCTGCACGGCCACGATCCGGCCCAGGTTGTTGCCCTGCTCGCCGCCGGGCAGACCGCAGCCCAGCATCAGGTCGTCGATGTCGCGCGGGTCCAGCTCGGGCACCTTCGCCAGGGCGGCCTGGACGATGGTCGCGGTGAGGTCGTCCGGGCGCAGGTCCTTCAGGGAGCCCTTGAAGGCCCGGCCGATGGGGGAACGGGCGGTCGAGACGATCACGGCTTCGGGCATCACGGCTCCATGAGGGTGCGGAGTGGGCGGACTGAAAGGGAAGTTACCCGTACGTACTGCACGGGGTCACCGGGCCGGGCGTGTGATGCGGACCTCTTTTCTAAGCGGGCGCTCAGTAAAGGGGCTCTCCTCGGGAACGGCGTCCGCCGGGACTTTGTTCCCGGGGCCCGGAGGCCGGGCAACCGGGCGGCCGGGCTCCTGGGCGGCCGGGCTCCTGGGCTTCCGGGCCCCGGGACCCCGGGCTCCCGGCGGACGATCAGTTGGCGGAAGCCTCCGGCGAAGGGGCGGGTTCCCCTGCGGTCTCCGCAGCCCCCGCGGCCTCCGCCACCCCCGCGGCCTCCGCCGCCCCCGCCGCCCCCGCGGTCTCCGCCGCTTCGGGCGCGACCGGCAGCCGCCGCCTGCGACGGTGCTTGAGCAGGGCCCACGGCGCCCGGGCGCCCGTGACCTCGGTGCCCGCCTCCCGCGCCGCCTCGGCCGCGGCCTTCGCCACCGGCAGCATGTTCTCCCGGCGCGCCGGCTCCAGCCGGTCGGCTTCCGGCCACGCGCCGAGCACCGCGCAGACCGTCGGCAGGACGGCCATCGCCGCCGTCGCGTACCCCTCGGCCGACGGGTGGAAGCTGTCCACCCCGAACATCTCGCGCGGGTTCGCCGCGAACTCCGGGCCGAGCAGGTCGCCGAGCGACACCGTCCGCCCGCCCTGCTCCACCACCACGATCGTCTGCGCCGCCGCCAGCTGCCGCGACGCCCGCCGGGCCAGCCAGCGCAGCGGCTGGTAGACCGGCTCGATCGTGCCCAGATCCGGGCAGGTGCCGACGACCACCTCCGAGCCCGCCGTCCGCAGCCGCCGCACCGCCGCCGCCAGGAGCCGTACCGACTCCGTCGCCGGCATCCGGTGCGTCACGTCGTTCGCCCCGATCATGATCACGCACACGTCCGGCGGCCCCAGGGGCTGCGAGAGCAGCAGCGACACCTGCCGCTCCAGGTCGTCCGAGCGCGCCCCCGACAGGGCCACGTTCCGCAGCAGCACCGGCCGCTCCGCCACCGCCGCGAGCCCCGAGGCGAGCAGCGCGCCCGGGGTCTGGCCGGTGCGGCGCACCCCCTGGCCCGCCGCCGTGGAATCACCCAGAAGGGCCAGCCGCAGCGGGTCCTCCGTCCCGAACGCCCGGCCGTACAGCCCGTCCGCCGCGGGCGGCAGCGGGGCCGCCCCGCCCCCCACGGTCCGCTTCGCGATGTGCGCCTCGGCGAGCAGGACCCCCACCGCCGCGACCCCGAGGAGTCCGATGCCCCCACCGCCGTACGCCGCACCCGCCGCGATCCGCCGCGCCACCCTCGCCCTCGACATGGGGCCGTCACCTCCTTCAAGCCGTTCAGGGTGTAACTGCCCCGTAACCCGCTCCGAGTACGCATACGCTGGCCACACCATTACGGAGACCCCGGAGATTACGGTGCAATTCCACGACTCGATGATCAGCCTCGTCGGCAACACCCCGCTGGTGAAGCTCAACCACGTCACAGAGGGCATCCAGGCGACCGTCCTGGCCAAGGTCGAGTACTTCAACCCCGGCGGCTCGGTCAAGGACCGGATCGCCCTGCGGATGATCGAGGCGGCCGAGCGCAGCGGCGAGCTGAAGCCCGGTGGCACCATCGTCGAGCCCACGTCGGGCAACACCGGCGTCGGCCTGGCGATCGTGGCCCAGCAGAAGGGCTACAAGTGCATCTTCGTCTGCCCCGACAAGGTGTCGCTCGACAAGATCAACGTGCTGCGCGCGTACGGCGCCGAGGTCGTCGTCTGCCCCACGGCCGTCGACCCGGAGCACCCGGACTCGTACTACAACGTCTCGGACCGGCTCGTCCGCGAGACGCCGAACGCGTGGAAGCCCGACCAGTACTCCAACCCGAACAACCCGCGCTCGCACTACGAGACCACCGGTCCCGAGCTGTGGGAGCAGACGGACGGGAAGATCACCCACTTCGTCGCGGGCGTCGGCACCGGCGGCACCATCTCCGGCACCGGCAACTACCTCAAGGAGGCCAGCGGCGGCGCCGTCAAGGTCATCGGCGCCGACCCGGAGGGCTCCGTCTACTCGGGCGGCTCGGGCCGTCCGTACCTGGTCGAGGGCGTCGGCGAGGACTTCTGGCCCAGCGCGTACGACCGGAAGGTCGCCGACGGGATCGTGGCCGTGTCCGACAAGGACTCCTTCCAGATGACCCGCCGCCTCGCCAAGGAGGAGGGCCTCCTCGTCGGCGGCTCCTGCGGCATGGCCGTGGTCGCGGCCCTGGAGGTCGCCCGCGAGCTCGGCCCCGACGACGTCGTGGTCGTGCTGCTGCCGGACTCCGGCCGCGGCTACATGTCCAAGATCTTCAGCGACGAGTGGATGGCCGACTACGGCTTCCTGGAGGACACCTCCTCCGCCACCGTCGCGGACGTCCTGCGCCACAAGGAGGGCGGCCTGCCCTCCCTCGTCCACATGCACCCGGACGAGACCGTCGGCCAGGCCATCGAGGTGCTGCGCGAGTACGGCGTCTCCCAGATGCCCATCGTGAAGCCGGGCGCCGGCCACCCCGACGTCATGGCCGCCGAGGTCGTCGGCTCGGTCGTCGAGCGCGAGCTGCTGGACGCGCTCTTCACCAAGAAGGCGTCCCTGGAGGACCCGCTGGAGCGCCACATGAGCGCGCCGCTGCCGCAGGTCGGCTCCGGCGAGCCCGTGGCCGACCTGATGGCCGTCCTGGGCGAGTCCGCCGACGCGGCGATCGTCCTGGTCGAGGGCAAGCCGACCGGCGTCGTCAGCCGCCAGGACCTGCTGGCCTTCCTGGCGGGCGGCACCGCGAAGTAGGCCCGGACGCGGGCGGGCGGCGGCGCCGGGCGGGTCCGGGCGCGGGCCGCGCGGAGGTGTTCGCGCAACTGGTACGAGCACGTCACGTCCGTGCAGCACCCGCTTAACACGGGTCCGGCAGATTGTTCCTCGTCGGCGTCACGGACTTCCGGAGCGGCTCCCGGGCCTCCAGAGACGCCGCGGACGCGGACCGGCCCTGACCCGGGTCCGTGTCCCTCGCGGGGACCGCCGTCGTCCCGCCCCCCGGCAACGGGGGTGCGGCGGTCCCCGCGCCAAGCTCCGCGGAAGGGCCCCTCCCGGTGGTGAGGGGCCCTTTCCCGTGTCCCTTCCGTGCCCCCTTCCCGTGCCCCCTTCCGCCCCCGCCCGTGCCGGATCGTGCATATCCTTATGCAGAGCGATGTGCGAGTGAATAGGTGAAAGGGGAGGGCGACGTGAGCGACAGCCCGGCCGGTCGGCTCCAGGCCCTCTTCGAGGGGCACCGGCTGACGCCGACCCAGCGGCGGATCGCGCACTGCATGGTGCGGCGCGCCGCGGACGTGCCGTTCCTGTCCAGCGTGGAGCTGGCCGAGCTCGCCGGGGTCAGCCAGCCCTCCGTCACCCGCTTCGCCGTCGCCCTCGGCTTCGACGGCTACCCGGCGCTCCGCCGCCACCTGCGCGAGGTCGCGCCTCCCGAGGCCGAAGCCGGTTCCGGCGGGGGCGAGGAGCACAACGAGTACCAGCAGGCCGTGCTCGCCGAGATCGAGAACCTCCGGCACCTCGCCGGGCTGCTCGCGGACCCCGGGCCCGTCGAGCGGGCCGGCCGGCTGCTCGCCCGCTCCCGCCCGCTGCCCGTGCTCGGGCTGCGGGCCGCCTCCTCGCAGGCGCGCGGCTTCGCCTACTTCGCCGCCAAGGTGCACCCGGACGTGCGGCTCCTCGACGAGGGCGGCTCGATGCTCACGGACCGCGTCGACGCGGCCGTACGGGCCGGGGCCACGGCTCTGCTCTGCTTCGCGCTGCCCCGGCACCCGCGCGAGGTCGTCGAGGCCCTGGAGTACGCGCGGGCGGCCGGACTCGCGGTCGTGACCGTCGCCGACTCGGCGTTCGCGCCCGTCGCCGCCCACAGCGACCTGCTGATCCCGGCCGCCGTCGGCACCGGGCTCGCCTTCGACACCGCCTGCGCCCCCATGATGCTCGGCCGGGTCCTCCTGGAGGCCATGGCCGACGAACTCCCCAACGCGCAGGCGCGCCTGGAGGAGTTCGACGCGAAGGCGGCGGCGCGGGGCCTGTTCGTGGAGTAGCCGGCCGGACTCCTTCCGGCCGTCAGACCTCCAGCTCGTTCTCGATCTTCTTGAGCTGGTGGCGGGCCATCGCCAGGTTCGCCCGGTCCTTGTGCAGGGCCAGGTAGAGGAAGAGGCCGTTGGTGTTGCGCCCCTTGAGCAGCCGGATCAGGTGGTAGTGGGTGCCGAGGGTGATGAGGATGTCCTCGATCTCGTCGTTCAGGCCCAGCATCTCCATCGCCCGGACCTTGGCCCGGACGACGTCGGTGTTGCCGGCCGCGGCCACGTTCAGGTCCAGCTCCTTGCCGCCGCCGATCGTGCCGAGCGCCATGCCGCTGGTGTAGTCGACGAGCGCAGCGCCGATCGCGCCGTCGATGGAGGCCGCTTCCTTGAGGGAGGTCTCGGTGTTCGCCATGGTGTCGTACTTCTTCCTTCTGGGGTTACGGACTTCAGGGGTTGCGGGCTTCGGGGACTGCGGGCTTCCGGGGTGCGGGTTTCAGGGGGCGCGGGCTCCCCGGCTACGCGCTCCCGGGCCGGCGGACCTCCCGGACCGGGGGGCCCGCGGCGGGCGGCGGCTTCCCCGGGAGCGGGGGCCTGCCCGGGTACGGGGGCGGGAGCTGCCCCAGCCGGTTCGGCTCCCTGCGCTCAAGCGCGCCGTCGACCAGCTCGCCTATCCTGGCGCTGGACCTGCGGGCCTCCAGGTGGAGCCGCCCCACGTTGATCCGGGGCTCCGCGAGCAGCGTCAGGACGGCCGAGCCGCCCGCCGCGTACGTCGCCACGTAGCCGCTCTCGCCGCGTACGAGCAGTTCGCGGAAGCGGCCCTGGCCGGTGGAGTCGGTCAGGCGCTGGCCGACGCCGAGCGCCGCCGCGGTCAGCGCGGCCACGCTCTCGGCCTCGCCGTCCACGGTGTCGTGGGCCAGGACGAGTCCGTCGGCGCTGGCCGCCAGGGCTCCGGTGAGCTGGGGCAGCCGCGCCCGCAGCCGTCTCAGCTCGCCGAGGACCTCGGCTTCTGCCGTCATGAGCTGTCTCCTCTCGGCGCGCATGCGCAGGGCACGCCTCATCACAGGTGTGCCTCCAGGGCGTCACGGAGCCGGCGCAGCAGGGCGATGTCGGGATCGGGCACCGGCGGGACGGGTAAGAGGGCCGGTGGCACGGGGTCGGGTTCGGGTTCGGGCGTGAGCGGGGTCTCGACGAGACCGGCGGCGGCGAGCCTCCGTACGTCGAGGAGGGTGTGGAAGGCGGGGCGGCCGAGCAGCCGGGCCAGCTCGGCCGGGGTGCGCTCGCCGTCGGCCGCCGCGAGCAGCGCGCGCTGCCGGGCCCCCACGGTCTGGCCGGGGGCGGCGGGGCGGGGGACGACCGGGGCGGTGTCCACGGCGGGGTACGGCCAGACGGCGTCGAGGAGTTCGCGGCGGCGCACCGTCTCGCGCTCGACTGCCTCGGCCGAGACCGGCCGCACCGTCCCGAACCAGTGCCCCACCCCGTACCGGAAGCGGGTCGGGCCGCTGGTGGGGGAGAGGGCGAAGAAGGCCGCGTCGAAGACGGCGCCGAGGTGGCAGATCTCCAGCTCCCCGTCCTGGAGCCGGCCGCTGTCGACCAGGAAGCGGCCCACCGCGCGGTGGGCGCCGGCCCGGTCGACGGCCTCGTCCCAGTTCTCCCGGGGCAGCCGGCCGCCGGTGGTGAGGAGGACGTCGACGCCGGGGGCGGCCGGGCTCTCGGCGTGCACGACCCGGCCGTCCACGAGGTAGAGCGTGCCGTGGTCGCGCAGCAGGGCCCCGGTGGCCTTCTCGGCGGCGAGCCGGACCAGCATCGGGGAGACGGGGGTGGCGACCGCGCTCATCCGAGGACCAGCTTCTCGGCTATGTCGCGGAGCCTCATGCGGGCGAGGGCGAGGTTGCCGGTGTCGCGGTCGAGCCAGAGGTGGAGGAAGACGCTGCTGTCGAAGGAGGTCTCGACGAAGCGGAGGACGTGGTAGCCGGCGCGGGTGGTGACGATCAGGTCCTCGACGGGGGGTCCGCCGGCCTTCTCGGGTCTTCCGTCGTCCCCGCCCCCTCCGGAGTCGTCGTCCGTCGCCAGGAAGGTGTCGAATTCGGCCGCCGAGCGGGCCAGTTCGGCGGTCTCGGCGGCCGTGGTCTCGTGGTCCCCGACGGGTGACTCGCCCGCCGTTCCCAGTGCGAGCCCGCTGGTCCAGTCGACCAGGGAGGCGCCCCGAGCACCCGGTAGGGTCATGGCCTCCGTCAGGCACTCGTCGATTCCGGGCACGCGGATTCCCCTCCCGATGCGGCGTGCGAACGTGCGGCAGTGACGGTGACGCTACTGAACGTTCCGCTCCGCGGGAGGTGTTCTGGCATTTTCCATCGGAACATGCCCGGGTCTGACGGAAATTGATCCCTCCTACGTGGCGGACACGTGCCACGGGGCCGCGTCAGGTCCGGTACTCCACGGCGTGCGCGATGTCCGACAGGTCCTTCGCGAGCGCCTTGGCGACCGCCTTCGCCCCGAGGCGGGCGAACGCCCGGCCCAGGAGGCCGGGGGCGCGCCCGTGCGCGGGCCGGGCGGAGAAGGACATCCGCAGGACGGTGGACCCGGTCCCGTCGGGCGCGAGGGTGAGCTCGGAGACGTAGTGCATGCCGTGGGAGTCGGCGACCGTGACGTACCGGTCGGGCGGCTCGCATGCGGTCACGGTCATCTCCTCCGTCGCCTCCCGGCCCAGCATCCGCCGGGTCTCGCGCCAGCGCGTGCCCACGTCGAAGCCGCCCGGGGTGAGCACCTCCACCTTCCGGACGCCGGTCAGGACGCGGGGCAGGTCCGGCAGGTCGGTGATCGCCTCCCAGACCGGCCCGGGGGAGGCGGCGACCCGCCGTTCGACGACGACGCAGGTGGTGTCCGCACTCGTTCCGCTCATGTCCTCATGGAAGCCGGGGCGAGGGGGCGGCGCTACCGGACGACCGGTCACCTTCCGCCCGTCCCCGGGGCCGCACCGGCCCGCCCGGGGGCCGTACCAGCGCGTCCGCCAGGTCCCCGCCCGCCTCGGCGACGATCTCCTCGGGCGTCTGGGCCCTCCGTACGGCCGTGAACGCCACCGTCCCGTCCTCCGCCGCGTCGAAGCCGTGGATCGCCGGCCGGGGCAGGCTGTTGTACGCGTAGTGGTGGGCGAAGTAGTACGCGCCGGTGTCCGGCACCGCCACCACGTCCCCCGGCCGCAGCAGCGGCAGCTCGCGGGCCGTGGCGATCAGGTCCCCGGCGAAGCAGGCGGGCCCCGCCACGTCCTGGACGGCGGTCTCCCCGGTGCGGGGCCGCCCCTCGGAGTCGTACGCGAGGACGCGCAGCGGCCAGGAGCCGGGGGCGTAGACCGTACGGGTGGCGAGCTGCACGCCCGCGTGGGTGACGGCGATCGGGCGGCCCCCGGAGGTCTTGGTGTACTCCACCCGGGCGAGGACCGTCCCGTGTTTGGCCAGAAGTGAGCGCCCGAACTCGGTGACGAGGCGGTAGCGGCCGTCGAAGAGCCCGGGGACGGCGTCGGCGAGCAGCCGGGCGTACTCCGCGTACGTCGGCGTCTCCTCGTCGGAGGCGAAGTTCACCGGCAGGCCGCCGCCGATGTCCAGGGTGTCGACCTGTCGGCGGCCGGCGGCCCGGTTGATCTCCTCGGCGAGCGCGTACGCCTCCCCGACGCCCTGCGCCATCAGGGCGAGCGGCACGCCCTGGGAGCCGGTGTGGGTGTGCAGCCGGGTCAGCCACGGGCGGTCCAGGTAGGCCTGGACGACGGTCTTGCGGGCGCCCTCGTCGCGGAGCGCCACGCCGAACTTGGAGGTGGCGGTCGCGGTGGAGAGCGCGTCGATGGAACCTGCTCCGACCTGCGGGTTCACCCGGAGGCCGAGGGGCGAGGCGGTGGGCGCGGCGGCCACGAGGGCGTCGAGCCGGTCCAGCTCCTGGAGGTTGTCGGCGTTGACCGCGACCCCGAGCGCGAGGGCCCGGCGCAGCTCGTCCGGGGTCTTGGCGGGGGAGTCGAGCACGGTGTGCTCCGGCGGGACCCCGGCGGCGCGGGCGAGGGCCAGCTCGCCGGGGCTCGCCACCTCGGCCCCGATCCCGGCCTCGTGGAGCAGGCGCAGGACGGGGACGAGCGGGGCGGCCTTCACGGCGAAGGCGTGCAGCACGGGCGCGTCGGTGACGGCGGCGAAGGCGCCGGTCAGGGCGGCGGCGGAGGCGCGGATGCCGGCGGTGTCGAGGAGGGCGACGACCGGTTCGGCGGGGGAGAGGAGTCCTTGGTCGACGGAGGCGCGGACGGCGAGATCGCGACGGGAGGAGGCCATGGGACCCATGGTCGTCCATCGGGTGCGGGAGCGGGAGGGGACGGGTCCCGCGCCGCGCCTCCCGCCCGGCCCTGTTGACTACATCTATTCATGCCGCCAGGATGTGAATATCTGAACGACATTCGAGGAGGCACCGCCATGTCAGGACCCCGCCCCGTACGGGCCCCGCGCGGTACGGAACTGAGCGCCCTGGGATGGCAGCAGGAGGCCGCCCTCCGGATGCTCCAGAACAACCTGGACCCCGAGGTCGCCGAGCACCCCGACAAGCTCGTCGTCTACGGCGGCACCGGCAGGGCCGCCCGCGACTGGCGTTCCTTCGACGCGATGGTCCGCACCCTGCGCACCCTCAAGCAGGACGAGACGATGCTCGTCCAGTCCGGCCGCCCGGTCGGCGTCATGCAGACCCACGAGTGGGCCCCGCGCGTCCTCATCGCCAACTCCAACCTGGTCGGCGACTGGGCGAACTGGGAGGAGTTCCGGCGCCTGGAGCAGCTCGGCCTCACCATGTACGGCCAGATGACGGCCGGCTCCTGGATCTACATCGGCACCCAGGGCATCCTCCAGGGCACGTACGAGACCTTCGCCGCCGTCGCCGCGAAGAAGTTCGGCGGCACCCTGGCCGGGACCATCACCCTGACCGCCGGGCTCGGCGGCATGGGCGGCGCCCAGCCGCTCGCCGTGACGATGAACGACGGCGTCGCGATCTGCATCGACGTCGACCCGCGCGCCATCGAGCGCCGCATCGAGCACCGCTACCTGGACGTCAAGGCCGACTCCCTGGAGCACGCCCTCGCGCTCGCGACCGAGGCCCGCGACGCCCGCCGCCCGCTCTCCGTCGGCCTCCTCGGCAACGCCGCCGAACTGCTGCCCCGGATGCTGGCCGAGGGCGCCCCGATCGACATCGTCACGGACCAGACCTCCGCCCACGACCCGCTCTCCTACCTCCCCGTCGGCATCGCCTTCGAGGACATGGCCGACGCGGCGGCGAAGGACCCGGCCGGGTTCACCACCCGGGCCCGCGAGTCGATGGCCCGGCACGTCGAGGCCATGGTCGGCTTCATGGACGCGGGCGCCGAGGTCTTCGACTACGGCAATTCGATCCGCGGCGAGGCCCAGCTCGCCGGATACGACCGCGCCTTCGCCTTCCCGGGCTTCGTCCCGGCGTACATCCGCCCGCTGTTCTGCGAGGGCAAGGGCCCGTTCCGCTGGGCCGCCCTCTCCGGCGAGGCCTCGGACATCCACAAGACCGACAAGGCGATCCTCGACCTCTTCCCGGAGAACGAGTCCCTCGCGCGCTGGATCAGGATGGCCGGCGAGCGCGTCCACTTCCAGGGCCTGCCCGCCCGCATCTGCTGGCTCGGCCAGGGCGAGCGCGACAAGGCCGGCGCCATGTTCAACGACATGGTCGCCGACGGCACCCTCGCCGCCCCCCTCGCCATCGGCCGCGACCACCTGGACTGCGGCTCGGTCGCCTCCCCGTACCGCGAGACCGAGGCCATGCTCGACGGCTCCGACGCCATCGCGGACTGGCCGCTCCTGAACGCCATGGTCAACGTCGCCTCCGGTGCCTCCTGGGTCTCCCTCCACCACGGCGGCGGCGTCGGCATGGGCCGCTCGATCCACGCGGGCCAGGTCTCGGTGGCCGACGGCACCGCCCTCGCGGGCGAGAAGATCCGCCGCGTGCTGACCAACGACCCGGGCATGGGCGTCATCCGGCACGTCGACGCCGGTTACGACATCGCGGAGCGGGTCGCCGACGAGAAGGGCGTCCGCATCCCGATGCGCGAGGACTCCCAGGACGAGGCGTCCGGCTCCGGCGTCTCCGCCTCCGGGGAAGGCTCCGCGTGAGCGAGACCTTCCACGCCATGTGGCGGTCGCTGCGGCCCCTCGGCCGCAGCGCCGCCTCCGGTGGCTACCGCCGCTACGCCTGGACGGACGCCGACGCCGACTGCCGCCTCTGGTTCCGGATGCAGGCCGAGGCCCGCCGCCTGGACGTCGAGACCGACCGCAACGGCAACCAGTGGGCCTGGCTCGGCGACCCCACGGCCGGCGACGCCGTCGTCACCGGCTCCCACCTGGACTCCGTCCCCGACGGCGGCGCCTTCGACGGCCCCCTCGGCGTCGTCTCCTCCTTCGCCGCCCTCGACGAACTGCGCGCCCGGGGCGTCTCCTTCAAGCGCCCCCTCGCCATCGTCAACTTCGGCGACGAGGAGGGCGCCCGCTTCGGCCTCGCCTGCGTCGGCTCCCGGCTCACCGCCGGACGCCTGACGAAGGAGCAGGCGTACGAGCTGCGCGACGGCGACGGGGTCGGCCTCCCGCAGGCCATGGAGGCCGCCGGGTACGACCCCGAGGCCATCGGCCCCGACCCGGAGCGGCTGGCCCGCATCGGCGCCTTCGTGGAACTGCACGTCGAGCAGGGCCGGGCCCTGGACCTGTCCGGCGACGCGATCGGCGTCGCCTCCTCCATCTGGCCGCACGGCCGCTGGCGGTACGACTTCGCGGGCGAGGCCAACCACGCCGGCACCACCCGGCTCGTGGACCGCCGCGACCCGATGCTCACCTACGCCGAGACCGTCCTCGCCGCCCGCCGCGAGGCCGAACTCGCGGGCGCCGTCGCCACCTTCGGCAAGATCGCGGTCGAGCCCAACGGCGTCAACGCCATCCCCTCCCTCGTGCGCGGCTGGCTCGACGCGCGCGCCGCCGACCAGGACGCCCTGGACGCGGTCGTCGCGGGCGTCGAGACGGCGGCCCGCGACTACGCCGACCGCCACGGCATCGACCTCACGGTCGTCCGCGAGTCCTTCACCCCGGTCGTGGACTTCTCGCACGCCCTGCGCGACGAGCTGTCCCGGATCCTGGGCGACTCGGCCGCCGGCACCCCGGGGCCCTCGGGCAAGGTCCCGGTCCTCGGCACGGGCGCGGGCCACGACGCGGGCATTCTGTCCGAATCGATCCCGACCGCCATGCTGTTCGTACGCAACCCCACGGGCGTCTCGCACTCCCCGGCCGAGTTCGCGGCCGAGGACGACTGCCTGGCCGGGGTCCGCGCACTCGCCGACGTACTGGAGGAGCTGGCGTGCCGCTGACGACCACGTACTGGCTGGAGCACGCCTGGATCGACCCCGTCGTCGAGCCGGGCGTCGCCCTGGAGGTGGCGGACGGCTGGATCGCGGCCGTCCGCACGGGCGTGGAGGCCCCGCCCCCGGGCGCCGAGGTCCTGCGCGGCCTGACGGTTCCGGGCCTGGCCAACGCCCATTCGCACGCCTTCCACCGCGCCCTGCGCGGCACGGTCCAGGTCGGCTCCGGCACCTTCTGGACCTGGCGCGACACCATGTACAAGGTCGCCCAGCGCCTCACCCCCGACAGCTACTTCGCCCTCGCCCGCGCGGTGTACGCGGAGATGGCGCTCGCCGGCATCACCTCCGTCGGCGAGTTCCACTACCTCCACCACGCCCCCGGCGGCGCCCCGTACGCCGACCCCAACGCCATGGGCGAGGCCCTGATCGCGGCCGCCGCCGAGGCCGGCATCCGCATCACCCTCCTCGACACCGCCTACCTCTCCTCCGGCTTCGGCGCCCCGCCCGAGCACCACCAGCTGCGCTTCACCGACGGCACGGCCGACGCCTGGGCCGAACGGGCGTCGGCGCTCAAGGAGCGGGACGGCGCACGGATCGGGGCGGCGATCCACTCCGTACGGGCCGTCCCGGCGGACCAGCTGGCCGCGGTGGCCGACTGGGCCCGGCGACGGGAGGCACCCCTCCACGTCCACCTCTCGGAACAGACGGCCGAGAACGACGCCTGCCTGGCGGCCCACGGCCTCACCCCCACGCAACTCCTCTCCGAACACGGCGTGCTCGGCCCCCGCACGACCGGCGTCCACAACACCCACCTCACCCCCGGCGACGTGGCCCTCATCGGCTCGTCCTCCACCGGCACCTGCATGTGCCCGACGACCGAACGCGACCTCGCGGACGGCATCGGCCCGGCGGTGGACCTCCAGCGCGCCGGCTCCCCCCTCTCCCTGGGCAGCGACAGCCACGCGGTCGTGGACCTCCTCGAAGAGGCGCGGGCCATGGAGCTCGACGAGCGCCTGCGCACCCACATCCGGGGCCACTGGACGGCGGCCGCGCTGCTCCGCGCGGCGACGGCGGACGGCCACGCGGCCCTCGGCTGGCAGGAGGCGGGCGAGCTGACGCCGGGCGCCCTCGCCGACTTCACGACGATCGCCCTGGACTCCGTCAGGACAGCGGGACCGGCACCGCGTCTGGCAGCCGAGACGGCGGTATTCGCAGCGTCGGCAGCGGACGTGCGTCACACGGTCGTGGGCGGCCGCCACGTCGTGCGGGACGGGGTCCACTCGTCCGTACCGGACGTGCCCCGGGCCCTCGCCGACTCGATCGCCGCCCTGCGCGGCTGAAGGAGACACCCCTCACCATGAACACCGGCCCCGAGACGAGGAACAGCGCGGCGGCGACCTCCGCCCCCACGAGCGCGAACAGCGCCGTGGCGACGCCCGCCACCGCCATCGTCAACATCGCGAGCCTGGTCACCAACGATCCCTCCCTCGGATGGGGGTCCCCCCGCTCGAGCAAGTTCGAGAGCGGGGGAGGAAGTCTTCTGGGGCTGATCCGGGACGCGGCCGTCGTCGTCGAAGGCGACCGCGTCGTCTGGGTCGGTGAATCCAGCAAAGCACCCGCCACTGACAACCGGGTCGACGCGGGCGGCCGGGCGGTGATCCCCGGCTTCGTGGACTCCCACTCGCACCTGGTCTTCGCGGGCGACCGCACGGCCGAGTTCAACGCCCGCATGTCCGGGCGGCCGTACGAGGCGGGCGGCATCCGCACCACGGTCGCGGCGACCCGCGCGGCGAGCGACGAGGCCCTGTCGGCGAACGTCGCCCGCTACCTGCGCGAGGCCCTGGCCCAGGGCACGACCACCTTCGAGACGAAGTCCGGCTACGGCCTGACGGTCGAGGACGAGGCCCGCGCCCTGCGCATCGCCGCCGAGCACACGGACGAGGTCACGTACCTCGGCGCGCACATCGTCCCCCCGGACTACGCCGACGACCCGGCGGCCTACGTCGACCTGGTCACCGGCCCGATGCTGGACGCCTGCGCCCCGTACGCCCGCTGGGTGGACGTCTTCTGCGAGAAGGGCGCCTTCGACGGCGACCAGGCCCGCGCGATCCTCACCGCCGGCAGGGCGAAGGGCCTCCACCCCCGCGTCCACGCCAACCAGCTCTCGTACGGCCCCGGCGTCCGACTGGCGGTGGAACTGGACGCGGCGAGCGCGGACCACTGCACGCACCTGACGGACGCGGACGTGGACGCCCTGGCCTCGGGCGACACGGTCGCCACCCTCCTCCCGGGGGCGGAGTTCTCCACCCGCGCCGAGTGGCCGAACGCCCGCCGCCTCCTGGACGCGGGCGTCACGGTCGCCCTCTCCACCGACTGCAACCCGGGCTCCTCCTTCACCTCCTCCGTCCCCTTCTGCATCGCCCTGGCGGTCCGGGACATGGGCATGACCCCCGACGAGGCGGTGTGGTCCGCCACGGCCGGCGGCGCGGCCGCCCTCCGCCGCACCGACATCGGCCGCCTCGCCCCCGGCACCCGGGCCGACCTCACCCTCCTGAACGCCCCGTCCCACGTCCACCTGGCCTACCGGCCGGGGGTGCCGCTGGTGTCGGAGGTGTGGCGGAGGGGCGTGCGGGTGGTCTGAGGCCCGGGGGGAGGAGGACGGGGCCGCGCGGGCCGGCCGGTGGCGTCGGGGCCCCTCAGGCCCGGTGGCCGAGCACGTTGACGACCCGGCCGTCCGGGTCCCGTACGAAGAAGCGCCGGACGCCCCACTCCTCGTCCGTCAGCGGATGCACGATCTCCGCGCCCGCCGCCCGCACCGCCGCGTACACCGCGTCCACGTCCTCCACCTCCACGCTCAGGTCGGGGGAGACGGGAGCCGTCGCGTCCGCGCCCATCAGACTGATCTGGGCGGCGGGCACGGCCGGCGAGGCGAGCGTCGCGATCCAGCCGTGGTCCATGACCTGCTCGAAACCGAGGAGCCCGTAGAAGTCCCTGTTCTCCTCGGGGGACTCGGTCCGGAGATTGGGGACCGCGCGGCGCACGCTCATCGGGCACTCCTCGGCACGGGAAACGGCGTTCAGCGACGTTCATCGCCGTTCAGTGGCGTTCAGCGGAACTCGTGTACCACCTCGATCTCCCCCACGATATGCGCGTTGAACTCCTCCAGCTCCTCCGCCGGCACCCACAGTTCGAGGATCGTCCGCCCGCCCGCCTGCTGGACCGGGTACCTGCGCAGGAACTCCGCGTCGACCTCGAAGCGGGTGACGAATCCGGCACCGCTGTGCTTGACGTTCCAGTCGCGGGCGATCCGGATCGCGTACTCCTCGTTCAACACCGGGTAGAAGATCGGCTGCTCCGGAAGCCGCGGCGGCCAGGCGCGCCACCCCGACTCCCGGACGAGGTCCAGCTCCACGGGGCCCGTGGGGCGCCAGAGGGTGGTCGTCGGGCGGTGGGTGGTCATGGCGTCGCCTTCTTCCGGGAAAGGGGTGGCCAACGGTAGGGGAGCGCTCGTACCGCGGCCACGGGGTTTCCGGAGCGGGCGGGTGGAAGTGCGGCTCGTGGCAAGGGACTTCGCCGTGTCCCCACCTTCACGGGTTGGTCACGGAAAGACCGAGTATCCCTGTCTCCGAGCGTTGCGGACCGGTACCGTCCTGTCCTGGCAGTGCCCAGGGGGTTGGACCGGGGGGTCGGCAGGGTGAGTGCTTTTCGTGTGCGGATCGTGCGGCCGGGGGAGCTGAGCGAGCGCGAGGTCGAGGCGTGGCGGGACTTGCGGGTCAAGTCCGGTGCGCCCGCGAACCCCTTCATGGAGCCGGAGTTCACCCTCGCCGTGGCCGAGGTGCGGCCCCGGTCGCGGGCCGCCGTGTGGTGGGAGGGGGACGAGCCGGTCGGCTTCTTCCCCTTCGAGAAGGGGCCGCTGGGGCAGGGCCGGGCCATCGGCTTCGGCGTCTCCGACAGCCAGGGCGCCGTTCTCCGTCCCGGGCTGCGGCCGGACGCGCGGGCGGTGCTCCGCGCCTGCGGGATCGCGACGTGGGAGTTCGACAACCTGGAGGATGGACAGCCCGTCTTCGCGGGCGCCGCCGCCGAGTCCTTCGCCTCCCCCGTCATCGACGTCGGCGAGGGGTACGCCGCCTACGAGGCGCTGCTGCGCGTCCGGTCCCCCAAGTTCCTCAGGACCACCCTCGCCAAGGAACGCCGGCTCGCCCGCCGCGCCGACGGCGAGGTCCGGTTCGTCTTCGACGAGCGCGACCCGGCGGCCCTGCGCACCCTCATGGAGTGGAAGTCCGCCCAGTACCGCAGGACCGGCCGCGGCGACCGCTTCGCCCAGGAGTGGATCAGCACCCTCGTCCGCCGCCTCCACGAGCGGAGCGCGCCCGGCTGCTCCGGCGTGCTGTCCGTGCTGTACGTGGGGGAGCGGCCGATCGCCGCGCACTTCGGGCTGCGCTCCGCGACCGTGCTGTCCTGCTGGTTCCCCGCGTACGACCCCGAGTTCGCGACGTACTCGCCCGGCCTCGTGCTGCACCTGCGGATGGCCGAGGCGGCGGTGGGAGCCGGGATCGGGATGCTGGACCTGGGGCGCGGCGACGCCGAGTACAAGGACGCGCTGAAGACCGGGGAGCTGACGGTCGGCGAGGGGGCCGTCTTCGTCCCCGGTGCCCGGGCCGCCCTGCACTGGCTGGGGCGCGAACCCGCCCGCCGCGCCCACGGCTTCGTCCGCGACCGGCCCGCCCTCGCGGCCCGGGCCCGAGCCGCGCTCAACGGCGTCGCCCGGCTGCGGGGCCACCGATAGCCGCGGCGGGCGGTGACGGGGCCGCCGGAGGGGCCGATGGAGGAGCCCCGTGTGCCGCGGCGCACGGCCCCTTCAGACCCGGCCCTCCCGAACCAGCCCTCCCGAACCAGCCCTTCCGGCCCGACCCTCCCGAACCGCTCCTTCCGGCCCGACCCTCCCGAACCAGCCCTTCCGAACCGCTCCTTCCGGCGCGACCCTCCCGAACCGCTCCTTCCGGCCCGGCCCTTCCGAACCGTGAGGCCTGGCCCGGGTGGGGTCCCTCCGTTCCGTCCCGGCCCGTCGCCCCGCGTCCCCGCGCCCGTCTCCGCATCTCCCTGGGGAGCCCCGTTGAACAGCCGCCCGCCCCGCCCCCTCTCCGTCGCCGAGCTCGACCTCGCCGCGCCCGACGGGCCCGTCCTGTCGTTCCGGCCCGCACCCGGCGGCCCGGAGGTCGGGGCCGGTGACGTCTACGCGCTCGTACGGCTCCGGGGGCGGCCCGCCGCCACCGTCGTCGGGACCGTCCCGGACGGCGAGGACCCCGCCGGCGTGCTCGCCGCCCTCGCCCGGGAACGGCTCGCCCGGCCCGCGCCCCTCTCCGACGCGGAACGGCTCGCGGAAGCCCGGGGGGAAGCCGACACCGGGGCCCGGGGGGAGGACGACGCCGGGGCCCCGGGGGAAGCCGATGTTCGGGCCCGGGGGAAAACCGGTGCGGCCGCCCCGCCCCGCACCTCCGTCGTCGTCGCCACCCGGGAGCGTCCCGAGCAGCTCGCCCGTGCCCTCGACTCGCTCCTCGCCCAGGACCACCCCGACTTCGAGGTCGTCGTCGTCGACAACGCGCCCCGGACCGCGGACACCCGGGACCTGGTCGCCCGGAAGTACGCCGACCGCGTCCGGTACGTCCGCGAGGACGTCCCCGGTCTCGCCGCCGCCCACAACGCCGGGGTCGCCGCCGTCCGGAGCGAGGTGATCGCCTTCACCGATGACGACGTCGTCGCCGACCCGCACTGGCTCACCGCCCTCGCCGGGCCCTTCGCCGCCGACCCCGGTCTCGGCTGCGTCACCGGCCTGATCCTGCCCGCCCGGCTCGCCACCCCCGCCCAGGTCCTCCTCGAATCGCACGGCGGCTTCGCCAAGGGCTTCGCCCCGCGCCTGTACGATCCGGCCCGGCCGCCCGCCGACGAACCGCTCTTCCCGTTCACCGCCGGCAGCTTCGGTTCCGGCGCCAACATGGCCTTCCGCGCCGAGGCCCTGCGCCGGGCCGGCGGCTTCGACCCCGCCACCGGCACCGGGACCGCCGCGAAGGGCGGCGACGACCTGTACGCCTTCGTCGCCGTCCTCTCCGCCGGGCACAGGCTCCGCTACACCCCCGACGCCCTCGTCTGGCACCACCACCGCGAGACCTGGCAGGACCTGCGGAACCAGGCGTACGGCTACGGCGCAGGCCTCACCGCCTATCTCACCGCCACGTTGATCCGCCGCCCCGCCCTGCTGCCCGCGCTCCTCGCCCGGGTGCCGTGCGGCCTCGCTCACGCCCGGGCCGTGACGGCCGAGCGCGGCACGGCCCACGGCGACGGCGTCCCCGGCGAGCACGGCACCCGGCACCACCCCTGGCCCGCGTCCCTCTCCCGCCTCGAACGCCGCGGCATGCTCTACGGCCCCGTCGGCTACCTCAAGGCGCGTCTCTCCACGGGAGCCCCCCGATGAACGGCGCCCCTGCGCACACCCGCATACCGGTCCTCCTCTACCACCCGGTGATGGACGATCCCCCGTCCTGGATCGCGGAATTCACCGTCACTCCACGGCAGTTCGCCTCCCACCTCGACGTGATCACCGGCAGCGGCCGCACCCCGCTGACCGTCGGCACCCTCGTCGAACACCTCACCGCCGGCACCCCGCTGCCGCCCCGGCCCGTCGTCCTCACCTTCGACGACGGCTTCGCCGACCTGGTCGGGCCGACCGCCGAGGCGCTCGCCTCGCGCGGCCTCCCGGCCACCGCGTACCTGACCACCGGCGCCATCACCCCCGGCCGGCCCTGCCTGCTGCCGCCCGCGCCGATGATGACCCTCTCCCAGGTCCCGCGCCTGGAGCAGTACGGGATGGAGGTCGGCGCCCACACCGTCACCCACCCGCAGCTCGACACCCTCGCGCCGAACGTCCTGCGCCGCGAACTGCGCGAGGCGAAGACGGCCCTCGAGGACGTCCTCGGGCACGAGGTGATCCACCTCGCCTACCCGCACGGCTACAACAGTCCGGCCGTCCGGCGGGCCGCGAAGGCCGCCGGCTACGCCTCCGCCGTCGCCGTCCGGCACGCGCTCAGCTCCCGGACCGACGAACTCTTCCGGCTCGCCCGGCTCATCGTCCGGCGCGGCCACACCACCGCCGACGTCGAGGCGTGGATGGAGGGCACGGGCGCCCGCTCCGCCCCCTACCCCGACTCGCTGCCCACCGTCGGCTGGCGCCTCTACCGCAGGGGCAGGGCGCTGTTGAAGGGGCCCGGGTTCGCCGGCTGACCGGCGGCGGGAGCCGACGGGGCGGGGTGGACCCGGCCGGACAAAGCCCGTTCACGAGACGGGAGTTGCATACCAGGGCAGAATCGAGATGCGTTCCCTCGCCTCGCCCGGGGGACAGTGGGGGGAAGACGTCGTGCGACAGCACCACCAAGAGCCGGCACCGGTGGGCGAGGAGGCCGTGCCCGCGCGTCCCGGCGCCCCCGAGCGGAAGGACGGCGGCCGTCCGGAGACGTCCGCGCCGCACCCGCGCCGTGCCCCCGTCCCCGCCCTCTCCCGGCTGCTCCCCGCCCTCCTGGTGCTCGGCCTCGGGTCGTGGGGGCTCTCGCTGCCCTTGACCGACTTCCGCTCCATGGACGACTACGGACTCCTCGACCGGCTGCCCGTCACCTTCTACGCCTCCCTCGTCATCCTCACCGCGGGCTTCCTGGTGGCGCTGCGCCGCGCCGGGACCTCACCCGGCTGGCCGCTCGTCTACTGCGTCGGGCTCCTCGTCGCCCTCAAAGCGGCGCCCGCCGTCCTCTACGACTCGGTGCGCTACCCGTGGGCGTCCAAGCACGACGCCGTCGTCGACACCATCCTCGGCGCCGGTGAACTCCGCCCGCACGCGGCCCTGTCCGGCAACATGTCCGCCTACGATCAGTGGCCCGGCTTCTTCACCCTCAACGCGGCCCTCGTCCGCGCCTTCGGCGTCGAGTCCACCGCCGTCTACCTCAACTGGGCGCCCATCGTCCTCGGCCTGATCCTCCTGCCGGTGCTCGTGCTCCTCTACCGCACCTTCACCGAGGACTGGCGGCTCGTCTGGACCGCCGTCTGGATCTTCCAGCTCGCCAACTGGGTCGGACAGGACTACCTCGCCCCGCAGGGCCTCGCCTACGTCCTCCATCTGACCGTACTCGCCGTCGTGCTGCGCCACTTCGTCCGGCCGGGCTCCGCCGGACGGCTCCGCGACCGCGCCGCGCTCGATCCGGCAGCCGCCGCCGTGCCGCCGTCCACGACCACCCGGCAACGGGCCGTCGGGGTGCTGATCCTGTCCCCGCTGATCCTCGCGGTCAACGCGGTCCACCAGCTCACCCCGGTCATGCTCTGCGTCGTCCTGGCGGCCCTGTGCCTCACCCGGCGCTACCGCAACCTCGGCCTCCTCGCCGTCACCGGGCTGATCATGCTGGCCTGGAACCTCACCATGGGCCGCCCGCTCTTCCTGGAGACCCTCGGCACCCTCAAGGACTCCCTCGGCCGACTCACCCAGAACTCCCGTGCCGGCTACACCGGCCAGCTCACCGGCCCCGGTCCCGAACTCGCCGGCAGGGCCGGCATCGCCATGGCCCTCGCCGTCGTCCTCTTCGCCGGCATCGCCGTCCTCGCCCGCCGCCGCCTCACCCGCGGCGCCCTGCCGCTGCTGCTCGCCTCGGCCGCCCCCCTGCCGCTCTTCGCCGTCAACGACTACGGCGGCGAGATGCTCTTCCGCGTCTACCTCTTCGGGCTGCCCGGCGCGGCGTTCTTCGCCGCCGCCGCACTCGTCCCCGCCGCCGGCGGCGCCCGCCGCAGCCGCGCCGCCGTCACCCGCCGCCGGGTCACCGCCGTCGCCCTTCCGGCCGCCCTCCTCGCCCTGACCGCCGGCTTCCTCCCCGCGTACTACGGCAAGGACGCCATGTACTACACCCCGCCCGCCGAGACCGACCTGGTCGTCCGCGCCATCGACGGGATGCCGGCGGGCGGGCTGCTCCTCGCCACCTCCGGCTCCTTTCCGCAGGCCCTGCACCGCTACGACGACGTCGAGCACTGGTGGTTCTGCGAGCAGGACCCCGCCGAGAACAAGAGGATGCTCGCCGACCCGGCCCGGTACCTCGCCGACCGCATCCCGCGCGGCGTCACCGCCCAGGTCGTCCTCACCCGCACCCAGGACATCTACACCTCGGGGGAGGGCCTGCTCCCGGCCGGCGGCTTCACCGTCCTGCGTGACCGGCTCAAGGCCTCCCCGCTGTTCAGGACCGTCGAGGAACACCCGTACGGGATCGTCCTCGTCCACACCCCGCCGACCACCACCCCGGGCGGTGCCCCGTGACCATCGATCCGACCGCGCCCGCCTCCCGGACCCGGAGGCACGGGGCCAGGGCCGCCGTCGCCGCCTCCGGCTGGCTCGCCCTCGCCGTGACCCTCCTCCCCGCCGGCTTTCCGCTCCGCTGGGTCCCCGTCCTGCTCTTCGTCTGTCTCGGCCCCGGTCTCGCCCTGCTCCACCCGCAGCCGCGCGGACTGCGCCCGGGCGCCCGCCTGGAGGCGTTCGCGCTCGCCGCCCCGCTCAGCCTCGCCCTCGCCGCGCTCACCGCCACGTTCCTCTTCCTGGTCGGAGGTTTCTCCGTGCCCGCCTTCCTCGTCCCGCTTGCCGCCTTCACCACGGTCGCCACCTTCCTCCCGGGCCTCCCGCTGCCCGCCGCCACCAGAGGCGCCGTCGCCCCCGCGGACGCCGAGTCCTTCCTGTCCCGTGAACGAGGGCCCGGTGGGGGCCGGTGACCGGCAGCCGGCACGCCCGGGGGACCGCCGCCGGACGCCTCGCGGTCGCCCTCGCCGCCGTCGGCGCGCTGACCGCCGGGATAGGGGTGTGGGCCACCGTCGCCGAGGGTGACGACCGCTGCGCCCCCGACTCCCGGCTCGTCGCACCCTGCGGAGCCTGGTGGGGCGCCTATCTCCCCTACGACCAGGACAGTTCGCTCACCCGGCCCGTGTACGCCTTCGAGCGGAAGATCGGTCGCAAGCTCGACCTCGTGTACACGTACCACGACATGTCGGGCAGCGCGCTCGACGGCACCCTCCTCACCGACGACGAGCGCGAACTCGGCCGCGACCGGCTGCTGATGCTCGCCTGGGAGTCCACCGTGTGGAAGGAGCCCCACCACGCCGGCTGGACCGAGACCCAGCTCGGCTGGAAGAACATCGCCTCCGGCCGGTACGACGCCGAGATCATCGACCCGCAGATCCGCCGCGTGAAGGAGTACGGCAAGCGGGTCTTCCTCTCCTTCGACCAGGAGGTCGACGCCCGCATCAAGGAGGGCGCCGGCACCCCCGCCGAGTACGTCGCCGCCCATCGGCACCTCCACGACCGCTTCCGGGAGCTCGGCGCCGACAACGTCGTCTGGGTGTGGACCGTCTCCGGCTACCTCGGCATGGCCGACGAGATGAAGCGCCTCTACCCCGGCGACCGGTACGTCGACTGGATCGGCATGGACCAGTACAACTACTACCGCTGTCACGGCACCGACACCTGGCGGGACTTCGACGCGAGCCAGCGCCCCGCCTACGACTGGCTCCGGGAGAACGTCTCCGACCGGAAGCCGATCATGCTCGCCGAGTTCGCCACCGCCCCCGACCCGGAGCGCCCCGAGCGCCAGCGCGACTGGTACGCCGAGATCCCGCAGGTCGCGCCGACCCTTCCCGGGGCCAAGGCGTACGTCCACTGGAACCGGCCCGTGCCCGGACCCGGCTGCGACCTCACCGTCGACTCCGGACCGGGGCTCGACGGCTACCGAACGGCCGGGCAGGACCCGTACTTCAAGCAGCCCCTGCCGCGACGCTGAGCCCGGTCAGGGCCGCGGGCCCCGGATCGCGTACACCGCCGTCGTCAGGCCGACCAGGCCGAGCAGGAGCGGGAGCGGGCCGCCGGCGAGGGACTGCTGGGCCGTCCAGCCGGCCCACACCAGCACCCACACCGCCCCGGCCGCGATCCGCCCGCCCGCGCCGAGCAGCCGCAGCAGCAGCGCCGCGAGCGCCAGACACAGACCCTGCACCACCACGGGTGCGAACCGGGCGGCTGGGCCCGTGCCCAGCAGCTCGGCACCCGGACCGGCCGCGACCGGCGGAAGCAGGCCCAGGAGCGGCGGCGTGGTGTGCAGGGCGAGGAAGGTGACCAGCAGCACCACGCCCGCGTATCCGCCGTGGAAGGTGCGCGTGCCGACCGCCGCGCCCTGGAGGCCGATCAGCACCGAGCCGGCCAGCAGGGTCGGCGCCGGGAGCGCGGCGAGCAGGTCCCGGCCGGAGGAGTGGCCGGGGCCGAGGGGGGCGGCGAACGCCAGGGGCAGCCAGAAGGCGAGCACCGTCACCGCGAGCAGCGCCCAGAGGACGGCGGGCAACGAGCGGTTCCGTACGGCCGGGGGCCGCTCGCCGGGCGCGGGCTCGGGGGCGCGCGGCCGGGGCACGTACACGGGGACGCCGTACGCGGGCGTCACCGTGTCCTGGGCGGCCGTCGAGCGGAGGTAGGCGTTCTCGCGCGCCCAGGTGGTGCCGTACCCGTCGTCGTCGGGGGCGACGGGAGTCTTCCGGGCCTCCGGCGCCCGGCCCTTGAGGACGGCCCGCAGGCCCGGCACGCACACCGCCGCCGTCACGGTCATCGAGGCGAGGACGGCGATCCCGGCGCCGTCGATGCCGTACGGGCCGAGGAGGGCGGCCGCGCTGCCGAGGACCAGGACGCACATGGCGCCCTGCACGGCGGCCAGCATGCCGGTGCGCCCCTGGACGCGCAGCACGCCGATGTACAGCTCGACGGCGACCCGGGGGAGCGCGGCGACGGCCAGCAGCCGGAGCACGGTCGTGCCGTGCTCGGCGTAGTCGCCGCCGAAGGGCGCGAGGATCAGCGGGGCGAGGACGACGAGGACGAGGACGACCGGGACGAGCAGCAGCGCCATGCGGCGCAGCGCGCCCCGTACCCCCTCGGCGAGGGAGTCCGGGCTGTGCGAGGCGTGCGCGGTGAGCGAGGAGGCCATGTTGATGGCCATGAACTCCATCGTGCCGCCGACGGTGTACGCCGTGTAGAAGAAGGCGTTGTGGGCGGCGTCGAAGCGGACGGCGACCATCACCGGCAGCAGGTTGATCATGGCGAGGCTGAAGAGCGCGCCGACCGAGTCCCCGGCCATGAACCGGCCGATCTCGCGCAGGCTCGGCGGCTCGCGGTCCCGGTCGGCGCGCGCCTGCCGGGGGATGAGCCGCCGGAAGACGAGCCAGGCGAGCGGGACGACGGACAGGGCGATCGCCGCCGACCAGGAGACGAAGACGCCGAGCACGGGCACGGCGGCGGCCAGGACGACGAGCAGGACCAGCTTGCCGAGCGAGAAGACCGCGTTGCCGACGGGGACCCAGATCGCCCGCCGGAGGCCGGTGAGGACGCCGTCCTGGAGGGTGAGCAGCGCCCAGCCGACGCAGGAGGCGGTGAAGAAGAGCCCGGCGGAGAGGGTGCCGAGGGGCGCGTACGAGGGGCCCCACCGGTCCAGGGTGAGCAGGAAGATCCCGCAGGCCGCGGCGACGACGACGGTGCTGACCAGGTACAGACGCAGGACGAGCGGCCCGGTGGCGCGGCCCGCCCGGGGCACGTACCGGACGACGGCGCCGATCATCGTGGTCGCGGTGAGGGAGGCGAGGAGCCGCTGGGCGGCGATGGCGGCGGAGCCCTGGCCCACGGCCTCCTCGGAGTAGTGGCGGGCGGCGACCAGCCAGAAGCCGAGGCCGAGGGCGGCGGAGACGCCGGTGGAGAGCATGAGGGCGTACGCGTTGCGGAACAGGGAGCCGTCGCCCGGCCCGTCCCGGCCGGCGGGGGTCTCCGGCGCGGCGCCCGCGGGCTCCCCGGCCGCGGGACGGCCGGTGTCCCGCAGCCGTACGGTCTCGCTCACCGGGCGCCGCCGGGCGCGGTCGACAGGTGCGCGGGGCGGATGCCGGCGGTACGCAGGGCGGGCAGGACCTCGTCCGCGCGGCGCGGGTCCACCGGCAGGGCGTGCCGGGCGAACCAGGCGGCCGGCTCCGGCGTGGGGGAGGGGTCGGTGAACGCCTCGCCCGCATAGGCGTCGAGGGGCGGGTCGTAGACGTAGCCGGTGGTGATCCGGCGCCGGGCGAGGGCGGCGACGGCCGCGTCCCGGTCCTCGACGAGCAGCGGCACCCGGAAGAGGGGCTGCGCCTCCGCGTCGGCCCCGGCGCCGGAGCCGTACTCGCCGGCCAGGAGCCGGGCGGTGCCCGCCCGGTGGGCGGCGAGGACGCCGTCGAGCCGGGCCAGCCGGCGGCCGGTGCGGCGGAGCTTGGCGGTGCCCGGCCGGAGCCGGTAGGCGTGCATGTCGACGCGGACCCAGGGGTGGAAGGGTTCGAGGGCGGGCGCGGCCGGCAGGGCCCGTTCCAGGGTGTCGGGACGGAGCGGCATGCGTATCTCCTCCCGCTCCTCCAGGCCGAGCGCCCGCAGCGCGGCGCGGGCGGCCCCGGTCAGGCGCAGTCCGCGCACGGCGGCCTCCGCGTACGGCCGCGCCAGATGGGCGAGTTCGGCGGCGGCGCGGGTCGGGTGCAGCAACACATCGCGGGCGGCGCCCAGTTCGTCGCGCAGGGCCGGGTCGGCGAGGGAGAGGAAGCCGCCGGTCCCGGCGTGGACGTGCTTGGAGAGGCTGAAGACGGACGCCTCGCCGTACGTGCCGACCGGGCGGCCGCCGGTGGTGGAGCCGATCGCGTGGGCCGCGTCCTCGATCAGCGGGATGCCGAGCCGGTCGCAGCGCTCCCGCAGCTCCGGTGCCGGGTCGGGGTTCCCGTACAGGTTGGTGGTGAGGACGGCGGACAGACCGCTCCAGACGGAGTCGGGGACGGCCGCCGCGTCGACGGAGCCGTCGCGCGGGTCGAGCGGCGCCTGCACCGGGCGCAGGCCGGCGGCGAGCACGACGAAGAAGATGACGTCGTCGTTGACCGGCGACATCAGGACCCTGCCGCCGGGCTCGCACCAGTGGCGCAGCGCGAGGTAGAGGCCGAAGCGGCACGACGGCACGTACAGGCACTCCCTGCCCCCGAGCCGGTCGCGCATGAGTTCTTCCAGTTCCGCGTACGCAGAAACCATGTGATTCCCCCTGAAACCCGGGCTCAATGTGGCCCATTCCGGACGGCGCGTCAACAACGCGCCTCCGGTCACCCGCGCGGTGGTGCGCGGAAGGGCCCGTCCGGGGTCGGCAGACCGTGGACGGGCCCTTCCGTGACCGTCTGCGCGGCTGCGGCCGTCCTGACGGTTCGGGGCGGGAGCCGGAGGTCACTCCTCCAGGGTGAGGCCCTGGCGCAGCCGGGTCAGGGTGCGGGCGAGCAGCCGGGAGACGTGCATCTGGGAGATGCCCAGCTCCTCGCCGATCTCCGACTGGGTCATGCCGGAGACGAAGCGCAGGGAGAGGATCTGCCGCTCGCGGGAGGGCAGCGAGGCGATCATCGGCTTGAGGGAGGCGATGTACTCGATGCCGGCGATGGCATGGTCCTCGTAGCCGAGCCGGTCGGCGAGCGCGGCCTCGCCGCCTCCGCCGTCCTCCTCGGCGGGCTGGGCGTCGAGCGAGCTGGCGGTGTACGCGTTGCTCGCCGTCATGCCCTCGACGACCTCCTCCGGCGCTATGCCGAGTTCCTCGGCGAGCTCGGCGACGGTGGGGGAGCGGTCCAGGCGCTGGGACAGGACGTCCGTGGCCCGGGCGAGGTCGAGGCGGAGCTCCTGGAGCCGGCGGGGCACGTGCACGGACCAGGAGGTGTCGCGGAAGAAGCGCTTGATCTCGCCGATGATGGTCGGCATCGCGAACGTGGGGAACTCCACGCCGCGGGAGAGCTCGAAGCGGTCGATCGCCTTGATGAGGCCGATGGTGCCGACCTGGACGATGTCCTCCATCGGCTCGCTCCGGGTGCCGAACCGGGCGGCGGCGAAGCGGACGAGGGCGAGGTTGAGTTCGACGAGGGTGTTGCGGACGTACGCGTGGTCGTGGGTGCCCTCCTCCAGCTCCGCGAGGCGGGCGAAGAGGTCCTTCGACAGGGCGCGCGCGTCGACCGGACCGATGCGGTCCAGGGGCTGGTCGAGCAGCCGGTCGGCGAGCTCGTCGGGGAGGGGGGTGGCGGGGGTGGTGGGTGAGGCGGGGACGACGGACAGGATTGCCGACGGCGCGTCGGGGGTACGCGGGGCGTCGAGCCGGGGTGACATGGGTCTCCTTCGGGTTCTTCTCGCAGCGGTTTGCGGCGCCTCCAAGCCGGCCGTTTCGGGTGTTCTCTCTAGCCCTACCTGCTCGACCCTGAAGGTTGCAAGTGCCATTAATACCGTTTGTTCCGTTATGAGATGGACCCCGTGTGCATCAGAGGGCGACCCGCTTGTAGTGTTCGAGGACGTCAGTCGGCATCCGCGAGAGCGAGAAGAGGCACGGCCATGGACCGCGAACACATCGGCAGCGCACTGCCCGCGCGGCTGCGGGTCGAGACGCGGACCGTGGGGGAGAGCGAAGTCCTCACCCCGGTGGGCGAACTCGACCACCACACCGCCGAACTCCTGCGCGACCCCCTGGACGGGGCACTGGACGCGGGCCGTTCACGGCTCGTCGTCGACTGCACCGGTCTGGAGTTCTGCGACTCGACCGGGCTCAACGTGCTCCTCGGCGCCCGGCTGCGGGCGGACGCCGCCGGCGGCGCGGTGCACCTGGTGGGGATGCGGCCCGCGGTGGCCCGGGTGTTCCACATCACGGGCGCGGACACCGTCTTCACCGTCCACGACACGCTCGCGACGGCACTCCCCGACTGAGCCCGGGCCCGCGCGGGCCCGCCGCTCCCGGCACCCGGCCCGCCGCGCCCCGGCCCCGCACGCCCCGTACGTCCTGACCCCTGCCCCGTCGATCGGTGAGGTGAAGCGCTGATGGACCAAGCTTCCGACGTCCGTACGCTCGCCCTCGGCGGGACCAGCGGGACGGTTCCGCTCGCCCGCGACTTCACGCGGACGGCGCTTTACGAGTGGGGCTGGCTGCCCGCCGTCGGCGCCGACCACAGGGCCGCCGCCGAGGACGTCCTCCTGGTCGTCTCCGAGCTGGTCACCAACGCCTGCCTGCACGCCGACGGGCCCGAGAGCCTGCGCGTCCTGCGGCTGGCCAAGGTGCTGCGCCTCGAAGTCACCGACCGCGGCGCCGGCCAGCCCGCCCCCCGCACCCCGCACCGCGCCGGCCGCCCGGGCGGCCACGGCATGTTCATCGTCCAGCGCCTCTGCCGCGACTGGGGCATCGACCGCACCCCCGGAGCCCCCGGCAAGACGGTCTGGGCCGAGATCTCGGCCCCCGGCGACTGACCGCCGCCGGAAGCCCCCGGGAACGACGGAGGCCGCCGCACCGGATCGGTGCGGCGGCCTCCGTGCGTACGGCCCGGATCAGCTGACGTCGCCCATCAGCGCACGGATCTTCTTGCCCGCGGTCATGAAGGCCAGGCCCGCGGCGACCGCCACGACGGCCCACAGCGAGTAGTACAGCGCGTCGCCCAGCGGCTCGTTGAGCTTGGTGGTCCAGCCGTTCAGGGCGTTGCCCGTCGCGGTGGCCAGGAACCACAGGCCCATGATCTGGCCGACGAACTGCTTCGGGGCCAGCTTCGTCGACAGGGACAGGCCGACCGGGGAGAGGCACATCTCACCGATGGTCTGGACGAGGTAGACGCTCAGCAGCCAGAAGACGGTGACCTTGCCGGTCTCGCTGTTGGCGGCGGCGGCACCCGCGAGGCCCATGATGGCGAACGAGCCGCCGATGAGCAGCATCGCCAGGGCGAACTTCATGGGCGCGCTGGGCTCGCGGTTCCGCTTGGCCAGCTTGACCCACAGCGCGGCGAAGACCGGTGCCAGGACGATGACCATCATCGGGTTGACCGACTGGTACCAGGAGGCCGGGAACTCCCAGCCGCCGATCATGCGGTCGGTCTTGCCGTCCGCGAACAGGGTGAGCAGCGAGCCCGACTGGTCGTAGATCATCCAGAAGAGGACGGCGGTGGTGAAGAACCACGCGAACGCCTTGATCTTCGGCTTGTCCTCGGCGGTCAGCGCCGGGTTGCGGTACATCGCGACGAAGTACACGACCGGCACCACGATGCCGAGCACCGCGAGCACGTTGACGATGTGCTCGATGTCGTACGTGCCGAGGGCCAGGTCCACGAGGAGCGCGGCGACGGCCAGGCCGCCCCACAGCAGGACCTTGCGCAGCGCGTTCCGCTTCTCCTCGGACGTGGCCGGGGTGCCCGGCTCCTTGCCGACGTCACCGAGGTGGCGGGAGCCCAGGACGTACTGGACGACGGCGAGCGTCATGCCGATGCCGGCGACGGCGAAGCCGAGGTGCCAGTTGACGTTCTCGCCGAGGTAGCCGACGACCAGCGGGGCGACCATGCCGCCGATGTTGATCGACATGTAGAAGAGCGTGAAGCCGGCGTCGCGGCGGGCGCTCGGCTGCCCCTCGTACAGGCCGCCGACCATGGCCGAGATGTTCGGCTTCAGCAGACCCGTACCGGCGGCGATGAGGGCGAGGCCCGCGAAGAACGCCGTGTCCGAGGGGATGGCCAGGGTGAAGTGGCCCAGGGCGATGACGATGCCGCCGACGAGCACGGCCTTCCGCGCGCCCCACAGGCGGTCGGCGACCCAGCCGCCCGGCATCGCGGCCATGTAGACGACCGCGTTGTACACGCCGTAGATGGAGGCGGCCAGCGCCTCACGCTCTTCGAGGGGACCGTCGAGGACGGCCGCGACCAGGTAGAGCACCAGGATGGCGCGCATCCCGTACCAGGAGAAGCGCTCCCACATCTCGGTCATGAAGAGAGTGGCCAGACCACGGGGGTGGCCGAAGAACGTCTTCTCGGAACCGGGGGTCCCGGCCGAGGACGTCGTCAGGCTGGACGCCATGTCGATCCTTGCTCTGTCGGGACGCGCTCGCCTTGTGAGCGGGGTGCGCCCGGTGGGGGAGGCCGGCACCGGTGGAATCGGGGGACTCCGCCGGGATCCACGCCCCGGGGGCGCGTCGTCGCGTCCCGGGACCCGGCCCACAGGTCATTCGCCGTCGTCGAGGACGGCCGGGCCGGCCTCACGCAGAAAAGAGGACCCCGGCCCGCCTAGCCGACCGAAGGTCCCCGAATACCGCAACAGACGTCTCGCCACCATACGACACGACACTGCCGGATATGAAAGGACTTGAGACATGGATCACAGGCGGAACTGCAACCGTACGGCTTCATTCGAAGGTCACACACAGGATGCCCACACGATCCACAGGGTCCACCCCACCCCTGCGGATCCCACCCCGGACCGGGGGCGGTGCGGACTACCATCACCCCCATGACCCGTGTACTGCTCGCCGAGGACGACGCATCCATCTCGGAACCGCTGGCCCGCGCCCTGCGGAGAGAGGGGTACGAGGTCGAGGTCCGCGAGGACGGCCCCACCGCCCTCGACGCCGGCCTCCAGGGCGGCGTCGACCTGGTCGTGCTCGACCTGGGCCTGCCCGGCATGGACGGCCTGGAGGTCGCCCGGCGGCTGCGCGCCGAGGGGCACGCGGTCCCCATCCTGGTCCTCACCGCGCGCGCCGACGAGGTCGACACCGTCGTCGGGCTCGACGCGGGCGCCGACGACTACGTCACCAAGCCCTTCCGGCTCGCCGAACTCCTCGCCCGGGTCCGGGCCCTGCTCCGGCGCGGCGCCACCGAGCCCGTCGCGGCCCCCTCCACCCACGGCGTGCGGATCGACGTCGAGTCCCACCGCGCCTGGATGGGGGACGAGGAGCTCCAGCTCACCGCCAAGGAGTTCGACCTGCTCCGGGTCCTCGTCCGGGACGCCGGCCGGGTCGTCACCCGCGACCAGCTGATGCGCGAGGTCTGGGACACCACCTGGTGGTCCTCCACCAAGACCCTCGACATGCACATCTCGTGGCTGCGCAAGAAGCTCGGCGACGACGCGGCGAACCCGCGCTACATCGCCACCGTACGCGGAGTCGGCTTCCGCTTCGAGAAGAGCTGACCCCCGGAGAAAGAGCGTCCGTGCGCCGCCGTCTGATCAACTCCACGCTCGCCGTGGTCCTCGTCGTCATCGCCGTCTTCGGCGTCTCCCTCGTCATCGTCGAGACCCGCACGATCGCCGGCAGCGCCCAGGAGAGCGTGGACTCGGAGGCGCTGCGGATCGTCTCCATCGTGGACAGCCGGCTCATCGGCGGCGAGCCGGTCAACCCGGACATCCTCGCCGAGCAGAGCGGCGCCAAGCGGTACGCGCAGATCCTCATCCCCGGCCGCGACCCGATCTCCATCGGGGAACGGCCCGGGGGCGACGTCATCCGGGGCACCGCCGAGGGCGAGCGCGGCGAGACCGTGATCGTCGAGGAGTCCCGCTCGGCCGTCACCGCCGAGGTCGGCCGCACCCTCCTGATCATCGGCGCGGTGGCCCTGCTCGCCGTCGTCGCCGCCGTCCTCCTCGCCGTACGGCAGGCCAACCGGCTCGCCTCCCCGCTCACCGACCTCGCGGAGACCGCCGAACGCCTCGGCTCCGGCGACCCGCGCCCCCGGCACAAGCGGTACGGGGTGCCCGAGCTGGACCGGGTCGCGGACGTCCTCGACGCCTCCGCCGAGCGGATCGCCCGGATGCTCACCGCCGAGCGCCGGCTCGCCGCCGACGCCTCCCACCAGCTCCGCACGCCCCTCACCGCGCTCTCCATGCGCCTGGAGGAGGTCGCCCTCGCCGACGACCTGGACACGGTCAAGGAGGAGGCGACGATCGCGCTCACCCAGGTCGAGCGGCTCACCGACGTCGTCGAACGGCTCCTCACCAACTCCCGCGACCCCCGCACCGGCTCCGCCGTCGCCTTCGACCTGGACGAGGTCGTCAAGCAGCAGATCGAGGAGTGGCGGCCGGCCTACCGCAGCGCGGGACGGGCCATCGTGCACTCGGGGAAGCAGGGGATGCGGGCCGTGGGCACCCCGGGCGCGGTCGCCCAGGTCCTCGCCGCCCTGATCGAGAACTCGCTCATGCACGGTGGCGGCACGGTCGCCCTGCGGACCCGGGTCACCGGCAACCAGTCCGTGATCGAGGTCACCGACGAGGGGCCGGGCGTCCCGGCCGACCTCGGCGCGCGGATCTTCGAGCGGGCCGTCAGCGGCCGCAGCTCCACCGGCATCGGCCTGGCGGTCGCCCGCGACCTCGCGGAGGCGGACGGCGGACGCCTGGAACTCCTCCAGCAGCAGCCGCCGGTCTTCGCGCTCTTCCTGGGCCGCGAGGCCAGAAGCGTCTCGGACCGGCCGTCGGACCGCCCCGTACGGTGAGGACGGGCCCGGTCAGACCCGGTCGGGCTGGCGGCGGGTCGCCTGCCGCGGCGGCGCCTGCTCCAGGAACGATTCGGCGGTCTGCACCGCCTCCTTCGCCGGCAGGGCGCGGAAGACCCAGGTGCGGTACGACCAGAAGCGGAACAGGGTCGCGATCCCGATCCCGAAGAACTTGAAGAAGTTGCTGGCCAGGGGCCCGTCCCAGCCGAAGCCGTACGTCGCCGTGTAGAGCAGCCCGTTCTGGATCACCAGGCCGATCAGGCTGAAGACCAGGAAGAGGGACATCTCCTTGGTGCGCCTGCTCTTGTCCCGGTCGCGGTAGGTGAAGTACCGGAACCCGACGTAGTTGAACGCGATCGCGACCACGGTGGCGATGACGCTCGCCCGCACGACGGGCAGGTCCGTGAAGTGGCGCACGAGGTTGAAGACCCCGAGGTCCACCAGGACCCCCACGGCCCCCACGGCGCCGAACTTCGCGACCTCGCGGAAGAGCCGGTCGAGTCGCGCGCGCAGCGCGCCGGGTTCACTCATGGTGATGGCTCTGTCCCGTCCGTCCGGGTGACGCCCGGGTGACGTCAACCAGTCCATGCTAACCAGGGCCCCCGGCACATGCCGATGGACCGCGTGAACCATGGCCGAACCTCACCCCCGCCGCGTCCGCCGCAAGGGCCCCCTTGTGTCAAGACACAGGTGGACGAGTGTTCCCCGATGGTGCGGATACCCTAAGAGGGTGACGTTTCCGGTAGTCGGCATGGTCGGTGGCGGACAGCTCGCCCGTATGACCCACGAGGCGGGCATCCCCCTCGGCATCAAGTTCAAGCTCCTCAGTGACACTCCGCAGGACTCCGCGGCCCAGGTGGTGAGCGAGGTCGTCATCGGCGACTACCGCGACCTGGACACGCTGCGTGACTTCGCGCGCGGATGCGACGTGATCACCTTCGATCACGAGCACGTCCCCACCGAGCACCTGCGCGCCCTGGAGGCGGACGGCATCCTCGTCCGGCCGGGGCCCGACGCGCTGGTGCACGCGCAGGACAAGGGGGTGATGCGCGCCCGGCTCGACGCGATCGGCGCGCCGAGCCCGCGCCACCGCATCGTCGCGGACCCCGCGGACGCGGAGGCCTTCGCGGCCGAGGTCGGGGGCTTCCCGATCATTCTCAAGACCGTGCGCGGCGGCTACGACGGCAAGGGCGTCTGGTTCGTGCGTTCGCCCGAGGGCGCCCGCGACCCCTTCCTGGCGGGCGTGCCCGTCCTCGCGGAGGAGAAGGTCGACTTCACGCGCGAGCTGGCGGCCAACATCGTCCGCTCCCCGCACGGCCAGGCCGTCGCCTACCCGGTCGTGGAGTCCCGCCAGGTCGACGGCGTCTGCGACACCGTGATCGCGCCCGCCCCCGGCCTGTCCGAGGAGCTGTCCGGGCAGGCCCAGGAGCTGGCGCTGCGGATCGCCCGGGAGCTGGGCGTCGTCGGCCACCTCGCCGTGGAGCTGTTCGAGACCGCGGACGGCCGCATCCTCGTCAACGAGCTGGCGATGCGCCCGCACAACTCCGGCCACTGGACCCAGGACGGCGCGATCACCTCGCAGTTCGCCAACCACGTCCGGGCGGTCCTCGACCTGCCCCTCGGCGATCCGCGCCCGCGCGCGCCGTGGACCGTGATGTGCAACGTCCTGGGCGGCGACTACCCGGACATGTACTCCGCGTACCTGCACTGCATGGCCAGGGACCCGCAGCTCAAGATCCACATGTACGGCAAGGACGTGAAGCCCGGACGCAAGGTGGGCCACGTCAACACCTACGGCGACGACCTGGACGAGGTGCTGGAGCGCGCCCGCCACGCCGCCGGCTACCTGCGAGGGACGATCACCGAATGAGCACCAGCCCCGTCGTCGGCATCGTCATGGGTTCGGACTCCGACTGGCCCGTCATGGAGGCCGCCGCCCAGGCCCTGGACGAGTTCGAGATCCCGTACGAGGTCGACGTCGTCTCCGCGCACCGCATGCCGCGCGAGATGATCGCGTACGGCGAGGAGGCCGCCGGGCGCGGGCTCAGGGCGATCGTCGCGGGCGCGGGCGGCGCCGCCCACCTGCCCGGCATGCTCGCCTCCGTCACCCCGCTGCCCGTCATCGGCGTGCCCGTGCCGCTGAAGTACCTCGACGGCATGGACTCGCTGCTCTCCATCGTGCAGATGCCGGCCGGCGTCCCGGTCGCCACGGTCTCCGTCGGCGGCGCCCGCAACGCTGGCCTGCTCGCGGCCCGGATCCTCGCCGCGCACGACCCGGCGCTGCTCGACCGGATGCGCGCCTTCCAGCAGGAGCTGAACGACCAGGCGACGGAGAAGGGCAAGCGGCTGCGGGCCAAGGTCGAGGGCGCCGAGTCCTTCGGCTTCGCCCGGTGACCGCCGCCGACCGCCTCGCAGAGGCGCGCGAGCTGCTCGCCGACCACCCCGTGGCGGACGGCCACAACGACCTGCCGTGGGCCCTGCGCGAGCACGTGCGCTACGACCTGGACCGCATGGACATCGCGGCCGACCAGACCGGCGCGCTCCACACCGACCTGGCCCGGCTGCGGGCCGGCGGCGTCGGCGCCCAGTTCTGGTCGGTGTACGTGCCCTGCCGGTTCACCGGGGACGACGCGGTCAGCGCCACCCTGGAGCAGATCGACGTGGTCGACCAGCTCCTGGAGCGGTACGCCGCCGACCTCGCGCCCGCCCTGACGGCGGACGACATGGAGGCGGCCCGGAAGCAGGGCCGCATCGCCTCCCTCAAGGGGGCCGAGGGCGGCCACTCGATCAACAACTCCCTCGCCACCCTGCGCGCGCTGCACGCCCTGGGCGTGCGCTACATGACGCTCACCCACAACGACAACAACGACTGGGCGGACTCGGCGACCGACGACCCCGGCGTCGGCGGCCTCTCCGCCTTCGGCCGGCAGGTCGTCCGCGAGATGAACCGCTCCGGCATGCTGGTCGACCTCTCGCACGTGGCCGCCACGACCATGCGGGACGCCCTGGACGCCACCGCCGCGCCGGTGGTCTTCTCGCACTCCTCGGCCCGTGCCGTCTGCGACCACCCGCGCAACGTGCCGGACGACGTCCTGGAGCGGCTGCCCGCCAACGGCGGCGTCGCGATGGCCACCTTCGTGCCCAAGTTCATCCTCCCGGCGGCCGTCGAGTGGACCGCCCGGGCGGACGAGAACCTGCGGGAGCACGGCTTCGACCACCTCGACACCACCGCCGGGGCGATGGCGCTGCACCGCGCCTTCGAGGAGGCGAACCCGCGCCCGGTGGCCACCGCCGCCACGGTCGCCGACCACCTCGACCACATGCGCGAGGTCGCCGGCATCGACCACGTCGGCATCGGCGGCGACTACGACGGCACGGCCTTCACGCCGTCGGGCCTGGACGACGTCGCCGGCTATCCGAACCTGATCGCGGAGCTGCTGCACCGCGGCTGGTCGCGCCCGGACCTGGCCAAGCTGACCTGGTCCAACGCGGTCCGCGTCCTGCGCGACGCGGAGGACGTCTCCCGCGACCTGAGGGACCGCACGGCCCCCTCGAACGCGACGATCGAGTCCCTGGACGGCCGGACGGCCTGACCGCTCCTACCGGTCCACGCAGAGGCAGAACGGGTGCCCGACCGGGTCCGCGTACACGCGGAAGTCACGGTCGGGCCCGCCCGCGTCGAGCAGCTTGGCGCCGAGCGCGAGGACCTGCTCCTCGCCCCGGTCGAGGTCGTCCACGGTCAGGTCCAGGTGGAACTGCTGCCCGCCCTCCTCCTCGGGCCAGCGCGGCGCGACGTACCCGGAGACCTCCTGGAAGGCGAGCTGGGTGCCGTCATGCCCGGAGAGCATCACCCAGGAGTCCCCCTCCTCGGAGTCCGAGGAGGTACGGGGCGAACCGCCGAGGATCCCGGCGTAGAAGGTGGCGAGGGACATCGGGTCGGGACAGTCCAGGACGACGGACCGCAGCGTGGCGACGGGCATGGCTCTCCTCTTTCGCAGGGGCTCCGCGCGGGTTCCGCGGAAGCGGGGGTGTTCTCCTGACCCCGCCTACCCACTCGGATGCCCGGTAAGGCTCCACGGCCCCGGACAGGCCCTAGCCCTCCAGGAGTTCCAGTTCCGCGTCCGTGAACCGGGCGGCGCAGGCGTCCTCCGTGGCCGTGATCGCGGTCATGCGGAAGACGTCCGCGTCGGTGTGCCGGGCGAAGAGGGTCCACCCCCGCTTCTTGTACTGGGCCGTGAGCACGAAGCCGTCCTCGCCGACCGGTGTCCGCTCGACGGGCCTGTGCTCCTTCCAGCCGCGCTCCGCGAGGGCCGCGAGGACGCCCCGGAACTGCCGCTCCGCCTCGCCGGGCTCCAGGTCGCCGGCCGCACGCACGGCCGAGCAGGCCGCCATCCGGTCCGCCACGTCCTTCCGCTTCCGCGCCTCCTCGGTGGCCGGACCGCCGGACGGGCCCTCCGGCTCCGGGGACTCCGGCTTCGCTCCACCGGGCAGCCCGGCGGCCTCGCCGGCCGCGTCCAGGTCCGCCTGGGCGGCCTCCCTGCCGAAGACGGCCGGGCCCTTCGAGCCGCCCTCCGACCCGCCGCCGCACCCGGTGACGAGCACCGCTCCGACGGCCACGGCGGCCATCGTCCGTACGAATCCGCCCATGGCGGTGCGCATGTACTGTCCCCCCGGTCGTCCCCCGGTTTTCCGGCGCTACGCCCGCGGACGCCCCATCGCCCGGTACGTCCAGCCCGCCGCCCGCCACCGCGCCGCGTCCAGCGCGTTGCGGCCGTCCAGGACGATCCGGGCGGAGACGGCCTCGCCCAGCTCCGCCGGGTCCAGTTCGCGGAACTCGCGCCACTCCGTCAGGTGCAGCACCACGTCCGCCCCGCGCACGGCCTCCAGGGCCGAGTCCGCGTACCCCAGGGTCGGGAAGAGGCGGCGGGCGTTCTCCATGCCCTTCGGGTCGTAGACGGTGACCTGGCCGCCCTGGAGGTGTATCTGCCCGGCCACGTTCAGCGCGGGGGAGTCGCGGACGTCGTCCGAGTCCGGCTTGAAGGTGGCGCCGAGGACGGCGACCCGGCGGCCCAGGAAGGAGTTCCCGCCCAGGGCCTCGCGGGCCATCTCGACCATCTGGCCGCGCCGCCGCATGTTGATGGAGTCGATCTCGCGGAGGAAGGTCAGCGCCTGGTCGGCGCCCAGCTCGCCCGCCCGGGCCATGAACGCCCGGATGTCCTTCGGCAGACAGCCGCCGCCGAAGCCGATCCCGGCCCGCAGGAACTTGGCGCCGATCCGGTCGTCGTGCCCGATGGCCTCCGCCAGCTTGGCGACGTCGCCGTCGGCGGCCTCGCAGACCTCGGCCATCGCGTTGATGAAGGAGATCTTGGTGGCGAGGAAGGAGTTCGCGGCGGTCTTCACCAGCTCGGCGGTCGGGAAGTCGGTCACGACGAACGGCGAGCCCTCCCCGACCGGCACCGCGTACACCTCGCGCAGCAGCTTCTCGGCCCGCTCGCCGCGCACGCCGACCACGATCCGGTCCGGGTGCAGGGTGTCGTCCACGGCGAAGCCCTCCCGCAGGAACTCGGGGTTCCAGGCCAGCTCGACCCCGGCCGGGAGCAGGGCCGCGAGCCGCTCGGCCGAGCCGACGGGCACGGTCGACTTGCCGACGACCAGGGCCCCTTCCCGTACGACCCCGGCGAGGGAGGCGAAGGCGGCGTCCACGTAACTCATGTCACAGGCGTACTCGCCGTGCTTCTGCGGGGTGTTCACGCAGACGAAGTGCACGTCGCCGAAGGCGCCGACCTCCTCCCAGGAGGTGGTGAACCGCAGCCGGCCGCTCGACCCCTCGATGCCCGCCACGTGCTTCGCGAGCAGCTCTTCGAGCCCCGGCTCGTACATCGGGACCCGGCCGGAGGACAGCAGCTCGATCTTCTCGGGCACGACGTCGAGCCCCAGCACCTCGAAGCCCAGCTCCGCCATGGCCGCGGCGTGCGTGGCGCCGAGGTAGCCGGTGCCGATCACGGTGATCTTGAGGGCCATGCGGTACTCCAGGGGGGTCGGGCGGAATGCCTGCCCGAGCATAGCCGTGCCCTGGTCGGGGGCTCGGGCACGCCCTACCATTTGGGTTACTTAACGGTAGTTAGCAAGCGTGGGAGTGAGTGAGCGTGGCAGGTTCTCGCGATTTCGATCTGTACCGTCCTTCGGAGGAGCACGACATGCTCCGGGAGTCGGTGCGTGCGCTGGCGGAGGCGAAGATCGCGCCGTTCGCGGCGGCGGTGGAC
>JNWL01000032.1 GCA_000716465.1 Streptomyces bikiniensis
CCAGTTCCCAGCCCCCCAGCCCCCCAGTCACCCAGTCACCCAGTCACCCAGTCACCCAGTCACCCAGTCACCCAGTCCCAGGATGCGGACACGGTTACGGGCCGGTTGGCCAAGACCGCCCCCGGTTTTGTATCGTTGAAAAACAAAGTGGCCCCGCCCGCACTCCCTGACCGGTGGGCGGGTCCGCCTTGTTCTCCGCGCTCTCCCCGCACCCCTCCGGAGAGCGCCACCCCCTCTGGAGATCCGATGCACGCCACCACCCCGGCAACGCTCACCGCCCGCGCCCTCCTGCTCGACATGGACGGCACCCTCGTCAACTCGGACGCCGTCGTCGAGCGCTGCTGGCGCCGCTGGGCCGAGCGGCAGGGACTGGACGGGGACGCCGTGCTCCAGGTGGTCCACGGCCGCCAGGGGTACGCGACGATGGCCGTGCTCCTCCCGGACCGCCCGATGGAGCAGAACCACGCCGACAACCGCGTCATGCTCGCGGAGGAGACCGCCGACCTCGACGGGGTCGTGCCCGTCCCCGGCGCCCCCGCCTTCATGGCCGCGATCACGGACCTGCCGCACGCCCTGGTGACCTCGGCGGACGAGGCCCTCGCCCAGGCGCGCATGGGAGCGGCGGCGCTGCGCGTGCCGGAGGCCCGCGTCACGGCCGAGTGCGTCGGGGCCAGCAAGCCGGACCCGGAGGGCTTCCTGAAGGGCGCGGCGGCGCTGGGCTTCGCGCCGGAGGACTGCGTGGTCTTCGAGGACTCCGAGGCGGGCATCCAGGCGGGCCGCGCGGCCGGCATGCGCGTCGTGGGCGTGGGCCCGCGCGCGGCGGCCTTCGCACCCGACGCGTACGTGCCCGACCTGACCCACCTGCGGGTCGAGGCGGCGTCGGACGGCACCATCACGCTGACGACCGTGCCGTAACCTCTCCTCCCCCTTCGCCTTCACCACCGCTCGCGCGCGGCCGGACGCCCGGCCGCGCGCGAGCGTTTTGCGGTTCGCGGGCCCCTGCTCCCTGCCGACCGAAACCCGCACGCACGCACCCGCGACGGCACCCGCACCCGCACCCGCACCCGCACCCGCACCCGCACCCGCACCCGCGACGACACTCGCACCCGAAGCCCTCCGCAAGCACAGGCACCAGGGGTCGGAGACCTCGGGCCCGAGCAGGTGGCCCGGCGAACCAGTGGACCCGCAGGCCAAAGAGGCCGCCGGCCGTCAACAGCCAACAACCACCAGCCACCAGCCGCAGAAGCCACCGGCGCAGCGCCCCCGCGCGCGCCGCACCCCGCACCACCGGGCGCTCCGCCCTTCCAACCCTCGACCACCGAGCGGAATCTGACGCTCCGCCAGAACACGCACACCCCTTGATGTGACGTGCCCATGTCGTCACGCTGTTACCTGGCGCACCCCGCAAGGAAACCCGGCGCCGCCACGATGACCGGGCCACCACCCGGCACCCCACGGGGACGGCACCCGCCGAGTTCCCCCCACGTCAAGGGAGTCCACATGCCCGTCCGCAATGTCTACGCGCGTCGACTCGCCGTGCTCGCCACCTCCGCCGCCCTCACCGTCACCGGCCTCCTCGCCACCGCGCCCGCCGCCCAGGCCGCCATGCCCACCCCGGTCAGCGCCGCGACCGCGCGCGGCTACCTGGCCGCCCTCACGGTGAAGGCGGAAGGTTCCACCTCGGGGTACAGCCGGGACCTCTTCCCGCACTGGACCACCCAGTCCGGCGCCTGCAACACCCGCGAGACCGTCCTCAAGCGGGACGGCAGGAACGTCGTCACGGACTCCGCCTGTGCCGCCACCAGCGGCAGCTGGTACTCCGAGTACGACGGCGCCACCTGGAGCGCCGCCTCCGACGTCGACATCGACCACATGGTCCCGCTCGCCGAGGCCTGGCGCTCCGGCGCCGGCTCCTGGACCACCGCCCAGCGCCAGTCCTTCGCCAACGACCTGACCCGGCCGCAGCTCATAGCCGTCACGGACAACGTCAACCAGGCCAAGGGCGACCTCGACCCGGCGAAGTGGCTGCCCTCGCGAACGGCCTACCGCTGCACGTACGTCAGGGCCTGGGTGCACGTGAAGTACCACTGGAAGCTCAGCGTCGACTCCGCCGAGAAGAGCGCCCTCCAGTCCGTCCTCAACGGCTGCTGAGCACGCCACCCCTGAGGAAACGTCACAGCAGGATTGCCGGGAAGTGAACACGACCGCACACTTCCCGGTGGTCCGATGTTGAACTTGCAAGTACTAGTGAGGCAACCCTAACCTACGGACTCATCGGTTCCGTCCCCCACCTCGTTCGTCGACGGATGAGGCCAGACCGAAGGAGTCCCCCATGAGCAACACCAGCGATCCCGGCAACCCAGGCACGTCCGACGAGACGCCCGCCACGACCGCCGGCGCGGGCACGACCGCCGGCGCGGGCACGCACGCCGGCACCGGCGCCGAGGAGGCGGCCGGTCTCACGGCCCGCCTGGACCGGGCCCGGCCGTACGCGCTCGGTCTCTTCCGCATAGTCACCGGCCTCTTCTTCGCCTGCCACGGCGCCGCCTCTCTCTTCGGCGTCCTCGGCGGGGCCAAGGGCGGCGGCACGGTCGAGGTGGGCACCTGGCCCGGCTGGTACGCGGCGGTGATCCAGCTCGTCGCGGGCGGCCTGGTCCTGCTGGGCCTCGGCACCCGCAGCGCCGCCTTCCTCGCCTCGGGCTCGATGGCGTACGCGTACTTCAAGGTCCACCAGCCCGAGGGCCTCTTCCCGCTGCAGAACGGCGGCGAGCTCTCGGCCCTGTTCTGCTGGGCCTTCCTGCTGCTCGTCTTCACCGGCCCGGGCGCGCTGGCCCTGGACCGGCTCTTCGGAGCCGGGGCCCGCGGCGGCGCGGACGCGGCGGCGCGCGAGAAGAAGACCGGGACGCGCGAGGAGCAGGTCACGCCGGTCACGGCCTGATCCCGGCTCCGGGCCACGGCCAGAGCCAGGCCACGGCCCGGGCCCCGTTCCCCTCTCCCGGTTCCCGACCCGACCCACCCGATCCGCCCCGGGTCGCGGACCCGCAGAACGCACCCACAGGCCCTGGAGGCTTACCAGCCTCGGCGCCTACACGAAGGGGCCGGTATCCACAGGATGGATTCCGGCCCTTTCCCTCGCGCGGCGCACGTCCGACGCCGGCCTTGGACCGGACCATTCCCCTCAGGTTCCCGCACGTACGAACACACCCGTTGTCCACCCGTCGCCCGACGGCACCGGACCTCCGCCCGAAGCACGGGCACCCACCCGGCGGCGGGCCCCCGATCCCGCGTAGGCTCTGCCCCTGTGAATCTGCTCGACAGCCTGGGCTCGCTGCGGTCGCTCACCGCCGGTCCGTGGATCTACCCGGTGGTGGCGACGTCGATCCTGCTCGACGTCTTCCTGCCCGTGCTGCCGAGCGGCTTCCTGGTGATCACCGCGGCCACGGCGGCGACCGCCGCGACGGCCACCGCGGCCTCCCCCGACGTCCCGTCGCTCCTCCCCCTGCTGCTCTGCGCGGCCACGGCCTCGGTGCTCGGCGACTTCCTCGCGTACCGCCTGGCGCGCCGGGGCGGGGCCAGGCTGGACCGGGCGATAGCGCGCTCACGGCGCCTCTCCCTGGCGCAGGAACGTCTCGGCACCGCTCTCGCCCGGGGCGGCGGACTGCTCGTCGTCCTCGCGCGGTTCGCGCCGGCGGGCCGCTCCGTGGTCTCCCTCGGCGCGGGCGCGGCAAAGCGCCGGAGCAAGGAGTTCCTGCCGTGGTCGGCCCTCGCGGGCGTGACCTGGGCGTCGTACAGCGTGGGGCTCGGCTGGCTGGGCGGTCAGTGGCTGGGCGCGACCTGGTTCAGCGCGGGGGTGTCGACCCTCGCGCTCTTCCTCGCGGGCGGGCTCGCCGCTTGTCTCATACGGCGTCCGGCCGTGGCTCCGGCGCCCGCTTCCTGACCGCCCCGCCCGTCCCGACCGTCCTGGCCCCGCGCACCTCCAGACCGTCGAGGAGTCTCGCGGTGGCCCCGGCGATCTCGTCCACGGCCCGCTCGAAGACCTCGCGGTTGTGGGCGGCGGGGGCGCGGAAGCCCGAGATCTTGCGGACGTACTGGAGGGCGGCGGCGCGGATGTCGTCCTCGGTCGCCTCCTCGGGCAGCACGGGCGGGCGGAGCGTCTTGATGCTGCGGCACATGCCTCCAGTGTGGCGCGCCCCACTGACAACGGCACCGCGCCACCGGCCCGCGCCCGTACGCCCGCGCCCGTACGCCCGCCCCGCACACCCGAGTCCGTACGCCCGGGCCCGTAGACCCGACCCGTGCGCCCGGGCCCGAAGGCCCGTCCCATACACCGAGTCCGTACGTCCGCGGCCCATACGCCTGCCTGCGCCTACACCCCGACGCCGCCGAGGCCGCGTCTGCTGCGTGCGTTGATCTCGGCCGTGCGGGCCCGCAGCTCGTGCAGGGGCGTGGCGAGCTGGACGTCGACGGGCTCGGCCTCCCACTCGGTGCCGCCGTGGACGGCGCGGATGCGGAAGCGCCCGGAGACGCTGTCCACATAGAACCCGACCCGCCCGGTGGCGGTGTCACGGACGAGGTCACCGACCTCGGGCAGTGGCTGCACGCGTCCCCTCCGTCCCGGAACCTGAAGCATGGGGACACTCAGGGAAGCGCGGCGGCCCGGCCCTGTCAACGTATCTCTAGAGATGTCCCCCGATGGATGGATCGACCGGTCGGGACGGCGCGCACGTGTGCTTCCGCGTCGAGGGGTGCGCCGTAGGGTGTCCCGCAGATGAAGGGAGTGGTCCACCCGTGACTGACCAGGACAGCGCTCGACGGCCCAAGTACCAGCGGATCGCTGACGAGTTGAGGGACGCGATCCGGTCGGGCGACTTCGCGCCGGGCGACCGGCTCCCCGGCGAGAACGACCTCATGGCGACCTACGAGGTGGCGCGGATGACGGCCCGGCAGGCCCTCTCCGTGCTGCGGACCGAGGGGCTCGCCGAGGCGCGCAAGGGCGCCGGGGTGTTCGTCCGCGTCTTCCGTCCGCTGCGCCGCCGGGGCATCCCGCGCCTGGCGGGCGACCACTGGGGCGGCGGCCGGTCGGTCTGGTCGGCGGACGTGGAGGACCGGGAGCTGGTGGTCGACCGGATCGAGGTGGGCGAGGCGGAGGCCGGCGCCCGGGTCGCGGAGGCCCTCGACCTGCCGCCGGGTGCGCCCGTCTGCGTCCGGAGCCGCCGGTTCGTCCTGGACGACAAACCGGTGCTGCTCTCCGTCTCGTACCTCCCGGCCGGCCTGGCGCGCGGGACGCGGATCGCCGAACGGGACACGGGGCCAGGCGGCACGTACGCCCGCCTGGCGGAGCTGGGCCGGCGGCCGGTGCGGTTCCGGGAGGAGATCCGCTGCCGGATGCCGACGGCGGAGGAGTCGGAGGGGCTGGCCCTGGAGCTCGGGACGCCGGTGGTCCTCATCGACCGCACGGCCTTCACGGAGGCAGGGGTGGCGGTGGAGCTGAACGAGATGACGCTGGACTCGTCGTCGTACGTCCTGGAGTACGACTTCGAGGCGTGAGGTCGCGTACGCGACGGGGCTGCGCGCGACGGGTCCGACGGACGGCCCGCGTCACAGGCCCCGGGGCGCCTCGATCCACGCGTCCGGCGCGGCTCCCGGGGCGAACCGCAGCCCGGGGGCGGCGCGGGCGACCTCCCCGGGGCGCCCGGCGGCGGGGGCGACGGCCTCGGCCGGTTCCGTACCCGGCCCCACGCGGGTGAGGACGAGGCTGCGGACCAGGACCTCGGCGGCGCTCCGCCCGGCCTGGGCGACCTGGGCGACCTGCGCGACCTGCGCGACCTGCGCGACCGAAGGGTGCCCGGGGCCGTCCCGTAGGTCCAGCAGAGCGACAGGCCTCGGTCACGGGCGAGTTCGACGGGGAAGCCGGAGCAGGCGCTGTCCGGGCGGGGGCAGGGGGTGGCGGGCCCGAGGACGGTGACCCGGAGCGCGTCGCCGACCGTGCGTCGACCCTGGAGCGGGCGCGCGTCCTTCCCGAACGGTGCGAGCGCCGACGCCTGCTCGTACGACTCGACGCGGGTGGATGACAACTGGTGCCGGGACGGCGCCGCGCCTGAGGAGGCGGGCCCCGGTGGCCTCCGGGGCCCGCCGGCACGGGACGGCCGCCTACCCGCCGTTCCCGCCGCCCCCGGCCCGAGCACTCTCCTCGGCGCTCCCGCCGTCCCCGTTCCCGGCGCTCCCTCCGTTCCCCTCGTCCCGGGCGCCCTCCCCGCTCCGGGCGCTCTCCACCTTCACGCTCTCGGCCTTCACGCTCTCGGTCCTGACGCTCTCCACGAGCACGCTCTCGGTGCGGGCGGCGGGAACCCCGGCCTGCACGTCGGAGTTGACCTGCCCGCCGAGCGTCATGACGTTCAGGGTGGCCGCGTTCTCGTTGGCGATGGCCTTCTCGACCCGGGCGACCAGCACGGCGAACGCCTCCCGCTTCGCAAGGCCGCGGTAGGGGCCCACCTTGGTCTCGAAGTAGACGCGCTCGTGGCCGAGGAGCTGCTCGGTCGAGCGGTAGTTCTTCCACTGCTCGCGGTACCGGTAGACGCTCTCCAGCGACACCGCGGCGACGACGACCACGCTCAGGACCGTGGCCGTGATCCGCGCGAAGCCCAGGTCCAGGTTGACGAACACCGGCACGAGCGCCCCGCCGACGACGGACACGGTCCGCATCCGCAGGTGCATCGCCTTCATGTGGGTCGCCTTGGCGTCGTACCACCCCTGGTACTGCTCGACGCGCGTCTCGATGTACCGCTGCGGCGTCATCTCACCGCTCTGCGCGCCCCGTTCGGGCACGTCCCCCACCTCAGCCATGCGGGGAGTAGACCCGCGCCCCGAGGTCTCCGTCAACTCCGTTCCCGTTCCCCCCGGTTTCCACCGCGAGGTGCGTCCGTCCGCTCCCGACAGGCCTGCCGTCCGGGTGTCGTCGCGGCGACAGCGGGCGACAAGAGAAGGAAACCGATCAAGCTCCGACCTCGAACGACTCCCCCTCAACCGCAGAAGTCCCCGGATCGGTCACGGTCCGAGGTCTTCGCCCACGGATCCGGCCGCTCGTCCCGCGCTCCCTAGGATGGACAGCCCGCAAGAAAGGAACCGACCACGGATGCGTCCCCAGCGATTCAGCGACTTCGTCGTCGACATCGTGAAGAACAGCCCGACCGCCGACGGCGTACGGACCCTCGCCGAGAGCGGCGACACCCAGCACCCCTTCGGCGTGGTCATCACGGTGGGTACGACCGAGAGCCGGTGGCAGTTCACCGGTCAGCTGCCGGAGGGCGCCAAGCACGAGGGCTTCCCGGACGAACCGTCCACCGGCACCCCGGTCCCGGCCGGAGAGCCGCCCCGGAAGACCGACTCCCCCGAGGCCTGGCTCGCCGCCGCCCTCGCCCAGGCCGCCTCCCCGGAGATCGCGTCCGTCGAACGCTGGTCCACCCAGCCCGAGGCGGTCTCCCAGACCGGCCTGACCGTCACCTTCCACAACGGCGCCCGCATCTTCGCCAGGACCTTCTGACCCGCTCCGGCGGCGCCCGCCCGCTCCCCCGTGGCGCGGCGGCCCGGGTGATCGTTCCGTTACGCGCGGAGGGGCAACCCCCGGCCCGACCGGGAGGTCATCCGGTCGTGATCAGTCGCCTCGCGCGTACCGCCGCGCTCCCCCTCGCCCTCCTCCTGCTCACCGCCTGCAACGGCGGGGACGGGAAGGACGCGTCCCCGGGGGCCCGGCCCACGCGGCACCCGGTCTTCGACCAGGCCCTCGACCGCCAGGTCTTCCTGGCCCTGCGCGAGACGCAGAGGGCGGGCAGCGCGAGCTTCACGCAGACGCTGTCCTTCGGGTCCGCGAAGGGCACGGCCGTGCAGACGCTGAGCGGGGAGCTGGACTTCGCGAAGGGGGCGGGCGAAGCGGCCGTGAAATGGCAGGTGCCGGAGAAGCACTCCGCCGAGGTGCGGAAGGCGCTCCTCGGCAGCACCCCCGGCAGGGCGTCGGGCACGGCCTCCGCGGGCTTCGTCGTGGACCGGCAGCGGATCCACTACCGCGCCGCCTCCTCGGGCTACCGGCTCCGGTACGACAGCGCCGACATCCTCGCCGCGGGGGACGGCAGCGATCCGATCGGCCACCTGCGGGGCTCCGAGAGCCCGATCGGCGGCCTCCTCCTGGAGGGCATGGGCAGCGCGGACGCGGAGGCGCGGCAGAACGGGCCGGCGGGGAGCCGTACGTACCGGGCGGAGATGCCCTTCTCGACGGGGTGGACGATGTTCCCCGCCGACCTCCGCAAGGAGCTGGCGGCCGAGATGGGCACCAGCGCCCTCCGGACGGGCTTCCCCCTGACGGTGTCCGTGGACCGGCGGGGCCGGATCACCCACGGCCGGGCGGACATGTCGCGGCTCCTGCGGAAGAGCGGCGTCCTCGCCGACGTGACCTCGTTGACGATGGACCTCACGCTCAGCGGGTTCGGCTCGTCGAAGCCGGCCGCGGCCCCCACGGGGAACGTCCGCAGGGTCGCCGAGGCCGTGATGCCCATGCGCGACGTGAGGAGCGGCGGCTGCGTCGACTTCGACAGCGGCCGGCGTGCGGCGCACGTGGTCGTGGACGTGCCCTGCTCCGGACCGTACGACGCCCGTGTCTTCGCCCAGATCCCGCTGCGCCCGGGCGCGACGAAGGCGGAGACCCAGGAACGGGCCGACATCGCCTGCATGATCGCCCGCGACATGGTGGCCCCGGCACGGATGCCGAAGTCACCGGAGATCTGGGCCTGGTGGACACCGGCCGGCATGTCGGGCCCGGGCGGCAAGGACCTGGTGACCTGCTACGTGACCACGAAGCGAGGCGATTCCTGACCGCACCGGGGCCTCCGCGTCGGTGGACACGAAGCCCCCCCCGAACCCCCGCCCCCCCCGCCCCCCGCCCTCCAGGACGGACCGCCTCAGGGCTGGTGATGACGGCCCCGAGGGCCGTCTTGAGTCGTGCGAGGCCGCTCGGGCTTCCGGCCGCGCAGAACATGCCGGCCTCACTGTCGAAGTCGAGATCCCCGGCCAGGTCCGGCCATGCGAACCGCACGAGGCCTTCCCAGAAGTACCCGTTCGGCTCGTGCCCGGCCGCGACTACGGCGTCATCGGCGGCCGAGCCGCCGGCGTTCAGGGTCAGCGAGTGCTCGCCGTCGAAATCGCGCAGGTCGATCGTCACGGCGCGATCCTCGCACCGCCCCCACCCACCGCGTCCGTCGCTTTCCCGGTCGGGGAACGGACAAGGCCCAGGCCCCCGGTTCGATACCGGTGACCTGGGCCTTTCCTCATCTGCCTACTGGTGGGCGCGGACGGTTTCGAACCGCCGACATCTGCTTTCTAAGCTCGTGTGGGACGCCTTCACCAAGGGCGGATCGCTGGTCACCACCGCCATGACGGTTCGCGTGCGACCACCGTCGTCCGCCGCCGTTGACGTCAGTTTTGGATGTCAGCTCCGGCGACGGCTATGAGGGGTCGGTCACTCCTCGTCACTACGTTCCAGGACCAGACCGACGGACCCGTCTTCCAGCCCGTTGCTGTCTTCGAGGTGCAGATGGGCTCCATCGGGAACTCCTTCGCCTGCCAGCACCAGAAGATGCCCGGCAAGCGTCCTGAGCCCCGCGGCATTCGCCTCGATGACGACCTCGGCCCCGAGGTTCCGCACCTCGATCCGGGCATCGACATCCCAGGAGAAGCGGAGCCCCGTGCCTTCTGCGGCAGCCGTGACGTGAGTGCTCTCGATCGGCGCTGAGCCGGTTCCGGAAGTCATGGAACTCATGATGCCTCTGCATGGGCAAGGCGCCGGAGACAGGGGCTCGGTCTTCATACACAAACACTGACGGAAGCCCAGGAAACGGCGGTTATCAGTCGCGCCAGGCGTCCGTGATCTCGGCACGATCGATGCCTCTCCTCGCTGCCGGAGCAGCCACATCCACACCGTGCTCCCCCAAGGTGAGATCGATGTATTCGCACAGCTGCTCCCGCTCTTCAGTGCAGTAGCCGGCGCCACCGTGGCTCGCGTCGCCGTCGACAGCATTGAGCGCGGGAACAACCTTCTCGACCGCCCCAAAGACCTCATCGTCAGGGGGCTCCAGGAGACCACGTACCTCCGCCTCGAACGCCTCCAACGCTGAATCCGTCACCCTCAGCAGGAACTGAACTCGGGGTACATCTCCGCCACGCCGACACAGTCGGGCTCCAAGATCCCGGCCTCGACATCGTGGGCCACCTCCGCCATCCGGGCATGCCAGTTCTCAGGGGGTCTGTTCGCCATGGCGAGAAGGTACGGCGAAGCGCTGAACTATTTCAGCGTTGCCGCTCCAGGGTGAGGACGGCAGCGGCGATTGACGACATTCGATTCGGACTACAGCGCGCGTGGTGGAAGATCCGCCAGGACTTCAGGCGGGCCACGCCCCGTTCGACCGGTGCCCGTGCTGCCGAGAGCGCGCGGTTGACGGTGCGCTGGGTTGGTGACAGGTCGCGGCCGGGGGGCGTCTGACCGGTGTGGTGACCCACGGTCCGGCGCCGATGTAGGCGCGGCCGGCAAGGATCGGGACGCCTTGGCGTTCGCAGAACCGGATGATCCGGTGGGTGCGGGCCGCGGTCAGGTCATGGGTCCGGCCTGGCAGGGCGGGCGAGATCCACAGCAGGCGTCCGGTCGGATCGGTGATCACCTGGACGTTCACGCCGTGGCGGCGGTGCTTGGTGGAGTAGTCTGCCCGGCCGTCGCCGAGGCGGTCGCATGCGGCGAGGGTGCCGTCGAGCAGGACGAGTCCGGGTCGGCTTCACGCAGGACTTCGAGCAGGCCAGGTGCTCGCACCGCGAGCAGGTCGACCACGGTGTGGGTGTAGGCGTGGGCGGTGCCCACCGAGATACCGAAGCCGGCGGCGATCCGCGCGAGGGTGTTGTGCTTGCGCAGGTACACCAAGGCGACCAGCGCGCTGGTGCGGTGGGAGCTTGCAGCGGCGGTCGCCCTCACGGGTGACGATGAGCATGGTGACCCACTCGACCAGCGCGTGCGGCAGGTCGAGTGCGGCAGGATGGGAAGCCAACGAGGCTCCTGTGCGGACGGGTTGAGACTTCGAACACCTCCTCCAACGGCACAGGCGCCTTGTGCGTTGCGGGTCCCGACGCCGTGAGGCAAACGGCTTGACGCACACCTTGACGCGGCGGCACTTCTTCCACCGACTGCGGGGGGTGTGTGACAGGCTCGACAGCTCATTGGATCAGGTCGGTATGTGGATGCTCGGGAGAGGTCGGGCAGACGTAGATCTGCATGTTGTCGGTGCTGCCGACTTCGACCTTGGTCGGCTGCGAGGGGTCCTGGCCACAGCAGTGACCGACGGTGTTGGCGGCGTGGGCGGCGGCCTGTTCTTCGCAAGGCGCCCAGCTGTGTCCCTCACCGCCGTCCCATTCGAAGGAGGCGATGGTCAGCAGCGGGACCATCTGTACATCACAGACGGTGCAGTATCGGGGGTTGGGATCGGTGCGGCCCCACGGAGGCCAGCCACCGACCTTCCAGCCGGGCGCGTCAGCCAGATGGATGTCATAGAAGTCCTTCGGACAGTCCGCGTAGGAGCTGTCCACGTCGGCACCGGCTGCCTGCCATCTGCTCCAGTCCTCCACCATCAGCAGCATCTGCGGGCTCAGATCGAGACTGGCGGGGTATTCGGTGATCGCTTCCGGTGCCAGCACGCACGGTTCCGGCACATAGCCCTCATAGTTCACCTCGTACGGCTCGGGCGGTGTGGCGAGGACGTCGACGACCTCGGCGGCGGATCGCCAGAACAGCGCGGTCGACGGCTTCCAATTCGGATCGTGGTCGTAGGGGCACCACAGAACCTGGAGCAGATCGTCCTGTCCGGGCGGCCGCAACAGGGGTATGTCGCGCAGATACAGCTGGGCCACGGGCAGCATGGGGACCGGGCAGTCCGCGGGCAACGGAGGGCCGGCGTCGAGGCGTTCCGCGAGCCTCGCGGCGTTCCGTTCCTTGATCGACTCCTCCTCGGGCGTTATCCCAGGACCATCGTGATCACCGTGCCACCGGGCCCGCATGCGCCTTATGAGCCGCACTTCGGCCGGCGACTGGCGGAACCCACTGTCACGGTGCAGGTGCGAGGCTTCGCAGTGCGGCCATGGCTCCTCAGCCGGCCACAGCAACGGCCCCCCGACCGAGCTCTCCCCGACCGAAGGCGATCCGGGGCGGGGGTGCAGCCTAATCGCAGGACGTGCCAACGCCGTCAGCTCGGGAAAGACCGCGGTCACGTCCACGGGCCGCGGCGGAGTAGTACGTACGAAAACCATGCTGGTGATCCTCTCACCAGCCACTGACAACCCCTGGCTGCCTCAACCGGCTTCGGTGGCATCGGTGTTTAGCTGGTCAAGCCCAACGCATGCAACCTCGGCCACAGTGACAGCAAGCCTGCCTGTGTGACAACTAGCATGCTTCGGCTCAGCCATCACTCGACCAGTGGCCACTTCGAAAAAGCTCACTGAAAACCCAATTCGGTTGTGCACTCTCGTTGATGTCAGACCGCCCTGACATCCTGCGTCGGTGAGAATGACATGGGCCGACTTCTGGGCGCTGATAGCCACCCTGGACGGCGAAGCAGCCCAAGAGAACTGCTCAGCGCCTCGCCGAGGAGCTGAGCCACCGCCCCGTCCCCGACATCATCGGCTTCGCCGAACGTCACGCCGAGGCCCTCTACCGCCTGGACCGGGAGAAGTTCGGAACCCTCCCCGTGGTCGACATGACAGACCGAGACGGCGGCCCGTTCCCACAATCGTCCGACGTGTTCCTGTACACACGCTGTGCCGTGGTGGCCGCAGGCCAAACCGTGTGGGAGGGCGTCTTCTTCGACGTCGACGAGTTCGCCCCGTATACCTCCACCGAGTACGACGGTGAGTGGCTGCTACCCGCACCGGACAAAGCGTACGAACTGGATACCGGCAAGGAGTGGGACCGCACGGCCCGCCACTGCTTCGAGAGCTACTCCAATAGAGACGGTTGGCCACACCTACGAAACCGAGGCGAGCCACCACTTGACCTGCAGGGCCAGTGGCCTCGCGGACCTGGCAAGATCGAGGGGGCGGGGCAGTGCGACGAGGGGGAGGACCGGTGGGAAGCCTGTTGCGTGTCGGGGACGTGTTTCGGTCTGCTCGAAACAGAGATCCCGCGATGGCGTTCATCGACGGTCACCCAAACATCCACCACGTCACAGCCTCGGAGAGGCTCGCTCAGATCCAGCTCAGCAAGGGCATCAACCCGATTGCCAAGATCAAGGCGCCCGGCGGGCCGCGCCGTCCGGGCATCCTGATCCGTTCCAGCCCGTGGAAGGCCGGAACGGCTGAAACGCCCTGGCACGATGTGTTCGACCTGGACAACGGTCGAATCCTCTATTTCGGCGACCATCGGGTCGACCACACGGTGCCGGTGGGCACCACACAAGGCAATGCGGTACTGCTGGAGGCACTGGAGGAACACCAGGGGCTCACTGCGGAGCAGCGCGCACCGGCCGTACCACTGCTGGTGTTCGCCGCGGTCTAGCGCAACAAGACGCCCAAGGGATACGTCGAGTTCTGCGGTGTGGCGGTGATCGACCACGCCGAGCAGATCGAGCAGCAGGCGAGGGGAATCCCCTTCCCGAACTATCGATACGAACTGTCCGTCCTGGATCTGAACGCAGAGGGCGATCGGGTCGACTGGGCTTGGATCGAGGCTCGGGGCAACCCTGAGCTCTCGACCGCGAACGCGCTCAAGCTCGCTCCCCATTCCTGGCGCCAGTGGGTGGAGCAGGGGCATGCCGCGACGCCCGAGGTTCGGCGTCGGGCCGTTCGCCCTCCCAGGGACAGGGAACCGGTCCGGCAGTCGCCCGAGAGCGGCCGGGAACTCCCGCCGCCGCTTCCCGCGCCACGCGAACCGGGCGTCTCTGGTTCGGCCTCCCGCACACCGACCGAATCGTCCGCCGAGCTCATGGTGAGCGTGCTCATGGACAGATTGAGGAACCTCCGGGTCCACAAGAGGAACGGTCGGCAGAGCAGGCACAAACCGTTGGCTCTGCTGTGGGGCATCTCCCGAGTGGCCACGGGCAGGCCTCATCTCGCACCTTGGCGAGAGTTCCGTGAGGAAGTGGGCGGTCTGTTGGCCGAGTTCGGCCTTCCCGAATCCTCCGTCACCCCCGAGTACCCGTTCGTGCACCTGCAGACGAGCCGACTGTGGGATGTCCACGGCCTCCCACCCGAGCTGGACGCCGTGGCCCACGCCGCAGCGTTCGACAGGCTCAACCCCGAAGGGGGAGTGACCGAGCAGGTCGCGCGGCTGCTGGGGGACCCCTTCGTCCGGTCCCAGGCGGTGGCTGTCCTGCGGGAGACCTACCTGGCAGACATAGATCAGCACGCCCTGCTGGAGCGGCTGGGCCTGGCCGGCTACGAAAGCGCCGGCGGCATCGAGGACTCCACAGAGGATCACGCGAGGAAAACGGTTCCTGCCGCACGCCGCACGGTCACTTCCTCCCGCGTCATCCGCGACACCGTCCTGACGGCCAGGGTGAAGAAGCTGCACGGCGACCGCTGTCAGGTGTGCGCCCTCCAGCTGTCGACCCGCTTCGGCACCTACAGCGAGGCGGCCCACATCCGTGGCCTCGGCCGCCCTCACAACGGCCCCGACGAACAGACCAACCTGCTCGTCCTGTGCCCGAATCACCACGTCCAGTTCGACACCCTGGCGATCTACATCGACACCGAAGGAACCGTTCGCTCGACCGCGAACAACAGCTCCATGGGCCCGCTCCGGACACACCCCGCCCACCCGCTCGACGAAGCGCACCTTCGCTACCACCGAGCGCTCTGCGGCAGGGACACGACCGCCCATGCCACCCAAGGCAAGACCTCCTGAGTGGAACCAGACGGCTGCCGCACGTCAGAAGGCGCGCACGGCATCCGTCATCGAGCACGAAGCCGTGAGCCACACGAACCGGCGCCCCAGAATCAGATACGGACGTCGAAGGCCCCCAGCCAAGATCGGCTGGGGGCCTTCGTCACCGGTGGGCGCGGACGGTTTCGAACCGCCGACATCTGCTTTGTAAGAGCAGCGCTCTACCCCTGAGCTACGCACCCGTGGAAGAGGCAACAGCCTACATGGCCGGTGGGTGGGTGTCGCAAACCGATGGGGCGGGGGGTAGCCCCACCCCGGGGACGGTGGGTCGCCGGATCGTGACCGGGGGTGTGCGGGGCGTAGCTTCGGGGGGTCGTCGTGTTTCTCCTGGGGGTTGGTCGTGGGTCGTCGGGGTCGGGTGCTGGTCGTCTGCGGTGGGGTTCTCGTCGGACTGCTCGGGGTCGGCGGGTGCGGGTCCGCCGACGCCGAGGGGGCGCCGGTGGAGCGGAGGAGCTTCGGCCTGGAGGGGAGCGCACTCACCGTCGACTCCGACCATTCACGGCTGGTGATCACGCCCGCCGACATCGACGAGGTGCGGGTCGAGCGGCAGGTCGACGGGTGGGTGTTCATGGGGTCCGGGCCCGAGGCCGACTGGAAGCTGGTCGACGGGCGGCTGACGCTGCGGGTCGAGTGCGACGCGGTCGCCTCGAACTGCGCGGCCGTGCACCGGATCCAGGTGCCCCGGAAGGTCTCCGTCGCCGTCGAGAGCGACAACGGGGACGTGACGGCCGAGGGGCTCGCCACGCCCCTGAAGGTGCGGACCGACAACGGGGACGTGCGGGTGCGGAAGGCCGGCGCGGCGCTCGATCTCGGCAGCGACAACGGGGACGTCGTCGTCGACGCCGGCACCACGTCGGCCGACCTGACCGTACGGACCGACAACGGCGACGTCCGGCTCGCCCTCGGAGCCGTACCCCGGAACGTCGAGATCGCCACCGACAACGGCGACGTCACCGCGGAGCTGCCGGAGGCCGAGTACGCCGTGGCCGGGAGCAGTGCGAACGGGGACGTGCGGATCGGCGTCCCCCGGCGGGACGGGAGCGGGAACGCGGTGCGCGTGCGGAGCGAGAACGGGGACGTCACCGTTCGTACGGTGAACTGACCGGCCCGTGTGTTCGTCCCCACCGGGTGGGAGAATGGTCCCGGACCGGGCACGGCGGACACAGCACGGGGAGAGGTACGTGGCGGCGAGCGATACGAGGAGCGCGTCGGCGCCCGGGATTCCTTCCGCGTTCCGGCTGGCGCTCCTGTTGCCCCTGGTGGCGGGAGCGATGCTGCCCGGGGCCTTCGCCGGGGGCGGCACCCGCCGCTGGTTCGGCGGGCGGGGCGAGGGGCAGCGGGCCGAGGCGCAGGCCGCGAAGGACGCCGCCGCGGCCGCGTTCTACGAGCTCGACACCGCCCAGCGCGGACTGCGCATCTCGATAGAGACCATCACGGCCGTCGACAGCTCCCCCGAGGCGCGCGACGCCGTCGCCGGCTTCGAGGCGCTCGGGCGCCGCATCGACCAGGTCAGCCACGTGTACATCACCGCCGTCGACGCCCACGACCTCGACCGCGACGAGCTGGACGCCGCCACCGCCTCCCGGGCCCGCACCGAGCTGACCCGCGCCAAGGACGAGCTCGACCGGGTGAAGGGCGAGCTCGACCGGTTCGAGGCCGGGCTCGCCCCGCTCCTCGGGCGCGCCGAGACCCAGCTCGCCCGGCTCGCGCCCGCCGTCGAGCGCGCCCGGCAGGCCCTGCGCGGCGCGAGCGACGCCCTCGACGCCGTGCGGGAGGGCGGGCTGCGCGCCGACGACCTCGCGCTGCGGCTCGCCCGGCTCGGGCCCGAGCTGACCCGGCTCAACGAGGGCGCGGGCCGGCACGGCGTCCCCGAGACCCTCCAGCGGGCCGACCGGGTGCTGCGGGACGCCGAGGCCGTACGGGCGGAGGCCGAGCGGCTGCCCGAGCGCGCCGCCGAGATCGACCGGCGGCTCGTCTCCCTCCGTACCCGCACCGAGGCGCTGACCACCCGCACCGGGGGCGTCGAGCCCGTCCTCTCCGAGCTGCGGCGGCGGTTCTCCCTCGACTGCTGGCAGGACCTCCAGCACGTGCCCGAGCAGGCCGCGGCGAGTCTCGCGCAGGCCGGGGAGCGGCTCGGCGAGGCCGGGAAGGCGCGGGCCGAGCAGCGCTGGCCCGACGCGACCTCGCTGCTCTCCACCGTCCGCGCCCTGCTCGACTCGACCGACGAGGCCGTCTCGGCCGCCGGGGACCGGCTGCGCCGTCTGGAGGCCGTCGCCAAGGACCCGGACGCCGAGGTCGACCGCGCCCGGTTCGCCGTACGGGACGCCCAGCGGCTCGCCATGGACGGGCGGACCACCCCCGACCCGCGGCACGCCGCGCCCCTCGACCAGGCCGTCGCGCGCATCGACCGGGCGGTCGCCTCCCTGGAGGGCCGCCACCCCGACTACTGGCACTTCCTGACCGAGCTGGGGGAGGTCCGCGCCACCGCCGCCCGGGTCGTCGGGCAGATCCGGGAGGAGCGGGGAGGCGGCGCCGGTCACTGACCGGTCCGGGCCGGCGGGGCGACCGGTGGGGCAGCCTCTAACCTGTCCCCATGCCTCGTTACGAATACCGCTGCCGCACCTGCGGCGACACCTTCGAGCTCAGTCGGCCCATGGCCGAGTCCTCCGACCCGGCCGCCTGCCCCGCCGGGCACGGCGACACCGTGAAGCTGCTCTCGGCCGTGGCCGTCGGCGGAAGCGGCGCCGCCGCCCCCGCGCAGAGTGGCGGTGGCGGCGGCGGTTGCTGTGGTGGGGGCTGCTGCGGCTGATCCTCCCGGAGGGGAGTTCAGCCCGCTGCCGCCGCCCTGAAGCGGCGCAGGATCTCCTCCCCCGCCGCGACCCCCCGCTCCGCGAGGACGTCGAGGTGGGGGGCGGTCCAGTCGCTGTCGGCCAGTTCGCCGTGGCCCGGGCGCCAGGCCCGGTCCGCGGCGAGCAGCAGGTCGGCGTCGAGCAGGGAGTCCCCGGCGGCCAGGGTGAGCCCGGCGCCGGTGCGGCGGGCGAGTTCGCGGACGGCCGCGCCCTTGGTGAGCGGCTTCGGCACCGCGTACACCTTGCGGCCCTGGAGGGAGACGGTCCAGCCGCGCTCCCCCGCCCAGTGGCCGAAGAGCTCCAGCCAGCCCTCGGGGAGCAGGTCCCGCTCGATGACCAGGTAGGTGAACAGGTCCTCGGCGACCCGGTGCTTGCGCACCCAGGTCTGGTCCGTGGTGGCGGAGAGGTACGCGCGGACCTCGGCGAGCGGGGCGCACTCGCCGGCCAGCCGGTCCAGGACGGAGGCGTGCCAGTCCCGGTCGGAGACGCCGTCGACGAGGATGTGCCCGCCGTTGGCGCAGATCGCGTACTTCGGCGCGGTGCCGGGGAGTCGGATGCGCTGGTACTGCCTGCGCGTCCGCGTCGTGGTGGGCACGAAGACCGTCTCGTCGGAGAGCCGGGCCAGGAGGGCGGCCGCGTCCTCGGTCATGTAGGAGAGCGGCCTGGACTCGTGGACCTCGACGCAGAGCAGCCGGGGCGCGAGCGCGTCGGGCATGCCGAGGGCGAGGGCCGCGGACGAGTAGATGAGGGTGCGGTCGAGGTCGCTGGCGACCAGGACCGGGGCCGAGGTCCGGACCGGGGCCGGGGGCACGGCCTGGACCTGCGCCTCGGCCGGGGCCCGCACCGGGGCCGGGGCCGGGGGCCGTGCAGGGGCCGGGGGCTGGACCGGGTGCGTGCCCGCCGTCGTGCTCACCGGGACACCACCGCCTTGCCGTCGGCGCCCGTCGCACCCCTGGTGTACTCGGGGTGGATCAGGCCCACGCAGCTGTACGGGAGGTCGTCGACCTCCTCGACCGGGACGCCGCGCTGCTCGGCGAGGAGGCGCACGTGCGCGAGGTCCGCGCCGGCGCCCCGCTTGGCGAGGATCTTCCAGGGGACGCGGCGGAGCAGGACGCGGGTGGTCTCGCCGACGCCCGGCTTGACCAGGTTGACGTCGTGGATGCCGTACTCCTCGCTGATCCGCTCCACGGCGGCCCAGCCCTCCCAGGTGGGGGCGCGGTCGGCGGTCAGGAGCTCCTTGACGTCCGTGTCGACGGTCGCGGCGACCTCCTCGAAGCGGGCGGCGACGGCGTCCAGGAAGGTCCCGGAGACGTCGGAGCCGGCCAGCTCTCGGTAGAACTTGGCGCCGTGGAAGTCGTCCGGCCCGACCAGGTCGGGGCGGAGCACGGTCCGGGAGATCAGGCCGGAGACCGTGGAGTTGAGGCAGGCGGAGGGGATGAGGAAGTCCTCGCGCGTGCCGTAGGTGCGGACGCAGGAGCCGGGGTCGGCGAGGACCGCGATGTCCGGGTCGAAGCCGTCGAAGTCCTTCAGGGCCTCCGCGAGTTCGCGGGTGATGGCGCCCTTGCCGGTCCAGCCGTCGACGAAGACGACGTCGGCGGGGTCGTGGTGGGCGGCGAGCCAGCGCAGCGCGTTGGCGTCGATGCCCCGGCCGCGCACGATCGAGACGGCGTAGTGCGGGAGGTCGAGGCCGTGGCGGGCCCGCGCCCAGCGGCGCATGAGGACGCCGACGGGGGTGCCGGCGCGGGCGAGCGAGACGAGGACGGGGGTGCCGGGGCGCTCGGCGAGGACGGTCTCGGTGACGGTGCCGACCGCGCGGGCGATCCGGGCGGCGGAGCCCTCCAGGGCGGCGTGGAAGAGCTCCTGGTAGCGCTCGCTGGGCTGGTACTCGACGGGCAGCGACTCCGCGTAGTGGGCGCCGCCGCTCTGGATCGCCTCCTCGCGCTCCTCGGTGGGGGCTTCGAGTTCGACGTCCGAGAGGTCCTGGAGCAGCCAGCCGACCTCTTCGGGTGCGTAGGAGGAGAAGGCGGGGCCGCGGAGGGGCTCGGGCAGCATGGAGCTCCTTTCGGGAGCTTCGGTGGCGTCGGGAACTTCGGTGACGGTGTCGTCGGCGGTGGCTTCGTCGGCTCCGCCGTTCTCGACGGTTCGCGTGGTCCCGGCGGTTCCGGGGGCGTGCGGGGCGGTCCCGGGCGCGCAGGAGGGCACGTACGAGGGGACGACCGCGAGCACCACGTGCGGCACGTGCTCCGCGAGGCGGGCCAGGAGGCCGCCCGGGGCGTGCAGGGCGGGGGTGTCGGCGGCGGAGTCGACGACGAGGACGACGGCGTCGAAGCCCCCGCCCGCCACGTTGTACGCGTAGCGCTCGCCGGGGCCGTCGGCCGGGTCGTCGTGGGCGGGGAAGACGAGCCGGGTGCGGATCGCGTAGCCGGGGTCGTCCACGGCGAGGACGGGCGAGCGGGTGGTGGTGGAGTAGCGGACGTCGTGCCCGGCCTCCTCCAGGGCGGTGCCGAGGCGCAGCGGGGCGTACATCAGCTCCTCGAAACCGAGGACGAGAACGCGGCCGCGGCCGGTGCCGGGACGGCTCCGCAGCGCCTCCCCCACCCCGGCCGCCAGGGACGGCAGGGCCGCCTCCAGGCGGTCGCGGTGGGCCGGGGTGAAGCCGTGGCGGCCGCCGTCGGGCAGGTCCCGGGGCCAGTCGAGGGTAGCCCGTACGAAGGCGGAGGCCAGGGGGACGGTCTCCGGCTCCCGTGTCGCCCCGTGGCGCGCCTCGTGCTCCGCCACGAGGGCCCGGCCCTTCTCCAGGACCCCTTCCGGGAGGCGTACGGTGCCGGCCGCGCGGGCGACCAGGTCGACGCGGGCGCCGATCTCCTCCGCGAAGGCGGCCAGGCGGTCGCGGTCGGCGGCCGCGCGCATGTCCACGAGGGCGACGACGACGTACCGCTCGCGCGGGTGGCGTTCGTGCAGGTCACGGATGGTGTTGAGGACGGTGTTGCCGGTGGAGAACTCGTCGTCCACCAGGACCAGGGGGCCTTCGCCGGCGAGGAGCTTCGGGTCCTCGGGGAGCAGCAGGTGCGAGGTGGCGTGGGAGTGGGACTCCTCGAAGCCGCCCGCGCGGGCGACGCCGGGCACCGGGCGCCGGGTGGAGTGGAGGTACGGGGCGAGGGCGAGGCCGTCGGCGACGGCGTGGCCCAGGGCGGTGGCGGTCTCCGCGTAGCCGAGGACGACGGCGCGGGCGGCCTCCTCGTCGCCGAGCAGCGCCCGTACGCGCCGGCCGAGGTCGAGCCCCGCGCCGTACACCACCGAGGGGCGCTGCGGCACGTGCTTGCCGAGCACGCCGGAGACGAGCAGGTGCGCGCGCTTGGGGTTGCGGCGCAGTGCGAGGCCCAACAGGCCGGGCAGCTCCTCGTCGCCGATCAGTTCGACGCCCAGTCGCTCCGCGACCCACGTTCCGGTCCACACCACGTCGTCGACGTCCCTTCGTCAGCCGGTCAGCCCGGCGGTGAGCAGCTCCACGAAGCCGACGTCCTCCTTGGCGACGCCGAAGACCTCGGCGCGCAGCAGGATGCGTTCGGCCCACGCGCGGTGCGGCTTCACTTCGTTCATCTTGTTCGTGTACGCGGAGCGGAGCACCCCGCCGCCGCCCCGTTCGGGCCGCAGGATGTCCTGGGCGTCGCTCCACTCCTCGTGGCTGACCACGGAGAGCGCGTGCACCGGCAGCACGTGGGTGGGGTGGATGCAGGTCTTGCCGAGCAGGCCGTTGGCGCGGTCGAGTTCGATCTCGCGCAGCAGGCCGTCGAGGTCGTGCTCGATGAGGGCGGTGCGCAGGTCCTCGGCGCGGCCCTCCAGGAAGGGGCTGCGGCGCAGCTGGGGCTTGAACATGCGCTCGCCGGGCCGGAAGTACTCCCAGACGGGTCCGGTGATGGTGAAGCCGGTGCCGTCGGCGCGGCCGAGGACGTTGACGACGTCGGAGATGACGTGGGCGACGACCTTGACGTCGTACGCGGTCATCTCGGGCGAGCGGCGGAGCCCGTAGGCGGAGCAGAAGTCGGTGACGCCGAGGCGCAGGGCGAGGACGTGGTCGCGGTACTTGTCGGTGATCGAGGCGATGCCGGCGAGGGTCTCGACCCGGGTCTCCAGGTGGAGGAGCTCGGGGGACTCCAGGACGGGCATGGCGAAGAGGCGCCTGCCGCTCGTCCGCTCGGCCTCGACGAGCGCTTCGAGGAAGGCGCGGCCGCGGTTCTCGGTGAATTTGGGCAGTACGAATCCGGACAGCAGGTGAATCGTTTCGCCGAGGCGGTCGACCAGGTCGGTGATCTGCTCCGGCTCCCGGACCCGGATGAAGAGCAGGGGCACGTCCGTCCCGTGGGCCGCGAGCTCCGCGAACTCCCGGACGAGGTTGTCCTCGCCGGCCTCGACGTCGGCGTCGCTGATGGAGTCCTCCAGGCAGAGCACCATGGAGACCACGCCGCGGGCGGCCTGCTTGCGCACGGCGGCGGCGAGCCGGGGCCGGGTGCCCGGGCTGTAGAGGGTGGCGCCCAGGGCCGCGGCGAGGGTGCGGGCGGGCGATTCGGCCGTGAACTCGGCCGGTTCCCGGTGGAAGAGTCCGGCCCGCTTCACGGACGGGATGTGCCCGAAATGACGCATATAAGTATCCCGTCTGCCTCTCTGTGCCCCGACGACACGTGGCCGGTAATAGTACGTAGGTGCGGGTGTCCCCGGTTCCCCCAGCGTATGAAATCCAGGTAACCCCCACGCGTCCGCCGGTCTCGTCCCGGTCTCGGTGCGGCCCCCGCGTTGTCCGCGGGTCGGCCGGGAGGGCAGGATTGCGGTCATGACGCACGCGATGCTGAAGGGCTCCAACGTCCCTCTCGACACCGCGGCCGTACGGGCCGTGCTCCGCTGGACCCCGGGCCCCGGGGTCCCCGACGTGGACGCCTCGGCCCTGCTGCTCGGGCCCTCCGGGCGCGTGCGGTCCGACGAGGACTTCGTCTTCTACAACCAGCCGCGCCACCCCTCGGGGCTCGTGCGGCGGCTGCCGAAGAAGCGGGACGCCGCAGGCCTGACGGACACCGTCGAGGCCGACCTCGGCCACCTCGACGCCTCGGTCGACCGGGTGGTGGTCGCCGCCTCCTCCGACGGCGGCACCTTCCGCTCCGTCTCCGACCTGCGGATCCTGCTGTACGACGCCACCGGGCCCGAGCGCGAGCCGCTGGCCCTCTTCGAGGTGACGGCGGAGACCGGCGAGGAGACGGCCGTCATCTGCGGCGAGCTGTACCGGCGCGGGGACGGCTGGAAGTTCCGCGCGGTGGGGCAGGGCTATCCGACGGGCCTCGTCGGCCTCGCCACCGACTTCGGCATCTCGGTCGACGAGGACGCCCAGGAAGACGCCCAAGAGGGCAGGGACGGCCTTCCCGGGGGGCCGGAGACCCCCCGGACCCCGGACGGCGTCCACACCGGCTCCCCGGCCCACGGCACGCCCGCCGCCGGCTCCCCCGACCCGGACGCGACCGCCGTGGTCCACCCGCCCGTGCCGCCGCAGCCCGCGGTGCCGCCCCGGCCGGACCGGGCGCCCGCCTACGGCTACCCGCAGCGGTCCGTGAACGTCCCGGCCCCCGCGTACGGCTATCCGCAGCCGGTGGGCGCCCCCGAGCAGCACCCGTCCCCGGACTTCCGGATGCCCCCGATGGGTCCCCAGTTCGTCACGCCCTGAAGCGGCCCGGGCGGGCACGGCGCCCGCCCGTCACGTCTTGGTCTTGTAGCCGCGGCCCCACTGCAGGCCCCAGCCGTACAGGCGGTCCAGCTCCCCCTGGAAGCCGTACACGAACCGCGCCTCGCGCCGGACCGTCAGGTCGCCCTTGACGTTCTCCAGGGAGAAGACCGCGCAGGAGCGGGCCTGCGGGGCGCGCTCGTCGAGGTCGATCTCGATCCGGGGCCCGTTGCTCGGGTAGAGCGTGACCTTGGCGTGGGTGCGGTCGAAAGCCGGCGTCTGGTCGTAGATGTAGACGAAGAACAGCAGCCGCCTGATCGCGTCCCGGTGGTCCAGATTGACGAAGATCGTCTCCCCGGAGGAGCCTCCGAAGCGGTCGTCCCCGCTCAGCTTCACGTACGGGGCGGCGTTCAGGTCGCCGAAGAAGTTGCCCAGCGGCTGCACCACGCCCTTGGAACCGTCGGCCAGCTCGTAGAGGCAGCCCAGGTCGAGGTCGACGTTGACCATGCCCTGGGTGTGGGCCTGGACGACCTCGGGCTTGAAGAACTGGGCGGGGTTGCGCAGCAGCCGGCCGCTCTGACGGGAGCGGCCCTCGATGTCGGAGGTCCGCATCCGCCAGGAGAGGTTCACCCGGAGGTTGCCGGTGGCGGCCCCCTGTTTGGTGAGCGAGACGGACGGGCGCCGTTTCGTCAGGTCGATCGCGTTCGACACGGAGTTGCCCGAGTCGAACTGGGCCGCCCTCCCCGCGAACAGGTTGTCCCAGAAGGCCATGCCGCCCCCACCCCCACCACTCGTCCGTGTCCGCACATGCCCGCGGGGCGGCCGGGTGCTCCGGCCGCCCCGCAGTGAAGCGTTCCTCGTTGCCGGGGGTGTCACACCCCCGAGGTCACCTCTGTCTTGTCCCCCGAGGAGCCGCCCCCGGCCGCCGCGAGCGCCTTGTTGCGGCGGACGGACGACCAGAAGGACAGGGCGATCAGGACGACGCCGATGGAACCGGTGATGAGCTCGCTGATCTCGTGCTGGACGGTGACGAGCAGGATGACGGCGAGCGCGCCGATCGCGTAGTGCGCGCCGTGCTCCAGGTAGACGTAGTCGTCCAGGGTGCCCTCGCGGACCAGGTAGACCGTGAGCGAACGGACGTACATCGCGCCGATGCCGAGGCCGAGCGCCATCCAGAAGATGTGGTTGGTGATGGCGAAGGCGCCGATGACGCCGTCGAAGGAGAACGAGGCGTCGAGGACTTCCAGGTACAGGAACAGGAAGAACGCGGCCTTGCCGGCGAGGCCGACCGCCGAGACGGGCTTGCCCTCGGCCTTGGCCTTCTCCTCCTCCTCGTGCTCGCGCTCCTCCTCTTCCTCCAGCTTGTTCTCGAAGAAGCCGGAGAGGCCGCCGACGATGAGGTAGGTGATCAGGCCGGCGACGCCGGAGAGCAGCACGGTCGTGGACTTGTCCACGTGGCCGGCGCTGGTGTGCGCGTGCGTCGCGAAGGTCATCGCCGTGACGAGCAGGGCGATGAGCGCGACGCAGACCGACAGCATGTCGACCTTGCCGAGCTTGGCCAGCGGGCGCTCCAGCCAGGCGAGCCACTTGTGGTCGCGGTCCTCGAAGATGAAGTCGAGGAAGATCATCAGCAGGAACATGCCGCCGAAGGCGGCGATCGCCGGGTGGGCGTCCGTGACCAGGGCCTCGTACCGCTCGGGCTCGTCCAGGGCCAGCTGGACGGCTTCGATGGGACCGACCTTGGCACTGATGGCGACGATCGCGACGGGGAAGACCAGCCGCATGCCGAAGACCGCGATCAGGATGCCGATGGTGAGGAAGATCTTCTGCCAGAAGGCGTTCATCTTCTTCAGGATTCCGGCGTTGACGACCGCGTTGTCGAAGGACAGCGAGATCTCGAGGATCGACAGGATCAGAACGACCCCGAACGCCTCCCACCCCCACTGCCAAGCGGCGAAGGCCAGGCCGAGCGCCGTGACGGCGAACGACCAGCCGAAGGTTTTCAGAACCACTGTCTACCCCATCGTGAAATTACATGGCTTTACGAAACGTTGACCCCGAAGTCTAGAGCGATGCCCCTCAGCCCGGACGCGTACCCCTGACCCACCGCCCTGAACTTCCATTCGCCGTTGTAGCGGTAGAGCTCGCCGAAGATCATCGCGGTCTCGGTGGAGGCGTCCTCGGAGAGGTCGTAGCGGGCGAGCTCCTGACCGTCCGTCTGGTTCACGACCCGGATGAAGGCGTTGCTGACCTGGCCGAAGCTCTGACCGCGGTTGTCGGCGTCGTGGATCGAGACCGGGAAGACGATCTTGTCGCAGTGGGCCGGCACCTTGGTGAGGTCCACGACGAGGGACTCGTCGTCCCCGTCACCCTCGCCGGTGAGGTTGTCACCGGTGTGTTCGACGGATCCCTCGGGGCTGCGGAGCTGGTTGTAGAAGACGAAGTACTCGTCGCCGAGCACCCGGCCGGCCTGGCAGAGCAGGGCGCTGGCGTCGAGGTCGAAGGGGGCTCCGGTGGTGGAGCGCGCGTCCCAGCCGAGCCCGACGAGGACCTGGGTGAGGTTGGGTGCGGCCTTGGAGAGGGAGACGTTGCCTCCCTTGGCGAGCGTGACGCCCATGGTTCTGTTCCTCCCCGGTGGATGATGAGGCACGTCCGGCGCCGCACTTCCGAGTGCGGCGCCGGACGGTTCGTGCGGTTCGGCTCAGACGTTGACGCCGAAGTCCTGCGCGATGCCGCGCAGGCCCGAGGCGTAGCCCTGGCCGACGGCGCGGAACTTCCACTCCGCGCCGTGGCGGTACAGCTCGCCGAAGACCATGGCGGTCTCGGTCGAGGCGTCCTCGGAGAGGTCGTACCGGGCGATCTCGGCGCCTCCGGCCTGGTTCACGACGCGGATGAACGCGTTGCGCACCTGGCCGAAGGACTGCTGGCGGTTCTCGGCGTCGTAGATCGAGACCGGGAAGACGATCTTGGCCACGTCGGCCGGCACGCCCGCCAGGTTGACCTTGACCTGCTCGTCGTCGCCCTCGCCCTCGCCGGTGAGGTTGTCACCGGTGTGCTCGACGGAGCCGTCGGCGCTCTTCAGGTTGTTGAAGAAGACGAAGTCCTGGTCGTTGCGGACCTTGCCCTCCTCGCTCACCAGGATGGCGCTGGCGTCGAGGTCGAAGTCCGTACCGGTGGTGGTGCGGACGTCCCAGCCCAGACCGACGGTCACGGCGGTGAGGCCAGGGGCCTCCTTGGTCAGCGAGACGTTGCCGCCCTTGCTGAGGCTGACTCCCACGAGTCCCTCCATAGGTTTCCAGGGGCAGCGCCCCCAGTCGTGCGTTGGCATCGGATCAACGTCTGGATCCTAGTGACGGGTTCCCGGTCGAAACAGTCGATTCGCCCGGTGAATCCGAGGGTGTCGGCCCCGGCGCTCCCCCGGAACCCTCCCCGGAGACCTTCCCGGGACCCCGCCGGGGCCTTCCGGAACCCGGCCGGGGCCTTCCGGAACCCCGCCCGGACCCCTCAGAGGGCTTCCAGCGCCTTCACGTAGTCGGCGGCGTCACGGGCGTCCGGCAGGGCGTTGACGACGCTCCAGCGGACGAACCCGGTCCTGTCGACGACGAAGGTGCCGCGCACCGCGCAGCCCTTCTCCTCGTCGAAGACGCCGTAGGCGCGGGAGACCTCGCCGTGCGGCCAGAAGTCGGAGAGCAGCGGGAACTCCAGGTCCTCCTGGTCGCCGAAGACGCGCAGGGTGGGCACGGAGTCGGCGGAGACGGCGAGCAGCTGGGTGCCGTCGTTGACGAAGGCCGGGAGGTGGGCGCGGAGCTCGCGCAGTTCGCCGGTGCAGACGCCGGTGAAGGCGAAGGGGTAGAAGAAGAGCAGAACGTTCTTCTCGCCGCGGAAGCCGGAGAGCCGCACGGCGCGCCCGTGGTTGTCCCTGAGCTCGAAATCCGGGGCCTCGGTGCCGACCTCGATCGCCATCGCGTGCGCGTCCCTCTCGACGGGGCCCGGCCCCGGGACGACGGAACCCGGGCCCTGGGCCGAAACGGTGAACCCCACCCTACGCCCGCCCTCGGAGGCCCTTGCCCGGGAGCCCGTGGCCGTGCGCGGAGGCGCGCCCCGTACGACGCGGAGGCCCCCGCCGGACCGGTCCGGCGGAGGCCTCCGCGTGGGTGGTTCAGCGCTTCGGGGTCGCCAGGCGGGTGCCCGCCCAGTCCTTGGCGACGACGATGCTCTTGGTCTGGGAGAGACCAGCGGTCTGCGCGGCATCGTTGATGTCGCTCGGCTCGATGTAGCCGTCGCGGCCGGTCTTCGGCGTCAGCAGCCAGATCACGCCGCCGTCCTCCAGAAGACTGATGGCGTCCACCAGTGCGTCGGTGAGATCGCCGTCCTCGTCGCGGAACCACAGGACGACGCCGTCGGCGACGTCGTCGTAGTCCTCGTCCACGAGATCGGCCCCGATGATGGACTCGATGCCTTCACGGAGATCCTGGTCGACGTCGTCGTCGTAGCCGATCTCCTGGACCACCTGTCCGGGCTCGAACCCCAGCCTCGACGCCGGGTTGGTCCGCTCCTCCGCGTGGTCCGCGGTCGCGCTCACGGCTTGCCTCCTGCTCATTCGGAAAATGCTGTGGGCCGCGCGTGTGCGCGCGGCGCTGGCCGTAGTCCACACGTGCCGGGGCGGATCGCGCAAGTACCCGGCCCCGGAGACCGCCGAAACGGTGACGTTTGGGGCCGTCTCGCCGCAACTTCCGGCACCGTGGGACCCCCTCCGTCATCGGGTGCGGACGGTTCGTCCTCTTTCGAGGACTTCTGCGTCTTCAGTCTGCCGAACGCCCGGACGAAACGCATGCGCGGGTTGGGCGTAAGGTTGCGATTTGACCAGACCCTGGCACCCGGAGGGCGCCCTCGGGGGTTACCCCTCGGTAAAGATGACGTCCGGTGTCGGCGGGGTACACGATGGAGATCCCGACCATGCCGTGGCCCCGTGACCACCCCGAACAGCGAAGGAAGAGCGTGGCTCCCGGATCCGATCGCAACCCGATCATCATTGGCGGCCTTCCCAGCCAGGTCCCGGACTTCGATCCGGAAGAGACCCAGGAATGGCTCGACTCCCTCGACGCTGCCGTCGACGAGCGGGGCCGGGCGCGCGCCCGCTACCTCATGCTCCGCCTGATCGAGCGCGCCCGCGAGAAGCGCGTGGCCGTGCCCGAGATGCGCAGCTCGGACTACGTCAACACCATCGCCACCAAGGACGAGCCCTTCTTCCCCGGCAACGAGGAGATCGAGCGCAAGGTCCTCAACGCCACCCGGTGGAACGCGGCCGTGATGGTCTCGCGCGCCCAGCGCCCGGGCATCGGCGTCGGCGGCCACATCGCCACCTTCGCCTCCTCGGCCTCCCTCTACGACGTCGGCTTCAACCACTTCTTCCGCGGCAAGGACGAGGGCGACGGCGGCGACCAGATCTTCTTCCAGGGCCACGCCTCCCCCGGCATCTACGCCCGCGCGTACCTGCTGGACCGGCTGAACGAGGCCCAGCTCGACGGCTTCCGCCAGGAGAGGTCGAAGTTCCCGAACGGCCTCTCCTCCTATCCGCACCCGCGGCTGATGCCGGACTTCTGGGAGTTCCCGACGGTGTCGATGGGCCTCGGCCCGCTCGGCGCGATCTACCAGGCCCGGATGAACCGCTACATGGAGGCGCGCGGCATCGCCGACACCTCCAAGTCGCACGTGTGGGCGTTCCTCGGCGACGGCGAGATGGACGAGGTGGAGTCCCTCGGCCAGCTGTCCATCGCGGCCCGCGAGGGCCTGGACAACCTCACCTTCGTCGTCAACTGCAACCTCCAGCGGCTCGACGGCCCGGTGCGCGGCAACGGCAAGATCATCCAGGAGCTGGAGTCGATCTTCCGGGGCAACGGCTGGAACGTCATCAAGCTGATCTGGGACCGCTCCTGGGACCCGCTGCTCGCGCAGGACCGGGACGGCATCCTGGTCAACAAGCTGAACACCACCCCGGACGGGCAGTTCCAGACGTACGCCACGGAGACCGGCGGCTACATCCGGGACCACTTCTTCGGCGACGACCACCGGCTGCGGGCCATGGTCGAGGGCATGTCGGACCAGCAGGTCCTGCACCTGGGCCGCGGAGGCCACGACCACCGGAAGATCTACGCGGCCTACGCGGCGGCGAAGGCCCACGCCGGCCAGCCGACCGTGATCCTCGCGCAGACCGTCAAGGGCTGGACGCTGGGCCCGAACTTCGAGGGCCGCAACGCGACCCACCAGATGAAGAAGCTGACGGTCGACGACCTCAAGCGCTTCCGCGACCGGCTGCACATCCCGATCACGGACAAGCAGCTGGAGGAGGGCCTGCCCCCGTACTACCACCCGGGCCGGGACTCCGAGGAGATCCAGTACATGCACGACCGCCGCAAGGCGCTCGGCGGGTACGTGCCGACCCGGGTCGTGCGGGCGAAGCCGCTGGAGCTCCCCGACGACAAGGCCTACGCGGCGGCCAGGAAGGGCTCGGGCCAGCAGTCGATCGCCACCACCATGGCGTTCGTCCGCATCCTGAAGGACCTCATGCGGGACAAGGAGATCGGCAAGCGCTTCGTGCTGATCGCCCCCGACGAGTACCGCACCTTCGGCATGGACGCGTTCTTCCCGAGCGCCAAGATCTACAACCCGCTGGGCCAGCAGTACGAGGCGGTGGACCGCGAACTCCTCCTCGCCTACAAGGAGTCGCCGACCGGCCAGATGCTGCACGACGGCATCTCCGAGGCCGGCTGCACGGCCTCGCTGATCGCCGCCGGCTCCGCGTACGCCACGCACGGCGAGCCGCTGATCCCGGTGTACGTCTTCTACTCGATGTTCGGCTTCCAGCGGACCGGCGACCAGTTCTGGCAGATGGCCGACCAGCTGGCGCGCGGCTTCGTCCTCGGTGCCACCGCCGGTCGCACGACGCTGACCGGCGAGGGCCTCCAGCACGCGGACGGACACTCCCACCTCCTCGCTTCCACCAACCCGGCCTGCATCGCCTACGACCCGGCGTTCGGCTTCGAGATCGCGCACATCGTCAAGGACGGCCTGCGCCGGATGTACGGCCCCGAGGCCGAGGACGTCTTCTACTACCTGACCGTCTACAACGAGCCGATCCAGCACCCGGCCGAGCCGGAGGACGTGGACGTGGAGGGCATCCTCCAGGGCATCCACCGCTTCAGGCCGGCCGAGTCGGGCGCGATCCCGGCGCAGATCCTGGCCTCCGGCGTCGGCGTGCCGTGGGCGATCGAGGCCCAGCGGATCCTCGCCGAGGAGTGGAACGTGCGGGCCGACGTCTGGTCCGCCACCTCCTGGACCGAGCTGCGCCGCGAGGCCGTGGCCGTCGAGGAGCACAACCTGCTCCACCCGGACGAGGAGCAGCGCGTCCCGTACGTGACGCGCAAGCTCCAGGGCGCCGAGGGCCCGTTCGTGGCGGTCTCGGACTGGATGCGCGCGGTGCCGGACCAGATCTCCCGCTGGGTCCCCGGCACGTACACCTCGCTGGGCGCGGACGGCTTCGGCTTCGCGGACACGCGCGGCGCGGCCCGGCGCTACTTCCACATCGACGCCCAGTCGATCGTGCTCGCGGTCCTCACCGAGCTGGCCCGGGAGGGCAAGGTCGAGCGGTCGGCCCTGAAGCAGGCCGTGGACCGCTACCAGCTGCTCGACGTGGCGGCGGCGGACCCGGGCGCGGCGGGCGGCGACGCGTGAGCCGTACCCCGTGAGGGGGGCCGAGGGGCGGTGGGACCGGTGGTTCCGCCGCCCCTCGGCGCTTTCCGGGCCCCCGTCCCGCCGCTTCCCGCCGCTCCTACCGCTCCCAGATCTTGAACGCTCTGATCTGGTGGGGCGACTGCGGCACCCAGGTCCCCTTCCCCGGATAGGTCTCGAATTCGCCCGTCTCCCCGCACTCGGCGGACTGGTAGGTGGTGACCGGCCGCCCGGTGCGGTTCGCGAGGGACTGGGCCGGGGCGCCGGCCGGCAGGACGACGCAGCTGTCGACGTCGGTCGTGGCCAGCTCGTGCGTCTGGACCCTGCCCTTGAAGTCGGGCTTGGGCCAGAGGCAGAGCTGCCCGGGGCCGCAGGCACCGAGCTTCGGCCCCGAGGCGGCGGGTGCGGCCGTGGCCGGCAGGGCGGTGAGGAGCAGGACCGCCAGGACGGCGGTCGTCAGAAGTCGCTTCGTATACAGGTCGCGCATGGCACTGAACCCCCGGTTTCGTCACTCTCTGTGATCAGAACTCTGCCGGAGGTCACCCCCCGTTGAGAAGAGGGCCAAAGCTTCTTCACCCGAACGGGCGACGGCCCCTTCCGGACCGGATCCGGAAGGGGCCGTCGGGAGAAGGCGGACGCGCAGGTCAGATGTGGGCGCCGCCCATGCCCGCCTCCGCGTTCTCGCCGCGCTTGGTCAGCAGCGCGACGCCCGCCGCGACGACCGCGACGACACCGGCGACGGTGAAGGCCAGGCCCATGCCCTGGAGGAAGGTGTCGTGGATGACGCCGCCGATGACCTGGGCGAGGTCGGGGGTCATCCCCGGCGCCTTGGCCAGCTCCGGCGGGACCATGCCGAACTCGGCGGCCTGCTCCAGCTGCGGGTTGGGCGGGGCCGGGATGCCGGCCGCCTTCCAGTTGTCCTCGAAGACGCCGGAGACCTTGGAGGACATGACGGCGCCGAGGACCGCCGTGCCGAGCGCGCCGCCGACCTGCATGGCGGCCTGCTGCAGACCGCCGGCCACGCCGGAGAGTTCGAGCGGCGCGTTGCCGACGATGACCTCGGTGGCGCCGACCATGACCGGGGCGAGGCCCAGGCCGAGGAGGGCGAACCAGAGGGACATGGTGAGGGTGCCGGTGCCGGCGGAGAGCGTGATCATGCCGAACATCGCGGCGGCCGTGCAGACCATGCCGCCGACCAGCGGCACGCGCGGGCCGAACTTGGTGATCAGCGCGCCGGCCAGCGGCGAGGAGACGATCATCATGGCGGTCAGCGGCAGCAGGTGCAGACCGCTGTCGACCGGGCTGAGCCCCTTCACGCCCTGGAGGTAGAAGGTCACGAAGAACAGGCCGCCCATGAAGGCGAAGGCCATCAGGACCATCAGGACCACACCGGCCGAGAGAGGCACGGAGCGGAACATGCCCAGCGGGACGAGCGGCTCCTCGACCTTGGTCTCCCAGACGGCGAAGAGCACGAAGAGGAGCACCGCGCCGAGCAGGCAGCCCCACGTCTTGCCGCCGCCCCAGCCCCAGGACTCGCCGGCCTTGATGAGGCCCCAGACCAGGGTGCCCATGGCGCCGGAGAGCAGCAGGATGCCGGGGATGTCGAAGGAGCGCGGCGCGTTCTCCGCACGGTGGTCCTTCAGGATCACCAGGCCGAGGACGAGCGCGAGGACGCCGACCGGCACGTTGATGAAGAAGACGGACTGCCAGCTGACGTGCTCGACGAGCAGGCCGCCGACGATCGGGCCGCCGGCCGTCGAGGCGCCGATGACCATGCCCCAGATGCCGATGGCCATGTTCAGCTTCTCGGCGGGGAAGGTGGCGCGCAGCAGGCCGAGCGCGGCCGGCATCAGCAGGGCGCCGAAGAGGCCCTGGAGGATGCGGAAGGCGATCACGGCCGCGATGGAGTCGGAGAGGCCGATCGCGCCGGAGGCGGCGGCGAAGCCGGCGATGCCGATGAGGAAGGTCTGGCGGTGGCCGAAGCGGTCACCGAGCTTGCCGGCGGTGATCAGGGCGACGGCGAGCGCGAGCAGGTAGCCGTTGGTGATCCACTGCACCTGGGCGAGCGAGGCGTCGAGGTCGGCCTTGATGGCGGGGTTGGCGATCGCGACGATCGTGCCGTCGAGCGCGACCATCATCACGCCGACGGCAACGGCGAAAAGGGTCAGCCAGGGATGGCCGCGCAGTCCCTTCGCCGGACCCGGTACGGGTCCCGGGGTGCCCCCCTGGCCCTGCGGGGCCTTTTCCACGGTGGTCTGACTAGTCATACGGCGAGGCTAGTGACAGTCGCTGACAATTGACAAAGCGATTCATGCGTCGGTAACTGTCACGTAGCTCACAGGTACCCTGAGCTGGAAGAAAACCCCGCAAAGCGCCTGTGGCGCCGGAGAAGAGGACCCCGAGGTGACCTTGCCCGGTCTGCGCGAGCGGAAGAAGCAGCGAACGCGCAACGCGCTGATCCGGGTGGCCCTGGAACTCTTCACCGCCCGCGGGTACGAGGGGACCACGGTCGACGAGATCGTCGAGGCCGTCGAGGTCTCCCAGCGCACCTTCTTCCGCTACTTCTCCTCCAAGGAGGAGGTCGCCTTCGCCGTCCAGCAGATGGTGGAGGAGCGCTTCGTCCGTTCCCTCGGGCAGCGGCCCCCCGCCGAGGGCCCCCTCGACGCGATGCGCAACGCCGTCCTCTCCTCCTGGGACACCATCGGCGAGGCCATCACCGCGGTCGTCCCGGTCGGGCTGTACCTGCGCACCTTCCAGCTGATCGAGTCGACGCCCGCGCTGCTCGCCGTCCACCTGCGCCGCTCCACCGAGATGGAGGAGACGATCGCCCGGATCATCGCCGAGCGCGAGGGCGTCGACGTGGACGCGGACCCGCGGCCCCGGATCGCGGTGGCCGCGTTCAGCGGGGTGATGCGGGTGACCGGACAGATGTGGGGGCGGGGGGAGGACCAGAGCCTGGAGGCCATCCGCGCGCTCACCGAGGAGTACCTCGACCACCTCGCCCCGGCGCTGGCCCCGCACTGGCGGGACCGGCGGGCCCTTCCGGACGCTCCCTAGGGCCGGTACGGACGACTCCCAGGGCCCGTGCGGGAACCCCACAGGGCCCGTGCGGAACCCCACAGGGGCCCGTACGGGAATGCTCCCGGCCCCGTACGGGACGTCTCCCGGTTCCTTCCGGTTCCCCGTTCCGCGGAAGCGTGACCTCCGTCCCACCTGGTGCGGAACCGTTCCCACCGCCCCGTAGGGTGGCGGCCCGTGACCCCTGTCGACACCGCGCCCGCCCCCGTCGCCGCGCGCGCCCTGCTCGCGCTCGTCGTCGTGCTCGTGCTCCTCGCGACCACCGGGTGGACCACGGTCCGGCACCAGCCCCCGCCCGGCCCCTCCCGCGAGGCCGCGCTCGCCGCCTGGGCGCGCGACCGGGTCGGCCACCGCCCGCTGCCCGACCCGGCGGCCCCGCCCCGCACCGTCGCGGCGTTCTTCGCCGGGCTCGGCCCGGCGGGCGGGGCGCGGCTCGCCGCACGGCACCCGTTCGTCGTCGGCAACCTCGACGGCGCCCCGGTCGCCCTCCGCTACCGCGCCAACCGGATCACGCTCGCCCGCGCGTACGACGCCGAGCGCGGCAGGACCGGCGACCCCCGGCTCTCCCCCGAGGGCCGCCACGAGGCACAGCGCCGGATCGACCGCTTCGCCTCGCTGCTGCGGCCGGACCGCCGGATCCTCGCGTTCGACCCGACGGGTACGGGGCGGGTCGCCGAGGTCCTCGGGGACCTGGAGCGGGCCCGGCGCGTCTCGGTGGTCGTGCCCGGCGTCGACACCGACCTCCTCACCTTCCAGCGGACCCACGGCCGGTACGGGGCCCCCGCCGGCATGGCGCGGGCCCTCTACGACGCCGAGCGGCGGGCCGCGCCCGGGGCCGGGGTCGCGGTGATCGCCTGGGCCGACTACACCGCGCCCGCCGGGATCGGCGTCGACGCGCTGACCGGCCGGCTCGCCGAATCGGGCGCCGCACGACTCGTCCGGCTGACCGAGGCGATGCCCGGGAACGCCCGGGTGGCGCTCTTCTGCCACAGCTACGGCTCCGTGCTCTGCGGGGTCGCCGCGCCCCGGCTGCCCGCCCGGGTGACGGACGTGGCCGTCTCCGGGAGCCCCGGCATGCGGGTGGAGCGGGCCGCCGACCTCGCCACCCCGGCCCGGATCTGGGCGATGCGGGACGCCGACGACTGGATCGCCGACGTGCCGCACCTGGAGGTGGGCGGGATCGGGCACGGGGCGGACCCGGTGGCGCCCGAGTTCGGCGCGCGGCTGCTCTCGGCGGGCGGGGCCGCCGGCCACAGCGGCTATTTCACGCCGGGGACGGTGAGTCTCGGGAACCTGGCCGCGATAGGCGTCGGCGCCTATCCGCGACTGGTCTGCGCACGTGCCGACAGCGCTTGCCGCGACGGAATATCCGGCGCGGAAGGGTCCCGACGCGCGTAGATCCCGCGATTTCGGGACCTTTCACAGGGGCGACGCCGGGGCGGGCGCCGCTTACGATGAGGCGTATGGGTGATGTGCTGGCCGGAATTCATGCCGCCTGGGAGTTCGAGAGCGACGCCCTCGTCATCCGTTTCGAACGGGGGATCCGCACGCCGAAGCTGTATCAGGTGCTGCGCGAGCGGCGCGTGCCGTACGAGGCGCTGGCGTCCGTGACGCTGACGCCCGGGAAACGGGGCACCGTCGTGCTGCACGCCGTGCCGAGACCGGGCGCCGATCCGCTGATGGAAGCGGCCGCGGGGCAGCTCAAGGAGAGCTGCGACCCGTACCGGCTCGTGCTCCCGGCGGACCGGGAGACGCTGGCCGAGTACTACCGGGACGAGCTGCGGGCGCTCCTGCCGCCGGAGCCGGGGGCCGCGGGGGCCGCCGGACACGGCGCGGGCGCCCCGTACGACGGGCCCGACGGACTCGAAGCGCTCGACGGACCCGGGGGTCCCGACGGATCCGCCCCGTACGGGGCGGACGGGACCGTGGCGCCCGCCGAGCGGTTCCTCGTGGCGCCGCCGCCGGGGCCGCTGTCCTTCAAGGCGTACGACGGGAAGGCGAGCTTCGACGGGCGTTCGGAGGTGTCGTTCCGCTGGTTCTGGACGGGTGCCTCCTCGGAGAAGTGGAAGGCGGGCGACCAGACCTTCTCGGTACAGGACCTGTGCGGGATCGAGTGGCGCTCGCCCGACGTCTTCGACGGGCACCTGCGGCTGCTGGCCCGGGACGGCGGGCCCCGGCCCACCCAGCCCGACCACGACCCGGCGTCCGTCGTCTTCGGTCTCGGCTACGGGCTCGTCCACGAGTCCCTGCCCTTCGCGGCGGCGGTCCTCGCGGCGATCCGGAGCTCGGACCGCGCGCCCGTGCCCGTGGGGTCCCGGACCCCGGGGGTGGTGGCCGAAAGGATTCGGCACCTGGGCGAGCTGCACCGGGCGGGGCTCGTGACCGACGAGGAGTTCTCCACGAAGAAGGCGGAGCTGCTCGCGGAGCTCTGAGCCACGCGGGCGGAGCCGGGGCCGCTCCGGGGCCGTCCCCGGACCCGAACCCCTGGCCCGACCCGAACCCCGGGGCCCTCCCCGGACCCGGACCCGGCCCCCGGCCCCGACCCGAACCCCGGGGCCGGCTCCGGGACGTCCCGGGTCATACCCCGGTATCAGGCCGCACCCCGCTCCCCGGTATGACGCCGGAGACGGGGGCCGCTGCCTACGCTGGGCGGGCCATGAGCACCGAACCGCGGCCCGAACCGCCCCTCCCGCCCCGGCCCGAACCGCCCACCGCGTCCCGGCCCCCGGGCCACCGTTCCGCCGTCCGGGCACGCGAGGCGTTCCGGGGGCTCGGGGCCGCGCTCACCACCCCGACCTCCCCGGGGGCGCCCCTCCTCGCCGACGCGTCCTCGCGCTGGGTGCGGCTCCTCCCGTACGTCGTCGCCCTCGCCTTCGTCACCTCGCTGCTCCCCACCACCGTCCTCGTCCTCACCGACGACTACGGTCTCGACAGCGCCCTCGCCGGGGCGTTCGGCACCGCGCAGACCGCGCCGCTGCTGCTCGCCGTCACCCGCCCCCTCCAGGCCTGGTGGATCGTCTTCGCCGCCGACGTGCTCGGCGCGCTCGTCCTGCTCGGCGCCGACGGCCCGCACGCCCGCCTGTGGCCCTGGCCCCCGCCGCTCGTCGTCGGCTACTGCGCCCTGATGGTCGCGCTCGGCCTGCGCGAGTCCCGCCGGGCGCTGTTCGGCGTCTGGCTGGCGACGGGAGCGGCCGGATACCTCCTGGAGGTGTTCCGGCCCGCCGGGTACACCGGCGTCCACACCCTGCTGTTCGTCCTGAGCGGGGTGCTGCTCCTGCTCACCTCGGCGGTACGCGCGCGTGGGGACGCCCAGCGGCGGCTCGTGGAGCAGGAGACCATCAGCGAGGCCGAGCGGTCCCGCCGCACGCTCCTGGAGGAGCGGGCCAGGATCGCGCGCGAGCTGCACGACGTCGTGGCCCACCACATGTCCGTGATCACCGTGCAGGCCGACTCGGCGCCGTACCGCATCCCGGAGCTTCCCGAGGCGGCCCGCGAGGAGTTCGGCTCCATCGCGGCGAGCGCGCGCGAGTCCCTGACCGAGATGCGCCGGCTGCTCTCCGTCCTGCGCAGCGACGGCGGCGGCGAGGGCGGTGGGGCCGAACTGGCCCCGCAGCCCGGGCTGGACCGGCTCCAGCAGCTGGTGGAGGCGACCGTGCGGGCCGGGGTGCCGGCCGAGCTGCGGCTCGCCGCCAACCTCGGGGACGTCCCGCAGGCGGTGGACCTGTCCGCGTACCGGATCGTGCAGGAGGCCCTGGCGAACGTCGTCCGGCACGCGCCCGGCGCCGCGACCCGCGTCTCGGTCCGGACGGACGAGGGGTGGCTGACGGTTCTCGTCGTCAACGGGCCCTCCCTGGAGGAGGGTTCGTCCGTCGAGCGGGGCGCCCCCGGCACGGGGCACGGGCTCGTCGGCATGCGGGAGCGCGTACGGTTGACCGGCGGCTCGCTGGACACCGGGCCGCTGCCCGACGGCGGCTTCCGGGTCGCCGCCCGGCTTCCCCTGGGCACGGAGGACCCCGAGTGACCATCCGCGTGATCATCGTCGACGACCAGGCCATGGTGCGGGCCGGTTTCGCCGCGCTGCTCGCCGCGCAGCCCGACATCGACGTCGTCGGCGAGGCCCCGGACGGGCGGCGGGGCGTGGAGGTGGCCCGGTCGGCGCACCCGGACGTGGTCCTCATGGACGTGCGGATGCCGGAGCTGGACGGGCTCGCGGCGGCTCGCGAGATCCTGCGTCCGCCGGCCGGGGTCACGCACCGGCCGAAGGTGCTCATGCTGACCACCTTCGACGTGGACGACTACGTGTACGAGGCGCTGCGCGCGGGCGCGTCCGGCTTCCTCCTCAAGGACGCGCCGCCGGCCGACCTGATCGCGGCGGTACGGGTGGTGGCGGCGGGCGAGGCGCTGCTCGCCCCTTCCGTGACCCGGCGTCTGATCGCGGACTTCGCCGCGTCCCGCCCGGCCCCGCGCCGGGACACCGCGGCGCTGCGCCTGAACGGTCTCACCCCGCGCGAGACGGAGGTCCTGGAGCTGATCGCCCGGGGCCTGTCCAACCAGGAGATCGCGGAGAGCCTGGTCCTCGCCGAACAGACGGTGAAGACCCACATCGGCCGGGTCCTGGCCAAGCTGGACCTGCGCGACCGGGCCCAGGCGGTGGTCTTCGCCTACGAGTCGGGGCTCGTGACGCCGGGTTCGGCCTGATCCCCGGATACGGCGGGGGGAACCCCCGGGGGGAAACCCCACCCCTTCCCTGGGGGCGTCCGCTCCTCCACCCCCTACTCCGGTATCAGAGGGCAGTTGGCCCCCCGGTGTGACGTGCCGTCACCCGCTCCCTTCCTACCTTCCTCCCGTCGCCGGACGACCGGCGCACGAACCGGAATCCGGAGAGGGAGGGCGGGCCCATGCGCCGCATGTCGAGGACCCTGATCAGCGTGGCCCTGGCGGTCGTCGCGGTCGCCGGGACGGCCGGTTGGGCGTCCGGGAACGCGCAGGAGGCCGTGACCGGGGTGCCGGTCGGGACGGGGGCGTGGGTGGGTGCGGGGCTGCCGGACCCGGGGCGGGTGGGGCCGGCCGGGATCGCGCGGTTCTTCGCGGGACTCGATCCCGTAAGGAAGAGGAAGCTGGTGCGGGAGCACCCGGGCGTCGTCGGGAACCTCGACGGGGCTCCTCCGGAGCTGAGGTACGAGGCCAACGCCCTGGTGACGGGAGGGAGGTTCGGCGGGGCCCGGGTGCTCGCGTACGATCCGCGCGGCCGGGGGCAGGTGGCCCTGGTCTACGGGGACCTGGCGCGGGCCGCGTACGTGGCGGTGGTCGTGCCCGGCTCCGACGTCGACGCCGGGCGCGTCCGGCCGCTCGCGGACATGGCGTCCGCGCTGCACCGGGCGACCGGCGGCCGGACGGCGGTCGTCGCCTGGGCCGGGTACACCACCCCCGTCGGCGTCGGCCTGGACGCGGCCACCGGCCGGCTCGCCGAGGCCGGGGCGGAACGGCTCGTCCGGTTCGCGGACGGCCTGGCGGCCGTCGGGGCGGCCGAGCCCTCGGTGTTCTGCCACAGCTACGGCTCGGTGGTCTGCGGGCTCGCCGCCCACGAGCTGAAGGCGAAGGACCTGGTGGTCTTCGGCTCGCCCGGGATGCGCTCCGAGAACGTCGCCGGCCTCCGCACCTCCGCGCGGGTCTGGGCGGCGAAGGACCCCACCGACTGGATCGACCGCGTCCCCAACGTCTCCTTCGCGGGCCTCGGGCACGGCACCGATCCCACCGAGCCGTCCTTCGGGGCGCGCCGGATCCCGGCCGGGGACGCCGCCGGGCACGGGGGGTACTTCGCGGCCGGGACCTCGTCCCTGCGCGCGTTCGCCGCGATCGCCGAGGGGGACGTCCGATGAGTCACCTTGCGGTCGTCGCCCGGCGGATCGAGGCCGCCACCCCCGCCCGTCGCGACCGGGCCGTCGACGGGCTGCGGGCCCTCGCCCTGCTCGCCGTGCCCACCGGGCACTGGCTGCTCGGCGGCTTCACCCGCTCCCCCGACGGCGCGCTCCACAACGCCAGCCCGCTCGGCGCCTTCCCCGGGTTCGCGCCGGTGAGCTGGGTCCTCCAGATGCTGGGGATCTTCTTCCTGGTCGGTGGGTACGCGTCCGTCCTCTCGTACCGGCGCCGGAAGGGTTCCACGCGCGCGTGGCTCGGGGGGCGGCTCGCCCGGCTCGGGCGGCCGGTCCTCGGGGTCACCGCCGTGTGGGCGCTGCTCCTGCCCCTGCTCCGCTTCGGGCTCGGGGTGCCCGTGGACACCCTGCGGACGGCGTCCACGCTGGTGGTCCAGCCGCTGTGGTTCGTCGGGGTCTACGCGGTGGTCACCGCCCTCACCCCGTACTGCGTGCGCGCCGCCCGGCGCCTCGGGGCGTGGGCGGCGGCCCCGCTGCTCGGCTCGGTCGCCGTCGTCGACCTCCTGCGGTACGGGCCGTACGCCGACGCCGTGCCGTCCTGGCTGGGCCTCCTGAACGTCCTGCCCGGCTGGCTCTTCGCCTATCAGCTCGGCGTCTCGTGGGGCGAGGGCCGGGTGACCCGGCGCCACGCGTGGACCCTGCTCGCCGGCGGGGCCGCCCTCTTCGCCGTGCTGCTGCTCCTCTTCGGCTATCCGGCGTCGATGGTCGGCGTGCCCGGCGAGGCCCGCACCAACTCGCACCCGCCGTCGCTGCTCGTCCTGGCGCTCGCCGCCGCGCAGAGCGGCGCCGCGGTCCTGCTCCGCGACCGGATCGGCGCGCTCCTGCGGCGGCCCGTGCTCTGGGCGCCGGTCGTGGTCGTCAACCTGTCGGCCATGACGGTCCTGTGCTGGCACCAGACGGCGATGCTGGCCGCCGCGGTCCCCGCCGCGTACGCCGGGGAGGTCCCGGGCCTGGTCGGCGCGCCCGACTCGGCCGGCTGGATCCTGGCCCGGCTCGCCTGGATGCCGGTCTTCGCCGGGCTCCTCGTCGTGATCGGGCGGTACGCGCGGGGCTTCGAGTCCCCGTGGACGGGGGCCGGGCCCGCCCGCCGCGCGCTGGCGGGAGTGCTCGCGGCGGGCTTCGGGGTCTTCGCGCTGGGGCTGGGGTGAACCCCTCCGCCGGGCGCTCAGGCCTCCCGGCTCGCCGCCGTGAAGCTCATGTCCGGGTAGCGGTCGCCCGCCACCAGGCCGGCGATCGGCTCCAGTTCGGCCAGTTCGGCGTCGGTGAGGGTGATCCGGGTGGCGGCCGCGTTCTCCAGGAGGCGGGAGCGCTTGCGGGTGCCCGGGATCGGGACGACCGTAAGGCCGTGCACGGAGGCCCGCTGCTGGACCCAGGCGAGGGCGATCTGCGCCGGGGTCGCCCCGTGGGCGGCGGCGATCTTGCGGACCGGGTCGAGGAGGGCGGCGTTCCGCTCCGCGTTCTCGCCGGTGAACCGGGGCTGGTGGGCCCGGAAGTCGCCGCCCCGGAGGTCCTTGGCGGCGTCCGCGAACGCCCCGGTCAGGAAGCCCCGGCCGAGCGGCGAGTACGGCACGACGGTCACGCCCAGGTCGGCGGCGGCGCCGACGGCGCTGCGCTCCACGTCCCGGGAGAAGAGCGACCACTCCGACTGGAGGGCGGCGATCGGGTGCACGGCGTGGGCCTCGCGCAGTTCGGGCCCGGTGACCTCGCTCAGACCCAGGAAGCGGACCTTGCCCTCCCGGACCAGTTCGGCCATCGCGCCGACGGACTCGGCGAACGGGACCTCCGGGTCGCGGCGGTGCATGTAGTAGAGGTCGATGGTCTCGACGCCGAGGCGGCGCAGACTGTTCTCGACGGCGCTCCTGACGTACGCGGGGTCGTTGCGGACGCCCCGGTGGGAGGGGTCGTCGGCGCGCCGCTCGATGGCGAACTTGGTGGCGAGGACGACCTCGTCGCGGTGGGCGGCGAGGAAGGGGGCGAGGAACTCCTCGTTGGCGCCGAGGCCGTAGGTGTCGGCGGTGTCGATCAGGGTGACGCCGGCCTCCAGGGCCGCGTCGAGGGTGTCGCGGGCGGCGGCCTCGTCGGTGGCGCCGTAGAACTCGCTGATGCCCATGGCCCCGAAGCCCTGGACCCCGACCTCCGGTCCGTCCTGGCCCCCGAGGCGTACGGTGTCGATCCTGGTCACGCTGGTCATGAAGGTGTTCCTCCGCATGCGGTCCCGTAGTGGGCGATCTTGACGTCGAGCACGGCGAGCGTCTCCTGGAGTTCGGTGACCCGGGCGAGGACGTCCCGCCGGGTGGCCTCCAGGAGCTCGCGGCGTTCCTCACGGGTGTGGTCCCCGGCGCGCACCAGTTCGGCGTACCGGACCATGTCGGCGACCGGCATCCCGGTCAGCCGCAGCTTGCCGACGAAGGCCAGCCAGTCCAGGTCGCGGGCGGTGAAGCGGCGCTGTCCCGTGTGCGAGCGGTCGACGTGCGGCATGAGGCCGATCCGCTCGTACCAGCGCAGGGTGTGCGCCGTGAGGCCGGTCAGGGCGGCGACCTCGCTGATGGTGTGGTGCGGCGCCCGGGCGCCGGTCGTGCTCGTACCGGTCGTGCTCGTGCTCGTACCGCCCGTGCTCGTACCGCCCGTGCTCGTACCGCTCGTACTCGTGCTCGTGCTCGTGCTCGTGCTCGCGATCACGCTCATGCCTCCACGCTATGGGGTTGGAGTGCACTCGAAGCAAGCCCGTTCCGGAGGGGCAAGTAGGCTCGGTGTCATGGAGAGCCCCGTGGAGAACAGCGTGGAGAACGGCCTGCCGGGCCTGGCGTCGATCGAGAACTGGCCCGTCCCCACCGCGGCCGCCGCCGTGGTCCGCGCGGACGGCACCCTGGCCGGGGCCCACGGCCCCACCGGGCGGCGCTTCCCGCTCGCCTCGGTGACCAAGCCGCTCGCGGCGTACGCGGTGCTCGTCGCGTACGAGGAGGGGGCGATCGACCTGGACGAGCCGGCCGGGCCCGAGGGCTCGACCGTCCGCCACCTCCTCGCCCACACCTCGGGCCTCGCCTTCGACGAGGACCGGGTCCAGGCCGCGCCGGGCACCCGCCGGATCTACTCCAACACCGGCTTCGAGGCCCTCGGCGACCACGTCGCCAAGGCCACCGACATCCCCTTCGCCGACTACCTGCGCCAGGCCGTCCTGGAGCCGCTCGGCATGGCGTCCACGACCCTGGAGGGCTCGCCCGCCAAGGACGGCGTCTCGACCGTGGACGACCTGGTCCGGTTCGCCGCCGAGGTGCAGGCGCCCCGGTTGCTCGACGCCCGCACCGTCCTGGACGCGATGACCGTGACGCATCCCGGTCTGACCGGCATCCTGCCCGGCTACGGGCACCAGCGGCCGAACGACTGGGGGCTCGGCTTCGAGATCCGCGACGGGAAGTCCCCGCACTGGACGGGTGCCACGTCCTCGCCGCGCACCTTCGGGCACTTCGGGCAGTCCGGCACCTTCCTGTGGATCGACCCGGACGCGCGGGCCGCGTGCGTGGCGCTCACCGACCGGCCCTTCGGACCGTGGGCGGTCGAGGCCTGGCCGCCTTTCACGGACGCGGTCCTGGCGGACCTGCGGGCGGTTTAGGGGTGTGTCCGGCGTCTCGGGGCCCAGTCGTCGCAGGCCCCGGCCATGATCCGCCGGACGGGCCCTAGTCGTCGCAGCGGGCGGCCGGCAGGGAGCCGTCCGGGCCGGTGAGGGTCACCTCGGACCGGCCCGCCGGGTGCTCCGCGTGAGCGGCCGTGCAGACCAGCTGGCGGACGGCCGCCTCCGGGAGGTCCCTCACGGGGAAGGGGGTCCGGAGCCTGAGCGCCGGGACGGATCCCGCCGGGTCGGTCCCCGCCCGGCCGGTCCCCGCCGGGTCCGGCTCCACGCGCGGCGTCCAGCCGCCGGCCCCCGGCAGGGCCGTGGTGGCGCCCGTCGCCCGCTCCTCGTCGGTCGGGCCGGCCAGGAGCGCGGCGAGGACCTTGTCGGTGGGGACCCGCCCGTGGACCGGGGTGCCGGTGGAGACCTCGTACCCCGGACCGAAGCCCTCGTACGGCATCCGGTCGTCCCCCGCGCCGTCCGCCGGGCGGGTGCGGGACGGGAACGGGGACGGGGCGTGGGGCCCGACGTCGCGGGCCATCGGCATCGTCCCCCCGCCGGGGCCGAGGAAGTAGAGCGTCATCCGCTCCTCGGGGACCGGCTGGACGACGACGGTCGCGGCCCCGCCCGCCTCCACGACATCGGTCTCCTGTATGCCACAGCCGGCCAGGGCGAGCAGGGAGAGCAGGGAGAGCAGGGAGAGCGGGGCGGCGCCGGTCCGGCGCCTCACAGCGGCGTCCGTACGGTGAACACGGCCCCGCCCTCCGGCCGGTTGGCCGCCGTGACGGTGCCGCCGTGGAGCCGTACGTTCTCCAGGGTGATCGCGAGGCCGAGGCCGCTGCCCTCCGAGCGGGTCCTGGCCCGGTCCGCCTTGTAGAAGCGGTCGAAGACGTGCGGCAGGACCTCCGGGTCGATGCCCGGGCCCCGGTCGGACACCTCCGTCACCAGCACGTCCCCCTCCGCGTACAGCCGGACCGTGACCGGCGCCTCGCCGTGCCGCAGCGCGTTGCCGACGAGGTTGGCCACGACGACGTCGAAGCGGCGCGGGTCGAGCCGGGCCCTGATCCCCTCCGCGAGGTGCGGGACGACCCGCGCCGGATCGGTCCAGTGGCGGTGCTGGAGGGTCTTGCGGACGCAGTCGGCGGCGTCGACCTCGTCCGTGTGCAGCTCGGCGGCGCGCGCGTCGAAGCGGGAGATCTCCATCAGGTCCTCCACGAGGACGGCGAGTTTGCCGGTTTCGGCGCTGATCAGGCGGACCGCGCGGGCGGTGTCGCTGTCGAGGCTCCCGGCGTCCTCGTCCAGGACCTCGGTGACGGCGAGCATCCCGGCGAGCGGGGTGCGCAGTTCGTGCGAGACGTCGGAGGCGAAGCGGCGGGCGCGGGCCTCGGCGCTGCGGAGTTCGGCCACGGAGCGTTCGAGCGCGGCGGCGGACTCGTTGAACGTACGGGCGAGGTCGGAGAGTTCGTCGCTGCCCTTGGCGTGGATGCGGGTGTCGAGGCGGCCCCGCCCCATGCTGTGGGCGGCGTGCCGCAGCTCCCGCACGGGCCGCAGGACGCCGCGGGCGGCGAGGAGCGCGGGGACCAGGGCGACGGCGAGGGCCGGCAGGGCGCCGTCGCGGGCGGCGGTGACCATGGCCTCGACGTCGGCCTCCTCCTCGTTCAGCTCCATGACGGCGTAGACGACGAGGCCGGTCGGCCGGGCGGTTCCCTCGGTGGCATGGGTCCGGAAGACGGCCGGGACGGCGATGGTCAGGTAGGGGGTGCCGTTCTTCACGACCCGCTGGAAGCCGGCGTGCGGGGAGGCGCCCCGGGCCTGGGCGCGGGCCCGCAGTTCGGGGGTGATGACGGAGGAGGCGGGCCGGTCGGTGGAGGAGACGCGGACGGTGCCGTACTCGGCGTAGACGCGCCAGGGGCGGGGCTTGCCCTGGCGGGCGATCCGGAGGAGGTCGGTCCGCAGGCTCTCGGGGCTGACGGGCAGGCTGACGTACAGCTCGTCGACCTGCTCGCGGAAGGCGGAGACGGCGGTGTTCTGGGCCTGTTCCAGGATGGCGTTGCGGGCGGCCCGGTAGGTGAGGGCGGCGGTGGTGCCGCAGCCGACGGCGGCGACGAGCAGGAAGGCGAGGACGAGGCGGGTCCGCAGCCCGAAGGGGTGCGGACGCAGGCGCGGGGCGCGCCCCCGGCGGCGCCCCGCGCCTGCGCCCTCGCCCGTACGGGTCCTCACAGCGGCCCGAAGCGGTAGCCGAAGCCGCGGAGGGTCTGGATGTAGCGGGGCTCGCCGGGGACGTCCTCGATCTTGTTCCGGAGGCGGCGGACGCAGGCGTCGACCAGCCGGGCGTCCCCGTGGTAGCTGTGCTCCCAGACGTGTTCGAGGAGCTGCTGCCGGCTGAAGACCTGCTCGGGGGCGGCGGAGAGGTGGAGCAGCAGCTTCATCTCGGAGGGGGCGAGGGCGATCCGCTCGCCCGCCCTGGCGACGGTGAGCCCGGCCCGGTCGATGGCCAGCTCCCCGTGGACCTCGACGGCGGACCGCCCGGCGCCGGGGTCCTCGATGCGCCGGAGCACGGCCCGTATCCGCGCCTCGATGACCTCGGTGCGGGCGGGCTTGACGATGTAGTCGTCGGCCCCGGCCTCCAGGCCGACGACGACGTCGAAGTCGTCGCCCCGGGCGGTCAGCATGATGATCGGCAGCTGGCTGTCCTCCCGGACCCGGCGGCAGACCTGGACGCCGTTCATGCCGGGCAGCATCAGGTCGAGCAGGAGCAGGTCCGGCCGGAACTCGCCGAGCGCGGCGAGCCCCGCCTCGCCGGTGGGCGCGGTCCGCACCTCGTGCCCGCGCCGCCGCAGCCCCAGCTCGACCCCCTCGCGGACGGAGGGGTCGTCTTCTATCAGGAGCACGCGGGGCATGGAGGGAGTATCCCAAGGTCGTCGGGGCGGGGTCAGGCGCGGGGGGCGGGGAGGCGGAGCCGCCCCGGGAGCCTGCCGAGCAGGTCGCTCACCCCGGTGAGGCGCAGGGGCCGGGCCAGGAGGGCGAAGACGGCGAGGATCGCGAGGGCTCCGGCGATCCCGGCGGGGACGGCCCCGGCCGGGCCGGTCAGGTCGGTGACGAGGATGCCGTAGCCGGTGGCGGGCACGGCGGCGACGAGCAGCCGCGCGAGCCCGGCGACGGAGCCGCCGGGCCCATGGGTCCCCCGGCCCCCGAGCCGCCTCCGCAGCACGTACGCCGTCACCCCCCACCCCGCCCACAGCGCCAGCGAGTACGCCCCTGCCATCCCGGCGACGGTCCAGCGCGCGGGCAGCAGGAGGTACGAGGTGAACGAGAGGCCCGCGTTCAGGCCGGCGATCACCAGGTTGAGCAGGAAGGGGGTGCGGGTGTCGCGCAGGGCGTAGAACGCGCGGGTGCACACGTACTGGCCGGAGAGGGCGATCAGGCCGGGCGCGAGGGCCATCAGGATCCAGGCCATCGCGCGGATGTCGTCGCCGTCCGTCGCCCCGTACCGGAAGACGACCGTCATCAGGGGCACGGCGAGCGCGAGGAGCGCGCAGGCGGCGGGGACGACGGCGGCGGAGCTGGTCCGCAGCGCGTACGAGACGTCCCGCCGGACCCCGGCGAGGTCGCCGTCGGCCGCGGCCCCGCTCATCCGGGGCAGCAGGGCGGTCACCAGGGAGACGGTGACGATGCCGTGCGGGACGGCCCACAGGAGGTAGGCGTTGTTGTACGCGGCGAGGCCCGAGCCGCCGTCGGCCGCCGTGCCGCCCGCCGAGGTCGCGATCCAGGTGGTCACCCAGTACGCGCCCTGGTTGGTGAGGACGAGCAGCACCAGCCAGCCGGCCGACCGCAGCGGGGCCGCGAGGCCGCTGCCGCGCCAGTCGAACCGGGGCCGCCAGCGGAACCCGGCGGCGCGCAGCGAGGGCACGAGGGCGAGGGCCTGGAGCGCGATTCCGGCGGTGGTGCCCCAGCCGAGCAGCGCGACCTCGCCCTCGCTGAGCGCGCCACCGTCGCTCACCGCCAGGAAGAGGCCGAAGACCGCGACCACGACGACGTTGTTGAGGACGGGCGTCCACGTCATGGCGCCGAACCGGCCCCGGGCGTTGAGGACCTGCCCGAGGAGCGTGAAGAGCCCGAGGAAGAGGATCTGCGGGAGGCAGGTGCGGGCGAAGGCGACGGTCGTCTCCCGTTGCGCACCCGTGTAGTCGGTGTACGTGTCCACGATGAGCGGCGCGGCGAGCACGGCGACGGCGGTGAGTACGACGAGGGCGAGGGCGCAGAGCGTGAGGAGCCGGTCGGTGTAGGCGACGCCGCCGTCCTCGTGCTCCTTGGCGGCCTTGACCAGTTCGGGGACGAAGACGGCGTTGAGGGCGCCGCCGAGGAGGAGGGTGTAGACGATCGTGGGGACGGAGTTGCCGACCGCGTAGCCGTCGGCGACGACGGCCGCGCCGAGCGCGGCGGCCACGACGGAGGCGCGGACGAAGCCGGTGGCGCGGGAGACGAGCGACCCGGCGGCCATGAGGGCGCCGCTGCGGAGGACGGAGGGGGCCTTCGCCTTGGGAGCGGGGGCGGGGACGGGGACGTCCGGGGTGCCCGCCACGGGCGCGGGTACGGGTGCAGGCGCGGGTACGGGTACGGGTGCAGGCGCGGGTACGGGTACGGGCGCAGGCGCGGGTACGGGCGCAGGCGCGGGTACGGGCGCCGTCATCGGCGCGCCAGATAGGCCTGGAAGGCACGGTACAGCGCCTGGTTGGTCGTGCCCCGCATCGGTGTCTCCCACTCCCCCAGCGTCTCGACGACCCGGCCGCCCGTGCCGAGCTTCCAGCGGAGGAGCCCGTGGGCGCGGTCGCCCGGATCAAGGGTGGAGGGTACTCCGCGCAGGTCGTAGACGGCGGCGCCGAGGGCGTGGGCGTCGAGCAGCATGCGCCACTGGAGGGCGTTGGAGGGCCGGACCTCGCGCCGGTGGTCGGCGGAGGCGCCGGTCTGGTACCAGACGCGCCCGCCCACGGTGACCATGGTGTGCGCGGCCAGGACCTCGCCGCCGTGCCGGGCCAGGTAGAGCTTCATCCGGCCCGGCTCCTCGGCGTTGAGGACGGCGTACTGGCGCTCGTAGTACGCGAGCGAGCGCCCGAGCCGGAACCCGTCCCGCTCCTCGGTGATCCGCAGCAGCCGGTAGAACTCGGGCAGGTCGGCGGCGGAGCCGACGATGACCTCGACACCGGCCTTGCGGGCCTTGCGCACGTTCCTGCGCCACTCCTGGTTGAGCCCGGTCCACAGGTCGTCGGCGCTGCGGCCGGCCAGCGGGACCTGGAAGACGTGCCGGGGCTGGGCGTCGGCGCCGTCCTCGGAGTCGCCGCCGCAGCGCCGCCAGCCCCGCGCCCGGAGGCGTTCGGCGACGGCGGTCCCGAGCGGGTCGACCTCGTCGGCGAGGACGTCGGAGAGCCGGCGCCCGGGCCCGGTGGCGGCCTTGACGGTGGCGGCGTCCCACCGGCGGTGGGCGGGCCCGGGGCCGATGCGGACGGCGAAGGCCCCGGAGGCCCTCAAGTGGTCGAGGAGCGGCCCGAGCCAGCCGTCCAGGTCGGGGTCGGCCCAGTCGGCGACGGGCCCTTCGGGTAGATAGGCGAAGTATCTACGGGTCCCGGGGAAGGGCCGCAGGAGCACCAGCGCGACACCGGCCAGTTCACCGCCCTCGGGCCCCCAGCCCACCAGTTGGTGGCACCATCCCTCCTTCACCCTTGCCCACGCGGGCACTTGGAGGAAGCTGGGGCCGTCCGCGCCGCCCCGGGTCGCGAGGAAGGCGCGGTACGCCTCGGGGGTCACGGGACCGAGCCGGAGAGGGGCGGGGCGTCCGACGGACGCGGCCGTCACGAGCAGAGCCGACACAGCGGGGCCTCCTGGTTCCGCCCCTCGGTGGTGGGGCGCACAGCAGGCTCACAGCCGAATGCGACGGAGCCGCGCGGCGCGTGTGACCGGACGATGACCGTTCCGTCGCAGCCCACGTCACACGGGCGTTCGGAAACCTCCGACCCGTTCCGACCGTCCTACAGTCCGGAACATCCCACTCTTTCCCACCCGCGGAGGCCTTCCGTGCTGCCGATACGCACATCCCGTACCACCCTCGCGGCCGTCGCCCTGGCGGTCTCGCTCACGGCCTGCTCCGCCCGGGCGGCGGACACGTCCCCGGAGGCGCGGCCCGCGGCGCCACCGGCGAAGGTGACGGTCGTGGACAAGACGGCGGGCAAGCCGGTGACGGTGACGGCGGCGGACGGCAAGCTGGCCGCGGTGAAGGTCACCGACGCGGAGGGCGGGACCCTCACCGGCCGTACGGACGCGAGCGGCACGCGCTGGACGTCGGACCGCAAGGCGGCCCCGGGCACCTCGTACACGGTGGAGGTCACGGCCGGCGGCACCGACGGCAAGGAGACGACGACCCGCTCCTCCTTCTCCACCCCGGACCCCGAGAAGGTCAACAAGCTGACCCTCGCCCCGGGCAAGAACACCACCGTGGGCATCGCCCACCCCCTCTCGATCGTCTTCGACCACCCGGTGACGAAGAAGGCGGACGTCGAGAAGCAGCTCAAGGTGACGACCTCGAACAACACCGAGGGCTCCTGGGGCTGGGTCAAGGACTGGTCGGGCCGGGACAGGGCGGACTGGCGGCCGAAGGAGTACTGGAAGCCCGGCACGAAGGTCACCCTCGAGGCGGACCTCAACGGCACGGACTCGGGCGGCGGCTGGTTCGTACGGGACTACGCCACGGGCTTCACGGTGGGCGACGCCCAGGTGGTGAAGGTGGACCTGGACAGCCACAAGCTGACGGTGCGGAAGAACGGCAGCACCGTCCGCACGATCCCGGTCTCCGGCGGCACGCCCGGCGGCGACAAGCGCTCCTGGCGGGGCACGGCCGTCCTGATGGCGAAGGAGGGCACCATCAACATGAACTCGGAGACGGTCGGCCTGGGCGACGCCTACGACAAGATGGTCGACTACTCGATGCGCCTGACCTGGTCGGGCATGTACGCCCACGCGGCCCCGTGGAACGCGCGCCACTTCGGCAACGCCAACAAGAGCTCGGGCTGCATCGGCATGAGCGACGCCGACGCGGCCGCCCTCTACGCCCTGGTGAAGCCGGGCGACCCGTTCGAGATCGAGGGCGCCGACACGAAGGGCACGGTCGCCGAGGGCAACGGCTACGGCGCGTGGAACGTGAGCTGGGCGGACTGGAAGGCGAAGAGCGCGCTGAGCTGAGCCCGCTCCCCAACAGGCCCACCCACAAGGGTGGTTTACGCGATTCGCACCTCCGGCCCGCGACTCCCTGACTACGCTCGGCGACGCAGCGAAAGGAACGCCGTAGGCCGGAGGTACTGACCGTGGTCAACATCCAGGAGCTCGACCCCAACGCTTCCCCTCTGGACTACTACGGCTGGGAACTCCGCCGCCGCAGGGAGGAACACCGACTCACGCAGCAGCAGCTCGGGGACGCCATCTTCTGCACGGGCTCCCTCGTCGGCCAGATCGAGACAGCGAGGAAGCTCCCCACCCGCGAGTTCTCGGAACGGGTGGACGCGGCCCTCGGTACGGGCGGGACCTTCTCCCGGCTGATCGGCCTGGTGCTGCGCAGCCGGTTGCCCTCCTGGTTCCAACCGGTCGCGGAGTTGGAGGTCCGCGCCACGTACATCTCCACGTTCCAGACGCAGGTCGTGTACGGCCTGTTGCAGACGCCGGAGTACGCGCGGGCGCTGCTCGCCGTCGACTATCCGGACAAGGCCGAGGAGATGGTGGCGGCCCGGCTGGAACGCCAGCGCGCCCTGGAGCGCACCGAGCCGCCGGCCCTGTGGGTCGTCCTGAGCGAGGCCGTACTGCGGCAGGAGGTCGGCGACCGCGAGGTCATGCGCGGGCAGTTGGCGCACCTGCTGGCGTTCCGCGACAACCCGTGGGTGCAGATCCAGGTGCTGCCGTTCTCCGCCGGTGAGCACACGGGACTGATGGGGTCGTTCACCCTCTTCAGGTTCGACGACGACCCCGACATCTTCTACACCGACGGTTACGACCAGGGTCACATGACCGCCAATCCGCCCGTGATCAAGGAACGTTCCGTCGGCTACGCTCGGCTGCAAGCCACGGCCCTCTCTGTCGAGGACTCGGCGGCACTGATCACCCGCGTGATGGAGGAATGCTATGGAGACCCGTCCTGACCTGACCGGAGCGCGGTGGCGGAAGTCCTCGTACAGCGGCACCAACGGCGGCGAGTGCGTCGAGGTCGCCGACGGCTTCCCCGGCGCCGTCCCGGTCCGCGACAGCAAGAACCCGGCGGGCCCGGCCCTGGTCATGGGCGCCGAGGCGTGGCAGGCGTTCGTGGAGGGGCTCCGCTAGGAGCCCTCCCCGTCACGTCATACCGGTTTCGAGCCGGTCAGTGGTCTTGCCGGGGTGTCTGGGAGCGAAAGCTGTGGCCGAGTTCGGTGCCCAGTCCGTAGTAGTGGCGGAAGTTGTAGATCAGCGGGCTCCACGCGGACGGATCGATGTGCTGAGATCCGGGGACGACGACATGCGGATGGGCGTGGACCCTGAGCACGTGGGCTTCGACGATGAGGAACGCCCCGGAGGCGTCGGGTTGGACCCGGGCGGCACGTGCCTCCAACTGGATGGGGCATTCGGCGGCCCTGGGCGGCCGGACCAGCTCGGAGGGTTCAGGTCGCAGGCCGGCGGCGGCGAACTTGTCCGGCTCGAAGCGGTAGGTGCCGCGCTTGCTCGCGGGTATCGGGGTGCGTCCGGTCAGCGGTGCCAGCCGCTCCACCGCCGGCCACTGGGCCGGCGCGGGGAGGTTGACCACGAGATCGGGGCGGCTGAGGAGATTGTGCGCGGTCTGTCCCTCGGGGCCCAGACCGAGGACGAGGACATGGCCGAGCGCCCAGGCCGAGGACATCGGCGCCAGGTTGAAGGAGCCGTCCTCGTTCTCCGTCGAGATCAGTACGACCGGCGTTCCGAAGTACAGAACGCTCGGCTCGATGGTCAGATGGGCGGCCGATGCGTCGGGCACGGTGCCGGGTGTCGCGGTGTTCATGGGAATCGACCCTAGGGCGGGGACTCTTCGGTGATCACCGAAGAATCGCCCGGTGGACGGGGGACGGCCATGCGCGACGCATGACGCGCACCCGGAGGGCCCGGCGCGTCGGCCGACCCGCGAGACGGTCGGGAGCACACGCCTAACCCAGGCGCCGCATCTCCCACACCAGTACCTCCGCGTCACCGGTCGCGAGCAGGCTCAGGTCCTTCTCGTCGGTGGCGCGGGCCGCGTCGCCCGTGGCGAGTTCCTCCGTGCCGACGCGGACCGTGCCGCGTGTCACGTGGGCGTAGACGAAGTCGCCGTCCGGGAGCGGTGTCCGTTCGGCGTTCTTCAGGCGGTGGACGCGGAGGGTCGCGCCCGGGACCTCGTACGCGAGGTCCCCGTCGTGGCCCCGTACCACCTCGTACGTCGGCTTTCCGTCGAACGACGGCGGGGCGAGCCACATCTGGACGAAGACCAGGGGGGTGCCGGCGTCGTTGCGTTCGACGTGGCGGACGCCGGAAGCCGCGCTCAGGTGCTGGAGGTCGCCCGCGCGGACGACCGTCGCGCGGCCCGTCGAGTCGCGGTGGGTGAGTTCGCCCGACACGACCCAGGTGACGATCTCGGTGTGGCTGTGCGGGTGCTCGTCGAACCCGGCCCCCGGGGCGAGGCGCTCCTCGTTGCAGGCGACCAGCGAACCGAAGCGGAGGTTGTCGGGGTCGTAGTGCGGGCCGAAGGAGAAGGCGTGCCGGGTGTCGACGCCCGCCGCCGGGTCGCCGCCGGGGTACCGCTCGTCCGCGCGCTGGATGCGTATCACGGGCCCACCGTAGCCGTCCGCCCGCCCCCCGCCGGGGGCGAACCCGCCCCGACCCCGCACGTCGGCGTCCGGATAAGGCAGTCTTGTCCCCGTGCCTGAACCCGTGAACGCCTCCCATCCGCACGCCGCGACCCTGAAGCGCCTGGAGCAGTCCTCCGGGCGGCTGGCCGCCGGTGCCATCGCCCGCATGGACGAGACGCTGCCGTGGTACCGCGCGATGCCGCCCGAGAACCGGTCGTGGATCGGCCTCGTCGCCCAGGCCGGCATCGCCGCGTTCACGGAGTGGTTCCGGCACCCGGAGACCCCGCAGGCGATCTCGACGGACGTCTTCGGCACCGCGCCCCGCGAGCTGACCCGGGCGATCACCCTGCGCCAGACCGTGGAGATGGTCCGGACCACCATCGAGGTCATGGAGTCGGCGATCGAGGAGGTCGCCGCCCCCGGCGACGAGTCGGTGCTGCGCGAGGCGCTCCTCGTCTACGCCCGGGAGATCGCCTTCGCCACCGCCCAGGTGTACGCGCAGGCCGCCGAGGCCCGGGGCGCGTGGGACGCGCGCCTGGAGTCACTCGTGGTGAACGCCGTGCTGTCCGGCGAGGCGGACGAGGGCGCCGTGTCGCGGGCCGCCGCGCTCGGCTGGAACTCCCCGGAGCACGTGTGCGTGCTGCTCGGCACGGCCCCGGACGGGGACAGCGAGCTGACGGTGGAGGCGATCCGCCGGGCCGCCCGGCACGCCAAGCTCCAGGTCCTCACCGGGGTCCTCGGAAACCGGCTCGTCGTCATCGCGGGCGGCAACGACAACCCCCTCGCGGTGGCGAAGGCCCTGATCGGGCCGTACGCGCCGGGTCCGGTGGTGGCCGGTCCGGTGGTCCCCGACCTGCTCGCGGCGACGCGTTCCGCGCAGGCGGCGGCGGCCGGTCTGAAGGCCTGCTCGGCCTGGCAGGACGCCCCGCGCCCGGTCCTCGCGGACGATCTCCTTCCGGAGCGGGCCATCGCCTCGGACCCTTCGGCGCGCGAGCAGTTGGTGGAGGAGATCTACAGACCGCTGGAGGAAGCCGGGTCGGCGCTCCTGGAAACTCTCAGTGTCTACCTGGAGCAGGCGAGCAGCCTGGAAGGCGCGGCGCGGATGCTCTTCGTCCACCCGAATACCGTGCGCTACCGGCTTCGACGTGTGACCGACGTCACCGGTTGGTCACCCTCCGACGTCCGCTCCGCCTTCACCCTGCGGATCGCGCTCATCCTGGGACGCTTGGCCGACGGCGAGACGCAGTCCTAGACTTTTGTCGAACACCGACAATTCCCCCGACGGTTCTTCGTCCCTGTCCCCACGGGCGCTCGGAGCCGTCCCCAAGAGAGAGTGTGAGGGTGCTCGTACTCGTCGCTCCCGGCCAAGGCGCCCAGACGCCCGGCTTCCTGACCCCCTGGCTCGAACTCCCCGGCGCCGCCGACCGCGTGGCGGCCTGGTCCGACGCCATCGGGCTCGACCTCGCCCACTACGGCACGAAGGCGGACGCGGACGAGATCCGTGACACCGCCGTGGCCCAGCCCCTCCTCGTCGCCGCCGGCCTGCTCTCCGCGGCCGCGCTCGGCGACGACCTCGCGCCCGGCGTCGTCGCCGGCCACAGCGTCGGCGAGTTCACCGCCGCCGCGTTCGCCGGCGTCCTCGACGACACCGCCGCGCTGCGGCTCGTCCGGACCCGCGGGCTCGCGATGGCCGAGGCCGCCGCGATCACGGCGACCGGCATGTCGGCGCTGCTCGGCGGCGACCCCGAGGTCACCGTCCCGCACCTGGAGAAGCTCGGCCTGACGGCCGCCAACGTGAACGGCGCGGGCCAGATCGTGGCCGCCGGCACCCTGGAGCAGCTGGCCGCCCTGGAGGCGGACAAGCCCGAGGGCGTCCGCCGGGTCGTGGCGCTCAAGGTCGCCGGCGCCTTCCACACCCACCACATGGCCCCGGCCGTGGCGAAGCTGGAGGAGGCCGCGGCGAAGCTGTCGCCGGCCGCCCCGACCACCCGCTACGTGTCCAACAAGGACGGCCAGGTCGTCATGGACGGCGCCGAGGTCGTGTCCCGGCTGGTCGGCCAGGTCGCCAACCCGGTCCGCTGGGACCTGTGCATGGAGACCTTCCACGACCTGGGCGCGACGGCGCTGATCGAGGTGTGCCCCGGCGGCACCCTGACCGGCATCGCCAAGCGGGCCCTGCCGGATGTGGCCACGGTCGCCCTGAAGACTCCCGACGACCTCGACGCGGCCCGTACGCTCGTCGCCGAGCACGCGGCCGTCTGACTAGGAGTGTCGAGAAGCATGTCGAAGATCAAGCCCAGCAAGGGCGCCCCGTACGCGCGGATCCTCGGCGTGGGCGGCTACCGTCCCACCCGGGTCGTGCCGAACGAGGTGATCCTCGAGAAGATCGACTCGTCCGACGAGTGGATCCGCTCGCGCTCCGGCATCGCCACCCGCCACTGGGCCTCTCCGGAGGAGACCGTCGCCGCGATGTCGGTGGAGGCCTCCGGGAAGGCCATCGCGGACGCCGGGATCGGCCCGGAGCAGATCGGCGCCGTGGTCGTCTCCACGGTGTCGCACTTCCACCAGACCCCGGCGATCGCGACGGAGATCGCGGACCGGATCGGGGCGGGCAAGCCCGCCGCGTTCGACATCTCGGCCGGCTGCGCGGGCTTCGGCTACGGCCTGACCCTCGCCAAGGGCATGATCGTCGAGGGTTCCGCGGAGTACGTGCTCGTCATCGGCGTCGAGCGGCTGAGCGACCTGACGGATCTGGAGGACCGCGCGACGGCCTTCCTGTTCGGCGACGGCGCCGGCGCCGTGGTCGTCGGCCCGTCGGACGAGCCGCACATCGGCCCCACGGTCTGGGGTTCCGAGGGCGACAAGGCGTCGACCATCAAGCAGACCGTCCCGTGGGACGAATTCCTCCCCCACTCTCGGCTTCGCTCGAGCGGGGGGACCCCTACCGGTGACATCTCGAACCTGCCGCTCGACTCGCAGGGCGCCGTCAAGTTCCCCGCCATCACGCAGGAGGGTCAGGCGGTCTTCCGCTGGGCCGTCTTCGAGATGGCGAAGGTCGCCCAGCAGGCCCTGGACGCCGCCGGCATCACGGCGGACGACCTGGACGTCTTCATCCCGCACCAGGCGAACATGCGGATCATCGACTCGATGGTGAAGACACTGAAGCTGCCGGAGCACGTCACGGTCGCCCGCGACGTGGAGACCACCGGCAACACCTCGGCCGCCTCGATCCCGCTCGCGATGGAGCGGCTCCTGGCGACCGGGAAGGCGAAGAGCGGCGACACCGCGCTCGTCATCGGCTTCGGGGCGGGTCTCGTCTACGCCGCGACGGTCGTTACCCTCCCCTAGGCACCCGGATCTCCCGGAAGCCCCTTACCGAAGCAATCACAGAAGGAGCGCCACCATGGCCTTCACCCAGGAGCAGATCGTCGAAGGTCTCGCCGAGATCGTCAACGAGATCGCCGGCATCCCGACCGAGGACGTCCAGCTGGACAAGTCCTTCACCGACGACCTGGACGTCGACTCGCTGTCCATGGTCGAGGTCGTCGTCGCCGCCGAAGAGCGTTTCGAGGTCAAGATCCCGGACGAGGACGTCAAGAACCTCAAGACCGTGGGCGATGCCGTCGACTACATCCTGAAGCACCAGGGCTGATCCGGCCCTCGCTGTCCCGGTCAGCCACCCGGCGGTGGCGCCGCATTCCGACCATCACACACATGGAGAAAGAATTCCTGTGAGCTCGACCAATCGCACCGTGGTCGTCACCGGTATCGGCGCAACCACACCGCTGGGTGGCGACTCCGCATCGACCTGGGAAGGTCTGATCGCGGGACGCTCCGGCGTCCGTACGCTTGAGGGCGAACGTTTCGCCGAACTGCCCGTCAGGATCGCCGCGACGGCCGCCGTCGAGCCCGGCGACGTCCTTCCCCGGCCGCTCGCCCGCAAGCTGGACCGCTCGGCGCAGTTCGCCGTGATCGCGGCCCGCGAGGCGTGGGCCGACGCGGGCTACACCGCCCCGGCCGGTGAGGACCAGAAGATCGCGCCCGAGCGGCTCGGCTCCGTCATCGCCTCCGGCATCGGCGGTGTCACCACGCTGCTCGACCAGTACGACGTGCTGAAGGAGAAGGGCGTCCGCCGCGTCTCCCCGCACACCGTCCCCATGCTCATGCCCAACAGCCCCTCGGCGAACGTGGGTCTGGAGGTGAACGCCCGGGCGGGCGTCCACACCCCGGTCTCCGCGTGCGCGTCGGGCGCCGAGGCGATCGGTTACGCCGTCGAGATGATCCGCACCGGCCGTGCCGACGTGGTCGTCGCCGGCGGCACCGAGGCGGCGATCCACCCGCTGCCGATCGCCGCCTTCGCCAACATGATGGCGATGTCCAAGAACAACGACGAGCCGGAGAAGGCCTCGCGCCCGTACGACACCGGCCGTGACGGCTTCGTGCTCGGCGAGGGCGCGGGCGTCGTGGTCCTGGAGTCCGAGGAGCACGCGAAGGCGCGCGGCGCGCGCGTCTACTGCGAGGTCCTGGGCCAGGGCCTGTCGGCCGACAGCCACCACATCGCGCAGCCCGAGCCGACCGGCCGGGGCATCGCGGCCGCGATGCGGAACCTGCTGGAATCGACGGACCTGAAGCCGTCCGAGGTCGTCCACCTGAACGCGCACGCCACGTCGACGCCGCAGGGCGACACCGCCGAGGTCAAGGCGCTGCGGAACGTCCTGGGCGACGACCTGGACCACGTCGCGATCTCCGCGACGAAGTCGATGACGGGTCACCTCCTCGGCGGCGCGGGCGGCATCGAGACCGTCGCGACGGTCCTGGCGCTGTACCACCGCCTCGCCCCGCCGACGATCAACGTCGACGAGCTGGACCCGGAGATCGACGCGGACGTCGTCCGCGGCGAGGCCCGTCCCCTCCCGGAGGGCACGGTCGCCGCGATCAACAACTCGTTCGGCTTCGGCGGCCACAACGTCGTGCTGGCGTTCCGTACGGTCTGATCCCTGCGCGTGAGAGGCCCGCTCCCCGGCAAGGGGGGCGGGCCTCCGGCGTGTTCCGGGGCGTTCCGGGGCGTCAGACGACCTGGTGGAGCCAGCGGACCGGGGCGCCCTCACCCGCGTAGCGGAAGGGTTCCAGTTCGTCGTCCCAGGGCTTGCCGAGGAGTTCGGCGATCTCGGCCTCCAGCCGGGTACCGCCCTGCGCGGAGCGCGCCAGGGCGGCCCGGAGCCGGTCCTCGGGGACGAGGATGTCGCCGTGCATGCCGGTGACGGCGTGGAAGATGCCCAGGTCGGGGGTGGCGCTGTAGCGCTCGCCCTCGGCGGTGGGGCAGGGCTCCGCGGTGACCTCGAAGCGGAGCATCTGCCAGCCGCGCAGGGCGGAGGCGATCCGGGAGGCGGTGCCGGTCTCGCCCTTCCAGGAGAGTTCCGCTCTCCAGGTGCCGGGGGACGCCGGCTGGCGGACCCAGTCGAGCTGGACCCTCGCACCGAGGACGCCCGCCACCGCCCATTCGACGTGCGGGCAGAGCGCGCGCGGTGCGGAGTGTACGTACAGGACTCCACGTGTCGTCACCGGGACCTCCAGTGTGGGACGAGGTTCGCCTTTTCCCAGCGGCCTCAGTAAACATCATCGGGAGTGGATCTTCACAAACCCTCAAAAAGGGGACAGGTTGTGACGTGATGTAATTTACCGGAGCCGGTCGGCGAGGGCGCCTCTGGTTCGACGGGGGAAAAGCTACCGTGCCGCGCCGTCATCGGGGTGACGTACGGTCGGACCGATGACGGTGCACACGAAGCTTTCACCCGCGAGGACGCCGAAGGAGGGGACCGGGATGCGCGGCCGACGCCGATTCCGTACCGCCGCCGCCACCGCGACGGCGGCGCTGCTGTGCGCGGGAGCGCTGGCCGGATGCTCGTCCGGGAACCCGGAGAAGGCGGCTCCCGCCAGGAGCACGCCGGCCCCGACGCCGACGCCCACGCCCACCTCCTCCTGGAACGCCTCCCCCTCCTCCCTCGCCGCCGTCGGCGACTCCGTCACCCGCGCCTTCGACGCCTGCTCGCTCCTCTCCGACTGCCCGGAGGCCTCCTGGGCGACCGGGACGGACGCGGCCGTCAACAGCCTGGCGCTGCGGCTCCTGGGCCCGGAGAAGGCGGCCGGCCGCAGCTGGAACCTGGCGCGGACGGGCGCGCGGATGGCGGAGCTGCCGGAGCAGATGACCGCCGCGGCGGCCCGGAAGCCGGAACTGGTGACGGTGATGATGGGCGCCAACGACGCCTGCCGGCCGACCCCGGCCCTGATGACCCCGGTCGCGGAGTTCCGCGCCTCCTTCGAGACGGCCCTCGCCCGGCTGCGGGCGGCGGCGCCGGAGGCGCAGGTGTACGTGGCGAGCGTGCCGGACCTGAAGCACCTGTGGTCGACGGGCCGGATCGGCGGCGCGGCGGGCGTGTGGGACCTGGGGATCTGCGGCGCGATGCTGGCGGACGCGACGAACCTGGGGCCCGAGGCCGAGCGGCGGCGCGCGACGGTGTCGGCGCGGGTGGACGCGTACAACGAGGTCCTGGCGGAGGTCTGCGCGAAGGACGAGCGCTGCCGGTACGACGGCGGCGCGGTCCACGGGTTCCGCTTCGACGGCGCCCAGTTGAGCCCCTGGGACTGGTTCCATCCGAGCCGGGACGGCCAGGCGCGGCTCGCGGAGCTGGCGTACCGGCGGATCACGGCGGGGTGAGGACCCCGGGGCGGGTGTCAGGTGCCGCCCCGGGGCCGTCGGGGAAGGCGGCCCGCGCCGGAGGGTCAGTCGATCTCCAGCACGGCCGTCAGGCGCACGTCGTCGAGGGAGTGGGCCGCCCTGACCTCGTATGCCCCGGGCACGAAGGTCCAGTCGCCCTTCTCCTCGTCCCAGATCTCGAAGGCGCGGCGGGAGAGCGCGATCGGCGTCTCGACGGTCTCGCCGGGGCCCGCCCCGACGCTCGCGAACCCGGCGAGGACGCGGGCCGGGCGCTCGGGGGCGCCGGAGGAGGGGGCGGGCGCCAGATAGACCTGGACGGTCTCGCGGCCCGGCCGACCGCCGGTGTTGGTGATCCGGACGGTGGCCGTCTCGGGGCCCGTGACCAGGGAGTCGTACGACCAGGTCGTGTAGCCGAGGCCGTGACCGAAGGTGTACGCGGGGGCCCGTCCGCTCCGGTCCCAGGCGCGGTGGCCGATGAAGGGGCCCTCGGCGTAGTCGAGTTCCCCTTCGACGGGGACGACGGCGGTGACGGGGGCGTCGGCGAGGGCGGCGGGCCAGGTGGTGGGGAGGCGGCCGCCGGGCTCCTCGGCGCCGGTGAGGACGTCGGCGAGGGCGGCGCCGCCCTCCTGGCCGGGGAACCAGGTGAGCAGGATCGCGGCCACGTCCTCGCGCCAGGGCATCTCGACCGGGGAGCCGGCGTTGACCACGACCACGGTGTTCGGGTTGGCGGCGGCGACGGCCCGTACGAGGTCGTCCTGGCGGCCGGGGAGCGCGAGGTCCGTGCGGTCGAAGCCCTCGGACTCGACGCGTTCGGTGGTGGCGACGACCACGACGGCGGTGTCGGCGGCGCGGGCCGCCTCGACGGCTTCGGCGATCAGTTCGTCGGGGTCACGGCGGGGACCGAGGTGGACGAGGGAGAAGGCGACGGCCGGCAGCGGGGCCGCGAACCGCTTGTCCGGAGTGTGGAGCAGGGAGACCTCGACGGTCTCTCCGGCGGTGAGCGGGACCTCGGCGCGGACGACCGGGGAGCCGAAGAAGGCTTCGAAGGGGTCGGTCTCGGAGCCCATGGCCTGGACGCCGTCGAAGACGGTCTCGCCGGCGACGGTGAGGACGAAGGCGCCGAGGCCGCGGGTGCCGAAGGAGTGCGCGCCGGTCTCGCGCGGGGTGAAGGTGCCGACGACCTCGACGGAGGCGAGGGCCTCGTGGGTGACGCCGTCGGGCAGGTCGCCGCCGATCCACTGGACCTGGCCGGTCGGCAGGGAGCCCTCGCCGAGCAGGTTCCCGGCGGCGTCGCGGCAGCGGGCGCGGAGGGTGAAGCCCTTGTCGGCGGGGGCGGGTTCGTCGCTGGGGTCGGCGCCGACCGCGTACGTCAGGGCCCCCTCGGGCAGGGCGGCGGCGAGACCGTCGAGCGGGGAGACGACGTGGTCGGGGAAGACCTGGGCTGAGCCGCCGCCGAGGACGCGGGCGTCACGGGCGGCGGCGCCGGAGAGGGCGACGGTGGTGCCGGGGGCGAGGGGGAGGACGGGGTTCCCGGTCCGTACGGCAGCGGCTCCGTCTCGTACGGCAGCGGCTCCGTCTCGTACGGCAGCGGTCTCGTCCGGTACGACGGCGGGCTCGTCCCGTACGACGGCAGGTTCGTCCCGTACGACGGCGGGCTCGTTCCGGAGCAGGACGAAGCCGCGGTGGGCGAGTTCGCGGGCCAGGGCGTCGCCGTCGATCGGGGCGGGGGGCGCGGTGACGGCCGGCGGGGCGCCTTCGAGGGCGCCGACGCGGGCGGCGAGCCGCAGGACGCGGCGTACGGCCGCGTCGACGGCGGACTCCGCCACCTCCCCGGCGCGGACGGCGGCGACCAGCGCCTCGCCGTAGACGGTGGCCGGTCCGGGCATGGCGACGTCGAGGCCGCCCCGGAGGGCGCCGGCGGTGGAGCGGGCGGCCGTCCAGTCGGAGACGTTGATTCCGTCGAAGCCCCACTCGCCGCGCAGGACCTCGTTCACCAGCTCGTGGTGTTCGGTCATGGTCACGCCGTTGACCTGGTTGTACGCGGTCATGATCCCCCAGGGCCGCGCGTTCTTGACGATGGCCTCGAAGGGGGCGAGGTAGAGCTCGCGGAGCGCGCGGGGCGCGACGCGGTTGTCGACGGTGAAGCGGTCGGTCTCGGCGTCGTTGGCGACGAAGTGCTTGACGGTGGTGCCGACCCCGCCGTCCTGGACGCCCAGGACGTAGCCGGTGCCGATCGTGCCGGTGAGGAGGGGGTCCTCGGAGTACGCCTCGAAGTGCCGGCCGCCGAGGGGGCTGCGGTGCAGGTTGACGGTGGGGGCGAGGAGGACGTGGACGCCCTTGCGGCGCGCCTCCTGGGCGAGGAGCCGGCCGGCCCGGCGGGCGAGGGCGGGGTCCCAGGCGGCGGCGAGCGCGGTCGGGGAGGGCAGGGCGACGGAGGGGTCGTCGGCGGTCCAGCGGACGCCCCGGACGCCGACCGGGCCGTCGGACGTGACGAGGGGGGCGAGGCCGATCTCGGGCAGGGGGTGCAGGCTCCACATGTCCCGGCCGCCGAGCAGCCGGGCCTTGGCGTCCAGGTCGAGCTTGCCGAGGGCCGCCTCGACGGCCGCCTCCCGGGCGGCCTCCCCCGTGGCCCCCGCGTCCGTGCCCGTGCCCGTCTCCGCCATGGCCGTACCTCCTCGACGACGTACCGATGGAGCCCATCGTGCACCGCTCACCCTGTAGAGAGGTAGGCGATGTGATTATTCTGTTACTTTCACAGAAGTGTGAAGGGGCGAAGAGGTACGGTCCTGTCCGACGGACCTGTGGAAGGGGGCCCCGGGGATGGTGCGGGCCAGGAGCGAGGAGCGGCGCGCGGTCATCGTGCGCGCCGCCCTCGAGGTGATCGCCGAGCGCGGCTACCGGGGCGCGACGCTCGCCGCCGTCGCCGAGCGCGTCGGGCTGACCCAGCAGGGGCTGCTGCACTACTTCCCGACCAAGGAGGCCCTGCTCGTCGCGGTCCTGGAGGAGCGGGACCACTGGGACACCAGCGGCGGCGGGGGTCGTGAGGGCTGGCGCCTCGACCTGGTCGAATCGCTCGTGGAGTACAACGCGATGCGCCCCGGGATCGTGCAGACCTTCTCCGCGCTGCTCGGCGAGAGCGTCACGGAGGGGCATCCGGCGCGGGAGTTCTTCACCGAGCGGTACGCCCAGGTGCGGGCGCACATGGCGGAGGTGCTGCGCCTGGAGTTCGGCGAGCGGCTGCCCGGCGGCCTCACCCCGGAGCGCGCGGCGCCGCTGCTCACGGCGGTGACGGACGGCCTCCAGTACCAGTGGCTCCTGGACCCGTCGGCGGTCGACATGCCGGGCGCCTTCCGGGACTTCGTACGGCTGCTGCACGGCGGCGAGGACCCTTCCTGAACCGCGCCACCCGGCGGGCGGGATGATGGGGTCATGATCGTCGCAGCCGCCCAGTTCGCCCCGGTCGCCGGGGACATCGACGCCAACGCCCGGACCGTCGCCGGCCTGGTCCGGGAGGCCGGGGAGGCGGGGGCCCGCGTGGTCGTCTTCGCCGAGCTGTGCCTCAGCGGGTACGAGCCCGCGCTGATACGGGACTCCCCCGGCCTGGTCCTCGCCGAGGACGACCCCCGGCTCGCACCCGTGCGGGAGGCGTGCCGCGCGGTGTCGGCGGCGGCCGTGGTCAACGGGCCGGTGCGGACGGCCGACGGGCGGCCCGGCGTCACCACGCTGGTGGTCGGCCCGGACGGCGGGCTCCTCGCCCGCTACGACAAGCGGCACCTGTACGGCGTCGAGCGGGAGGTGTTCGCGCCGGGCGCGGAGGACGGGCGGTTCGCGCTCGACGGGGTCCGGTTCGCGACGGCCACCTGCTACGACAACCGCTTCCCGGAGGTGGCCGAGCGGGCGGCGGCCGACGGCTGCGCGGTGTACCTGGCGAGTTCGGTGCTGACCGCGGGCAACGACTCGTTCACGGAGGTCTATCCGGTACGGGCCCGGGACTTCGGCCTGTACGTGGTGCTCGGCAACGTCCTCGGGGCCAACGAGGACGGGATCGGGCAGGGCGGCGCCGGGGCCTGGGGGCCGGACGGCGAGCGGCTGGCGGACGCGGGCCCGGACCGGCCCGGGTTCGTCCTCGCCGAGGTCGGAGCGGGCTGAAAGGTCCCGGGCGCGCGGACGCCGGGCGGCCGTCGGGTCGGCCGCCCGGCGCGGGACCCCGTGACGGGACCCCCGGCCCGCTACGGGGCGCTCAGACCCAGCGTGTACGCACCGGAGCCGCTGTACGCGTGGACCACGTACCGGTAGTAGCCGGCGGTGCCGTTGTAGCTGGTGTTCTCGTCGGCGGTCGCCGTGCCGCCCACGGCCACGTCGGTCCAGCCGTACCCGTTCCACTTCTGGAGGTACAGGTCGTAGTCCTGGCCGGCCGGGCCGCGCAGGCAGCCCGTGTGGGTGCCGGACGTCGCCGCGTAGTAGTACGAGCCGTCGGGCTGGACCGCGGTCTGGCCGGACGTCAGGCTGCCCTGGTAGGTGCGCTGGGAGTTGGCGCAGCCGGTGGGCGGGGTCGTCGTGCCGACCGTCAGCTGGTAGGTGACGGTGTGGGTGGCGGAGCCCGTACCGGTGACGGTGATCGGGTACGTGCCGTTGACGGTGCCCGCCGCGACCTGGACGGTCATCGTGGAGGAGTTGCCCGAGGTCACCGAGGAGGGGCTGAAGGAGACGGTGACGCCGCTCGGGGCGCCGCTGGCGGAGAGCTGGACGGTCTGCGCGTTGCCGCCGACGGTGGTGGTGTTCACCGTGGAGGTGGCGGAGGCGCCCGGCTGGACCGAGCCCGAGGACGGGTTCAGGGCGAGCGAGAAGTCCGGGCTGGTGGAGCCGCCGCAGTCGGTCTCACCGGACTGGGCGGGGACGCCGACCGCGTTCCAGGCCGCCTTCACCGCGTTGCACTCGGTGCTGCCGTAGGTGTTCTTGGCGCTGGTCAGGGTCGCCCTGCGGGCGGCCGGGTGGTTCCAGGAGGAGGTCTTCATGAGCAGGGCGCCCATGAAGATCTTTCCGGCCTTCTGGATGCCGATGCCGGTCACGGAGGAGGGGCCGCCGGAACATATGGGGCTGTTGGGCTTGCCCCCGCCCGGGTTGGAGCCCTCGGCGAGCAGGTAGAACCAGTGGTTCTGCGGGCCGGCCGCCGCGTGCACCTCGGTGCCCGAGGTCAGCTGGGTGTAGCAGTTGGGGTCGTTGTTGATCAGCGACGGGTTGTACATGTTGCGGATCGGCTGGTTGTTGCCGGTGAAGTTCAGCTCCTCGCCGACCGTGTAGTCCGGGGTGTCGTTGGGGTTGTCGGCATAGTGCTCGGTGAGCGCGCCGAAGATGTCGCCCGTGGACTCGTTGAGGCCGCCGTTCTCGTTCGAGGAGCCGGCGCTGCCCGGGGTCCGGTCGAAGATCTCGTGGCCGTACTCGTGGGCCACGACGTCGATGCCGGTGAGCTGGTTGGTGCCGTTGCGGTTGCGGCCGTAGGTCGTCTTCGTACCGTCGTAGTACGCGTTGACCTCGCTGAGTCCGGCGCGGGCCGGGACCATGCCGCCCTGCCCGTTCTGGCCGTTGTAGCCGAACCACTCCTTGAGCATGGAGTGTTCCTTCTGCGCCGCGTACATGATGTCGACGCAGGCGGTGACCAGGTCGTTGGCGCCGTTGTTGCCCCAGGGCGGGGTGCCGGTGTAGGCGCTGCCGTTCTGGCCGCCGCACTTGAAGGAGCCGCGGGTGGTGTCGGTCATGGAGTTCGCGGCGGTGTCGATGGTGACGTTGCCGTTGTGGTAGCCGCGGCCGTCGGCGTGCAGGATCTTCTCGGTGGACTGCGCGACGGCCCCGGTGCGGGCGTCGACGTGGGTGTCGAGGGAGCTGGGAGCGCCCTTCGCGGTCCGGCCGACGACCAGGGTGTGCCAGGTCAGGACGGGCTTGCCGGCCTTGAGGAGCACGGTCAGTTCGGGGGTGCTCGCGGACTCGACGGAGGCGAGCTGCTTGCGGGCGGTGGCGAGCGCCGTGCCGGCGGGGACCTTGGCGGTGGTGGTGGCGAGGCGGATCGCGGGGGCCTTGGCGCCGGTGACCTCGCGGACCGCGCCCGTGGAGTCGGTGAGGACGACCGCGTCGCCGCCGCCGGCGACCGGGAGGCCCTTGTAGGTGCGCTCGTAGGCGGCGTAGTACAGGCCGTTCGCCCAGGGGGTGACGGAGGTGCGGACCAGCTCCTCGTCGGTGCCGTGCCGCAGTTCGTCGAGGCCGCTCTCGGCGGCGGTGTCGGCGGCGGCCAGGGCGAGGGCCCGACCGTGCCCGGGCGGTACGGGCTGGGCCTGCGGGCCGGGCGGGGCGGCGGTGGCGGGGCCGGCGAGGGCGGTCGCGAGGCTCGCCGAGAGCGCCAGGGCGGCCACGGCCGCCGTGAGTCTGGAGGGGTGCACGTGGGCTCCGTTCGGGGTGGGGGATTCCGGGGTGGTGGTCCGGGGTGGGGACTCCGGGCCGGTGGTCCGGGGTGGGGAATCGGGACGGTGATCCGGGGTGTGGGATCGGGGTGGTGATCCGGAGTGGGGAAGTCGGATCGTCGCGCCGAGTATGGGCGTGGACATGGCCGGTCCGGCACATCCCATGCGGCATAAGACGCGGGTTATGGTGCGCCCGCGCGGCGCTGCGTACGCTGCTGAAATGCAGCTGGAGTTGAGGCATCTGGAGGCCGTCTGCCGGATAGCGGAAGCGGGCAGTCTGGGGCGCGCGGCGGCGCGTCTCGGGGTCTCGCAGCCGGCTCTCTCGGCGCAGTTGCGGCGGATCGAGCGGGTCGCGGGCGGGGAGCTCTTCCTGCGCGGCCGCAGCGGTGTGGAGCCCACGCCGCTCGGTGATTTCGTGCTCGCCAAGGCACGTCTGGTACTGGGCGAGATGGACGCGCTGGCGGCCGGGGCGCGGGCCGTCGCGCCGGACGCCCCGCTGCGGCTCGGCTGCATCCTGCTCGTCCTGGTGGACCGGCTGATGGAGCGGCTCGAAGAGGTCCTGGCGGGGCGGGAGATCGCGGTGACCGTGGAGCACTCGGTGACCACGCTGACCCGGCAGCTGGGCGCGGGCCGGTACGACGCCGTCCTGTACGGCGAGGTCAACGACCACGAGGTGCCGCTGCCGGAGGGCGTGACGGCCCGGACGCTGGTCCCCAAGGAGCCGTTCTGCGTGCGCCTTTCGGCGGGGCACCCGCTGGCCGCGAAGGAGCGGATCGCGCTCGCCGAGCTGGCGGGCGAGTCCTGGATGACGCTGGTGGAGGACGACGACGGCGGTCCGGAGGCGCTGGTCGCGGCCTGTGCGCGGGCCGGGTTCGCTCCCCTGCTCCGGCACCGGGTGGCCGACCGCAAGATGCACTACGACCTGATCGCGGCCGGCCGGGCGGTCTCGCTGAGCCAGCCGACGGCGCCGCCGGCCGCCGGGACGGTGCTGCGGCCGCTGGAGGGCGATCCGGTGACCGGGCGGATCCGGCTGGCCTGGAACAGGGCGGCGGTGCCCGCCCGGCACGCGGAGCTGCTGTACCGGGCGGCGGCCGGGGCCTATGTGGCGAACGTGGACACGAACGCCTTCCACCGGGAGTGGTGGGAGGCCCGGCCGGAACTGCACCCGGCCCTGGGGGACCTCCCCGGGGAGGGCCGCGCATGACGGCGGCCCTCGGGGTCGCTCGTGGCGTGGCCCGGGTCCACGCATGGGGGTCGGGGCCGTACGCGGCGGCCCCCGGGGTCACTCGTAGGAGAGGTCCCCGGCCGAGTAGCGGCAGGTGGTGCCGTCGGGTCCGGTGCCGATCGCCTTGGGCTCCTTGCCGGCGTTGTTGCCGGTGAAGCGGGTGCAGGGTTCGATCTTCTTCTTGGCGTCGCCGTGGATCCGTATGTTCCGCAGGGCGGCGGTGTCGCCGTAGTTGGCGTTGACGCCGACGATCGACGTGCCGGGGGCGGTGACGTCGATGTCGTTGAGGATGACCGTGCGGGCGTACTGCTTCGTGCAGTTGCCGCAGGAGCGGACGAGCTTGCCGAAGTCGGAGACCTGGAACTTGGTCACGACCAGCTTGCCCGCGCCGTTGAACTGGAAGACCTTGTCGGAGGCGCCCTTGGCACCGCCGCCGTAGACCGTGTACACGGACTTCGCGGAGGTGCTCTTGAAGGTGGCGGCGTCCTCGCCGACGTTCTCCCACCAGACGTTCTGGAGGGTGCAGCTGCCCAGGCAGTGGACGCCGTCGGCGGCGGGGGTTCCGATGATCACGTTCTTGAGGACCGCGCCGTCCTTGAGGACGAAGACCGGCTTCTGGCCCTCGTCCTGGCCGTCCGAGCCGAGGCCGCCGGTGCCGTGGAAGCGCTTGAGTCCGCCGTCGTACGTGCCCGAGACCTCGATGGTGGTGGCGACCGGTGCGCTGCCCCTGGCCTCGGGCCAGGCGGTCGTCGCCGCGCCCGCCGGGGCGAGCAGGGTGCCGGCGACGACGGCGGCGCCGGTGACGCCGAGGGCGCTCAGTCCGCCGATGAGGGCGCGGCGGCGGCCGGTCTTCCGCTGGTGGGAGGTCATCGTGCTCCTTCGTCAGTGGGGGAGGTGGTGCACCCCCTGGTCGCCGCCGGCCGGAGGAAGGTTGCCGTCGTTCCGCCCGTTCTTCGGGAAATCACCGTTCCGGCCCTCGGGCCGATCGCCGTCCCGGTTCTCGTCCCGGTCGTCGTCCCGGTCGTCGTCGGCGGTCTCGCCGCGCAGGTCGCGGGCCATCAGGGTGGCGCCGGCGACCGCGCCCGGCATCAGGAAGACGGCGACGAAGGGAACGAGGAAGGCGAGGGTCAGCGGAACTCCGAAGCCCAGGACGGCGGTCCGGCGTCCGCGGAGGAGCCGCAGCCGCTCCTTGAGCTCGACGCCCCGGCGCTGGAGCGCGACGGCGGTCAGTTCCTCGGTGAGGAAGAAGCCGGAGACGCAGAAGCCGATGGCGGGGACGACGGTCTGGCCGACCACCGGGATGAAGCCGCAGGCGAAGAGCAGGATGCCGTAGAACGCGACCCGCAGCAGGACGCGCAGGCTGTCCCGGGCCGAGATCCACAGCTCGCGCCAGAGCGGGAGCCCGGATTCGGGCACCTCGCCGCCCTCGCCGCGGTCGACCGCCTCGGAGAGCGACTCGTAGAAGGGCTGGCCGACGAGGAGGGTGACGGCGGTGAAGGTGATGACGGCGAGGAAGAGGCCGAAGACGAAGACGAGCGCCGTGAGGGTGCCGCGCAGGACGTCGAGCCAGGGCGAGGTCCAGTCGTCGGCGAACGGGGTCGCCCAGGCGGCCAGGTCGTCGGCGCCGTAGCCGAGTCCGACGAGGGCGCCCGCGTACAGGACGAGGGTCACGAGCCCGGGCAACAGCCCGAATCCGAACCACCGTCCGTGCCGGGCCACCCACTTCTGGCCCTTGACCAGGTAACCGAAACCCACCCCGAGATCACGCATGGGGGTCACCCTATCGGGGCCGGTGGGACCCCCGGTCTCCGGTCGCGGCGAGGGCCGCACCCCGGTCCGGCCGGGGTGCGGCCCTCGTACGACGGCCTCGTACGACGGCCCTCGCACGATGGCCCTAGTACGACGAAACTCGTACAACGACTCTCGCACGGCGGGCCTCGTACGACGGTGCGCGCCGAAGTCCCGACGGCGCGCGTCCGGGATCAGACCGCGAGTTCCACCGTGATGTTGCCGCGGGTCGCCTTGGAGTACGGGCAGACCTGGTGGGCCTTCTCGATCAGGTCCTTGGCGGTCTCGGCGTCCACGTTCGGGATCGTCGCCGAGATCTTCACGATGATGCCGAAGCCCTCGTCGTTCTTGCCGATGCCGACCTCGGCAGTGACCGTCGAGCCGGACACGTCGGCGTTCTCGTTGCGGGCGACGACCCCGAGGGCGCCCTGGAAGCAGGCGCTGTAACCGGCCGCGAAGAGCTGCTCGGGGTTGGTGCCCTCGCCGGACCCACCCATGGCCTTGGGCGGGTTGACGACGACGTCGAGCCTGCCGTCGTCGGTGGCGACGCGTCCGTCGCGCCCGTTCTCGGCGGTGGCGACCGCGGTGTAGAGGACGTCGGAGTGCTGGATGGACATGCTGGGTACTTCCTTCTGCGGTTCGCCGCGACTCGCGCCCACGATCGCGACGGCTGGGGGAAGCCTAGCGGGTCACACCGTGACGATCATCTTCCCGGTGTTGTCCCCGCGCAGCAGGCCGAGGAAGGCGTCCACGCCGTTCTCGATGCCCTCGGCGAAGGTCTCGCGGTGCTTGAGCTCTCCGGCGGCGAGCCAGCCGCCGACCTCCTGGACGAACTGCTCCTGGAGGTCGTAGTGGTCGCCGACGAGGACGCCCTGAAGGCGCAGTCGCTTGCCGATGATCAGCGCCATGTTGCGCGGGCCGGGGGTCGGCTCGGTGTCGTTGTACTGGGCGATCATGCCGCAGATGGTGGCGCGGCCGTGCACGTTGAGCGAGGAGATCGCGGCTTCGAGGTGGTCCCCGCCGACGTTGTCGAAGTAGACGTCGATGCCGTCCGGGGCGGCCTCGCGGAGCTGGTCGCGGACCGGGCCGTTCTTGTAGTTGAAGGCGGCGTCGAAGCCGAGCTCCTCGACCAGCCACTTGACCTTCTCGTCGGAGCCGGCCGAGCCGATGACCCGGGAGGCGCCCTTGATGCGGGCCATCTGGCCGACCTGGCTGCCGACGGCGCCGGCCGCGCCGGAGACGAAGACGGCATCGCCCTCCTTGAAGGAGGCGACTTCGAAGAGGCCGGCGTAGGCCGTGAGGCCGGTCATGCCGAGCACGCCGAGGTAGGCGGAGAGGGGGGCGAGGTCCGGGTCGACCTTGGTCGCGTGCCTGGCGGGCACGTCGGCGTACTCGCGCCAGCCGAGGCCGTGCAGGACGTGGTCGCCGACGGCGAACCCCTCGGCGTTCGAGGCGACGACCTCGCCGACCGCGCCGCCGTCCATGGGGTGGTCGAGCTTGAACGGCGGGACGTACGACTTCACGTCGTTCATCCGGCCGCGCATGTACGGGTCGACGGAGAAGTGCTTGTTGCGCACGAGGATCCGGCCCTCGGCGGGCTCGGTGACCGGAGTCTCGCGCAGGGCGAAGTCCGCGGGGACGGGCCAGCCGTGCGGACGGGCGACGAGGTGCCACTCACGGCTGGACGCGGGAAGAGCGGACATGGGCACGGCCTCCAGAAAAGCTTCAGATCAAAAAAGGTTCACTGCCTGAAACAACCATGCACCTTGATATTTCATGTTGTCAAGCATCCAGGTAGGATGGACCCCATGGCCACCTCACGCACGGACCCCGTCACCCTCGAAGTCGTCGAGCTGATCGGCGCGGTCGTGGCGCGCTACTACGAGGAGTACGAGCAGGCTGCCGCGCAGCACGCGCTGACCGGCGCCCAGGCCCGGGTCCTCGGTCTGCTCTCGCTCGAACCGCTGCCGATGCGCCGCATCGCCCAGAAGCTGAAGTGCGAGCCGTCCAACATCACCGGGATAGTCGACCGCCTGGAGGCGCGCGGCCTCGTGGGGCGCCGGCCCGCCCCGGACGACCGGCGGGTCAAGGTGGCCGCCCCCACGGACGAGGGCCGGGCCGTCGCCCACCGGCTGCGCGAGTCGCTCGACTTCGCGCGCGAGCCGCTCGGCGAGCTGACCGGGGTCGAGCGGGCCCTGCTGCGGGACCTCCTGAAGCGGATGCTGGGCGAGGCCCTGGCGTAACGCGTACGCGAGGGCCGCTCCCCGCTACACGCACCACCAGAGGAAACGGGTGCAGGTGGGCGTCGGGGTCGGCGTCGCGCTCGGCACAGGACCGGGGGCCGGGGGCGCGGGCCGGCCGGGCTGCCCGGAGCCGGAGGGCGCCGGGTCGCCGGCGGGCGGGGTCGGGCCGGGCGAGCCGGAGGGCGGGGCCGGGGAGGTGGCGTCCGGCGGCTGCGCCGGGGTGTCGCCGCCGCCCTGGCCGGTGGCCGGCCCGGGGTCGGAGGCGTCGGTCGCGGGGCCGGGCGCGGGATCGGAGCCGGTGCCGGTGCCAGTGCCGTTCCCCGGCCCCTCGCCCGTTGCCGGACCCGTGCCGGTGTCCGTACCGGTTCCGGCTCCGGTTCCGGTCGTGGAGTCCGCGCTCACCTGGCGGGGGCGGGTGGTGGAGGACTCCGGCGCGTCCGTCACCGGGGCCGGGCCGGAGCCGTCCGGCGCCCCGGTGGTCTCGACGGGGTCGGGGGGCAGCGGGAGTTCTTCGGCCTCCAGTTCCCGCACGGCCGTGGCGGCGCCGCCCCGCGGCTCCTCCAGGGCCAGTTTCGCCATGCTCAGCGTGCCGGCCGCGAGCACCAGGCCCACCGTCCCCAGCAGGACCGTGCGGCCCCGGCGCGCCCGCGACCGTCCCTCCCGGCGCGCGGAACGGCTCCGCGCGGCGGTGCGGGCGGCACGGCGGCCGCCGGCGGACGGGCGGGGCGCTTCGACGACGTCCAGTTCGTAGACGTGCTCGGGCGCCGGGGCCGGGGTGGGGGTAGGGGCCGGGCCCGGGGTCGCCGCCGGAGTCGGGGTCGGGGTCGGCCCGGGGGCGGTGGTGCGGGGGGTCTCGTACCGCAGTTCCTCCACGGGGGTCCCGCACCCGGCGCAGGCGAGGGCCCCGTTGAGATGCCGCCGGCACGCGTGGCAGTAGTCCATGGGGCCCGCAGGCTATGCGGCCCGGCGCACCGTCAGATAGGCGCGGACGTGAGGATCCTGTGAGGAAACCGCAGGTCGACGGCGGTGCGTCGCGATTCTCCCGCTTCGGGAAGGATCGCCTCCGGATCTCTCCCGACCCTCCGGAACCGACCGGCTCCGGACCGTTCCCCGCTCCTGCGGGGGGGCGCCTTCCCCGCTGCCGGAATCCCCCCGAACCCCGCCACCGGGCCCCTCCGAGTCCCGAACCCCGCCGCCGAGTCCCCGAACCCCGTCGCCAAAGCCCCCGGAAGCCTCCCCGGGCCCCGGCCGGCTCAGCCCAGCGCGCGCCCGGGGCCGGACGGCCGGACGATGCGAAGAGGACCGCGCACCACCTCGCACGTGCCGGCACCGCACACCGGAGGATCCGCCATGACCGTCAGCCTTGAGCAGCTGCGCCGCTGCCATGTCGCCGTCGACCTGGGTGCCTCCCGCACCCGGGTCTTCGTCAAGGGCGCCGGACTCGTCGTCGACGAGCCGAGCGTCGCAGCCGTCAACGTCCGTACCGGCGCGCTGATCGCCGTGGGCGAGCTCGCCGAGAAGATGACCGGCCGCACGCCCGACTACATCCGGGTCGTGCGCCCGGTCTCGGGCGGCACGGTCGTCGACATCGAGATGGCGCAGCGGATGCTCCGTCACCTCCTGGGCGAGAAGCTGCGCAGGCAGCTGCGCCGCAAGCCCCGGCTGCGCGCGGCCGCGTGCACCCCGCACGGCAGCGACCCGCTGGCGCAGCGCGCCACCGTGGAGACCCTGGTGGGGCTCGGGGCGCGCCGGGTCGAGCTGGTCGACACCCTCATCGCGGCGGCCGTGGGCTGCGGGCTTCCCGTCGAGCAGCCGACCGCGACCATGATCATGGTCTGTGGGGCGGCGACCACGCAGGTGGCGGTGCTCTCGCTGGGCGCGATCGTCACGGCGGAACGGATGCCGATCGGCGGTGACGCCATCGACCACGCGATCGTCCAGCACCTGCGCCACCACCACGAGCTGATGCTGCCGAGCCAGTCGGTGCGTCCGCTGCAACTGGCCCTCAGGGGCAACGGCCTGACGCCCGAGGGCCCGGCCTGGACCGAGATCCACGGCCGGGACGTCGCCACGGGCCTGGCCCGTTCGGTGACCGTCGACACCGCCGCCGTGCGGGACGCCATCCACACCCCGCTGACGGCGGTCCTCGACGGCATCGGGAAGGTGCTGCGGGACTGCCCGCCGGACCTGGTGGCCGACCTCGCGGACCGGGGGATCATGATGGTCGGCGGCTCCGCCCTGCTGCCGGGCCTCGACCAGATGCTGCGCGAGGCGACCGGGATGCCGGTGCAGATCGCCGAACGGCCGGACGTGTGCGCGGTCCTGGGCCTCGGCGCGATGCTGGAGGGCAAGGTCGAGCCCATGATCCTGGACCCGCTGTCGGTGCGGGACCCCTTCGCCGACGAGGAGGAGAAGGAGGAGGCGTGACCCGCGGCCGCACGTGAAGCGCCCCAAAAACCCTTTTCGTACGACAATGAGACCATGACGCTCATGGACGAGGAGAGGGACGAGGGGACCTCCGGGGAGCACGACGGAGGAACCTCCGGGGAGCGGGAGCACGACGGAGGAACCTCCGGGGAGCACGACGGAGGAACCTCCGGGGAGCCGGGCGAGGAGCCGGGCGGGGCCCCGTCCCGGCTCCCCCTGCTGCTCGACGCGGTCCTCGGCGTCGGTACGGACCTCGAACTGCGCGCCACGCTGCAGCACATCGTGGACTCCGCCACCGAGCTGATCGGCGCCCGCTACGGCGCGCTCGGGGTCGTCGACCCCGAGCGCCACCGGCTGACCGAGCTCTTCACCTCCGGCATGACGGAGGAGGAGCGGCGCCGGTGCGGCCGCCTCCCCGACGGCCGCGCCGGTCTGACCGGCGCCCTGGTCCGGGACCCCCGGCCGCTGCGGCTCGACGACCTGACGGCCGATCCGCGCTCCTGCGGCGTGCCCGAGCACCACCCGGAGATGCGCACCTTCCTGGGCGTCCCCATCCGGGTCCACACCGAGATCTTCGGCAACCTCTACCTCACCGAAAAGCGCGCGGGCCGCTTCACCGAGGAGGACCTGGCCCTGCTGCGGGTCCTCGCCTCGCAGGCCGGGATCGCCATCGGCAACGCCCGCCTGTACGAGACGGCCCGGCAGCGGGAGCGCTGGATCGAGGGCGCGGCCGCGGTGACCACGGCCCTGCTCACCGGCGCGTCCGCCGAGAACGCCCTGACGACCGTCGCCGAGCGGGCCCGCGTCCTGGCCGGCGCCTCGGCCGGGGTGGTCCTCCAGCCCACCCCGGAGGGCGGGATGGAGATCGTCGCCGCCTCGACCCCGGACGACCCGGGCGACCTGGTCGGCACGGCGATCGCGCCCGGCTCCCCCGTGCTCGTCCAGCTCCTCGGCGGGGAGCCCGTCTTCGTGGAGGACTCGGCGACCGATCCGCGGATGACCACCCACGTCCGGTCCCGCTTCGGCCCGTCGATGATGCTTCCGCTGCGGAGCGGCGGGAAGCTCATCGGCACCCTCGCCCTCCCCCGGCGGCGCGGCGGCCCGCCGTACTCGGCGGTGGACCGGCTGCTCGCCTCGCAGTTCGCCTCGCAGGCGGCGCTCGCGCTCGTCCTCGCGGACGCCCGCCACGACCGGGAACGGCTCGCGGTGTACGAGGACCGGGACCGGATCGCCCGGGACCTGCACGACCTGGTCGTCCAGCGCCTGTTCGCCACGGAGATGATGCTGGAGTCGACCCGGCGGCGGTCGGCCGGGCCCTCCGAGGAGAACGCGCTGCTCGGCCGGGCGGTGGACGAGCTGGACTCCACGATCCAGGAGGTGCGCACGGCCATCTTCGCGCTCCAGCAGCCGCCGGCGGACGCGCCGACGACCTTCCGGGGCCGGGTGCTGCGCGAGACCGGCGGGGCTGCGGCCCTGCTCGGCTTCCAGCCGTCCGTGCACTTCTCCGGCGCGGTCGACGCCCTCGTCGACGAGGAGACCGGGGAGCGGCTCCTCGGCGTGCTGCGCGGGGCGCTGGCGTCGGCGCACCGACGGCCGGGAATCGGCGCGATCACCGTCGGGGTGACGGCCGGGGACGGGGGCGTCCGGCTGCGGATCGAGGACGACGGAACCCCGCCGACCGTGGTGACCTGGCCCGAGGAGCCGTGAAGGACCCCGTACGGAGCAGTCCGGCGCGCCGCGCCCCCGCGCCGGATCTTGACTGAGGTGGTGGACACCGACACCAAGCCCCCGACCGCGGTGGCCTACCGCAATCTGGTGATGGCCACCATCGGCTTCACTCTCACCTTCTGGGCGTGGAACCTGATCGCACCGCTCGCGAGCTGGTACGGCGACCGGCTCGGCCTCAGCTCCTTCCAGCAGTCGCTGCTCGTCGCGGTGCCCGTCCTGGTCGGCTCGATCGGCCGCGTCCCTGCCGGCGCGCTGACGGACCGGTACGGGGCGAAGACGATGTTCCCGCTGTTCGCGGCGCTCACGATCGTCCCCGTGCTGCTCCTGACCGTGGTCAAGGACAGCTACGGCCTGATGCTGGTCGTCGGCTTCCTCCTGGGCCTGGGCGGCACCACGTTCGCGATCGGCATCCCGCTGGTCAACTCCTGGTTCCCGCCCGCCAAGCGCGGTCTGGCGCTCGGCGTGTTCGGCATGGGCATGGGCGGCGTGGCGCTCTCCGGCTACTTCACGCCCCGGATCGCGAAGCACGGCGAGAACCTGCCGTTCCTCGTGGTGGCGATCGCGCTCGCCGTGTACGCCGTGCTCGCCTTCTTCCTCATCACCGACCGGCCCGACCGGCCCGTGCCCACCGCGTCGCTGGCGACCCGGCTGGGCTCGGCGGCGCGGCTGCGGGTGACGTGGGAGCTGTCGGCGCTGTACGCGATCGGCTTCGGCGGCATCGTCGCGTTCGGCGTCTACCTGCCGACGTACCTGAAGACCTGGTACGAGCTGGACGCGACGGACGCGGGTACCAAGGCCGCCGGGTTCGCCCTGGTCACCGTCGTTTTCCGGCCGATCGGCGGCTGGCTCTCGGACCGGTTCCATCCGGCGCTCGTGACGGCCGCCGCGCTCGGCACGGCCGCCGCGTTCGCGATCGTCCAGGCCTTCGACCCGCCGCTGAACCCGGGCGGCACCATCGCCCTCCTGGTGATGGCGGCCGGGCTCGGCACGTCGAGCGGTTCGGTCTTCGCCCTGGTCTCCCAGGTGACCCCGCAGGCCAAGGTCGGCAGCGTGACCGGCATCGTCGGCGCGATGGGCGGCCTGGGCGGCTTCCTGCCGCCGCTGGTGATGGGCGCGATCTACAGCGCCAAGGACTCGTACTCGATCGGCTTCATGCTCCTCTCCGACCTGGCGCTCGCGGGCTGCGTGTACGCGTACGGGCGGATGCGCGGGCTCCGGCCGGGCGGCGAGGAGCCGGCTCCCGAGCCGGCGCGGACGGCGGCGGGCCGTTCTTGAGACGCCCTGCTCCTGAGGGTCCTGTTCCTGAGGCGCCCTGTTCTTGAGGGCCTTGTTCCTGAGGGCCTTGTTCCTGAGGGCCTTGTTCCTTGAGGAGGCCGCACCTGAAAAGGCGTCGGGCGGTCCGAGGAGGCGTCGCGGGGCCCTGAAAGGGCCTCGGGGCCGACCTCGGGGGAACCTCGGGGACGTGTTCGAGGAGTGCCTCCGCCGTGCGGGCAGAATCCTCCCGGTGACCTCGGCGAGACCACTCGCCCCGACCCGAGGAGGACGACCGGTGAGTGTGCTCTTTCCCGCCGTCGCTGCCCGTTCCGACCGGCCCGCGCTGCGCTGCGGCGCGGACTCGCTGACGTACGGGGAGCTGGCGCGGGCCGCCGGCGCCCTGGCCGCCCGGCTCGACGGCGTGGAGCGGGTCGCCGTCTGGGCGACGCCGACCGCGCGCACGGCGGTCGCGGTGGTCGCCGCCCTGCTCGCGGGCGTCCCCGCCGTGCCGCTCAATCCGCGCACGGGCGGGCGGGAGCTGGCGCACGTCCTCGGGGACAGCGCGCCCGGCGCGGTGCTCGCGGGCGCGGAGGACACACTGCCGGAGGGGCTCGCGAAGCTCCCCCGGATCGACGTGGAGCCCGACGCGACGGGTCCCGCCCCCGGGACCGGGGGCGGGACCCGGGAGAAGGACATCGACCCCGAGTCCCCCGCCCTGATCGTCTACACCTCCGGCACCACGGGCCCGCCGAAGGGCGTCCTGCTCTCCCGCCGGGCGGTCGCCGCCTCGCTCGACGCGCTCGCCGAGGCCTGGGCGTGGACCTCCGACGACGTCCTCGTGCACGCGCTGCCGCTGTTCCACGTGCACGGGCTCGTCCTCGGGATCCTGGGCCCGCTGCGGCGCGGCGGCGAGGTCCGGCACCTGGGCGCGTTCTCGGTGGAGGGCGTGGCGCGGGAACTGGGCGCCGGGGGCGGCACGGTGCTGTTCGGGGTGCCGACCATGTACCACCGGCTCGCGGACGCCCTCTCCCACGACGAGGGGCTGGTCCGGGCGCTGGCCGGGGCGCGGCTGCTCGTCTCCGGTTCGGCGGCGCTGCCGGTCCGCGACCACGAGCGGATCGCGGCGGCGACGGGCCGGACGGTCGTGGAGCGGTACGGGATGAGCGAGACCCTGATGAACACCAGCGTGCGGCCGGGCGGGGAGCCCCGGCCGGGGACGGTCGGGACCCCGCTGCCGGGCGTGGACCTGCGGCTCGTGGACGAGGACGGCTCGGTGCTCGGCGCGTACGACGGGGAGACGGTCGGGGAGGTGCAGGTGCGCGGCCCGAACCTGTTCTCCGGCTATCTGAACCGTCCGGAGGCGACGGCGGAGGCCTTCGACGGGGACTGGTTCCGCACCGGGGACATGGCGGTGCGGGAGGCGGACGGGACGGTGCGGCTGGTGGGCCGCCGGGCGACCGACCTGATCAAGAGCGGTGGCTACAAGATCGGGGCGGGCGAGATCGAGAACGCGCTCCTGGACCACCCGGGGGTGCGGGAGGCGGCCGTCACCGGCGAGCCCGATCCGGACCTGGGCGAGCGGATCGTGGCCTGGGTGGTGCCGGCGGACGCCTCGGCACCCCCGGCGGGGACGGAGCTGGCGGACCACGTGGCCGGGCTCCTCGCCCCGCACAAGCGGCCCCGGGCGGTGCGCTACCTGGACGCGCTCCCCCGCAACGACATGGGGAAGGTCCTGAAGAAGGCGCTGCCGGCGGCGGGGCGGACATGAGGAGGCCGGACCGGCACGTGAGGAGGCCGGGCCCCGGAGGGAACCCGGCCCCGTGTTCCGTGCGGGCGGTTGCCCGACGCCCACCGCGCGGATCGGCTCCCGCGTGACCGAGCCGCCCCGGTCGTCGCCCGCCCCGGCCCACAGCGAGACGGAGTCCGCGCCGCGCGGGACGCGCAGCTCACCGGCCCAGGAGGCGCCGTGACGCTCCTTCTCGAGGGCGACCCCCTGCCAGGTCCTGCCCTCGTCGTAGGAGACCTTCCGGGCGCCGGTGCGGATGGTGCCGGTGGCGGGCTCGGCGGTGATCCGGCGGGCGGTGCCCTCCTGCGCGGCGCCGGTGGCCTGGGGCACGCCGGCCACGGCGGTGACGGGGGCGGCGCAGGCGCGCGTGCGGGTGGAACGGGACTCCTCGCGACCGGCCGCGTCCGACCGGGCCGGCGCAGCGTAGAACCCGCTCTCGGGCCGCGAACAGCGCGCACGGCGAGGGTGGCTAAAATCGAGCATACTTACGATCGATGGGCACGAAGATGCCTTCCGGGTGCGGGATACGGCGCGGACTGGCCCGTTTCGTGCCCTGCGGCAGACGGTGAGACTCGCTCGTCGCCGGTCCGGACGGCGAGGCCTTCCCGCCCCACGGGCATCCGGCGGCCGGGCCCGGAGGCGGCGGGGGCTACGGGCGGCGGACGGCCGCGCCCTCGATGACCTGCGGGAACGCGGCACTCCCCCGCCGCCTCCCGGGTACGCCGCCTCGGTTCAGGGTTTCGGGTCCGCGGCGTCGTAGCGGCGGAACCCTCGCCCGTACACGGCGAGCAGTCCGACGGCGACGACGCAGGCGATCCCGCCGCCGGTGATCGCGACGGCCGGGGAGGTCAGGTCGGCGACGGAGCCCGCGAGGAAGTCCCCGAGCCGGGGCCCGCCCGCGACGACCACGATGAAGACGCCCTGGAGCCGGCCGCGCATCTCGTCCGGGGCCGCGACCTGCATCATCGTGTTCCGGAAGATCATGGAGACGGTGTCGGAGTAGCCGGCGACGGCGAGGAACAGCAGTCCGAGCCAGAGGTTCCGGGTCAGTCCGAAGACGGCGATGGCGGCGCCCCAGCAGGCGACGGCGATCAGGATCGCCTGCCCGTGGTGGCGGATGCGGCCCTGCCAGCCGGACAGGACGCCGCCGAGGAGCGCCCCGAACGCGGGCGCGGCGACGAGGAGTCCGGCGGTCTTCGCGTCCCCGCCGTACCAGACCACGGCGACGGCCGGGAACAGGGCGCGGGGGTGGGCGAGGATCATGGCGCAGAAGTCGGAGAAGAACGTCATGCGCAGGTTGGGGCGGGTGGCGAGGAAGCGCAGCCCGTCGAGGACCGAGGCCCGCTTGCCGCCCTTGCGGTCGGGGAGCATCGAGGGCAGCCGCCACATCGCGTACAGGCTCGCGGTGAAGGCGACGGCGTCGACGAGGTAGGCGGCCTGGTAGCCCGCGAGCCCGACGATCAGACCGCCGAGGCTGGGTCCGACGAGGGTGCCGAAGGTCATGACCATCGAGTTGAGCGCGTTGGCGGCGCGCAGCTGCTCGGGCGGCACGAGGCGGGGGATCATCGCGCTGCGGGCGGGCGCGTTGAGCGCGGCGCAGACGGCCTGGAGGGCGACGATCGCGTACAGGAACCAGACGCGGTGGAAGCCGGCGAACGCGGCGCCCGCCAGGGCCACGGAGAGCGCGGCGGAACCGGCGGCGCTGGCGAGGCCGAGCTTGCGGCGGTCGACGGTGTCGGCGACGGCGCCGCCGTACAGGCCGAAGGCGACGAGCGGGACGAGGGAGAAGAGGCCGACGAGCCCGACGGAGAAGGGCGAGCCGGTGATGTCGTACACCTGGAGGGAGATCGCGAGGGCGGTCATGCCCTGCCCGACCCAGGAGACGGTGTTCCCGAACCAGAGGCGGCGGTAGTCCGCGGAGGTGCGCAGCGGGGTGAGGTCGGCGAGGAGCCGTCGGCGCTCCCTCCCCCGCCCGCGCTCCTGCTCGCGTGCGTCGGTGGCGGTCACGCGACGTCGTACCGCAGCTCGGGGCGCTCCCAGTGGACGCGGCCGGAGGGCGGGACGGTCCCGGTGCGGACGGCGCCGGTACGCAGGTAGAACTCCTCGGCGGGCGGGTGCGCGACGACCTTCACGGAGCCGAGTCCGGCGGCCCTGGCCTGTCCGGTCATGTGCTCCATGAGCAGCCGCCCGATGCCGAGCCCCTGGGCCCCGTCGGCGACGAACGCGAGGTCGAGCTCGGCCTCGTCGACGAGCAGCGCGTAGAAGCCGAGCACCCTGCCGTCCCCGCCCCCTTCGGCGGCGACGAAGACGGGGTGGTGCTCGATGTACGCACCACCGACCTGGTACCCCTCGACCATGCCGGCGTAGTCCCCCCGATAGGCCCGGGAACCCCGCACGAGCCGCGTGAGCCGCCGGGAGTCGTCGGCGGTGGCGCGCCGGATGGTGATGTCGGACATGGGGCGAGTATAGGGGCGGATATGGAATGGGCTCCTTACAGTCCGATGAACGGGGAGACGGAGGGGTCCAGGGGGTGGGAAGGCCGGGCCCGGAGTGGTCGAACGGCCAGGTCGGCAGGGAGTTCGAGAGGTGACCCCGCGGGGGTGCGCGGGGAGGGTGAAGATCGCCATCGGGTTTACGATGCGTCATCATGCAAGCACGACGTGTAACCCTTGGTGTGCCCCCGGTCGCCTCTCGCGAGGGCGCCGCGCAGGCCTCCGGAGCACCCCTCCTCGGCCCCTCCTTCCGGGCGGCACCCCTGCCCGATGACGGAACGCCGTCCGCCGGGCCGAGGGTCGCGCGCCGTCAAGGGCGCGCATGAGCGCACAGACCCCCGAGCCGTACGCCCCCAGCGCGCGTTCCTCCCCCTCACGCCCCTCCGCGCCCCTCTCCGCCCGCCCCTCCGCACCCTCCCTCACACGTCCCTCCGCCTCCCGCCCCGAACGGGTCCTGCTCCACCGGCGCGCCTCCTCACCTGCGGTCCGCCCGGACCGCCACGACGTCCTGATCGGCGGCGCGGTCCGGACCGGTGAGGAGTACCGGGCGGCCGCGCTCCGAGAGCTCCGCGAGGAGCCGGGCGGGACGGAGGCGGCCGGCCTCACCGAGGCGTACCGGGTCCGCGTGGACGGTCCGCACGGCGCCTCGTTCCCGGCGGTCCACCGCTGGACGGCGGACCCGCCGCTCCGGCCCGGTCCGCGCGAGATCGCCCGGTGCGGCTTCGTCGCACCGCCGACGGTCGTGACGGGCGGCTGCGCGCCGCCGGTCCCGGCCGGCGCGGAGGCCGTGCGACGCCTCTTTCCCCTCTGACGGCCCCGCCCTCCCCTCTCCCCCGGTCTCCCCGACGACTCCCGCTTCCCTTCTCCCCCTGACGGCCCCGCCCTCCTTCCCCC
>JNWL01000033.1 GCA_000716465.1 Streptomyces bikiniensis
GGGGGGCGGCGGGGGGCCGGGGCGCCGCCGGGGGGTGCGGGGCCGGGGGGCGCCCGGGCCCCTGGTGACCCGTCCCTTGGTGACCCGTCCCTTGGTGGCCCGTTCCTTGGTGGCCGGTCCCTTGGTGGCCCGTTCCTTGGTGCCCGGGTATGCCGCCGGGGCCGCCCGCGCCCCATCCCCGCGGGCTCTGCCCCGGGGAAACCGGTGCCGGCGGGTGCGGGGGCGTCGCAGGCGCGGCCGGGGGCCGGGCGGGAGTGCCGCCCGGGACGGCGGGGTGGACGCCGAGGCGGGAACCGGCGCCCGGTCCCGTGTCCGGCGCCGCTCCCGGGTAGGGACCGCCTCCCGGTCCGGCCGGCCGGCCGGCTTCTCCCGCCCCGGGAACGGGGCCGGGCGTCCCGCCCGACCGCTCGTGCGGTGGCAGCGGACCCCCCACTGCGTGCTGCATCCGGTGCCACTCCGTCTCGTACGCCTGTCGTCATCCGGGACCGGTCGTGTACCCGGACGGCGGAACGTTACCGCTCCCGGCCCCCGCAGGGGGAACGGCCGGGGGCGCTTTCGGGTGCCCGACCGGCCGGAACCCGTTCGGTCCCGGCCGGGGCCCCGCTCAGTCGGGTCGGTCGGGCAGTTCCTCGGCGAGCGCCCGCAGGGCCAGCCGGTAGGAGCCGATGCCGAACCCGGCGACCGTCCCGGTCGCCACGGCCGCGATCACCGAGGTGTGCCGGAACTCCTCGCGGGCGTACGGGTTCGAGATGTGCACCTCGATCAGCGGCGCGGTCCGCTGGGCGGCCGCGTCCCGCATCCCGTACGAGTAGTGCGTGAACGCCCCGGGATTGACGACCACCGGGACCGAGCCGTCCGCCGCCTCGTGGAGCCAGCGGATCATCTCGCCCTCGTCGTTGGTCTCCCGCACCTCGACGTCGAAGCCGAGCTCCGCGCCGAGGGTGCGGCAGGACTCGACGAGCCCCTTGTACGAGGTGGCGCCGTAGATGTCGGGCTCGCGGGAGCCGAGCCGGCCCAGGTTGGGGCCGTTGAGCACCAGTACCGGACGCGGCCCGCTCACGCCGACACCTCGCCGTACGCCGCGATCAGGACGGCCGGGTCGGGGCCCTCCAGGACGGTGGGCTTGGCGAGGCCGTCGAGCACGATGAACCGCAGCAGGTCGCCGCGGGACTTCTTGTCGACCTTCATGGTCTCCAGGAGCTTGGGCCACTGGTCGCCGCGGTAGGTGAGCGGCAGGCCGACGGACTCCAGGACCGCGCGGTGCCGGTCGGCGGTGGCGTCGTCCAGGCGCCCGGCGAGGCGGCCGAGTTCGGCGGCGAAGACCATGCCGACGGAGACGGCGGCGCCGTGGCGCCACTTGTAGCGCTCGTTCTTCTCGATGGCGTGGGCGAGGGTGTGGCCGTAGTTGAGGATCTCGCGGCGGCCGGACTCCTTGAGGTCGCCGGAGACGACCTCGGCCTTGACCTCGATCGAGCGGACGAGCAGCTCGGCGGTGTGCGGTCCGGCCGGGGTGCGGGCGGCCTGCGGGTCGGCCTCGATGAGGTCGAGGATCACCGGGTCGGCGATGAAGCCGGCCTTGATGATCTCCGCGAGGCCGCTGACGTAGTCGTGGACCGGGAGCGAGTCGAGGGCCGCGAGGTCGCAGAGGACCCCGGCGGGCGGGTGGAAGGCGCCGACGAGGTTCTTGCCCTCGGCGGTGTTGATGCCGGTCTTGCCGCCGACGGCCGCGTCGACCATCGCCAGGACGGTGGTGGGCACGGCGATCCAGCGCACGCCCCGCAGCCAGGTCGCGGCGACGAAGCCGGCCAGGTCGGTGGTGGCGCCGCCGCCGACGCCGACGACGACGTCGGTGCGGGTGAAGCCGGTCTGGCCCAGGGCCTTCCAGCAGTAGGCGGCGACCTCGGCGGTCTTGGCCTCCTCGGCGTTCGGCACCTGGATGGCGACCGCCTCGTAACCCTGCTCGGCGAGGTCGGCGCGCAGCGCCTCGCCGGTGTCGGCGAGCGCCTCCGGGTGGATCACGGCGACCCGCTTGGCCCGGTCGCCGATCAGGCCGGGCAGCTCGCCGAGGAGCTGCCGGCCGACCAGTACCTCGTACGGATCCGTGCCCGCGCTGCCGGCCACGTGGATGCGGGTCACGTCCTGGTCCGTCGTCATGCGTCCTTCTCGATTTCCAGTGCCGAGAGGACCGCGTCCGCGACCTCTTCGGGGGTGCGGTCGTCGGTGGCGACGACGACCCGGGCGACTTCGTTGTAGAGGTGCCGGCGCGCCTCCATCAGCTCGCGCCACTGGCGGCGCGGGTTGACGGCGAGCAGCGGCCGCGCGGTGTTGAGGCCGACGCGGCGGACCGCCTCCTCGACGTCCATGGAGAGGTACGCGACGGGCAGCCCGGCGAGCAGTTCGCGGGTGCCGGCGTCGAGGACCGCGCCGCCGCCGAGGGCGAGGACGCCCTCGTGCTCGGCGACGGCCCGGGCGACGGCGTCCCGCTCCAGGGCGCGGAAGTGCTCCTCGCCGTCCTCGACGAAGATGTCGGAGATCTCACGTCCCTCGGCGGCGACGATGTCGGCGTCGGTGTCCCGGTAGGGCGCGCCGAGCCGTTCGGCCAGGAGCGCGCCCACCGTGGACTTGCCGGATCCCATCGGTCCGACGAGGACGACCAGGGGTCCGCCGGTCACCGGATGTGCAGGTTGTCGAGGTACGAGCGCACGTTGCGCCGGGTCTCGGGGACGCTGTCGCCGCCGAACTTCTCCAGGACAGCGTCCGCGAGGACGAGCGCGACCATGGCCTCGGCGACGATGCCGGCGGCGGGGACGGCGCAGACGTCGGAGCGCTGGTGGTGGGCGGCGGCGGCCTCGCCGGTGGCGACGTCGACGGTGGCGAGGGCGCGCGGGACGGTCGCGATCGGCTTCATCGCGGCGCGGACGCGCAGCAGTTCGCCGGTGGTGAGGCCGCCCTCGGTGCCGCCGGAGCGGCCGGAGGAACGGCGGATGCCCTCGTCGGTCCTGACGATCTCGTCGTGGGCCTGGGAGCCGGGCACGCGGGCGAGCTCGAAGCCGTCGCCGACCTCGACGCCCTTGATGGCCTGGATGCCCATGAGGGCGGCGGCGAGCCGGGCGTCGAGGCGCCGGTCCCAGTGGACGTGCGAGCCGAGGCCGACGGGCACGCCGTACGCCAGGACCTCGACCACGCCACCGAGGGTGTCGCCGTCCTTGTGGGCCTGGTCGATCTCGGCGACCATCGCCTTCGACGCGTCGGCGTCGAGGCAGCGGACCGGATCGGCGTCGAGCTTCTCGACGTCGGCGGGGGTCGGGTGGACGCCGTACGGGGCCTTGGCGGCGGCCAGTTCGACCACGTGGGAGACGATCTCGATGCCCGCGGCCTCCTTGAGGAAGGAGCGGGCGACGGCGCCGAGGGCGACGCGGGCGGCGGTCTCGCGGGCGCTGGCGCGCTCCAGGATCGGCCGGGCCTCGTCGAAGCCGTACTTCTGCATGCCGGCGAGGTCGGCGTGGCCGGGGCGGGGCCGGGTCAGGGGCGCGTTGCGGCCCGTCTCCTTGAGCTCCGAGGGGTCGACCGGGTCGGCCGACATGACCTTCTCCCACTTGGGCCACTCGGTGTTGCCGACCATGACGGCGATCGGGGAGCCGAGGGAGAGACCGTGCCGGACGCCGCCGAGGAAGGTGATCTCGTCCTGCTCGAACTTCATGCGGGCGCCGCGTCCGTAGCCGAGGCGTCGCCGCGCGAGGTGGTCCGCCACCAGCTCCGTGGTGACCGGGACACCGGCGGGCAGACCCTCAAGGGTCGCGACCAGCGCGGGTCCGTGGGATTCGCCGGCCGTCAGCCAACGCAACCTGCTCAACGATGCTCCTCATGCTCGCGCCTGGCACTGCGACGGCGCGCCCGGGTGCGCGGCCCTGGCCCGCCACCCCCGATCCTCCCACGTCCGGAGCGCCCCTTTGGACTCCCGTCCAGCTATCGGACGGGCGTCTCGGGCTCCGGGACGGTTTCCTCGTCGTCCCGGCCGGTGGCGGACCTGTTCCGCAGCCAGGAGAGGAAGCCGTACACGACGGTCGAACCGCCGAGCCCGAGCACGGTGTACCGCACCCACGCGGGCAGATCGCTGAAGAACCCCACGTACAGAAAGCGCGCCACGTCGAAGGCCGTGTCCCACTTGGACGCCAGCAGCATGTCCCCGCCCATGTTCCCGTATCCCCCTGTTCGGCGCCGGCTGGTCCCCGGCGCCGACGGGAGCCTACCGGGCCGCCAGCGCCCGCTCCCCCGCCGCCCTCATGGCCGCGAGCGGCGCCTGCGGGACGCCCGTCATCCGCTCGACCTGGAGGACGGCCTGGTGGACGAGGAGGTCGAGGCCGCCGACGACCTTGCCGCCTCGCTCGGACCAGGCGGCGGCCAGCGGGGTCGGCCAGGGGTCGTAGAGGACGTCGAAGAGGGTGCCGACGCGGTCGGGGACGGCGGTGGCCAGGGCGTTCGTCGTACCGGCGGGGGTGGTGGCGATCACCAGCGGGGCCTCGAAGGCCTCCGCCGCGCGCTCCCAGTCGGCGGTCCGCACGTCCACGCCGAGCCGTTCGCCCCAGCCGCGCATCTCCTCCGCGCGGGCCTCGCTCCGTACGTACGCGGTGACGGGGCCCGCGCAGATGCGGGCGAGGGCGGCGAGCGCGGAGGAGGCGGTGGCGCCGGCACCGAGGACGGCGGCGGCCTCCACCTTCTCGACGCCGCGCTCGCGCAGGGCGGCGATCATGCCGGGGATGTCGGTGTTGTCGCCGACCCGGCGTCCGTCCTCGCCGAGGACGACGGTGTTGACGGCCTCCACGGACGCGGCCGTGTCGCTGACCTCGTCGAGCAGCGGGATGACCGCCCGCTTGAGCGGCATGGTCAGCGAGAGCCCGGCCCAGCTGCCGTCCAGTCCGCCCATGAACCCGGGCAGCGCCGCCTCGTCCACCTCGAAGCGCTCGTACGACCGGTCGCGGAGCCCGAGTTCGGCGTACGCGGCGCGGTGCAGGACCGGGGAGAGGGAGTGGGCGATGGGCGATCCCAGGACGGCCGCGCGGTACTGCCTGCTCACTGTCCCTGCTTCCGCTGCTTCTCGTACTCCGCCACGTTCCGGTTGTGCTCCTCGTTCGTCACGGAGAAGACGGTCTTGTCCTCGTTGATCGAGACGAAGTAGTACCACGGGCCGTCCGCGGGGCTGATCGCGGACTGGAGCGCTTCCATACCGGGGTTGCTGATGGGCCCGGGGACGAGGCCGGTCATCTTGTACGTGTTGTACGGGTCGTCGATCTTGCGCATCTCCTCGACCGTGCCGACGTCGAGGGTGCTCTGTCCCCTGAGGTAGTTCACCGTCGAGTCGAACTCCAGGCGGCCCACGGTCTCCGTGTTGCCGGGCTTGAGGCGGTTGTAGACGACGCGCGCGACCTTGTCGAAGTCGTGCTTGTACTTGCCCTCGACCTGCACGAGGCTCGCCACCGTCAGCAGTTCCCAGGGGTCCTTCAGGCCGACCGCCTTCGCCTTCGCGTCCAGGTCCAGCTTGCCGTACTCCTGGTTCGCGCGGGCCACCATCCTGCGCAGGGCCTCCTCGGGCTTGCTGCCCTTGGCGACCGGGTAGCTCGCCGGGAAGAGGAATCCTTCCAGCGGGTCCTTGATGTCGGGGTGCTTCTGGGCCCACGCGGGCAGGCCCAGGGAGTCCGCCTTGCTGAGCGCGATCTTCTCGGTGGTGCCGGGAGCGAGGCCGATGCGCTGGTCGAGCGTCTCGTAGACCCAGGCGTTCCGCTTGCCCTCGGGGATGATGAGCTTGGCCTGGCTCGCCGGGGTGAGCATCAGGGCGACCGCGCTCTCCGCCGACATCTCCTTCTTCAGCGTGTAGACGCCGTCCTGGATGGAGTTGCCGTCGGGGTTCCTCTGCTGTGCCGCGACGAAGGCGTCGACGCTCTTCACCACGCCGGCCTGTTTGAGGATGTTGCCGATCTGGGTCCCGAGGGACCCCTTCGGGATCTCGACCTGGACCTCGCCGGTGCCGCTTCCCGCGTAGTCCGGCACCTCGGCGAAGCGGCCCTGCCAGAACTGGTAGCCGAAGTAGCCGACTCCGCCGACGCCGCCGACCAGGACGACGGCGACGACCAGGCAGGCCACGCCGTTCTTGCCCTTGCGTTTCTTCTCCTTGCCGCGGCGGTCGCGGTCGTCGCCGCGGGAGCCCCGGCCGCGCGCCGGCTCCTCGTCGTCGTACGCGTCGTCGTCGCGGTCGTCCTCACCGGTGAAGAAGGGGTGGTTCTCCTCCTCCGGCTCCGGTCCGGGCTCCCGGCGGGCCTCCTCCTCCGGCGCCCAGTCGACCACCGGCTCCGGCGGGTCCTGCCGGTGGCCGGGGGGCCGGGGCGGCGGGTACGCCTCGGGCGTGCCGTACAGGTCCGGGCTCTGACCGCCGTACGGGTCGGCCGGGGGCGTGCCGTAGGCCATCGCCGCCTGGCCGGTCTCCCAGGTGCCGTCGTACTGCTGTCCGAGGTGCCCGGGCGTGTCGTAACCGCCCTGCTGTCCCGCTCCGTACTGCTGCTGGTGCTGCTGCTGCTGGTACTGGTCGTACGGTTGCTGCTGCTGGTACTGCGGCTGGTAGTGCTGCTGCTGGTACTGCGGATCGGCGTAGCCCTGCGACTGCTGCCGGTGCGGGTCGCCCCCGTACTCCTGGCCGCCCTGCCCGTACGGGTCCTGGTGGCCGTGGCCGCCCTGGTCGTACTGGCTCGCCTGCTGCGGATGCGGGTACTGCTGCCGGCCCTCCCACCCCTGGTCCCCGTAGAGCGGGTCCCCGGGGTGCCACGGTTCGGAGCCCGGGCTCCGGCCATACTCAGTCATCGATCCCCAAAACAGCCGCGAGGCTTCCGGACGATCCGCCTCTACGTAGTGCGGCAGCTGTTCGAACACCGCCGCATCGCGCGGAACGTTACCGTATCGCGATCAGATGACCACTTCGACGCCCTCGCCGGGAGGATTGCCCGATACCCGTTCGGACTCAAGAGCGTTCTGGAGGATGATCACGGCGGCCGCCTGGTCGATGACCGACCGCCCCTTCTTGGACTTCACCCCGGAGGCCCGCAGGCCCTGGGTGGCGGTGACCGTCGTCATCCGCTCGTCGACCAGCCGGACCGGCACCGGGGCGATGCCCTTGGCCATCTCGCGGGCGAAGGCGCGGACCTTGGTCGCGGCCGGGCCCTCCCGCCCGCTGAGCGAGCGGGGCAGGCCCACGACGACCTCGATCGGCTCGTACTCCTCGACGATCCGGCGGAGCCGCCGGTGGGCGGCCGGGACGTCGCGTCCCGGCACGGTCTCCACCGGCGTGGCGAGGACCCCGTCGGGGTCGCACGAGGCGACCCCGATCCGGGCGTCCCCGACGTCCACCGCGATACGGCGGCCGCGGCGCATCGTCACGCCGTCTCCACCACGAGGCGCTCGACGGCGGCGATGGCCTCGCCGACGGCCTCCGGGTTCTGGCCGCCGCCCTGGGCGACGTCCGGCTTGCCGCCGCCACCGCCGCCGAGGGTCTTGGCGGCCGTGCGGACCAGCTCGCCGGCCTTGAGACCGCGCTCGCGGGCGGCCTCGTTGGTGGCGATGACCGTCAGCGGCTTGCCGTTGACCGTGGTGAACAGGGCGACGACGGCCGGACGGCCACCGGAGATGCGGCCGCGCACGTCGAGGACCAGCTTGCGCAGGTCGTCGGCGGTGGTGCCGTCCGGGACCTGGCCGGTGACCAGGGCGACGCCGCGGATGTCGCGGGCGGAGTCGACCAGGCCGGCGGCGGCCTGGAGGACCTTCTCCGCGCGGAACTTCTCGATCTCCTTCTCGGCGTCCTTCAGCTTGCCGAGCATGGCGGAGACCTTCTCCGGCAGCTCCTCGGGACGGCCCTTGACCAGCTCCTGGAGCTGGGCGACGACCGTGTGCTCCTTGGCGAGGAAGTTGTACGCGTCGACGCCGACCAGGGCCTCGATGCGGCGCACGCCGGAGCCGATCGAGGACTCCCCGAGCAGCTTCACCAGGCCGAGCTGGGCGGTGTTGTGGACGTGGGTGCCGCCGCACAGCTCCTTGGAGAAGTCGCCGATGGTGACGACGCGGACCTGCTCGCCGTACTTCTCGCCGAACTCGGCGATGGCGCCCTGGCGCTTGGCCTCGTCGATCGGCATGACCTCGGCGTGGACCTCCAGCTCGCGCGAGAGGACCTCGTTGATCTTCTGCTCGACGTCGGTGAGGACGGCACCGGGGACGGCGTTCGGGGAGCCGAAGTCGAAGCGGAAGCGGCCGGGCTGGTTCTCGGAACCGGCCTGGGCGGCCGTCGGGCCGAGGGCGTCGCGCAGGGCCTGGTGGGTGAGGTGGGTGGCCGAGTGGGCGCGGGCGATGGCCCGGCGGCGGCGCACGTCGATGGCGGCGTAGGCGGTGGCGCCCACGGTCACCTCGCCGACCTGCACGGAACCCTTGTGCACGGAGACGCCCGGGACCGGCTGCTGCACGTCGCGGATGTCGATGACGGCGCCGCTGTGCAGCTTGATGCGGCCCTGGTCGGCGATCTGGCCGCCGCCCTCGGCGTAGAACGGGGTGCGGTCGAGGACGACCTCGACCTCGTCGCCCTCGGTGGCGGCCGGCGAGGGCACGCCGTTGACGAGGAGGCCGACGACCGTGGTCTCGCCCTCGGTGTTGGTGTAGCCGGTGAACTGCGTGGCGCCGCTGGTGTCGGCGATCTCCCGGTACGCGGTGACGTCGGCGTGGCCGGTCTTCTTGGCCTTGGCGTCGGCCTTGGCGCGGTCCCGCTGCTCCTTCATCAGGCGGCGGAAGCCGTCCTCGTCCACGGAGAGGCCCTGCTCGGCGGCCATCTCCAGGGTGAGGTCGATCGGGAAGCCCCAGGTGTCGTGGAGCAGGAACGCCTTGTCGCCGGAGAGGACCGTGCCGCCGGAGGCCTTGGTCTCGGTGACGGCGGTGTCGAGGATGTTGGTGCCGCCGCGGAGGGCCTTGAGGAAGGCGGCCTCCTCGGCGAGGGCGACGGTCTCGATGCGCTTGCGGTCGGTGACCAGCTCCGGGTACTGCTCGCCCATCGTGTCGATGACGGTGTCCACGAGGTCCTGGACGACCGGGCCGGTGGCGCCGAGCAGGCGCATGTTGCGGACGGCGCGGCGCATGATGCGGCGCAGCACGTAGCCGCGGCCCTCGTTGCCGGGGGTGACGCCGTCGCCGATGAGCATGACGGAGGTGCGCATGTGGTCGGCGACCACGCGGAGCGAGACGTCGCTCTCGTGGTTCGCGCCGTACCGGACGCCGGTCAGCTCGGTGGCCTTGTCGATGACGACCTTGAGGGTGTCCGTCTCGTACATGTTCTGGACGCCCTGGAGGATCATCGCCAGGCGCTCCAGGCCGAGGCCCGTGTCGATGTTCTTCGACGGCAGCTCGCCGAGGATCGGGAAGTCCTCCTTGCCGGAGCCCTCCCCGCGCTCGTACTGCATGAAGACGAGGTTCCAGATCTCTACGTACCGCTCGTCGTTGACGGCCGGGCCGCCCTCGACGCCGAACTCGGGGCCGCGGTCGTAGTTGATCTCGGAGCAGGGGCCGCAGGGGCCGGGGACGCCCATGGACCAGTAGTTGTCCTTCTTGCCGAGGCGCTGGATGCGCTCGGCGGGGACGCCGACGACGTCGCGCCAGATCTGCTCGGCCTCGTCGTCCTCCTGGTAGACGGTGATCCAGAGCTTCTCCGGCTCAAGGCCGTAGCCGCCGTGCTCGACCGGGGTGGTCAGCAGCTCCCAGGCGAGCTTGATGGCGCCTTCCTTGAAGTAGTCGCCGAAGGAGAAGTTGCCGCACATCTGGAAGAACGTGCCGTGGCGGGTGGTCTTGCCGACCTCTTCGATGTCGGGGGTGCGCACGCACTTCTGCACGCTGGAGGCGCGCGAGAAGGGCGGCTTGACCTCGCCCAGGAAGTAGGGCTTGAAGGGCACCATGCCGGCGGGGACGAGCAGCAGAGTCGGGTCGTCCGCGATGAGCGACGCCGAAGGGACGACGGTGTGCCCGCGCTCCTCGAAGAAGCTCAGCCAGCGGCGGCGGATTTCAGCCGACTCCATCAGTGGTCCTCATTCCGGTTGTACGAACGCGTGGGAAGGGTGAAGTGCGAAGGCGGGGTGGGACCGAGGGCGGTCCTGCGGCGGGGCTCCGGGAGCTCCCGGCCCGGTGCGGCGGCCGGATCGGCGGGGGCGTCGAGCCCGAGCGCCTCCCCCAGCTCGGCCTCCCGCTGGACCATGCCCGCCCTCACGTCGAGGGCGAAGTCCTTGAGCCGGTGACCGGTCTCGACCGCCTTGTTCGCGGCCTGGGCCGCGAGGCTCTCGGGGGTCAGCTGCTTCAGCTTCCGGTTGACCTTGCTGGTGGCCCACACGCCGGCGGCTGCGCCGGCCGTGAACCAGAACGTGCGGCGGAACATCTCGGGTCAGCCCTTCTGCTTCCGGCGCCGCATGGACGGCACGGTACGGCCGACGATCACGGTGCGGCGCGCGGAGGCGCCCGGCGCGCCCTCCCCGTCCCGGCTCCGGCCGAGCGCCCGGCGCACGCCGTAGCCGAAGGCGGCCACCTTGACGAGCGGGCCGCCGAACGTGGAGGCGACGGTGGTGGAGAGCGCGGAGGCGTTGGAGGTGACCTCCTGGACGTCCGAGGCGATGGCGTCGACCCGGTCGAGCTGGGTCTGCGCCGAACGCACGGTCGCGGAGGCCTCGGCGAGCAGGGGAACGGCCTGCTCCGTCACGTCCGCCACGAGCTTGGTGGTCGCCCTGAGCGTCTGCGCCAGTCTCGCCAGCGCCACGGCGAGGAAGGAGACGAGGATCGCCCAGAAGACGGCCACCAGGATCCCGGCAACCTCTCCACCGGTCACGCTGCACCGCTCTCTGCTGTCGTTGGGCCTTGTGAAAAGTCGTCCCCCGACCCTATCGCGCCCGGGCCGCCGCGCCGTACCGCATTACCGTGCGCGAGGTGCCGCTCACGGGATCCGGTTGTACGGAGTGCGCGCGGGTGAGTACGCTCCGTTTCCCATGCGACGGAGCAATCTCCCGGCGGAGCTGAACCGGTTCGTCGGACGGGCCGCCGAGCAGGCCGCACTGGCGGCACTCCTCGGGACGTCCCGCCTGGTCACGGTCGTGGGCGTGGGCGGGGTCGGCAAAACGCGGCTCGCACTGCGGGTGGCCGCGGGAGCGCAGAAACGCTACGGCGACGGGGTACGGCTCGCCGAGCTGGCGCCGCTGCGCGATCCGGACCTGGTGGCGCACGCCCTGGCCGAGGCGCTCGGCCTCACGGACCACACGCCGAGGCCGCCGCGCGAGGCCCTGGTGGAGCACCTCGCGGAGCGGCGCGTCCTGCTGGTGCTCGACGGTTTCGAGCACCTGGTGGAGAGCTGCGCCCCGCTGGTGCGGGAGCTGCTGGCGCACGCGCCGGGGCTCACGGTCCTGGCGGCCGGGCGCAGGCCCCTGCGGGTGGCGGGCGAGGCGGTGTTCCCGCTGGCGCCGATGGGCGAGGCGGACGCGGTGGCCCTGCTGGCGGAACGGGCGGCGGAGGCGGGCGCGCCGCTGCTGCCGGGGACGCCGGCGCGCGCAGGCGCCCTCGCACACCCCGGCGGTACGGGCGCCCTCGCGCACCCCGGCGGTACGGACGTCCTCGCGGACCCGGACGGCACGGGCGCGCTCCCGGGCCCGGCCCGTATGCCCTCCGAGGCGCCGAGCCCCTCCCGTACGTCCGTCGAAGTCCCTGAGGCAGTACGGGAGTTGTGCCGGCGGCTCGACGGGATTCCGCTCGCCCTCGAACTGGCCGCCGGGCGGCTGCCCCTGCTCTCCGCCGAGCAGATGCTGCACCGGCTCGACGACCGCTTCCGGCTCCTCGCGGACGGCGAGCGCGGGGTGCTCCCCCGCCACCGGGCGCTGCGGACGGCGATCGGCTGGAGCCACGAGCTGTGCACGCCGAGGGAGCGGCTGCTGTGGGCGCGCCTCTCGGTGTTCGCGGGCCCCTTCGACCTGGAGGCGGTGGAGTACGTGTGCGGGGGCCGCGAGCTGCCGCCGGAGCGGATCCTGGACCTGCTGGGCGGACTGCTCGCGCAGTCGCTCGTCTCGCGGGAGGACGCGCCCGCGGGCCCGGTCTACCGGATGCTGGGGACGGTCGCCGCGTACGGGGCGGAGTGGCTGGCGGCGCTCGGCGACACGGAGCGGATGCGGCGCCGGCACCGCGACTGGTACATGGGCCTGGCCACCTGGTGCGAGCTGGAGTGGTTCAGTCCGCGCCAGCGGGAGGTGGCGGCCCGCACGGACGTGGCGCTGCCCAATCTGCGGGCGGCCCTCGAACTGTGCCTGGAGCTCCCGGAGGACGCGCACCTCGCCCAGCACCTGGCGGGCACGCTCTGGTTCGCCTGGGCGGGCTGCGGGCGCCTCTCGGAGGGCCGGTACTGGCTGGACCGGGCGCTCGCGCTGGACTCCGGGCACCAGGAGGCGCGGCTGAAGGCGCTGTGGGTGCTCGGGTACGTGGCGATCCTCCAGGGGGACGGCACGGCGGCGGTGGCGGCGCTCCACGAGTGCGGGGAGCGGGCCGGGGCCTCGGGGAACGCGCTGGCGGAGGCGTACGCGACGCACCGGATGGGCTGCCTGGCGCTGCTCACGGACGACACGGCGCGCGCGGAGGAGCTGATCGGGCGGGCGCTCGACTCCTACCGGGAGCTGGGCGAGCTGAACAGCAACGTGCTGATGGGGCAGGTCGAGGTGGCGATGGCGCGGGCCTTCCGGGGCGACCTGGAGGGGGCGGCGGCCCTCTGCCGGGAGGTCCGGGAGGTCTGCGAGGAGCGCGGGGAGCTGTGGACGCGGGCGTACGCGCTCTACGTCCTGGCGTACGCGGCGTGGACCCGGGACGCGTACGAGGAGGCGCGGGAGCTGCTGACCGAGTGCCTCTCGATCAACCACGCCTTCCACGACCTGGTGGGGCTGGTCCTGGCGATCGAGCTGCTGGCGCTCGTGACGGCGGGCGAGGGGGACCCGGCGGAGGCGGCGGTGCTCCAGGGGGCGGCGGTGCCGGTGTGGGACGCGGTGGGCGTCCGGCTCTTCGGTTCGGCGTCGTTCGGCGGCCCCGGGAGGCTGTGCGAGGCGCGGGCGCGCGAGGCGCTGGGCGCGGAGGCGTACGAGGAGGCGTTCCGGGAGGGCCGGGGGCTCTCGCCGGACGCGGCGGTGGAGCGGGCGCTCGCCGGGCGCCGGGATCCGGCCGCGGGCGGTCCCGCGGCGCCGCGCCCGTTCCGTACGGGCCGGCCGGCGGGGGTCCCGGGAACGCGGAAGCCCGCCGGCTCCCCCACCGGAAAGGGCGGGGAAGCGGCGGGCTGAACACCGCGCGGGTGGTACCGCGCCCGCGTCAGCGGGCGTAGTACTCGACGACCAGCTGCTCGTCGCAGATGACCGGGATCTCCTTGCGGTTCGGGTCGCGGTCGAGGCGGAACGCCAGCGCCTTCAGGTTGACCTGGAGGTAGCGGGGGGTCTCGCCGTCGGCGGCGAAGCCACCCTCGCGGGCGACCTCGAACAGCGGCTTGGTGCGGCTGCGCTCGCGGACCATGACGACGTCGTCCGGACGGACGCGGAAGGACGGCTTGTCGACCTTCTGGCCGTTGACCTGGATGTGGCCGTGGACGACCATCTGGCGGGCCTGGTAGATGGTGCGGGCGATGCCCGAACGCAGGACCAGGGCGTCGAGGCGACGCTCGAGCTCGACGACCAGCGCCTCGCCCGTCTTGCCCTCGGCCTTCTTGGCGCGGTCGTAGGCGCGCGCCATCTGGCGCTCGCTGATGTCGTACTGGGCGCGCAGGCGCTGCTTCTCCAGCAGACGCACCTTGTAGTCCGAGTTCTGCTTGCGACCACGGCCGTGCTCGCCCGGCGGGTACGGGCGGGCCTCGAAGTACTTGACGGCCTTCGGCGTCAGCGCGATACCGAGCGCACGGGACTTCTTGACCTTGGGACGCGACTGGTTAGGCACGTTCTCCAGACCTCCGTTGTAGGTTAGGTTAGGCTCACCTTACTCAAGGAGATCGCATGTCTCGCCCGGGGAACACCACGCACATCACGGACGGCAACACAAAGAACGACGCCCAATCCATGGATGAAGCCCTGGATGGCATCGATACGACGGAGGTCCGATCAGCTCATGGTCAGCCGCGTCCCAGCGGACTTGAAATCGCACGGATGCCGTCAGCAGCCGAGCGCACACGAACTCTCGTACAGAGTACATGCTCCGGCGTCCTGCTGATTCCGGGCGCCGAGGGGCACCGGCCCGAGCAGCTCGCGCCCGAGGCGCGGGCCGTGGGCCCCGACGGTGAGATCTTCCTGCTCCACGCCGCCGACGCCCCGCCCGTGCGGGCCGCCACGCACGCCGTGGACGACGAGCTGCCGGTGGTCCTGGAGCTCACGGACGTGGCCCCGGTCTCCGTCCCTCACCGCATCCGGGGCCGCGCCTGGGTCTCCGGCTGGCTCACCTGCCTGCCGGGCGTCGCCGAGCAGGGCCGCATGATGCTGCGCCTGGAGGTCGGGGAGGCGCGCGTCGACGACCTGTGGGGCACCGCCGCGATCGACGCCGAGGAGTTCGCGGCCGCCTCGCCCGATCCGCTGCACGCGCACGAGACGGAGCTGCTCCAGCACCTGGCGGCGGCCCACGGCGACCGGCTCCGGGAACTGGCCTCGCTGCTCGGTGAGCGCTCGGCCGGCCTCGTCCCCACCCGGGACGTGGCCCCGCTCTCCCTCGACCGGTTCGGCCTGCGGGTCCGCTTCAGCGCGGGCCCGGGAGACTGCTTCGACGCCCGCTTCGACTTCCCCGAGCCGGTGCGGGAGGTCTCGGAGCTGCGCCGCGAGATGCACCGGCTCTTCGAAGCCGCCCGCGCCTGAGCGCGGCTACTGCCGCTCGTCGCCCTTCAGACGCGCCCGCGCCCACTCCACCACGTCCGCGTACCGCGCCTCCCCGCCGTGGCGGGTGGGCTCGTAGTACCGGCGGCCGTGGATCGCGTCGGGGGCGTACTGCTGGGCCGCGATGCCGCCCGGCACGTCGTGCGGGTACACGTACCCCTGCGCGTGGCCGAGCTTGGCCGCGCCCTTGTAGTGGCCGTCGCGCAGGTGCGCCGGGACCGGGCCCGCGAGGCCGCCGCGCACGTCCGCGAGGGCGGCGCCGATCGCGGTCGTCGCCGCGTTCGACTTCGGGGCCAGGGCCAGGGCGATGGTGGCGTGGCTCAGGGTCAGCGCCGCCTCCGGGAAGCCGATCATGGCGACGGCCTGGGCGGCGGCGACGGCGATCGGCAGGGCGTTCGGATCGGCGAGGCCGATGTCCTCGCTCGCGGAGATCATCAGGCGCCGCGCGATGAAGCGCGGGTCCTCCCCCGCCTCGATCATCCGCGCCAGGTAGTGCAGGGCCGCGTCCACGTCCGAGCCCCGGATCGACTTGATGAGCGCGCTGGCCACGTCGTAGTGCTGGTCGCCGTCCCGGTCGTACTTCACGGCCGCCCGGTCGACGGTCTCCTCGACCGTCCGGAGCGTGATCTCCGCCTCCTTCTTGGCGATGGCCGCTCCGGCGGCGGCCTCCAGGGCGGTCAGGGCGCGGCGGGCGTCCCCGCCGGCGACCCGGAGGAGGTGCGCCTCGGCGTCCTCCGGCAGGGTCACGGCCCCGCCGAGCCCGCGCTCCTCCGTGAGCGCCCGGGCGAGCAGCCCCTTCAGGTCCTCGTCGGTCAGCGGCTCCAGGGTGAGGAGCAGCGAGCGGGAGAGCAGCGGGGAGATCACGGAGAAGTAGGGGTTCTCGGTGGTGGCGGCGATCAGCGTCACCCAGCGGTTCTCGACGGCCGGCAGGAGGGAGTCCTGCTGGGCCTTGGAGAAGCGGTGGATCTCGTCCAGGAAGAGGACGGTCTCCTTGCCGTAGCCGCCGGCCGCGCGCCGGGCCCCGTCGATGACGGCCCGGACCTCCTTGACGCCCGCGGTGATCGCGGACAGCTCCACGAACCGCTTGTTCGTGGCCTTCGAGACGACGTACGCCAGGGTGGTCTTCCCGATGCCCGGCGGGCCCCAGAGGATCACGGAGGAGGCCCCGGCGGGGCCTCCGTCGCCGTCCCCCACGAGCCGGCGCAGCGGCGATCCGGGCTTGAGCAGGTGCCGCTGCCCCACCACCTCGTCGAGGGTGCGGGGGCGCATCCGGACGGCCAGCGGGCTGCTGGACGGGTCCTTCTCCTGGCGGTCTTCGGCGGCTGCGGTAAAGAGGTCGGGCTCCACGTCCACGAAGCCTAGGTCACGCCACCGACAATCCGGCCGGGATCAGCCGGTCCAGAAGTCCCACCAGCGGGTCAGGATCAGCATGCCGATGATCCCGACGTGCAGGACGGGCAGGACCCAGGTGAACTCGCCGAAGAAGGTCTTCAGGCCGGCGGGGGCCGGGATCACGCCGTGGCGCACGTTGTGCGAGGTGACGTACCAGAACATGACGATGGTCCCGACCCAGGCCAGGCAGCACCACAGGCAGAGCGCGTTGATCTCGTACAGCGACTGGTAGGTGAGCCAGGCGCAGAAGACGACGCCGAAGAGGGTGCCGGCGTTGAGGCCGAGCCAGTACCAGCGCCGGTGGCGGGCGCCGGCGAGCAGGCCGACGCCGATCGCGATCACCATGCCGTACGTGACGAGACCGAGCATCGGGTTGGGGAAGCCGAAGACCGCGGCCTGGTCGCTCTTCATGATGTTGCCGCAGGAGACGACCGGGTTGAGGCTGCACCCGGGGGTGAAGCCGGGGTCCTCCAGGAGCTTGAACTTGTCGATCGTGATGACCCAGGCGGCGAGCAGACCGGCCGCGCCCGTGATCACCAGGAGCCAGGAGAAGGCGCGGCTCGCTCCGATCGTGCCGCGTGCCGGGTCGTCCACCGCTGCTTTCGTCATGTTTCCGATCCATCGGTCGCGGGCTGCTGGGCACGGTCATTCTGCCGTACGGAGGCCCGTGTCCACCGTTCGGTGGGGATAAGGAGGGGCCCGGCGCAGGTGCGCGCCGGGCCCCCTCCGTACGACCGGGCGTCAGGCCAGCTCGGCCCGTACCGCGTCCAGGAGGTCGTCCAGGGCGACGGCCCGCTGCTCGCCGGTCTCCATGTCCTTGAGCTGGACGACGCCCTCGGCGAGGTCGCGCTCGCCGGCGACGACGGCGAGGCGGGCACCCGAGCGGTTGGCGTCCTTCATGGAGCCCTTGAGGCCCTTGCCGCCGAAGGAGAAGTCCGCGGCGATCCCGGCCCTGCGCAGCTCGGTGACCTTGCCGAAGAGGGTCCGGCGGGCCTCCTCGCCGATGGCGACGGCGAAGACGCTGGTGGCGGTGGGCAGGTCGAGTTCGACGCCCTCGGCCTCCAGGGCGAGGACCGTGCGGTCCACGCCGAGCGCCCAGCCGACGGAGGGCAGCGCGGGGCCGCCGATCATCTCGGAGAGGCCGTCGTAGCGGCCGCCGCCGCCGACCGCCGACTGCGAGCCGAGGCCGTCGTGGACGAACTCGAAGGTGGTGCGGGTGTAGTAGTCCAGGCCGCGCACCAGCTTGTCGTCGTCCTCGAAGACCACGCCCGCCGCGCTCACCAGGGCGCGCACCTCCTCGTGGTACGCCTTGCACGCGTCGCACAGGTAGTCGCGCAGGAGCGGCGCGCCGACCAGCTGCTTCTGCACGGACTCGCGCTTGTCGTCGAGGACGCGCAGCGGGTTGATCTCGGCGCGGCGCAGGGTGTCCTCGTCGAGGTCGAGCCCGCGCAGGAAGTCCTGGAGGGCCTCCCGGTAGACGGGGCGGCACTCCTTGTCGCCGAGCGAGTTCAGCAGGATGCGGAAGTTCCGCAGGCCGAGCGAGCGGTAGGCCTGGTCGGCGAGGATGATCAGCTCGGCGTCGAGCGCCGGGTCCTCGGCGCCGATCGCCTCGGCGCCCACCTGCGAGAAGTGGCGGTAGCGGCCCGCCTGGGCCCGCTCGTAGCGGTAGTACGAGCCGGAGTACCAGAGCTTGACCGGCAGGTTGCCGAGCTTGTGCAGATTGCCCTGGAGCGCCGCGCGCAGGACGGACGCGGTGCCCTCAGGGCGCAGCGCCAGCTCCTCGCCGCCCTTGGTGGTGAGGGTGTACATCTCCTTGCTGACGATGTCGGTGGACTCGCCGACACCGCGGGAGAACAGCTTCACGTCCTCGAAGCCGGGGGTCTCGACGTAGCCGTAGCCGGAGTTCCGCAGCGGGGTGGAGATCGCCTCGCGCACCGCGAGGAAGGTCGCGGAGCGGGGCGGCAGCAGGTCGTACGTGCCCTTGGGGGCCTTGAAGGTGCTCACGTGAGTCGTCACATTCCTCGTCGGGGAGCGTCGGGGCTCCCGAGGCCGGCGGCCACCTGCCTGAGGTAGGGGTTGGTGGCGCGCTCCTGGCCGATGGTCGTCTGGGGACCGTGTCCCGACAGCACCACGGTCGAGTTGTCGAGGGGCAGGCACACGCGGGCCAGCGATTCGAGCATCTCGTCCATGTCACCGCCGGGCAGGTCGGTGCGTCCGACGGAGCCGGCGAACAGCAGATCCCCGGAGAAGAACACGGAGGGGACCTCCGCGGTCTCGGGCATCCGGAAGGTCACCGACCCCTTGGTATGGCCGGGCGCGTGGGCGACGGAGAACTCCAGACCGGCGAGCTTCAGCGCGGAGCCGTCGGTGAGCTCGCGCACGTCGTCGGGCTCCCCCACGGTCAGCTCGCCCATGAGGGGCATCCCGATGGAGCGGCCGAGGGCCTTCTCCGGGTCGCTCATCATGTAGCGGTCGGACGGGTGGATCCACGCGGGGACGTCATGGGCGCCGCACACCGGGACGACGGAGGCGACGTGGTCGATGTGTCCATGGGTGAGGACGACGGCGACGGGCTTGAGACGGTGCTTCCTCAGCGTCTCCTCGACGCCCTGCGCGGCCTGGTGGCCGGGGTCGATGATCACGCACTCCTCGCCCGCGGCGGGGGCGACCAGGTAGCAGTTGGTGCCCCAGGCCCCGGCGGGAAAGCCGGCAATCAGCACGTTCGTCCTTGGATGTCGTCCGGCACGGGGCGCGGAAATCACGGGAATGACGGGATTCAGCAGATCAGAGCCTACCGGCGGTCCCGGTTCCACAGCCAACCCGTATACGGTACGGGCACATCCGGCCAGGACAGGAACAGACGAGCGACAAGGAGCGGACCGGTGGTCAGCAGCGATCAGCGGCGGCGGCAGCTTGCCAGGGAGAAGTACGTGCGGCAGCAGCAGCGGCGGGAGGAGAAGCGCCGCAAGGACAAGCGCCGCAACACCGTCGTCGCGGCCGTCCTCGCGGTGGTGCTGGCCTCGGGCGGTGCCGTGTACGCCTCGGTGGCGCTGTCGGACGGCTCGAAGAAGGGCTCGGACAACACGGCCGGCGACACGCCCACCACCCCGGCGCCCTCCCTCTCGCAGGAGTCCGACAACCCGGAGCCGAAGCTCACCGTGGACCGGAAGGCCACGTACGAGATGGCGCTCAAGACCAACACGGGCGACATCGCGATCACCATGGACGCGTCGAAGACCCCGCGCACGGTGAACTCCTTCAAGCACCTCGCGGACAAGAAGTACTTCGACGGGAGCAAGTGCCACCGGCTCACCACGCAGAACATCTACGTGCTCCAGTGCGGCGACCCCCAGGGCACCGGCACGGGCGGCCCCGGCTACACCATTCCGGACGAGAACCTGGACGCCCTCGGCAAGGCCGGCTCGGACGGCGCGGTGACCTTCCCGGCCGGCACCGTGGCCATGGCGAACACCGGGCAGCCGGGCACCGGCGGCTCGCAGTTCTTCCTCGTCTACAAGGACACCAAGCTGCCGCCGACCTACACCCCCTTCGGGAAGATCGACGCGGCCGGGCTCAAGGCGGTCCAGGAGGTCGCCGCGGCCGGTGTCGAGGGCGGCGCCGGGGACGGCGCCCCGAAGAAGGCCGTGACCATCGAGAAGGCCACCGTCACGAAGAAGTGAGCCCGCGCGTCCGCACCGGCGGGCCGACCGTCGAATCTCGGTCGCGCTGAGTGCGGACAGCCGGGCCGCCGTTCGCCTAGATTGGCGGTGTGCAGCGTGGGCCGTCGGCCGCGCTGCGGAAGGCGGGCGAGGCCCGCCGGGAAACTGTGGACGATGCCCGCGGGGTGCGACCCCGCGACGGCATCATGGTGAGGAGGCGCTGTGAGCAGCGACCCGTGGGGCCGCGTCGACGAGACGGGCACCGTGTACGTGCGGACGGCCGAGGGTGAGAAGGTCGTCGGATCGTGGCAGGCCGGCACCCCCGAGGAGGCCCTGGCCTACTTCGAGCGCAAGTACGAGGGCCTGGTGGTCGAGATCGGCCTCCTCGAGAAGCGGGTGAGGACCACCGACCTCTCGGCGAAGGACGCCACCGCGGCGATCGAGCACATCCGGCACCAGGTCGACGAGCACCATGTCGTCGGTGACCTGGCCGCGCTCTCCGCCCGGCTGGACAAGCTGGTCGAGACGGTCGAATCGCGCCGCGAGGAGCGCCGGGCCCAGAAGGCGAAGCAGGCCGACGAGGCGCGCGCCGCCAAGGAGAAGCTCGTCACGGAGGCCGAGGAGCTGGCCCAGAGCGAGCAGTGGCGTTCGGCGGGCGAGCGGCTGCGGGCGCTCGTGGACACCTGGAAGGGACTTCCCCGGCTCGACCGGAAGTCCGACGACGAGCTGTGGCACCGCTTCTCGCACGCCCGCTCGGCGTTCTCGAAGCGCCGCAAGGCCCACTTCGCGTCCCTGGACGCGCAGCGCGAGGAGGCCCGCAAGGCGAAGGAGCGCCTGGTCGCGGAGGCGGAGTCCCTGTCGAACTCCACCGACTGGGGGGCCACGGCGGCCCGCTACCGCGAGCTGATGACGGACTGGAAGGCGGCCGGCCGCGCCCAGCGCGAGCACGAGGACGACCTGTGGAACCGCTTCCGCGGCGCCCAGGACGTCTTCTTCGCGGCGCGCGGCGAGGTCTTCGCCGAGCGGGACGCGGAGCAGGGCGAGAACCTGAAGCTGAAGGAGGAGCTCGCGGCCGAGGCCGAGAAGCTCGTCCCGGTGACGGACCTGAAGGCGGCCCGCGCGGCCTTCCGCTCCCTCAACGAGCGCTGGGAGGCCGTCGGCCACGTCCCGCGGGACGCCCGTCCCAAGGTCGAGGGCCGGATGCACGCGGTGGAGCGGGCGATCCAGGAGGCCGAGGAGGCCGAGTGGCGCCGGACGAACCCGGAGGCGCGCGCGCGTGCGGCGGGTCTGACCGGTCAGCTCCAGGACGCGGTCGAGAAGCTGCGCAAGCAGATCGACGCGGCCCGCGCCGCCGGCAACGACGCCAAGGCCGACAAGCTCTCGCGCGAGCTGGAGGGCCGCCAGGCCCTGCTCGACCAGGCCCTGAAGGGTCTGGAGGAGTTCGGCGGCTGATCCCGTCGTAGGGACGCGAAGGGGGCGGCCCCGGTACGCAGGTACCGGGGCCGCCCTTCTCGTACGCCCTCGTTACGGCCGGCGGGCCGAGGTCACGCGGTAGACGTCGTAGACGCCCTCCACGCCCCGCACGGCCTTCAGGACGTGGCCCAGGTGCTTCGGGTCGCCCATCTCGAAGGTGAAGCGGGAGGTGGCAACCCGGTCGCGGGAGGTCTGGACGGCCGCCGAGAGGATGTTGACGTGCTGGTCCGAGAGGACCCGGGTGACGTCGGAGAGCAGCCGGGAGCGGTCCAGGGCCTCGACCTGGATGGCGACGAGGAAGACCGAGGACTGGGTCGGGGCCCACTCGACCTCCAGGATCCGCTCCGGCTCCCGGGACAGCGAGTCCACGTTGACGCAGTCGCTGCGGTGGACCGACACCCCGCTGCCCCGGGTCACGAAGCCGATGATCGGGTCGCCGGGCACGGGGGTGCAGCAGCGGGCCAGCTTCACCCAGACGTCCTCGACGCCCTTGACGACGACGCCGGGGTCGGCGTTCGAGCGGCGCTTGGAGCGGCCCCGGGTCGGCGGCGCGGACTCGTCGATGTCCTCGGTGGCGGCCTCCTCGCCGCCGAGCGCCTGGACCAGCTTCTGCACGATGGACTGGGCCGTGACGTGGCCCTCGCCGATCGCCGCGTACAGCGAGGAGATGTCGCTGTAGCGCATCTCGTGGGCGAGGGTGACGAGGGAGTCGCCGGTGAGGATCCGCTGGATCGGCAGGTTCTGCTTGCGCATGGCCCGCGCGATGGCGTCCTTGCCCTGCTCGATGGCCTCGTCCCGGCGCTCCTTGGAGAACCAGGCGCGGATCTTGTTGCGGGCGCGCGGGGACTTGACGAAGCCGAGCCAGTCGCGGGAGGGACCGGCGCCGGCGGCCTTGGAGGTGAAGACCTCGACCAGGTCGCCGTTGTCGAGGGTCGATTCGAGCGGGACCAGCCGTCCGTTGACCCGCGCCCCTATCGTGCGGTGGCCGACCTCGGTGTGCACCGCGTAGGAGAAGTCGACCGGGGTGGCGCCGGCGGGCAGCGCGATCACGTCGCCCTTGGGCGTGAAGACGAAGACCTCGTTGCGGGAGAGGTCGAAGCGCAGGGACTCCAGGAACTCGCCGGGATCCTCGGTCTCCTTCTGCCAGTCGAGGAGCTGGCGGAGCCACGCCATGTCGTTGAGGTGGTCGTCCTTGCCGGTCTTCCTCGGCACGTCGGTGCGCACCTTGGAGGCGCCGGCGACGGCCTCCTGCTTGTACTTCCAGTGCGCGGCGATGCCGTACTCGGCGCGCCGGTGCATGTCGAAGGTGCGGATCTGGAGCTCGACGGGCTTGCCGTTGGGCCCGATGACCGTCGTGTGCAACGACTGGTACATGTTGAACTTCGGCATCGCGATGTAGTCCTTGAACCGGCCGGGGACCGGGTTCCACCGCGCGTGGACGGTGCCGAGGGCCGCGTAGCAGTCGCGGACGGTGTCCACGAGGACGCGGATGCCGACCAGGTCGTAGATCTCCGCGAAGTCCCGGCCGCGGACGATCATCTTCTGGTAGACGCTGTAGTAGTGCTTGGGACGGCCGGTGACGGTGGCCTTGATGCGGGCGGCGCGCAGGTCGGCCTGGACCTCGTCGGTGACGACGGCCAGGTACTCGTCCCGCTTGGGGGCGCGCTCGGCGACGAGCCGGACGATCTCGTCGTACATCTTGGGGTAGAGGATCGCGAAGGCGAGGTCCTCCAGCTCCCACTTGATGGTGTTCATGCCGAGCCGGTGGGCCAGCGGGGCGTAGATCTCCAGGGTCTCGCGGGCCTTCTTCTCCTGCTTCTCCCGCTTGAGGTAGCGCATGGTGCGCATGTTGTGCAGGCGGTCGGCGAGCTTGATGACCAGGACGCGCGGGTCCTTGGCCATGGCGACGACCATCTTGCGGACGGTCTCGGCCTGGGCGGCCTCGCCGAACTTGACCTTGTCGAGCTTGGTGACGCCGTCGACGAGGAGCGCGACCTGGTCGCCGAAGTCCCGGCGGAGGGTGTCGAGGCCGTACTCGGTGTCCTCGACGGTGTCGTGCAGGAGCCCGGCCATCAGGGTCGCCGGGTCCATGCCGAGCTCGGCGAGGATGGTGGTGACGGCGAGCGGGTGCGTGATGTACGGGTCGCCGCTCTTGCGCTTCTGGCCGCGGTGCCAGCGCTCGGCGACCTGGTAGGCCCGCTCGATCTGGCGCAAAGTGGCCGTTTCGATCTTGGGATCGTTGGAGCGGACGATCCGCAGCAGCGGTTCGAGGACCGGGTTGTACGGGGAGGAGCGCTGCACGCCGAGGCGGGCGAGGCGGGCGCGGACGCGGTTGGACGAGCCGCCCGAGCGGGCGGGGGCGTTCGACGCGGAGCGCGCGGCCGCGGGGGCCGGCTCGGGCGCGGCGGGCGCGGGCCCGGTCTCCGCGGGCTTGTTCAGGGGCGTGCCGGTTCCCGGCGCGGCCTTTTCGGCCTTCGGGTCGGGCTGCGCGGCGGAGAGTGGCTGGGCCTCGTCTGGCAAAGAGCGCTCCTCTGGGGTCTCCCCGGACGGAGTCTGGGGGAGGTTCCGGGTCCCCCGGTCAGGCCCGGAACGCCATGGTATCGAGCCCGGACCCGCGCTGCTCACGCGCCCGGGGGGTGAACGGTTCCGGCCACGGGCGGCGTCCGCCTCCGGGCGGCCGGAACAGGGCACTCCGGAGAACGACGGGGGCGCTCCGGGGATTCCCCGGAGCGCCCCCGTGCTGGACGGATCCCTGTGTCAGACGGTGATCAGCGCCGTGAGCGGAGCGCCCTTCAGGGCCGGTTCCAGGCGGGCGCGGCCCGGCAGGAAGCCCAGCTCCATGAGGACGGCGACGCCCGCGACCTCGGCGCCCGCGCGGCGGACGAGCTCGATGGAGGCCTCGGCCGTGCCGCCGGTGGCGAGGACGTCGTCGATGACCATGACGCGGTCGCCCGCCGCCAGGTCCTCGGCGTGCACCTCGATCTCGGCGGTGCCGTACTCCAGCTCGTACGCCTGGCGGAGCGTGGCCCCGGGGAGCTTGCCGGCCTTGCGGACCGGGATGAAGCCCAGGCCCGCGCGGACGGCCACCGGGGCGGCCAGGATGAAGCCGCGGGCCTCCAGGCCGACGACCTTCGTCGCGCCGTGCGCGGAGCACAGCCCGGCGAGGGTGCCGGTGAGGGCCCCGAACGCCTCCGGGTCCGCGAGCAGCGGCGTGATGTCCTTGAACAGCACGCCCGGCTTCGGGTAGTCCGGTACGTCGCGGATGCGGCTGAGCAGGAGGCCGGTGACGTCCTGGGCTCCGGCGGTCATCCCCGGTGCTCCTGGGCGCGGCCCCGGCGGCCGGCCCGGGGACCGACGACGGCGGCCTCGGTGCCGTCGGCGAACGCGTCCGTGCCGTCCGCGGACTCGCCCTTGGCCGCGGCACCGGCCCTCTTGGCGAGGACGCGCCTCTTGAGGGCCTTGATCGCCGGGTCGCGCTCCTTGAGGTCGGCGACGAGCGGGGTGGCGATGAAGATCGACGAGTACGCGCCGGCCGCGAGGCCCACGAACAGCGACAGCGAGATGTCGTTGAGCATGCCGGCCCCGAGGACGCCGCCGCCGATGAAGAGCAGGCCGGCGACCGGGAGGAGCGCGACGACGGTGGTGTTGATCGAACGGACCAGGGTGCCGTTGATCGAGCGGTTGGCCAGCTCGCTGTAGGTGAAGCGGGTCTGCTTCGTGACGTCCTTCGTGGACTCCTTGAGGGAGTCGAAGACGACCACCGTGTCGTACAGCGAATAGCCGAGGATCGTCAACAGGCCGATGACCGTGCCGACGGTGACCTCGAAGCCGACCAGGGAGTAGATGCCCACGGTGATGGTGAGGTCGTGGATGAGGGCGATGAGCGCCGCGACCGCCATTCTCCACTCGAAGGCGATGGCCAGGTAGATCACCACGAGGATCATGAAGACCCCGAGGCCGGTCCAGGCCTTGTTGGCGATCTGCTCGCCCCAGCTGGGGCCGACCAGTTCGGCCGCGATCTTGTCCTCGGTGACGTTGAGGTCCTTGGCGAGCTCCGCGCGGACCCGGTCGGACTGGGCGGTGTCGAGGGCGCCGACCTGGATGCGCAGCGAGCCGTTGCCGAGCTGCTGGACGATCGCGTCGTGGCCGGAGGCCTCTTCCGCGTACTCCTGGGCCTGGCTGACGGTGACGTCCGTCTTCGGGGTGGTGAAGACGGCGCCGCCCTGGAACTCGATGCCCATGTTGAGGCCGCGGACGGCCAGGGCGACGATGGCGGTGATGGTGATCAGGACGGACAGGCCGTACCAGATCTTGCGGTTGCCGATGAAGTCGTAGCCGACCTCACCTCGGTGGAGCCGGGCGCCGAGATCTCCGAGCTTCGACATCTCACGCCTCCTTCGGGTCGACAGGGCCGGCGGGGGCGGTGGTGCGGCGGGTGCGGCGCAGTGGCGGCTTGGCGCCGAGGCGCTTCGGGTCGAGGCCGGACCACGCGTGGCCGTTGCCGAAGAACTTGGTCCGCGCGAGCAGCGTCATGACCGGCTTGGTGAAGAGGAACACCACGACGATGTCGAGCAGGGTGGTCAGGCCGAGCGTGAACGCGAAGCCCTGGACCTTGCCGACGGTGACGATGAAGAGCACGGCCGCGGCCAGGAACGACACGAAGTCGGAGACCAGGATGGTGCGGCGGGCGCGCGGCCAGGCGCGCTCGACGGCCGGGCGGAGCGTGCGGCCCTCGCGGAGCTCGTCGCGGATGCGCTCGAAGTAGACGATGAAGGAGTCCGCGGTGATGCCGATGGCGACGATGGCGCCGCAGACGGCCGGCAGGTTCAGCGCGAAGCCGATGGCCGGGCCGAGCAGGGCCATGATCACGTAGGTGAGGAGCGCGGAGACGCCGAGGCTGAGGATGGCGACCAGCGACAGGCCCCGGTAGTAGACGACCAGGTAGATGACGACGAGACCGAGGCCGATGGCACCGGCGATCAGGCCGGCCTCCAGCTGCTCGCCGCCGAGCGCGGCGGTGACGGTGTCGACGCTCTGGGTCTGGAAGGAGAGCGGCAGGGCGCCGTAGGACAGGATGTTCCCGAGGTCCTGGGCCGACTCCTGGTTGAAGTTGCCGGAGATCTCGGCGCTGGCGCTCAGCGTCTGGCGGACCGAGGGGGCCGAGACGACCTCGCCGTCGAGGACGATCGCGAACCGGTTCTGGGGGTCGGCCTGCTGCGACAGCTTGCCGGTGATCGACTGGAACTTCTTGGATCCGGCGTCCGTGAAGTCCATGGTGACGATCCACATGCCGCGCTGCTGGTCGAAGGCGCCCTTGGCGTCGTCGACGTCACGGCCGTCCACCTCGGCCGGGCCGAGGAGGTACTTCGACCAGACGCCCGGGGCGTCCTCGCCGCAGGCCACGGTGGACTGGTCCGGCTTGACGCCCTGGCCGGCGGCCGTGCGCTGCTTGGGGTCGAGGCAGTTCAGGGCGGTGAACTTCTGCTCCAGCGCCGCGGCGGCGGGGTCGGGCGTGGGGGTCGCCTGCGGGGTCCCGGTGGCCTTCGGCGTCGCGGAGGACGAGGGCGAGGCGCTGCCGGAGGGGGTCGGGCTCGGGGCCTTGAGGGCCTCGGTGAGCGCGCGGCCCTGGGTGGAGGCGGTGGCCGACGGGGTGGCCGAGGACTTCTCGCCCGCGGTCGGGGCGGAGGAGGAGGCCGAGGGCTTCGGCGAGGCGGAGCCCGAGGGGGTGGCGGTCGGCGCCTCCTGGGGCGCGCCGTTCGCCACCGCGAGGACGGGCCGGAAGTAGAGCTGGGCGGTGGTGCCGACCTGCTCGCGGGCCTGCTTCTCGTTCGTCCCGCGGGGGATGTTGACGATGATGTTCTCGCGGCCCTGGGTCTGGACCTCGGCCTCGGAGACACCCAGACCGTTGACACGGCGCTCGATGATGTCGACCGCCGTGTTCATGTTGGTCTCGTTGACCGCCGACTCCTGGCCGGGGTCGGCCTTGGCCTTGAGCGTGATCGACGTACCGCCGGCGAGGTCGATGCCGAGGCGCGGGGTGGTGTGCCCCGACCAGAACATGCCGCCGGTGAGCGCGACCATGGCGATCACGATGAGTGCCAGGGCGCGGCCCGGCCGGCTCTGTCCCCCCGCCGGCCTTCGGCCCTTCTTCGGTGCTGCCACCTGTCGTATCTCCCTGTCCAACCGTCGCGCGACGGGTGTGCGCGCGACGGCCACGAAGTATGTGTGGGGACCATCCCCCGAGACGTGGAACCGTTCGGGGGCGCGCGCACGCCCGGTGGGCGTGCGCGCGGTCCCCCGCCGCGATTACTTCGCGCCGGTCTCGCCGTCGGTCTTGCCGTCCTTCTCCCCCTCGGCGGCGGCCTCGGCCGCGTCCGCCTTCTTCGTCAGGTCGGCCTTGGGCGCGTCCTCGGCGGTGACGTCGGTGGCGCCGGTCAGGGAGGAGGCGTCGTCCGGGACGACGGCGTCGGAGCCCGAGGCCTCGTCGCTGTCGTCGTCGCCGTGGACGATCCGGTTGTACTCGGAGTCCTCCAGGACCGCGCCGATCGCGTTCTTGGCGTAGACGGCGTGCACGCCCGGGGCGACCTCGAGGAGAACGGTCTCGTCGGAGATCTCCTTGACGGTGGCGTACATCCCCCCGATCGTGCGTACGCCGGTGCCGGGCTGCATCTCGTCGCGCATCCGCGCCGCCTGCTGCTGCTTCTTCTTGGCGGAGCGGGTCATCAGGAACATGGCCCCGATGAGGACGATGAAGGGGAGGAGGGTCACGATGCTCACGGGACGGGTTTCCTTCGCACGGTCGCGGAGAACCCGCGGCCTGATCTTCGGGGGTGGGCGCGCCGACCGGAAAGGGCGGCATCGGCGGAGTCTAGGCGAGTCCGCATCGATGGAACAACGTCCAGCATCGCACCCCGGTTCCGGTCCGGGCGAGCGTCCGCACCGTCACGCCCCGAAGAGCCCCTGTTGTCCCGTTCCCGCGCCGCCCGTGCCCGCTGCCTGCGGCGGAACGAGGCCGAGGTGCGTCCAGGCGGCGGGAGTGGCGACCCGGCCACGGGGGGTGCGGGCCAGCAGGCCCTCGCGCACGAGGAAGGGTTCGGCGACCTCCTCGACGGTCTCGCGCTCCTCCCCGACCGCGACCGCGAGGGTGGACAGGCCGACCGGTCCGCCGCCGAAGAGCTTGAGGAGGGCCTCCAGGACGGCCCGGTCGAGGCGGTCGAGGCCGCGGCCGTCGACCTCGTAGACGCTGAGGGCGGCCTCGGAGATCTCCCGGGTGATCACTCCGTCCGCCTTGACCTGGGCGTAGTCGCGGACCCGGCGCAGCAGGCGGTTGGCGATGCGGGGGGTGCCGCGCGAGCGGCCGGCGATCTCGGCGGCGCCGGCCGGGTCGATCGTGACGTCGAGGAGTCCGGCGGAGCGGTGGATGACGCGCTGGAGCTCGGCCGGGTCGTAGAACTCCATGTGGGCGGTGAAGCCGAAGCGGTCGCGCAGCGGGGGCGGCAGGAGTCCGGCCCGGGTGGTGGCGCCGACGAGGGTGAAGGGCGGCAGTTCGAGGGGGATGGCGGTGGCGCCGGGGCCCTTGCCGACGATGACGTCGACGCGGAAGTCCTCCATGGCCATGTAGAGCATCTCCTCGGCGGGCCGGGACATGCGGTGGATCTCGTCGAGGAAGAGGATCTCGCCCTCCTGGAGGGAGGAGAGGATCGCGGCGAGGTCTCCGGCGTGCTGGATGGCGGGACCGGAGGTGATGCGGATCGGGGCGTTCATCTCGGCCGCGATGATCATCGAGAGGGTGGTCTTGCCGAGGCCGGGGGCGCCGGAGAGCAGGACGTGGTCGGCGGTGGCGCCGCGCTGCCGGGCGGCCTTGAGGACCAGGTCGAGCTGCTGGCGGACCTTCTCCTGACCGACGAACTCGCTGAGGTCCTTGGGGCGCAGGGCCGCCTCGACGGCCTGGTCGTCGCCCTCGGCGGCGGCGTCGACGATGCGCGCCTCGGCGTCGGGTGCCCCGGCGGTGGTGTCGTCGTCCCAGTTCACGGTGGATGCCTTCTCGTTCGTACGGCCCGGCCGGGCGGGGTCGGGGGTGGTCAGCGGGCGCGGTTGAGGGTCTGCAGGGCGGCGCGGAGCAGCTGCGGTACGGGGGCGGTGCCGGTCTCGGCGAGGGCGGCCTCGGCCTGCGGGGTGACGGCGCCGACGGCCTCCTCGGCCTCGCGGCTCGCGTAGCCGAGGCCGATGAGGGCGGCGGTGAGCTGTTCGGTCCAGGGGGCGGGGCCGGCGGCGACGCGCTGGGCCCCGACGAGGCCGCTGCTGCCGAGGGGGGTGCCGAGCTTGTCCTTCAGTTCGAGGAGGAGCTTCTGCGCGCCCTTCTTCCCGATGCCGGGGACGGCCGTGAGGGCCTTCTCGTCGCCGGTGGAGACGGCGAGGCGCAGCGCGTCGGGGCTGTGCACGCCGAGCATGGCCTGGGCGAGGCGGGGGCCGACGCCGCTGGCGGTCTGGAGGAGCTCGAAGACCTGCCGCTCGTCGTCGTCGGCGAAGCCGTACAGGGTGAGGGAGTCCTCGCGGACGACGAGGGAGGTGGCGAGCCGGGCGTCCTCGCCGATCCGCAGCCCGGCGATGGTCGCCGGGGTGCACTGGAGGGCCATGCCCACGCCGCCGACCTGGATGACGGCCGTGGTGGGGGCGAGGGCGGCGACCTGGCCGCTGACGAACGCGATCATCGGGTTCGGCCTTTCACTGCGGACGCGTGCCGTGCGGCCGCCTCCTGGAGGCGGTTCTGGGCGGCGACGGCCTGTTGGAGGCGGTTCTGGGCGGGGGCCCGCCAGATGTGGCAGATGGCGAGGGCGAGGGCGTCGGCGGCGTCGGCCGGCCTGGGCGGCTCGGCGAGCCGGAGCAGCCGGGTCACCATGGTGCCGACCTGGGCCTTGTCGGCGCGGCCGCTGCCGGTGACGGCGGCCTTGACCTCGCTGGGGGTGTGCAGGGCGACGGGGATGCCGCGGCGGGAGGCGCAGAGCATGGCGACCGCGCTGGCCTGGGCGGTGCCCATCACCGTACGGACGTTGTGCTGGCTGAACACCCGCTCCACGGCGACGAGTTCGGGCGAGTAGCGGTCGATCCACTCCTCCATGCCCTGCTCGATGCCGACCAGGCGCATGCCGATGTCGGCGTCCGCGGGCGTCCGCACCACCCCGACGCCGAGCATGGTCAGGGGCCGGCCGGCGACGCCCTCGACGACGCCGACGCCGCACCGGGTGAGCCCGGGGTCCACTCCGAGTACGCGCACGCCGCCCCCTCTCTTCGATCTCCTGTTTGAGTCGATCTCCTGTTTGAGCAGGCTATCGGCTGCCACCGACAACGCGGCGGGCCGACGGGAGCGTGTCCCCGTCGGCCCGCCGCGTGAAGCAGGTGATCAGGCGTCGACCTTCGCCATGACCTCGTCGCTGACGTCGAAGTTGGCGAAGACGTTCTGCACGTCGTCGCTGTCCTCCAGCGCGTCGATCAGCTTGAACATCTTGCGCGCGCCCTCCTCGTCCAGCTCGACCTGCATGGTCGGGACGAAGCTGGAGTCGGCGGAGTCGTAGTCGATGCCGGCCTCCTGGAGGGCGGTGCGGACCGCGACCAGGTCGGTGGCCTCGCTGATGACCTCGAAGGACTCGCCGAGGTCGTTGACCTCCTCGGCGCCCGCGTCGAGGACCGCGCCCAGGACGTCGTCCTCGGTCAGCTCGCCCTTGGGGAGCACGACGACGCCCTTGCGGTTGAACAGGTACGAGACGGAGCCCGGGTCGGCCATGGAGCCGCCGTTGCGGGTCATGGCCACGCGCACGTCGGAGGCGGCGCGGTTGCGGTTGTCGGTGAGGCACTCGATGAGCACCGCGACGCCGTTCGGGCCGTAGCCCTCGTACATGATCGTGGCGTAGTCGACGCCGCCGGCCTCCAGGCCGCCGCCGCGCTTGACCGCGGAGTCGATGTTCTTGTTCGGGACGGAGCTCTTCTTCGCCTTCTGGATGGCGTCGTAGAGGGTCGGGTTGCCGTCCGGGTCGGCGCCGCCCGTACGGGCCGCGACCTCGATGTTCTTGATCAGCTTCGCGAAGAGCTTGCCGCGCTTGGCGTCGATCACGGCCTTCTTGTGCTTCGTCGTAGCCCATTTAGAGTGGCCGGACATCTGCCTGTCTCCTTCGCGTAACCCATTTCTGAACGAACCCCAGAGATCCTACCGGGATCGGATCAGCCCGCCGTGCGCACCATGTCGACGAACAGGGCGTGGATGCGGTGGTCGCCGGTCAGTTCGGGATGGAACGAGGTCGCGAGCGCCCGGCCCTGCCGTACGGCGACGACATGGCCCTCGTGCTCGGCGAGGACCTCGACGTCCGCGCCGACCGACTCGACCCAGGGGGCCCGGATGAAGACGCCCTCGACGGGGCCGTCCTCGATGCCCGCGACGGTGACGCCGGCCTCGAAGGACTCGTTCTGGCGGCCGAAGGCGTTGCGGCGGACGATCATGTCGATGCCGCCGAAGGTCTCCTGGCCCGAGCGCGGGTCGAGGATCTTGTCGGCGAGCATGATCAGGCCGGCGCAGGTGCCGTAGACCGGCAGGCCGGCGGCGATGCGCTCGCGCAGCGGCTCCATGAGGCCGAAGAGCGCGGCCAGCTTGGAGATGGTGGTGGACTCGCCACCGGGGACGACCAGGCCGTCGACCTCGGCCAGTTCTTCGGGGCGCCTCACCGGCCTGGCCACGGCGTCCGCCGCGGCCAGGGCGATCAGGTGCTCCCGTACGTCGCCCTGGAGGGCCAGGACACCTATCACGGGAGTGCTGCTCATCGGTGCTTACCAGCCCCGGTTGGCGTAGCGCTCGGCCTCGGGGAGGGTGTCGCAGTTGATGCCGACCATGGCCTCGCCCAGGTTGCGGGAGGCGTCCGCGATGACCTTCGGGTCGTCGTAGAAGGTGGTGGCCTTCACGATGGCGGCGGCGCGCTTGGCCGGGTCGCCCGACTTGAAGATGCCGGAGCCGACGAAGACGCCCTCGGCGCCGAGCTGGCGCATGAGCGCGGCGTCGGCGGGGGTGGCGACGCCACCGGCGGAGAACAGGACGACCGGGAGCTTGCCGAGCTCGGCGACCTCCTTGACGAGCTCGTACGGGGCGCGCAGCTCCTTGGCGGCGGCGAACAGCTCGTTGTTGTCGAAGCCGCGCAGCTTGGCGATCTCGTTCTTGATCTGGCGCAGGTGGCGGACGGCCTCGACGACGTTGCCGGTGCCGGCCTCGCCCTTGGAGCGGATCATGGCCGCGCCCTCGGCGATGCGGCGCAGGGCCTCGCCCAGGTTGGTGGCGCCGCAGACGAAGGGGGTGGTGAAGGCCCACTTGTCGGAGTGGTTGACCTCGTCGGCCGGGGTGAGGACCTCGGACTCGTCGATGTAGTCGACGCCGAGGGACTGCAGGACCTGGGCCTCGACGAAGTGGCCGATGCGGGACTTGGCCATCACCGGGATGGAGACCGCGCCGATGATCTCCTCGATCATGTTCGGGTCGGACATGCGGGCCACGCCGCCGTCCTTGCGGATGTCCGCGGGGACCCGCTCCAGGGCCATGACGGCCACGGCGCCGGCGTCCTCGGCGATCTTCGCCTGCTCGGCGTTGACCACGTCCATGATCACGCCGCCCTTGAGCTGCTCGGCCATGCCGCGCTTCACGCGCGCGGTGCCGGTCTCGGGGGACGAGGAGGGGGTGGAAGGCGTGGTGGACACGGATACCTCACTGGTGACAACGGGGGTTGACGACAGAGACGAGGAAACAGGCCACTCACGGGCCACGGCAAGGGCCAATGTGGACCCGGTGGCTCGTTTTCGCAGGTGAGAAGGATCAAGCCGGGCGATCGGCAAGGGCCACCGGGGGCTCGTCGTCCATTTCGAAGGCCAGGGGGAAGGGCGCGTGGCCCGCGAGCCTGAGCCAGCGGACCGTGCGGTGGCGGCGCAGGGCGCGGGCGGCCCGTACGGCGTCGTTGTGGAAGCGGCGGGCCATCGGCACCCGGCGCACGGCCTGCGCGAGCTCCCCCGCGGCCTCCTCGCCGCCGGGGGCCTCCCGTACGAGCTCCATCTGCTCGGGCTCGCCGAAGACGGCCCGCAGCGCCTGGCTGAGCTCGCTCTCGGCGACCTCCCGCTGGTCCTCCTCGGCCTGCCGGGCGGCGTGCGCGGCCTCGTAGAGCACGATCGAGGCGGCCGGGTCGAGGACCCCGGAGGTGGCCAGCTCCTGGGTGACCGAGGCCCGGCGCAGCAACTGCGCGTCCAGGGCCGCGCGCGCGGCGTCGATGCGCGAGTGCAGCCGGTCGAGCCGCCCGGCGGTCCAGCTGAGGTAGACGCCGATGACGATCAGCGCGACGACGGTCCAGATCAGGGTTTGGGTCACGGGCGCACAGGCTACCGGGGCGGTGGCAGCACACCTTCCCAAAGGGCGTGGTCGTGGGCGAACAGGACACGGGCCGGGCGGCCGCCGGCCAGTGCGGCGAGCCGGTCGAGCCAGGGGCGGTACGGGGTCCCGAACTCCGCCGCGAAGTCGTACGCCTGGCCCGCGAGGACGGTCACGCGGTCGCCGTGGTCGAGGAACAGCGACTGGTGCCCCTCGGTGTGGCCGGGCGTGGGGACGACGAGGACGCCGGGCGCGATCTCGTGCTCGCCGTCCAGCTCCTCGTACCGGACGCCGGGCAGCAGCGAGTCGATGGTGTGCCCGCCGGCGCGGGCGAGGGCCAGTTCGGTGCGCTGGACCAGGACGGGGGTGCCGGGGAAGCGGTGGTTGCCGCCGATGTGGTCGAAGTGCAGGTGGCAGTTGACGATGACGTCCACGTCCCCGGGGCGGACGGTGAGCGGCTTGCGGACCGGTCGGTAGTGGGCGTCGGTCTCCGGCGAGCCGGTGCCCATGCCGGTGTCGAAGAGGAGCACCCCGCGCGCGTGCCGCACGAGGTGGCCGAGGACGGGCTCCACGCGCGCGTGGGGGCCGCCCCACTCCTCGGCGGGGCGGGTGAAGTGTCCGAGGTCGAGCCGGTGCACGGTGATCGGGGTCATCGCCCCAGCCTGCGGCGCGGGACCCGGCGGGCGGGCGGATTCAGCCGGGGGCGTACGGCTCCGCCCCGCGGCCCCGGTCCTGGTTCCGCTGCCGCGGGTGTCGCCACCGGGCACGGGCGCGGTGGCCCGCACGTACGCGCGCGTGCGGCGCGGGGTGAACGCTCCTCGCCGGTGTCCTGATGGACGTTCGGACATACGGCGCGGGGGGGGGGCGTCCGGCGGAGCGCCGCAGGGTCGGCGCGGCCGCCTGACGGAGTGTCACGCCGCCGGGCGCTGCCCCGTGCACGCGGACACGGCGCGCGACCGGCCCCCGGGCCCTTACAGCCCCAGCCGCGCCCGCAAGCCGCCCGCCCGTTCGTCCGTGTCCACGGCCGCCGCGCCGTCCGTGACGGTCTCGTAGACCGCGAGGACGTCCGCGCCGACGGTGGACCAGTCGAAGCGGCGGACGTGGGCCGAGCCGCGGGTGCTCAGTTCCTCGCGGCGCTCCTCGTCGCCCAGGAGGCGGATCGCCGCGTCCGCCAGGGCGTCCGCGTCCTCGTTGGCGAAGAGTTCGCCCGCGCCGCCCTGGTCGAGGACCTGCGCGAAGGCGTCCAGGTCGGCGGCGAGGACGGGCGCGCCGGCCGACATCGCCTCGACCAGGATGATGCCGAAGCTCTCGCCGCCGGTGTTGGGCGCCACGTACACGTCGACGCTGCGCAGCAGCCGCGCCTTGTCCTCGTCGCTGACCATGCCGAGGAACTCCACCCGGGACCGCATCTCGCGCGGCAGCGACGCCACCGCCTCCTCCTCGTCGCCGCGTCCGGCGACCAGGAGCCGCGCCCCGGGCCGCTCGGTGAGGATGCGGGGCAGCGCCTTCATGAGGACGGGCAGGCCCTTGCGGGGCTCGTCGATCCGGCCGATGAAGCCGAGGGTCTCGCCCTGCCACTCCTTCTTCGGCTCGGCGCGGGCGAAGAAGTCCACGTCGACGCCGTTGGGGATGACGACGGCGTCGCCGCCGAGGTGCTCGACCAGTGTGCGCCGCGCGTACTCGCTCACCGCGATCCGCGCGCTGATCTTCTCCAGGGCGGGCTGGAGGATCGGGTACGCGGCGATCATCGCCCGCGAGCGCGGGTTCGAGGTGTGGAAGGTCGCCACGATCGGCCCCTGCGCCGCCCAGCAGGTGAGCAGCCCCAGCGACGGCGAGGTCGGCTCGTGGATGTGCACCACGTCGAAGGCGTTGTCGTGCAGCCAGCGGCGCACCCGCGCGGCGGACAGGAACCCGAAGTTGAGCCGGGCCACCGAGCCGTTGTACGGCACGGGGACGGCCCGCCCGGCCGAGACCACGTACGGCGGCAGCGGGGTCTCGTCGTCGGCGGGGGCCAGGACGGAGACCTCGTGGCCGAGCCGGATCAGGTGCTCGGCGAGGTCGCGGATGTGGAACTGGACGCCGCCCGGCACGTCCCAGGAGTACGGGCAGACGATCCCGATCCTCACGCCGCCCCGCCCTCCTTCGCGCCCGGAGCCCGCCCGCCCGTCCCCCGGTCCTCCAGGTCCGCGAGCCACAACCGCTGCAGCATGTGCCAGTCCTCCGGGTGGTCCGCGATGCCCTCGGCGAAGGCGTCGGCGAGGGCCTGGGTCATGACGGCCGTCCTCTCGGCCCGCGTCCCCGCCACGGGCACGTCCACCGGCGGATGGACCCGCCCCTTCATGACGGGCGTGTCGTCGTACCAGAGCGTCACCGGCAGCAGCAGGGCGCCCGTCTGCTGGGCGAGTATCGCCGGGCCCGCCGGCATCCGCGCGGTGTACCCGAAGAACGCGACCTCGATGCCGGAGGCCGACAGGTCCCGGTCCGCGACCAGGCAGACCAGGCCGCCGGCCCGCAGCCGCCGCGCCAGCCTGCCGAAGGCGGAGCCCCCGGTGTGCGGCACGACCTCCATGCCCAGGGACTCGCGGTAGGCGACGAACCGGTCGTACAGCGACTCGGGCTTCAGCCGCTCCGCGACCGTGGTGAACGGCACGCCCAGCGAGCGGGTCACCCACACGCCCGCGAGGTCCCAGTTGGCCAGGTGCGGCAGGGCGAGGACGACCCCGCGCCCGGAGGCGAGGCCCTCCTGCAGATAGTGGATGTCCTTGACGTCTATCCCCCGCTCGACCCGCTCCTTGCTCCAGGTCGGCAGCCGGAAGGACTCCATCCAGTAGCGCATGTACGAGCGCATGCCGGCCCTCGACAGTTCGGCGAGCCGCTCGGGCGTGGCGTCCGGCACCACGCGCGCGAGGTTGGACTCCAGGCGCAGGACGCTCTTGCCGCGCCGCTTCCACGCCACGTCGGCGATCCGCCGGCCGAGGCCCGCGGCCACCGGCTCGGGCAGCTTCTTCACGGTCGCCCAGCCGAGCCCGTACAGGCCGTCGCTGAGCTTGTCCTTGAGGTCGCTCACGAGGCCGCCCCGCTGCCCCCGGCCGCGGCGGCGTCCGCCTCGGCCGACTCCCGCCGCACGGTGACGACCCGCTGCCCCAGGGTGACCGCGCTGCCGACGGCCACGATCCACAGCGCGATCGGCAGCAGCACCTGGATGCCGGGGACGCCGAAGGCGTGCAGTCCGGCGAGTCCGGCGGCGACCAGCGAGATCACGAGCCGTTCGGCGCGCTCGACCAGGCCGTTGACGGCGACGGGCAGGCCGATCGACTCGCCGCGCGCCTTGGTGTACGAGACGACCTGGCCGCTCGCCAGGCAGAAGATCGACACGGCGCACATCACGTTGTCGTCGCCCTTGCCGGCGTACCAGAGCGCGAAGCCGCCGAAGATCGCGCCGTCCGCGACCCGGTCGAGCGTCGAGTCGAGGAAGGCGCCCCAGCGGCTGGAGATCCCCGCCTGCCGGGCCATGTTGCCGTCGACGAGGTCGGAGAAGACGAACAGGGTGATGACGATCGTGCCCCAGAAGAATTCTCCGCGCGGGAAGAAGACCAGCGCACCGGCCATCACCCCCGCCGTGCCGATGAGCGTGACCGCGTCGGGGCTGACGCCCCTGCGGAGCAGAAACGCGGCGAACGGTGTGAGGACACGCGTGAAAAAGGCACGCGCGTACTTGTTCAGCATGGCCTTCCCGAGGTTCGGTGGGCCGCGCGGCCCCTACGACCACCGGCCCGCCCATCGTAGCCACGCGCGCCCCCGGCTACCGGCGGGTACCCGCCCCGCCGCGTCGGCGTCCCCCCGAGAGCCCGGCGGGCCCGGTGCGCGGGCGGGCCCTTCGCGGGGACGGTGGGCCCTTCGGGAGGACGGCGGGCCCTTCGCGGGGACGGCGGGCCCTTCGGGAGGACGGCGGGCCCTTCGCGGGACCGATGGACGCGCCCCGGCGTCGGTGCCAAGCTCGAAGGACCACCGCAAGGCACCGCGGGCACCGCGGAAGCCGCGCCACCGCGACACGCCGCCCCCCCGCGCCCGCGTCCCGCCGCACCGTGCGAGCAGTCGGGAGGAACACGTCATGGGTGACAGGGCGAAGACACCCGCCGGGGCCGCCGGCAGGGCTCCGACGGCCGACCGGCCCTCGGACATACGGAACGTGGTGCTGGTCGGCCACAGCGGATCGGGCAAGACGACCCTCGTCGAGGCCCTCGCGCAGACCGCGGGCGCGCTCAACCGGGCCGGCCGCGTCGAGGACGGCGGCACGGTCTCGGACCACGACGAGATCGAGCGGCGCCGCCACCGCTCCGTACAGCTCTCGCTCGTCCCGGTCGCCTGGGACGGGTGCAAGGTCAATCTGATCGACACCCCCGGGTACGCCGACTTCGTCGGGGAGCTGAGGGCCGGCCTGCGCGCGGCGGACGCGGCCCTCTTCGTCGTCTCGGCCGCCCAGGAGGCCGACGCCGTCGCCGCCTCCACGCGCGCGCTCTGGGAGGAGTGCGCCGCCGTCGGCATGCCCCGCGCCGTCGTCGTCACCCACCTCGACACCGCCCGCACCGGCTTCACGGAGCTGACGGGGGTCTGCGCCGGGCTCTTCGGCCGCGACGACCCGGACGCCGTCCTCCCCCTCTACCTGCCCGTGCACGGTCCCGAGGCCGCCGACGGACACGCCCCCGCGACCGGCCTGATCGGCCTGCTCACGGAGCGGATCCTCGACTACTCCACGGGGGTACGGCGGGAGGAACCGCCCGACGAGGGCCGGCGGGAGCTGATCGCGGAGGCCCGCGCCCGGCTCATCGAGGGGATCATCGCCGAGAGCGAGGACGAGACCCTGATGGACCGCTACCTCGGCGGCGAGCCGATCGACCCGGGGACCCTCGTCGAGGACCTGGAGAAGGCGGTCGCCCGGGGCGCCTTCCACCCGGTCCTCGCCGCCGCCCCCGCCGCCGGGGACGGCGCGCAGGGCCTCGGCACCGTCGAACTCCTGGAGCTGATCACCCGCGGCTTCCCCTCCCCCCTGGAGCACGGGCCGCGCGCCGTCACCACCCCCGACGGCCGGCCCCGGCCCCCGGTCGTCTGCGACCCCGAGGGGCCCCTGGTCGCCGAGGTCGTCAAGACCGCCACCGACCCGTACGTGGGCCGGATCTCTCTCGTCCGGGTCTTCTCCGGCACCCTGCGCCCCGACGAGACCGTCCACGTCTGCGGCCACGGACTCGTGGACCGGACGCGCCCGGCCCCCGCTTCAGCCCCCGACGAGCAGGACCTCCACGAGGCCGACGACCGGGTCGGCGCGCTCACCTCCCCCTTCGGGAAGCAGCAGCGTCCCGTGGCACACTGCATCGCCGGGGACCTCGCCTGCGTCGCCCGCCTCGGGCACGCCGGGACCGGCGACACCGTCTCGTCAGAGGACGGCCCGCTCCTGATGGAGCCGTGGACCCTGCCCGAGCCGCTGCTGCCGCTCGCCGTCCGGGCGCACGGCAAGGCCGACGAGGACCGGCTCTCCCAGGGCCTCGCCCGGCTGGTCGCCGAGGACCCGGCCCTGCGGCTCGAACAGAACCCGGACACCCGGCAGATGGTCCTGTGGTGCCTGGGCGAGGCCCACCAGGACGTCGCCCTGGAACGCCTCCGCGAGCGCTACGGCGTCCGGGTCGACGCCGTCCCGTACAAGGTGGCGCTGCGCGAGACCTTCGGCGGCGCCTCCTCCGGCCGGGGCCGGCACGTCAAGCAGTCCGGCGGCCACGGCCAGTACGCCATCTGCGAGATCGACGTGGAGCCGCTGCCGCCGGGCAGCGGCGTCGAGTTCGTCGACAAGGTGGTCGGCGGCGCGGTCCCGCGCCCCTTCGTCGCCTCCGTCGAGAAGGGCGTACGGGCCCAGGCCGCGCGCGGGATCGCCACCGGCCACCCGCTCGTCGACGTCCGGGTCACCCTGCGCGACGGCAAGGCCCACTCCGTGGACTCCTCCGACGCCGCCTTCCAGACGGCCGGCGCCCTCGCCCTGCGCGAGGCGGCCGCCGACGTCCCCGTCCACCTCCTGGAACCGGTGGACGAGGTCGGGGTCCTCGTCCCCGACGAGTACGTCGGCCCGGTCATGAGCGACCTGTCGGGGCGGCGCGGCCGCGTCGTCGGCACCGACCGGGCGGGTCCGGGCCGGACCCTCGTGCGGGCCGAGGTGCCGGAGACCGAGATCGTGCGGTACGCGGTCGACCTGAGGTCCGTGTCGCACGGCACCGGACGGTTCGACCGCACGTACGCCCGGCACGAACCGATGCCCCCGCACCTGGCGGAGAAGATCCGGCAACGGACCGGGAACAGCCCCTGACTGACGGCCCGACAGGCACGGTCGCCCCGCCCCGCCGCCACCGGGCGGGGCGGCATCCGGCCGTCCCCCCGCACTCCGGTGACGCGCCGGGTGGTACCCGGTTACGCTGGGGTGCCCAGCTCAGAAGGTGTGCGGGGCAGCGCAGTTGGGAAACAGCCCGCACAGGGACTCGGCGCGATGGGGGCGGCAGTGGCGATGGACGGTTTCGGTCTCGGGGCGCAGGTCCCCCTCCAGGGCTCGGACGGGCAGACGGCGGCGACCCACGCCCTCGCCTCCGCCGCGTACCGCGACGGCCCCGTCGACAAGATCCTGGAAGCCGACAACGAGCTGTACAAGTCCAAGGTCACCCCGGGCAAGTGGCACAAGCTCTTCCGCCCCGACCTCGGCGAGGCCTTCTCCCGCGCCGTCCAGGTGCGGATGCTCGGCGGGGCCCGCGCCGCCCTCATCCAGTCCTTCGGCGTGGAGCCCCAGCCGGTGGTGGTCCACTGCCTCGCCGCCAACCGCATCCGCAGGCAGCGGGACGTGAAGCTGACGCTGATCACGCTCGTCTGCGGGGTCCTCTTCCTGCCCGGCCTGCTGCTCTGGCTCGGCGTCATCCAGCTCCGCCGGTTCGCCGCCGGCTCCGACAACAGGCGCACCAGCTTCCTGGGCACCGCGGTGCTCGTCGCCGCCGGCTTCCTCGCCCTGCTCGTGATGTTCAGGCTGCCCTTCGCCGGGATCCTGCCGACCTACCTGCGCGTCATGCTGGTGGCCCCGGTCATCGGCTGGTTCCTCGCCCGCCGCGTCGTCGAGAGGACCGCCGTCGAGCTGCGCGAGCGCTGGAGCGCCCTGCTCGGCGGCGGCGGCATCGGCGCCAAGATCCCCGAGGCGGCACCCCGCGACCCGGGCGAGAAGGCCGCCGAGGAGCTCCGCCAGAACCTGGAGAAGCTCTCCGCCGAGCAGCGGTCCAACGTGGTGTTCTACGCCGGGCCCAAGGGCGTCCTCGGCCTGGGCACCCGCTGGGGCAGCTGGACGCTCGCCGAGGAGCTCGTCCCCCAGGCCGGCAAGGAGATCCACGACTTCCGCACCTGGGACGTCGTCCGCAAGATCCACGAGCAGCTCACCCTCCTGGAGCGCGGCTCGCTCAAGAGCGGCTTCCCCAAACCGACGGTGAACCACTGGATCGTCGTCCCGGTGGGCGAAGGGGCCGACTCCGTCACCCGCCCCGAGGGCGACAGCATCGTCCACTACCAGGTCAAGCCCCACGAGATACAGCGCATCTGCAACGAGCAGCAGTTCGGCGCGGGCAACCGCCACTACCTCGGCGTGCAGTTCACCCTCTGGGACGGGAACCTCGTCCTCACCATGATGGTGACCGTCACCTCGCTCCACCACACGCTCCGCGTCGAGGTCACCGGCCACGCCCTCGGCCCCGTCCACGGCCTCTTCAACGACAAGCCCGCGGCGAAGACCAAGGTGGTCTCCAAGTCGGTCCGCTTCTGGGAGACCCGCGAGGTCAAGCTACCGCTGACCACGACCGACGACGTCGTCCGGACGGCCGTCCGCGCCCCCCTCACCTGGTTCCCGCCGGTCCTGGAGTTCCTCGGCGGCAAGCTCGTCCTGCCGGAGCCCTTCGGGCTGCGCCACGTCTGGGCCGGACCGCTCTGGAAGAACCGCTTCATGGCCGACGACGCCATCCGCATGGCGACGCCGGTGCTGCGCGCGGTCCACAACGCCACCATCAAGGTCCTCGACGAGCACAACGTCGACACGGAGCGCTTCACCAACCGCTCGCTCGTCCTCAGCGGCGGCGTCCAGGAGGCGAGCCCCCGGAAGGCCGACGTCTACGACGCCTGACCGGCCCCCGTACGACGCGAGGACCCGGCCCCGTACCGCGCCGGGGGCCGGGTCCTCGCGTTCCGTACGGATCAGACGCCGGCCGGCCAGGCGTCGGCCAGCATCTTCCGGGTGTCCGCGAGCAGCTGCGGCAGCACCTTCGTGTGGCCGACGACCGGCATGAAGTTGGTGTCCCCGCCCCAGCGCGGCACCACGTGCTGGTGCAGGTGCGCGGCGATGCCGGCGCCCGCCACCGTGCCCTGGTTCATGCCGATGTTGAAGCCGTGCGCGCCGGAGGCCGCCCGCAGCGCCACCATCGCCCGCTTGGTGAAGTCGCCCAGCTCCGCCGTCTCCGCCGCGTCCAGGTCCGTGTAGTCGGCGACGTGCCGGTAGGGGACGACCATGAGGTGCCCGCCGTTGTACGGGTACAGGTTGAGGACCGCGTACACGCTCTCGCCGCGTGCGATCACCAGGCCGTCCTCGTCCGACTTCGCAGGGATCGAGCAGAACGGACAGCCGTCCCCGGCACCCGGCCCGGTCGGCTTGTTCTCGCCCTGGATGTACGCCATCCGGTGAGGCGTCCACAGGCGCTGGAACGCGTCCTGCGTCCCCACTCCGATCTGCTGCTCCGGCTCAGTCGTCATGCCGTGCAGCATATTGCGTCGTCCGTTCGGAACGTGTCGCCGGGGCGGAGGGTCCCTCCGCCGTCCATGCTGATGCGATGAGCGACAGGCCACCGACACCGTCCCGGCTGGAGCACTGGGACCGCCGCATGGAGGTCCCGCTCGCCGTGGCCTCCCTCGCCTTCCTCACCGCCTACGCCGTCCACGTCCTCGCCCGCGGCCTCCCGGGGGTCTGGCACGACGCATGTCTCGCCGTCACCCTCGGCTCCTGGACCCTCTTCGTCGTGGACTACCTGGTACGGCTCCGGCTGAGCGGCCTCGCCCCGCACCGCTTCCTGCGCGCCCACCCCCTCGACACCCTGGTCGTGGTCCTCCCCCTGCTGCGTCCGCTGCGGATGGTGAACCTGTACGGGCGGGTCCAGCGCCGCCACGGCCCGAGGCTCAGTCTCTACGGGCGCGTGATGGTCTACTCGGGCCTCAGCGTCTCCCTGCTCGGCTTCGCGGGGTCGCTCACGGTCTACCACCACGAGGTGGACGCCCCCGGCGCCACGATCGTCACCTTCGGCGACTCGGTGTGGTGGACCTGCGCGACGCTGGCGACGGTGGGGTACGGGGACGTGTCGCCGGTGACCCCGGTCGGCCGGGTGACGGCGGTGGGCCTGATGGCCTGCGGCCTGGCGCTGCTGGGGGCGGTGACGGGTTCGTTCTCGTCGTGGCTGATCCAGGCGTTCACGCGGGAGGACGAGAAGCGGGCGGACACGGGAAGGCCCCCGGGGGGTTCCCCGGGGGCCTAGCCCCGCATGGGCGGGGAGCAACTCACGCAAACGGCATGAGCAGGAGGGCTACGACGGATCACCCCCGCTCACGCGGGGAGCACGTCACACCTGGACACGGCTCTCCACCACGTCGACGAGCTTCGCCAGCGCCGCGTCACGCGGGATGCCGTTCTCCTGCGAGCCGTCGCGGTAGCGGAAGGAGACGGTACCGGCCGCCATGTCGTCGTCGCCGACGATGATCATGAACGGCACCTTCTGCTTCTGGTGGGTGCGGATCTTCTTCTGCATCCGGTCCGCGGAGGCGTCCACGTCGACCCGCAGGCCCAGCTTCTTCGCCTCGGCCGCGAAGTCCTGGAGGTACTCGACGTGCGAGTCCCCGATCGGGATGCCGACGGCCTGCACGGGCGCCAGCCACGGCGGCATCGCGCCCGCGTAGTGCTCCAGGAGCACCGCGAAGAACCGCTCGATCGAGCCGAACAGCGCGCGGTGGATCATGACCGGGCGCTGCTTGGTGCCGTCCGGGGCGGTGTACTCCAGGTCGAAGCGCTCCGGCAGGTTGAAGTCGAGCTGCACGGTCGACATCTGCCAGGTGCGGCCGATCGCGTCCCGCGCCTGCACCGAGATCTTCGGGCCGTAGAACGCGGCGCCGCCCGGGTCGGGGGTCAGCGGGAGGCCCTGCTTCTCGGCGACCTGCTGGAGGACCGCGGTGGCCTCCTCCCACGCCTCGTCGGAGCCGACGAACTTGGTCTCGTCCTTGGTGGACAGCTCCAGGTAGAAGTCGGTCAGACCGTAGTCGCGGAGCAGGTCCAGGACGAAGGTGAGGGTCCGGTCCAGCTCCTCCGCCATCTGCTCGCGGGTGCAGTAGATGTGCGCGTCGTCCTGGGTGAAGCCGCGGGCCCGGGTCAGGCCGTGGACGACGCCGGACTTCTCGTACCGGTACACGGTGCCGAACTCGAACAGGCGCAGCGGCAGCTCACGGTAGGAGCGGCCGCGCGCGTCGAAGATCAGGTTGTGCATCGGGCAGTTCATGGGCTTGAGGTAGTAGTCCACGCCCTCGTCGAGCTGCATGGGGGGGTACATGCCCTCGGCGTACCAGTCGAGGTGGCCCGACTTCTCGAACAGCTTCCCCTTGGTGGCGTGGGGGGTGTAGACGAACTCGTAGTTCGCCTCCTCGTGCTTCTTGCGCGAGTAGTCCTCCATGACCCGGCGGATGATGCCGCCCTTGGGGTGGAAGACCGCGAGGCCGGAGCCGATCTCGTCCGGGATCGAGAAGAGGTCCAGCTCGTTGCCCAGCTTGCGGTGGTCGCGCTTCTCGGCCTCGGCGAGGAAGTCGAGGTGCGCCTTCAGCTCGTCCTTCGACGGCCAGGCGGTGCCGTAGATGCGCTGGAGCTGCTTGTTCTTCTCGCTGCCCCGCCAGTACGCGGAGGCGTTCCGCATCAGCTTGAACGCCGGGATGTTCCGGGTGGTCGGCAGGTGGGGACCGCGACAGAGGTCCTTCCAGCACAGCTCGCCGGTCTTGGCGTCGAGGTTGTCGTAGATGGTCAGCTCGCCGCCGCCCACCTCGACGTTCGCGCCGTCGGCGCCGTCCTCCACGGCCGCGGAGCCCTTGATGCCGATGAGCTCCAGCTTGTACGGCTCGTCCGCCAGCTCCTCGCGGGCGGCCTCGTCGGTCACCACGCGGCGGGCGAAGCGCTGCCCGCGCTTCTGGATCTCCTGCATCTTCTTCTCGATGACCTTGAGGTCCTCGGGAGTGAAGGGCCGGTCGACGTCGAAGTCGTAGTAGAAGCCGTCCCGGACCGGCGGGCCGATGCCCAGCTTGGCCTCGGGGAAGATCTCCTGCACGGCCTGGGCCATGACGTGCGCGGTCGAGTGGCGCAGGATGTCGAGACCGTCCGGGGAGGAGATCTCGACGCCCTCGACGACGTCGCCGTCGGCGAGCTCGTACGACAGGTCCTTCAGCTCACCGCCGACGCGGGCGGCGACGATCGTACGGTCGTCGGCGAACAGGGCGCCGGCGGTGGTGCCCGCGCTCACCGCCCTCTCCTCTGCTCCCGAGGCGGACTGGACGGTCACACGGACATCAGACACTGGTGCTCCATACATTGGGGCGCCGGCAGGCACGAGGTGCCGGCACCAACGGTGCGCGACAGAGACGAGGTGCCGCGCACCGTCGATCCTACGGGCTCCGCCGGACGCCCGTCCTCGGCGTTTCCGGGGCCCGTCCGGCCTCAGTCCTCCGGCCCGCAGGCCTCCTCGAAGAAGTCGGGGTTCTCGTGGAGCGCCTTCATCAGGCGGTCCCGCTCCGTCTCGTCCACCTGGACGGGGACGACCTCGGAGGCGTCGGTGAGGCGGCGGAAGCCGCCCCGGCTCTCCAGGCGGCCGGAGACCCGGATCGGGAGGCCGACGAGGTGGGCGTGGCCGGCGGTGCGGTACGCCTCCTCGTCGAGCGTGACGCGCACGTGCGGGACCTCGGCCCCGCCGAGGACGCGGAGCCGGACGGTGCCCGCGCCCCGGGGCCCGGAGCGGCGCATGCGGACGACGGCGCCGGTGAGGCGGACCGGTACGGAGGGCTCGCCGGTCCGGTAGCGGGCGCTCGCCTCGCGCAGGGCGGGCAGGTCGCCGGGCGAGAACTCGACCGGTTCGGGCCGGGCGGCGCACCCCTCGGGCGGTCCGGCGGCAGGGGCCCACTCCAGGGCGATGCGGGCGCCCTCGGTGCCCCGGACGAGGGCGACCAGGGCTTCGGTGAGTTCCCGGCTGACGCCCGCCTCGACGGCGGCGTCGAAGGCCTCCGTGCCGCCGGTGGCCCGCTGGTAGTCGACGGCCTCGCGGGCCGCGTAGAGCGCGTGGTGGAGCCGGACGGCGATCGGGCGGCCCGGGTCGACGGGCAGGAAGGCGGTGAGGCCGCGCCCGCCGGGGGACGCGCCGACGAGGACGCCCCCCAGGGAGGCCTGGGCGGCGCGCCGGTGCCGGGCGCCGTAGTAGCCGGCCCGGCCGCGCACGGCGAGGGCGCCGGCGAGGAGGAGCTGGCGGGCGGCCGATCCGAGCTGTTCCCGCACGGTCCAGGGGACGGTGCCGGCGGGGCCGGGGGGCACGTCGCGCCACCAGCGGATCTCGTCGCTGGGCACGGCGAGGCCGGTGAGGACCTCGCGGGCGGAGGGCGTGGCGCTGTGGGCGAGGGCGGCGAGGGCTTCGCCGAGCAGGTCGTCGCAGTCCGGGAAGGCGCGGCTCTCGGGGACGAGGAGGCTCGTGCCGGTGCCGGTGCCGGGCGGGGTCCAGCGGCTGTAGCGGCCGGCCGCCCCGCCGCGCCGCCGCCAGCCGTGGCGGGCGAGCAGGGCGCCGAGGACCCGCGGGTCGACGCGGCCGGGGTCGGGGGTGCCGTGGGTGTCGGCCCAGGGCCCGGCGGCCGGGCCCGGCACCCCGGCCCGGAGTCCGGGGGGACCGTTGCGGGAGCCGGGGGCGCCGGACCGGGGCCCGGGGGTTTCGGCCCGGGGCCCGGCGGGCTCGCGCCAGGGGCCCGAGGCGCCGGCCCGGGACCCCGAGGCATCCGTCCGGGGCCCCGAGGCGTCGCCGGGTACCGGGTGGGGCCGGTAGGGCGGGGGGACGGGGCCGTGGCCGGCACCGCCCCCCTCTCCCCCGGGGCCCCCTCCCCCGTGGCCCTCTCCCTCGAATCCGGGGTCGTCGATCGGTCGGTGCATCAAGGTCTCCCTCCCACCCCGACCCGGGTCATGATCTCGCAGAGCGCCCGGTCGTCGAAGATCCGTGTCGTCGGGATGCGCACGGTGGTCCGGCGCCGTCCCGTGACCGGGTGTCCGGCCAGGTTGGTCCAGTAGCAGCAGTGCCGCAGGTCGAGCCGGTCGTGACCGGCCCTCAGCCAGTCGTCCCGGGACCTGGGGACGAGCATCACGACCAGGATCTTGTGCACGGACACGGGGGTCCGGGCGAGCTTCACCAGGTGGTCGTTGTCCAGGGTGAAGGAGAACGCGCCGCCCTGGGGGCGCGGCGGTATCTGGTAGGTGCACTTGAGCTGCACCTTGATGGTCACTTCGTCGTCGACGGTGTGGCCGGGAGCGCCGTGGCTCACGTGCCAGTCGATGCCGTTGTCCGGAAAGGGTTGGGACAGCGAGCAGCCCGCCGCGGCGGCGACGGCGTGCAGGTATCCCACCTGGAGGGTCTCCATGCAGGCGGTGGTGGCGAGTGAGCCGCGCGTCGGTGCTGCCCGCTGGGGCGGCAGCCCTCCCGACTCGGGCTGGGCGAGCGCCATGTCTTCTTCCTTCCCCGTCCCTTCTGTTGTGACCGGTCCGCGTACGGCGCAAACAGTCCGGGTATCACCGTTTCGGGGCAGGGGGTTGGCCATCTGCCGCACGTGTGCAGGGAGTTCGGGGATGACGATGCACTGGTACGAAGGGCCCCTGGCGGCTTTCGACACGGAGACGACGGGAATCGACGTCGAGGGCGACCGGATCGTCTCGGCCGCCCTGGTCGTGCAGGACACGGCCGGGGCGCGTCCGCGGGTGACGCGGTGGCTGGTGAACCCGGGCATACCGGTGCCCGAGGAGGCCACCGCCGTGCACGGCCTGACGGACGATCACCTCCAGCGGAACGGTCGGTGGCCGGCTCCGGTGATGGAGGAGCTGGGGCGGGCGCTGGCCGAGCAGATCGCGGCGGGGCGTCCGCTGGTGGTGATGAACGCGCCGTTCGACCTGACGCTCCTGGACCGGGAGCTGCGGCGGCACCGGGCCTCGTCGCTGGCCGCGTACCTGGCGGGGGCTCCGCTCTGCGTGCTCGACCCGCGGGTCCTGGACAAGCACCTGGACCGCTACCGGAAGGGGCGCAGGACGCTGACGGACCTGTGCGCCCACTACGAGGTGGAGCTGACGGGGGCGCACGACGCGGCGGCGGACGCGACGGCGGCGATGGACGTCGTACGGGCGGTGGCGCGGCGCTTCTCGTCCCGGCTCGAACGGCTGACGCCGGCGGAGCTGCACACGCTCCAGGCGGTGTGGCACGCGGCCCAGGCGCGGGGACTCCAGGCGTGGTTCGCGCGGCAGGGGACGCCGGAGACGGTGGACCCGTCGTGGCCGCTGCGTCCGGAACTGCGCACGGCGGCGTGATCCGTGAGGTGTGCGGGCAATGACAGAGGCCGGTCCGTCTTTCGACGGACCGGCCTCTCCCGGTGGGCGATACTGGGATCGAACCAGTGACCCCTTCGGTGTGAACGAAGTGCTCTCCCGCTGAGCTAATCGCCCGGGAACGGGTTGAACCATACAGGCCTTCCGGGCCTTCCTTCAAACCGATCGCAGGTGGGCGGCGAGCCCCCGCCGCCCACCGCGCATCATCAGGGCGTGGTTGGCGCGGAAGAAGGGCCTGCCGGGGACGGCGAGGACCCTCAGGAGCCGGGCGCGGACCTCGACCTCCTGCTCGTACAGGACGCGGGTGCCGGTCCCCTCCGGGGCGAGGGTCCAGCGGGCCCGGCCCTCCAGGTCCCCGCCGAGGCCGACCTCCAGGACCCGGGCGGCGGGGTCGTGGCGCAGGGCGCGGACGGTGACGACGAGGTCGTACGGGAGGAGGGAGCGGAAGCGGGCGGTGCCGGAGGTCCCGTCGTGGGGGACGACCTCGCGGACCTGGGGCCACCAGCGGGGGTAGTCCTCGGCCCGTTCGAGGACGGCGTAGACGGTGTCGGGCGGGGCGGGGAGCCGCCAGACGCAGCGGAAGCGGTATCGGCACCAGTCCATGGGCCCAGTGTGGGCGTACTCAGGGGGGAACAGGGGGGAACAGGGGGAATCTGAGTACGGCGACCCATTCCCGGCGGCCGGGTCCGGGACGACACTCCGGTCATGGACAACTCCCTGCCACCCGCGGACGAACTGGTGCTCGTCGACCGCGAACTGGCCCGACTCGAAGCGCGCCGGACCCAGTTGCTGACCCGGCGGGCCTGGCTGGTCCAGGTGCTGTACCAGCCGGCCCGGGCGGCGACGCCGCAGCGGCCCGTGCCGCCGGTGGCTCCGGCGGCGGACTCGACGCCGCGGAGCGCGCAGAACGTGCTGTTGACGCTCGGCGGCACGCTCCTGACGATCGCGGCGGTCGCCTTCACCCTGGTGAGCTGGGGCTCGATGGGGATCGGCGGGCGGGCGGCGGTGCTGTGCGCGGTGACCGGGGCGGCGCTCGCGGCGCCGGTGGTCCTGCTGCGCAGGGGCCTGGCGTCGACGGCCGAGTCGGTGGCGGTCCTGGGGCTCGTCCTGACGGTGCTCGACGCGTACGCGCTGCACCGGGTGGCGCTGTCGGACGCGGACGGCCTCGGGTACGCGGCGGTGGCCTCGGCGGTCCTGGCGGGGGCGTGGGCGGCGTACGGCTCGGCGCTGCCGCGGCTGCGCGTCCCGCTGCCGGCGGGCGTGGTCGCGGCGCAGCTGCCGCTGCCGCTGGGCGCACTGGCGGCCGGGGGCGGGGCGACGGCGTTCGCGTGGGCGGCGCTGGTCACGGCCGCGGCGGACGGCGCGGTGGTCCTGTGGACGCGTCCGCTGCCGGTGCGGATCACGGCGGGCGCCGGTGCGGCGGTCCTGGGCGGCTGGGCGCTCCTGACGGGCGGCTGGCTCTCGCTCTCCTCGCCGTGGAGCGGCGCGCCGCTGCTCCTGACGGGTGCGGCGGTGTGCCTGTACGCGGCGTGGCGGGCGTCCGCCTCCGCGTGGGCGGTGGCGGTCTCGGCGGTCGCGGGTCCGGCGGCGGTGGCGGCGGTCGGCGGTCTGCTGCGGTCGGTGCTTCCCGGTGACTGGGCGGTTCCGGGGTACGTGCTGTGCGCGCTGCTCCTGGTGTCGGTGTGGCGTGCGGGCGCCCGGGTGCCGCGCGGGGTCCGGACGGGTCTCGCGGGCGCGGGGGCGTCGACGGTGGCGCTGGGGCTCGCGTGGGCGCTGCCGCCGGTGGCGGCGGGCGCGCTGGGGCCTCTGGCGCGGACGACGGAGGTCTGGTCGGGCGAGCACGCCGGGCCCGCCCCGGTCGCGTACCCCGCGACGGCCACCCTGGTCCTCGCGGTGGTCGCCGCCGTGCTCGCGTCCGTTCCCCGGCTGTGGGCCCGGTGCGGGGCCCTGGTCCTGGTGTGGGCGCTGCTCACGGCCCTGCCGGTCGCCCCGGGCCTGCCGTACGCGGCGACGCTCGCCCTCCAGCTCCTCACGACGGCGGCGGCCCTGTGGATCGCCGTCCACCCGACCCCGCTGACCCGCGGCCTGCCCCGCCCGGAGACGCCCCCGACGCCCTCTCCGGACGCGAACACGACCACCGCCCCCGCAGGCAGCCCGACCACCGGCCCGACGGACCACCCGACCACCGGTTCGACGGGTCGCCCGGCCACCGGTCCGGTGGCTTCCGGCCCGGTCGGTCGGCCCGCCGCAGGCCCGACCGGCGCCCCGGCCGCCGCCCCGGCGGGACAGTCGACCTCCGGCTCCGTTCCGCCTCCGCCCTCGGTCCCGCCCCGGGCCCCCGGGGCCGGTTTCGGCGCCCCCGGAACCGGCTGGGCGCCCCCGCGGCCCCGGCCGCAGGCTCCCGCGGCGGAGCCCGGGAGCATCCTCGGGTGGGTCGCGTACGCCGGCGGGCTGGTGTCCGCCGCGGGTGCGGTCGCCCTCGCCCTGGACGTGCGGGGGGCCACGTTCCTCGTGCTCGCGGCGGTCCTCGGGCTCCTCACGGGCGTCACGGTCCTCGGTACGGGCGCGCGGCGGACGGTGTCGGCCTGCGGGGCGGTGCTCGCGGCGGCGGGCCTGGCGTTCGCGGGGGCCGCGGCGGCCGGGCTGGAGGACCACTGGGCGGGTCTGGCGCTGCTCCTGGTCCCGGCGGCGACGGCGGCCGTCGGCGCCAAGGCGCGCCCGGTGGCACTGCCGGTCGAGATCACGGGCGCGGTCGTGGGCCTCGCGGCCCTCGGGCTCACCGTGTCGCGGCCCGCGTTCCTCGCGCTCGCCCTGGCGCTCGGCGGGGTGATCGCGGCGGCGACGGCGGTCCGGCCGGAGCGGCGCCGGTTCGCCTCCTGGACGGCGGCGGGGCTGTTCCTGCTCGCCGCCTGGGTGCGGCTGGGGGCCTGGGGCGTGACGACTCCGGAGGCGTACACGCTGCCGGTGACGGTCCCGGCGCTCGTCGTCGGGTTCCTGCGGCGGCGCCGGGACCCGGAGGCCTCGTCCTGGATGGCGTACGGCCCCGGTCTGGCCGTGACCCTGCTGCCGAGCCTCGGCGCGGCCTGGACGGACCCGGAGTGGGTGCGGCCGCTGGTCCTGGGGGTGGCGGCGCTCGGGGTGACGCTCCTCGGGGCGCGGTTCCGGCTGCAGGCCCTGCTGCTGCTCGGCGGCACGGTGCTCGCCCTGGACGGGCTGCACGAGCTGGCGCCGTACGTGGTGCAGGTGGTGGGCGCGCTGCCGCGCTGGCTGCCGCCGGCCCTCGCCGGGCTGCTGCTGCTCGCGGTGGGCGCCACGTACGAGCAGCGGCTGCGGGACGCCCGGAGGCTGCGGGAGCGGCTGGCCCGGATGCGGTGAGACCTGCCCGGGGCGGAACGCCGAGGGCCCGGAGACGGTGGTCGTCTCCGGGCCCTCGGTCCGGGCGGTGGGCGATACTGGGTTCGAACCAGTGACCTCTTCGGTGTGAACGAAGCGCTCTCCCACTGAGCTAATCGCCCGGTGCACCGCACACATTACCCCATGTCAGCGGGGCTTCCGCACCACGCGCGGGTCACTGGTCGATCTTCCACGGCATGACGAAGCCGAACTTCCAGAGGTAGACCCCGAGCAGGACGGCGACGATCACCAGGCCGATCGTGGTGAGGATGATGTTCCGGCGGCGGACCTTGGGGTCGAGGGCGCGCTGGGCGGCCTCGGTGACCTTGCGCTTGGTCCAGCGGAGCACGAGCTGCGCCCAGACGAACTCGGTCGCCCAGATCGCCATGCCGGCGAAGATGACCAGCCAGCCGGGACCCGGCAGCACGAGCATGAGCACCCCGGCGACGACGACCGCGAGCCCCACGACGAAGACGCCGACCTGCCAACTGAGGTGCAGGGTCCGGCGGGACTTGATGAACTCCGGCGCGCGGGATCCCAGTTCGGCTTCCTGGCCGACCGCGGACTCCCCGGTGCGCTCGTCACTCTCCGCATGCATGATCCCAACCTACCGGACGACGGACCGACACCGGAATGGCCGTATTACCCAAAGTTACACGGGTCCGTACGAGGGACCTGAACGGCCACAAAACCGACAGAGGGGTTTACAACGGCACCGGAGGTGGCATGTCGATTTCGCCGACGTGCGAATCCCCGAGCGCACACTGAGCGAAAGGCCCTGGCGCTTATGAACACCACGGTCAGCTGCGAGCTGCACCTGCGCCTCGTTGTGTCGAGCGAGTCCTCACTGCCTGTACCCGCGGGCCTGCGGTATGACACGGCCGATCCCTATGCCGTGCACGCCACCTTCCACACCGGAGCCGAGGAGACGGTCGAGTGGGTCTTCGCCCGCGACCTTCTCGCCGAGGGGCTGCACCGGCCCACCGGCACGGGCGACGTCCGCGTCTGGCCGTCCCGTAGTCACGGCCAGGGAGTCGTCTGCATCGCGCTGAGCTCCCCCGAGGGAGAAGCCCTGCTCGAGGCCCCGGCGAGGGCCCTGGAGTCGTTCCTGAAGCGGACCGACGCCGCCGTGCCACCGGGCACCGAGCACCGCCACTTCGACCTCGACACGGAGCTCTCCCACATCCTGGCCGACAGCTGAGCCAGGCCGAGAGCCGCACGGCGCCGTCCGACTCGGGGAGACGGCGCCGCGCGGGCAGCCCCACGAGCACGTCATCCGGCGCCCACCACCGCGCAGCCGGCGCGGTGGTGGGCGCCGGTGCCATGTCCGGGTCGCGCTAAAGTCAGCGCCATTCCGCGGGCGCCCGCCCGTGGCCGGCCAGGGAGCGAATCGTGCTGATCCCTCACGACACCCGGATCGCCCTCGACACCGTCGTCGATCTGATGAACACCGCGCCCCAGGGCGACCGCCCCGACGCGCTCGCCGACCTCCAGGGCCTCCACGCCTTCGTCCGCGCGCACAAGATCAGCGACGTGGGCGACCTCGGCGCCGACGACCTGCGGGCCGTGCGCACGGTGCGCGAGAAGTTCACGGCGGTCTTCTCCGCGCCCGAGGCCCGGATCGCGGCCCCCCTGATCAACCAGCTGGTGGCGGGCGCGGGCACCACCCCGCAGCTCACCGACCACGACGGCTACGACTGGCACGTGCACTACTTCGCCCCGGGCGCCTCGGTCGCGGACCACCTCGCGGCCGACTGCGGCATGGCCCTGGCGTTCATCGTCGTGGCGGGCGAGCAGGAGCGGCTGCGGCGCTGTGAGGCGCCGGACTGCGGCCGGGCCTTCGTCGACCTCTCCCGCAACCGCTCGCGCCGCTACTGCGACAGCCGGACCTGCGGCAACCGGCTGCACGTGGCCGCCTACCGGGCGCGCCGCAAGGAGGCGGCGGGCTGACCGTCCGCTCCGGAGGGATCACAGCACGAAGAGGTCGTGCACAGCGGCCGCGAGCAGCAGGCAGCCGATGACGCCCAGGAAGATCATCAGCGGTGGCTGGGAGAGCGCGTACAGACAGCCGCGCGCCTCTTCGCCGGGGGCGTCGGCGGGGACGTGGGTGGGGACGTCGGTGGGGGCGGGGACGGGGTCCCGCGAGGTATCCAGCATCTCGGGGGGATGATCGCGCACGCCGCGTGCCCGACCTCACGGAACACCCCTTCTGACCGGGGGTTCACCCCTTCCCGTGGATCACCGAACCAGGACGGTCGGCGGAATCGCCAGAAGCGGTCAGATTCCGTGCTTCTTCAGAATCGCCTCGATGTCGCTGAAGTCGTCGCCCGCGGGCTCGGCGGCCTTCGACCTCCCCGTCACGGCCCTCGGGGGAGCCGGTGCGCCGGGCGCCGCGGCTCTCGGGGCGGCCTCCGCGACGGCGGCCCCCGCCCGGCCGGCCCGGCGCCGCTCGACGGCCCGGGTGGACAGGAAGAGCAGCCAGGCCAGGCCGAGCACGCCGAAGCCGGCCCAGGCCACCGGGCTGAACGCCGTGCCCGCGATCCAGGCGACGGCCCCCGTCATCACCAGGCCGAGGGGCACCAGCGCGTAGGCCGCGATCCGGGCGGCGGACAGGAAGCGCTTCCGGTACGCCGCGATCGCGGCGATGCCCAGGCCCGCCGCGGACACCGCGGAACAGATGGTCTCGGCGAGCATGCGGTCCTCCAGGTCCCCGTGTGATGCGTCCCTTCCATCCTGCACCCCCGCCCCCGCCCGAGCCATGCTCCCGAGCCGGTCTCAGGGAGATCTCCGGGTCGCCCCGGCCGGGATCTCCTCCCCGGGTCCCGGTGAGCCCCCGGGCGCCGGTGGGCCCCGGGCGCCGGTGGGCCCCGGGCGCCGGCGGACCCCCGGCCCCCGGTGAGGGAGACTGCTGGCATGAGCGACTCCACCACCGCACCCGTCTCCCCCGTCGTCCTGGAGGCCTGGTTCGACCTCCAGTGCCCCGACTGCCTCCGGGCCCTCGACGACGTCCGCGCGCTCCGCGGGAAGTACGGCGACCGGCTCGACGTACAGCTGCGCCACTTCCCGCTGCCGAAGAACAAGCACGCGTACGCCGCCGCCCAGGCCGCCGAGGAGGCCGCCGCACAGGGCGAGGGCTGGCCGTACGCGGAGGCGCTGCTCACCAGGACCAGGGAACTCGGCGAGCGGGGCGAGCCGGTCCTCCTGGAGGTCGCGGCCGAACTGGGCCTGGACGCCGAGGAGTTCGACACCGCCCTGATCGACGGCCGGCACCTGCTGACCGTCGACGCGGACGAGGCCGAGGGCAAGGCGATCAAGGTCACCGGCACGCCGACCTACGTCATCGGCGGCGAGCGCCTGGACGGCGGCCAGAGCCAGGAGGGGCTGCGGGAGCGGATCGAGGCGATCGCCGACCGCCTCCTCGGCGCCTGATCCTCCCGCCCGGACGGGCCTACAGCAGCGGCTTGGCGCCGTTGACGTGGGTCGTGCGGTAGCCGAGCGACTCGTAGAGGCGGACCGCCGGGGTGTTGTCCGCGAAGACGTGCAGTCCGAGCAGGGTCTCCCCGGCCTCCCGCGCGACCCGCTCGGCGAGCAGCATGAGCGCCCGCCCGCAGCCGCGCCCGCGCTGCGCCTCGTCCACCTCGATGTCGTACACGTAGGCGGCCCACCGCCCCGGTTCGAGCTCGGTCCGGCCCGTCCACAGGACGCCGGCGGGCCGCCCGTCCCGGACGAGGACGTGGAACGCGGCGCCCGGGGTGGCGAGTCCGCCGGGCAGGAGGACGCGGTGGCTGCTCTCGGCCTTCGCGCGCGCCTGCTCCTCGGGAACGCCCCGCTCGGTCCACTCCTGTGCGAAGGCCTCCCTGGCCCGCGCCTCCCACTCCTCGTACTCGGCGCCGGTCATCGGCCGGACCTCGACGCCCTCCGGCAGGGCGGGCGGGACGTCGGGCAGTTCCTTGACCATGTTCCGGCTGCGCTCGACGTAGCCGAGCGAGCGGACCATGCGCAGCGCGGGCGCGGCGTCGGCGGGCACCGACGCGGACACGTGGACGCAGCCCCAGCTCCGCAGCACCTCCTCGGAGGCGAGCGCGGCGACCGTGCCCCGGCCCCTCCCCCGGTCCGGCTCGTCGATCCGGAGGTCGCGGATCACTCCCGAGGCGATGCCGAAGCCGGGGTCGGTGGCGAGGTGGACGGAGCCGACGCGGCGGCTGTTCACGCACACGTCGTACGTGCGGGAACGGCCGCCGTCGGGCAGCTGCTGAAGCGGCTCGACCGGCCGCAGGGTGGTGGTCATCAGAGGTGTTCTACCCGCCCCGGGGCCGCCCGTCATCGGGTTTTACGGCGGTCCGCGGCCGGGTCCCGACCGGGCCCTAACCGAGGCGCGGGTCCCGGTCGCGGGCCGCGTGCTCCTCGAAGGTCCGCATGGCCTTGGCGGTGACCGGGCCGGGCGCCGGCGACAGTTCGCGCCCGTCGATCCGGTGCACGGCCTGCACGTCGCGGAGGGTCGAGGTCAGGAAGACCTCGTCGGCGCTCTCCAGGACGTCCAGCGGCAGATCGGTCTCCTCGGCGCCGGTCCACCGCACGGCGAGGGCGCGGGTGATGCCCGCGAGGCAGCCGGAGGAGACGGGCGGGGTGAGGATCCGGCCGCCGACCACGACGAAGACGTTGGAGCCGGTGCCCTCGCAGAGCTGCCCCACCGTGTTGGCGAAGAGCGCCTCGGAGGCCCCCTGCTCGCGCGCCTTCGCGAGGGCGACGACGTTCTCCGCGTACGAGGTGGTCTTGAGGCCGGTGAGGGCGCCGCGCTCGTTGCGGGTCCAGGGCACGGTGACCACGGCGGTGGTGTCGGGGCGGCGGCTCGTCCCGCCGAGGGCGACGACGAGGCTGGTCCCGGCGTCGCCGCGCTCCGAGCCGAGCGGGGAGGGGCCGCCGGTGTACGTGATGCGGAGCCGGCCGAGCTCCACCGGGTTGGCCTCCAGGACGGCGGCGCAGGCCCGGCGGACCTCGTCGAGGTCCGGGTCGGGCAGGCCGAGGCCCCGGGCCGAGCGGGTGAGCCGCTCCAGGTGGAGGGTGAGGGCGAACGTCTCGCCGCGCTCCGCCTTGACCGTCTCGAAGATGCCGTCGCCGACGGTCAGTCCGTGGTCCAGTACGGAGACCCGGGCGGTCTCCGCGTCGTGCAGCCCGCCGTTGACCCAGAGTTTCATCGGGAAATGGCCTTTCCGGTCGCCTCGGAGGCGCCTGGTTCGTGGAGGCCCGACGCTATCGCGACCAGGCGGGACGCCTTGAGTTCGGTCTCCTCCCACTCGCGCTCGGGGTCGGAGCCCCAGGTGATCCCGGCGCCGGTGCCGAAGCGCAGCACGCCCTCGGGGCGGTCGATCCAGAAGGTGCGTATGCCGACGGCCAGCTCGCCGGTGCCCGCGTCGGCGTCGACCCAGCCGACGCCCCCGCAGTAGGGGCCCCGGGGCGCGGTCTCCAGGGCCTCGATGATCCGCAGCGCGCTGGACTTGGGGGCGCCGGTGACCGAGCCGGGCGGGAAGGTGGCGGCCAGCAGCCCGGGCCAGCCGGCGTCCCGGCGCAGCACGCCGCTGACGGTGGAGACGAGGTGGACCAGGCCGGGGTGCTCCTCGACCGCGCAGAGGACGGGGACGGCGACGGAGCCGGTCTCGCTGACGCGCCCCAGGTCGTTGCGGACCAGGTCGACGATCATCACGTTCTCGGCGTGGTCCTTGGGGAGGAGGTCGGCGGCGGTGCGGCCGGTGCCCTTGATGGGCCCCGAGGAGACCCGGGGCCCCTCCCTGCGCAGATAGAGCTCGGGGGAGGCGGTGGCGACCTCCACGCCGTGGGCGGGCAGGCGGATCGTTCCGGCGTACGGGGCGGGGTTGCCCCGGGCGAGGAGCGCGGTGAGGGCGTCCACGTCGGCGGCGGCCGGGTCCGGCAGCGGCGCGGACAGCACCCGGCAGAGGTTCGCCTGGTAGACCTCGCCGCGCGCGATGTGCTCCCGCACGCGCCGTACGCCCGCGGTGTACGCGGCGCGGTCGAGGGAGGACGTCCAGGCGCCGGCGGCGGGGCCGCGCCAGGCGCCCGGCACGGGCGCGGGCACCGGGTCCGGCCGCACGTCCCCGAAGCGGGCGCAGGTCAGGCGCCCCTCGAAGTCCGCGCAGACGGCCCAGAACCCGGTGGAGTCCAGGGCCTCGGGGTCGTGGGTGACGTCCCGGAGGTCGGTGGCGACGAGGCCGCCGAAACGGGCCAGGGGTGCGAGGTCGTACACGCGTCGAGTCTAGGTCGGGCGGGACGGGGGCACCGGGCCGCGTCGCGGCGGGGGCTCCGCGCGATCCGGGGAACACGGCGAGTGAACGCCGCGCGAACCCTCCGGGGGTCCTGCCGGAGGGTGGTCGCCGGCGCCCCGGTCGGCCCGCAGGTCAGCACGCTGCGGAAACGCGTTTTTGTGCTGGCCCGGGAATCCGCTAGAGTTCAACACGTCGCCGGGACGCGCAAGCGGAACGGAAACGACAAGCGGACGTGGCTCAGTTGGTAGAGCATCACCTTGCCAAGGTGAGGGTCGCGAGTTCGAATCTCGTCGTCCGCTCGATGTGGGGGATCTTCCCGAACCCCCGTATTCACTCCTGGTGGAGTGGCCGAGAGGCGAGGCAACGGCCTGCAAAGCCGTCTACACGGGTTCAAATCCCGTCTCCACCTCCAAGGACGATTAGCTCAGCGGGAGAGCGCTTCCCTGACACGGAAGAGGTCACTGGTTCAATCCCAGTATCGTCCACTGGACCTTCGGGTCCCGGGTCCTCGGATCCCCCGCGCGATTAGCTCAGCGGGAGAGCGCTTCCCTGACACGGAAGAGGTCACTGGTTCAATCCCAGTATCGCGCACGCAGTACGACCGCCTTCGGGTAGGTTGTGCACAGCCCGCGCGATTAGCTCAGCGGGAGAGCGCTTCCCTGACACGGAAGAGGTCACTGGTTCAATCCCAGTATCGCGCACCACAGCAAGGAGCCCCCGGCCGCGTCTCGCGGCCGGGGGCTCCTTCGTTCCGGGGCCTCAGGAGGAGAAGAGCATCCGGCCGAAGCCGCGCTGGCGGTAGTGACCGCCGTGGTGGCCGCCGTGGTGCGGGGCGCCCCAGGCCGGTGCGGCGGGAGCGGGCTGCGCCGGGTAGGCCCCCGGGGCGGGCGGCGCCGGCGGGGCCTGCTGGACCCACTGGGACTCCAGGCGGGTCAGGGCCTCCAGCTCGCCGTAGTCCAGGAATATGCCCCGGCAGCCGCTGCACTGCTCGATCTGGACGCCGTTGCGGTTGTACGTGTGCATGGCCGCGTGGCACTTGGGACACTGCATGCTCGGCTCAACTCCCTGACATTGCCGTTCGAATGGTCGCTTCACCTTACGTGGACGCCGAAAGTGCCTACCCGGTTCGATGTCCGGCGATGCGGGCGCAGGTGTCGATCATCACCTCCTCGACCTCGTCCAGCCGTCGGCCCTCGGCCGTGGACTTCGCGAGGGCCAGCGCGGCGGTCTGCACCGTCAGGGCACGGGCCGGCACGTCGAGCCGGACCCAGGGGTCGGACCCCACCGCCGGGCCGCCCGCCTCCTGGTACGCGCCGAGGAAGCGGGACCAGACCTCCGGGGGCAGGATGCCGGCGGCGAACCAGGCTGCCGGACGGGCCAGGTCCCAGGCGGGATCCCCCAGCCCCAGGTCGTCCACGTCGATGAGTCGCCAGGAGGGAGGGCCCTCCGGGGCGGGAGCGGGAGATACGAGTCGGACGAGTTGCCCCAGGTGGAAGTCGCCGTGGCAGAGCAGGTGGGGGGTGTTCCCGGGGGCCGTGAGTTCCGCGGGGATCGTTCCCCAGGCCGCGAGGACCGTGGCCGTGGCCGGGTGGTGCGGCGCCGACCGGCGCATCCGGTCCACCGCGAGGGCGGCCTTGAGCGGGGCCCGCATCGGCGGAAGGCCGGTCCCGGGCGGGAGTGGAGTGCGGTGGAGCAGGGCGAGGAGCCGTGCCGCCTCCTCCCACGGGGCGGCGTCGGGGTCCCCCGGGTCGACGGGCGGCCCGTACGGCCAGAGCGTGACCGGGCGTCCGCCGAGCGCCTCCGGAGCGGCCGGGGGCAGCGGGCGGGGCGACAGGAGCACGTCGGCGACGTCCGGGCGGGCGGCGAGCGCGAGCCGCGCGCGGTGCGCCTCGGGGTCGGTGTCGGGGGCGTGCGCCTTCACCACGAGCGCCCCGTGCCGTACGACGGTTCCGTCCTCCCGGTCCGCGAGCACCCCGACGAGGCCGTCGTCCGCGCAGCCGCAGGGGGCGACGCCGGGCGGATGGGCGGCGGTGCGGGCCAGGGCGGCGAGGCCGTCGAGCGGGGCGCCCGAAGCGGGCGTGGACCGGGCGGTGGGAGTCACGCGGGGAGCGTACGGGGTGGAGCGGGGTGTGTGTCGGAGTGTGCGGGGTGGAGCGGGGCACGCGTGTGTGCGTGGGGTGGAGCGGGGCGTGTGTGCGTGGGGTGGCGGGAACGCGCGAGGGCCGGTCGGCTCCCCGGCCGACCGGCCCCACGCTGCCGTCCGTCGCACCCCCGTCCCCACGGGGCTGATGGCCGGATGTCCCGACCCGGGCCGCTCTCCCGGGTCCGGGGCGCCGCTCAGCGCCCCAGCATCACGCCCACGGACGACGCCTGTGTGACCACCGCTTCCCAGCCGCCGAAGACGACCACGAGCAGGGCCGCGAGAGGAAGGACCATGGCCGTGGCCACCAGGGGGTGACGGCGGCCCGTGGGCCGGCTGGTCGTCCGCGGTGCCGTGTAGGCCATGGTTCCTCTCCCGTCGTGTGGCGCGGCGGGTGCGTAACCTCGGGGGACGAGTGCTGCACCCGCCGCGTGACAACAACCTTAGGAAGCGGGGAGCGGCGGGGCGTCATGCCCGCGTACCGACTTGCGGGCCTCCCGGAGGATGACGGGCGCCCGCACGGCGTACTCCCCTGGGTGGAGACGGGGGGCGTACAACCCCGGGTCTTCCCCGAGGGGTTGCGCACGGGAGGTGGAGGAGCCCGGGCGGCGTGACATCGCTCACTTCCTTGATCGTCGTGGGAGCGGCCGGGGCCGCCCGGTCGGCCGGGCCTCTTCCCGGGGGGCGTGCGGCCGGGGACGGGAGGCTTCGTCAAGTGGGTTTTCCGGGGCGGGTGTTGGGGGTGGTGCGGAGCCGTCGGCCCTTCGGGGGGTTTCACAGCACTGACAATCGATCCCGGTGCGAGGGCGCGGCCTATGAGCGCGTGCGGGCGCCACTACGTAAGCTGTGCCACGTCGAACGGACGAGGGGACGGACATGGCGATGATGCGGCTCCGGCGCGAGGATCCGCGGATCGTCGGGTCGTTCCGGCTCCACCGCAGGCTGGGAGCCGGCGGCATGGGCGTCGTGTACCTGGGGTCCGACCGGCGCGGCCAGCGGGTGGCCCTCAAGGTCATCCGGCCCGACCTCGCCGAGGACCAGGAGTTCCGGTCGCGGTTCGCCCGCGAGGTGTCGGCGGCCCGGCGGATCCGCGGCGGCTGCACGGCCCGGCTCGTCGCCGCCGACCTGGAGGCCGACCGCCCCTGGTTCGCCACCCAGTACGTGCCCGGCCCCTCCCTGCACGACCGCGTCGCCGAGGAGGGGCCGCTGCGCGCCGCCGACGTGGCCTCCATCGGGGCCGCGCTCTCGGAGGGCCTGGTCGCCGTCCACGAGGCCGGCGTCGTGCACCGGGACCTCAAGCCGTCGAACATCCTGCTCTCCCCCAAGGGCCCCCGGATCATCGACTTCGGCATCGCCTGGGCCACCGGCGCCAGCACCCTCACCCACGTGGGCACCGCCGTCGGCTCCCCCGGCTTCCTCGCCCCCGAGCAGGTGCGTGGCGCCGCCGTCACCCCCGCCACCGACGTGTTCTCGCTCGGCGCCACGCTCGCGTACGCGGCGATGGCCGACTCCCCCTTCGGGCACGGCAGTTCCGAGGTCATGCTCTACCGGGTCGTGCACGAGGAGCCGCAGCTGCACGGCGTGCCCGACGCGCTGGCGCCCCTCGTCCGGGCCTGTCTCGCGAAGGACCCGGAGGAGCGGCCCAGCACGCTCCAGCTGTCGATGCGGCTCAAGGAGATCGCGGCGCGCGAGGCGCAGGGGCTGCCCGCCTCCCGGCCGCCCGTGCAGCGGGAGCGGTCCGAGGAGCGGAACGCCGTCCGGCCGACGGAGCGGTACACCGAGTACGCCGAACGGGACACGCGCGGGCGTGGGCCCGAGCGGGTGGGTGAGCGCGGGTCCGAACGCGTTTCCGAGCGGGAGCGCGGTCAGGGGCGGGGGTCTTCCCCGCGGTCCTCCGCCGCCGGGCCGCGGACCGGGGGCTCGCGGCCCCCGCAGTCCCGTTCCGGCACCAGGCCCGGCGTCCGCTCCACCTCGACGGGGCGCCGGCCCGCCAACCCCCGGCTGCTGCGGCAGCGGCTCTTCGTCTTCGTGGTCGTGACCCTGGTCGTCGCCCTCGGCATCGCCGCCGCGCAGGCCCTCCAGGGCTGAGCCGAGCGGGTTCGCTACTCCTCCGGGCGGCCCGTCGCCACCGCGTAGAACGCCACGGCCGCCGCCGCTCCCACGTTCAGCGAGTCCACGCCGTGGGCCATCGGGATGCGGACCCACTCGTCGGCGGCCCGCAGCGCCTTCTGCGACAGCCCCTCGCCCTCCGCGCCCAGCATCAGCGCCACCCGCTCCAGCTTGTGCGGGGCGGCCTCGTCGATGGAGACCGCCCGCTCCGCCGGGGTGAGCGCGAGCAGCCTGAAGCCCGCCTCCCGCACCGTCTCCAGGCCCCGCGGCCAGCCCTCCAGGCGGGCGTACGGGACGGAGAAGACCGCGCCCATGGAGACCTTCACGGAGCGCCGGTAGAGCGGGTCCGCGCAGTCCGGGGAGAGCAGGACCGCGTCCATGCCGAGGGCGGCGGCGCTGCGGAAGATGGCGCCGATGTTGGTGTGGTCGTTGACCGACTCCATGACCACCACCCGGCGGGCCTCCGCAAGCAGCCCGGACGCCTCCGGGAGCTCCTTGCGCTGCATGGACGCGAGGGCTCCCCGGTGCACGTGGTAGCCGGTGACCCGCTCCGCCAGGTCCGGGTCGATCACGTACACCGGCGCCTCGGAGCCGTCGATGACGTCCCGCATGGCCTCGACCCACTTGGCCGAGAGCAGCATCGACCGCATCGCGTACCCGGCCTGCCCCGCCCTGCGGATGACCTTCTCGCCCTCCGCGATGAACAGGCCCTCGGCCGGCTCCCTCCTGCGGCGGAGTTCCACGTCGGTCAGGCCCGTGTAGTCGTGCAGGCGGGGGTCGTCGGGGGCTTCGATGCTGATCAGTTCGGCCACGGGGTGTCGCTGCCTCGTTCGGGGGTCGGGGTTGTGTGGGTGTGCTTCACGCCGTCGGCCCGTTCGGGCCTTCCGTGACCACCGCGCCTATGACGATCACCGCCGGCGGGCGGACCTCCTGCGTCCTGACCGTCTCGGCCACCGTCGCGAGCGTCGCGTCCACCCGGCGCTGGGCCGCCGTCGTGCCCTCCTGGACCAGGGCCAGGGGGGTCTCCGGGGCCTTGCCGTGGGCGATGAGCGCCTCCGCGATCTTTCCTATCTTGTCGACGCCCATGAGGATCACGAGGGTGCCCGTCAGCCTGGCGAGCGAGGCCCAGTCCACGAGGGAGCGCGGGTCGTCGGGGGCCACGTGCCCGCTGACCACCGTGAACTCGTGGGCCACCCCCCGGTGCGTGACCGGGATGCCCGCCGCGCCCGGCACCGAGATCGAGCTGGAGATGCCCGGGACCACCGTGCAGGCGATGCCCTCGGCGGCGAGCGCCTGCGCCTCCTCCATGCCCCGGCCGAAGACGAACGGGTCGCCGCCCTTCAGGCGGACCACCGACTTCCCCGCCTTCGCGTGCTCGATCAGCGCGTTGTTGATGGCCTCCTGCGCCATGAACCGGCCGTACGGGATCTTCGCCGCGTCGATCACCTCGACGTGCGGGGGCAGCTCGTCCAGGAGGTCGCGGGGGCCGAGGCGGTCCGCGATCACCACGTCCGCCTCCGCGAGCAGGCGGCGGCCGCGCACCGTGATCAGGTCCGGGTCGCCGGGGCCGCCGCCGACCAGGGCCACGAACGGGGTGCGGGCGCGGTGCTGGGGCGCCGCGATCGAGCCGTCCCGCAGGCCCTCCACGATCGCGTCCCGCACGGCGGCCGAGCGGCGCGGGTCGTGGCCGGTGAGCACCGCCACGGTGACGCCGTCGCCGCGGCCGGTGGCCGGGGTCCAGGCGGTGGCCGCCTCGGCGTCGTCCGAGCGCACGCACCAGGTCCGGGTCCGCTCGGCCTCGGCGGAGGCCGCCTCGTTCGTGGCGGGATCCGTCGTGGCGACCAGGACGTACCAGGCGTCCGCGAGGTCACCCTCTTCGTAGCGGCGCTTGAGCCAGGTGATCTCGCCCGTCTCCGCCATCGCGTCCACGGACGGGGTCGCGGAGGGGGAGACCAGGGTGATGTCCGCGCCCGCGGCGATCAGGGCGGGGAGGCGGCGCTGGGCGACCTGGCCGCCGCCGAGGACCACCACGCGGCGGCCGGCGAGGCGGAGGCCCACCGGGTAGGCGGGGTGGGCGTCGGGGGTCGCCTTCTCGGTGTTCTCGGCCATGGGTGAGCGGCTCCTCGGGGCGTGGCAGGTGCGGGCCGCTGCGGCGGTGGAGCGGCTGGTGGGGCGCTGTTTCGGGTCCCACGATATCGGGGGCCACGGGGGGTCACCCTGTGACGGATCTCCCCGCCGTGGAGCGTGACGTGGGGGCCGCTCCGGGGTCGCATTCGGGACTGCATGATTTACGGCGCCCGCCGCCCTGGAGAGTTCGGCTTCTTGTCGCGCCACACATCACGCTTTACGTCCCGAACGCGACCCCTGCGCGGCCCCCACTCCCGTGTGGGGTGGGAGCCGCGCCGTGGTGCTACTTCTCGGTGACTCCCGCCGAGTCGAACGTGGCCACCTCGTGCATCGCGCGGGCCGCGCTCTGCACCAGCGGGAGGGCGAGCAGGGCGCCCGTGCCCTCGCCGAGGCGGAGGTCCAGGTCGACCAGGGGGCGCAGGCCCAGCTTGTTCAGGGCCGCCACGTGGCCCGGCTCGGCGCTGCGGTGGCCCGCGATGCAGGCCGCCAGGGACTCCGGTGCGATCGCCCGGGCCACGAGGGCCGCCGCTCCGGTGGAGACGCCGTCCAGGATCACCGGGGTACGGAGGGAGGCCGCGCCCAGGATCAGGCCCACGAGGGCCGCGTGCTCCAAGCCGCCGACCGCCGCGAGGGCGCCGATCGGGTCCTCCGGGTCCGGGGTGTGCAGGGCGAGGGCGCGGCGGACCACGTCCACCTTGCGGGCGTGGGTCTCGTCGTTGATGCCCGTGCCCCGGCCCGTGACCTCGGCCGGGTCCACGTCGGTGAAGACCGAGATCAGGGCGGCGGACGCCGTGGTGTTGGCGATGCCCATCTCGCCCGTGAGCAGTGCCTTGTTTCCGGCCGCCACGAGGTCGCGGGCCGTTTCGACGCCCACCTCGATCGCCGCCAGGACCTCCTCGCGGGTCATCGCGGGACCCGTGGTGAAGTCGGCGGTGCCGGGGCGGACCTTGCGGGGCAGGAGGCCCGGGGTGGCCGGGAGGTCGGCGGCCACGCCGACGTCGACGACGCAGACCTCGGCGCCGACCTGGTTGGCGAAGGCGTTGCAGACCGCTCCCCCGCCGAGGAAGTTGGCCACCATCTGGCCGGTGACCTCCTGCGGCCAGGGCGTGACGCCCTGGGCGTGGACGCCGTGGTCGCCCGCGAAGACCGCGACGGCCGCGGGCTCCGGGATCGGCGGCGGGCACATCCGGGAGAGGCCCGCGAGCTGGGCGGAGATGATCTCCAGCATGCCGAGCGCGCCGGCCGGCTTGGTCATGCGCTTCTGGCGCTCCCAGGCCTCGCCGAGCGCCTTGGCGTCCAGCGGGCGGATGTTCGCGACGGTCTCCTGGAGGAGGTCGTGCGGCTCCTCGCCGGGCAGGGCGCGGCGGCCGTACGTCTCCTCGTGGACGACCCAGGCCAGCGGGCGGCGCTTGGACCAGCCCGCCTGCATCAGCTCGGGCTCCTCCGGGAACTCGTCCACGTAGCCCACGCAGAGGTACGCGACCACTTCGAGGTGCTCGGGGAGGCCGAGGGCGCGGACCATCTCGCGCTCGTCGAAGAAGCTGACCCAGCCGACGCCGAGGCCCTCGGCGCGGGCCGCGAGCCAGAGGTTCTCGACCGCGAGCGCGGAGGAGTACGGGGCCATCTGCGGCTGCGTGTAGCGGCCGAGGGTGTGGCGGCCGCCCCGGGTGGGGTCGGCGGTCACCACGATGTTGACCGGGGTGTCGAGGATGGCCTCGATCTTCAGTTCCTTGAACTGCTTCGCGCGGGCCTTCGGGAGCGACTTGGCGTACGCCTCGCGCTGCCGCTGGGCCAGTTCGTGCATCGTCTGCCGGGTCTCGGCGGAGCGGATGACGACGAAGTCCCAGGGCTGGGAGTGGCCGACGCTGGGGGCCGTGTGCGCGGCCTCCAGGACGCGGAGCAGCACCTCGTGCGGGATCGGGTCGGAGCGGAAGCCGTTGCGGATGTCGCGGCGCTCGCGCATGACGCGGAGCACCGCCTCGCGCTCGGCGTCGTCGTAGCCGGGGGCCGGGGCCGTGACGTTCTCCGGGGCCGTGACGTCTTCAGGAGCCGTGGTGTCTTCCGTGGCCGTGGTGTCTTCCGTGGCCGTGACGGTTTCCGGGGCGGGAGCGGGCTCCGGGGTCGGGATGGTTTCCGGGGCCGGTTCCAGGGCTTCCGGAGCCGCTTGCGGGGTGGCCGGGGGGGCTTCCGGGACCTCCGGGGCCTCCTGTGCCGGTTCCGGGACCTCCGGGACCTCCTGGACCGGGGCGGGGGCCTCCTGGGCCGGGGCGGGGGCCTCCTGGGCCGGGGCGGGGGCCTCGCCCTGGGGCGGTTCCGGTGTCGCGGTGGGCTCCGGGGTCTCCTGCTCCTGCGGCTGTCCGGGGGCGGTCTCCGCGGTCGGTTCGGCGGGGGGCTGCTCCGCCGGGGCCTCGGGCTCGGCGGTGGGCTCCTGGGCCTGCTCGGGCCCGTCCGGTGCGGCGGCGACCGGGGCGGGCTCCGGCTCGGCGGCTTCCGGTGCCACCGGCTCGGGCTCGCGCGGGGCGGGCACGACGATCGCCTCGGGACCGGTCGGCTCCTCCCAGATCTCCGGGGCGGCCTCGGGCGCCGGCTCCGCCGCGGCGGCGGGCGCCTCGGGCCGCTCCTCGGGCGCGGGAACCGGCTCGGGGGCCGGGGGCTGCTCCCCGGTCGGCGTCGGGGCCAGGTGCGGGGCCGTCGGGACGGCGCCCTCCACCTGAACGAACCGGCCGGAGTGGTCCGGCTGCGGGACGACCGTTTCTGCGGGGGGCTGCGCCACCGGTTCCTGCGCGGTCCACGGTTCGGCGCCCTGCGGCGCGAGCTGCTGCTCCTGCGCGATGTCGAAGTACTCGGGGCCCGTGGTCGGCGGGCCCGGGGTGCGGACCGGGACGGGGGCGGGGCCGGTGGCCACGAGGGGCTCCGGGGCGGGCTGCGGGGCCGGGGCGGGCGCGGTGGCCGGGCCCCGGTCGGCCAGCGAGCGCACGACTCCGCCGGTGCCCTCGGGCACGGGCGGGCCCATGTGCAGGGGGCGGCGGGCGGGCGGCGGGGTCTGCGCCACGGCCGGCGGGGGCACGGGGGCGCCGCCGAGGTCGACGGAGCCCGAGTCGTGGCCGGCGGGCTCGTGCGCGCCGGTGTCGAGGATGCCCGGCTCGTAGCCGTGGTCGGTGACGACCGGCTCGTGGGGGGCGGCGGGGACGCCGTGGGCGGGCGTGCCCGCGACGGGGACGCCGTGTGCCGGGGTGCCGGGGTACGGGGCGATCGGTACGCCCTGCGGCGGGGTCTGGCCCTGCGGGGCGGTCAGGGCGTCGCCGAGGGCGACGGGCCGCTCGGGGAGCGGGTCCGTGAGCGGGTCCGGCAGGGGGTCCGTCAGCGGGTCGCCCGTCGGGGCCGGGGCCTCCTGGTGCGGGGCGGCGTGCGGGACGCCCTGGTGCGGGACCGCGGGGGCCGCCGGGGGGGGCGGCACGGCGACCGGCGGCGCGGGCACGACGCCCGGCGGGTGCTCGCTCCAGGCGCCCTGGGCGCCCGGCATCAGCAGCAGGTCGTCGTCCTCGGCGGTGTGCTCGGAGGGGTCCAGGAAGGTGTACGCGTCCGGTGCGGGGATGCCCGGCTGCTCGACCATGCCTGCGTTCTCCGGCAGTCCCTCGCCCGGGACCTGGCCGGTGTCCGTCATGCGTACCCCTCGCCCATCGCTTGTGCTCCTTCAGACCTGTGCCCGTCGACAAGAACGAGCGTGCGCGCCGCGCGGCACGAAGGACGCGGGCACCTGCACATTGTCCCGGCCCTCGGCCTCCGTGGCAGGAAGATTCGCCACGGTGCGCTGTGGACTGCGCCACGTCGCGCGGTCCCCCCTTGTCGCGTACCACACGGGTGACTCCGAAGGGCCACCATTTCCGGACATCGACACACGAAGTGACGAACGTCCGGACGCGGTACAACAATCGGCCAGCCTACCTCGCCCGGTGGGGCGGGCGGATCACGGGGCGCGTTCGATCCTGCGTCCGGAGAGCAGGAAGACCGCCGAACGATCGCGTTCCGACCAGGTGTCCGGGTCGAGTCCGACGGTCTGGAGGAGGAGGATTTCGACGGCGTAGCCCCCGGCGGCGGTGAGGGCGGCCCCGATCGCCTCGGCCTCGTCGCGGGTGGAGGCGTGGGCGACGATGCGTTCCGGGCGCCGGTCGGCGCAGGCGGTGACGACGGGGACGCCGCCGGTCGCGATCCGTACGACGTCGGGTTCGGGAAGGCTCTCCAGGACGTGCGGGGCGCGGCCCCGGACGGCCTGGAGGAGGACGCCGTGGCGGCGGGCGGCGGCCTCGGTACGGGCGCAGGCGGCCGGGTCGAGGTCGACGGCGATGACGGCGGCGCCGAAGCGGGCGGCCTCGACGGAGAAGGCGCCGCCCGCGCAGCCGATGTCCCAGACGAGGTCGCCGGTGCGGGGCCCGAGACGGGCGAGCTGGGCGGCGCGGAGGGCGGGGTCCTCACCCGCTTTCGGACGGACCTGATCGGTTCCGGTGGCGTGCCCCTCGGAGTCGTACTCCTGCGTGGGGAGGCCCCAGCCGCGGACCGGGCGGACGGAGGGGTCCTGGCCCGCCAGCCAGGGGACGGCCGGGGTGCCGCCGCCCCCGCCGATGACGAGGACGACGTTCGGGTCGCGCCAGGTGTGGTCGGCGGCCTTGTCGGAGGTGAGGACGGAGACCCGTTCGCGGTCGGTGCCCAGTTCCTCGCAGACGACGAAGGTGCGGTGGACCCCGTCGAGGAGCAGGGCGAGTTCGGCGGGGCCCGCGCCCGGCGAGGTGAGGACGGCGACCTTGGGGTGGGCGCGGCAGACGTTGACGGCGCGGCGCAGGGTGCGCTGGTGGGCGACGACGGTCCGGGCGTCCTCCCAGGGCATGCCGGCGCGGGCGAAGGCGGCGGCGACGGAGGAGACGGCGGGGACGACCTCGACCTCCAGGCCGTGCTCGGGGGCGCGCAGGGTGCGGACGACGCCGAAGAAGCCGGGGTCGCCGTCGGCGAGGACGACGGCGGTGCCGCGGTGGCCGGCGATGCGGCGGGCGGCGAGGTCGACGCTGCCGAGGCGGATGCGTTCGGCGGCGGGCGGCACCTCGGGCCGGGTCAGGTGGTGGCCGGCTCCGGCCACCAGGGTGGCGGCGGAGAGCGCGGACAGGGCCGCCGGGGAAAGGGGCGAGCCGTCCCAGCCGATCACCGTGACGCGGTCGGCCATCGTCGTCTGTCTCCCTGTGGTGTTGTCGCAGGTCGGGGGCGTGCCGAGCGTACCCGGTCCTCAGCTCCAGTCGGTGTACGAGGAGTATCCGGCGTCGGCCATCTGGTCGGCGGCGTCGTCCAGGTCCTCGGGGAGGAGGCCCCAGAGGATGAAGTCGGTGCGCAGCTCGGTCCAGCCGCCGTCCTCGGTCCGGGTGCGGGCTATGCAGGCGTTGCGCAGGACGCCCTCGCTGATGCAGCCGATCTTCTGGGCGACCTGCTGGGAGGCGGTGTTGTCGGCGGCGGTGCGCAGTTCCAGGCGTTCGAACTTCTGGTCGTTGAAGAGCCAGCGGGCGGTGGCGAGGGCGGCTTCGGAGGCGTAGCCCTCGCCGCGGGCCCAGGGGGCGACGATGTAGGAGAGTTCGGTGGAGCGGACGCGCCAGTCGGTGTGGGCCAGTTGGACGATGCCGACGAGGCGCTGGGTGAGGAACTCGGTGACGGCGAGGTCGAGTCCGCGGCCCGCGGCGCGCTCGGCGGGCGCGTAGTGGGTGATCCAGTGGTGGGCGGCGGCCTCGGTGAAGGGCTGGGGCACGGCGGTCCAGGCGCCGACGAGTTCGTCGTTCATCATCTCGGCGAGCGCGGGGGCGTCCGCCTCCTCCAGCGCGCGCAGCACCAACCGGTCCGTGTTGATGGAGATGTCCGGAAAGGTGGTAGTCATGCGCAGCTCCATGCCGTGGACCGTCCGAATCGACCGTGAACGCACAGCATGCAGCATGCCACCGCCGGTGCGCATGGCCGGGTCGGGTACGGCGGAAGGCCCCGCGCACCGGACGGGGTGCGGGGGGCCTTCCGTTCAAGGAACGTACGGGGGAACCGTTCTGACGGCTCCTCGGGCGGCGCCTACTTCTGGGGGGCGCCGAAGGCCGGGACGACCGAGCCCTTGTAGGTGTCCTCGATGTACTTCTTCACCTCGGGCGAGTTGAGGAGCCGGGCGAGCTTCTGCACGCGGGCGTCCTTCTCGTTGCCCGCCTTGACGGCGAGGAAGTTGGCGTACGGGTTGCCCTCGGCCTTCTCCAGAGCGAGGGCGTCCTTCGCCGGCTCCAGCTTCGCCTCCAGGGCGTAGTTGCCGTTGATGACGGCGGCGTCGACGTCGTTCAGGGCGCGGGGCACGGTGGCGGCCTCCAGCTCCTTGAACTCCAGGCCCTTCTTGTCGGTGATGTCGGAGAGCTTGGCGTTGGTGCCGACGCCGTCCTTGATCGCGATCAGGCCGTTCTCGGCGAGGAGCTGGAGCGCGCGGCCGCCGTTGGTGGTGTCGTTGGGGACGGCTATGGTCTGGCCGGGCTTGATGTCCTTCAGCGACTTGAGCTTCTTGGAGTAGAGGCCCAGGGGCTCCAGGTGGACGTTGACCACGGGGACGACGGTGGTCTTGTTCTTCTGGTTGAAGTCGTCCAGGTACGGCTTGTGCTGGAAGAAGTTGGCGTCGACCTGGCCGGACTGGGTGGCGGTGTTCGGCAGGACGTAGTCCGTGAACTCCTTCACCTCCAGCTTCAGGCCGGCCTTCTCGGCCAGGTTGTCCTTGACGTAGTCGAGGATGTCGGCGTGCGGCGTCGGGGACGCGGCGACGACGAGGGGCTTGTCGGCGGCGCCGGCCGGGTCCTTGGAGGAGGACGGGTCGGAGGAGGTGCCGCAGGCGCTCAGGCCGAGGGCGAGGGCTGCGGTGGCGGCGACGCCGGCGGTGAGCTTGATGTTCTTGCGCACGAAGAGTGCCTCTTTCAGGTGGAGTGGTAGTCGTCTGGACAACAAGTCCGGACTGTTCTTCGAAGGACGAAGCCGGGGGGCGGGGCGGGACGGCTCAGGCCGTGCGGCCCCGGCGGGCGAGGAGCCGGACGACTCCGTCGCCGATGAGCTGGACCACGGTCACGATCACGACGAGGACGACCACCGTGACGAGCATGAAGGTGGTGTCGAAGCGCTGGTAGCCGTAGGTGACGGCCTTGGAGCCGAGTCCCTCGCCGCCGACCGCGCCGGCCATCGCGGAGTAGCCGATGAGCACGATCACGGTGGTGGTGACGGCCGAGACCAGGGAGGGCAGGGCCTGCGGGAGCAGGACCTTGCGGACGATGGTGGGGATGCCGCCGCCCATGGCCTGGATGGCTTCGACCAGTCCGTGGTCGACCTCGCGGATCGCGGTCTCGACGAGGCGCGCGAAGAAGGGGATGGCGCCGATGGCGAGTGGCACGATCATCGCGGTCGGGCCGATGAAGGTGCCGACGACGAAGGTGGTGAAGGGGATCAGGGCGATCAGCAGGATGATGAAGGGCAGCGAGCGCCCGACGTTCACGATCGCGCCGACGACCTTGTTCACCGGCCGGTTCTGCAGCAGTCCGCCCTTGTCCGTGAGGACGAGGAGGATGCCGAGCGGCAGGCCGCCGAGGACGGTGACGAACGTGGCCCACAGGACCATGTAGAGGGTGTCGACGGTGCCCTGCTCCAGCAGGGGCTGCATCTCGGACCAGGTCACTTCGCACCTTCCTTCACCAGTGCGGACGCGTCGGCGGACTGCGGCGCGGCCTCGGCGTTCTCGGGGTTCTCGGGGTCTTCCACGAGTTCGACCTGGAGGCCCTGCTCGCGCAGGAAGCCGACCGGGACGACGTTCTCCTCGTACCGTCCGGGCAGTTCGATCCGCATCCGGCCGATCTGCCTGCCGCCGACGGTGTCCATCGCCGCCCCGAGGATCGAGATGTCGATGTTGTACGTGCGGGAGAGCTGGGAGATGACCGGCCGGGTCGCGGCCTCGCCGTGGAAGGTGACGTCGACGACCGTGCGGTCGGGGCCGGTGGGGGCGCCTCCGACGGGGAAGAGCTCGGCGGCCAGCTGGGAGCCGGGGGTGGCGAGCAGTTCGCCGACGGTGCCGGACTCGACGACGCGCCCGTGCTGCATGAGGGCGGCGGAGTCGCAGATGGTCTTGACGACGTCCATCTCGTGCGTGATGAGCAGGACGGTGAGGCCGAGCTGCTGGTTGAGGTCGCGCAGGAGCTGGAGGATGGAGCGGGTGGTCTCCGGGTCGAGGGCGCTGGTGGCCTCGTCGGAGAGGAGGACCTTGGGCTTGCCGGCGAGGGCGCGGGCGATGCCGACGCGCTGCTTCTGGCCGCCGGAGAGCTGGGCGGGGTAGGCCTTGGCCTTGTCGGCGAGGCCGACGAGGTCGAGGAGTTCCAGGGCGCGGCGGGAGCGCTCGGCGCCGGATATGCCGAGGATCTCCAGGGGGAGCTCGATGTTGTCCTTGACCGTGCGGGAGGACAGCAGGTTGAAGTGCTGGAAGACCATGCCGATGCTGCTGCGCGCCCGGCGCAGGTCCCTGCCCGCGCGGCGGCCCCTGCCGGCGAGGGCGGTGAGGTCGACGCCGTCGACGGTCACCGTGCCGGAGGTGGGGCGCTCCAGGAGGTTGACGCAGCGGATGAGGGAGGACTTGCCGGCGCCGCTCTGGCCGATCACGCCGAACACCTCGCCCTCGCGGACGTGGAGGTCGACGCCGTCCAGAGCGGTGACCCGCCGGCCGCGCGACTCGTAGACCTTGGTCAGGCCCGAAGTGGTGATCACAGGGGTTTCCGTCACTGTCGAGTGCGCGACGCGGGGTCCGTCACGCACGGGGCATTCGTCATCGGACAGTCAGGCGCACGGGGGCCGGTCCGGCGGGTGGCCGGGCGTCGGCAGGTGCGCGGGGCAGGCACGGTCCGCCGCCGTGGGCGGGTGGGACCGGTGCGGCCGTCGGTCTCGCTTCGGGGCGCGAAACGCAGCGGGGGCCCTCAGATGGCGCACATTCGACACGTACAACGAGCACCGGGCGTCGTGATCGCCTCGGTCGCAAGGGTGCGGCTGCTCGTCGTGGTCATGTGTGCAAGTAAAGCACGCACGGTCGGGGACGAAAGGGAGCTGTCCGAATAGCGGACGTCACTGAGATGCCATGCGGACAGCCTGGAAGTGCTCGTTCCGCTTCTCTCCCTTGTGCGGCCTGGAGGGACAGGGGTGAGGGGCGGGTGCGGAGGGGGTCCGGGCGGGGCGCCTTCTGTGGCCAAGGCCTGTCTCTTATACACATCTCCGAGCCCACGAGACTA
>JNWL01000034.1 GCA_000716465.1 Streptomyces bikiniensis
GTCCACCGCCGCCGCGAACGGCGCGATCTTCGCCTCCGCCAGCGCACGCACCGACTCCCGGAGCATGTCGTGCTCCTCCGAAGGACGGTACAGATCGAAGTCCTTGCCCATGATGTGGAGCTCCCCTAGACGCTTGTGGCACTGAGTACCCTCAGCAAAGCACACTCAGTGTCACGAACGCCAGAGCGCCCCGACGCGTCATGCGTCGGGGCGCTCGGAGAACCGCGCGGTCGGTCTTGTCAGCGAGAGGACGTCGTGAGGTTCTCGCCGTCCTCGGCGAAACGCTTCTCGTCGTACTCGGCGGCCAGCCTCCGTGCGTGCTCCTCGGTCATTTCCAGGCGGATCAGCAGGGCCGGGGTGCATATGGTCGGCAGCACGTACCGGAGCAGGACCAGGACCCGGTGGGTCAGGTCGTTACGGTCGCACAGGATCTGGGACATCGCCTGAATTCCGGAGAAGGAACCGGCGAAGAGTTCGGCCGTGTCCGTCACGTCCACGTGGAGGAGGAGTTCTCCCCGCACCTTCGCGACGGTGAGGATCTCCGCCACCTGGTCGATCCAGGCGCGGAAGGGGGCCGCCCTGTCGACCCCCGCGGCGCCGCTGTCCATGGCCAGCGCGACGCTCGCCCGTACCAGCGGGTCGCGCTGCAGCCGGTGGGCGAGAAGGAAGGCCTGGTCGATCAGTTCCTGGAGCTTGACGGGCTGGGGCGTGAGCGGTTCGTCGAGCATCTGGGCGTCCAGCACGCCGAGGGCCAGGTCCTCCTTGGAGGCGAAGTGGAAATACAGCGCCCCCTTGGTCAGTCCGGCGCGCACCAGGATCTCCCCGATGGTCGTCCGTTCGTAGCCCCGCTCGGCGAAAACGGCGGCGGCCGACTCCAGGATCAGCCGCCGGGTCCGAATTGCACGCGCTTGCTGCGCCAAAGCGCCTCCCGCTGTCTCGCTGTCTGTGCTCACCCTGTGACGTGAAGCATTGAAAAGAAAACCGCGCTCTACGTACCCTACGCCGGACGGATTTGCCGTTCGGGGTGCGCAGGGACTGCGAGGGGGAGCCATGGAACAACACCACCGTGGAGGAACGACACCCGTTCCGGGGGAGTTCGTCCACCGGGCGGACCCCGCCGACATCATTCCCACGGGCTGGGCACAGGTGGAGGAGAACCGTTACTCCGTCTCCGCTCGCTGGCCTGCTTCGCATCCCTTCTTCTCCCTGGTGGCAGGTGACCGGCACGACCCCGTGTTGGTGGCCGAGACGATACGTCAGGCCACCATGCTCGTCCTTCACGCCGAGCTCGGGGTACCCGTGGAGGATCAGTTCGTCATGTGGGAGCTGAACTACACCGCCGATCCCGGAGAACTCGCCGTCGACGGCCCCTCGTCGGAGATCGTCGCCGAGATCTCCTTCCCCGAGCTCGACAGGCGCGCGGGCAAGGTGCGCGGCCTGCGCACCAGCGTCCTCATGACCCGGGACGGCCGGCGGGTCGCCACCGGCGACAGCACGGCGCGCTGCACCCCGGGCCCGGCGTACCGCCGGATGCGGGGCGAGCGGATGGCCGCCCTCGGCCGCCCGGTCCCCCTGATCCCCGGAGTGGACCCGCACCTGGTCGGCCGCGAGGACCCCAAGGACGTCGTCCTGGGCCCCGGCGACCGCCCCGACCGCTGGCAGCTGCGGATCAACACCGCCCACCCCACCCTCTTCCGCCGCCCGAACGACCACGTCCCCGGGATGCTCCTCCTCGAAGCGGCCCGCCAGGCGGCGATGCTGGCGACCGGCAGCACCGCCTACCTCCCCGCCGCCATGGAGCTCTCCTTCTCCCGCTACGTGGAACTCGACAGCCCCTGCTGGATCGAGGCCGAGGTCCTGAGCGCCCCCGCCGACCCGGCGACCACCGTCCGGGTCACCGGCCACCAGGACGGAAGCCGCGTCTTCCTCTGCACCCTCACCTCCCCGTCCCGGGAGCCGGTCGCGGCCGGGCCCTGCCCCGCCGTCCGGTCGGCGGGCTGATCCGGACCATGGGCCCCCGCATCCTGATCACCGGCGCGTCCGGATTCATCGGCGGCCGGGTGGCGGCCGCCGCCGCGGCGACGGTGGAGGCCGGGCACGTACGCCTGCTCACCCGCGGCCCGCTCGACCCGCCGGCCGCCGGGCCGGAGGGGGCCCCGGCGGTCGAGACCGTCCTGGGCGACCTCCGGGACCCCGGCTCCCTGCGCCGGGCCTGCGAGGGGATCGACGTGCTGGTCCACTGCGCCTCCGCGATCGGCGGGGACGAGGAGACGGCCCGCGCCGTCAACGACGAGGGCACCCGGGCCCTGGTCGACGCGGCCGTACGCGCCGGGGCGACCAGGATCGTCGCCCTGGGCACGGCCTCCGTCCACGGCCGCGGCCCCTTCCGGGCCGCCGCCCCCGGCACCCTGCCGATCGCCCCGGTCTCGGCCACCAGCCGCACCCGCGCGGCGGGCGACCGGCACGTCACGGAGGCCGGCGGCACCGTCCTGCGCCCCCACCTCGTGTACGGGACCGGGGACCGGCGGATGCTGCCGGGCCTGGTCACGCTGCTCGGCGCCCTGCCCGGCCCGCTCGACGGCGGCACCTCGCGGCACTCCATGATCGACGCGGACAGCCTGGCGCGCGTCCTGCTCGGCGCGGCGCTCTCGCCCAGGACCCAGGCCGGCCCCCACCACGTGAACCACCCCGAACCGGTGCCGGTCGCGGACCTCCTCGCGGTGGGCGAGGCCCTGCTCGTCCACCGCGCCGGGCCGCGCCGGGGACCGGCGGTGACCGTCGCCGAGGCGCGCACCCTCCTCGCGGACCACCCCTTCGCCCTCCACCACCTCGACATGCTCGCCACCGACCACTGGTTCGCCGACGAACGCCCCTGGCGGGAGCCGGGCCGCGACCCGGGAGCGCCCTTCACCGAGGGGTTCGCGAGGCACGCGGAGTGGTACCGGAGCCTCCTCGGCCGTTCCTGAACGGGAAGCCCGCCCGGTCTCCCCGGGCGGGCCCGAGACCCCCTCGCGCACCCCTCCTCCGGGCGGTTCCCGGTCGATAAAGTGGGGGCACGATGACACGTTTCCGCGAGAGCGTCCGGTCCCTGCTGCGCGAGCAGGTGCTCGACGCGGCCTACCGCCTCGTCGCCGCCGAGGGGTGGAGCGGGCTGCGCATGACCTCCATCGCGCGGGCCGCCGGCATCAGCCGCCAGACCCTCTACAACGAGTTCGGCTCGAAGGAGGCCATCGGAAACGCCCTGGTCCAGCGCGAGCTGGAAGGCTTCCTGATCGGCATCGAGCGCGAACTCGACGCGCACCGCGGCGCGTTGGAGTCGGCTGCGGCGGCCGGAGTCGGCTACACGCTCCAGCAGACCGTGGACAACCCCCTCATCAAGAGCGTCCTGGTCGCGGCGCGGGGCGGCGAGGACGACCTCCTCGCCTACCTCACCACCCGTACGGAGCCGGTCTTCGGCACGGCGATGGCGATGCTCGACGCGTACGCGACCGAGGCCTGGCCCGACGTGGACGCCGAGTCGCGCGGCCTCGCCGTCGAGACGGTCGTGCGGCTCACCGTCAGCCACATCGTCCAGCCGGTGGCCCCTCCCGCGGAGACGGCGGCGCGCATCGCCAGGATCACGGCGAGGATCGCGTACCCGGGCGGCACCTGAGGCGCGCGCCGTCTCCGGGCCGGAAGTACGGAGCCGGGGCCGTACGCGCGACTCCCGAGCCGGACGTACGACGAGGTCCGGTGCCGAACACGGGGGATCTTCGGCACCGGACCTCTGTTGAATATTCTACGAGATGGTCCGGGGTGCTCGCGCACGCCCCCCCGGCCGACGGGCGAAGCGCGGCCCGACGGGGTACACCTCCCCTGAGACGCGGATGCGGCCGGACCCGGCCGGGACACCCCTCGCCCGCGTCCCCGACGCCGAGGAGGAGGCCGCCGTGGAAGGCAGGAGCAAGGGATTCGTGCATTCCTTCAACCGTCTCGGGGGATACGGGTTCGTCGTCCCCGTCGGCTCCGAGGACCAGGTCTGGTTCAGCGCGGAGGACATCGAGGACGAGAGCCGGACCGTCTCGGAGGGGCAGCAGGTCTCCTTCGTCCTGGTCCTCGGGGACGGCCGCTTCGAGGCCAAGGAGCTGCGCGTCTGACGGCCACCGCGCCCCGGGGCGCGCCCCCGGGGCGGTGGTACTGTGCCGAGGCCAGTCGCACCTTTGTACGCACCCGAACGGGTGGGTGCACGGGTCAGGGAATCCGGTGCGAGACCGGAACTGACGCGCAGCGGTGAGGGCGACGGGCGGAGCATCGGCCACTGGGCGGCGACGACGGCCCGGGAAGGCGCCCCGTCCGGCTGACCCCGAGTCCGAAGACCTGCTGGCGGCCCCGGCGGCACACGCGCGCCCGGGGAGCACCGTACGACAGGCTCCGCGCATGAGCCCTGGCCGCAGAGGAAGTCCCGTGCCGCTCGCACACCCCGTCCGCTCCGCCGTGCCGTTCCTCACCGGAGCCCTGCTCCTGACCGCGACGGGCTGCGGCGCGGGGACCACCCCCGCCCCCGACCGGCCCGCGGGCGGCGCCGCCGGGGAGGCGAAGACCGGGTACCCCGTCGTCCTCGACGACAACTGCGGACGGCCCGTCCGCGTCGAGCGCGCGCCCGAGCGGGCCGTCGCCCTCGACCAGGGCGCGGCGGAGATCATGCTCTCCCTCGGCCTCGCCGACCGCATGGTGGGCACCGGCACCTGGACGGATCCCGTCCTCAAGGGCCTGGAGAAGGAGAACGCCAAGGTCCCGCGCCTCGCCGACCGCTACCCCTCCTTCGAGAAGGTCCTCGACACCGAACCCGACTTCGCCGCCGCCTCCTTCACGTACACCCTCGGCAAGGGCGGCGTGGCGACCCGCGAGCGGTTCGAGGAGCTCGGCGTCCCCACGTACCTCTCGCCCACCGACTGCGTCGGCAAGGACAACGGCGGCGACGGCGACGGCGTCCGCGTCCGGCCGCTCACCATGGAGACGGTCCACGGCGAGATCCGCGACCTGGCCCGGATCTTCGGAGTCCCGGAGCGCGGCGAGAAGCTCGTCGCGGAGCTCAAGGCCCGGGTGACGAAGGCGACTTCGGGTGGAAGCTTCGAGAACGCCACGGTCCTCTACTGGTTCGCCAACTCCGAGGCGCCCTACATGGCGGGCTGCTGCGGCGCCCCCGGCATCGTCTCCCGCGAACTGGGTGCCAAGAACGTCTTCGACGACACCAAGGAGGAGTGGCCCCAGATCAACTGGGAGACCGTCGCCGACCGCGACCCCGACGTCCTCGTCATCGGTGACCTCACCCGCCGCTCGCAGTCGGCCGAGAGCGCCGCCAAGAAGATCGAGTTCCTGGAGTCCGACCCGGTCACCCGCAACATGACCGCGGTGAAGAACAAGCGGTACGTGCTGCTCAGCGGCCAGGCGCTCAACCCCACGGTCCGCACCGTCGAGGCCGTCGAGAAGGTGGCGGCGGCCCTCCGCTCGTACGGTCTCGCCAAGTGACGCCCACTGCCCCTCCGCCCACTGCCCCTCCGCCCACCGCCCCTCCGGCCGGGGCTTCGGTGCGGAAGGGAGCCGCGGTCCTGCTGGGGACGGCGGCCGGGCTCGCGCTCCTGGCCGCGTCGATCGCCGTGGCCATCACCATCGGCCCGGCCCGCATCGGCGTCGCCGACGTGTGGGCGACGGTCGCCGCCCACCTCGGCGGGGGCGTCCCGGAACTCTCCCCGATCCGGGACGGGATCGTGTGGGACCTGCGGCTTCCCCGCACCCTGCTCGCCGCCGTCTGCGGCGCCGGCCTCGCCCTCTGCGGCGCGGTGATGCAGTCGCTGCTGCGCAACCCGCTCGCCGACCCCTTCGTCCTGGGCGTCTCCTCCGGCGCCTCGACCGGCGCGGTCGCGGTCGTCGTCCTCGGTGTCGGCGGGGGAGTGCTCTCCGTCACCGGCGGGGCGTTCCTCGGGGCGGTCTGCTCCTTCGCGCTGGTGCTGCTGCTCAGCCACACCCTCGGCGGCTCCACGGACCGCGTGGTCCTCTCCGGGGTCGCCGCCATGCAGCTCTTCTCCGCCCTCACCTCCTTCGTGGTGATGACGGCCGCCGACGCGGAGACCACCCGGGGCGTCCTCTTCTGGCTGCTCGGCTCGCTCGCCGGGGCCGGCTGGACCGACGTGTGGGTCTGCCTCGGCGTCCTCGCGGCGGCCCTGACGACCTGCCTCGGGTACGCGCGGACCCTGGACGCGTTCGCCTTCGGCGAGGAGGCCGCCGCCTCCCTCGGCGTCGCCGTCGCCCGGACCCGGATCGTCCTCCTCTGCGCCACCGCGCTCCTGACGGCCGCCCTGGTCTCCGCCGCCGGGGCCATCGGCTTCGTCGGGCTCGTCCTGCCGCACGCCGCCCGCGCGCTCGTCGGCCCCGGGCACACCCGGCTGCTCCCGGTCACCGCCCTGGCCGGAGCCGTCTTCCTCGTCTGGGCCGACACCCTCGCCCGTACCGTCCTCGACCCCCAGGAGGTCCCGGTGGGCGTGGTCACCTCGCTGATCGGCGTACCGGCCTTCGTCCTGGTCCTCTACCGCACGAGGAGCACGCGATGACCCCCACCCGCGAGGACACGGGCCTGCGCGCCGACCGGGTCTCGCGCACCGCCGGCGGCACCCTCGTCCTGGACGGCGTCGGCATCGCCCCGGTCCCCGGCACCGTCACCGGCCTCCTCGGCCCCAACGGCTCCGGCAAGTCCACGCTCCTGCGCCTGCTCGCCGGCGTCCTCGCCCCCGACTCCGGGACCGTCACCCTCGACGGCGAGCCCCTTGCCGGGCTGGGCCGCAGGACCGTCGCCCGGCGCCTCGCCACGGTCGAGCAGCAGTCCGACACGCAGACCGACCTGACCGTCCTCGACGTCGTACGGCTCGGCCGCGTCCCGCACCGCAGGGCCTGGACCCCGCCCTCGGTGGCGGACGAGGCCGCCGTCCGCTCCGCCCTCGCCCGCACCGGCCTCGCCGACCGGGCCCGCCAGCCCTGGCGGACCCTCTCCGGCGGCGAGCGCCAGCGCGTCCAGATCGCCCGCGCCCTCGCCCAGGAGCCGCGCGAGCTCCTCCTGGACGAGCCCACCAACCACCTCGACGTCCAGCACCAGCTGGACCTCATGGAACTCGTCTCGGGCCTGCGCCTCACGGCCGTCGTCGCCCTGCACGACCTGAACCTCGCGGCGATGTACTGCGAGCGGTTGGTGGTCCTCTCCGGCGGACGCGTCGTGGCCGCCGGCACGCCGGACGAGGTGCTCACCGAGGAGCTGATCGCGGACGTCTACCGGGTCCGGGCCGCCGTGACGCACCCGGACCCCGGCGGCCGCCCCCACGTCCGCTTCCTGGGGACGGCCGGGCCGCCCTACTCCCCTTCGCCGGGCTCCGGCGCCAGCGCGTCCATGAAGGAGCTGACCGAGAACACCGCGCGCCCGGGACCGGCCGGACCGTAGCCGGGCGGGGCGGTCAGGTCGTTCTCCCGGAGCGTCTCCGTGTACGCCTCCAGGAGCCGCAGGTGGTACTCCAGCGGGGCGCCGTCCGGGTTCTCGCGGCCCAGCGGCGTCGTCGGCTCCGGGCACCAGGTGGTGAACCGGGGCGTGATCCCGCGCGACATGAAGAACCGCAGCCCCTCCCGCGTGGAGGCGATCGCCTCGTCCACGGTCAGGAAGCCCGAGGGGCGCGCCATCTCGACCCCGGCGACGAAGTTCGGGATGACGTTGCGCGGCCCGAAGACCTCCGCCGAGTCCAGGATGCGGCGGTGCCACTCGTCCCGGCCGATGTAGCGCTCCTTGCCGGGGCAGTACAGCTCGAACAGGCGCCGGTCCCACACCTCGTAGTTCGGGTGGTAGATCCGGATGCCGTAGTCGTGGAACCGCCGCACGTCCTCCTTGGGCAGGGCCTGCGCGACGACCTTGCCGATCCAGCGGCCCGGGAAGCGCTTCTCGATCGCCTGCGCGTACTGCCCGTAGAAGTCGGCCTCGTCCTTGCCGCCGACCTTCGAGGTGACGGCCCCGCCGGTCAGGGTGTACGCGGTCGAGGCGCGGGCCGTGTCGTGCCGGTCGATGATCTCCAGGGCCTCCAGGACCTCGTCCACCGGCTTCACCCCGGTGTACGGGCGGCCCGCCGCCTTGTGCTGGCGCCAGTTGTGGTTGATGTCGCAGTACTGGCACTCCTCCTTGGCGCCGAAGTACTGGCACACCCGGAAGACCGTCAGGTAGATCAGATAGCCCCACTGGATCGTCGGCGCCACCTCCATCACGGACTTGCCGTTCGACAGCGGGTGCCGGTAGTACTCCGGCATCGGCGGCAGGCCGACGTCCGCGATCCGCGCCCCGTCCAGGAACAGCGCGAGGGCCCCGTCGGCGTCCGGCGCGACCCGGTACGGCGAGGACGGGTTGACCCGCACCGACACCACCGTGCGGCGCAGCCCGTACGGGCCGCCGGTCAGCACGATCTCCTCCGGCGGGCGGTTCAGGGCCGCCTCCCCGAGCTCGGGCAGCGTCCGGTGGTCGAAGGAGAAGATGAAGTACGACTTCGGCTTCACCTCACCCCCTTCGTTGCCGGACAGGGCGGAGGGGTCGAAGGCGACCCCTCCGCGCAGCAGGTCCTCCTTGAGCACGGCCTCCCGGGGGATCCCCGGGAAGCGCTCCATGAGGGACTCCACGACGGACGTACGGGTGGGTGCGACGCTGGACACAGGCGGATCTCCGGAGGTGAGGGGCTTGGTCTGTTCTTCGTCTTCGGCGGTCTGCGGCTGAGTGGGACTAACCGACGAGGGCGTCGAGCCGTTCGATGATCCTGCGGAGTTCGCGGGCGCCGCGAGGCGACATCGCCCGGAGCACGCCGTCGAGCAGGGCACGGCCTTCGAGGGGGTCGCCGCAGCAGTACCAGTGCACGTTGCCGAACTCGTCGTCGTGCCAGAGCTCGCGCTCGGGGCGGTGGACGTGGTCCTTCCACATGCGCAGTGCCGCGCTGGTGTCTCCCGGCTGGAGGTAGTTTCGCGTGCGTTCGAGGCGAACGATTTCGGACAGCGCTCGCGGTGAGAGGCGGTCGACGGCCGGCCTCGAGCGCCGTGAGTGCTGTCGGCCCGGGATGCCGGCCCGGATGCGTCCTGGCCGTCTACGCGGCATGGACCTTTCGGTTGGTCATCATGCCGTACATGGTGCCACGAGCTCGGACGGCGCCTCGAACGGGTTCGCTCCTCCGGGTCTTCGCCGGACGTGGGGACCGCCTTCGTCCGGTCGTGTGCTCGGGCCGAGGAACACGCGCGACCGCGACGAAGGCGGTGGCGGCCGCCGTGCCTGCGGAGTCGTCGGCGCGGGTGGTCGCGGTCGTGGCTCCCGCCCGTGTGCGGTTTCACCGGCTTCCGGCGCCGGGGTCCGCGGCGGGAGCGGACGGGCGGGACGCCTCGCGCGAGCGGTTCCGGGCGGGCCGGCGGCACTGCGTCCGGCACATGTTCCTGTAGGAGAGCGCCGCCGCACGCGGCTACTGCGTGATCGAGTAGCCCCGCCGGACGAATGCGTAGTGCCCCCGGCGGCCCGTGCCCGGGTGTCCTGCCGCCCGCGTCCCCGGCGAACGGACGCCGCGCACCCCGGGACCGACGGGCCGGGACGCGGCGGGGCGGCTCACCCCCGTCGCCGTGGCTGCGCGGTACGGAACGGAGCGTCGCACCGCGCCCCCGCCGCCGGCAGCGGCCGAGGCGGTCGTGCCCGGGAGCGGGCGGGGCGGTCAGGCGCGGGGGACGAGGTCCAGTTCGGCCAGCGCGGCCGCGGCGTCGGCGGCGTGGTCGGGGGAGGGGCTCTTGGCCAGCGCCCGGTTCAGGTGGCGGCGGGCGGCCTCCCGGTCGCCGCGCATCCGGGCGGCCAGTCCCAGACCGATCTCCGCGCGCACCTCGCCCCGGCCGTAGGCCCGTTCGCCCGACACGGACAGCGCGCGTTCGTACAGCTCCGTCGCCTGCCGGGCACGGCCGGCCGCCAGGGCGGTCCTGCCGAGCCAGGTCAGGGTCTCGACGACCTCGGTCCACAGCCCGAGCTCCTCGGCGACCAACAGCCCCGCCCGGTGCAGCCGCTCGGCCCGGACCCGGTCCCCTTCGCGCTCGGCCGCCAGCGCCAGCGCCCGGGTGGCCCGCAACTGCCCCCAGCGGTCGCCCACCTCCTGGAACAGCGCGGCGCCCAGCTCCGCCCGGTCGTGGTCCCCGGCCGGGTCGTTGCCCGCCAGTTCCACCAGCGCCGCCGCCTCGCCCCAGCGGTCCCGGGCTGCCCGCGCGCCGGCCAGGCTCGCCCTCACCAACCGCAGCCCCTCGGACCGGAGGCCCTGCCCGAGCAGGCCGGTGCCGACGAACCACTGCAACCGGGCGCGCAGCACCGGGTCGCCGATCCCTGACGCCGGGTCCTCGTCCGCCGCGACGGCCGGCTCCGCGTCCACCGAGGAGGTGCGCAGCTCGATGCCGGTCAGCCAGGCCCGCGCCGCCGGCCGAGCCCCCGCGTCGGCCCCGTCGTCGACGGCCAGTGCCGTCTGGAGCGACCTGCGGGCCTCGGTGAGCCGTCCCCGAAGGAACCAGTACCAGCTCAGCGCGTTCACCAGCCGCACCGCGCACCCCGGGGCACCGCCGGCCGCGGCGAACTCCAGGGCGCGTCGCAGGTTCACGGTCTCCGCGTCCAGCCGCTCCAGGCAGCGGCGCTGCTCCGGGCCTCGCAGCAGCTCGCTCTCCCGCTCCGCCGCCTCGGTGTGCCGGCGCACGAAGCGAGCCCGGACGGCGGCCTCCTCCCCGGCCTCCGCCAGGCGCTCGCCGCAGTACGCGGCCACCGACTCCAGCAGGCGGAACCGATCTCCCTCCCGCACCACCAGCGAGCGGTCCACCAGCCGGGACAACAGGTCCGGCACCCGCTCCGGGCCGAGGTCCGCACCGGCGCAGACCGCCTCGGCGAACCGAAGGGTGCAGCCGTCCGCGTGCACGGCCAGCCGCCGCAGCACGGTCCGCTCGTCCGGGGAGAGCAGCTGCCAGCTCCAGTCGAGCATGCTGCGCAGCGTCTGCTGGCGCGCAGGGAGGCCCCGCACCCGGGCCGCCGGCGGGGTGAGCCGGTCCTCCAGGCAGGCGGCGAGCTCGTCAGGGCTCAGGGTCCGCAGCCGAGGCGCCATCAGTTCCAGCGCGAGCGGAATGCCGTCCAGGCGACGGCAGATGGCGGCCACCGCCGCCGCGTTGCCCGCGTCGAGGGCGAAGCCGGGCGCCGCCGCGGCCGCCCGCTCCACGAACAGCTCGACGGCGCCGGACCGGGCCACCGCCTCCGCGTCGGCACGCTCCGGCAGTGCCAGCGGCGGCACCGGGTGCACCAGCTCGCCGGGGACGTCGAGGGCCTGCTGGCTGGTGACGAGCAGGTGCCCGGCGGGGACCGCCGACAGCAGGGCCCCGGCGAGCACGGCCACCGGCTCGACCAGGTGCTCGCAGTTGTCCAGCAGGACCAGCAGCTCCTTGCCGGCAACCGCCCGGCACAGCCAGCCCACCAGGTCGTCCAGGTCCGGCTCGGTCGCCGCGGTGTCGCACAGGCCCAGGGTCGTGATGACCCGCTCGGCGACGTCGTCGTGGTCCGCCGCGGCGCTCAGACCGGCCAGTTCCACCAGCCACACGCCGTCGGCGAACCGCTCGGACAGGTCGCGCGCCGCGGCGATCGCCAGCCGCGTCTTGCCCACGCCGCCCAGACCGGTGAGCGTGACCAGACGGGTCCTGGTGCCCGGGCTCAGCAGGGCGCGCACCCGCTCGACCGCCGAACGCCGGCCGATCAGCGGCGTCAGCGGCGTGGGGAGGTTGGTGCGACGGGACGGCGCCGCTGCGACCGGCGCGGCCAGCTCCGGTTCCTGACGCAGCATCGCCTCGTGCAGGGCGGAGACCTCCGGCCCGGGCGACACCCCCAGCTCCTCGACCAGCCGACGCCGCAGCTCCTGGAAACCGTGGAGCGCCTCGCCCTGCCGCCCGGCCCGGTACAGCGCGCGCATGTGAGCCATCCGCAGCCGTTCGCGCAGCGGGTGCCGGGCCACCAGTTCGCCCAGCTCCGCCGCCAGCGCAGGGTGCTCGCCCAGCACCAGCCGCACCTCGGCCTGGTCCTCGACGACGCTCAGGCGCAGCTCCTCCAGCCGGGCGACCTCGGCGCGGACGAACAGCGACTCGGCGACGTCGGCGTAGGCCGGGCCCCGCCACAGCGCGAGCGCCTCGGCGAACAGGCCCGCCCGTGCCGAGGGCTCGCGGCGCCCGCGGGCCCGCTCGACCAGCTCCTGGAAGCGGGCCGCGTCCAGCGCGCCGTCGGGCATCACGAGCCGGTAGCCGGCGGGCTCCCGGACCACCCGCTCCCTGCCCAGCACCCGGCGGAGCTGGGAGACCTTGGTCTGCAGGGTGTTGGCCGAGCCGCCGGGCGGATTGCCCGCCCACAGGTCGTCGATCAGGCGGTCGGCCGGCACCGGCCCCCCGCCGTGCACCAACAGGTCCGCCAGCAGGGCGCGCACCTTGGCCTCGGGAACCTTGACCGGCCGCCCCTCGGCGTCCCAGACGGCCAGCGGGCCGAGCACCCCGTAACGCATGCCCGCAGTGTATCTCCGGGCGACCCTCAGGAAATCGTGCGTGACCGTCTGCATCGTGGCCCCGAACGTTCTCGGACGGAGACCATGGGGAGTTCCATGAGCACAACAACCGCAGGCGGGGCCGGGGCCCGGGAATGGGGAGGACTGGCGGTCCTGTCGTTGCCCACCGTGCTGCTGGGCCTGGACGTCACCGTGCTGTACCTCGCCCTTCCCTCCCTGGCGGAGGACCTGCGCCCGAGCGGCACCGAAGAGCTGTGGATCATGGACGCCTACGGCTTCCTGATCGCCGGCTTCCTGATCACCATGGGCACCCTGGGCGACCGCATCGGCCGGCGCAGGCTGCTGCTGCTGGGGGCGGCCGCCTTCGGAGTCGTCTCCGTGCTGGCCGCCTACTCCACCAGCGCCGAGATGCTCATCGCCGCCCGCGCGGCCCTCGGGATCGCCGGCGCCACCCTCATGCCGTCCACCCTGGCGCTGATCAGCAACATGTTCTCCGACGAGCGCCAGCGCTCGCTGGCCATCGGCGTCTGGGCCACGAGCTTCGCGCTCGGCATGGCACTCGGCCCGGTGGTCGGCGGCGCGATGCTCGACCACTTCTGGTGGGGTTCGGCGTTCCTCCTCGCGGTCCCGGTCGCCGTCGTGCTGCTGGTGGCCGCGCCCCTGCTGATCCCCGAGTACCGGGCGCCGCACAGCGGCCGCTTCGACCTGCTCAGCGTCGTGCTGTCGTTGGTCGCGATCCTGCCGGTGATCTACGCGGTGAAGCAGTTCGCCAAGGACGGCCTGGACCTCGCCACTGTCGCCGCCACGGTGGTCGGCGTGGTGTTCGCGGTGGTGTTCGTCAAGCGCCAGGGCAAGCTGGCGAGCCCGCTGCTGGACATGCGCCTGTTCACCGACCGGACCTTCAGCGCCGCGCTGAGCGTCCTGCTGGTCGGCCTGGTGGGCGTCGGCGGCTCCATGCTGCTGATCACCCAGCAGCTCCAGCTCGTCGAGGGGCTGCCGCCTGTCGAGGCGGGGCTGTGGATGGGCCCGCCCGCGATGCTGATGTTCCTCGCGGCGATCGGAGCTCCGCTGGTGTCGCGCCGGGTGCCGCCGGGGATCGTGGTGGCCGCCACGCTGACGCTGTCCACGGTGGGGTACGTGCTGCTCACCCAGGTCGACGCCGGGGACGGCGTGGCCCTGATGGTGATCGGCTTCGGCCTCGTCTACCTCGGACTGGGGGCGATCGCCGCCCTGGGCACGGACCTGGTGGTCGGGGCCGCGCCGCCGGAGAAGGCCGGCTCGGCCTCGGCCATGTCGGAGACCGTCCAGGAGCTGGGCCTCGCCCTGGGCGTGGCGATCCTGGGCAGCCTGGCCACCGCCGTCTACCGCAACCGCATCGACGGCGAGATCCCCGCCGGTACGCCCTCGGACGTCGCCGAGCCCGCCGGCGACAGCCTGGCCGGCGCGGCGTCGTCGGCCCAGCGGATGCCCGAGGGGTGGTTCGAGGCGGCCAAGGAGGCGGCCACCTCCGGTCTGAACACCGCCATGCTGGTCGCCGCGGTGTGCACGCTGGTGCTGGCGCTGCTCTCCGCCGTCGTCCTGCGGCACGTCGGGGTCATCGGCGGCCAGGAGCCGGACGCCGGGGAGAGCGTCCCGGCGGAACGTGCCGGGTCACAGGTGTGAGCGTGCCGGAGCCACGCACCCCCCCCGCCCGGCGCCGGGCGACCGGTGCCGGTGCGGGGCGGCCCGGGTCACCCGGCGTCCTCCGCCACCACGTCCCGGGCCAGCCGGACGAAGGAGCGCAGCGCCGGATGCTGGTTGTTGGACGCCCAGACCAGGTACACCGGCACCGGGGGCGCGTCCCGGAGGGGGAGGTACGTGATCTCGGAGTGCGGGTGCATCCACGCGGTGGAGGCCGGCGTCACCCCGAGGCCGACGCCTGCGGCGATGTACGTCTGCCAGTCGTCGAGGGTGTCGACCTCCACCGCGACGACGGGCCGCCTGCCGTCCTGCCAGAGGCGGAGACTGGTGGTGCCGGAGAAGGAGTTGATCACCAGGGCGTGGTCGGCCAGGTCCGCCAGCCGGACCTCGCCCACTGCGGTGAGCGGGTTGTCCGTCGCCACCGCCACCACTCGGGGCTCCATGACGAGCAGCTCCTCGTGCAGGTTCCGGCCCCGGGCGTGGGTGCGCATGATCGCCACGTCCGACAGCCCGCTGGTGAGCCCGCCGGCGGGGTCGTCCACCCGCCGCAGACGCACCTCGACGTCCGGGTGGACCTCCTGCCATCGGCGCAGGATCTCGCTGGTGTACACACCGACCGCCGACCAGGCGTGTCCGACGCGCAGGGCGCGCACCCTCTGCAGGTCCGAGCGCATGGCGTCGTCGAAGGCGGTGACGGCCGCGTCGGCCTTGGCGCAGAAGGTCTTGCCGGCCCGCAGGTCGGCGCGGGCGGTGCGCAGCTCGCCGGTCTGCGGGAAGGACCCGATGGTGGTGGTCGGGAGCAGCGGCAGGCCCAGGTGGGCGCGCTGGGCGGAGGCCCGCTCGGGGTACGGCTGCGAGCGGCGGGAGTCGGCCTCCGTCACGGCGGCGGTCCGGGCGCGCACCCGCGGGTTCCGGGTGAGGGGGGAGGTCGCGCGGGAGGCGACGGCGGCGAACCCGTCCAGGTTGGCCGCGGCCGGGCCGGTGAAGTCGAGCGCCAGGCCCTCGACCGGCGCCTTGGCCAGGACGGGCAGGGCGTCCCCGAGGCGGTCGAAGTACGAGGCGACGAGGAGCTTGGGCCGGTCGGTGAGCGCGCCGAGGTCGCGATAGGCACGGGCGGCGGCGTTCAGGTCGGCCGGGGTGCGGTCCTGGACGAGCGCGGGCTCGTCCAGCTGCACCCACGCGGCGCCGGCCGCCCGCAGGTCCGCGAGGACCTCCGCGTACACCGGCAGGAGCCGGTCGAGCAGGGGCAGCGGGTCGAAGTCGGCGGCCACGCCCGGCGCGGGCTTGGCGAGCAGCAGGTAGGTGACGGGTCCGACGAGGACCGGACGGGCCGCCGGCCCCAGAGCCAGGGCCAGGGCCTCCTTGAGCTCCGCGACCTGCTTGGAGGAGTCGGCCGAGAAGACCGTGTCCGGGCCCAGCTCCGGCACCAGGTAGTGGTAGTTGGTGTCGAACCACTTCGTCATCTCCAGCGGGGCGACGTCCTGCGTGCCGCGCGCCATCGCGAAGTAGCCGTCCAGGGCGTCCGCGGCGACCGCCTCCCGGTGCCGCGCGGGAATCGCGCCCACCATGACGCTGGTGTCCAGGACGTGGTCGTACTACGAGAAGTCGCCGGTCGGCACCTCGTGGACGCCGGCTCCGGCGAGCCGCCGCCAGTTCGCGCGGCGCAGTTCGGCGGCGGTGGACCGGAGGGAGTCGGCGGTGACGCGGCCCTTCCAGTAGCCCTCGATCGCCTTTTTCAGCTCCCGGTCACGGCCCTGGCGGGGGTAGCCGTACACGGTGGCCCGTGCTGCCGCGGCTGCGGACTTCGTGGTCACGGAGATCTCCTTCGCGAGATGAATCCCTGAGATCCCGGAGACGGGACGGGGGTGCGAAGGGGCGACGGACCGGACGGTCGCGAGCACGCGCGGCGGGGCGCGGTCGTCCGCCTGGTATGTGCGCCGACCCGCCCTCGAGGTCACCGGGATGTCCGCGCGCGGAATCGTCCGCGTGCGGGCAGCGGGCAGGTCTTCGGACTCGCGGGCGCGTCGTGTCGTGCACGACTCCTACTGGCCGTCGCTTCCCAGACCCTTCCCGGGTCCAGTGCGTATGGCGGCGGTCGTTCCCGCTCACCGCTGCGGGGCAGCCCCGGATTCCCACCGGATTCCCACCGGGTTCCCTCTTACGACGCGTCCCGCCTGGCGGACGGGGCGAACCAGCTGCCCGGCCAGACTGTGGGGTCGATCGCCGGACGGGAGGAGTGCGTCTCGCCATGCGGACGCGGAGGTGAGACGGGCGGTTGCCGCCCGCGGAGCATCGCGACCGCGCGACCGCAGGGCCGCACGACGCCGGGGCCGCGCGACCGCAGGGCCGCACGACGGCGGGGCCGGGGACGGCACCACCCGTCCCCGGCCCCTCGCCGTACCGCCGCCGGGTCCTCTCTCGGGACCCTCCACCGGGCCCCTCCCCGGCGGCGGGTGCCGGCCCCCTCAGGCCGGCCGCCCGGACGTCTCCGCCCGGTCGTACACGTGGAACCCCCGGCCGGTCTTCCGGCCGAGCAGCCCCGCCTCCACCATCCGCAGGAGCAGCGGGGGAGGGGCGTACAGGGGCTCCTTGAACTCCTCGTACAGCGAGTCCGCGATGGACGCGACCGTGTCGAGTCCGATCAGGTCCGCGAGCCGCAGCGGCCCCATCGGGTGGGCGCAGCCCAGTTCCATGCCCCGGTCGACGTCCGTGGCGGAGGCGAACCCCGACTCCGTCATCCGGATCGCGGACAGCAGGTACGGGACGAGCAGGGCGTTGACGACGAAGCCGGCCCGGTCGCGGGAGCTGATGGCGGTCTTGCCCAGGGTCTCCGTCGCGAAGGACGTCACCGCGGCCGTCGTCGCCGCCGAGGTGTGGAGGGTCGTGACGATCTCCACGAGCGGCAGCACGGGCACCGGGTTGAAGAAGTGCAGCCCCACGACCCGGTCGGCGCGCTCGGTGGCCATGCCGAGCCGCATGACCGGGAGCGAGGAGGTGTTGGTGGCGAGGACCGCCGCCGGGTCGGTGACGATCTTGTCGAGCGCGGCGAACACCCGGGACTTGACGGCGGGATCCTCGACCACCGCCTCGACCACGAGCTGCCGGTCCGCGAGGTCGGACATTTCGGCGGTGGCCGTGATCCGGTCGAGCGCCGCCTCGGCGGAGGGGCGGTCCAGCTTGCCGCGCCGGACGGCCCGTTCGAGGGAGACGGCGACCCGCTCGCGGGCGGCCCGCGCCGCCGCGCGGTCGGCCTCGCAGATCACGGTGGGGAGCCCGGCCCGCGCGCAGACCTCCGCGATGCCCGCGCCCATCTGCCCGCCGCCCACGACGCCGACGCGCCGGATGCCGCCGCCCGGACCGGGACTCGTACCGGCCTCCGTGCCGCCGCCCGGACCGGCGCCCGCGCCGCTCACACCGTCACGTCCGCGGTCGCGACGGTACGGACGAGGTGGCGGGAGTACGCCTCCGGGGTGAAGAAGAGCGGCAGTTCGGCGGTGAGCGCGGTGCTCTCGAAGAGCTCCCGCACCTCGTTCAGGGCCGCCCACGGGAACTCGGCGCCGAGCGCGTCCAGTTCCCGTTCCAGGAGCTCCAGGACCGTGTCGCGCTCGACGGTCCGGTGCCGGAGCCACTGCCAGATCTGGACGCGGGCGATCTCGGCGGCCGCGGCGTCCTCCACCAGGCCGTCCAGGACGACGGCGCCCCGGCCCCGGATCCAGGCGTCGTAGTAGCGGAGCACCACGGCGATGTTGGTGCGGACGCCCTCCTCGGTCGGCGGTCCGCCGACCCGCCGCACCGCGAGCAGCTCCCCGGGCGTCACCCGCACGTCCTCGCGGCTCCGGTCGAGCTGGTGCGGACGGTCCCCGAGGACCCCGTCGAAGACCTCGCGGCAGACCGGCACGAGCCCCGGATGGGCCACCCACGAGCCGTCGAAGCCGTCCTCCGCCTCCCGCTCCTTGTCCAGGCGGACCGCGGCGAGCACGGCCTCCTTCGCCGCCGCGTCCTCGGCCGGCACCTGGGCGGCCATGCCGCCGATCGCGTGGGCGCCGCGCCGGTGGCAGGTGCGCACGAGCAGTTCGGTGTACGCCCGCATGAACGGGGCCGTCATCGTCACCTTCGTCCGGTCGGGCAGCAGGAAGTCGGAGCGGTGGCCGAAGGTCTTGATCAGGCTGAACAGGTAGTCCCAGCGGCCCGCGTTGAGGCCCGCGCTGTGCTCCCGCAGCTCGTACAGGATCTCCTCCATCTCGAACGCCGCCGTGATCGTCTCGATGAGGACGGTGGCGCGGACGGTGCCCCGGGGGATGTCCAGGAGCTCCTGGGCGAGCAGGAACACGTCGTTCCACAGGCGCGCCTCGTACCGGTTCTCCAGCTTGGGGAGGTAGAAGTACGGGCCGTACCCGGCGTCGGTCTGCCGCCGCGCGCAGTGGAAGAAGTACAGGCCGAAGTCCACGAGCGCGGCCGGCACCGGGCCGCCGTCGAGCTCCAGGTGCTCCTCGTCCAGATGCCAGCCGCGCGGCCGGACCACGATCGTCGGCAGCCGGCCCTCGCGCAGCCGGTACTCCTGGCCTCCCCCGGTGGTGAAGTCGAGGCGCCGCTCGATCGCGTCGAGCAGGACGAGCTGGCCACCGATCACGTTCTCCCAGGTGGGCGCGGTGGCGTCCTCGAAGTCCGCCATCCACACACTGGCACCGGAGTTGAGCGCGTCGACCGCCGCCCGCCGCTCCGGCGGACCGGTGATCTCCACCCGGCGGTCGGTCAGGCCGGGGGCGGGCGGGGCGACCCGCCAGTCCGGGTCGGCGCGCACGGCGGAGGTGGTGAGCGGGAAGTCGAGCGGCGAGCCGGTGGCGAGCCGGATGGCCTGCCGGCGCCGCTCCTTGAGGAGCCACCGGCGGCGCTCGCCGAAGGCGGTGGCGAGACGGCCGACGAAGTCCAGGGCGTCGGGGGTGAGGATCTCGTCGTGGCGGTCGCCCGGGGCCGCGAGCACGCGGACCTGGCGGGTCGGGACGGCGCTGGTGGTCATCGGTGTCTCCTGAGGGGGAGCGGGTGGTGCGGGGGAGGGCGGGGGCGCGGGTCGTACGGGGAGGGGGTGCGGGGACGGGTGACGTGGACACCCGCCCCCGCGGTTCGAGGGGCCTCGGAGGGCCTAGTGGAACTGCTCCTCCTCCGTGGACCCGGCGAGCGCGGTCGTGGAGGAGGCGGGGTTGACGGCGGTGGAGACCAGGTCGAAGTAGCCGGTGCCGACCTCGCGCTGGTGCTTGACGGCGGTGAAGCCGTGCTCCTGCGCGGCGAACTCGCGCTCCTGGAGGTCGACGTACGCGGTCATGCCGTGCTCCGCGTAGCCGCGGGCCAGGTCGAACATGCCGTGGTTGAGCGAGTGGAAGCCGGCCAGGGTGATGAACTGGAACTTGTAGCCCATGGCGCCCAGTTCGCGCTGGAACTTGGCGATCTGGTCGTCGTCCAGGGCCGCCTTCCAGTTGAAGGACGGCGAGCAGTTGTACGCCAGCATCTGGTCGGGGTGCTCCGCGTGGATCGCCTCGGCGAACTCGCGGGCCTGCGCCAGGTCCGGGGTGCCGGTCTCGACCCAGATGAGGTCGGCGTACGGGGCGTAGGCCAGGCCGCGGGCGATGACCGGCGCCATGCCGTTGCGCACCCGGTAGAAGCCCTCCGCCGTGCGCTCGCCGGTGGTGAACTCGGCGTCCCGCTCGTCGACATCGCTGGTGAGCAGGTTCGCGGCGAGGGCGTCGGTGCGGGCGATGACCAGGGTCGGGGTGCCGGCGATGTCGGCGGCGAGCCGGGCCGCGTTGAGGGTGCGGACGTGCTGCGAGGTGGGCACGAGCACCTTGCCGCCGAGGTGGCCGCACTTCTTCTCGGAGGCCAGCTGGTCCTCGTAGTGGATGCCCGCCGCACCGGCCGCGATCATCGCCTTGGTCAGCTCGAAGGCGTTCAGCGGACCGCCGAAGCCGGCCTCGGCATCGGCGACGATCGGCGCGAGCCAGTCGGTCGTGTCGGTGCCGCCCTCGGCGGTGGCGATCTGGTCGGCGCGCAGCAGCGCGTTGTTGATCCGGCGGACCACCTGCGGCACCGAGTTGACCGGGTAGAGGCTCTGGTCGGGGTAGGTGTGGCCGGCCTGGTTGGCGTCGGCGGCGACCTGCCAGCCGGACAGGTAGATGGCCTGGAGCCCGGCCCGGACCTGCTGCACGGCCTGGCCGCCGGTGAGGGCGCCGAGCGCGTGGACGTAGTCGAGCTCGTGCAGCTGACGCCACAGGCGCTCCGCGCCGCGCCGGGCGAGGGTGTGCTCCTCGCGGACGCTGCCCGAGAGGCGGACGACGTCCTCGGCGGTGTAGGTGCGCTCGACGCCCTTCCAGCGGGGGTCCGTGGCCCACTGCCGCGCCAGCTCTTCGGCCGCCTGGTTTCCTGCCTGCGCCATGATGGTCTCTCCCGGGGAGTGTCGAACTTTGCGAAGGTCGGCGAAGACTCGCGAAGCTCCGTATGAGGTGACGAACGGCCCGCCGTGCCCCGGGCGGAGACGACCGGGTCCTACGACGTCAGGGCATGAGCCGTGCCCCGAACTCCGCCTCCTGCCGGGTCACCGGCGGGCCGTGGTCCGACTTTCGCAGTGGCACTCCGTGCCATCAACCATGGCCGCATGCCAACTTCTGCGAATCTTTCACCCCGGGTTTGCCAAGTTTGCGAAGCCCCGAAAGGGCCCGGGGTGACCTAGGGTGTGACCCACGTACGACCCGAAGGGAACGGCCGTGAGCAAGATCTACGCGGGGGCGCGGCTGCGGCGGCTGCGCGAGGAGCGCCGGCTGAGCCAGGCGGACCTGGCCAGGGTGCTCAGGATCTCGCCCAGCTACCTGAACCAGATGGAGCACGACACCCGGCCCCTGACGGTCCCCGTCCTGCTGCGGGTCGCCGAGTCCTTCGGCGTCGACCCCGACTTCTTCTCCGAGCGGGACACCGGCCGGCTCCTGGCCGACCTGCGCGAGACCCTGGCCGACGAACTCGACCGCTCCGCGCTCTCCGCCGCCGACCTCGCGGAGCTCGCCTCCCGCCTCCCGCACGTGGCCGCCGTCCTCCTCGACCTCGGCCGCGGCCGCCAGGCCCTCACCGAGCGCCTCGCCGCCCTGAGCGGCGACCGCGGCGACGCCCTCGCCCCGGACGCGGCGCGCGCCCGCACGCCGCACGAGGAGATCCGCGAGTTCTTCTACCGGCGCCGCAACTACCTCCACGACGCCGACCTCGCCGCCGAGGGGCTCGCGGAGGAGATCGGCGTCCGCCCCGGCGAGGTGCGCCGGGCCCTCGCCGCCCGGCTCGACGAGCGCCACGGCGTCCGGATCGCCGCCGACGCCGAGGCCGACCGGCAGCTCCACCGCTACGACCCGGCCGCCCGCATCCTGCACCTCTCGCCCCGGCTGCGCCCCGGCCAGCAGGCCTTCCGCATGGCCACCCAGCTCGCCCTGCTCGAACAGGACGCCCTGCTCTCCGGGTACGCCTCCGAGGACTACGAGGAGGGCTCCCGCACCTGGTCCCTGGCCCGCATCGGCGTCGCCAACTACCTGGCCGCCGCGCTCGTCCTGCCGTACCGCGCCTTCCACACCGCCGCGGAGGAGACGCGCTACGACATCGAGCGGCTCACCGACCGCTTCGGACTCGGCTACGAGACGGTCTGCCACCGCCTCAGCACCCTCCAGCGCCCCCGTCTGCGCGGGGTGCCGTTCTCCTTCGTCCGGGTCGACCGGGCCGGGAACATGTCCAAGCGGCAGTCCGCCACCGGCTTCCACTTCTCCCGCGCCGGCGGCACCTGCCCCCTCTGGAACGTGTACGAGGCGTTCGCCGCCCCCGGCCGCATCCACGTCCAGGTGGCGGCCATGCCCGACGGGCAGCGCTACCTGTGGACCGCCCGCACGGTGACCCGCCACCGGGGCGGCTGGGGCGAACCCGGCAAGACCTTCGCCATCGGCCTCGGCTGCGAACTGCGCCACGCCTCCCGGCTCGTCTACTCCGACGGCCTCGACCTCGGCAACAGGGCCGCCGCCACCCCCATCGGCATGGGCTGCCGGGTCTGCGAACGCCTCGACTGCCCCCAGCGGGCGGTGCCCCCGCTCGGCCGCGCCCTCGCCGTCGACGAGCACACCAGCACGTTCGTCCCGTACGCGGTGGAGGAGCAGGGGAGGGGCTGAGGGAGGGGCCGCCCGGGCCGGGCCCGATACTGTCCGGACGATCTCGGAACGGTGGGGGGCGCGGTGGACTGGACGACGCTGCTCGGCGGGGTGGCCGCCGGACTGCTGATCTCCGTCGTGACCGCGCCGGCCGGGGTCTCGGGGGCGGTGTTCCTGCTCCCGGTCCAACTGAGCGTCTTCGCCGTGCCGAACCCCTCCGTCACGCCGACGAACCTGCTGTTCAACGTGGTCGCGGGCCCCGGCGCCCTGTGGCGCCACGCCAGGACCGGCGCCCTGCGCGGCCCCCTCACCCGCCTCCTGGTGGCGGGCACCCTCCCCGGGGTGGTGGCCGGCGCCGTCGTCCGCGTCTTCGCCCTCCCCGGCCCCACCGTCTTCCGCGCCCTCATCGCCGCGCTGCTGCTGCCCCTGGGCGTGTGGCTGTGCGTCCGCACCCTGCGCCCCGCCCGGAAGCGGACCGGCGCCGAGCCCTCGCCCCGCGCGGTCACCGGACTCGCCCTGGCCGTCGGGGTGGTGGGCGGGATCTACGGCATCGGCGGCGGCTCCCTCCTCGGCCCGGTCCTGGCGGGCCGGGGCGTCCCCGTCTCCCGCGTGGCCCCGGCCGCGCTCGCCGCCACCTTCGCGACCTCCGTCGTCGGCGCCGCCACCTTCGCCCTGCTCTCCCTCACCACCACCGAGGCCGCCGCCCCGGACTGGGCCCTGGGCCTCGCCTGCGGCTTCGGCGGCCTGATCGGCGGCTACCTCGGCGCCCGCCTCCAACCCCACCTCCCAGAAACCGCCCTCCGCCTCCTCCTCGGCACCCTCGCCACGGTCCTGGGGGCGCTGTACGCGGCCCAGGCACTGTTCTGACCGGAGGAACGAACGGCGGCGCGCGCATCGGACCGGAAGGCGCGGGTGGCAGAGGCCGCCTCCACCGCGTTCCGGGAGGAACCGTGCATGGCCGAGACCGCCGCCCACCACGGGCTGTTCCGCGACACCGCCCTGCACGTGGACGACACCGCCGGGCCGGGCCGGCCGGTCGTCCTGATCCACGGCCGGCCGCTGTCGGGCGAGTCGTGGAAGTACCGGGTGCCGGCCCTCGCCGAGGCCGGGTAGCGCGTGGTCACCTACGACCGCAGGGGGTTCGGCGGGACGCGTTCTACCGCCCGGACCCGCGACGCGCTGCCCCGCAGCCGGGTCCACCTGGTCCCGGGCGGCCCGCACGGCGTGAACGCCGGCCACGCGGCGGAGTGGGACCGGGTGCTCCTCGACTTCTGAGTCCTGAGTCCCGCGGAGCCGTACGGAAGGCCTACGGCAGCGCCCCCGCCCGCCGCGCCGCCACCACCGCCTCCATCCGCGTGTGCGCCCCCAGCTTCCGCATCGCCGAGCGCAGGTAGCCCTTCACCGTCTCCGGGCGCAGCCCGAGCCGTACGGCCGCCGTCGCGTTCGTCGCGCCCGAGGCGACCGCCGCCAGGACGTCCGTCTCGCGCGGGGTCAGGGCCACCCCGGGGAGGGCGGCGGGGGCGCCGGAGGCCGTCTCCAGGCGGCCGCAGACCGCCAGGAGCCGTTCCCGCAGCTCCGGGTCCGTAACCTTCGGCGCCAGCTCGCGCAGCTCGCCGTACGCCTGCCGGACCTCCTCCCAGGAGGGGCCCGGCGGGGGCGGGGCCAGGAGTTCCCGGACCTCGTCCCGTACCGCCAGCGCCTGCTCCAGGTCGCGGGCCGCCGCCACCGCCGCGTCGAAGACCCGCTCGCCGACCGGCAGCGCGTCGCGCAGCGCCCCGTACAGCACGCCCCGCACCTTCCGGCGCACGACGACCGGCACCGCGATCACCGACCGCAGCCCCTCCGCCGACACCGGACCGTCGTACTCGTGGGTGATGTGCCGCGCCGACGGGTAGTCCGTCACCGCGCACGGCCGTCCCAGCGCCAGGCACTTCCCGCCCAGGCCGGAGCCCGCCGAGATCGCGAGCCCGCGCAGGGCCGGTGTCACCGCGCCGTTCAGCTCGCCGATCCGCAGCCCCCGGGTCTCGTGCGTCAGCCCCCCGAAGACCACCGGGAGCCCGGTGGCGCGGCGCAGCCTCAGCAGCGCCCCGCGCAGCTCCACCGACGATTCGACGTGCTCGCGCACCGCGTTCTCCTTCGTGGCCGCCGGCCCCGCCGCGCCGGCCCTCGCCGTCCGCGGGTTCACCCCCGAACGGGGGTGGTGAGACCTGGGTCACCGATTACACGATGTCCTGGACCGGTCCCGCAACGAGGAGGACACATGACGGCAACCAGTGCGACCGAGGAGTTCCGGGCCGCCCGGGACTTCCTCCTGGAGCACCGGGAGGACTACGCGGCGGCCTACGAGGGCTTCGCGTGGCCCCGGCCCGAGCGGTTCAACTGGGCGCTCGAATGGTTCGACGTCGTCGCGGAGGGCAACGACCGCACCGCCCTGCACATCGTGGAGGAGGACGGCTCCGGGACGAAGGTGTCCTTCGCGGAGATGTCCGCCCGCTCGAACCGGGTCGCGAACCGGCTGCGGTCCCTGGGCGTCCGCGCCGGGGACCGGATCGTGGTCATGCTGGGCAACCAGGTCGAGCTGTGGGAGACCGTCCTCGCCGCGATGAAGCTGCGGGCCGTCGTCATCCCCGCCACCCCGCTCCTCGGCCCCGCCGACCTGCGCGACCGCGTCGACCGGGGCCGCGCCCGCCACGTCCTCGTGCGCGCCGAGGACACCGCCAAGTTCGACGACGTCCCCGGCGACTACACCCGGATCGCGGTCGGCGGCGACGGGACGGGGGAGTGGCGGGAGTACGAGCTCGCCGCCCGCGAGTCCGACGCCTTCGAGCCGGACGGCGACACGCGCGCCGACGACACCCTGATGCTGTACTTCACCTCGGGCACGACCGCCCGCCCCAAACTGGTCGAGCACACCCACACCTCGTACCCGGTCGGGCACCTCGCCACCATGTACTGGATCGGGCTCAAGCCCGGCGACGTGCACCTCAACATCTCCTCGCCCGGCTGGGCCAAGCACGCCTGGTCCAACCTCTTCGCCCCGTGGAACGCCGAGGCGACCGTCTTCGTCCACAACTACACGCGCTTCGACCCGGCCCGCCTCATGGACGAGATGGAGCGGAACGGGGTCACCAGCTTCTGCGCCCCGCCGACCGTCTGGCGGATGCTGATCCAGGCCGACCTGGGGCAGCTCAAGACCCCGCCGCGCGAGGTCGTCGCCGCCGGCGAACCGCTCAACCCCGAGGTCATCGAGGCCGTCCGGCGCGCCTGGGGCATCACCGTCCGCGACGGCTTCGGGCAGACCGAGACCGCCGTCCAGGTCTCCAACAGCCCCGGCCAGCGCCTCAAGGAGGGCTCCATGGGCCGCCCGAGCCCCGGCTACCGGGTGACCCTGGTCGATCCGGTGAGCGGCCGCCCGGACGTCGACGAGGGCGAGATCTGCCTCGACCTGTCCGCCCGCCCGGTGGGTCTGATGGCCGGCTACCACGGCGACCCGGAGCGCACGGCGGAGGCGATGGCCGGCGGCCACTACCGCACCGGCGACATCGGCGCGCGGGACGCGGACGGCTACATCACCTACATCGGCCGGTCCGACGACGTCTTCAAGGCCTCCGACTACAAGATCAGCCCGTTCGAGCTGGAGAGCGCGCTCCTGGAGCACGAGGCCGTCGCCGAGACCGCCGTCGTCCCCGCTCCCGACCCGCTGCGGCTCGCCGTCCCCAAGGCGTACGTGGTCCTCGCGGCGGGCTGGGAGCCGGGCCCGGAGACCGCGAAGGCCCTCTTCGCGCACTCGCGCGCGGTCCTCGCCCCGTACAAGCGGATCCGGCGCATCGAGTTCGCCGACCTGCCCAAGACCGTCTCCGGCAAGATCCGCCGGGTGGAGCTGCGCCGCCTCACCGCCGAGGGCGGCGGCACCGAGTACGCGGAAGGGGACCTCGCATGAGCACGCCGGAACTCTCGTACGCGCACGGCACCTCCACCACCCCGCTGCTCGGGGACACCATCGGAGCCAACTTGGACCGGGCCGTCGCCGCCTGGCCCGACCGCGAGGCGCTGGTCGACGTCCCCACCGGGCGCCGCTGGACGTACGCGGAGTTCGGCGCGGACGTCGACCGGCTCGCCGGGGCGCTGCTCGGCAGCGGCGTCCGCAAGGGCGACCGGGTCGGCGTCTGGGCCGTGAACTGCGCGGAATGGGTCCTCGTCCAGTACGCCACCGCCCGCGTCGGCGCCGTCATGGTCACCATCAACCCGGCCTACCGCGCCCACGAGTTGGCGTACGTGCTCAACCAGTCGGGCGTCTCCCTGCTCTTCGCCTCCCTCGCCCACAGGACGAGCGACTACCGGGCGATGGTCGAGCAAGTGCGGGGAGAGTGCCCGGGGTTGCGCGAGACGGTGTACTTCGGGGACGCGAGCTGGGACGCGTTTCTCACCCGGACGCCCGGGGAGTCGCGCCCGGAGCCGCTCTCCTGCGACGAGCCCGTCAACATCCAGTACACCTCGGGGACCACGGGCTTCCCGAAGGGGGCCACGCTCTCCCACCACAACATCCTCAACAACGGTTACTTCGTCGGGGAGATGATCGGCTACAGCGAGCAGGACAGAATCTGCATTCCCGTCCCGTTCTACCACTGTTTCGGCATGGTCATGGGCAACCTCGCGGCCACCTCGCACGGTGCCTGCATGGTGATCCCCGCCCCCTCCTTCGACCCGGCCGCCACCCTCCGGGCGGTCCAGGAGGAGCGCTGCACCTCGCTGTACGGGGTGCCGACGATGTTCATCGCGGAGCTGAACCTCCCCGACTTCGCGACGTACGACCTGTCCACCCTCCGCACCGGCATCATGGCGGGCTCGCCGTGTCCGGTGGAGGTGATGAAGCGGGTGGTCGCCGAGATGAACATGGCGGAGGTGTCGATCTGCTACGGCATGACCGAGACCTCGCCCGTCTCCACCCAGACCCGCCGCGACGACGACCTGGAGCGCCGCACCGGCACCGTCGGCCGGGTCCTGCCGCACGTCGAGGTGAAGGTCGTGGACCCGGCGAGCGGGCTGACCGTGGAGCGCGGCGCGGCGGGCGAACTGTGCACCCGGGGCTACGGCGTGATGCTCGGCTACTGGGACGAGCCGGAGAAGACCGCCGAGGCGATCGACCCCGGCCGCTGGATGCACACCGGCGACCTGGCGGTGATGCGCGAGGACGGCTACGTGCAGATCGTCGGCCGCATCAAGGACATGATCATCCGGGGCGGTGAGAACGTCTACCCGCGCGAGATCGAGGAGTTCCTGCACGGCCACCCCAAGGTCGCGGACGTCCAGGTGGTCGGGGTCCCCGACGAGCGCTACGGCGAGGAGATCCTGGCCTGCGTGATCCCCCGCGACCCGGCCGACCCGCCCACCCCGGAGGAGATCACCGCCTTCTGCCGCGACCGCCTCGCCCACTACAAGATCCCGCGCCGGGTGGAGATCCTCGCGGAGTTCCCGATGACGGTGAGCGGGAAGGTGCGGAAGGTGGAGCTGCGGGAGCGGTACGCCGGGAACTAGGGCCTGTCCGACCCTGATCCGCCGGACAGGCCCTGGCGGGTGCCGGTGAGGTCCCTGCGCATGCAGACGCGGGGCCAGGCCGCCAGGCCGTGGGCCGCCTCCGCGTGGACGATCGCGCGCAGGCCCTCCGTGAGGGCCGGGTCGGAGTCGGTGAGGGGGCGGAAGCCGAGCCGGGCGTAGTACGGGGCGTTCCAGGGCACCTCGGCGAAGGTCGTCAGGGTCAGCGCCGTCAGGCCCTCCTCCCCGGCGGTCACCGCCAGGTGCTCGATCAGGGCCCGCCCGACGCCCCGGCGGGCGGCGTCCGGGTGCACCGACACCTGCTCGATGTGGGCGGCGCCGTCGACCGGGTCGATGAGCAGGTACGCCACCGGACGGTCGGCGGCGTCCGCCGCGACCCGGGCCCGGCCCGCCCGGCGGTACGCCTCCAGGGTCTCCAGGGACGGCGGGTCGTCGTCGGCGATCGCCGCCATGCCGAGGGAGCGGAAGGGTTCGCCCGCCGCCCGCTCGATGTCCTGGAGCAGCGGGAGGTCGGCCGCGACGGCCGCTCTGATGCGCATACGGCAGTATGACGCGGGGCGGGTGCGGGACGGTCCTCAGGGGCGGGTGGTGCCGCCCGGCGGCGGCCGGTTCCGGTCCGCGTCCCCGGGCCGGTCGAGCAGCCCGCCGTCCCGCGAGAAGCGGGGCAGGAACAGGGCGAGCGCCGGATCCCCGTACAGCGCCACGTACAGCTGGACCAGGCGCCCGTCCGTCACCTCCCGCCGGTGGGCCGGCAGCGGGTACCGCTCGCGCAGCCCGGCGAGCAGCCGCCGCGCCGCACCGGTCGTGACGGGCAGCCGCAGCAGCACCGCCACCGCCCCGAGGGCCGGTGGCAGGCCGACCGCCAGCACCGCCGGCAGGTCCGCGCGGAACGCCCCCGTCGCGACCGCCCCGACGAGGACGGTCAACAGCACGCAGCCGAGCAGGGCCCGCACCACCCACAGCTGCGCGACCGGCCGCAGCAGCCCGGCCCCGCGCAGCTCGCCGCTGAGCGCGTCCACGGCCCGCCGCGCCTCGGGGCGCTGCGTGAGGTCCCCCAGGGCGAGGGCCCGGCGGAGCGCCCCGTGCACCCCGAGCTGCACGGGGTCACGGGTCCGGCCCGGCCCGCCGTTGGCCCGAATCGTATGTTTGCGGCCCGCCGCGACCGCCCCGCGCTGGTGCAGTGCCACGAGCGCCACGATGACGGCGGCCCGCCGCCCGCCGCGCAGCAGCGCGAGCGCCTGCGGCGTCGGCACGGCGTCCGCGCCCGGTGGACCGCTCTCCCGGCTGCACGTTCGCGCCAGCACGGCGGCGAGCAGCAGCTCGGCCCACGCCGCTCCGATGAACCACCACATCCCCGTCGGCATGACGCCCACCCCCCAAGGGAGTTGTGCCCGGCGGAGCGTGTTCCTCACGCGTGAATGGCCGATTTCGGATGCCGAGGTGTTGTGGGGGGAGGCCGGGGGCGCGCTCCGCGGAGCCCGGGCGCCGGGTGCGGGCGCGGAGGAGCGCGGGCGCGGGGTCAGGCGCCTCCCGCGGCCAGGTCGTCGGCGGCGTGGTTGACCGGCTGCGGGGTGCCGGTCAGGTCGAGGACGAAGAGCGGCAGGCCGACCTCGGCGGCGCGCGTACGGGCCTCCGGGGTGTAGCCGGCGAGCGAGAAGAACACGCTCGTGGCCGAGGCGCCCAGTCCGTTGAGCCAGAGGCACTCGACCGCCCGCAGTCCGGTGGGGCGGGTGCTCGGGTCCACCTGGGCGACGAGTCCCGGCGCCCGCAGGTCCACCCCGGAGGCGGGCCGCTCCTCGGGCTGGACGACGTCCCGGAAGCCGAGCCAGCGCAGGTACGAGGCCGCGGCGGCCACCGCGTCCCGCCCGGTCCGGATCGTCACGGGCCGGAAGGCGCCCCGCGCCGGGGCCGGGCGCGGAGCCGTGGGCGGCGGCGGGACGTGGGCGGGGTGGCGCTCGGCGAACGGGCGGTACGGCCTCCGGGGCGGCGGGGTGCCGGGGGTGCGCGGGGCGGCGGGACCGGGGGCGGGGACGCCGGGGCCGGTCCGGTCGGGGCTTTCGCGGCCCGCGCCGGCGTCCGTACGGCCCGGGGCGTCCGTACGCCCCGGGTCGTCCTTATGGCCGGTACGGGTGCCGGGACCGGCACCGGCCTCCGAACCGCCCGCGGTGTTCCCGCCACCGGAGCCGCCGGAGCCACCGGGGCCGCCGGAGCCACCGGGGCCACCGGGGCCGCCCAGGCCGCTCGGGTCGTCGGAAGCGCCCCCGCCGCCCCCGGAGGGCACCGCGTCCGCCGCCCGGACCGGCACCCGCAGGACCGCGCCGCACTGGCAGCCGAGCTCCGGGTGCGGCCAGTCGTCCTCGCGGCCGCAGGCGCCGCAGCGGACGGTGACCCACTCGTCCGTCCAGTTCCGGTGCGTGATCGGCTCCGCCACCGCGCCCGCCGCCACCGGCGGCGCCACGGGGCTCCCGCACGCACAGGGGAAGGCGGGCGCCGCGTACGCCTGCGTGCTCAGGCATTCCGGGCAGCGCACCGGTACCGGATCTCCCACGGTCCAACCCCCTGTCGTCCGCTCCCATCGTCCACCCATCCACCGCCCCGGGGGAGGGTGTTCGGCCACTTCGGACACCCGGAACCGCCCCCGAACCGTTCCGGCACGCGGACCTCCCTTGACGGTTCTTCGCCACCCCACCTACATTGCTTCCACATAGCAGAACAGCTTTTCCGTATTACGGAAACGGGTGGTGAACCTCCGAGACGAGAGGGAAGTCCGCCCGGTTCCGCCCGGCCGAAGCAGGAGCACTCCCATGCCTCGTATGACCGCCGCCGCAGCGGCCGTTGAGATCCTCAAGCGCGAAGGCGTCACCCAGGCGTTCGGCGTCCCCGGCGCGGCGATCAACCCCTTCTACCGCGAGCTCAAGAACGTGGGCGGCGTCGGCCACACGCTCGCCCGCCACGTCGAGGGCGCGTCCCACATGGCCGAGGGCTACACCCGCGCCAAGGCCGGCAACATCGGCGTCTGCATCGGTACGTCCGGCCCCGCCGGCACCGACATGATCACCGGCCTGTACTCGGCGATCGCCGACTCGATCCCGATCCTCTGCATCACCGGCCAGGCCCCGGTCTCGAAGCTCCACAAGGAGGACTTCCAGGCCGTCGACATCGCCAGCATCGCCAAGCCGGTCACCAAGGCCGCCACCACCGTCCTGGAGGCCGCGCAGGTCCCCGGCGTCTTCCAGCAGGCCTTCCACCTCATGCGCTCCGGCCGTCCCGGCCCGGTCCTCATCGATCTGCCGATCGACGTCCAGCTGACCGAGATCGAGTTCGACCCGGAGACGTACGAGCCGCTGCCGGTCTACAAGCCGCGCGCCACCCGCGCCCAGGCCGAGAAGGCGCTGTCCTTCCTCCTGGAGTCCGAGCGCCCGCTGATCGTCGCCGGCGGCGGCATCATCAACGCCGACGCCTCCGACCTGCTCGTCGAGTTCGCCGAGCTGACCGGCGTCCCGATCATCTCCACCCTCATGGGCTGGGGCACCATCCCGGACGACCACGAGCTGGCCGCCGGCATGGTCGGCGTCCAGACCGCGCACCGCTACGGCAACGCGACCTTCCTGGAGTCCGACTTCGTCCTCGGCATCGGCAACCGCTGGGCCAACCGCCACACGGGTTACAACCTGGACGCGTACACCAAGGGCCGGAAGTTCGTCCACGTCGACATCGAGCCCACCCAGCTCGGCAAGATCTTCGCCCCGGACTACGGCGTCGCCTCCGACGCCAAGGCCGCCCTGGAGCTCTTCCTGGAGATCGCGAAGGAGTGGAAGGCCGCCGGCCGCCTGCCCGACTTCACCGCCTGGGCCGCCTCCGCGCAGGAGCGCAAGGCCACCCTCCAGCGCCGCACGCACTTCGAGAACATCCCGATGAAGCCGCAGCGCGTCTACGAGGAGATGAACAAGGCCTTCGGCCCGGAGACCCGGTACGTCACCACCATCGGACTCTCCCAGATCGCCGCCGCGCAGTTCCTGCACGTCTACAAGCCGCGCCACTGGATCAACTGCGGCCAGGCCGGTCCGCTCGGCTGGACCATCCCGGCCGCCATCGGCGCCGCCACCGCCGACCCGGAGACCCCGGTCGTCGCGCTCTCCGGCGACTACGACTTCCAGTTCATGATCGAGGAGCTGGCGGTCGCCGCCCAGCACAAGGTCCCCTACGTCCACGTCCTCGTGAACAACGCCTACCTGGGCCTCATCCGGCAGGCGCAGGGCGGCCTCGGCATCAACTTCGAGGTCAACCTGGAGTTCGAGAACATCAACACCCCGGAGATCGGCGTCTACGGCGTCGACCACGTCAAGGTCGCCGAGGGCCTGGGCGTCAAGGCCATCCGCGTCGAGGACCCGGACAAGCTGGGCGAGGCCCTGGAGCAGGCCAAGAAGCTGGCCGTCGAGCACCGGGTGCCGGTCGTCGTCGAGGCGATCCTGGAGCGCATCACCAACATCGCGATGAGCAAGACGGTCGACATGAGCGACGTCACCGAGTTCGAGGAGCTGGCCACCGAGCCCGGCCACGCCCCGACCGCGATCAAGGCCCTCCAGGTCTGACCCCGGAGCCGTGACACGGCCCCCGTCCCGCCGAGCACCGGGACGGGGGCCGTTTCACGTCCCGGTGCCCTGCGCCCGTACGAGCACCGCGCCCGCCTCCGTCCACTCGTACAGGACCGACCGGCCGGCCCGTCCCCGCCGGACGAGGCCCGCCTCCCGCAGCACCTTCAGGTGCCGGCCCACCGAGCCGAGGCCCTGCCCGGTCAGGGCCACCAGTTGGCTGGTGGACTTCGGCGTCCCCAGGCGCACGAGCACCCCCGCCCGCCCCGGTCCGAGCAGCGCGCCCAGGGCCCGCGGCACGACCGGGCCCGAGGCGTCCGCCAGGACGCCCGCGCAGGGGTAGACCACCGCGAACCGCTCCGTGCCCTCCCAGGACACCCAGCCCGTCGCCGGGGTCACCGGCACGAAGAGCAGCCGGCCGCCGTCGACCGAACGCGGCGGGTACGGGCGGGCGTTGACCTGGAGCCGACCGTCGCCGAGCCAGCGCATCCGGCCCGGCGACAGCTCGTCCAGGGCCGCCGCCCAGCCGGCCCGGCCCAACCGCGCGGTCCGCGCCGTCACGTCGGCTTCGAGGATCCTCCGCCGCCGCGGCCACTCCGGGAGCACGGTCTCCTCCCACACCCACGTCAGGACCTCCGCCATCCGCCCGGGCAGGTCCCGCGCCGAGCGCAGCGGCTCCGGCACGGGGCCGCCGAGGGCGACGGCGAGCTGCGGCACCGCCCCGGCCGGGTCGGCGGCGCGGACGGCCTCCACCTCCTCCCCGAAGGGGCGCTCGCCCTCGCCGAGCGGTGGCGGCGTCAGGAAGTCCGCGTTCCAGGTGGGGCCGATCGCGGCCCGTACGAGCAGGGCGTCGAGCGGCTCGGCCGCCAGACGCGCCCGGTAGGCGGGCAGCGAAGAGGCCAGCCAGGCCCGTTCGCCCGGATGGGTCGCGGCGGCCGCGTGCAGGGTCTTGAGCGCGGCGATCGTCTCGGCCAGCGGCGAGACCACGAAGCGGCCGCCCGCGAGCGAGTCGGTCCCGATCCGCCACCAGCCCATCCCGCCGCCCCCCGAGCTCCTCGGTTTCGCCTCCGCGCGAAACGATAACGGTGGGCGCCAAGCGCCCCCGAGACTCCCCGCATGTCCCGTTACCACGCCCGCCACGGCACCCGTCGGGAAGCCCGTCACGACACCCGCCGGGAAGCCCGTCACGACACCTGCCGGGACGCCCGTCACCGCACCCGCCAGGGCCCCCGCTACCGCTCCCTCTTCCGTACCCCCGAATTCGCCCCGCTCTTCCTCACCGGCTCCGCCCACACCGCCGCGCAGACGGTGGCCGGGCTCGGGCTCGCCACCCTCGTCTTCCGCGCCACCGGTTCGCCGCTCCTCTCGGCCCTGGCCCTCTTCGGGCCCTCGCTCGCCCAGCTCCTCGGCGCGACCACGCTGCTCTCCGCCGCCGACCGGCTGCCGCCGCGCGCCGCGCTCTCCGGGATCGCCCTCTTCTTCGCCGTGGGCACGGCCGTCCTGGCGGTCCCCGCCCTCCCCACCTGGGCGGTCTTCGCGGTCCTCCTCGCCGAGGGGCTCGCGGCCTCGCTGGGCGGCGGGGTGCGGTACGGCCTCCTGAACGAGATCCTGCCGCGCGAGGCGTACCTCCTCGGCCGCTCGGTGACGAACATGTCCACCGGCGTCTGCCAGATCGGCGGTTTCGCGGCCGGCGGGCTCCTCGTCGCCCTGCTCTCGCCGCGCGGCGCGGTCCTCGCCGGCGCCGGGCTCTACCTCGCCGCCGCCCTCCTCGCCCGGCTCGGCCTCGCGGCGCGCCCTCCGCGGGCGGAGGGACGCCCCTCGATCGCCGCGACCCGGCGCGCCAACGCCCTGCTCCTGTCCCTGCCCGCCCGCCGCCGCTGCTACCTCGCGCTCTGGGTGCCCAACGGGCTGATCGTGGGCTGCGAGTCGCTGTTCGTGCCGTACGCCCCCGAGCGCGCCGGACTCCTCTTCGTCTGCGGCGCGTTCGGAATGCTGGTCGGGGACACCGCCGTCGGCCGCTTCCTGCCGGAGCGGCTGCGCGCCCGGCTCCGCTTCCCGCTCCAGGCGCTGCTCGCGGCCCCGTTCCTGCTCTTCGCCCTCGACCCCGGGCTTCCGCTCGCGCTCGCCGCCGTGACCGTGTCGGCAGTGGGGTACGGGGCGAGCCTGCTGCACCAGGAGCGGTTGACGGCCCTGGTGCCGGAGGAGCTGGGCGGTCACGCCCTGGGCCTGCACTCCTCGGGGATGCTGGCGTTCCAGGGGGTGAGCGCGGCCCTGGCCGGCACCCTGGCCCAGTACGCCTCGCCGCGGACCGGGATGGTGCTCCTCGCCGTCGCCTCGCTCGCCGTGACGTTCCTCCTGGCGCGGGCCGACCGGCGGGAAACGAAGAAGAGCGCGGAACCAGGGACCGTAAACCTGGTTCCGCGCTCTCCCGTCTGATGTCCGCCCGACGGTGCGAGGCTGGCGCGACAGGACGTTCGCGCCGCCGGGCGGAGTCTCGGGATTCCCCGTACGGGGGAGGCGTTGGGACCGCGGCGGTGCCGACGGGCGGAGCGGCCGTCCCCTCCTTCAGGTCAGGAAGGGGGCCGTCGCCCTTACCACCGCACTGGCTCGGCGCCGCCGCGGTCCTCACGCTGTCCGGTCCACCGGCCACCCCTCATTCGGGCCGGTGTTCCGGACCGCGTACGGCGCTGACCTCCCGTCAAGTGCCGTACGCAGTCTGGGTTCCGCCGTGGATCAGTCGCGCAGGGCGGCGACCGCCTCGGCGACGCGCCTGCCGTACTCCGGGTCGGCGGCGGCGAAGTGCGCGACGTTCTTCTCGACGACGTCCTCGCGGGACACCTGGGAGAGGCTGCCGGCGATGTTGGCGACCAGACGGCCCTTCTCGTCCTCGGACATCAGGCGGTAGAGCTCGCCGGCCTGGAAGAAGTCGTCGTCCTTGACGTGCGCGGGCGTCTCGTGGGTGCCGGTCCAGCCGTGGATCGCGAGCGGCGCGGAGAGCGCGGCGTCGGTCTGGGCCGGGCCCTGGTACGAGTTGGGCTCGTAGTTCTTGTCGTGGCGCGAGCCGTTGCGGGTGGCCATGAAGCCGTCCCGGCCGTAGTTCTGCGCCGTGGTCGCCCTGGGGGCGTTGACCGGCAGCAGGGTGTGGTTCACGCCGAGGCGGTAGCGGTGGGCGTCCGCGTAGGCGAAGAGACGGCCCTGGAGCATCTTGTCCGGCGAGGGGCCGATGCCCGGGACGAAGTTGTTCGGGGAGAACGCGGCCTGCTCGACCTCGGCGAAGACGTTGTCCGGGTTGCGGTCGAGGACCAGGCGGCCCACCCGCTGGAGCGGGTAGTCGGCGTGCGGCCACACCTTGGTGAGGTCGAACGGGTTGAAGCGGTAGTCCGCGGCCTCGGCCGCCGGCATGATCTGGACGTAGAGGGTCCAGGAGGGGTTGACGCCCCGCTCGATCGCCTGGAGCAGGTCGGTCTGGTGCGAGTTGGCGTCCTTGCCGACCAGTTCGGCGGCCTGCTCGGCGGAGAGGCTGCGGATGCCCTGGTTCGTCTTGAAGTGGTACTTGACGAAGAAGGCCTCGCCCGCCTCGTTGGTCCACTGGTAGGTGTGCGAGCCGAAGCCGTGCATGTGGCGGTACGAGGCGGGGATGCCGCGGTCGCCGAAGAGCCAGGTGATCTGGTGGGTGGACTCGGGGGAGTGCGCCCAGAAGTCCCAGACGTTGTCCGGCTCCTGCTTGCCCGTGAACGGGTCGCGCTTCTGCGAGTGGATGAAGTCGGGGAACTTGATCGGGTCCTTGATGAAGAACACCGGGGTGTTGTTGCCGACGAGGTCGTAGTTGCCCTCCTCGGTGTAGAACTTCAGCGCGAAGCCGCGGGGGTCGCGCACCGCGTCCGCGCCGCCGAGCGAGTCGGCCACGGTGGAGAAGCGGATGAAGGTCTCGGTCCGCTTGCCGACCTCGGAGAGGAAGGCGGCCTTCGTGAAGCCGGTGACGTCGTCGGTGACCTCGAAGTACCCGTACGCGCCGGAGCCGCGGGCGTGCACCACGCGCTCCGGGATCCGCTCACGGTTGAAGCGCGCGAGCTTCTCCAGCAGGTGCTGGTCCTGGAGGAGGAGGGGGCCACCGACGCCGGCGGTGGCGGAGTTCTGGTTGTCGGCGACGGGGGCGCCGGACTCGGTCGTAAGCACGCGCTGCGACATCGTGACCTTCCGTACGGGAGCTGCACTGTGTGACGGTGCCAGGAGCGTAGGTACGCCCTCCGAAAAACGTCAACAGTTTGTTGAAAATGAAGTGTGGTGTTCCGGTCGGCGGCGGCGCCTGGGCGCGACAGGACAGTTGTCAGCGCCGCCGCCGACCGGAAATCGGGGGCCCCGGGGAAGCGGGGGCGGGGTCAGACCTGCTGGCCGGAGAGGCGCTCGACGGCGCGCAGCAGGGCCGAGTGGTCCAGGCCGCCGTCGCCCTGCGCGCGCAGGGAGGCGACGAGCTGGGCGACGACCGCGCCGACCGGAAGGGCGGCACCCACGTTGCGGGCGGCGTCGGTGACGATGCCCATGTCCTTGTGGTGCAGGTCGATGCGGAAGCCCGGCTTGAAGTCCCGGTTCAGGAAGTTGTCCTTCTTGCGGGTCAGCACGGTCGAGCCGGCCAGACCGCCGTTGAGGACGTCGAGGGCCGCCTGGAGGTCCACGCCCGACTTCTCCAGGAAGACCACGGCCTCGGCGCAGGCCTGGATGTTGACCGCCACGATGAGCTGGTTGGCGGCCTTCACCGTCTGGCCGGAGCCGTGCGGGCCGCACAGCACGATCGTCTTGCCGAGGGCCTCCAGGATCGGCAGGGCCTCGTCGAAGTCGGCCTGCTCGCCGCCGACCATGATCGAGAGCACGGCCTCGATGGCGCCGGCCTCGCCGCCGGAGACCGGGGCGTCGATGACGCGGATGCCCTTCTCGGCGGCGTTCTTGGCGAGGTCGACCGAGGTCTGCGGGGTGATCGACGACATGTCGATGACCAGCGCGCCCTGCTTCGCGTTCTCCAGGATGCCCTCGGGGCCGTAGGAGATCGCCTCGACCTGCGGGGAGGCGGGCACCATCGTGATGACCACGTCGGCGTCCTTGACGGCCTCGGCGATCGAGCCCGCGGCGGTGCCGCCGGCCTTGGCGAGGCGGTCCAGCTTGTCCTGCTCCAGGGTGAAGCCGGTGACCTGGTAGCCGGCCTTGAGGAGGTTCTCGGACATGGGGGAGCCCATGATGCCGAGGCCGATCCACGCGATCTTGGGAAGGTTGCTCATGGTGAGGGTGCCTCTCGGAAAACTCTGGTGGTACGGGGGAGGGGGCGCGGGTCGGCCGGTCAGCGGGCCGCGCGGGCCTCGGCCGGGAGCCACGCGAAGGACGCGGCGGCGTCGGCGGCCTTGTACTCCAGGCCGACCCAGCCGTCGTAACCGGCCTTCTTCAGCTCGTCGAGGAGCTGCTCCAGGGGCAGGTCGCCGGTGCCCGGCGCGCCGCGGCCCGGGTTGTCCGCGATCTGCACGTGACCGGTCTTGTCCGCGTACTGCGCGATGACCGCGCTCACGTCCTCGCCGTTCATCGACAGGTGGTAGACGTCGAGCAGGAACTTGGCGTTGCCGAGTCCGGTGGCCGCGTTGACCTTGTCGACGACCTCGATCGCGGCGGGGGCGCTCACCAGCGGGTAGAGCGGCGACTCCGGCTTGTTGAGGGTCTCGACCAGGAGGATCGCGCCGACGCGGTCGGCGGCCCGGGCGGCCAGGACCAGGTTCTCCAGGGCGAGGGAGTCCTGGATCTGCGGGTCCACGCCCTCGACGCGGTTGCCGTAGAGCGCGTTGAGCGCCTTGCAGCCGACCGAGGCGGCGAAGTCGGCGGCCACGTCGATGTTGGCGCGGAAGCGGTCCGACTCCTCACCCGGTACGGAGAGGGCCCCGCGGTCCGGGCCGGGGAGCTGCCCGGCATAGAAGTTCAGTCCCACCAGCTGGGTGCCGGCGTCCTCGAGGGCCTTCTTGAGGGCGTCGAGCTCGCTCTGCTCGGGGGTGGCGGTGTCGATCCAGGGCCACCACAGCTCGACCGCGGTGAAGCCCGCCGCGGCGGCGGCCGCGGGGCGCTCCAGGAGCGGGAGTTCCGTGAAGAGGATCGACAGGTTCACATCGAAGCGCTGATCGGTGTATCCCATGAGGGGTAGGCGCTCCTTCCGTATAGCGGAAGTAAGTTTCTGTCTGTCGGAATGTTGCAAGCAGGTCGCCGGGCTTGTCAAGGGGTCCCCGCAGGTCCGGGGCTCCCGCGGGGCCCGGGAGGGGCCGTAGCGTGGGGTCATGGTGCGTTTGAGAGTGGAGTTCACGACCGAGCCGTTCGACCTCGACGAGGCGCCGGCGCACGCGGTCGTGGCCCGTGAGGTCATCCAGTCGGCCGACCTGGACGCGGTCGACGTCGGTCCCTTCGGCAACACGGCGGAGGGCGGCGCCGACGCGGTCCTCACCGCCGTCGACGCGCTGCTCCGCGAGTCGCTCGCGGCCGGCGCCACGCGCGTCTCGCTCCAGGTCAACGTGATCGGGGGGGACGGGAAGTGAACGAACACCCCCTGATCGCCGCGGTGAAGCCCCTGGTCGACGCCATGGGCGCCGAGCTGCTGGGGCCCGAGCTGGCCGAGCCCGACGACGTCGTCCTGTCCTGGGAGGGGGAGGACGTGCTCGCCGTGCGCCTCCCGCAGCTCTCGGAGTCCCTGGACCACATCCTGGCCGCGATGGAGCGGCAGCACGGGACGCCGCTCGCGGAGCTCGACCGCAAGTCCAAGCAGGAGATCGTCCGGCTCCTGGAGGCGCGCGGGGCCTTCTCCGTGCGCCACGGGGTGGAGACGGTGGCGGGCGCGCTCGGCGTCAGCCGCTTCACCGTGTACAACTACCTCAACCGCGAGACCGCCCTGAACAGGGAAAAGGCCGTCAAGGCCGACTAGTTGATCATGTGTGTCCACAAGCCGTCGTCCGCATGTCGGGACGACGGCTTTTGTGTCACCGACTTTTCAACAAAGTGTTGACGTTGTGTTGCGGAGGGCGTTAGCTATCCGCAGCCCGTCCGACGCACAGCGAAAAACAGCCACGGAGGCTTCCCGTGACTTCAGGTACGACACCGGGCCTGGCCCGGTTCAACACCTCGGCGGACAGCGAGGCCCTCGCCGCGCTCCACGAGGTGTGCTCCAGCTCGGCGTGGGGGAGCAAGATCCTCGCCCAGCGCCCGTACGCCACCGCCGAAGCCCTCTTCCTCGCCAGCGACGCCGCCATGGCCGAGCTGACCGCCGAGGACCTGGCCGAGGCGATGGCCGGGCACCCGCCGATCGGTCGTCCGAAGGCCGGGGACCCGACCTCCTCCCGCGAGCAGAGCGGGATGGCCGGCGCCTCCGAGGAGCTCAAGGCCGAGATGCTCGAACTCAACCTGGCCTACCAGGACAAGTTCGGTCATGTCTTCCTCATCTGCGCCACCGGCAGGAGCGGCGAGCAGATGCGCGACGCGGTCCGCGAGCGGATCGGCAACTCGCCCGAGACGGAGCGCGAGATCGTCCGCACCGAACTGGGCAAGATCAACCGCATCCGGCTGACCCGCCTCGCCGAAGGCGCGTAGGCCCCGCGAAGGGCCCGCGAGCCCCGCAGAGGACTCGTAGCAAAAGAGGAAGGGAGCTCCGCAATGAGCACCGACACCACGGCCTCGGTGTCCACGCACATCCTGGACACCAGCATCGGCCGCCCCGCCGAGGGCGTCGCCATCGCCCTCGCGGCCCGCGCCGGCTCCGACGCGGAGTGGACCGCGCTCGGCGGTTCCGCCACCGACGCGGACGGACGCTGCAAGGACCTGCCGGCCCTGCCGGAGGGCACCACCCACGTACGCCTCGACTTCGAGACCGAGGCGTACTTCTCGACCCAGCACAGTGCGAAGAAGCAAGCCGAGGCGCAGCAGGACGCCCCCCGCGTAAGGGACAGCGGTGCGTTCTTCCCGGAGGTGGCGATCACCTTCGCCGTCACCCCGGGCGAGCACTACCACGTACCGCTGCTGCTCAACCCGTTCGGCTACTCCGTATACCGAGGGAGCTAGCAGACATGCCCACGATTCTCGGCCAGAACCAGTACGGCAAAGCAGAGAACCGCGTCGTCAAGATCACGCGGGACGGCGCCACCCACCACATCAAGGACCTGAACGTCTCCGTCGCCCTCTCCGGCGACCTCAGCGACGTCCACCTCACCGGCTCCAACGCCAACTGCCTCCCCACCGACACGACGAAGAACACCGTCTTCGCGTTCGCCAAGGAGTACGGCATCGAGTCCGCCGAGCAGTTCGGCATCCACCTCGCCCGCCACTTCGTGACGAGCCAGGAGCCGATCAAGCGCGCCCGGATCCGGATCGAGGAGTACGCCTGGGAGCGCATCGCCTCCTCCGACGCCAACTCCAAGTTCATCGGCGCCGACGAGGTCAACCACTCCTTCGCCCGCAAGGGCCAGGAGACCCGCGTCACCCAGATCACCTACGACGGCGAGAAGTGGGAGGTCATCTCCGGCCTCAAGGACCTCGTCGTCATGAACTCCACCAACTCGGAGTTCTGGGGCTACATCAAGGACCAGTACACGACCCTCCAGGAGGCGTACGACCGCATCCTGGCCACCCAGGTGTCCGGCCGGTGGCGGTTCAACTGGACCGACGACGACCAGCGCATGCCCAACTGGGAGCGGTCCTACGAGCAGACCAGGAAGCACATGCTGGAGGCCTTCGCGGAGACCTACTCGTACTCCCTCCAGCAGACGCTCTACCAGATGGCCACCCGGATCATCAACCACCGTTCGGAGATCGACGAGGTCCGCTTCTCGCTCCCGAACAAGCACCACTTCCTGGTCGACCTCGAACCCTTCGGCCTGAAGAACGACAACGAGGTCTACTACGCCGCCGACCGCATGTACGGCCTCATCGAGGCCACCGTCCTGCGTGACGGAGCCACGGCGCAGATCCCGGTCGACATGACCAACCTCTAAGCGGCACCTGAGTGACCGGCCCCCGCCCGCCCGCAGTCGGGCGGGGGCCGCACCAGACCGGAGGGAACCTTCCCATGGCACAGCCTGCACAGGGGCCGGCAACCGCCGAAGGCCCGTGTTCCACCCCCTCGTCCTCCCCGGCCCCCTGCCACCCGGTGGACGAGAAGCTCCCCGCCTCGCGGCTCGTCCCCGCGGCGCTCCAGCACATCGCCGCCATGTACGCCGGCGTCGTCACCCCTCCGCTCATCATCGGCCAGGCCGTCGGCCTCGACGCGGCCGGCATGACCCGGCTCATCGCCGCCAGTCTGCTGATCGCCGGCTGCGCGACCGTCCTGCAGACCCTCGGCGCCGGACGCTTCGCCGGCAACCGGCTCCCGTTCGTCAACGCCGCCTCGTCCGCCGGCATCGCCCCGATGCTCGCCATCGCCGAGACCAGCGCCCCCGGACACCAACTGCCCGCCATCTACGGCGCGGTGATGGTCGCCGGAGTCTTCTGCCTCGCCGTAGGACCCTTCTTCGGCCGGCTCCTGCGCTTCTTCCCGCCGCTCGTCACCGGCGTCGTCATCACCCTCATCGGGGTCACCCTGATGCCCGTGCCCGTCGCCTGGGCCCAGGGCGGGGACCGGACCGCCGCCGACTTCGGCGCCATGCGGTACCTGGCCCTCGCCGGCTTCACCCTCGTCGTCATCCTGCTCTTCCAGCGCTTCGGCAAGGGCTTCGTCAAGCAGATCGCCCTGCTCCTCGGCCTCCTCATCGGCACCCTCGCCGCGATCCCCTTCGGGATGGCCGACTTCGGCGCCCTGCGCGAGGCACCCGTCGCCGCCCTGCCCGCCCCCTTCGCCTTCGGCGCCCCCGAGTTCCAGCCCGCCGCGATCCTCTCCCTGTGCATCGTGATGCTGGTCCTGATGACCGAGTCCAGCGCCGGGATGCTCGCCCTCGGCGAGATCTGCGAGCGGCGCACCGACGGCCGGACCATCACCCGCGGCCTGCGCACCGACGGCATCGCCACCCTCCTCGGCCCCGTCTTCGGCGGCTTCCCGACCTCGGCCTTCGCCCAGAACGTCGGCGTCGTCTCGCTGACCCGGGTCCGCTCCCGGTACGTGGTCGCCACCGCCGGCTGCGCCCTGCTCGTCCTCGGCGCCTTCCCGGTCCTCGGCGCGGTCGTCTCCACGGTCCCGATGCCCGTCCTCGGCGGCGCCGGCATCGTCCTCTTCGGCTCGATCGCGGTCAGCGGCATCCGCACCCTCTCGGAAGCCGGACTCGACGACAGCTCCAACATCATCCTGGTCGCCGTCGCGCTCGGAGCGGGCATCATCCCGCTCGCCGCCCCCACCTTCTACGCCGACTTCCCGGCCTGGGCGCAGACCGTGCTCGGCTCCGGCATCAGCGCGGGCGCGCTCGTCGCCGTCCTGCTCAACCTGTTCTTCCACCATCTCGGCACCCGGAGCCGTCACACGGCCCCGGCACTCAAATCCTCCTAGGGTCCTGCCGTGCCCACACCACCCCCGAGGAATGAAGGAAGCACCGCCATGGCAGCACCTTCGGCAGCCCCCCAACGGATCGTCGTCGAGAACGCGGCGATCGCGACCGTCGACGCGAACGACACCGAGTACGCCTCCGGGTACCTCGTCGTCGCCGACAACAAGATCGAGTCCATCGGCGCCGGCAAGGCCCCCGAGGGCCTGGAGAACGTGGTCCGGCGCATCGACGCCACCGGCCACCTGGTCACGCCCGGCCTGGTCAACACCCACCACCACTTCTACCAGTGGATCACACGCGGCCTGGCCACCGACCACAACCTCTTCAACTGGCTGGTGGCGCTCTACCCGACCTGGGCCCGCATCGACGAGCAGATGGTCCGCGCCGCCGCCCGGGGCTCGCTGGCGATGATGGCCCGCGGCGGCGTCACCACCGCCATGGACCACCACTACGTCTACCCGGTGAACTCCGGCGACCTCTCCGGCGCCATCATCGGAGCCGCCTCCGAGATGGGCGTCCGCTTCACCCTCGCCCGCGGCTCCATGGACCGCAGCGAGAAGGACGGCGGCCTGCCGCCGGACTTCGCCGTCGAGACCACCGAGGGCGCGCTCGCCGCGACCGAGGAGACCGTGAAGCGGTACCACGACGCCTCCTTCGACGCGATGACCCAGGTCGCCGTCGCCCCCTGTTCCCCCTTCTCCATCTCCACCGAGCTGCTCCGCGAGGGCGCGGCGCTCGGCCGCCGGCTGGGCGTGCGCATGCACACCCACGGCTCGGAGACCGTGGAGGAGGAGAAGTTCTGCCACGAGCTCTTCGGCATGGGCCCGACGGACTACTTCGAGTCCACCGGCTTCCTCGGCGAGGACGTGTGGATGGCGCACTGCGTCCACATGAACGACTCCGACATCGCCGCCTTCGCCCGGACGAAGACCGGTGTGGCGCACTGCCCGTCCTCCAACGCGCGCCTCGCCGCCGGCATCGCCCGCGTACCGGACATGCTCGCGGCGGGCGTCCCCGTCGGCCTCGGCGTCGACGGCACCGCCTCCAACGAGTCGGGCGAGCTCCACACCGAGCTGCGCAACGCGCTCCTCATCAACCGCCTCGGCGCCCACCGCGAGGCCGCGCTCAACGCCCGCCAGGCCCTGCGCCTCGGCACCCACGGCGGTGCGCAGGTCCTCGGCCGCGCCGACAGCATCGGCTCCCTCGAAGCCGGCAAGCTCGCCGACTTCGTCCTCTGGAAGATCGACGGCCTCGGCCACTCCACCATCGCCGACCCGGTCACCGCCATCGTCTTCGGCGCGGCGGCCCCGGTCACGGCCTCCTTCGTCAACGGCAGGCAGATCGTCGAGAACGACCGGCTGCTCACCGTCGACGAGGACACCATCGCGCGCGACGCGCGCACGGAGGCGCAGCGCCTGGCCCGCATCGCGGCCCAGGCCTGACCCTCCCCACGGAGTCCGGCCGAGGGGGACGGCCCTCGGCCGGTCGCCGCGGATCCGAGCGGGATCCGCGGCAGCCGACCGGGAGGTGCCGTACGCAGAAGACCTACGGCACCTCCCGGAACGGTGACACCGCCCGCACCCCCACCGGGCACCCCGTCCGCACCCCCACCGGGCACCCCGCCCGCGCCGCCGCCTCCGCGGCCGCACCACCCGGCCTCCCGAGGCCCCTCCCCGCGACGAGCCGCACCTCCCGCACCCCGCACCGCATCGCACCACCTCCCAGACACCCGCGTCGCCGCCGACGTGTAACCGACCGGAGGAACCGCCGTGGCATCCAAGCCCCAGGTTCGCAATGCACAAGACGCAGGCTCCGCCCCCGAAGACCGCGAGAAGCATCCGGTCGACGAGACGCTGCCCCCAGTGAAGATGCTCACCAGCGGTCTCCAGCACGTGGCCGCCATGTACGCGGGCGTCGTCGCGCCGCCCCTGATCGTCGGAGCGGCCGTCGGCCTCTCCGGCACCGAACTCACCTTCCTCACCGGCGCCAGCCTCTTCACCGCCGGCCTCGCCACCTTCCTCCAGACCCTGGGCGTCTGGAAGATCGGCGCCCGCCTGCCGTTCGTCAACGGCGTCACCTTCGCCGGCGTCGCCCCGATGCTCGCGATCGTCGACACCACCGACGACAAGGCCGACGCGCTCCCCGTGATCTTCGGCGCGATCATCGTCGCCGGACTCCTCGGCTTCCTCGCCGCCCCCTGGTTCTCCCGGCTCGTCCGGTTCTTCCCGCCGGTCGTCACCGGCACCGTCATCACCCTCATAGGCGTGTCCCTCCTCCCGGTCGCGTTCGGCTGGGCCCAGGGACCCAACCCCCAGGCGAAGGACTACGGTTCGACGACCTTCCTCTCCCTCGCCGGCATCACCCTCGTCGTCGTCCTGCTCCTGCGCCGCTTCACCCGCGGCTTCCTCAAGCAGATCGCCGTCCTGGTCGGCCTCGTCATCGGCACCCTCATCGCCATCCCGTTCGGCGTCACCGACTTCTCCCCGGTGACCGAGGCGGACATCGTCGGCTTCCCGTCCCCCTTCCACTTCGGCGCCCCGCAGTTCGCCCTCGCCGCGATCATCTCCATGTGCGTGGTCATGCTGGTCTCCATGACCGAGTCGACCGCCGACATGCTGGCGCTCGGCGAGATCGTGGAGCGGCCCGCCGACGAGAAGACCATCGCCGCCGGACTGCGCGCCGACACCCTCGGCTCCGCGATCAGCCCCCTCTTCAACGGCTTCATGTGCAGCGCCTTCGCCCAGAACATCGGCCTGGTCGCCATGACCCGGATCCGCAGCCGCTTCGTCGTCGCCTGCGGCGGCGGCTTCCTGGTCCTCATGGGCCTCTCGCCGGTCGCCGCCTCGCTCATCTCGGTCGTGCCCCGTCCGGTCCTCGGCGGCGCGGGCGTCGTCCTCTTCGGCTCGGTCGCCGCCAGCGGCATCCAGACCCTCGTCAAGGCCGGCCTGGAGAAGGACAACAACGTCCTGATCGTGGCCGTCTCGCTGGCCGTCGGCATCATCCCGATCACGGCGCCGGAGTTCTACCACGCCTTCCCGGAGACCGCGAAGATCATCCTGGACTCCGGCATCTCGACCGGCTGCGTCGCCGCCGTCCTGCTCAACGTGGTCTTCAACCACCTGGGCCGGCGCCGGGACGACGACGAGGTCACCGCGCCGATGGAGCCCGGCGAGGAGATCTCCGGCAGCCGCACCGCGAAGGCGGCGCACGTCCACTGAACCCGCACCCCGTCCCCCCGGCCGCCCCGGCCCCCGCCCCCACGGCGGGGCCCGGGGCCGCCGCGCGCACGGCGCCCCCGGGAACGACCGGGAGCGCCACGGGGACCGGAACCGGCACCGGGACCGGCGCCAGGGCCGGGACCGGGACCGGGAGCGGGGCCAGGAGCGGCATCGGCAACGGAACCGGCACCGGCACCAGGCCCGGGACCGTCGTCCTGATCAACCCCAACACCTCCGCCACCACCACCGCGATGATGACCGCCATCGCCAGGCGCGCCCTGGGACCCGCCCACCCCGTCCGGGGCGTGACCGTCGCCCGGGGGCCGCGCATGCTCACCGACCTCGCCGCGCTGCGCGCCGCCACCCCCGAGGTCCTCGCCGCGGGAGCCGCCGCCACCGCCGGCGGCGGCTGCGCCGCCCTCCTCGTCGCCGCCTTCGGGGACCCGGGCCTGGACGCCCTGCGCGAGGCGACCGGACTCCCCGTGGCCGGCCTCGGCGAGGCGGCGCTCCTGGAAGCGGCCGCCGACGGCGCCCCGTTCGGCATCGCCACCACCACCCCGCTCCTGGCCGACCCCATCACCGCCCGGGTGGCGGAACTCGGGCTCTCCGACCGGTACACGGGCCTGCGGCTCACCGCCGGCGCCCCCGAACGCCTCTCCGCCGACCCGGCGGCGCTCCTCGACCGCCTGGAGCGGGCGGTCCGCGCCTGCGCGGAACGCGACGGGGCCCGCACCGTCGTCATCGGCGGCGGCCCGCTCGGCGAGGCGGCCGAGGAGCTCAGGACCCGGTGCGCGGTCCGGATCGTCGCCCCGATCCCGGCCGCCTGCCGGTCGCTGGCCCGCCTCCTGACGGAGTGACGACGGAAGGCGCCCGCCCCGCTCACCCCTCCACCGCGATCCGGCGCCGGCACTCCCGCGCCAGGGACGGATACGCGGCGCCGATCGCCTCGTACAGGCGCCTGCGCAGCAGCCGTTCGGCCTCGCCGCGTCCGGTTTCGCCGTACAGGCCGTCGAGCAGCGTCTCGTACCGCGCGAGGGCATGCCGCAGATAGCTCACCTGCCACCGTACGAGCGACCCGGCGGGCGCCCCGGCCGTCCGCGCCGTGCCCTTGCCGTCCGGTCCGGGCGCCCCGGCCGTCCGCATCCCAGCCTTGCCGTCCGGTCCGGGCGTCCCCGGGCTCCGGGCCCCCAGCAGGTGCCGGTGGCGGACGGCGCGGCGCTCCAGCTCGGGGCCGGGCAGCCGGGGCACCTCGATCGGCTCCGTGCGGATCGCGGTGAGGACGGCGGCCCGCCGCCGCTCGGCGTACGCCCCGGTGGCCGAGGAGCGGGCCCGCGAGAGCGCCGCCGCCTCGGCGAACTCGGGCGTCCGCTCCACGGTCTCCACCCGGGCGAGCAGATAGAGCCGCACGGGCGCGAGGGACCAGCGGCGCGGGTCGCGCCCCTGCACGTCGGGCGTGCCGAGCAGGTCCCGGACCATCGCGTCGGTCCAGCCGCGCCCGCGCATTCCGGCGAGCGACACATAGGTCGTACGGTCCGTCATGTTTCCCCCAGAACTCGACTACGGAGAGTGACGATCCCAGTGAAGCGCACCCCACTGACAACGCCCCGCCACCGGCACCGCCTCTTCGCCGGCACCGCCTTTTCTTCGGCACCGCCTCTTCATCGACTTCTTCGGCGGCGCCCCTTCATCGACGCCGCCCCCTTGTCGAGCCCGTTCCGACTGTGCGATATAGGTCTGGACCTTTCCCACGGACGGAGGCCGTACCGTGCAACGCCCGTTCCCCCCACGCCGCTCGACCGCCCTGGCGGCGCTCCTCGCGCTCGCCCTCACCGCCTGCTCGGCCGCCGGTGCCGAGCCGAAGGACACCAGCGCCCCCACCGCGCCCACCGGAGTCACCGCCACCTCGGGCAGCTCCACCACCGTGCACGTCATGTGGAGCGCGGCCACCGACGACCGCGCCGTCACCGGCTACGAGGTCCACCTCGACGGCCGCAAGGTCAAGGACCTCCCCGCCACCACCCTCATGACCGACGTCGTCGGCCTCGCCCCGGCCACCCCCCACCGCTTCACCGTCCGCGCCCGCGACGCCGCCGGCAACGCCTCGCCCCCCAGCGCCGCCGTCGCCGCCACCACCCTCCCGGCCGCCGCCAAGGACCGCACGCCCCCCACCGCCCCGACCGGCCTCCGCGCCACCCCCGACGGCAGCCGCGCCGCCACCCTCCGCTGGACCCCGGCCCGGGACGACACCCAGGTCACCGCGTACGACGTCTACCAGGCCGACACCCGCGTCCACACGGTCCCGGGCACCACCACCGGCACCCGTCTCACCGGCCTGCGCCCCGGCACCGCCTACGCGTTCACCGTCCGCGCCCGCGACGCCGCCGAGAACTCCTCCCCGGACAGCAACACGGTCGACCTCACCACCGCCCCGGCCCCCGGCGCACCCCCGAACACCGCCCCCACCGACCTCGCCGCCACCGCCGCGAAGGGCGGCGAGATCACCCTCACCTGGACCCCGCCGAAGACGGGCGCCCCGGTCACCCACCACGAACTCCACCTCAACGGCCGCTTCGCCACCACCATCGTCTGGGGCACCGCACCGCCCCCCGGCCGCGCCACCTACACCTTCCCGGTCACCGACCCCCCGGGCACCCGCTACACCCTCACCCTCCGCGCCCGCCTCCCCGACGGCACCTGGGGCGACTTCTCGGCCCCGAGGACGGTCACCGTGCGCTGAACCCCGGCCCCGAACTGCGGCGACACACCTGCCGCCCGCTCCTTGCAGCCCTGAACCGCCCGCCCGGAACTACCCTGGGAAGCGTGGCCGAGACCGTTCTCACCAACACCGGGCTCGACAGGTTCCTCGAACTCGTCGGCGGAGCGCCCGAGCACCACGACCCCGCGTTCGCGCGGGCCGCCGAGGCGGTGCTCGGGCTCCTCGCGCTCCGAGGGGCCGACCGGGGGACGGGGCTGCCCGAGCCGACGCCCGAGCTGACGCGGCAGCTCCTCGTGGAGGACCTGCCGTCGTTCGTGTACGTGCCGCCCGGCGAGCTCGCGCTCTACCCCGCCGTGCTCGGGGCGCTCGCCGCCCGCTTCGACGGGGACCGCGCCGAGCGGGTCGCCGGAGTGGTCGCGGACGCCGGGACCGACTTCGAACGGGCCATGCACGATCCCGGCAACCTCACCTGGCACCGCTGGTACGCCTCCCTCCTGCACACCTGCGGCGCCGACCTCACCGACGCCGAGGACGTACGGCGCAGGCTCGCCGCCCTCGACGGCGCGCCCCTGCCCGACGGCGTGCGCCGGGCGGACCTCATGGGGCGGACCGCCCTCGCGGACGTCCTGCTCACCGAGGCCCTCACGCGCGCGTACGTACGGGACGCCGAGGCGCCGCCGCCCGTCGGGCCGCTGCTCACGGACCACGCCGTCGCGACCGGCATCGGACGGGTGGCCACCGCCCTCCAGGACCGGTGGACCGCCGCCGGCCTCGCCGAACAGCTCGCCGGCCCCTACGCCCACTACGCCCCCGGGCCCGACGCCTTCCCCCACCTCGTCCTGGCCGACGCCCTCCTGGACGAGCACCTCGACCACCACGGCGACCCCGCCGCTCCCGTGCCCCCGCCGCCCGCGATCGGACCCGGGTCCGCCGAGGAGGACGCGGACGCCCTCCTCGCCGCCGTCGAGGAGCTCGCCGAGGAGGAGTTCGAACCGTACGGGGGCGAGGCCCCGCACCTCCTCTACGTGGTCTACCAGCGCGGCTGCTCCGCCGAGTCCGTCGCCCGCAAGGCCGCCGAGTACGAGGACTGGACCGTCGACCCCGCCCTGGAGGACCTGCCCGTCCCGGTGCCGGACGACGCGCCCGAGGCGTACGCGGTCCCGCCCGTGCCGGAGCTCGTCCGGCTCCTGGGCACCCCGGAGCTGAACGAGGCCGACCGCGCCCGGCTCGAAGGGCCCGCCCGGGACCTGGCCGCCGTCCTCGACCGGCTCGCCGCCACCGGCCTGGTCTTCCGCACCGGCGACGCCTTCGGGCTCACCCCGCGCGGCGCCGGCGCCGTGCGCTACCTGCTCGGCGTGCGCGGGGTCGCCGCGCCCGACGCCGCCGAGGCCGCGGCCTGGCCCGCGCCCGTCCTGGTCGCCGCCGCCGGGAGCTGGCCCGCGCCCGTCGCCGCGCGCGTGCTCGCCGACTGGCTCCACGCGCGCGTGGACACCGCCCACGCCTGGTCCCGACTCCTCGACGCCCTCGGCACCGTCCACGCCGGCACCTCCGAAGCGGCCGCCACCCGGGGGCTCTTCACCGTCCTGGACACCACCACCGCCCCGCCCGGGGCGCTGCGCGCCGCCCTCCGCGACCCGGTGCTCGGCGCGTACGCCCTCCGGGCCCTGGAGGACCGCGGCGAGGAGGCCGACCCGGTCCAGGTGCCGACCTCGGCCCGGGCCCTGCACGTCCTCGACGCGCTGCCCGCCAAGAAGGGGCCCCTGGAGTCCCGCCGCGCCGCCTTCGACGAGACGGCCGCCGCCTGGCCCGGCGGCTCCGCCGCCCTGGTCCGCGCGATGGCCGGGGCCGACCGCCACGAGGCGGAACGCGTCCTCGGACCGCTCGGCATCGCCCTGCCGTGACGCGGGGGAGCGGGAAAAGGGACGGGCCCCGCTCCCGGTGCTGTGCGACACCGGGGCGGGGCCCGTCCTGAACGCCGTCCGACGACTGTGCGGGCAGCCGGATCAGCGGTACGGGGCGACCGTACGACCGAGTCAGCCGACCAGCTGCTCGTACGCCGGGAGGGTCAGGAAGTCCGCGTAGTCCGCGTCGAGGGAGACGTGGAGCAGCAGGTCGTGGGCCTGCTGCCACTTTCCGGCGGTGAAGGCCTCCTCGCCGATCTCGGCGCGGATCGCGGCCAGTTCCTCGGCGGCGACCCGGCGGGCCAGCTCCGGGGTGGCCGTCTCGCCGTTCTCGAAGACGACGCCCGCGTTGATCCACTGCCAGATCTGGGAGCGGGAGATCTCGGCGGTGGCCGCGTCCTCCATCAGGTTGAAGATGGCGACGGCGCCGAGGCCGCGCAGCCACGCCTCGATGTAGCGGATGCCGACCTGGACGGCGTTGCGCAGGCCGTCGTAGGTGGGCTTCGCGTCGAGCGAGTCGATTGCGATCAGGTCGCCGGCCGCGACGGAGACGTCCTCGCGCAGGCGGTCCTTCTGGTTCGGCTTCTCGCCGAGGACGGCGTCGAAGGAGGCCATCGCGATCGGCACCAGGTCGGGGTGGGCGACCCAGGAGCCGTCGAAGCCGTCGCCGGCCTCGCGGTCCTTGTCGGCCTTGACCTTCTCGAACGCGACCTTGTTGACCTCGGCGTCCCTGCGGGACGGGATGAAGGCCGCCATGCCGCCGATCGCGTGCGCGCCGCGCTTGTGGCAGGTGCGCACGAGGAGTTCGGTGTACGCGCGCATGAACGGGGCCGTCATCGTGACCGCGTTGCGGTCCGGCAGGACGAACTTGGCGCCGCCGTCGCGGAAGTTCTTGACGATGGAGAAGAGGTAGTCCCAGCGGCCCGCGTTCAGGCCGGCGGCGTGGTCGCGGAGCTCGTAGAGGATCTCCTCCATCTCGTACGCGGCCGTGATGGTCTCGATGAGGACCGTGGCGCGGACGGTGCCCTGCGGGATGCCGACGTAGTCCTGGGCGAAGACGAAGATCTCGTTCCAGAGGCGGGCCTCCAGGTGCGACTCCGTCTTCGGCAGGTAGAAGTACGGGCCCTTGCCGAGGTCGATCAGGCGCCGGGCGTTGTGGAAGAAGTACAGGCCGAAGTCGACGAGCGCGCCGGGGACGGGCCGTCCCTCGAAGGTGAGGTGGCGCTCCTCCAGGTGCCAGCCGCGCGGCCGCATGACGACCGTGGCCAGCTCCTCGGCGGGCTTGAGGGCGTACGACTTGCCGGAGCGCGGGTCCGTGAAGTCGATGTTCCGGGTGTACGCGTCGATCAGGTTGAGCTGGCCCAGGACCACGTTCTCCCAGGTCGGCGCCGAGGCGTCCTCGAAGTCCGCGAGCCACACCTTCGCGCCGGAGTTGAGCGCGTTGATCGTCATCTTGCGGTCGGTGGGGCCGGTGATCTCGACCCGGCGGTCGTTCAGGGCCGCCGGGGCCGGCGCGACCTTCCAGGAGTCGTCGGCGCGGATCGCGGCGGTCTCCGGGAGGAAGTCCAGGGTGGACGTGCGGGCGATCTCGGCGCGGCGCTCCGCCCGGCGGGCGAGGAGCTCGTCCCGGCGCGGGGTGAACCGGCGGTGCAGTTCGGCGACGAAGGCCAGGGCGGCCTCGGTGAGTACCTCTTCCTGGCGCGGCAGGGGCTCGGCATCGACGACGGCCAGGGGGGACGGCGCTGGTGCGGACATGAACTGTCACTTCCTTCAGCGGACTTCGCGGGCGGTGCCAGGCGGCCGCCGGGCGTCACGGGACGGCACGGAGTGCCACCGGAGCCGAGATACGGCCGCGAGCGCCGTCTGGAGTAGCAGGCGCTTCTGAACAGTGGATACTAGTTTCCTCATGGTGGAAGTTCAATGGTTTGTTGATGTCGAGATTCTCCGGATCGACAGAAAGCGGCGCTCAGTGCCAGGCCGCTCACTCCCGGTCGCCCACCCGGAAGCGCCCCTTCCGCAATGCTCGCTCCGGGCTCACTCCAGGCGTGACAGATCCGCCTCCGTGTCGATGTCGTAGGGCTCCGCCACGTCCGAGCAGTCCACCGGCGTGATCGCGTCCCGGTGCGCCGCCAGGTAGTCCCGCGCGCCCCGGTCGCCCACCGCCGTCTCCGCGACGCCCGCCCAGTGCCCGGCGCCGAACAGCACCGGATGGCCCCGCCGCCCGTCGTACGAGGCCGCCGCGAGCGAGTCCCGCGAGCCGTACGCCGCCCGGACCCGGGCCACCGCCTCCGCCCCGATCCCCGGCTGGTCGACCAGGGACACGAGCGCCGCGTCCACCCCGCGCGGGTCGGCGGCGAGCGACGCGAGCCCGGCCCGGAGCGAGGAGCCCATCCCCGCCTCCCACTCCGGGTTGTCCACCAGGACGCACCCGGGCAGCTCCGCCCGCTCCCGCACGGCGTCCGCCGACGCCCCGAGCACCACGTGCACCACCTCGCACCCGGCCGCCCGCAGCACCCCCACCGCGTGCTCCACCAGGGGGCGGCCCCGATGCGCGAGGAGCGCCTTGGGCCGGCCTCCGAGTCGCCGTCCGCCCCCGGCGGCGAGCAGCAGACCGGCCACGACGGGGGAGCGGTCGGAGGGGAACGGGTCGGTTCGGTCTTCCGGAGTCGTCATGGAGACTGCATACCGCATCCGGACGGAAACACACGGTTGCCCGAATCAGCCTTGCGGGGGGTGGCGCGAGGGGTGGCGAAGGAGTTAACTGGCCCGACTCGCGGCGCCCGACCGCCGTCCGGAGTCGTCCGGAGGGGGCGGTCCGGGGCGTTCCGCGTGCTCGGGGTGTGGAGTGGTGTGGAGTTCTGCGCACGGTGTCGTGCGAGGGGGAGAACCATGTTGCGAAGCGTGGAGCAGAGGCCGGTGGGCATCGAGGGCGTGGACCCCAGGGTGACCGAACTGAGGTCGGCCGTGTCCCGCCTCCGGCGCGAACTCGCCTCGCACCGAGCCGAGTTGACGGACCGGGAGATCGCCGAGGGAGAGCTCGCGGCGCTGGACGCCATGGCGCTCGGCGGCGCTCCGGAGGTACGGCGGCTGCGCCGCTCCCTGCTGATCGTCGCGGGCTGCGTCGGCTCCGTCAGCGCGCTCGCGGACGCCCTCGCGGGGGTCCGCCGGGCCGTCGAGCTGTTCGGCGCGCCGCCGGAGCGCGGTACGGAGAACTGAGGGGTCGTCGAGCGGCGGCCCGGTCCCGGGTGCCTACCGTCTGATCAGCCGCCGGGCCGTCGCCGCCGCCACCGCCGCCGTACGGGAGTCCACGCCCAGCTTCGCGAAGACGTGGACCAGATGGGACTTCACCGTCGCCTGGCTCAGGAACAGCGCCTTGCTGATCTGCGCGTTCGACAGGCCCTCGCCGACCAGTTGGAGCACCTCCAGCTCGCGCTTGGTCAGCGCCTCCGCAGGGGTCCGCATCCGGTCCATCAACCGGTGCGCCACCGCCGGCGCGAGCGCCGACTGCCCGGCCGCCGCCGTCCGCACCGCCGCCGCCAGCTCCTCCGGCGGCGCGTCCTTCAGGAGGTAGCCGCAGGCGCCCGCCTCCACCGCCGCCAGGATGTCCGCGTCCGTGTCGTACGTCGTCAGGACCAGCACCTTCGGCCCGCCCGGCGCCGCCGTGATCGCCGCCGTCGCCTCCGAACCGTGCATCCCCGCGCCGAACTGGAGGTCCATCAGGACCACGTCCACGCCCCCGGCGGCGGCCAGCTCCACCGCGCGCTCGGCGGTGGCGGCCTCCGCGACGACCGCGAAGTCCGGCTCGGTGTCCAGGACCGCGCGCAGGCCCGCCCGTACCACCGGATGGTCGTCGGCGAGCAGAAGGCGGACGGTCATGCGGAACCTCCGGTGGTGGGGGAGCGGTCCTCGGGGGACAGCGGAAGGGAGACGGCGACGGCGGTGCCCTGGCCCGGCGCGGACTCGACGGTGAACGTGCCGCCGAGCGACTCCGCCCGCGACCGCATCGCCGGAAGCCCGAAGCCGCCCTCGGACGAGGGGCGCACGGAACCGGGCTCGAAGCCCTCCCCGTCGTCGACCACGTCCAGGGTCACCGACGCGTCCATGAACGACAGGGTGATCTCCGCGCGCGAGGCCGAGGCGTGCCGCACCGTGTTCGCGAGGGCCGACTGCGCGATCCGCAGCAGCGCCACCTCGTACGGGGTCGGCAGCTCCACCGGCGTCCCGCTCACCGAGAACCGGACCCGGGGGCCCGTCCCCGGCCCGTGCGTACCCGTTCCCGGCCCGTACGGCCCCGCCCCCGGCTCGCACAGGCGTTCCAGGGCCGCCGCCAGCGAGCCGTGCTCCAGGTCCGACGGCGTCAGGGCCCGGACGAAGCGCCGCGCCTCCGCCAGGTTGTCCTGCGCGGCCCGGCGCGCCCGCTCGATGTGCCCGGCGGCGGGGGAGCCCGGCGGCAGCGCCCGCTCGGCCGCCCGCAGCAGCAGCTGGATCGAGGACAGGCCCTGCGCGAGCGTGTCGTGGATCTCCCGCGCGAGCCGTTCCCGCTCGGCCAGCGTCCCCGCGTGCCGCTCCGCCGCCGCCAGCTCCGCCCGCGTCGCGACCAGCTCCTCGATGAGCCGGCGCCGCCGCTCGCTCTCCCGGTACAGCGCCTGGTAGCCGAGGACCGTCGCCACCGCGACCGCCGCGCCGAGCAGCGGACCGATGAAGACCCCCGGGTTGAGCGCGGCGCCGTGCCCCACGTACGAGAGGATCGCCGCGCCCGCCGTGAGCGCCACGGCCGGCAGCGACCAGCGGACGGGCAGCAGGTGCAGCTGGAGGAAGTACAGCGGGAACGCCACCCAGAGCGCCTCCGGCGTCAGCCAGAGCATCACCAGCCAGGACGCGCCCAGGATCCCCAGCCAAGCGCCGGCCGCCCGCCGGGAGGTCCGTACCGCCGGCAGGTACGACCCCGCCGCGTAGACCGCCCCCGTCACCGCCGCCGCCACCGTCCCGGCGGCCGAGTGCGCCCGCACCGCCGCCAGGACGAGCAGGCCCGCCATGAGCAGGTGCAGACAGAGGCGCAGCACGAGCGGGGCGGGGGTGAGGGAGCGACGGGCGGGGCGGCGGGAGGAGGGGTGGAGGGGGGAGTCGGGAGCCATGGTTCCTCCAGGTTAGACAGCGGGCGGGTGACCCGGCTCAACCGAAAGTTCGATTGCGGGGCCATCCGCCGCGCGATGCCCGCGAGGGGGTGCGCGGACCATGCTGGGCGGCATGTTCGTGGCATGGAGAGACATGGGATTCGCCAAGGGGCGGTTCGCCCTCATGGGTGCGGTGGTCGTCCTGATCACCCTGCTCGTGGGGCTGCTGTCCGGGCTGACCGCCGGACTCGCGCGGGAGAACGTCTCCGCGATCACCGGGCTGCCCGCCGACCGGCTGGCCTTCGCGGCGCCGCCGTCCGGGCGTTCGGCCTCCTTCACCGACTCGGCGGTGACGGAGGAACAGTGGCGGGCGTGGGCGCGGCGGCCCGGGGTGACGGACGCGGAGCCGCTCGGCATCCGCACCCTCGGAGCCACCGCGGGCGACCGCACCGCCTCCGTCTCCGCCTTCGGTACGGAGCCGGGGTCCGGGCTCGCGCCCGCGCCCGTCGCCGACGGGAAGGCGGTCCTGTCGGAGCCGGCGGCCGAGGAACTGGGCGCGGACGCCGGGGACACGGTCCGCCTCGGCCCCCTGGAGGTCGTCGTCGCGGCCGTCTCCGGCGACGCCTCGTACAGCCACACCCCCGTCGTGTGGACCTCCCTGGACGACTGGCGGAAGGTCGACCGGAGCGGCACCGCCGCGCGGGAGCAGGCCACCGTCATCGCCCTGCGCGGGGACGGCGGGACCGACTGGGCGGCCGGTGACGCGGCCCTCGGCACCGAGGCGCGGACCGTCGGGGACGCCCTCGCCGCCATCGGCTCCCACCAGGCGGAGAACGGCTCCCTCCAGCTCATGCGCGGCTTCCTCTTCGCGATCTCCGCGCTGGTCATCGGGGCCTTCTTCACCGTCTGGACCATCCAGCGCGCCGGTGACGTCGCCGTCCTCAAGGCGCTCGGCGCCTCCACCCCGTACCTCCTCAAGGACGCCCTCGGGCAGGCCGTCCTCGTGCTCGTCGCGGGCACCCTGCTCGGCACCGGGCTCGCGGTCGGCATCGGCGCCCTGATCGGCGGCGGGGACGTGCCCTTCGTCCTGGAGCCGCTCACCGTCCTCGGTCCGGCCGCCGTCATCGCCGTGCTCGGCGTGCTCGGCGCGACCCTGTCCGTCCGGCGGATCACCGCCGTCGACCCCCTCACGGCCCTGGGCAGCGCCCGGTGAGCCACCCCGCCACGCAAGGCAGCGCCCGATGAACCCCCTCGCCATCCACCGGAGCACCCGATGAGCCTCGTCCTCGACGCCGTCACCCTCACCTATCCCGACGGCGACGGCCGGATCACCGCCCTCGACTCCGTCTCCCTCGCCGTCCCCGCCGGGTCCCTCACGGCGGTCGTCGGACCCTCCGGTTCCGGCAAGTCCAGCCTGCTCGCGGTGGCCGCCACCCTCGTCACCCCGGACCGGGGTCGGGTCCTCGTCGCCGGTACGGACACGGGGGCGCTCACCCCGGCCGGCCGGGCGGAGCTGCGGCGCGAGCACATCGGGATCGTCTTCCAGCAGCCCAACCTGCTGCCCTCGCTGAGCGCGGTGGAGCAGCTGCAGGTGATGGCCCACCTGTCGGGCCGTTCCCCGAAGGCGGTACGGGGCCGGGCCCTGGAACTGCTCGACGCGGTGGGCCTCGCGGACCTGGCCGGACGTCGGCCGCACCGCCTTTCGGGCGGCCAGCGGCAGCGCGTCAACATCGCGCGGGCCCTGGTGAACGAGCCGTCCGTCCTCCTGGTGGACGAGCCGACCAGCGCCCTCGACCACGAGCGGGGGGCGGCGGTCATGGACCTCCTCGCCCGCCTGGCGGGGGAGCGGGGCACGGCGACGGTCCTGGTCACCCACGACCGGACCCATCTGTCCCGGGCGGACCGCACGGTCGCGGTCCGGGACGGGCGGCTCTCGGAGGCCGTACCGGCGTGACGCCGGCCCTTCACGCGCGAGGGCGCCCGGAACCACGGAGGTTCCGGGCGCCCTCGCGCACGAGTGCGGTTCAGGCCTGGCCGTTGCCCGCCGTGTTCGCCAGCGCGGCCGACAGGTCGCGCGCCACTTCCTGGAGGATCGGGACGATCTTCTCCGTGGCCGCCTCGGTGACCCGGCCCGCCGGGCCCGAGATGGAGATGGCGGCGGCGGTGGGGGAGTCCGGCACGGAGACCGCGAGGCAGCGGACCCCTATCTCCTGCTCGTTGTCGTCGACCGCGTACCCCGCCTCGCGGACCGCCACGAGCGCGTCGAGGAAGCCCTCGGGCGTGGTGATCGTCTTCTCGGTCGCGGCCGGCATGCCGGTGCGGGCGAGCAGCGCGCGCACCTCCTCCGGCGGGGTGTGCGCGAGGAGCGCCTTGCCGACGCCGGTCGAGTGCGGCAGGACCCGCCGGCCGACCTCGGTGAACATGCGCATCGAGTGCTTGGACGGCACCTGCGCCACGTACACGATCTCGTCGCCGTCGAGCAGGGCCATGTTCGCGGTCTCGCCGGTCTCCTCGACCAGCCGGGCGAGGTACGGCCGGGCCCAGGTGCCGAGGAGGCGGGCGGCGGACTCGCCGAGCCGGATGAGCCGGGGGCCGAGCGCGTACCGCCGGTTGGGCTGCTGGCGCACGTAGCCGCAGGCGACCAGGGTGCGCATCAGGCGGTGGATGGTGGGGAGCGGCAGCCCGCTGCTGGCGGAGAGCTCGCTCAGCCCGACCTCGCCCCCGGCGTCGGCCATCCGCTCCAGGAGGTCGAAGGCGCGCTCAAGGGACTGGACGCCCCCGCTCGCGGCGGGTTTGGCGGCGTCGGTGGTGCTGGCGCTGGACGTCGGCACGTCACGGTCCTTTCGGGGCGGGCGGGCAAGGCAGCAGCCTACCGGGCCACCGGCCGGGGCACACGGCCCCGGTCCCGGCGTCGGCGCCGGTCAGGGGGTGTTTGTCCGGTGTCGACGGAGGTCCGGAGCGGTCCGGGGCTGCCCCCCCTGTGCGGAGCTACGTTCTACTGTACGAAATTTACATTCCACTTCGTGGAAACATCCAAGGCGGGCCCGATGGCCGCCGATGCTGGAAGTGTGCCCTTGACGACATGTCGTCCGGAAGTGAAGACTCCTTCAACAGTTCGTTGAATTTCTCCGTGGAGACCGCCCCGAGCAGGGACGGCTCCTCCCAGGAGCAGTGGAAGAAGGGGTACGGGTGGACATCGACCTGGTCCTGCGCTCGACGCGCGTCATCACCCCCGAGGGGACGCGCCCGGCGTCGATCGCCGTCTCCGGCGGGACGATCGCGGCCGTGCTGCCCCACGACGCGGAGGTGCCGGCCGGCGCCCGGCTGGAGGACGTCGGCGACGACGTCGTCCTGCCCGGCCTCGTCGACACCCACGTGCACGTGAACGACCCCGGCCGCACCGAGTGGGAGGGCTTCTGGACCGCCACCCGCGCGGCCGCCGCCGGCGGCATCACCACCCTGCTCGACATGCCGCTCAACTCGCTGCCGCCCACCACCACCGTGGAGAACCTGCGCGTCAAGCAGGACGTCGCCCGCGCCAAGGCCCACATCGACGTCGGCTTCTGGGGCGGCGCCCTGCCCGACAACGTCAAGGACCTGCGCCCGCTGCACGACGCCGGCGTCTTCGGCTTCAAGTGCTTCCTGTCGCCCTCCGGCGTCGAGGAGTTCCCCGAGCTCGACCAGGAGCAGCTGGCGACCTCCCTCGCCGAGATCTCCGGCTTCGGCGGCCTGATGATCGTGCACGCCGAGGACCCGCACCACCTCGCCGCCGCGCCCCAGCGGTCAGGCGGCGCGTACGCCGACTTCCTCGCCTCCCGGCCCCGGGACGCCGAGAACACGGCCATCGAGAACCTGATCAACCAGGCCCGCCGGCTCGACGCCCGCGTCCACGTCCTGCACCTCTCCTCCTCCGACGCCCTGCCGGCCCTCGCCGCCGCCAAGGCCGAGGGCGTGAAGGTCACCGTCGAGTCCTGTCCGCACTTCCTCACCCTCACCGCCGAGGAGATCCCGGACGGCGCCACCGAGTTCAAGTGCTGCCCGCCGATCCGCGAGGCCGCCAACCAGGACGCGCTGTGGCAGGGGCTCGCGGACGGCACGATCGACTGCGTCGTCTCCGACCACTCGCCGTCCACCGCCGACCTCAAGACCCCCGACTTCGCCTCCGCCTGGGGCGGGATCTCCTCCCTCCAGCTCGGCCTGCCCGCCGTCTGGACCGAGGCCCGCCGCCGCGGCCACGACCTGACGGACGTCGTCCGCTGGATGTCCACCGGCCCCGCCCGGCTCGCCGGACTCGACCGCAAGGGCGCCATCGAGGCCGGCCGCGACGCCGACTTCGCCGTCCTCGACCCCGAGGCGACCTTCACCGTCGACCCGGCCGAGCTCCAGCACCGCAACCGGATCACCGCCTACGCGGGCCGGACCCTGCACGGCGTCGTCACCTCCACCTGGCTGCGCGGCGAGCGGATCGCCGACCGCGGCGTCCTCGCCGAGCCCTCCGGCCGCCTCCTCGAAAGGAACAACTGACCCGTGAGCACCGGCATACCCTCCTTCACCGGCGACGCCAGCCCCTACGGCGGCGGCGACCCGTACGCCGACTACCGCACGGCCGACTTCCCCTTCACCCAGCACGCGGACCTCGCGGACCGGCGTCTCGGCGCGGGCGTGATCGCGGCCAACGACGAGTTCTTCGCGGAGCGCGAGAACCTGCTCAAGCCCGGTGCCGCCGAGTTCGACCCCGAGCACTTCGGCCACAAGGGCAAGATCATGGACGGCTGGGAGACCCGCCGCCGCCGCGGCGTCTCCGCCCAGGAGCCGCACCCCACCGAGGACGACCACGACTGGGCCCTCGTACGGCTCGGCGCGCCCGGCGTGATCCGCGGCATCGTCGTCGACACCGCCCACTTCCGCGGCAACTACCCGCAGGCCGTCTCCGTCGAGGCCGCGTCCGTCGCCGGCTCGCCCTCGCCCGAGGACCTCCTCGCCGACGACGTGAAGTGGACGGTGCTCGTCCCGCGCACCGCCGTCGGCGGCCACGCCGCCAACGGCTTCGCCGTCGACGTCGAGCAGCGCTTCACGCACCTGCGCGTCAACCAGCACCCCGACGGCGGCATCGCCCGCCTCCGCGTGTACGGAGAGGTCGCCCCCGACCCGGCCTGGCTCGGCGTCCTCGGCACCTTCGACCTCGCGGCCCTGGAGAACGGCGGCCGGGTCGAGGACGCCTCCGACCGCTTCTACTCCCCGGCCACCAACACCATCCAGCCCGGCCGCTCCCACAAGATGGACGACGGCTGGGAGACCCGCCGCCGCCGCGACAAGGGCAACGACTGGATCCGCTACGCCCTGGTCGCCGAGTCCGAGATCCGGGCCGTCGAGATCGACACCGCCTACCTCAAGGGCAACAGCGCCGGCTGGGCCGCCCTCTCCGTCGCGGCCGAGGGCTCCGAGGAGTGGACCGAGGTCCTGCCCCGGACCCGCCTCCAGCCCGACACCAACCACCGCTTCGTCCTGGACGCCCCGGCGGTCGGCTCCCGCGTCCGGATCGACATCTACCCGGACGGCGGCATCTCCCGCCTCCGCCTCTTCGGCTCCCTCACGGAGGCCGGCGCGGCGCGGCTGACCGCCCGCCACCAGGAACTGGGCGGCTGACCTCCCGGGGCGCCCCGCCGACAGGGCGCCCCGGCCCAGCCCCCCGGCCGGGCGACCCGCCCGGCCCCCACGACCCGAGCGGGACACGACACCCCGCCCGGCCCCCGGGGGCGCACCGGCCCGACAGCACCGGTGCGCCCTCGCACATCGCCTCCCCGCGGGGCCTCCGCCCCCACAGGACCTCAGGCGCCGGGGAGCCCCCGTCCCGGGGAGCCCCGCCCGTGCCGGGGCCGCCCGCCGGCGGTCACGCCGCGTGCCCGCCGTCCACCGAGAACTCCGCCCCCGTCACGTACCGCCCCTCCGGGCCCGCCAGGAAGGCGACCATCGACGCCACCTCGTCCGGGGTGCCGAAGCGGCCGAGGGCCGTGAGGGCCGTCTGGCCCTCCGCGAACGGTCCGTCCGCCGGGTTCATGTCGGTGTCGACCGGACCGGGGTGGACCAGGTTCGCCGTGATGCCCCGGCCGCCCAGCTCGCGGGCGAGCGCCTTGGTCAGGCCCGTCAGGGCGGTCTTGCTCATCGTGTACAGGGTCCCGCCGGGGCCCGGCACCCGCTGGGTCATGCAGCTGCCGATCGTGACGATCCGGCCGCCGTCGGGCAGCCGGCCCGCCGCCGCCTGCGAGGCGAGGAAGACCGCCCGGACGTTCACCGCGAGGACCCGGTCCACGTCCGCGAGGGTCAGCGACTCCAGCGGGCCGAGGACCCCGACGCCCGCGTTGTTCACCAGGACGTCGAGCCGGCCCAGGGCGTCCGCCGCCCACGCGACCGCGCCCGCCGCGTCCCCGGGGTCGGCCGCGTCGGCCCGCAGCGGCAGCGCCTTCCGGCCCGCCGCCTCGATCCGCGCCGCGACCTCGGCGGCCCGCGCCTCGCCCCGTACGTAGGTGAAGGCCACGTCCGCGCCCTCCCGGGCGAGCCGTACCGCCGTCGCCGCGCCGATCCCCCTGCTGCCGCCCGTCACCAGGACCGCCGTGCCGTTCATCGTGGACATCCCGAACCTCCGTCGAAGCACTGAGTGGTTGCGGGTTCAATGAAAGTCGGGGGAGCGGGCGGACGCTGGCGGCAATCGGACGCCGACCCCTCCGGCGGACCGATGAGTTCCGCCCGGCGGCGCGGTCGGAGCTTTCGGAACACGATGGTCCGGAGAACGGAAAGGACACCCGCCATGGCCACCCTCAGCCTCACCCAGTTCCTCACCCTCGACGGCGTCGTCCAGGCGCCCGGCGGCCCCGACGAGGACCGCGGCGACGGCTTCGCACACGGCGGCTGGTCCGTGCCGTACGGCGACGAGGACTTCGGACGCTTCATGGACGAGGTCTTCGCCCGGCCGACCGCCTTCCTCCTCGGCCGCCGCACCTACGACATCTTCGCCGGCTACTGGCCGAAGCGGACCGACCCGGAGAACCCGGTCGCGGCCAAGCTGAACGGCCTTCCCAAGTACGTCGTCAGCAGCACCCTCACCGAGGCCGACTGGGCCGGGACCACCCTGCTCCGCGGCGACGCCGCCCAGGAGGTCGCCGGCCTCAAGGAGCGGCTCGACGGCGAGATCCAGATGCACGGCAGCGCCGGCCTCGCCCGCACCCTCCTCGACCACGACCTCATCGACACCCTCCACCTGCTCGTCTTCCCCGTCGTCCTCGGCACGGGCCGCCGCCTCTTCACCGACGGCGTCCGTCCCACCGCCTTCCGCCCCGCAGGGACGCGCACCACCGCCGCGGGCGTCGCCATCCACACGCACGAGCTCGAAGGACGGCCTTCGTACGGCAGTTACTGAGCGGGCGCGGGGACGCGGGGCGGCCATGGCGGCGGCCGTGGAAAGGTGTAGCCACCACGGGCCGCTCCGGGTACGGTGATCCCTCCGCGTGCGAGCCGCCGAAGCCTCCACCCCGTCCAGAGAGTTGGAGGAACGGCCCCGATGTCGGCTCCGTCGTTCGCCGCCCCCCTGCCCCTCGGCGCCCCGCGCCGCGCCTGGCTCACCGACCTGCCCGTCCTGCTCGTCGCCGCCTTCTGGGGCACCAGCTACCTCGCGGCGAAGGGCATCACCACCACCCACACGGTCGTCGCCGTCCTCGTCCTGCGGTTCGCGGTGGTGCTGCCCGTCCTCGTCGCCGCCGGATGGACCAGGCTCCGCGCCCTGACCGCCGCCCAGTGGCGCGGCGCCGGCACCCTCGGGCTCATCCTCGGCGGGATCTTCCTCCTGGAGACCTATGGCGTCGTCCACACCTCCGCCACCAACGCGGGCCTGATCATCAGCCTCACCATGATCCTCGCCCCGCTCGCCGAGGCCGCCGTCACCGGCGTGCGCCCGACGCGCGCCTTCCTCGCCGCCGCCGCGCTCTCCGTCGCGGGCGTCGTCCTGCTCACCCAGAGCGGCGGCTTCACCGCCCCCTCCGCCGGCGACCTGCTCATGCTGCTCGCCGCCCTCGCCCGTACCGTCCACGTCCTGGCCATGTCCCGGATCAAGGCGGTCCGCTCGGCCGACTCGCTCTCCCTCACCACCGTCCAACTCGGCTCGGCCGTCGCCGTGTTCGCCGTCCTCGCCCTCTTCCCCGGCACCGGCGCCTCCCCCTGGACCGTCGCCCTCGGCTTCGGTCCGCGCGAGTGGGCCGGGCTGCTCTTCCTCTCCGTCTTCTGCACGCTCTTCGCCTTCTTCGTGCAGATGTGGGCCGTCCGCCGCACCTCCCCGTCCCGGGTCAGCCTCCTCCTCGGCACCGAACCCCTCTGGGCCGCCGCCGCGGGCATCGCCCTGGCCGGCGACCGGCCCGGCGCCCTCGGCCTCGCGGGTGCGGTCCTCGTCCTGGCGGGCACCGCCTGGGGCCGCCGCGCCGCCAACGGGGCCGGCCGCCCCGGCGGGGCGGACGAGGACGACCGGTAGGTTCTCCGTTCACGTCCCCGTCGACACGGCCCCCGTCCACGCGTTCCCTCGTCCACACCGACGAGTTCAGGGCCCGCGCCCGCCGCACCCAGGGCTGGGGGACCGGCCTGCTCGCCGTCGCCGGCCTCCTCTGGATCCGGTGCGCCGTCCTCCTCGTCACCCCGTACGAGCAGAGCGACGGCGGCAGCCCCTGCCCCTCCCTCCTCACCAGCGAGTACGTCCACCAGGAGGACTGCGTCGAGTCGCGCGACCGGCCCGGTCCCGTCGCCCTCCTCGGCGGCTCCCTCCCCTTCGCGGTCGCCGGAGCCGGCCTCTGGACGAGCGGTTCCGCCGCGCACCGGACGGCGGACCACCTGGCCGAGGTCACCCGCCTGGACTCCGCCGGCGCCCGACCCCCGTGGTCAGGACTTCGGCACCCGGTCCGAGACGATCAGGACCACCCCGCCGAGCACCGCTATCACGATGTTCGCGAACAGCTCCCGCCCCTCCAGGAACCACACGTTCTCCGTCAGGAACCGGGTCAGGCCCATGAACCGGAACCAGCCGTCCGTCAGCTCGCGGACCACCCCGCACACACCGGCCAGGGCGATCACGGCCCCGACCGTCTCCAGGAATCTCTTCATGTCCCGATCATGGCCGGGGCGGGGGAGCGGCCGCGTCCGACCCCGGTCCACACCCGCCGCTACCGAAGTACCGACCTCCGCGACTTCGGTAGCGACCCGGCCGTCCGCACCCCCGCCGGACGCCCCCGGCTGCGTACATTGCGGACATGACCCGCACGGACCGGCAGCGCCGGCTGCTCCCCTCCCATCTGGTCGAACCGGGCGGGAGCGGGGCGGCGCGGCCCCGCCGCACCGTCCGCGACTGGATCGTGGACACCTCGCTCTTCCTGCTCGCCGCCCTCGTCGGGCTCGTCGCCGCCGACACCAGCGCGCAGTACACCAGCGAGCCCGTCACCCTCTTCGACCAGCTCACCGGCGGGCTCGCCTGCTGCGCGCTCTGGCTGCGCCGCCGGTGGCCGGTCGGGCTCGCGATCGGACTCTCCCTGGCGAACGTGGTGGCGCCGGTCGCCGCCGGCGCCCTCCTCGCGAGCCTGTTCAGCGTCGCCGTACGCCGACCCTTCCGGGAGGTCGCCTGGATCTGCGCGCTCGCCGTCGCCACCTCGGTCGTCCAGGTCTTCCTCCGCCCCGACCCCACCACCAGCCGCACGCTCTCCCTCGTCCTGGGCTTCGTCCTCGTCCTGCTCGTCACCGCCTGGGGGATGCTCGTCCGCTCCCGGCGCCAGCTCGTCGAGGCCCTCAGGGAGCGCGCCCGCCGCGCCGAGGCCGAGGCGGAACTGCGCGCCGCCCAGGCCCAGCGGCTCGCCCGCGAGGCCATCGCCCGCGAGATGCACGACGTCCTCGCCCACCGCCTCACCCTGCTCAGCGTGCACGCCGGGGCCCTGGAGTTCCGGCCCGACGCCCCGCCCGAACAGATCGCCCGCGCCGCCGGCGTCATCCGCGACAGCGCCCACGAGGCCCTCCAGGACCTCCGCGAGATCATCGGCGTGCTGCGCGCGCCCGACGAGGAGGGCGAGGGGAACCGGCCCCAGCCCACCCTCGCCACCCTCCCCGCGCTGGTCGAGGAGTCCCGCGAGGCCGGGGCCGAGGTCGTCCTCGACACCACCGTCGACGACCCGGACGCGGTCCCCGCCGCCACCGGCCGCACCGTCTACCGCATCGCGCAGGAAGGCCTCACCAACGCCCGCAAGCACGCCCCCGGCACCCCCGTCACCGTCACCGTCCGCGGCCGCCCCGGCGAGGGGCTCACCGTCGGCGTCCACAACCCGGCCCCCGCCGGACCCGTCCCGCACGTCCCCGGCTCCGGCCAGGGCCTCATCGGGCTCACCGAGCGCACCGCCCTCGCCGGCGGCCGCCTCGAACACGGCCCGGCCCCCGACGGCGGCTTCGCCCTGCGCGCCTGGCTACCGTGGCCCCCATGACCATCCGGCTGATCATCGTCGACGACGACCCCCTGGTCCGCGCGGGCCTCACCCTCATGCTCGGCGGAGACGACGACCTCGACATCGTCGGCGAGGGCTCCGACGGCCGGGACGTCCCCGAACTCGTCGCCCGGCACGCCCCCGACGTCGTCCTCATGGACATCCGGATGCCCCACGTCGACGGCCTCACCGCCACCGAACTCCTGCGCGCCCGGCCCGGCGCCCCCGAGGTCGTCGTCCTCACCACCTTCCACGCCGACGAGCAGGTCCTGCGCGCCCTGCGGGCCGGTGCCGCCGGCTTCGTCCTCAAGGACACCCCGCCCGCCGAGATCGTCGCCGCCGTCCGCCGGGTCGCCGCCGGGGACCCCGTCCTGTCCCCGGCCGTCACCCGCCAGCTCATGACCCACGTCGCGGGACGACCGGAGCAGCCCCGGCGCACCACGGCGGCCGACCGCCTCGCCGCACTCGCCGACCGCGAACGGCAGGTGGCCGTCGCCGTCGGCCACGGCCGCTCCAACGCGGAGATCGCCACCGAGCTGTACATGAGCGTGCCGACCGTCAAGACGTACGTCTCCCGGATCCTGGCCAAGCTCGGCCTCAACAACCGCGTCCAGATCGCCCTCCTCGTCCACGACGCGGGCCTCCTGGACGGGGAGGACGGCGCGTAGAGCGCCCCGGCGACGGGCGCACCCCGGGCAGCGTCTCCGCGGTGCGGGCGCACCCCCGGGCAGCGCCCCCGCAACGCGTGCGCACCCCCGGCGTGTCAGCCGGAGGCCGCCTCCACCCGCACCGGCCGCCCCTCCCGCCGCGAGCGTTCGCACGCCTCCGCGACCCGCAGCGCCGCCAGGGCCTCGCGCCCGTCGCACGGATTCGGGGCCGCGCCGCGCACGAGCCGCACGAAGGCGTCCAGCTCCGCCTCGTACGCCGGGGCGAACCGCTCCAGGAAGCCGGGCCACGGCTTCTCCGGTGCGGGCGGCCCCTGCGGCTCCACGGAGGTGAGCGGGGTGCGGTCGTCCAGGCCCACCCCGATCTGGCCCCGCTCGCCCGCCAGCTCCATCCGCACGTCGTACCCGGCGCCGTTGCACCGGGTCGCGGTCGCCGTCACCAGCGTGCCGTCGTCCAGGGTGAGGAGCGCGGCGGCCGAGGACACGTCCCCCGCCTCCCGGAACGCCGCCGGACCCGCGTCCGAGCCCGCCGCGTACACCTCGGCGACCTCGCGCCCGGTCACCCAGCGCACCGCGTCGAAGTCGTGCACCAGGCAGTCGCGGAAGAGGCCGCCGGAGAGCGGCAGGTACGCGGCGGGCGGCGGCTCCGGGTCGGAGGTCACCGCCCGTACGGTGTGCAGCCGGCCGAGCCGCCCCGACCGCACCGCCTCGCGGGCCGCCCGGTACCCGGCGTCGAAACGGCGCATGAACCCCAGCTGGAGCTCCGTGCCGGCCGCCGTCACCGCGTCGAGCGCGGCGAGCGTCCCCGGCACGTCGAGCGCGATCGGCTTCTCGCAGAAGGCCGGCAGGCCCGCCCCGGCGGCCCGGGCGATCAGCTCCGCGTGCGCCGCCGTCGCCGAGGCGATCACCACCGCGTCCGGGGCGCTCCCGAGCAGCGCGTCCACGTCCGGCGCCGCCTCCGCCCCCAGCGCCTCCGCGACCCCGGCCGCCCGCGCGGGGTCCGCGTCCGCGACGACCAGGGACCCGACCTCCGGGTGGCGGGCCAGCACCCCCGCGTGGAAGCTCCCGATCCGTCCCGTACCGATGAGTCCGATGCGCATGGCCCCACCGTGGGGGCGCGCACACCCCCTGTCAAGGCAGGTCAGAACGGTGGACACCGTGCCTTCCCGCGCCCTCCCGCCGCCCCCGCGGTCGCCTTCCCGTCCCCCCGCGGTCGTCCTCCCGCCGCCCCCCCGGTCGCCTTCCCG
>JNWL01000035.1 GCA_000716465.1 Streptomyces bikiniensis
GTGCGGGGGTGGGAGTGGGGCTGGGGGACGGGCACACGGGTGGCGTGGGCGTGGGCGTGGGTGTCGGCGGAGGAGTCGGCGTCGGCGTGGGGCTGGGTTCGTGCGGGTGCGGGTGCGGGTGCGGGTGCGGGGGATGGTGAGGGTGGTGGTGATGACACCCGCCCGACCCGGCGGACGCCACCGCGGTGTGCGCACCGCCGGGGCCGGTCACGGCGTGGGCGCAGGCGTCGGCGGAGGCGGGCGCGGGGGCGGCGAGCAGCCACACGAGCGCCAGGGCCGCCAGCGGCCGCGCGAGGAGTGATCCGTACAGAGACACGCCGTCGAGCTTGATCCCGGGTGGCGTGCGCCGGGGCGGAATCCCGGCGGATTCGCCGGATGGAGGGGATGTTCGAGTGCGCGGACTTGACGTTCTATCGGACAGTAGGCGGATTCGGCGCAATGCCCGGGTATCGCCGCGCACTCCGATTCACGACGGGAACCGTTTCGGTCGCCGGAGGAAGAACTGTCCTGTTGTCGCCCTGTCGGGCGGCGCCGCCGACAAGGCACCCTGCACCGTCGGCAGGGCCCCGATCGCGGCAACACCCCAGCCGGGAAAGGGCTCCGGCTCCTCTTCCGGGCGCGGACGGAACCGCGGGCGGAACCGACGCACGGTCACATGCACGTGAAAATGCACGGTCCGAAGGCGTGAAGTCGGCGTTCCGCGCGCACGTGTCAAGGGCGTGTGACCAAGAACGGACCGCGAATTTCCGTTTCCACTCGCCCTCCCGGCGGGCGATCAGTAGCCTCACCTCGAACACCGGCCGCGAACACATGGCCGTATCCCCACGGCGACTTGTTGGAGACAATGATGGAGCGTCCCGCCTGGGCTCCGCCGGGTATCGACATCTCGGTGCCGAGCGTGTCCCGAATGTACGACTTCTACCTGGGCGGCTCGCACAATTTCGAGGTCGACCGGGAAGCGGCCCGCAAGGCCATGGAGTTCATGCCCGGCCTCCCCAAGATCATGCAGGCGAACCGGGCGTTCATGAGGCGCGCCGTCGGCCACGCCGTTGACAACGACGTCACCCAGTTCCTGGACATCGGTTCCGGCATACCCACCTTCGGCAACGTGCACGAGGTCGCCCGCGCCGCCGACCCGTCCGCACGGGTCGTCTACGTCGACCACGACCCGGTCGCCGTCGCCCACAGCCGCGCCGTCCTGGAGGGCATCGAGGGCGCCGCCGTCGTCTCCGCCGACCTGCGCAAGCCGGCCGACATCCTGCACAGCCCCGAGGTGACCCGACTCCTCGACCTGGAACGGCCGGTGGCCCTCCTCCTCGTCGCCGTCCTCCACTTCCTGGAGGACCACGACCGCCCGTACGAGGCCGTCGCCGAGCTGATCGACGCCCTCGCGCCCGGCAGCTTCCTGATCCTCACCCACGCCTCGTACGAGGGCATCCCCTTCCTGGAGGAGCAGGCCGGCGGCACCGTCGGGGTCTACCGGAACATCCGCAACCCCCTGGTGATGCGCTCGGGCGCGGAGGTCGCCCGCTTCTTCGAGGGCACCGAGCTGCTGGAGCCCGGTCTCGTCCCGCTGCCCGTCTGGCGTCCGGAGAGCCCGGTCGAGGAGGAGGATCCCCACACCTTCTCCGGCCTCGCAGGGGTGGGGCGCAAGGCGTGAAGGTCCCGTCCCAGCCGGCCGGTTCCGGCGCCGAGGCCGACGGCCCGGAGGACAGACTCAGGCGGTTCGTCACCATCTGGAGCCGCGCGATCTTCCCGGTGACCGCCACGTCGCTCACCCGGGCCGAGTTCGAGGTGCACCTGCTGCCGCCGGCCCGCGCCCTGTACGACGCCCTGCACGCCCGGCCCTTCGACACCGCCCCGGCCCAGCGCGCCGGCGCGGCCCTGGTCGCCGCACACTGCACCGACCCGGACGCGCTCGGCCGCAGCCTCGGCGTCGTCGACTCGTACCTGGTGCTCTACTGCGGTACGGAGTCGGACCTGCCGGCCGAAGAGCTCCGGGCCCGCTGCGCCCGGCTCCAGCACGGCATGGCCACCGGCTACGCCCAGGCCCTGCGCGAGCGGACCCTCGCCGAGCAGGAGGCCATCGCCCGCTCCGCGCTCGCCGCCCGCACCGCCGCCGAGATCGCCCTGCACGCCACCGAGAGCCGCTTCCGCGCGGTCTTCGACGGGGCCGCCATCGGCATCGGCATCGCCGACCTCGACGGCAACCTCCTGGAGGTCAACGAGACCCTCACCCGCATGTTCGGCGGGATGGAGGGCCGGCTGCGCAGCCGCAAGGTCAGCGAGTGGGTCCACCCGGAGGACGGGCCGCACGTCTGGAGGCTGTACGAGGAGCTGGTCCGCGGCGAGCGGGAGCACTACCGGGTGGAAAAACCGTACTACCGGGGTGACGGAACGGTTCTGTGGACCAACCTCACCGTCTCGCTCCTCCGGGACGCCGACGGCCGCCCCCAGTACCAGCTGGCCCTCCTGGAGGACACCACCGAGCGGCGCCTGCTCCATCTGCGCCTGCGCTACGAGGCCACCCACGACGCCCTCACCGGACTCCCCAACCGGACCCTGTTCTTCGAGCGACTGGAGAAGGCGCTCGCCCCCGGCGACAACGCCCGCTTCGGCCTCTGCTACCTCGACCTCGACGGCTTCAAGGTCATCAACGACAGCCTCGGCCACTCCACCGGCGACCGGCTCCTCGTGGAGGTCGCGGACCGGCTGCAGAGCTGCGTCACCGGGGCCAACGAGATGGTGGCCCGGCTCGGCGGGGACGAGTTCGTGGCCCTCACCACCGGCTCCGGCGGCGAGCGGGACGTCACCGACCTCGCCGACCGCATCCTCGCCGCCCTCGCCACCCCGCTGCGCATCGACGGCCGCGAGCTGACCGTGCGCGGCAGCCTCGGCGTGGTCGAGGGCCCGGCGGGGGAGCGGACCCCGGCCGAGGTGCTGCGCAGCGCCGACATCACCATGTACCGGGCCAAGTCGGCGGGCGGCAACCGCTTCGAGCTCGCCGACCCCGAGGCCGACGCCCGCGCCATCACCCGGCACGGCCTCACCACCGCCCTGCCGGCCGCCCTGGAGCGCGGCGAGTTCTTCATCGAGTACCAGCCGCTCGTCCACCTCGGGGACGGCAGCGTGCACGGCGCGGAGGCGCTGGTCCGCTGGTGCCACCCGCAGCACGGGGTGCTCGGCCCCGACCGCTTCATCCCGCTCGCCGAGGACACCGGCCTGATCGTGCCGCTCGGCCGCTGGGTGCTCCAGGAGGCCGTGCGCCAGGCCCGCTTCTGGCAGGCCCGGCACACCGACGGCGGCCCGCTGCGGATCAACGTCAACCTCTCCCCGACGCAGCTCCACCACCCGCGCCTGGTCGCCGACACCGTCGACGTCCTGGAGCGCTCCGGGCTCGAACCGGGCGCGCTCTGCCTGGAGGTGACCGAGTCGGCCCTGATCGGCGCCGACGAGGGCCTTCTGAAGCCGCTGCGGCAGCTCGCCGAGATGGGCGTCGACATCGCGCTCGACGACTTCGGCACCGGCTACTCGAACCTGGCCAACCTGCGGCGGCTCCCGGTCAGCGTCCTCAAGCTGGACCGCTCCTTCACCCGGGGCATGCAGCAGCATCCGGTGGACCCGGTCGACCTGAAGATCGTCGAGGGGATCGTCTCGCTCGCCCACAGCCTGGAGCTCGCCGTCACCGTCGAGGGCGTGGAGACCGGGGCGCAGGCGCGCCAGCTCCGCGAGCTCGGCTGCGACACGGCGCAGGGCTGGTACTACGCCCGCCCCGGCGCCCCGGACCGCATCCACTCCCTGCTCCTGGCGGACGCGGTGTGACGAGGACGGTGTGACGGGGCAGGTCAGACGGACGTGCCCCCCGGCCGCACCTTCCGGGAGGCCAGCAGGACCCGCTGGAGCTCCCGCGCGGCCCTCGGCGGCGCCACGTCGCTGCGGTGGGCCAGCGCGATGGTCCGGCGCAGGCCCGGCCGGGCGAGGGCCGTCACCCGCAGGTCGCGGCCGGCCCGCGCGGCGACCATCGCCGGGACCACCGCGAGCCCGAGCCCGGCCCGTACGAAACCGAGCACCGCGTCCAGCTCCCCGCCCTCGACGGTGAACGAGGGCTCGAACCCCTCCGCCCGGCAGGCCGCCACCGTCAGCTCCCGCAGGTCGTAGCCGTGCCGGAACATCACGAGCGGCTGGTCGCGCAGGTCCGTGATCCGCACCGGGCGCCGGGGCGCCGGCTCCGAGGCGGCCGAGACCACCACCAGGTCCTCCCGCAGCAGCTCGACCGTGGTCAGGGCGGGCGACGGGGTCGGCAGCGGCAGCACCACGAGCGCCAGGTCGAGCGCCCCGCGCGCCAGCTCCCGCACCAGGTCGTGCGAGCCGCTCTCCTCGATCAGGAGCTCGATCCCCGGGTGCAGGTCGTGGAAGACCCGCAGCACGTCCGGCAGGAGCCCCGTGCACAGGCTCGGGGTCGCGCCGAGCCGCACCCGGCCCCGCCTGAGCTGGGCCAGCTCCTGCACCTCCAGACGGGCCGTCTCCGTGTCCGCGAGGATCCGGCGGGCCAGCGGCAGCAGGGCCTCCCCGGCGTCGGTCAGCGTGATGTTCCCCCGGGCCCGGCTGAACAGCTCCGCGCCCAGCTCCTGCTCCAGGGCCTTGATCTGCTGGGAGAGCGAGGGCTGCGAGACGTGGACCCGCTCGGCGGCCCGGGTGAAGTGCCGGGTCTCGGCCACGGCGACGAAGTAGAGGAGCTGCTGGAACTGCATGGCCCCAGCCTAGGCGATACGCATAGGTAAAGCCTATCGAGATCAGCCGGACCATGTCTTGGACCTCTCGGGCCCTTCGGCCCTAACCTCGACGGCATGGCTCTGGCACCCACGGGGAACCGGACGGCGGGCCGCCCGCCGTCCCCCACACCGTCACGCGGATTCCTCTCCTCGACGCTCGGCAAGAAGACGGTCATGGCCGTCAGCGGGCTGATCATGCTCGGCTACCTCGTCGCCCACGTCGCCGGAAACCTCAAGGTCTTCTTCGGCCCCGAGGAGTTCAACGAGTACGCCCACTGGCTGCGCGTCATGGGTGCCCCGCTCCTGCACCACGAGTGGGCCCTCTGGCTCGTCCGGATCGTGCTCCTCGCCGCCGTCGGCGCCCACGCCGTCTCCGCGTACCAGCTCAGCCGGCGCGACATCAAGGCGCGCCCCACCGCGTACGTCCACCGCCGCAGGCGGGCCTCGTACGCCACCCGCACCATGCGCTGGGGCGGGATCATCCTCGCCCTGTTCATCGTCTGGCACGTCCTCGACCTGACCACGGGCACCGTGCACACCGGCGGCTTCGAGGAGGGCAGGCCCTACCAGAACGTCGTGGACACCTTCTCCACCTGGTACGGCAACGTCATCTACCTCGTCGCCATGCTCGCCGTCGGCCTCCACGTCCGCCACGGCTTCTGGAGCGCCGCCCAGACCCTGGGCGTCGGCAACGCACGCCGCGAACGCCTCCTCCGGGGCCTCGCCAACGGCCTCGCGCTCGCCCTGACCGCGGGCTTCGTCTCCGTCCCCGTCGCCGTCATGACCGGAGTGGTGAGCTGACCGTGAGTTCCCCGAACACGAACTTCGCCGACTACGCCCTCGGTGAGCCGATCACCGACACCAAGGCGCCCGCCGGACCCGTCGCCGAACGCTGGGACACCCGCCGCTTCGAGGCGAAGCTGGTCAACCCCGCCAACCGGCGCAAGCACCGCATCATCGTCGTCGGCACCGGTCTCGCGGGCGGCTCCGCCGGCGCCACCCTGGCCGAACAGGGCTACCACGTCGTCCAGTTCTGCTACCAGGACTCCCCGCGCCGCGCCCACTCCATCGCCGCCCAGGGCGGCATCAACGCCGCCAAGAACTACCGCAACGACGGCGACTCGGTGCACCGCCTCTTCTACGACACCGTCAAGGGCGGCGACTTCCGGGCCCGCGAGTCCAACGTCCACCGCCTCGCCCAGATCTCCGTCGAGATCATCGACCAGTGCGTCGCCCAGGGCGTCCCCTTCGCCCGCGAGTACGGCGGCCTCCTCGACACCCGCTCCTTCGGCGGCGTCCAGGTCTCCCGCACCTTCTACGCCCGCGGCCAGACCGGGCAGCAGCTCCTCCTCGGCGCCTACCAGGCGCTCTCCCGGCAGATCGCCGCCGGACACGTCGAGATGCACGCCCGCACCGAGATGCTCGACCTGATCGTCGTCGACGGGCGGGCCCGGGGCATCGTCGCCCGCGACCTGGTCACCGGCACGGTCTCCACCCACTACGCCGACGCCGTCGTCCTGGCCACCGGCGGCTACGGGAACGTCTTCTACCTCTCCACCAACGCGATGAACTCCAACGCCACCGCCGTCTGGCGGGCCCACCGGCGCGGCGCGTACTTCGCCAACCCCTGCTTCACCCAGATCCACCCCACCTGCATCCCGCGCACCGGCGACCACCAGTCCAAGCTGACCCTGATGAGCGAGTCGCTGCGCAACGACGGACGCATCTGGGTCCCGAAGGCCAAGGGCGACACCCGTCCCGCCGCCGAGATCCCCGAGGACGAGCGCGACTACTACCTGGAGCGCATCTACCCCTCCTTCGGCAACCTCGTCCCCCGCGACATCGCCTCCCGCGCCGCCAAGAACGTCTGCGACGAGGGGCGCGGCGTCGGCCCCGGCGGCCAGGGCGTCTACCTGGACTTCGCCGACGCCGTCCGGCGCATGGGCCGCGGGGCCGTCGAGGAGAAGTACGGCAACCTCTTCGACATGTACGAGCGGATCACCGCCGAGGACCCGTACGAGGTCCCCATGCGGATCTACCCCGCCGTGCACTACACGATGGGCGGGCTCTGGGTCGACTACGACCTCCAGACCACCGTCCCCGGCCTCTTCGCGATCGGCGAGGCCAACTTCTCCGACCACGGGGCCAACCGGCTCGGCGCCTCCGCCCTCATGCAGGGCCTGGCCGACGGCTACTTCGTCCTGCCCGCCACCATCAACGACTACCTCGCCCGCCACCCGCACGCCGAACCGGTCACCGACGACCACCCGGCCGCCCGGCAGGTGCTCGCCGAGACGGAGGACCGGCTGAGGCTCCTGCTCTCCGTCGACGGCGACCGCACCCCCGACTCCTTCCACCGCGAACTCGGCGAACTCATGTGGGAGCACTGCGGCATGGCCCGCACCGAGGAGGGGCTGCGCGAGGCCCTGGCCCGCATCCCCGGGATCCGCGAGGAGTTCTGGCGCCGGATCAGGGTCCCCGGCACCGGCGAGGAGTTCAACCAGTCCCTGGAGAAGGCCAACCGGATCGTCGACTACCTGGAGCTCGCCGAGCTGATGTGCCTCGACGCGCTCCACCGCGCCGAGTCCTGCGGCGGCCACTTCCGCGAGGAGTCCCAGACCCCCGACGGCGAAGCGGCCCGCCGCGACGACGAGTTCGCCTACGCGGCGGCCTGGGAGTTCAACGACGGCGCCGCACCGGTCCTCCACAAGGAGGAACTCACCTTCGAGTACGTCCACCCCACCCAGCGGAGCTACGCATGAAGCTCAACCTGCGCGTCTGGCGCCAGCGGAACGCCGACGCCGACGGCGCCATGGCCACCTACGAGGTGGACGGCATCTCCCCCGACATGTCGTTCCTGGAGATGCTCGACACCCTCAACGAGGAACTCATCCTGCGCGGCGAGGACCCCGTGGCCTTCGACCACGACTGCCGCGAGGGCATCTGCGGCGCGTGCAGCCTCGTCATCAACGGCGACGCCCACGGCCCCGAGCGCACCACGACCTGCCAGCTCCACATGCGCTCCTTCCGCGACGGCGACACCATCGACGTCGAACCCTGGCGCGCCTCCGCGTTCCCGGTCGTCAAGGACCTGGTGGTCGACCGCTCGGCCTTCGACCGCGTCATCCAGGCCGGCGGCTACATCTCCGTGCCCACGGGCGCGGCCCCCGAGGCCCACGCCACGCCGGTCCCCAAGGCCGACGCGGACTCCGCCTTCGAGCACGCCGAGTGCATCGGCTGCGGCGCGTGCGTGGCGGCCTGCCCCAACGGCTCGGCCATGCTCTTCACCTCGGCCAAGGTCAACCACCTCAACGTCCTGCCCCAGGGCTCCCCGGAGCGCGAGACCCGGGTCCTCGACATGGTGGCCCAGATGGACGCGGAGGGCTTCGGCGGCTGCACCCTGACGGGCGAGTGCGCGACGGCCTGCCCGAAGGGGATCCCGCTGCCGTCGATCTCGGCGATGAACCGGGAGTGGCTGCGGGCCCGGAGGAAGGCGGGCCGCGGCTGAGGCCGGTCGAGGCGAGGCCGGATCCGGACAATCCGGGGGCGTGGCCCCCGCCACACCCCGCACCCCGGAGCGAAAGATCATTCACAGGAATGCCACTTTCTCCGTAAGATCTTCGTTCCGGGGTGCTTCCGTGCGTGCGAACAGCAAGATCAACTCCGTTCAAATCTGTACTTTTCATAACAAGTTGACCACTTCGCGGCCAACCGCCCCCCGGTGATTTCTGCCGCGCTCCCACCCCCGGGTACTGATGGCCCCTGCCGGGGGCATATGACCAAACCCCCGGTCGCACAGACCACTTGGGGGTACCTCATGTCCAGCATCACCCGCCGCCGCGCCCTCGGCGTCGCGGCAGGCGCCGCGGGCGCCGTCGCCGTCCTCGCCCAGGCGGGCCCGGCCGCGACCGCCGCGCCCCGCGCCGCCGCCACCGACCCGGCCTCCTTCGACGAGGTCTACCAGGGCCGCCGCATCCAGGGCGGGCCCGCGCACGGCGGCGGCCACCACAGGGGACACCACGGCGGCGGCTACGCCGTCACCGTCGACGGCCGGGAACTGCACGTCATGCGGAACGCCGACGGCACCTGGATCAGCGTGATCCACCACTACGAGCCCGTCGCCACGCCCAGGGAGCTGGCCCGCGCGGCCGTCCGCGAACTCCGCGGCGCCCCGCTCGTCCCCCTCGCCCTCGGCTGACCGATCCAGGAACGGACACCACCATGACCGTACGCAAGAACCAGGCCGCCCTCACCGCCGACGAGAAGCGGCGCTTCGTCGACGCCCTCCTGGAGCTCAAGCGCTCCGGGCGGTACGACGCCTTCGTCACCACCCACAACGCCTTCATCATGGGCGACACCGACGACGGCGACCGCGTCGGCCACCGCTCGCCGTCCTTCCTGCCCTGGCACCGGCGCTTCCTCCTGGAGTTCGAGGCCGCCCTGAAGTCCGTCGACGCGACCGTCACCCTGCCCTACTGGGACTGGACCGCCGACCGCACCCCCCGCTCCTCGCTCTGGGCGCCCGACTTCCTCGGCGGCACCGGACGCGCCCGCGACGGACAGGTCACCGACGGCCCCTTCGCCCGGTCCGGCAACCGCTGGCCGATCACCGTCCGCGTCGACGGGCGCGACTTCCTCCGCCGCGACCTCGGCGCCGGCGGCCGACAGCTCCCCACCCGCGCCGAGGTGGACTCCGTCCTCGCCCTGGAGACCTACGACACCGCCCCCTGGAACAGCGCCTCCGACGGCTTCCGCAACCACCTGGAGGGCTGGCGCGGGGTGAACCTCCACAACCGCGTCCACGTCTGGGTCGGCGGCCAGATGGCCACCGGGGTCTCGCCCAACGACCCCGTCTTCTGGCTGCACCACGCCTTCGTCGACAAGCTGTGGGCCGACTGGCAGGCCCGCCACCCCGGCTCGCCGTACCTGCCGGCCGCGGGCACCCGGAACGTCGTGGACCTCCACGACACCATGCGCCCGTGGAACGACGTGACCCCGGCGGACATGCTGGACCACACGCCCCACTACACCTTCGACACGGCGGCCTGACGGTCCCGGACCGCTCCCGGGGCCGCCGCCCCGGCCCGGGTGCCCCGCACGGGCACCCGGGCATTTGCCCACATCAACGGATGATCGCGGTGAAAAGGAGGAATCGGGAGGCCACCCGCCGGGTACCCGGGTCTTCGCGGCCCGGGAGGCGCGCACGGCCCGTGACGCGCGCCGTCCACCGGGCCGCACCCGAGGGAACCAGGAGGACACGTGACCCGGCAAGAGTCGGCGCAGACCCCGCACCGGGGGCAGGACGAACCGGATCCGAACCGGTGGAAGGCGCTCGGCGTCTGCCTCGTGGCGGGGTTCATGACCCTGCTCGACGTGTCGATCGTGAACGTCGCCCTGCCCTCCATCCGCTCCGGCCTCGACACCCCCGAGTCGGACCTCCAGTGGGTGCTCTCCGGCTACGCGCTCGCCTTCGGACTCTTCCTCATCCCGGCCGGCCGCCTCGGCGACGCGCGCGGCAGGCGCAGCGTCTTCATCGTCGGCCTCGCGCTCTTCACCCTCGCCTCGGCCTCCTGCGGAGCCGCCCAGTCGAGCACCTGGCTGGTGATCTCCCGGCTGGCCCAGGGCGTGGCCGGCGGCCTCGTCTCGCCCCAGATCTCCGCGCTCATCCAGCAGATGTTCCAGGGGCGCGAGCGCGGCCGGGCCTTCGGGATGTTCGGCACCGTCGTCGGCATCTCCACCGCCGTCGGCCCCCTCCTCGGCGGCCTCCTGATCCAGACGGCGGGCCCGGAGCAGGGCTGGCGCTGGGTCTTCTACGTCAACCTCCCGATCGGGATCGTGTGCCTGCTGCTCGCCCGCCGCCTGCTGCCCGACACCCCGGGCGCCGAGCCGGTACGGCTCCGCCGCCTCGACCCGGTCGGCGTCCTGCTCCTCGGCGCCGCCGTGCTCGCCCTGCTGCTGCCCTTCGTGCAGTCCCAGCAGTGGCCCGGGAACGGCAAGTACCTGCTCGTCCCCGTCTCCGCCCTGCTCCTCGCGGTCTTCGTCCGGTGGGAGCGCCGCTGCGCCCGGTCGGGCAACGAACCCCTCGTCGACCTCGAACTCTTCCGCGTCCGGTCCTACTGGCTCGGCTCGCTCCTCATCCTGCTCTACTTCGCGGGCTTCACCTCGATCTTCTTCGTCAGCACGCTCTACCTCCAGAGCGGACTGCACTACACCGCGCTCCAGGCCGGGCTCACCATCACCCCCTTCGCCCTGGGCTCGGGCATCGCGGCCGGAATCGGCGGCCGGCTCGTGGACCGCTTCGGCCGGCCGCTCGTGGTGGTGGGCCTGGCGATGGTGGCGGTCGGCCTCGCCGGGACGGCGTTCGCCGTGCACCAGGTGCCCGGCCGGGGCGCCGGCTGGGCGATGCTCGCCCCGCTGCTCCTCGCGGGGCTCGGCAGCGGCCTGGTGATCGCCCCGAACCAGACCCTCACCCTCGCGGAGGTGCCGGTGCCCCGCGCGGGCAGCGCCGGCGGCACCCTGCAGACCGGCCAGCGGGTCGGCTCGGCGGTCGGCATCGCCGCGGTCGGCGCCGTCTTCTTCGGCCAGGTGGCCCGGGACGGCTGGGCCACCGCCTACGACCACGGCCTCCTCGTCTCGATCGCCTTCGTCGGGGCCGCGCTCGCCGTCGCCGTCGCCGACGTGCTGGCGGGCCGGCGGGCCGCCCCGCGCGACGGGGCCGCCGCGCGTGACGAACCCGCGCCGCGCCGCTGATCCGTCCGCCCCTCCTCTTCGCAGCGGCACTATTCGGCCAACATCCCGACGAATTCGGTGCCCCGGCCAACCGGGCGCCGGGTCCTCTCCTCTCACCGCACGGGCGCGGCGAACGCCTCGCACCGCACCGGCCGGACGGCCACCCCGTCCCGCCGGACCGGTTTCCCACAGCGTCGAGAACGAGGGCACGATGACCACTACGCGCACCACCCGGCTGCGGCGGCCCCTGCTCGCCGGCACCACGGCCGTCGCCGCCATGGCCGTGACGGCAGGCTTCATGACCGCCGCGCCGGAGCAGGCGAAGGCGGCGACCGGACCGAAGCTGAGCCTCGTCGCGGCGACCGGCTCGGTCACGCTCACCTCCTGGAAGGAGGACCCGGGCGTCTACCTGGACCTGGGCACCTACCTGACGGCGGAGGGGACGCCGCTGGAGCTCAAGGTGACCCGGAAGTCCTACAAGGACCCGGTGACCGTCACCCAGACCGTGTACGAGGGCGGCAAGGCCAAGGCCAAGGCGCTGCCCGCGGGCACCGTGAAGGACTTCTCCGGGTTGCCCGGCTTCGCCGAGATCACCCTCACCGACAAGGCGGGCAAGAAGGTCGTCAGCCGCACGGAGAGCTTCTGCCCGAACAACGCCAGCGGCCGGATCAGGCCCGACGCGCCCGCCACCTCGAAGTATCCGGAGAGCTGCCCCACCAACCCCTTCACCCTCGGCTCCGTGTGGGGCGTCGAGAAGGGGTGGGCCTCCAACACCTACGCCGGTTCCTACACCCGGCCGGTGAAGCTCGCCGCCGGCACGTACACGGCCAGGATCGGGGTCGCCAAGAAGTACCGGGACCTCTTCGGCATCGCCGACAAGCCCGCGACGGTGAAGGTGACCGTCCAGGAGCGCAGCTGGGAGGAGGGCGAAGGGGTCTCCGCGGCACGGTCGGCCGGGGCCGGGGAGCACGCCGGGCACGGTACGGCCGGAGGGCACGCAGGTCACGGCGCCGCCCACCACGCCCCTGCCGGTCACGCCGGTCACGGCGGCCCGGTGAAGCCCGTCCAGGCCGGCGCCCCCGAGACCAGCGGCGCCACCCCCTCGTACAACGTGGGCCACGGACCGCTGACGGCCGCCCCGCCGGCCCTGCCGTGGGCGCTGAAGAAGCAGCAGGCCGCCCTCGCCGGTGCGCGGGGCGCCGACGCGGCCGGCGCGCGGGCCGGCGACGTGCCCGGGCGGACCGACGGCTCGCGCAAGGCGCCCGCCCTCGCGCCGGCCGCCGAGCGGCCCACCGGAAAGCCCTCCGTCCCGGACGTCCCCAAGCCCGACCTGCGCTCGCTGCCCGCGTACGGCATCACCATCAGCGACGGCACGGAGAACGTCCCCGGCAAGGACTACCTGGCCTTCAGCGCCAACGTCTGGAACGCCGGTCCGGCCCAGCTCGTGGTGGACGGCTTCCGCTCGCCCGGCAAGGCGAAGATGGACGCCTACCAGTACTTCTACGACGCCAAGGGCAAGCAGGTCGGCTACACCCCGACCGGCACCATGGAGTGGGACCCGCGCCCCGGCCACGTGCACTGGCACTTCACCGACTTCGCCAGCTACCGGCTCCTGAAGGCCGACAAGAAGGAGGCGGTCCGCAGCGGCAAGGAGGCCTTCTGCCTGGCCAACACCGACGCCGTCGACTACACGGTGAAGAACGCCAACTGGCACCCGAACAACACCGACCTCGCCACCGCCTGCGGACAGGAGAACTCCATCTCCGTCCGCGAAGTGCTCGACGTCGGCTCCGGCGACACCTACACCCAGGACCTGCCGGGCCAGTCCTTCGACATCACGGACGTCCCCAACGGCACCTACTACATCCAGGTCCTGGCCAACCCGGCCAAGCGGCTGAAGGAGACGAACCTGAACAACAACAGCGCCCTGCGCAAGGTCGTCCTCGGCGGCAAGCCGGGCAAGCGGACCGTGACGGTCCCGGCGCACGACCTGGTCAACGCGAACTGACCGCGAACACCGCGAACACCGCCAACACCGCCAACACCGCCAACACCGCCAACACCGCGGACACCGCGTACGCCGGGGATACCGGGGGAGTGGTCACGGGGTGCGGAAGCCCCGGAAGGTCACGTGCTTCCGGCTGGTGAAGCCGAGCCGTTCGTAGAGCGCGATCGCCGCGGCGTTCTTCTCGGCCACGTGGAGGAAGGGGCGCTCGCCCCGGGCCAGGACCCGGTCGGCGAGCGCGCCCACGAGGCGGGCGGCGTGCCCCCGGCCCCGTGCCTCGGGGTCCGTGCAGACGGCGCTGATCTCGGTCCAGCCCGGCGGCCGGAGCCGCTCGCCCGCCATGGCCACCAGCCGGCCGCCGTCGCGGATCCCGAGGTACGTGCCCAGCTCGCGGGTGCGCGGCCGGAACGGCCCCGGCCGCGTGCGCGCGATCAGGTCGAGCATGTCGGGCACGTCGGCCGCGCCGAGTTCGACCACGCCCGCGTCGGCGGCACCGGAAGGACCGCCGCCGGACCAGAGCATCTGCCGCCCTTCGAGCACGAAGACCGGCTCCCAGTCCGGCGGCGGGGCGGCCGCGCAGCCGAACATGTCGGCGAAGGCGTCCCGGCCGAGGAGCCGGGCGAGGTCGGCCCAGGCCGCCGCGTCCGCGTCGGCGGGCACCGACGAGAAGGTCGCCACCTCCGGCAGGTACGCGGCGGCCTTGCCGTGCCGGCGGCCGAGCTCCGCGTGACGGCCGCGCAGGGACTCGCCCACCGGGTCGTCGAGCACCGCGAGGCCGTCGCCCCCGCCGTTCGTCATCGTGTGCCGCCTCTCCTCGGGACCGCCACTGTTCCACAGGGCCCGGGGAGCGCCGCCGAGGGGTCCGGGATCCGGTCAGCCGGTGCGGTTGTAGAGCGCCGTGCCGGGGCAGGCCGTGACGCCGAGCCGGGTGCCGCAGCCGGAGTACTGGCCGGAGCCGTTCCACCAGGCCCAGCCGCCGATGGTGCGGCCGTTCAGCCAGGTGTACTGGCCGTTGTGGCCGGCGTCGTACGTGCGCAGGCTCCAGTGCACGTGGGGCCCGGTCGCGGAGCCGCCGGCGCAGGTGTCGGTGCCGATGCTGCCGAGCAGGGCGCTGCGGGCGATCGACGTCCCGTTGTAGTAGGTCGCGTTCCGCATGTGGTAGTAGTCCGTGGAGAAGCCGCCGGGGTGGATCACCCGCGTCCAGCCGCCGCCCGCGCCGCACATCGAGGTCGCCGTGCCCTCGCGGGACGAGCGGACCAGGCCGCCGGCGTTGCCGCCGGCGAAGTCGAGGGCGCTCCAGTGCCCGGTCGCGCTGTCGTGGGCGTGCGGGCCGCCGGTCAGGGTCATGTGGTGATCGGGCATCCAGGGCAGCAGCAGGCCGTTGGTGTTGGCCTGGGCCCCGGCCGGGGACACCTGTGCCTCATGCGCCTCCGGGGCCGGCATCCGTGTCCGCGGTGCCGCCGCGCGTTCGGCGTACGCCGCCATGGTCCGCCGTTCCGCCGCGCCGACCAGCGGGGAACCGGCCACGTGGGCGGCGAACTCGGGGTCCCCTTCGAGGCCGGAGACCCATCGCCCGTTCTCGCGGTGGGCCAGGTACAGCCAGCCCTCCGGCGCGCCGTGCCGTGCGCGTGAGGCCTCCACGTAGGCGACGCCGCGGGCCCAGTCGCGCGTGACGGTGCGCACGTCGACGACCACCTTGCGGCCCTCGGCGGCGAGCTTGCCGGCGGCGGTCGCCGGGGCGAGGCCCCCGGTGTCCCGGGCCCGGGAGAGGACGTCCGCGGAGACGGCGTCCACGAGGGCCTTCCGGTCGGTGCCGAGGCGGTCGGCGACGGAGGTCGGCATCTTCACGGCGACGCCGGAGGACGGCGAGCCGGCGGCGGGCGCGGAGGCCGCGGCCGGAACCCGGGGGGTCGTCGGCGCCGACGGCGCGGCGGCGAGCAGGCCGGTGACGGCGAGGGCGGTGACGGCGATTCTCACGGGGAGGCCGGAGAGCACGGCGGTGTTCCTTTCGCGCGGGGGAGAAGGGCCTGCCGGAAGGCGGGCTCCGGTGCGGTGCGGTGCGGTGCCGGAACGAGCGGGAACCCGGGGGAGGCGAGAACGCGGAACGCGTCCGCGCACGACATGACTCCCCGTCAATTTGTCGTGTACCTGACCGAGTGTGGCCCTCCTTGTCAACGCGCGTCAACCATGTCAAGGCGTCGCCATTGATCGGCCCAATGGCGGTGGACCGATCGACCCGATGGCGGTGGGGCGACCGGCCCGACGGCGGTGGCCGGATGCCCGCGCCGGGGCCGGTCCTCCGGAGGGACCGCCGGCTCCCGCCCCCTCAGGAGCGCTGCGGGGCGACCCCGGAGAGCGCCCGGGCCAGATACGGCGCGGTGCGGCTGTCCGCCGCCCCCGCCACCCGCTCCGGCGGACCCTCGGCCACGATCCGGCCGCCCCGGTCGCCGCCGTCCGGACCGAGGTCGACCACCCAGTCCGCGGTGGCGACCACGTCCATGTCGTGCTCGACGACGACCACCGAGTGCCCGGCGTCCACCAGGCCGTGGAGCTGGCGCATCAGGACCTCGACGTCGGCCGGGTGGAGCCCGGTGGTCGGTTCGTCCAGCACGTACAGGGTGGGGGAGCGGTGCGGCCTCTGGAGCTCCGAGGCGAGCTTGACGCGCTGGGCCTCGCCGCCGGAGAGCTCCGTGGCGGGCTGGCCGAGCCGCAGGTAACCGAGGCCCACGTCGAGGAGGGCGCGCAGGCTCCGGGTGGCGGCCGGGACGTCCGAGAGGAAGGCGGCGGCGGACTCCACGGTCAGGTCCAGGACCTCGGCGACGGTGAGGCCGCGCAGCCGCACCCGCAGGGTCTCGGGGTTGTAGCGGGCGCCGTGGCAGTCGGGGCAGGGCGCGTACGTGCTGGGCAGGAAGAGCAGCTCGACCGAGACGAACCCCTCGCCCTGGCAGGTCTCGCAGCGTCCGCCGGGCACGTTGAAGGAGAAGCGGCCCGCCTTGTACCCGTGCGCCTTCGCCTCCTCCGTCTCCGCGAACAGCTTGCGGACGACGTCGAACAGGCCCGTGTACGTGGCGAGGTTGGAGCGGGGGGTGCGGCCGATGGGCCGCTGGTCCACCGTCACCAGGCGCCCGGCGCCCTCCTTCCGCCCGGCGTTTCCTTCCTGCCCTGCGCCCCCCTCCTGCCCTGCGCCCTCCTCCCGCCCGGTGAACGCGTCCACGAGCGCGTCCACGAGGGTGGACTTGCCGGAGCCGGAGACGCCCGTGACGGCGGTGAACACCCCGAGCGGGAAGGCCGCGTCCACTCCCCGCAGGTTGTGCCGGGTGACCGGCCCCGTCCGCAGCCAGCCCGCGGGCTCGCGCACGGTCCGCGCGGGCACGGGCTCCCGGTCGAAGAGGAACCGGCGGGTCACGGACTCCTCGACGCCGGCCAGTTCGCGCGGCGGACCGCTGTGCAGCACCCGCCCGCCGTGCACCCCGGCCCCGGGTCCGACGTCCACCAGCCAGTCGGCGTGCCGGACGACGTCGAGGTGCTGTTCGACCACGAAGACCGAGTTGCCCGCCGCCCCGAGCCGGTCGAGGACCACGAGCAGGGCCTCGGTGTCGGCCGGGTGCAGCCCCGCCGACGGCTCGTCCAGGACGTACACCACGCCGAAGAGCCCCGAGCGCAGCTGGGTGGCGAGTCGCAGCCGCTGGAGTTCGCCGTTGGAGAGGGTGGGGGTGGCGCGGTCCAGGCTCAGATAGCCGAGCCCGAGTTCGGTCACCGTCCCGATCCGGGCGACGAGGTCCCCGGTGAGCACCCGCGCGGTCTCCGTCGCGTCCGGCCCGGCCGCCGCCGTCGAGAGGATCCCGGCCAGGGACGTCAGCGGCAGCGCGGCCAGCTCGGCGACGGTCCGGCCCGCGAAGGTGACCGCGAGCGCCTCGGGCCGCAGCCTGCCGCCGCCGCAGACCGGGCAGGGCGCGCTGGTGAGGAACCGTTCCGCCTTGGCGCGCAGGGCCGGGCTCTTGGAGTCGGAGAAGGTGCGGAGCACGAGCCGCCGGGCGCCGGTGTACGTGCCCTGGTACGGGCGCTGGATCCGGCCCGCCTCCCGCTCCGGGTGCACCGTGACGACCGGCTGCTCGTCCGTGAACAGGATCCACTCCCGGTCCTTCGCGGCCAGGTCCCGCCACGGCCGGTCGACGTCGTACCCCAGGGCGTCGAGGACGTCCCGCAGGTTCTTCCCCTGCCACGCGCCCGGCCAGGCGGCGACGGCTCCCTGACGGATCGACAGGCCGGGGTCCGGTACGAGGAGTTCCTCGCTGGTCTCGTGGATCCGCCCGAGTCCGTGGCACGAGGGGCAGGCGCCCGCCGCCGTGTTGGGCGAGAAGGCGTCGGAGTCCAGCCGCCCGGCCCCCTCCGGGTAGCGGCCGGCCCGCGAGAACAGCATCCGCAGCGAGTTGGAGAGGGTGGTGACCGTGCCCACGGACGAGCGGGCGTTCGGCGACGACCGCCGCTGTTCCAGGGAGACCGCCGGCGGAAGGCCGGTGATCTCGCCGACCGAGGGCGCCCCCGCCTGGTGGATCAGCCGCCGCGCGTACGGCGCCACCGACTCGAAGTAGCGCCGCTGCGCCTCGGCGTAGATCGTGCCGAAGGCGAGCGACGACTTGCCGGAGCCGGAGACCCCGGTGAAGACGACGAGCGCGTCGCGGGGGATGTCGACGTCGACCCCGGCGAGATTGTGCTCGCGGGCACCGCGGACGCGGACGTACGGATCGTGGGGGCTGGCGTGCATGATCCGACTTTATCCATTATCCGGCGTTTGCTCCGGGCGGGTGCGGCGGGTCGGGGCTTCCGGAAGGGCACGGTCGGCCGGCGCCTCCGGGAAGGCGCGGTCCGCCGGGCTTGCCGGGAGGGTGCGGTCGGCCGGGGCCTCCCGGAGGGTGCGGTCGGCCGGGCGCTCCGGAAGGGCGCGGGGCCGCAGCCCCACCGCCCGTGCCAGCCGCCGGTACGACGCGCTCAGCGCCTCCCGGTCGTACGTGCTCGTGGTCACCAGGACCTCCTGCGCCCCGGTCTGCTCCACCGCCCGCTCCAGGGCCTCGGCGACCTGCTCCTCCGTGCCGTGCACGTGCCCTCGCAGCCCCGCCTCGTAGAAGCCGCGCTGCTTCTCCGTCATCTCCCGCGCCTCGATCCGCTCCGGCGCGTCGAGCGGCGGGAACACGCCCCGGGTGCGCGAGTGCGCCATCGCCCACGCCTCCGGGACGAGGAGCTGCCGGGCCTCCTCCTCGGTGGCGGCCACCGCGACCGTCCCGGCGACGGCCACGTACGGCTCGGCGGCCCACCGGGACGGGCGGAAGCCGGCCCGGTACGCGTCGACGGCGGCCAGCAGCCGGTCCCGGCCGCGCAGGTCGCCGACGACCAGCGGCAGCCCGGCCGCCGCCGCGATCGCCGCGCCCTCACCGGTCGCGAGCACGAAGGGCGGGACCCGCAGGCCCTCGGCGGGCCGCGCGTGCACTCCGGGGTGGGCCGTCTGCCCGCCGGTGAACCAGCCGAGCAGTTCGGAAAGCTGCTCCCCGAACCGGTCGGCCTCGTCCTTGTCCCGGCCCAGGGCCCGGCGGACGCCGTCGGTGAAGCCCACCGAGCGGCCGACGCCCATGTCGATCCGGCCGGGGAAGAGGGACTCCAGGACGCCGAACTGCTCGGCCACGACCAGCGGGCGGTGGTTCGGGAGCATCACCCCGCCCGTGCCGACGCGGACGGCGGAGGTCGCGGCGGCGACGGCCGCGGCGAGGACCGTGGGGGCCGATCCCGCGACCCCGGGCACCCCGTGGTGCTCCGACACCCAGAAGCGGTGGTAGCCGAGGGCCTCGACCTCCCGGGCGAGGCGCACGGTCTCGCGCAGCGCCTGTGGGGCGTCCTCGCCCTCCCGGGTGCGGGAGCGGTCGAGGACGGAGAACCGGACGTCGTCGGGAAAGCTGCTCACGGAGGGTTCAACGCCGTGGGGTCCCGGGGATTCCCGGCCGCCCCGCCGGGAGGCCCCGGCGCCCGCTCCCGGCCGCCGTCCCCGGAGGGGGCCCCGCCTCCTACCCTGGCCCCGTGACCCAGGACAACAGACCCCTCGCCGTCTTCGACCTCGACAACACCCTCGCCGCGACCGCGCACCGCCGGCACTTCCTGGAGCGGAGGCCCAAGGACTGGGACGCGTTCTTCGCGGCGGCGCCGGACGACCCGCCGCTGGAGGAGGGCGTCGCGCTGTGCCGCGAGGCGGCCGGGGAGTGCGAGGTCGTCTACCTCACGGGGCGGCCGGAGCGGTGCCGCCGCGCGACCGTGGACTGGCTGGCGGAGCAGGGGCTCCCGGCCGGGCCGGTCCACATGCGGCGCAACCGCGACTTCCGGCCGGCCCGGGTGACCAAGGTGGAGATCCTGCGCCGGCTCGCCGCCGACCGCCCGGTCAGGATGCTGGTCGACGACGACACGGCGGTCTGCGACGCGGCCGAGGCCGCCGGTTTCACCGTCGTGCGGGCCGGCTGGGCGGCCCCCTCCGAGACGCTGAGGGAGGCGCAGGAGGTGGAGGGCCGGACCTGACGCCGCGTGCGGAGCCAGGTCCCGGCCCCGGCGGTCAGGTCTCGTCCTCCAGGCGGAAGCCGACCTTCAGGCCGACCTGGTAGTGCTCGATCGCGCCGTCGACGAGGTGGCCGCGCACCTGCGTCACCTCGAACCAGTCGAGGCCCCTCAGGGTCTGCGAGGCGCGTTCGATGCCGTTGCGGATGGCCTGGTCGACTCCCTCGGTGGAGGTGCCGACGATCTCGGTGACGCGGTAGGTGTGGTTCGACATGGGGGACGGACTCCTCTCGGTGCGTTCCCTCCACCGTGCCCCAGGGCGCGCCGGGGCGCGACACGACGACCTCCCCGCGGCCCACGGGGAATTACCGGCGGTAAGGGAACAGAACGGCCTTCCGGGGGGCGGAACGGGATGGTCGGGGACTTGACCATCCCGTTGGTCCAGACCAGAATCCAGGCCACATACCCGCGCGAACACCCCGTTCGGTCCCCCCATGCCGGGTCAGCCCCCTACCGCACGACCCTGTGCTGAACCGCAGAAGGTGACCCACGTGAAGAACCGCCGTCTCGTCTGCCCCCTGGCAGCCGCCACCGCGCTCGCTCTCCCGGGCTGCGGAATGCTGCCGGGCGGCGAGGGCACGAAGACCGTCAACATCTGGCTGATGCGGGACAGCGCCAGCGAGGACTTCGTCGAACGCTTCAAGAAGGCGTACGAGGAGGAGCACGACGGGGTCGAACTCCGGTTCACCATCCAGGAGTGGACCGGCATCGGCAAGAAGGTCACCGAGGCGATCGTGGGCCCCGGCGGACCCGACGTCATCGAGGTCGGCAACACCCAGGTCGCCCAGTACGCCGACACCGACAAGCTCTACGACCTCACCCTGGAGTCGGTCCGCGACCTCGGCAGCGAGGACTGGCTGCCCGGCCTCGCCGAGCCCGGCAGCATCGGCGGCTCCCAGTACGGCATCCCCTGGTACGCCGCCAACCGGATCGTCATCTACAACAAGGACCTCTTCCGGGACGCCGGCATCGACAAGCCGCCGGCCACCCGCGACCAGTGGCTCGCCGACACCGAGAAGCTCAACAAGAACGGCTCCCAGGGCATCTACCTCGCCGGCCAGGACTGGTACACCCTCTCCGGCTTCATCTGGGACGAGGGCGGCGAACTGGCCGTCGACAAGGGCGGCCAGTGGACGGGCGCCCTCGAAAGTCCGGCCGCCCAGCGCGGCATGGCGTTCTACAAGGAGCTCCAGTCCCTCGGCTCCGGCCCCAAGAACGCCGACGAGCAGAACCCGCCGCAGGCCGACGTCTTCGCCAAGGGCGACGTGGCCCAGCTCATCGCCACCCCCAGCGCCGTCGCCGCCGTCCTCAAGGCCAACCCGGGACTCAAGGACAAGCTCGGCTACTTCCCGATACCCGGCAAGAAGGCCGACCAGCCCTGCGTCGTCTTCACCGGCGGCTCCGACCTCATCATCCCGGAGAACGCGCCCCAGCGCACCGCCGCCCTCGACGTCGTCAAGGCGATGGCCGGCGAGAAGTGGCAGACCGAACTCGCCCGCGCCATGGGCTACGTCCCCAACAAGAAGGGCCTCGCCTCCGTCGTCGCCGGCCAGGAGGCCACCGCCGTCATGGCCCGGGGCGCCGCGCGCGGCCGGGCCACCCCCAACTCCCCGCAGTGGGCGAACGTCGAGGCGGACAACCCGATCAAGCCCTACATGACGGCCGTCCTCCAGGGCGAGGACCCGGTCAAGGCGGCGCGGAAGGCCTCCGAGGCGATCACCGACACCCTCGCCGAATAGCATTCAGCGTTCGCACACCCGCGAGCCCCCGGACGGTCACGTCGAATCCAGCCGGTCACGGAAGAAGTGAAGGAGCAAGGAGCCGGGCCACCGCGCGAGCGGCCCCGGCCCCGGCCCCGCCCCTTCCCTTCCGTCCGGAGGCGCCCGCCATGTCCGCACCGACGCACACGCTCGCCGTCCCCGCACAGCCCCGGGCCCGGGCCCGGGCCGAGCAGCCCACGCCCCGGTACGCCGTCGGCCTCGCCCGCCACCAGGAGGACGTGCGCGCCGCCCAGCGGCTGCGCCACCAGGTCTTCGCCGGAGAGCTGGGGCCCGGCTCGACGGCCCCGAGCCCGGCCTCGACTCCGACGCCTTCGACGCGTACTGCGACCACCTCCTCGTACGGGAGGAGACCACCGGCGAGGTCGTCGGCACCTACCGGCTCCTGCCGCCCGAGCGGGCCGCCGTCGCCGGACGCCTCTACTCCGAGGGCGAGTTCGACCTCGCCCGGCTCGCCCCCGTCCGGCACGACCTGGTGGAGGTCGGCCGCTCCTGCGTCCACCCCGCCCACCGCAACGGCGCCGTCATCGCCCTCATCTGGGCCGGTCTCGCCCGCTACATGGCCGAGACCGGCCACAACTGGCTCGCCGGCTGCTGCTCGATCCCCCTCGACGACGGCGGCACCCTCGCCGCCGCCACCTGGGACACCGTCCGGACCAGGCACCTCGCCCCGGAGGAGTACTGGGTCACCCCGCACCGCCTGTGGAACGCCGAGGGCGTCGCCCGCCCCGAGGGCCGCACCGAACTCCCCCCGCTGCTGCGCGGCTACCTCCGGCTCGGCGCCTGGGTCTGCGGCGCCCCCGCGCACGACCCCGACTTCGGCGTCGCCGACCTCTACGTCCTGCTCTCGCTGCGCCGCACCAACCCGCGCTACCTCAACCACTTCCTGTCGCTCGTCCCGGCCCGGTGAACGCCCCCGCGGCCCTCCCGCCGTGGCTCCCCGCGGCACCCTGCACCCCGGGCCGCTGCACCGCCCACCAGGGCGGCACCGGCCCCGACCCCGGAGCCGGTCCCCTGCGGGCCGCGGCCCGGCTCGCCGCCGGCACCGGCACCGTCCTCCTCGGCGTCCTCCTCGCCCCGGCCGCCGCCCTGCTCCCGCCCGCCGCCCGGCTCGCCCTCGTCCGCCTCTGGACCCGGACGGTGGTCCGCGCCTTCGGCGTCCGCGCCCGGTACGGGGGGAGCCCCGCCGCCCCCGGCCCCCTCCTCGTCGTCGCCAACCACGTCTCCTGGCTGGACATCCCGCTCCTCGCGGCCGTCCTGCCCGCCCGCATGGTCGCCAAGGCCGAGGTCCGCCACTGGCCGGTCCTCGGCCTCCTCGCCGCCCTCGGCGGCACCCTCTTCATCGAGCGGGACCGGCTGCGGGCCCTGCCCGGCACCGTCCGCGCGATGACCGGGGTCCTCGCGGCCGGCGGCCGGGTGGGCGTCTTCCCCGAGGGCTCCACCTGGTGCGGCCGGGAGCGGGGGCGGTTCCGGCCCGCCGCCTTCCAGGCCGCCCTGGACGCGGGCTGCGCCGTGCAGCCCGTGCGGATCGACTACCGGCCCGCCGACGCCGCCGCGTACGTCGGGGACGACCCGCTCGGCGCCTCCCTGTGGCGGGTCGTCACCACCCGGCGCCCCACCGCCGAGGTCCACCTCGCGCCGCCGCTGCCGAGCGGCCGGTACCCGGACCGCCGCGCCCTCGCGGCCGCCGCCCAGCGGGCCGTGGCCCCGCGGGAGACCGCCCGCCACGAAACCACCCGGCGGGAAGCCGTTCCGCGGGAGGCCGTCCGGCAGGACCCGGCCCCGCGGGTCCCGGCTCAGCGGGCCCTCGCCAGCGACAGCGCGAACCTGTCCCCGTCGTCCGTCCACCAGCGGGCCAGTTCGAGGCCCGCCACCGCCAGCTCCTCCCGTACGCCCTCCTGACGGAACTTCGCCGACACCTCCGTCCGCAGCTCCTCGCCCGCCGCGAACGGGACCACGAGGTCCAGCTCCGGGATCTTCACGGTGAGCGCGCGGCGGGCGCGCAGCCGCATCTCGATCCACTCCCGCCCGGCGTCCCACACCGCCACGTGCTCGAAGTCCGCCGGATCGGCGTCCGCGCCCAGCTCCCGGTCGATCACGGCCAGCACGTTCTTGTTGAACTCCCCGGTCACCCCGGCCGCGTCGTCGTAGGCGGCCAGCAGCGTCGCCTCGTCCTTCACCAGGTCCGTGCCGAGCAGCAGGGAGTCGCCCGGCGCGAGCATCGAGCGGACCGAGCGCAGGAAGGTCCGCCGCTCGCCGGGCAGCAGGTTGCCGATCGTGCCGCCGAGGAAGGCCACCAGGCGCGGCCCCGGCGTCCCGGGCAGCGCGAGGCCCCGGGTGAAGTCCGCGACCAGGGCGTGCACCCGCAGCTCCGGCCGCTCCGCGAGCAGCGACTCCGCCGCCCCGGTCAGCGCCGACTCGCTCACGTCCACCGGCACGTAGCTGTCCAGACCGGGCAGCAGGGCGTCGATCAGGAACCGGGTCTTCTCGGAGGACCCGGAGCCCAGCTCCACCAGGGTCCGGGCCCCCGTCTCCGCGGCGATCTCCGGCGCCCGCGCGGCCAGGATCTCCCGCTCCGCCCGCGTCGGGTAGTACTCGGGCAGCCGGGTGATCTCCTCGAACAGCTCGCTGCCCCGGGCGTCGTAGAACCACTTGGGCGGCAGCTCCTTGGGGGAGCGGGTCAGACCGTGGACGACGTCGGCGCGCAGATCGGCGCCGGCGGCGTCCGGGTCGAGGGTGCGGGTCAGCTGGTACGGGCTCACGCGGGCGGCTCCTTGAGCGGGGTGAGGGCGACGTCGGTGCGGTCGGCGACCACGAGCGTCCGCTCGGGCACCTCCCGCCAGCGGGGATCGTCGTCGTACGGTTCGGAGGCCACGACCGCCCGGCCGGGACCCGTCAGGTACCAGAGGCTGTTGCCCCAGGCGGTCGCGGCGATCCGGTCGCCGTCGGTGACGAGCAGGTTCAGCCGGGACCCGGGGGCCGCCTGCGCGACCTCCCGCACGGTGGCGGCGAGCGCGTCCCCGGGCGCGTCCCCGGCCCGCAGCCGGTGCAGGACGAGCGCCCACACGAGCGCCGAGTCGGTACGGGCCTCCAGGCGCAGCAGCTCCCCGGCGGACAGCGTCGCGGCGAGCGGGGTCAGGGTGTCCGGCCAGCCCGGCACCGCGCCGTTGTGGCTGAACAGCCAGCGCCCGGAGGCGAACGGCGTCGCCGCCGCCTCCCCGTCCGCGCCGGGCAGCGTGGCCCCCCGAACCGCCGCGAGCAGCGCCCCGGAGCGCACCACCCGGGCGAGGTCCGCGAAGGAGAGGTCGCCCCAGATCGGCCCGGCGCGCCGGTACCGCGCGGGCACCGGGTCCCCCTCGGCGTACCAGCCGACCCCGAACCCGTCGGCGTTCACCACCCCGCTGGTCTGCGTACGGGGCTCCCAGGACTGCCGCAGCAGCCCGTGCTCCGGCCGCACGATCAGCTCCCCGAGCGCCACCGGCCCGCCCACGTAGGCGATATGGCGGCACATCAGCCGAGCTCCGCGGAGCGGGCCGTGCGGAAGCCGGAGAAGATCTGGCGCCGCACCGGCAGGTCCCAGTTGCGGAAGGTGCCCCGGCAGGCGACCGCGTCCACCGCGAACGAACCGCCCCGCAGCACCTTGTGCTCCGGCCCGAAGAACACCTCCGAGTACTCCTTGTACGGGAAGGCCGTGAAGCCCGGGTACGGCAGGAAGTCGCTCGCCGTCCACTCCCACACGTCCCCGATCAACTGCCGTACGCCCAGCGGCGACGCGCCCTCCGGGTAACTCCCGGCCGCCGCCGGGCCCAGGTGCCGCTGCCCGAGGTTCGCGTGCTCGGGCCCCGGGTCGGCGTCGCCCCACGGGTGGCGGCGGGAGCGGCCGGTGGCCGGATCGAACCGGGCCGCCTTCTCCCACTCGGCCTCCGTCGGGAGCCGGCGCCCCGCCCAGCGCGCGTAGGCGTCCGCCTCGTACCAGCTCACGTGCAGGACCGGCTCCTCCTCCGGCACGGGTTCGGTCACCCCGAACCGGCGGCGCAGCCACTGGCCGCCGTCCCGGTGCCAGAACAGCGGAGCCCCGATGCCGTGCTCGCGGATCTGCGCCCACCCGGCAGGGTGCCACCAGCGCCGGTCCGTGTAGCCGCCGTCCGCGATGAAGGCCCGGTAGGCGCCGTTGGTGACCGGGACGGTGTCGATGTGGAAGGCGGGGACGTCCCGGCGGTGCGCCGGGCGCTCGTTGTCCAGGGCCCACGGCTCGTCCGAGGTCCCCATGGTGAACGGGCCGCCCGGGACGAGGACTTCGGAGGGCAGCGGGCCGGACCGGTGGACCGGCGGCGGGGGAGCGGTCAGGACGGGCGGGCCCTTCCGCAGCTGATGGGTGATCAGCATCGTCTCGTCGTGCTGCTGCTCGTGCTGGGCGACCATGCCGAAGACGAACCCCGCGTCCAGCAGCGGCCGCCCCTCCATGGGAGTCCGCTCCAGGACGTCGAGGACCCGGAGCCGTACGTCCGCCGCGTAGGCGCGGGCCTCGCGCGGCGGGAGCAGCGGCAGCGACGGGCGCTCGGCGCGCGGGTGCTCGAAGGCATCGTAGAGCGAGTCGATCCCGGGCCGCAGCGCGTCGCGCCCCGCGACGGCCCGCCACAGCCACTGCTCCTCCTGGTTGCCGACGTGCGCCAGGTCCCAGACGAGCGGCGACATCAGGGGGGAGTGCTGGGCGGTCAGGTCGTCGTCCTCCACGCAGGAGGTGAGGCGCAGGGTCCGGTCCCGCGCCGCGACGAGGGCGTCCAGGGCCCGCGCGCGCAGCGCCTCCGCACCGGCGGCCCCGGCCGTGTCCGCGGTCCCGGAGCCGATGCCGGCCGTGTCCGTGTCCGTGCTCCCGGTGGTTCCGGTGGTTCCGGTCACGACGTCACCGCCTCGGGGGTGTCGGCCGGGGAGCCCCCGGGGAGCACGTACCGCTCCCGGAAGGCGGCGACCGCCCGCCGCACCTCCTCGCTCGCCCCGATCCGGGGCAGCGCCTCCAGGGCGGCGGAGAAGACCGTCCGCGCGGCGGCGTGCAGGTCCGGATCGGCCAGCCCGTCGCGGGCCGCCGCCACCCACAGCGGATTGCGCGGCGCGGGACCGTCGCCGGCCCGCTCCGCGAGCGGCTTCACCGCCCGGTACGCGGTCTCCGCCGCCTCCGGGTCGTCGAACAGCGCCGTCGTCACGGCCGCCGGGACCATCCAGCCGTCCCGCCCCGGCTGCGCGTCGACCATCCGCAGCTCCAGATGGCCGCGCGGCCGCACCGGCGGGAAGAGGGTCGTCATGTGGTAGCGCAGGTCGTCGGCGTCGGCCGGACGGGGGAGCCCCGTGCGCAGCCACTCCCGGAAGGTCAGCCCCTCCGGCACCGCCCACGGCCCCTCGTCGGTCCGCACGCACAGCACCGGGGTGTCGAGGACGTGCGCCGCCCACTCCGTCCGCGGGTCCCCGTCCGGCGGGGGCGGGGGCGTCCGCCGGGGCGCGAGCGTCCGTACCGGGTCGAGCTCCGCCCACAGGGCCTGCCGGGTCGAACGCCAGCCGGTGCGGCGCCCGCCGTGCACCGGGGAGTTCGCGAAGGCGGCCACGAGGACCGCGCCCAGGAGGTGGGCCAGTCGCCACCGCCGCCGGTAGTTCAGCGGGCCCGGCCCGTCGACCCCGGCGTCCAGGCAGATCTGCACCGACGCCGACTCGCACATCATCGCCCGCCCGGCCGGGCCCGTCCGGTCGAGCGCGGCCTCCATCGCGTCGTACCGCGGCTCGTGGAGGACCCGGCCGCGCGCCGCCTGCCAGGGGTCCACCCCGTAACCGCTGAGGGCGAGGCCGAGCGGCCCCAGCGCGCCCCGCACCGCCCGCAGGTCGGCGGCGAGCGAGTCCAGGCACTCCATGAGGGATCCGGCGGGCCGCGAGCTGAGCTCCAGCTGACCGCCGGGTTCGAACGTCAGGGCCGACACCAGGGGCAGGGCCCGTACGGTGTCGAGGGCCGCCGCGAGCCGTTGCGGCCGCACGGGCAGCCGGGGGTCCCGCAGCTCGTGGACCAGCCACTCCAGCTCCACCCCCACGGTGCGGGGCGGGCCGGTCTTGAAGCAGATACATCGCAGCAGTTCCTCCGCCTCCGCCTCGGTGAGAGGGGGGCCGCCACGCGGTATGCCGCTCGGCGACATCCGTGCACCTCCTGGTCCTCTGGGGACCGGCCCCGGGACGGTCCGTCCCGCGAGCGCGATCCCGGACGCACCGGAAAACAGACGTCCGGGGACGGAGCCCCCGGAACGCCACTGGTTCCACCTAAAGCCACCACCGAGCGGCGTGCAAGAGCGCCCCGGACGGGCCGTACGCGCTCCCCGCGCCCCCGCCCGTCCGGATTTCCCCGTCGTCACGGAAACATTCACACCCGTCACGGACCGGCGAGAACCCGTTGTCCCGAACCGGCGAAAACCAGTTGTCCCGAACCGCGGAGCCCGTTGTCCCGAACCGGCCAAAACCAGTTGTCCCGAACCGCGGAGCCCGCTGTCCCGAACCGGCCAAAACCCGTTGTCCCGAACCGGACGAAACGATCATGCTGGCGTCCATGAGCACACGACTGCGCGAGATCGCGCGGAGGACCGAGGAGATCGTCGCCGCGGGCCACTACCGCACCCGGGACGGCCGGACCGTCTCCCTCGCCGACGACCTGGCCGCCGCCCTGGCCGGAACCCGGCTCCACGGACCCGGCCCCGTCGCCGTCACCCCCGACACCGACCGCACGCCCGTCCTGGAGGTCACCGGCGAGAGCAGCCTGGCCGCCGCCCGCCGGATGACCGCGGCCGACCCCGCCCGCCCGGTGGCCGTCCTGAACTTCGCCTCCGCCCGCAACCCCGGCGGCGGCTACCTCAACGGCGCCCAGGCCCAGGAGGAGGCGCTCTGCCGCTCCTCCGCCCTGTACGCCACCCTGCTGCGCGCCCCCGAGTACTACGACCACCACCGCGCCGACCGGGACGTCTTCTACTCCGACCGCGTCATCCACTCGCCCCGGGTGCCGGTCTTCCGCGACGACCGGGGCGAGCTGCTCGCCGAGCCCTTCACCGTCGGCTTCCTCACCTCGCCCGCCCCCAACGCGGGCGTCGTCCGCCGCACCGCTCCCGAACGCGCCGACCGGCTGCCCGCGGCCCTCGCCTCCCGCGCCGAACGGGTCCTGGAGACGGCCGCGGCGGCCGGATACCGGCGGCTCGTCCTCGGGGCCCGGGGCTGCGGGGTCTTCCGGAACGACCCGGAGCGGGTCGCCGGCGCCTTCGAGGCGCTGCTCACCGGCGGGGGCCGGTTCGCCGGCCACTTCGAGGAGGTCGTCTTCGCCGTCCTGGACCGGGCCTCCGGCACCCCGACGCTCGCCGCCTTCACCCGGGTCCTCGGCCGTACGCCCTGACGTGCGGGCCCTGTGTGCGCGTGCCACGCTGAAGGGATACGGACCGCTGTCCGACACCCGTCACCCGTCACGGGAGGCACGATCGTGGGCAAGAAACAGACCCGTGTGAACAAGGGGGCCCGCACCGGCGGCCACGAACACCGCACCGACGCGGCGGCGAAGGAGAAGTCCTCCCGGAGCACCGCGAGGGAGGCGCCGATCCCTGCGGTGGAACACGCCCACCGCAGGGAGCGCAGGTTCGGCCACAACTGAGACCACCGCCGGCGCGCCGCCCGCGACGGACGGCGCGTCAGACCCAGCCGTCCAGCGCGGACATGAACCCGTCGAAGTCGTCCCGGTGGACGGTGTGCCCGGTCCCCGCCACCGTACGCACCTCGAAGCCGCGCTCCGCCAGCATCCGGGCGCTCGCGGGCGGGACCAGGAGGCTCGGGTCGGCGAGGGTGACGAGCGAGGGGACGACGGGCCGGGCCGGCCACAGGTCGGTGCCCGCGAGCGGCGTCAGACCGTAGGCCGTGCGCTCGTCCCACACCCGCACCGCCGCCCTCTCGTCCTCGACGTCCCGATCCGACCAGGACGGGTTGAGACTCCGGATCATCTCCCGGGTCAACTCCTTGCCCCGCACGAAGAGTTCTGCCCGGTAGCCGGCGGGCCCCGACCTCAGCTGCCAGGCCGGGTCGGAGTACACCGCCCGCGCGGGCTTGAGCCGCTCCACCGCGCGGGAGAGCACGAGCGCCCCCAGCGAGTGGCCGACGACCAGGTCGAGGCCGTCCGGCACGGACTCCAGGAGGTCGTCGGCGTAGTCCTCCGGCCGGTACTCCTCCGGCCCCCCGGCCCGCCCGCTCGCCCCGTGCCCCCGCAGGTCCACCGCGACCACCCGGTAGCCGCGCTCCGCGAGCGCGGGCCCGACCCGCCGCCAGGTGCGGTGGTCGGCCATGATCCCGTGGACGAGCAGGGCCGTCCGGTCCCCGGACCCCCAGGTGGTGCTGTGCAGACGCACGATGCCGCCCCTCCGTCTCTCCTCGCCTCCGGCGCGCCCCTCCGGCGCCGTCCGGTACCGACACGGTACGGCCGCGGGGAGGGACGGCGGCGCGGCGCTCCGAGGAGGGACGCCGGCCGCGCGGGTCGTCCGGCGCGAGCCCCGCCGAACGCTTAGCGTCGACGTATGAACAAAGTTCCGAAGCGATTCGAGATCCTGCTGGTGCCCGAGCACGTCGAGGACCGCCACGGCGCCTCCGTCGCGGACAGCGCCGTCCGCTCGGCGGTCGTGGAGGCCACCGGCCACCACGGCGAGTCCGGCTACCCGATCTACGAGGGGCACGGCATCAGGGCCGACATCGACCCCGGGACGGGCACGGTCGAGGCGCTGCTCGTCGACGGCCGGGAGCTCGACTACGCCCTCACGCCCCTGGTCCGCCCGGCCCCCTGAACCCGGCCTCCCCTCGCCGAAGTGCCCCGGTCCGCCCCCGTACGTCCCGAAACGGTCCGTTGACAGGGCGAGCCGCCGGACGGAGACTCTGCGGCGCCCGGTGGGACGGAAACGGTTCCGCCGGGCGAACACGCGAACAGAGTCGTTCCGAAGGCCACGTGGGAGAGAACCGATGAGCATCCGCGACGTCTACATCGTCGACGCCGTCCGCACCCCGATCGGGAAGTTCGGTGGCGCTCTCGCCCCCGTGCGCCCCGACGACCTCGCGGCCCATGTCGTACGGTCGCTCGTCGACCGCTCGCCCGCGCTCGACCCGGCCCGCGTCGACGACGTCTACTTCGGCGACGCCAACGGCGCGGGCGAGGACAACCGGGACGTGGCGCGGATGGCCGTCCTGCTCGCCGGACTGCCCGTCACCGTCCCCGGCGTCACCCTCAACCGCCTCTGCGGCTCCGGCCTGGAGGCCGTGATCCAGGCGGCCCGCGCCGTCGCCCTCGGGGACGCCTCCGTGGTGATCGCCGGCGGCGTCGAGTCGATGTCCCGCGCCCCCTGGGTCCTCCAGAAGCCCGAGCGGGCCTTCCCCGCCGGCCACCAGCAGCTCCACTCCACGACGCTCGGCTGGCGCATGACCAACCCGCGGATGCCCGCCGAGTGGACGGTCTCCCTCGGGGAGGGCGCCGAGCTGGTCGCCGACAAGCACGGCATCACCCGCGAGCGGCAGGACGCCTTCGCCCTCGCCAGCCACCGCAAGGCCGCCGAGGCCTGGGCGAAGGGCCTGTACGACGACGAGGTCGTGCCCTGCCCCGGCGTGGACCTGACCCGTGACGAGTCGATCCGGGACAGCACCTCCCCGGAGGCCCTGGCGCGTCTCAAGCCCTCCTTCAGGACCGAGGGCGGCACCGTCACGGCGGGCAACTCCTCCCCGCTCAACGACGGCGCGGCCGCCCTGCTCCTGGTGGACGAGGAGGGGTTGCGCGAGACCGGCCGCGAACCGCTCGCCCGCGTCCGCACCTCCGCCGTCACCGGCATTGAGCCGCAGCTCTTCGGGCTCGGCCCGGTCGAGGCGGTCCGCCGGGCCCTGGGGAAGGCGGGGCGCTCCTTCGCCGACCTGCGGACCTTCGAACTGAACGAGGCCTTCGCGGCCCAGGCCCTCGGCTGCCTCGCCGAGTGGCCGGAACTCGACCCGGAGATCGTCAACCCGCGCGGCGGAGCGGTCGCGATCGGCCACCCGCTGGGCGCGTCCGGCGCCCGCCTGGCCGGATCCGTGGCGCACCAGCTCGCGGCGGCCGGCTCGGGCACGGGCCTCGCCGCGCTCTGCATCGGCGTCGGCCAGGGACTGGCGCTGGTCCTGGAGCGCTGAGACCGCGCGGACGCGCGACGGAGGGGTACGGGAAGCCTTCCCGTACCCCTCTCGCGTCCGTACCGTCCCGGCGGGTCGGCTACTGCGGCGCGTTCCCCTGCGCCTGCGCGTCCGCGATGGACTTGCGGACCTCGTCCATGTCCAGCTTCCGCGCCTGGCCGATGAGGTCCTCCAGGGCGGCCTCCGGCAGCGCGCCCGGCTGGGCGAACACGGCCACCTTGTCACGCACGATCATCAGCGTCGGGATCGACTGGATCTCGAACGCCGCCGCCAGCTCCTGCTGCGCCTCGGTGTCCACCTTGGCGAAGACGAGGTCCTCGTGGCGCTCGGACGCCGCCTCGAAGACCGGCCCGAACTGACGGCAGGGACCGCACCACGAAGCCCAGAAGTCGATCAGAACGAACTCGTTGTCGCTCACGATCTCGTCGAAGTTGTCCTTGGTGAGTTCTACGGTGCTCATGCTTCGTGCCTCCGACCTGCATGGATGATGCTCTTTTGCTGATTCACAAGACCCTCGGGAACACCTTGGGAACGCTAGGGGCTCACGGCGAGCGTAATCCCGCGTATCAACAAGGACGGCATCCTCACCAGCCACCATGTGAAGTGGCGCATGGAGGGCGGGTGGCAGACGGAGACCTTCCCGCCCGAGGACGACGAGGCGGCGGAGATCTTCGGGACTGCGATCGAGGAGGCCGGAAACCGATGGCCCATGGGTGGGGTGAAGGGGGTCGGATGCGTCGGCTCACAGAAGCCGGACGAGGCGATCCACCGCTTCGACAACTACGCCCGTCGCCCGATCGAGAACCGCATGGCCGGCGATCACCACAAGCGACTCCGGATCCGGGCGTCGGAGAACCACATCTTCCCGATCTTCGCGCACTGCGACGTCCGCTCGATCCGTTGCGCGAACCCGGGCGCTGGAGCCCCGTCCCCGAGGCGACCCCGACGCCGACCAGACAGTGCCCCTTCGTCGAAGGCGAAGGAGGAGGTACCGGGCAGGCAGCGACGGCGACAGGACGCGGACGCCGCCCGTCAGCCGTCGGGCATCCGCGCCGCCCCGGGCAGTGATCTGCTGGTGGTCGATGATCGTCGGCGTACGGATCCGGGTGACGGGGGTACGGAGAGCGGGACGGGGGCGCCGTCCGGCGGGACGTCAGCCTCCCTTCGTCAGGTTCCGGTCGAGGATGCCTACGAGCCGTGCTCCCGCGCGGTCGGTCTCGCGGCGCCCCCGCTTCGCATCCGCCGAGGCCTTCTCCAGTCGCAGCCGTGCTGTGCGTCCACGCAGTGTCAGCGTCATCAGCTGGTTGCCGAACCACGGTCCGCCGCTGCGCTCCCACCGGATCGCCGGTCGTTCGATCCGTCCGTGGTGGGCGAGGAGGTGCCCGATCCCCTTGGCGACCCGGCTCCAGCCGAAACGGAACCCGACCCGCATGGCAGCGGGTACCGAGTTGTGCAGGGGCGAGCAGGTGAACTGGAAGACGCGGGAGCGCGGCGGCTGCCCGGTGGTCCAGACGGGCTCCGCCACATACGCGTGGTGGACGTCGCCGGAAAGCACGCACACCGTCGCCGGAGCGGCGTCGCTCCCGCCCACCTCGGCGATCGTCTCCGTCAGTCGTTCGAACGACGAGGTGAACGCCGCCCAGTGCTCCAGGTCCGCCCGCCGACGCAGCCACTCGCCGAAGCGTGCCCAGCGCGGGCCGCGTTCGCCCCGGCAGAGCGCCGCGTTCCAGCTCTCCGCGAAGTGGACCATCGGAGGCAGCAGCCAGGGGAGCGAGGTCCCGATCAGCAGGTGGTCGACGTCACCGAGCTCGCCGATCACCTGTGTCCGCAGCCAGGCCGCCTCCTGGGCGTCCAGCATCGTCCTGTGCTGTTCCTCCAGCACCCGTGCGGCCCGGGTGTCGACCATCAGCAGCCGGGTGCGGCCGAAGTCCCTGCGGTAGCTCCAGCGTACCGACGCCGGGTCGGCGTCGGCACGTTCGGCGAACGCGCGCAGCACTTCCGTGGCGTCGTCGGCCGCCAGTACCGCTGCGTACAGCTCGTCCTCGGCGAGCTCGGCGGGGGAGAGGTTCCCGAGGTGCTGGTAGACCCAGTACGACATCAGGCCGCCGGTGATCCGCTCGTGCCACCAGGGTGTCGCCCGCATGTCGGCCACCCAGGCGGCGCTGGTGTTCCAGTCGTCGACGACGTCGTGGTCGTCGAAGACCATGCAGCTGGGCACGGTCGAGAGCAGCCAGCGCAGCTCGGGATCGCCCCAGGACTCGTCGTAGAGGTGGGTGTACTCCTCGTAGTCGGCGACCTGGTCCGGCGGGGCGTCGGAGCCGGTGCCGGCGGCCTGCCGGTGCCGGGCGATCCAGGCACGGGTGTCAGCGGACGTCTCGTCCGCGTACACCTGGTCGCCGAGGAGGAGGAGAACGTCCGGACGCTCGGCCTCCGGATCGGCGGCGAGCCGGGCGGAAAGGGTGTCGAGGACGTCGGGGCCCACCGGGTCGGACTCGCCCACGGCAGGCGCCGCCCACCGGCACGAGCCGAAGGCGACCACCGCGCCCGTCGCCGGGACCGGCGGCGTGCGGATGGTGCTGGGCGGCTGGGAGGAGTCCGCGAGGGGCCACACCCGCTCGCCGTCGAGCAGCACCTCGTACGGCGTGGCGGTTCCGGGGACGAGTCCGGTCACGACCACCAGCGCGTAGTGGTGACCGGCGACGCGGAACGTCGGAGCCGCACCCCCCGCACCGCCCGGGCACCGTACCTCCGCCGTGCACGCCCGGTCGGTCTCGACCCACACCGTCGCGCTCGTGCCCGACTCCCAGTCGACGTGTCGCAGGAGCGGCCCCAGTCTCAGACCGGCCATCACGAGTCCCCTTCCGGCGCTCCGCACGGTGCGGAACGACCGCTCCGCACAATACGGAACCCGCTGCGAGAACAGCGCCTTCCCCTGTCCGACCGTGAGCATCCTCTCGGTGACTTCGCGAACTGCCGCACGGGGATCGCGGTGGCGGCCCCCTCGAGGACGAGCAGCCGCGCCCCGGGGATCTCGCGCGCGATCGCCTCGCCGTCGCCGACGGGGAAGAACCGGTCGCGGCGGCCGTGGACGACGAGCGTGGGGACCTCGAGTCCGGGAAGGTGCTCGCGCCGGCGGGGCGCGCAGTCGAGCCGGGAGAACACCGTGCCCATCTGATTGGCCATCTGGATCGGGGGCGCGGTGCCGGGCGTGCGGTCCCAGATGCGCGCGGCGATCGCGCGCGCGGCGACGGGGTCGTCGCCGAGGATCTCCGCGCCGTCGGCGGCGAACTCCGCGACCGCTTCGCGGTCGGTCCCATCGGGCATCGGACGTGCGAACAGCCGGCGCGTCACCGTCCGGTCATGATCGGGCAGGTCGTCATCGGGCGGACCGGGAGCGACCGCTCGGGTGCCGACCAGGGTGAGTGCCGAGAACGCGCCCGGATGGTCGAGCGCGGCCACCTGGGCGACCATCCCGCCCACGCCGATCCCCGCAAGGTGCGTGGGCCCCCGCCGAGCGCGCCGGCGAGGGCCGCCGCGTCGGCGGCCAGGTCCCGCAGGGTGTAGGCGGGCGCCTCCGGATCCGTCGTCGATTCCCCGTTGTCGCGCAGGTCGTAGCGCACCGCACGGCGGTCACCGGCGGCGAGGTGCTCGCACAGCGCGTCGGGCCAGGAGAGCATCGTCGTCCCGCCCACCAGCAGGACGAGCTGTGCGTCGTCCCGACCGAACGATTCGATCCCCAAGGTGACCCCGTTGACGCGGACGGTGCTCATCTGATCACCGCGGGACGTCGTAGGTCAGGTGCGTCGCGGTCGGGGTCGGGACCACGCTCCGCCGGACCAGCGTGCGCGGCGCTCCGCCGGTGAACAGCGGCGTCCCGGCGCCCAGCACCACGGGAGCGAGATGCAGTGCCAGCGTGTCGAGCAGCCCGGCCTCCAGCGCCGAGGCGACCGTGGCGCCGCCGCCCATGAGGACCACGTCGAGGTCCTTGCCGCCGGCAGGGGCCGCCGTCTCGGCTCGCTCGCGCGCGGCGGCGACGGCGTCGGTCAGACCGGTGGTGACGAACGTCCAGTCGAGATCGGCCAGCCGCACCGACTCCGGCGGCGAGCTCGTCACGACGACGAAAGCGGGTCTGCCGACCTCGCCGGCACCGTAGCCGACCGTGTCGTCCCAGCCGTCCGGCCCGTCGACCACGTCGAAGAGGTGACGGCCCAGGACGACGGCGCCCGAGCGGGCGGTGCCCTCGCTCAGGATCCGGCGGTCGTCGGGGTCGTCGGAGAACGCCCACGCGTGCAGCGCCTCGCCACCAGTGCCCAGACCGTTGTCCGGGCCGGGGTCGGGCCCGGTGACGAAGCCGTCGAGAGAGACCGAGATGTCGGCGATGATGCGAGTCATACCAGGGCAGACCCGATCCGCCGACCGAACTCATCGCTCACCTGCGAGACGCGTGGCGGACGCGGACTCGGCGGCGCGATGCGCGAGGCAGCACGAGGCGCGAGGCGGCGCGCCGGACGTGCAGCGGACGATCACTCCGAGTGTCTCGGAGGACGGCGAGCTGCGACGGTGTGCCTGAATTCTTGTCGTGCGTGAGGTCGTCAGGTGTGTCGAAGGTGGTGGTGGGCGTCGTCCGCGGACGAGTGACCAGACGGCCTCGACGAAATTGAGGTCGGGTGCGTACGGCGGCAGCCGGAGGGTGGTGAGTCGGCCGTGCGGCGAGAGGGGTGTGGAGATCGTCCCTGACCAGCACGATCGGGCCGTTGAGCTGGATGAGCGCGTGCGGGCCGGCAGGTCGCGGTAGTCCTGCCAGGAAAGCTCTCGTGTGCACCCTTGAGGCGGAGACGGTCGCGGTGGCGGTATCGACAGGCTCGCCCGCAGACGTCGGCGGATGCGTGTCCGGATCCGGGCCGGGGGACGGCGTTCGTCTTCGAGGCCGTGAGCTGCCGGTCCCTTGCCGAGTTCTTCCCGAGCACGGCGAACCGGGCATCTGTGACGGTCGGGAAGTCCGCCGGACCCGCCCGGCGCAGCGCCGCCGTGCCGCCCTCGCGCCAGGCACGACGTCAGCGTTCCACGGCGTCGCGGTGCCTGTGGACCTCACGGTCGAAAGCCGGTGGGCGGCCCCCGTGGCTGCCGCGCCGGCCCGGTTGCGTACCCGGCGCGGCCCGCAGCATCCGGGCGAACGCCCCCTCCGCCGCCCACCTGCGGAAACAGGTGTGCAGGGCGGCCCACGGACCACAACGCCCGGGCACGTCCCGCCGGGCGACACCGGTGCGCACTTCCACACGATCCCGTTCAGGACCCTGCGGTCGTCCAGCCGCTTCCGCCCCGCGACGACTCGGGTGGCAGAAGCCGGACGAACTCCCGCCCGGCGTCCGGCAGTCCGTGGCGACGTGTCACGACACCACGATCCGCCGGCGGTGCTCCTCCGAAGACGCCGCTTAGCGCAGGGCGGCGGCGATGAGGCCTTCGACGGCTTCGCGCGGTACTTCGCCGCCGTTCACCAGCCGGTCGAAGACCAGCCCGTCGATGCAGGTCAGCAGGGTGTGGCTGCGATCCTTGACGTCCTTCACGCCGTGTGCGGCGAGGAACAGCCGGACGGCGTCGAAGCCGGCGTTCTCGCGGGGGACGAGGATTTCGCGCAGCTCCCGGTCCCGTACGCTCTCGACGGCGCAGGCGTAGCGGGCGAGTGAGCGGCGGCGGCCTTCACCGGTGAGTCGCCGTCGGGTGAGCAGCATCATGCCGTTCACCAGTTCTTCGGTGCTGCGGAGGGGCGCAAGTTCTTCGGCCGTCGTGTGCAGTTCGGCTTGGTCGAGGTGGACCAGGCGTGTGACCAGTGCGGTGAGCAGTGCGGCTCTGGTACGGAAGTAAGCGGACGTGGTGCCGGGCGGCATGGCCGCTCTGCGGTCGACCGCGCGGTGGGTCAGGCCGCGGATTCCTTCGTCCGCGAGCACGTCGAGAGCCGCGTCCGCAAGGAGGGTGCGCCGATTCGAAACCATGACTCCTTTCTACACCTGTAGTGACTCGTATAGAGTCCCTCTTCTACAGACGTAGAAAGGGGAGGGTTCCGGCATGGGCAACGCGGCAGTGGTGGTCGGAGGGGGAATCGGCGGGCTGGCCGCCGCCATAGGCCTGCGCCGGGTCGGATGGGAAGTGACGGTCGTCGAGCGCGCATCCGTGCTCGGGGACGCGGGGGCGGGCATCTCACTGGCCGCCAACGGCCTTCGGGCACTGGACGAACTCGGTGTCGGCAACGCGGTACGGGACGCCTCGCGCGGCCAGTACAGCGGCGGCACTCGCACGCCGCAGGGCGTCTGGCTGGCCCGGATGGACGGCCGGGCGCTGGAAAGGGCGGTGGGCACACCGATCATGGGCATTCCCCGCTCCACCCTGCACCGACTGCTTCGTGACTGCCTGCCGGCCGAATCTCTGCTGATCGGTTCCACGGCGGACTGGGTCGATCAGCCTGATCCCGGGACGGTTCGAGTGGGCTGCGGCGAGACGGTCCTGGAGGCCAACCTGGTGGTGGCGGCCGACGGCATCGGCAGCAAGACACGCAGACGCCTCTTCCCGGCCCATCCCGGTCCGGTCTACAGCGGCTCGACGGTGTTGCGCGCCCTCACCGAGCAGGCGGTCGACCTGAGCACCGACTTCGAGCTGACCTGGGGGCACGGGACCGAGTTCGGGCACATCGCCCTCCACGACGGGCGAGCCGAATGGCACGCCGTTCTCAACCTCCCCGCCGGGACACGGTTCGCCGACCCGCTGGGCGAACTGCGCAGGCGGCTCCACGCCTGGCACGACCCCGTCCCTGCCCTGCTCGACGCGACCCGGCCCACCGCCGTGCTGCACCACGACGTCGACGAACTGCGCACACCGCTCCCCTCGTACGCGGTCGGCCGGATCGCGTTGCTCGGCGACGCGGCGCACGCGATGACCCCCCACCTCGGACAGGGCGCCTGCCAGGCGCTGGAGGACGCGGTCACTCTGGCCGCCGCGCTGGCCACCGAGGGCACTGTGACAGCCGCGCTGACCCGCTACGACGCCGAGCGCCGACCGCGCAGCCAAACCGTCGCACGGGCCGCGCGGCAGGCCGGGCGGATGGGCCAGCAACTCTCCCACCCACTGGCTGTCGCCCTGCGGAACACGGCCATGCGGCTGACGCCCTCCCGGACCGCAACGCGCATGATCCTTCGGCACCACACCTGGATCCCACCGCAACTGGGCTGATCCGGTTCGCCTCCCACCGACTCGCCGTCGAGCACCTTCCTACGGGCCGGGCGGGTCCGGGGCGGGTGCGCGGGGGATGAGGACGATGACGGTGTCCAGGCCGAGGCGGTGGAGCAGGCCGTGGATGTCGGCGTTGACCCCGGCCAGGCTCAGACTGCCGTCGATCCGGTCCAGGCGCTGGTACCAGTTGATGAGCAGGGTGATGCCGCTGGAATCGAGGAAACGGCTCCGGGAGGCGTCCAAGGTGAGGTGGCGGCAGCCCTCGTCGATGATGCGGTTCCCCACGGCGCGCAGCAGGGGAACGGTGTGAAGGTCCACGCTCTCGGGCAGCAGGGCGGTGACCCGGTCGCCGGCGCGTGTGGTGACGTGGAGCACAGCAAGGTCCCCTGCCTGGTGGGCCGGTGATCCTGCGGTCAGGTATTCCCGGTGCTGCGTCTTCCACTGTAGTCGTGCGCGGCCGGCTTGTGTGCCGACTGTGATGCTCGGGTGCGGGTTCGCGGGGCGGCTTGCATCGAATGGGTGGATGCGGGACGGTTGCCGGACGACAACTTGTTTTCCAGAGCAGGAAGGTGGTGGGGCACGCGCCGCGTGTCCCCGCTTGTGACTGCTTCCCGTGATTTTCCCGCCCGCCCCCGCAGCGCCGGTGGTGCGGCCGCCGACGCCTGGGGGAACGCCCCCTATCCCGTCGTAGTGGCCGATCGGCACGGCGGCTTGGCCTACCTCAACAAGGCCGCGCAGCTGCTGTGGCCCCAGGCGTCGCGCGGCGACTGGCTGCACGAGGCCGTGCCTTCGTGGCTGTCGGACGCCCATACCTACATCAGTGACGGGTTGCGCGGCATGGACGCCGACGTACTGGGCGGACCCGTCCACGATCGGTTCTTCGAGGCCCATGCGACGCCGGGCGCCGACGGCGATGTGGTGTGGTGGCTGATCGACGACACCGACCGCCGCCTGGCCGTAACGGCCCTGCGTACGGCGCAGGACCGCTCCGAGGCGCTGTCCGAGGTGTCGGCCACGTTGCTGTCGACGCTGAACGTGCCACGCTGCATGGAGGTGGCCGCTTTCATGGCCGCACAGCACCTGGCGGAAGCCGCCGTTCTCATCGCCCCCGCCCAGGGCCGGCGCCATCCCATGACCTACGCGGTGCAGGGCGGCCCCGTCACACAGATCTCCCAGCCGATCGACCCGCACAGCGTGCCCGGCCTGGCCGAGGCGCTGCAGGGCTTTCCCCCCGTGCCCGCGCGCTGGATCGACCCCGCCCGCATCCCCGACTGGGTTCTTCCCGACGGGTTCACCAAACCGTTGGGTTCCGTGATCGTCACGCCCCTGCCCGGTCACGGAGTACCCGCGGGCGCGTTGATCCTGCTGCGTTCCAGCACCGAACAGAGGTTCACCGAGGGCGAGGAGGTCTTCGCCCGTCTCTTCGCCGCCCGCGCCGGGGCCGCCCTGTCGGCGGCCCGCCTCTACACCGAGCAGGCGGACGTCACCGCCACGCTCATGCGCGAACTGATGCCCCCCTCCCTGACCCGGGTCCACGGAGTCGACTACGCCGGCAACTACCGGGCGGCCAAGGACCACGAGCACGTCGGCGGCGACTTCTACGACGTCCACCCCGGCGCCGACCGCTCCCAGGAAACCCTCGTGGTCCTCGGGGACGTCGCGGGCAAGGGCCTGGAGGCCGCGGTCCTGACGGGCAAGATCCGCAACACCCTGCACGCCCTGCTTCCCCTGGCCGGTGATCACCAGCGTGTCCTGGAACTGCTCAACGGAGCCCTGCTCTCCTTCCACCACACCCGTTTCGCCACCCTCGTCCTGGCCTCGGTGCGCCGTCGCGGCGGCAAGGCACATCTGCGGCTGACCAGTGCTGGACACATGCCACCGCTCATCATCCGCGCCGACGGCGAAGTGGAGGCGGCCGCCACCCGCGGCACGGTGGTCGGCGCCCTGCCGAGGGTCACCTCCCACACGGTGGAGACGGTCCTGAAGCCGGGGGAGACGTGCCTGCTGTACACCGACGGCATCACCGAGGCCCGCGGTGGCCCCTTGGGCGACGAGATGTTCGGCGAGGAGCGTTTGAGGCGGGCCCTGTCGGAGTGCGCGGGCATACCCGTGGAGGCCCTGGTGGAGCGGGTGCAGATGCTGGCCGCCCAGTGGCTGGGTACCGGACAGCACGACGACATGGCGGTCGTCGCCATCAGCGCACCCAAGACGGCCACCCTGTCCGTGGTCGACGGGCACGTTTCGGGCAAGAACTGGGAGGAAAGGTGAGCACGACCACATCGGCGGCGCAGGCTCTTCTGTGGCAGGCCGTGGCCGACGCGGACGAGAACGCGGCCATCGCCGTTCTGTACGACGCCATGGACGAAGGCCTGGACGAGGAAACCTTGTTGCTGGACGTCATCGCTCCCGTCCAGGAGAAGGTCGGCACCGAATGGGCTGCCGGCCGCATCACCGTCGCCCAGGAACACGCCGCCACCGCCATCAGCGAACGGGCCATGGCCGCTCTCGCCCACCGCCATCCGACCCGCCCGTCGCAGCCGGCCCGACGCGGCCGGATCACTGTCGCGTGCATCGACGGCGAATGGCACGCCTTCCCCGCCCGTCTCGTCTCCGAGACCCTGCGCCTGCGCGGCTGGCACGTCGACTACCTCGGCGCCCAGACCCCCACCCCGCACCTGATCGCCCACCTGCACCGCACCGGTTCCGACGCCGCGCTCCTCTCCTGCTCCCTCCCCACCCACCTGCCCGCCGCCCACGCGGCGATCACCGCCTGCCAGGCCATCGGCGTTCCCGTCATGGCCGGCGGCCGCGCCTTCGGCCCCGACGGCCGCTACGCCCGTGCGCTCGGCGCCGACCACTGGGCTCCCGACGCCCGCACCGCGGCCACCGCCCTCGAAGCAGGACTCGACCGGCCCGCACCCGCGGCGATACGGCAGACCATCGACGACCTGCCGCACCTGGACGACCAGGAATACACCCTCGTCATCCAGAACCGCGCCCAACTGGTCAAACAGACCCTCGCCGACCTCGAAGAGCGCTTCCCGGCCATGCGCGCCTACAGCACCGCGCAGCGTGACCGCACCACCGAGGACCTCGCCCACATCATCGGCTTCCTCGCCACCGCCCTCTACGTCGACGACGCCAGGCTGTTCACCACCTTCATCGCCTGGACGGCCGGCATCCTCTCCGCCCGTAACGTCCCCGTCACCAGTCTGCGCCTGGGCTTGGACGTACTGGTCGGACACCTACGGGACTTCCCCCGCGCTCTGACCTTCCTCACAGCAGCCACCGATGCGCTGCACACCACCTCCGATCACACCGGCCCGGGAATCACCGCATGACCTACCTGCCCACCGACCTCACCGTCACCGTCTGCAGCACCCACCCGCACGCGCTGCACCTGGCCGTCGCAGGAGACCTCGACTACGAGAGCGCCAGGCAGTTCACCCACGAAACCAACCAGGCACTGGACTCCCACCACCAAGAGCACGGACCGCTCCTACGGGACCTCCACCTGGACTTCAGCGGCCTGACCGGCATCGATTCCAGTGCCCTGAGCGCCCTCCTCCTCCTGCACCGTCGCACCCACCCCGCGGGCGTCACCCTGCACCTGGACCACCGACCCGTTCACATGACGCGCATCCTCGAGCTCACCGGCATCGCCGACCACCTCACCCAGGACGCCCGCACTCCCCACACCGCTGCCGGCACCACACCGGAAGACCAGGTGGAGAAGGCTTCCGCACCCTGAGCGATCCCGGCCCGTGAACCGTTCACGCGAACGCGGACACCAGGGACGGGTGGCGCCCCAGGCGTTGCAGGGCCGACCGGTGCGGGCGAGGAAGGACCGGGGCCGGTGGGGTTGTCGTTGATCCGGTGGACGCCCTGCCCGGTGGCGCCGACGACGTTACGGGGCAAAGCTCAGGAGGTCCGGCCGGTCATGCAGGTCCGGTGATGTGGACGGCGGGCTCGCCGCCCCCGCCGGCTGTCGCGGACCCGCGGAAGCGCGAGCTGTCCGGGCCCGTTCAGCCGGCGTCGGGTCTCTGCTCGGCCGAGGTGTCATAAGCGGCCCGCGCCTCGGCGATGGCGGACCGGTGCCGTTCGGCCCAGTTCACCAGCCCGGTCAGTGAAACGTGGAGCTCCTGGGCCATCGGTGTGAGGCTGTACTCGACCCTGGGCGGCACGGTCGGATACACGGTGCGGACGAGCAGCCCGTCCCGCTCCAGCCTGCGCAGGTTGAGGGTGAGCATCCGCCGGCTGATGCCTTTGATGGCGCGTTCGAGTTCGGTGAAGCGGACCGGGCCATGGGCGGCGGCGATCAGGATGCCGATGCTCCACTTGCCCGCCACGCGGTCGAGTACCTCGGTGACCGGGCAGGCTTCGTCCCTCAGCGCTTCGGTGACACGGGTGTGACTGCGTGACAAGAAAGTGCCTCCTTCCGACGAGCAGCAAGGTTATCGATGATGACTGTTGTTACAAGTCGTCAACCAAGGGGGAAACGGATGTCTGTTCGTGCTCTCGTCGTCGATCCGTCCGCATCCGCGGCCGTCCGCCTCGCCGAGGTTTCCGACCCCGTGTCCGGGCCGGGTCAGGTCCTGGTGGACGTCTCCCACGCCTCGTTGAACTACGGCGACCTCAACGACGCCCGCTCCGGGCGGATCCCTGTCGGTGCGGTGCTCGGTTCGGACGCGGCCGGAGTGGTCGTTCAGGCCGCAGCGGACGGAACCGGCCCGGCGGTGGGCACCCCGGTGGTGGCCCTGACCTCGGGGGCGTTCGCCGAGCGCGTCGCGATCGACGTGGCTGCGCTCGCCGAGGTGCCGAAGAGCTTGGACCTGGCGCAGGCGGTGGCCCTGCCCGTCGCCGGAGTGGCGGCACTGCGCTCGTTGCGGGCCGCCGGGCTCGGACCGGACAAGAGGGTCCTGGTCACCGGGGCCTCCGGCGGGGTCGGACGGTTCGCCGTCCAGTTGGCGGCGCGGGCCGGTGCCCACGTGATCGCGTCCGTGGGCTCGGCCGCCCGCGGGGAGGGGCTGGCCGAGATCGGCGCCGACGAGGTGCTGATTGGACTGGAGAGCCTCCAGCGACCGGTTGACGTGGTCGTCGACAGCGTCGGAGGCCCCCAACTGGTCGCGGCATGGAACCTGCTCGCCCCCGGGGGCAGCGTGCAGAGCGTCGGCTGGACATCCGGGGAGTCGGCGGTCTTTCCGCCGTATGCGACCGTCGGCCCGGCCAAGTCGCTGACGTCCTTCGTCATCGAGGGCGATGTCGGCGCGGACCTGGCGATTCTCACCGAGCTGGCCGCTGAGGGGGCCCTCGGCGTCGAGATCGGCTGGCAAGGATCCTGGGACCGCTTCGACGAGGCGGCCGAGGCGCTTCGCGGACGTCGGATCTCCGGAAAAGCGGTCCTGGAGGTGGCATCCGGTGAGCTGCACGCCCCGGTACCTGCTCCATAGGACCAGATCTGGTCGGACGATCACGCGCTCGGCCTTGCCCGTGGCTCCCTCTTCCGCTTGCGACCTGGGCAACCACGCCGGATCGTCATTCTTTCGGGTGGCGGACCAATCCGTCTGGCGGATCTTGACGAATACCCGGGCGTGAACAGTTTCCGCAGCATCCTCTCCCGTACCGCCCTGGGCACGGCGACCGGTCTGGTGGCCGGCTTCACGGCTCTGGCGGTGGCCGAGTTGGTCGCCGGGCTGTTCCGGCCCGCTGCCGGGCCGGTCACGGTCGTCGGCGGTGCGGTCATCGACCGGACGCCGGCGGCGGTGAAGGACTTCGCCATCCGTACGTTCGGGGAGAACGACAAGACCGTTCTCCAGCTCGGCATCCTCGTCGTTCTCGCTGTCATCGCCGCCGGTCTCGGCGTTCTCGCCCTTCGGCACAGGTGGGCCGGCGTATCGGGGGTTCTGCTGTTCGGACTCGTCGGCGCGGCCGCGGCGCTGAGCCGTCCCGATGCCGGGGGCGTGGCCGACGTGCTGCCCTCGCTCGTCGGTGCCGCGGCGGGCGCCGTGCTTCTCTGCTTTCTGGCTGGAAAGGCCGCGGCGGTCTCCGGCGGCACGGACGGTACGGGCGGTGGCGGCTGGGACCGGCGGGGGTTCCTCGTCCTGGCCGGCGCCGGTGTCGTCGGCGCCACGTCGGCCGGCTTGCTCGGCAGGTACCTGACGGGTCGCCAGAACCAGGGTGCTGTCGCCTCCAGGAACACCCTGGTCCTTCCGGCACCGACGTCACCTGCCCCGCCGGTGCCCAGGGGCACCCAGGTGAAAGCGGCGGGCATCACTCCCTTCACCACCCCCGACAAGGACTTCTACCGCGTCGACACCGCCCTGGTCGTCCCCAAGGTCGACGCCGGAACGTGGCGCCTGCGGATCCACGGCATGGGCGTCTCCCGCGCCCGGACCTTCACCCTCGAGGACCTCCTGGCCCGGCCGCTGATCGAGCGGGACGTCACCTTGACCTGTGTGTCGAACGAAGTCGGCGGCCCCTACGTCGGCAACGCCCGCTGGCTGGGCGTCCGTCTGGCCGACCTGCTGGCCGAGTGCGGAGTGAAGCCGCCGTCGAAGGGCGGCGCGGCCGACCAGCTCGTCGCCCGCTCCGTGGACGGCATGACGCTCGGCTCGCCGGTGGAGGACGTGATGGACGGCCGCGACGCCATGCTCGCGGTCGGCATGAACGGTGAGCCGCTCCCCTTCGACCACGGCTTCCCCGTGCGCATGCTCGTTCCGGGTCTGTACGGATACGTCTCGGCCTGCAAGTGGATCGAGGACATCGAGCTGACCACCTTCGACGCCTACGACGCCTACTGGGTCAAGCGGAAGTGGGCCCGTCGCGCCCCGATCAAGACCCAGTCGCGCATCGACACCCCCAAGCCGTTCGCCCGCCCCGCCGCCGGCACGGTCACCGTGGCCGGGGTCGCGTGGGCCCAGCGCCGCGGCATCACCCGCGTCCAGGTCCGTGTCGACGACGGCCCCTGGCGGGACGCCGACCTCGCCGCCCAGGACACCGTCGACACCTGGCGCCAGTGGTCCTACCGCTGGCAGGCCACCTCCGGGGGACACAACCTCACCGTGCGCGCCACCGACGCGACCGGCCAGGTCCAGACCGAACAGCGCACCAGGACCGTCCCGGACGGGGCGAGCGGCTGGCACAGCGTATTCGTCACCGTCACCTAGGGCCTGTCCGGCGGATCACGGCCGGGGCCGCGACCCTGATCCGCCGGACAGGCCCCGGACCACCCGACCATCCGAGAACGCCTTCGCGTACTCGGACGACCCCCGGCTTCCCCCGTGGAAGTCCGACCCTCTTTCAAGGAGCAACGAAATGAACTCCCTGCGCATCCGTCGTGGCGCGATCGCCGTGGCCGCCGCTGCCGTCCTGCCCTTCGCGCTCACCGCGTGCTCGGACTCCGGCAACGACGCCAAGACGACCTCGCCCACCTCGGCCGCCGCCGACCCCACCACGGAGAGCCAGGAGCCGGACAAGGACTCCGTCGCCATGGACGAGCCCTTCGGCCCCGCCTGCGCCGGCGTGCCCAAGGACGGCGCGGGCTCCTTCGACGGCATGGCCAAGGACCCCGTCGCCACCGCGGCCTCGAACAACCCTGCCCTGTCCACCCTGGTGACCGCCGTCAAGAAGGCCGGCCTGGTCGACACCCTCAACAACGCCCAGAACATCACCGTCTTCGCCCCGACCAACGACGCCTTCGCCAAGCTCCCCAAGGCCGACCTGGACAAGGTCCTGGCCGACAAGGCCACCCTCACCAAGATCCTGACCTACCACGTCGTCGGCCAGAAGCTCGCCCCCGAGCAGCTGGAGAACGGCTCCTTCGAGACCCTGCAGAAGGGCATGGTCACCACCACGGGCTCCGGCCAGGACTACACCGTCAACGACTCCTCGAAGGTCGTCTGCGGCAACGTCAAGACCGCGAACGCCAACGTCTACATCGTCGACACCGTCCTCATGCCCAAGTAGTCCCCGGACCGCTCCCGTGCGGCTCTGTCCAGAACGGCCCGTGGCCCCGCACCCCCTCACAAGGGGTGCGGGGCCACCGGCACGAGCCGGCTCCGAAAGCTCCGGGACAGCCGCAGGGCGCCGGTGCGCCGGCCCGCACGCTTCGGCTCCCGAGTCTTCGTGCCGTCGCCCGGGCGCCCCGGAAGGGGAACCCTCCCGCACCATGGTCCGCCCCGGCCCGTCATCCGGCGGCAAGAAGAGCGGGGAAGGGCCGCCCAGATCCCGGCCGGACACATGACAGCACCCGGGATCTGGGCGGCGGCGCAGGAGCAGGCTCCGTCAGGGAAGAGCAGCTCGTGCGACCGACCGCCTCTCGCATCCCCCGCTCATGGGGTACGGGAAGCGGCGAAAGCGTCACCGGTGACCGGTCGGCCACGGTGACAGGTCGCCGACGGTTTCCCCAGTTCCCGGATCACTGCCACCTTGCGTTGTTCCACACGACTCTCCCGCTGGCCGACACGCCGCGACCGCGGCACGATTCACCCGTACTTCGCAGCCGTCGGACGGTTGGATTGGGTGATGATCCGGAGGGCGGGCCGCACGGCCGTGTCGGCGGATCGGGCGGGGAGGGACATCCGGAGCACCGGGTGGTGACGGGCTGGAGCGATCCGCCCGCAGGTTCGAAGGCGAGTCCGACCGCTTTCGCGCCGGCGGTGTCGCCGGCGGTGAGGACGGTGCTACCACCCCGGCCACGCAGCCCATGTGCTGACGCTCCCGGCGTCGCGCCGACGGCGGGCTGCCCGTCGCCACGATTCGATCATGACTTCCCGGGCGACCTCTTCGGACTGTCCCCGGTCAGGCGCGCGGACCTGACGGCGCGCACGCCGGAGGCCGGGGTGCCGGTGATGCTGCCGGAGATCGACCGCCGTACCGAGGGCGCCCACGACCTGGTCGTCGAGCTGCGCCGGTACCGGGAGCGGGGTCGGCCGCTGCCGAAGGACGCGGCCCGGTGCACCGTGGACCCGGTCCGCTCCCGACCGCACGCGGTCGAGCACGTCGGCCACGAGCGGCGGCTGTGGCACCGGGTCCACCCGCCCACCGGCCGGGAGGGGCCGGTGCCGTTCGTGTTCGCGGACACCACCGGGGCGAAGGCCGCCGAAGTGTCGAACGGGCGGCGTGGCCGGGGTGATCGTCCGTCTGCCCGTGTGGTCCACTTCGTGTGCATGCTGAGCCCCGTCCGGGGTAGGCGGGTGCTGCCGCCGCCGGGAGTGGGGCGGGCGAGTCCGCTGGGCGAGGGGTGGGGAACATGACGACGGTGGCGGGGACCGGCACGAGGGCCACGAGAGCATGGGATGTCGAGCTGCCGGTGGTCCCTGATCCGGCGAAGGTGGCGCCGAAGGACGCGCGCTCGCTCTCGAAGCGGTTCCTGGAGCGGTTGGCGGTGCTGGAAGAAGGCACGCCCGAGTACCAGTACGCGCGGAACACGCTGATCGAGATGAACACCTCTCTCGTCCGCTACGCGGCCGGCCGGTTCCGCAGCCGCGGGGCGGATGAGATGGAGGACATCGTCCAGGTCGGCACGATCGGTCTGATCAAGGCGATCGACCGCTTCGAGCTGTCGCGCGAGGTGGAGTTCACCACCTTCGCGATTCCGTACATCGTCGGCGAGATCAAGCGGTTCTTCCGTGACACCTCCTGGGCCGTGCACGTCCCGCGCCGCCTCCAGGAAGCCCGCATCGAACTGGCCCGTGCCACCGAAGAGCTGCGCTCCCGCCTGGACCGCAGTCCGACGGTCAAGGAACTGGCCGAGCTGATGAGCCTGTCCGAGCAGGAGGTCATCGAAGCGAGGATTGCCGCCAACGGCTACAACTCCGCCTCCCTGGACGCCACCCTCTCCGGCGACGAGGACGGCGAGGCGGTCCTGGCCGACTTCATCGGCGTCGAGGACCCCGCCATGGAACTGGTCGAGGACTTCCACGCCCTGGCACCTCTCATCGCGGAGCTGGACGAGCGGTCGCGACAGATCATCCACTGGCGGTTCGTCGACGAACTCACCCAGGCCCAGATCGGAGAGCGGCTGGGCCGCTCCCAGATGCAGGTCTCACGACTGCTGGCACGCACGTTGAACCGCCTGCGCGAAGGCATGCTCACCACCGGCTGAGACCCTCGCCCGCGCACCGGCAGGCCCCGCACCCCCGAGCGATCGCCGGCCCGCCATCCCCTGCGCAGTACTGGACGCGGTAAGCAAGGAGAACCCGCATTGACCGAGGACCGGCACCAGACCGTGGACGAGACGCTCGCTCCCGCGGTCGACGCGCACCTGGAGATCCTGCTTCGCATGGTCGAAGCACAGCCCGGGGCCCGGATGGCGATCTGCCTGACCACACGGGGCGGCGTCGTAGCCGGCCATCTGGTGGCCGCGCGGACATGGGCGGAACGCTGGGAGGAGACCGTCGGCCAAGCCGACGAACAGCGGCAGGCCGAGGTGATGGCGCACCTGCCGCAGATGGTCCAGTCGACGCAACTGCACGGCGAGACCTCCGAGAACGGCCTGCATCCCTTCCTGCACCTGGTGGACGTCACCTTCATGTCCGTTCCCGGCTCCCTGACCTCCCCCGTATGGCGCGGGCGGGTCAGCGATGTCTGCGGATGGTCACTGGGCACCGTCTGACCGGCGGCCACCGCCGGAGAGGACCGGACTGGGCGGGAGCCCGCCGGTGTGCGTGGAGTACGGCCTGGGGCAAGGCCCGGCCGTGAGTCCCTTCGGCGACGAGACGTGCGGCGCACCGTCTCCAAGGACAATGCCCTGCGGTCAGGGAGGCCGTCGTGCGGCTGCGCGCCCTGGCAGACGAGACGCCCGTGGGCCGTCCCGTTCGCCTCACGCCGACCAGGAGCTGTGGGTGATCCCCGACCGTTCTGGAGCTGTGGAGCTGGGCATGAAATGATGTGATCATGCCCGGCCACTGGACCGGATCGGTCTTCCCAGGCGTCTTCGCCATCGCTGCGATCTTCGTCTCGGCCCGGGCCGCCTGGCGAAGCGCCTGGCGCGAGGCGGCCTGCTGGGCCATGACCACAGCGGCAATCACGCCCATGGTGCCTGTCGCATGGCGATTTTTCAGAGGTGAACCACCGGCTCGCAGGAGAGCGGTGCGGCTCGGGTGCGTCGGTCACCGGCCTCAGGCGCCGAGCACCCACGGTCCGGTGGGCCGGGACTCGTCGGCCGTCTACGGGGTGTTCTCCGGGTGAGCCGCGGGGCGGTGGGTACGGAGCAGGCGGACGCCTTTCACCACGTAGGCGGCGGCCATGAGCACGAAGCCGGCGGGAGTGAGCCAGACCAAGGGTTCCGCTACCGCCACGCTCAGCAGCAAGCCGCCGAAGAGCAGGAGGCAGCCAAGGGTCTCCAGAAGGTCAAGGAGTCCCTTGGAACGCACTGCGGGGTCGGGATCGCGCATGCGGCGGGTGACGGGCGCGAGGCCCAGGAGCTGCACGACGATGATGCCCAGTGCGACCCAGACGAACCAATCAGGTGTGTCCACGGCGCGGACTGTATCGCCGGTCCACAAGCCTCGGAACGAAGATCCAGAATCCGAAGCTTCGTTGTGATCAAGGAGTGCGCGGGTAGACGGGTGCCATGTTCTTCTTCAGCAACCGCATCGGCTGCCTGGGATCTCTCCTCATCAGCGTGGTGGCGACTGTCATCCTGTTCATGATCTTCAGCCGCTGATGCAACCGCCCACGCGCGTCACGTCCACCTCATGCCGATTCGGGAGAGTTGCCCGATCCGCTCCGGCGTCAGCGACGCCGCTCGGGAGCGTAGGTCGCTGATCCAGGCTCCGAATTCAAGCGCTACCTCCTGCCGCTCCTGTCCCTCCTCGTCGAGGTCGATGGTTCCGACGTGCTTCCCGGGAACGGTCAGGTGTCCCTCGCGTCCGTGGAACTGGCGGGCGGCGTAGTGCATCGCCCACTTGGCCGCCCGACCGGTAAGCGGCTTCGGCCTCTGCTGTTCAGGCTTCCGGTCCGGTGCGGACGACGGCCTGGTCGCCGTGCGGGCCGAACAGGTGCAGGATCTCGACCGCGCTGTCGCCCGCGGGCCCGAACCAGTGTGGTTCGCCGGTGTCGAACTCGGCGACCTCGCCGGGGCGCAGCGTGACGTCGGAGTCGCCCAGGATCAGGCGGAGTTCACCGGCGAGGACATAGAGCCACTCGTAGCCGGCGTGGGTGACGAGCTTCGGTTCGCGCGGGGCGAGCACCTGTTTGAAGACCTGCACACGGCCCGGGTACTGCGTGAGCGGGACCAGCACGCTGCCGCGGTCCTTGCGGTGCGGGCGCAGGTGCACCCGTGGGTCGCCGGTGGCCGGGGCCGCGACGAGCTGGTCCAGGGCGACGCGGTGGGCGCGCGCCAGCGGGATGAGCAGGTCGAGGGTGGGGCGCCGGATGCCCGACTCCAGGCGGGAGAGGGTGCTCACGGAGATGCCGGTGTCCTGGGCGAGCGCCTCCAGGGTGAGACCTCGGTCGCGGCGCAGGGTGCGCAGCCGGGGCCCGATGCCGTCGAGGATCTGTGTGAGTTCGGCGTCCATGGCCCCTATTTTGCGGTCTCCGCAAAGACGCTGGGTGCGGGCGGCCGCCTGGTCGGAGCATGGCGGCACATGATCCCGACGGAAGGCGCTCGCCGATGACCACGACCTCTTTGCCGGCAGAAACCGGACTCGGTGCGCGCCGGCGCTGGACGGTCCTCGCCGTCTGCGCGCTGAGCATGTTCCTGGTGGGGCTGGACACCACCATTGTCAACGTGGGACTCCCCGCGATCGGGGAAGGCCTGGGGACCGGTACGCGGGGCCTGGAGTGGGTGGTGGACGCCTACACCGTCGTCCTGGCAGCGCTCCTCATCACCTCCGGCGCGCTCGCCGACCGCTTCGGACGCCGACGGGTGTTCCGCGTCGGCCTGGTCGTCTTCGGGGCCGCGTCGCTGGTCTGCGCGGTGGCACCGTCGCTGGGTGTCCTGATCGCGGCGCGGGCCGCGCAGGGAGTCGGCGCGTCGATGCTGAGCCCGGTGGCCCTGGCGATCGTGGTGAGCACGATGCCCGATCCGAAGGAGCGGGCCAAGGCCATCGGGATCTGGGCATCGGTGTTCGGTCTGAGCATGGCGGCGGGGCCGGTCACCGGCGGGGCGCTCGTCGCGGCGCTCGGCTGGCGGGCGGTGTTCTGGGTCAACGCCCCGGTCGTCGTGGTCGCGCTGGTGCTGGTCGCGGTGTTCGTGCCGGAGTCCCACGGGCAGCGCACGCGCCGCCTGGACCTGCCTGGGCAGGTGCTCCTCATACTGGCCCTGGGGGCAAGCGTCTGGGTACTCATCGAGGGCCCGCGCATCGGCTGGACCTCTCCCGTGGCCGTGGCCGGATATGCGCTGATCGCCGTCACCACGGCCGCGTTCGTCCGGGTCGAGACTCGCCGGAGCGAACCGCTGATGGACCTCGGGCTCTTCCGGCGGCCGGTGTTCACTGCAGCGGTGCTGGGAGCCGTCGCCGTGTTCGTCGCCCTCAGTACGGCCCTGCTGCTGAACACGCTCTACCTCCAGCACGCCCGCGGCTGGTCCCCCCTCGCAGCCGGGCTCACCACCCTGCCCATGGCGCTCGGCGCCACCTTGTGCGCGCCCTGGGCCGGCAGCCTGGTGAGCCGCCTCGGGCCACGGCGCCCCTTGCTCCTGGCCGGTGCGTTCACCGCGGCGGGCGGGCTGTGCCTGGCCGACCTCGGCCAGGACACCGGCATAAGCCTCCTGCTGACGGCCCAGTTGCTGCTCGGGATCGGGTTCGGCTTCGCCAACGCGCCCCTCACCAATACCGCGATCAGCGGCCTCCCCACCTCCCGGGCGGGCGTGGCCGGGGCCATCACGTCCACCGCCCGCCAGGTCGGCTCCGCCGTCGGGGTGGCCGTCGCGGGGGCCCTGATCGCCGGAGCCGGGCCGGACGCACTGGCCCGGGCGGCACGTCCCGGCTGGCTGCTGGTGGCGGCCTGCGGGCTGTTCCTGATGGGCGTCGCACGGGCCGCCGCGCCGGTGCGCCGGGAAGTGTGACGGCCGAGGCGCCGGCGAAGGGGCACCCTGGGGTACCGGTCCGGCTTTGGACACCGGCCCTGCCTTCGCCGCCCCGGATCCGGCCGGAGATCCGCGACCGTGCCGACCACACCGTGGAGGTACGGAACGAGGAGACCTGGCCGCTGGAACGCACCCGCTGGACCCCCGCGTACCTCACGGCCCAGGGTCTTGCCGCCGACCCGCCATCCCGCCGACCGCTTCGGGATCGCTTTCCTCCCACGTCCGCCGGTCAGGAGCCTCTTCCGGCTGGACGGTCACGGTGGACACCGGACTCACCGGATCCATGACGCCGCGGCTGTACGTCGAACTGCAGGACGCCGACGGCATGGACCTCATCGTCGAGAAAGGGAACGCGGGCCGGTGCGTTCCCTTCGAAGGCCCCTACGGATACAGCCGCGACCACGCCGCCACCGGATGGCAGAACCTCGCCCTGCGGGCACTCGGCACCGACCGGTCGTGCCCCTTCGAAGGAGCCGTCGCGATCGCGGGGAACTGCCGTCTCGACCGGGCCGACGTCGGTCAGGACGGTCTTCGCGCGGGTGCCCTTGCGGCTGTCGCCGCTGTTCTTCCCGGCCGGGTCGTGTTCGTCATGGCCGAGATGACCGGTGATCACGCCCTCAAGGGCGGACTCCAGCACCCACTCCGTCAGCTGCTGGAGCGGTCCGGCCTCGCCGGTCGACTGCAAGTCCTCGGCCTGGGCCCGGAACACCACCTCATCGATGCGTCTTCCTTGATCGGGAGTTGCACCGAACGATTCACAGTCCCCGGACGAGAAAAACAGCCGTCGAGGTGTGTGGGCGCTGGGACAGGGGGCATGCGAGGGTGGAGCGAATGGGACCGCTCCGAAAAGGGCAGGGCCTGCCGGTACTCCCCCCTTCCGGCAGGCTCTCGGGTTGCCGGGCGGCCCGCACCACTGGGTGATGGTGCGGGCCGCCCGGCATGTTCCGCCTCTGGCATCCATGAACGGGTGCTCGGGGGCCGTGAGCCTGTGCAAGGCACACGACTCGGACTCTGCCGGGGCAGGAGCTCGGACCGCCGCGTGCACGTGGTCCGTCCCTTCGGGGGGCTGAAGTTCCTTGTGCGCTGGAGGGGGAGAGGCGGTGTCCGGGAACGCCGAACTTCGACGCGTCGAGTCTCGCCGTGTCAGTTCTTCGAGCGGAGGATGTCGATGTTGCCGTACTTGGTGCGGGCGCGGATCTTGACCGTGTCCTCGGTCTCTTCGGGAGCTCTGGAAGAGGTGAGGGCGTTGCGGACCTGGCCATTGGTCGAGCTGACGTCGAGCCAGGCGGCGGTGCCCTCGCGAACACCTACCTCGATGGCGCCGTAGGAGGTCTCCAGCTGAATGGTGCCACGGGTCACTTCGGCTACGCGCAGGGTGCCGTGGGCGGTGGTGGCGGTGACCGAGTTCTCGGCCCGCCGGATGTCGATGTCGCCGTTGGCACCGCTTACTCGCAGTTCACCAGTTGCTGTGCCGACGGTGGTGCTGCCGTGGGAGTTCTTCAGGACGGCGGATCCGTCGACGAGGCCGACGCGCAGACTGCCGGAGCTGGTGGTGATCTCGGCCGAGCCCTCGACCCGATCCACGGTGATCGAGCCGTGTGAGGCTTTCAGGTGCAGCGGGCCGGTCACATCGAGGCGGGCGTCGCCGGACGAGGTCTTCACGCGAACCTCGCCGAGGCGGCCTTCGCCGAGCACTTGGGTCCAGGCGCCAGTCACATCGACGTGTGAGTCGGTGGGCAGTTCGACCGTCACGTCAACGGTGCCGGGGCGGCGAAGCGAATTGCGCGGCTTGGGCGTTCGGACGGTCAGCGTGCCGTTCGCGTACTGGACCTCGGTCTGTTCGACGGTCCGCACGTCCCTGTCCTTCTCCGGGTCGCGGGGCTGTACCAGGACGACAGTGTCGGTGCGGTCGCTCGCGGTCAACCGGATGGAACCGGCTTCGATGTGGGCGGTGACCGAGACCGGCTCGGGAGTGTCGAAAGAAGCCATGGCTGTCCCGTCCTCTTGGGTCTTCAGGGCGTCCCCGCTGGTGGGACGTGATGTGAGTGAAGGGCGGACCGGTGCGACTAGCGCATCCAGCCCGTGACGCTCTGCCCGATGGTCCGGGTCGTCTCCGTGGGCCGCGGACGTACTCCGCCCTGGACTGCGAGCGACACGGCTCGTACGAGCCACGCGTTGACCGACAGGCCTTCTGCTGCCGAGGCCTCCTCGGCGCGGGCCTTCAGATGTGCCGGCAGACGCAGGTTGACGCGTGCGGTGCCACCTTCGTCGCCCTCGGCCGGGGTCATGGACCTGGGCGGTTCGGAGGGCATGGCCTGCTCTACCGGGGTGCCGCGGTCGGCGGGCGGCAGTGTCACCACGAAGTCGGGGTCCAGTCCGCGCAGCCGTACGTCGACCGAGCCCGGGGCGATTTCGCGAGTGACCTCGTCCATCGCGGCGGAGAGCACATTGAGCAGGGTCAGCCGGGTCGCCGACTCCAGAGGAGCGGTGAGCCGCTCGGCCAGTCGGCGGGCGTCCTCCCCGCCGGCCTCGGCGGCCACCGCAAGTTCGCGGCGAAGGGTGTCGACATACGGGGTGAGGTCCATGGCGCAAGAGTGGCACCACTATGGCGCCATATGCAAGCTCAAGTGGCCAACCTGAGTGACTCGTCACTCGAGTGGGCATTTTGACCTGTGTCGATGCGATGAAATCGCGTCCCCTTCGCCGCCAAGGCGCGTGCTCCTCCTCTTGGAGGGGTTGCTGGATTGCATTCCGTGGCTCCGATGGCGTCGGTCTTGGATCACGCCTATGGGGGGCCGCACGCTCCACCGGGATGACGCCAATGTGTATGTTGCTGGCGCCATTTATGTGCCATGGTGGTGCCATCGGTGGCGCTTCCTTGGCGTTCTGGGCCATGGGATGTGCATCTTGCGAAGTTCGGCATCAAGGGGGTGGACCGTGCAGACGACGCGAAGTCATCAGCAGGCAGTACCCAGTACCCTCACCGCCCTCACCCGCTTCGTATTCTGCGGTGGCGGCGTGGGGGTGGCTTCCGGCTTCGCCGTTGCAGCCCTTGGTGCGCGGATCCCCTGGGTCCTGGCCAATGCCCTGATTGCAGTGCTTTCCACGCTCCTCGCCACCGAGCCGCACGCCCGTTTCACCTTTGGCGCCGGCATCGGACGGTTCGCCGCACTGCGCACGGTCGTCTTCGCGCAGGACCGCCCGCGGACCGCGACCAGTGCCCCTGCGCTCCAGACCTTGCACACCGTCGCCCCGCGTACCTCGGCCCCGATCTGTTACGTGGCACCGGACCGTGCCGCTGACCTCGAGCCGCAGAGAGCGGGCCCTGCCGGCCGCCGACAGCATCACCGAACGACACGCCCTGCTCCCTCTCGCGAGTTCACCGCGCAACGCTCTTCCACCGGAGGACACCATGCAGAACGAACCGACGACTCGCCGCGTGACCGAGCCCGTCACACTCCCGCTGCGGCGCACCGCCGGCTGCCCCTTCGACCCGCCCGCCGGCCTGGCACACCTGCGCGACGTGACGCCCTTGGCCCGGATGAGGTACCCCGATGGACACCTCGGCTGGCTCGCCACCGGTCACTCCACCGTTCGCGCCGTCCTGGGCGACCCCCGCTTCAGCTCCCGCTACGAGCTGATGCACTACCCCTTCCCCGGCGGCCCCGAGGGGCCGCTCCCGCCGGCGCCCGTCGGTGACATGACCGGAATGGACGCGCCCGAGCACACGCGCTTCCGGCGCCTCCTCGCAGGAAGTTTCACCGTGCGCCGCATGCGTGAACTCACCGAGCGCGTCAAGGACATCACTGCTGAGCATCTGGACGCGCTGGAGCGGGTCGGCCCCGGGGCCGACCTGGTCGAGGTGTTCGCCCGGCCCATACCCGCGCTGATGATCTGCGAGTTGCTCGGTGTGCCCTACGCCGACCGCAGGCGCTTCCAGAACCACGCCCACACTCTGATGTCCCAGGACGCCACGCCCGAGGAGCGTCATGACGCCATGGTCGGCCTCCAGGAGTACATGGCTGAACTGGTAGCCGCGAAGAGCACCGCGCCCTCCGACGACCTGCTCGGCGACCTCGTCCGGAACTCCGACCTCACTGAGGAGGAACTCGTCGGCATCGGAGGCTTCCTGCTGGCCGCGGGGCTCGACACGACTGCCAACATGATCGCTCACGGAACGTTCGCGCTGCTCGCCGACCCCGACCGGATCGAGGCTCTGCGCGCGGACCCGGCGCTTGCACCGCATGCCGTCGAGGAGCTGATGCGCTACCTGACCATCGCCCACACCACCGTGAAGACCGCACTGGAGGATGTGGAACTGGGCGGCCGGACGATCAGGGCAGGTGAGAGCGTCGCCCTCTCGCTCGAAGCCGCCAATCGCGACCCGGAGCGCTTCCCCGACCCGGATGTCCTCGATCTGCACCGCAAAGCCACCGGACACCTCGGCTTCGGCCACGGCATCCACCAGTGCCTCGGCCAGCAACTGGCCCGCGTCGAACTGACTGTCGCCCTTCCCGCACTGTTCGACCGGTTCCCCACTCTGCGACTCGGCATACCGGCCGAGGAGATACCGCTGCGGACGGACATGAACATCTACGGCGTCCACCGTCTGCCGGTCGTCTGGGACGAGGGCTGATTCCGTGGACGTCCAAGCTGACCGGGACCGGTGCCTGGGTGCCGGCATGTGCGTTCTGACCGCCCCCGGCGTCTTCGATCAGGACGAGGACGAGGGGTTGGTCCTCCTGCTGGATCCCAGGCCGCCGCAAGACCGGCACGCAGCCGTTCGCATCGCGGCCGGGGTGTGCCCGGCCGAGGCCGTCACCATCAGCGAACCGGGCTCCTCCACCACTGTGCGCACGGCGACCTCCGCTCCCGGCCGGCGCGGGGACGGGATCTTCACGGAGCCTTTTTCGCCCTGAACAGTCGCATTTCAGCCGGGTGTGAACGCCTTGGACGATGGTACCGATGCGTCAGGTGGAGCATCGGGTTCGGCGGAGGACGCACCAGCACTTCATCGGGTTGTTCGCGGTGGTTCTTGTACGGGGTGCGGACGGTGACGCCGGCACCCTGGTGGGCACGGTCCGCCAGGACGAGGATCCGCCGGGTCGGGCAGGCCTGGACGACACCGTGGGTCCGGGCCGCGGTCAGGTCATGGGTGCGGCCCGGCGTTGCACGCGAGAACCACAGGGGGTGCCGTCCGGACGGGCGATGACGTGGCTTGCCCCAAGGCCGGGTATTGATCAGAAACGGTTCGGGTTCTGGGCCGTTGTAGGGGGGCGAGCGATCTGGTGGGGGATGCGCGGCACCTGCCGCCGCCGGCGCAGGAGGCCCTGCGGTTGAGGACGGTGGTCGCACCGGTGTCGGGTGAGTCGGCCGAGCTGCGCGAGGCCCGCCAACGCATCCGGCTACCGGAGCAGGAGAACGAGGTGTTCCGGAGGGCTGCGGCGTATCTGTCGCAGGCGAACCTGCCGTCAAAACGACGTGCCCGCTCGTCCGCGAGCCGGCCGCCGCCGCTGCCCCTCACCGGGTGCCGGTGGCGGCGACGTGCCGGGTGCTCGCACTGGCCCGCCAGCCCTGCTACCGGTGGCTGGACCGGCCGGGGCGGCGTGTTCAGCGGGTGGAGATGCTCCGCGCGTGCTGCCGCCCAGTCGATCCGTGCTTCGGCTCCGCTCCTGGCCTGGCCCGACCTGAGGGCGTGACCTCGACCCGGGCGCGCACGGCGCTTGCGTACCCCGCGAGCCGGATGGCGTGGCGCCATGCCACATCCTGCGCGTCGAAGCGCCTGACGCGGTACGCCTCGGCGTTCACCCTGGTACCCCAGGGCACCTTCCTGTTCCACGCGACCCTGCGCGACATCATCCGTCTCGGCCGTGCGCACGCCTCCGACGTCGAGGCCGAAGCCGCCGCGCGGGCCGCCGAGGCGCACAAGCCCATCGCGGCGCTGCGGGAAGGGCACGACACCGTCGCCGGCGAACTCGGCGCGTTCATGTCCAGCGGCCAGCGGCAACGTATCGCGATCGCAACCTCGACGCGGTCGGCGAGCGGGCGGTCGCCGAGGCGCGGCGCGCCCGCACCGCCCTGGTCATCGCCCACCGCCTCTCGACCATCCTGACCCCCGACCGGATCGTCGTCCTCTCCGGCGGGTGCGTCGCGGAAGCCGGCGCCCACGAGGAGCTTGTCGCCCCCCGGCGGGGTCTACGTCGAACCGCTCGCCCCGAAGTGCGTCGGATTCTCTGGACCGGACGCCTGATCTGTGGCGTTCGATGCCCTTTCGACCCCGGTGGGCGGGGCGTTCCACCCGCACCGTATTGAAAATGAGTGTCATCATCGTATAGAAGTGCGACATGCTCATCTCCCGAAAGCGGCCGGAGCGACCGAAGGCCGGAGTCCGGCCCTTCGCGCTCACCGCACTCCGGCATCCCGCGGTCTCCAAGCTCCTGGCGGACCACCGCGCCCTGCTTGGCGACCTCCTGGACGGCCTGGGGTCACCGCTGCACGCCGTGCTGCCCGAGGTCTTCGAGGAGAACGTCGGAGAACTCCGCCGGGTGTTCGCCGAGACCGGTGTCACCGCCGACATCCTGTTCGCCAAGAAGGCCAACAAGGCCGACTGCTTCGTCACTTCGGCTGCCGCCCTCGGCGTCGGCGTCGACGTCGCCAGTGCCCCCGAACTGGTCAAGGCACTGGCCGGGGGAGTGCCCGGCCGGCGGATCGGGATATCCGGCCCGGAGAAGGACGACGCGCTGCACGCTCTCGCCGTCCGGCACGACTGCCTGGTCGCCGTCGACTCGATCAGTGAACTGAGGAGACTCGCGAGGGCGGCGCGACTTGCCGGACGCCGGGCCGCGGTGCTGCTGCGGTCCCGTACGGCCGGACAGACGGGCAGCCGCTTCGGCCTGTCCGGCGACGAGCGCCGTGCCGCCGTGGGTCTGTGCGGGGAACTCGCCGACCATCTCGTCCTCCGGGGATTCTCCTTCCACCTCAACGGCTACTCCCCGGCGGAGCGCGCGACGGCCGCGAACGAGATGATCGAACACTGCCTCGACGCCCGGCGGCACGGTTCGCCCTCCGCCGACCTCGTGAACATCGGCGGCGGCTTGCCCGTCCGCTACGTCGAGCCGCGGCTGTGGAACGAGTTCCTCGCGCAGAACGAGCCCGCCCACTACCACGCCGCCAAGGACTTCAAAGACTTCTACCCGTACGGGGGACGGTCGGCTGCCCAGGCCGCGCGGGCGATCATGGCGCACCCGCTCGGCGGCGGCGAGAGCCTGTCCGCGAAGGCGAACCGCCACGGCATCCGGTTCGTTGTCGAGCCCGGCCGGGCCCTCCTGGACCAGGCCGGGTTCACGATGTACCGCGTCCAGCAGGTCGACGACCGGCGGGAGTCCGACGGGTACGCGATCGTCACCGTCGCGGGCAGCAGCTTCAGCCTCTCCGAGCAGTGGTTCGGCAGCGACTACCTCCCCGATCCCCTGCTGATCTCCGCCGAGTCGGGCGCCGACGAGCCCTTCCCGGCGTGCGTCGCGGGCTCGACCTGTCTGGAGAGCGACATGGTCACCTGGCGGAAGATCGGCTTCCCGCGACCCGTGCACCGCGGTGACCACCTGGTCTACCTCAACACGGCCGGCTACCAGATGGACTCCAACGAGTCCCCGTTCCATGACGCCCCCCTGCCGTCGAAGGTCGTGCTCCGGTTCGGCGGCGACCTCGGCGCCGACGGCGCTCCGCCGCGCTGGCGATTGGACGGAATCCACTGAGACCTCTGACCCGTCCGACGCGAACACCCTTGAAGGAGAAGACTCTTATGTCCCCGAGCTACGCCCCGCCCGGGCAGCTGTGGCTCTTGCCGCAGGCGCAGCAGGAGGGCCTCGACCTCGACCACCGCCAGGTGATCGCGGTCGTCGAACAGGCCTACCGCGCGCTGCGCGAAGGCGGCTCGAACAACCCGGTCAAGACGATCATCGACGACCCCGACCACCGCTCGCTGAGCTACTCGATGGTGGCCAGGGACGCCGGCAGCGGCACCGTCTGCTTCAAGGCCGTCTACGAGTTCGATCCCCGGCGGACGCGGGACGCCTACGGCTTCCACTCGTTCGTCTTCCTGGTCGACGACACCACCGGCGCCCCCATCGCGCTGATGGACGTGGTGAAGCTCGGCCCCCTGCGGTCCTCCGCCACCACCGCCCTGTTCGCCCGCGCGGCCCGCCCCGACGCGCGGACCGCCCTCGTCGTCGGCACCGGCGTCCAGGGGCAGGCGGCGCTGCCGATGCTCGTCGCGGGCCTGCCGGAGCTGGAGCGGCTGCAGGTGTTCGGCACCTACCCGGAGGGGCTGCGCGCCGTCCGGAACAGCGCCGGCGGCCGCGAGGTAGAGGTCGTCACGGACCTGAGAAAGGCCGCCGGTGAGGCGGACATCGTCATCGGTGCCGCCGGCCTCTCCGTCACGGAAGAGGTCCGGCGCGACTGGATGAAGCCCGGCTCGGTCGCCGTGCTCCTCGGGTACGGCGTGCACGCCGACGTGTGCCACGGAGCGGACTACCGGATCGCCACCGACACCGCCCAGATGCACGCCACCTGCGACGACCTGCGCGGCCCGGACGGCAGCCTGCCCCCGGTCGACGCCCAGCTGCCGGACATCCTGCTCGGCCGGGCGCCCGCCCGGCGCCGTCCGGAGGACGTGGTCTTCGCCTACAACAGCGGCATGGCGGTCACCGACGCCGCACTGGGCCGGTACGTAGCCGACCTCGCGTTGGCGAGCGGCCGCGGGGAAAAGGTCAACTTCTGGTGAGCAACACGACCGACACGACCGACACGACCGGCGCGACCCGAGCCGAACAGGCGGGCGCCGGGTGGTGGGTCAGGAACTCGCGCGCGCTCCTCGGACTCGCGCTCCCGCTGGTCCTGACCAACTTCGCCTACGTCGCGCTGACCACCGTGGACATCGTGATGCTGGGACGGCTCGGCGCGCTGGAGATCGCCGCCGCCGGCCTGGCCATCGCACTCTTCAACCAGCTGCGCACGACCGGAACCGGCCTGGTGACCGGCGTGAGCAACCTGGTGGCCGAGGCACGCGTCCGGGACGACAAGGCACGGATCGGCGCGCTGCTGTTCGCGGGATTCTTCTGGGCGACCGTCTGCGGTGTGGTCTTCTGCGCGGCGCTGCTGCTGATCGGACCGCTGCTCGTCCTGCTGGGCCAGGACCCGAAGGTGGTCGACAAGGCCGGTGAGTTCCTGGTGGTCCTGGCGCCGGGCATGCTGCCCTGCTTGTGGTTCCAGAACCTGCGGCACTTCACCACCGGCCTCAAGCGCCCCGGCCCGCTCCTCGCCATCACGCTGGCTTCGGTCGGAGCCACGATCGGCCTCAACCACGCACTCATCTACGGAAAGTTCGGGCTACCCGAGTTCGGCTTCGTGGGCGTGGCGATCGCCACCGTCACCGTGTTCCTGCTGTCCTTCCTGGCGTTCGTCGCGGTGATCCTGCGCGACGGCGTCCTCCGCCCGTACCTCACCTCGCTCCACGCGTGGCGCTGGAACGGGGACGCGGTCCGGTCGGTCTGGCGCCTGGGCCTGCCGATCTCGGGGACGTACGCCTCGGAGGCCGGGTTCTTCAGCGTGCTCACCCTGGTCATCGGCTCCCTGGGCGTCGAGGCCCTGGCCGCGCAGACGGTGCTCAACCAGATCGTCTACATCGTCTTCATGATCTCCGCCGGCCTCTCCCACGCGGCGTCGATCCACATCAGCGAGGCCGACGGCCGCAACGATTACGTGACGGCCCGCAGAACGGGCCTCCTCGCCACGGCATGGGGTGTGATCACGACCCTGGTCGTCGCGGTCGTGTACCTGGTGATCCCGGAACCGATCGTGTCGCTGTTCGTCTCGGCCGAGCACGCCGACAACGCGGACGTCATCGCCCTGACCGTGACCGGACTGCTCATCGCCGCCCTCATGCAGGTCTTCGACGCCACCCAGAACATCGGCAACGGCATCCTCCGCGGCATCGGGGACACCGCCGGCCCCTTCAAGATCTCCCTCGTCGGGTACTGGCTGATCGGTCTCCCCTCGGGTTACCTGCTCGGGGTGACCGCCGACTGGGGCGTCGAGGGCGTCTGGATCGGCCAGACCATCGGCCTCGCGGCCACCGCCACCATCCTGCTGACCGCCTTCCTGCGCCGGGCCGAGCGGCTCCGGCGGGAGACGTCCGGCGCACCCGCCCCCGAACCGGAGTCGTCATGAACCCCATCCTCGCGCCGGTCGCCTCGGCTTCCCTGATACGCGGGGAGGTGGCGGGCCTGCCCGGCTACGATCCCGGCGCCGACCCCGACGAGGTCGCCGCCCTCAGCGGCTCCGACCGCGTCATCAAGCTCTCCAACAACGAGAACCCGTACGGCTCTTCCCCCGCGGTCGACGAGGCCGTCCGGGCGTCGCTGGCCGGCGGTGTCTCCCGCTACCCGGACCCCACCGGCAAGCGCCTGGCCGAGGCCGTCGGGACGAGCCTGAACGTGCCGGCCGAGCGGGTGGTGCTCGGCAACGGCTCGGAGAACATCCTGGAACTGCTGTGCCGGGCCGTACTGGACCCCGGTGACCTGGTGGTCACCCAGGCGCCCGGCTTCAGCCTGCACGAGACCTTCCCCCGCGTCATGGGCGCCCGGGTCCACAAGGTCCCGGTCACCGCCGAGTTCGGGTTCGACGCGGACGCCTGGCGCGACGCGCTGGCCGCGGGCCCCAAGCTCGTCTTCCTCGCCAACCCGTGCAACCCCACCGGCGCGGCGCTCACCGCCGGCGAGCTGGAGCAGGTCGTGGCCGCCACCCCCGAGTCGGCCCTGCTGGTGCTCGACGAGGCGTACGGCGAGTTCGCCCGCGCCGACCCGGAGTACCCCGACGGGCTGAAGGCGCTCCGCGCGCTGGACCGGCCGTGGATCGTCCTGCGCACCTTCTCCAAGGCGTACGGCCTCGCGGGCTTCCGCGTCGGCTACGGCATCGCCTCCGACACGGCCCTGATCCGGGCACTGGACCGGGTGCGCACCCCGTACAACGTCAACCGGCCCGCCCAGGACGCCGCCGTCGCGGCACTGGGCGACCGGGCACACCTGGCGGAAACGGTTCGTCTGACTGCGCTGGAGATCGCCAGGGTCACCGGCCGCCTGCGCGACGCGGGTCTGCGCGTGGCCCCGTCCGCGACCAATTTCCTCTTCATCGACACCGGCCGCCGCTCCGACCGGGTAGCCCATGAGCTGCACCGGGCCGGAATCATCGTCAAGGCGTGGCGCGAGCCGGGTTACGAGACCTACATCCGAGCCTCCCTGTCCACCCCTGAGGACAACGACGTCTTCGTGGGGTGCCTGACGGAGATCTGCGCGAAGGACACGACGTGATCAAGACCAGGATTTCCGACCTGGTGGGGCGAACGCCCCTGCTCAAGCTGCACACCGCGGAAGGCGGAGCCACCGTCCTGCTGAAGCTGGAGCAGTTCAACCCCACCGGAACCGCCAAGATCCGGATGGCCAGGAACATGGTCGACGAGGCCGAGGAGGCCGGTCTCCTGGCCCCCGGCGGATGGCTGGTCGAGTCCACCTCCGGCAACACCGGACTCGGCCTCGCGCTCATCGCCGCCGAACGCGGCTACAAGTTCACCGCCGTGGTCGACAACCACTCCAGCACGGACAAGCTGCGCGGCATGCGCGCCTATGGCGCCGACATCCTCAACGTCGCGGGCGACGAGGACGGCCTCGCCACCGCCGAACGCGACACCACGGCCGAGCGCCTCGCGGCCGAACACGGCGCCTACTGGACCGCCCAGCACCGCAACCAGGGCAACCCCAACGGCTACCGGCCGCTCGCGCGTGAACTCCACGAGGATCTCGGCGACGACATCCAGTACCTGTACGGGGCGGTCGGCACCGGCGGTTCGCTCTGCGGCACCGGCCGCTTCCTGCGGGAACGCATCCCCGACCTCAAGATCATCGGAGTCGAACCGGAGGGCTCCGTCCTCTTCGGCGGAAAGGGCGCGCCCTACCACCAGTCCGGCACCGGTACCCCCGAGGGTTCCGAGATCGGCCCCGTCGTCGACTACGAAGTGATCGACCAGGGGCTCAAGGTCAGCGACGCGGAAGCCTTCGAGACCTGCCGCTATCTGGCCAGGAACTTCGGTCTCCTGATCGGTGGTTCGGCAGGCGGGGTGGTGTTCAAGGCCCTGGAGCAGGCGCAGAGCGCGCCGCCCGGATCCACCATCGTCGTGCTGGTCTGCGACGGCGGCGACAAGTACCTCCACACCGTCTTCGACGACGACTGGATGGCCACCCACGGCCTCTTCGACGAGCAGGTCGTCCACCGGCTGGCCGCACTGCTGCAGTAGGCGCGCAACTTGGGCGTCAGGACGGTCTGCCTGACGCCCCGAGCCCGCCCGGAGTCATCAACTCCCTTTCCCCTCTTCACCTTTCTCCTCTTCTTCACGGACTGGTAGCCTCCTCATGATGAGAACGAAAACGATTGTCATAATTGTCACGGCTCTGGCGGCCCTCACGGCCACCGGATGCGGAACGGACGCGTCCTCCGAGGCCGACGCGAAGGCCAAGGGCACGACGACGGCGACGAGCGCGACGACCTACCCGTTCACTCTCAAGAACTGCGGTACCAACGTCACTTACAAGGCCGCGCCGCAGAAGGTCGTCACGCTGAACCAGACCGCCGCGGAGATCCTCATCCACCTCGGGGTGGGGGGCCGGATCGCCGGCACGGGCTACGAGATCGAGAAGACGCCGCCGGCGATCGCCGCGCAGTACGAGAAGATCCCCGTCCTGTCCGCTCCCGGCGCGGAGATCAAGCACGAGAAGCTGCTTGAGGCCCAGCCGGACTTCGTCTACGGCTCCTTCGCCAGCATGTTCACCAAGGAGCAGTCCGGTGAGCGCAAGCAGCTCCACGACCTGGGCGTCCCCACCTATCTGACCGAGTTCGACTGCACGTACCACGAGAGCGTGACGAACGCGGACTTCACGATGCTGTTCGAGGAGTACCGTCGCCTCGGCAGGATCATGGGTGTGCCCGAGGCCGGCGAGAAGCTGGCGACCGAGCAGAAGGCCATGGTGGACAAGGCGGTCGGCGCCGTCGAGAAGCGGGACAAGCCGCTCAAGGTGATGTGGTTCTACTCCACCTACGAGGGCACC
>JNWL01000036.1 GCA_000716465.1 Streptomyces bikiniensis
GTGGAGGGGTGGGGGGAGGGAGGGTGGGGGGGGAGGGGCGGGGGAAGCCCCCGGATTTTCTTCGGGCGGTCAGGCCGGGGGGCCGTTGACGCCGTGGAGGGCCATCGTGACCGCCGCTTCGGTGATGTCCGCGGGGTCTTCGGCCGCGCCGAGTTCGAGGCGGCGGACGGCGGCGTCGACGACGCCCTGGAGGAGCATGGCGGCCAGGCGGGGCCGGGGCCGGCCGAGGGCGGCGAGCGCTTCGACCACCATGGAGACGAGGCCGCCGTGGGCCGCGCGGATCTTCTCGCGGGCGCCGTCGTCCAGCTCGCCGGCGGAGATGGCGACGACCGCGCGGTGACGCCGGTCCCCGACCAGTTCCAGCTGCTTGCGGACGTACGCCTCGATCTTGCCCTGGGGCGTCTCCGCGTCGGCCATGGCCAGCTCGACCTCGGCGGCCCAGACCGGGAAGTCGACGGCGCACAACTCCTCGACGACGGCGGCGCGCGATCGGAAGTACTCGTAGACCGACGAGCGGGCCAGGCCCGTGCGCTCGGCGAGCGCGGGGAAGGTCAGCGCCTCCGTCCCGCCCTCGGACAGCAGGGAACGCGCGGCGTCCAGCAGGGCGCCGCGCTGCATCGTCCGGTGCTCGGCCACGGAGGCCGCTCGAATCCTGGGCACGGCTCCACTGTACGACCGGACCGCCGTGCTCAGCGTCCGACGTCGGCCAGCTTGGCCCGGAGCTGGAGGACGGACTTGGTGTGGATCTGGCTGACGCGGCTCTCGGTGACGCCGAGCACGTGGCCGATCTCGGCGAGCGTGAGGCCTTCGTAGTAGTAGAGGGTGACGACCGTCTTCTCGCGTTCGGGGAGCGTGTTGATGGCGCGGGCGAGCAGTCGGCGCAGCTCGCGGTCCTCGGCGATCTCGACGGGGTTGTCGGCGGCCGTGTCCTCCAGCGTGTCCATCAGGGAGAGCCGGTCGCCGCCCTCACCGCCGACGTGTAGCAGCTCCTCCAGGGCGACCACGTTGGCCAGGGACAACTGGCTGAAGACCGAGTGCAGTTCCTCCAGTGTGATGTCCATCTCCGCGGCGACCTCGCTCTCGGAGGGGGTGCGGCGGAGCTGGGCCTCCAGGGTGGCGTAGGCACGTTCGACGTTGCGCGCCTTCTGGCGGACGGAGCGCGGGATCCAGTCGAGGGCGCGGAGCTCGTCGATCATGGCGCCGCGGATGCGGGTGATGGCGTACGTCTCGAACTTGATGGCGCGCTCGACGTCGAACTTCTCGATGGCGTCGATGAGGCCGAAGACTCCGGAGGAGACGAAGTCGGCCTGCTCCACGTTGGAGGGCAGGCCGACGCTGACCCGTCCCGCGACGTACTTGACGAGGGGCGAGTAGTGCAGGATCAGCTGCTCCCGCAGCCGCTCGTCGCCCGTGTCCTTGTACGAGCGCCATAGTTCGTCGAGGGAGGTCGGTGCCGGCGGTCGCACGGTGCCCCGGGCTGCTGGGGGCACCGCAGCGCGGTCAGACCCGGAGGTGTGCTGGGGCATGCGTTGCCTTGAGCCGTTCTGCTGTGGGGTGTGTCGGGGTGGATGAGGGTGTCGTGGAGGGAATCCCGGTGAGCGTAGCGTGAGTGTGCCGTCGCGGTGAGCGAACGTCGGTGGATCGCGCCGCTCCGGGTGGACGCCGTCGACCGCATCTTCGAACCGGGACCGTGGCGCGGGTCGGCCCCTCGGGTGCGGCCGAGAGAACTCGATTGTTCATCGCCTTCACCTTTTCACCCGAATGCTCCGGGTCAAGTACCGCCTCGCCGCGCGTTCGACGCCGGTGTGGCGGTGTTCGTCAACTGCCAGCCCGCTCCGTACCGTTCGACGAAGCCGAGGGAGTGGAGTTCGTACAGCTTGGCGAGGGTCTCGTCGGGGTGGGTGCCGGCGCGGCGGGCGATGGCGGTGGTGGGGGTCGGGCCGTGGGCGGGGACGGCCTCCAGGACGTGTGCCGTGGCGGGGGCGAGGAGGTCGCGGGGCAGGACGGGTCCTCGGCGCGTCGGGGCGAGCTGGCCCATGTCCCCGACGAGCTCGACGATCTCCTCGGCGTCGGTGACGAGGGTGGCGTCGCCGCGCAGGAGTTCGTGGACGCCCGCGGAGAGGGCGCTGGTGACCGGTCCGGGCACGCCCATGGTGTGGCGGCCGAGCCGGGTGGCGGCGCGGGCGGTGGAGAGGGAGCCGCTGCGGTGCTGCGCCTCGACCACGACGGTTCCGCGGGTGAGGGCGGCGATGACGCGGTTGCGGAGGATGAAGCGACTGGGGGTGGGGTGGCTTCCGGGCGGCAACTCTCCTGCGACGAGGCCCTGTTCGGCGACGCGCCGGATGAGCCGGTCGTGGCCGCGGGGATAGGAGACGTCGACGCCGCAGGCGAGGACGGCGATGGTGGCGCCGTCGGCGGCGAGGGCGCCCCGGTGGGCCGCGGCGTCGATGCCGTAGGCGGCCCCGGAGACGACGACCCAGCCCTTTCTCGCGAGGCTGGTGGCGAGGTCGGTGGCGACGTGGGCGCCGTAGGGGGTGCAGGCGCGGGCGCCGACGAGCGCGACGGAGCGCAGGGCCCAGGTGCGCAGGTCGGCGGGGCCCCGGAGCCAGAGGCCGACGGGGCGGGCGTCTCCGAGGTCGTCGAGTTGCCGGGGCCATTCGGTGTCGCCGGGGACGAGGAACCGGCCACCGAGGGCGTGGACGGCGTCGAGGTCGCGGGCGGGTTCGGCGGCGGCGGCGCGCAGGCGCCAGGAGGCGACGCGCTTGCGGCCGGTGCCGGGGAAGGGGCCTTCGCCGGGGCGGGTGTCGCCGTCGGGACGGGTGTCGTCGGGGCGGGTCTCTTCGGGGCGCAGGAGTCGTTCCAGGAAGCCGGTGGCTCCGTACCGGCGGATCCAGCGACCGGCGTGTTCGTCGCCTGGTTCGACGGTACGGGTGAGGGCGGCACGGGCGAGCCGTTCGTCCGTGGGAGCGGCGGGTGCGGTGGGAGCGACGGGGCCGCCGGACGTGGCGGGGACGTCAGGGGTGGAGGGAGCATCAGGGGTGGTGGGGACGTCGGGGGTGTCAGGGGCGGCGAAGGTCATGCCCGGTCCCCCGTTCCGACGGGTACGCCGCGGGTGACGCCGGTGCGCATCTCCAGGGCGAGGGCGACGTCCTGGTGGTCGGGCCGGTCGTGTCCGGCCAGGTCGGCGACGGTCCAGGCGACGCGCAGGACGCGGTCGAGGCCGCGGGCGGTGAGGAGGCCGCGTTCGATGTCGCGTTCGGCTTCGACGAGGGCTCCCGGCGCGGCGTGGTAGCGGGTGCGGAGCTCGTGGCCGGGGATCTCGCTGTTGACGCTCCAGGGTGTGTCGGCGAGCCGGGCGGCGGCCCGGTCGCGGGCCTCGCGGACGCGCGCGGCGACGACTGCGGTGCTCTCTCCCCTGCCGCCCTGCCCGAGGAGGTCGGCGCGGGTGACGGGCTCGGCCTCGACCCGGAGGTCGACCCGGTCGAGCAGGGGCCCGGAGAGGCGCGCCTGGTAGCGGCGGACGAGTGAGGGCGGGCATTCGCAGCCGGCTCCGTGCAGGGTGTGCCGTCCGCAGGGGCAGGGGTTGGCGGCGAGGGCGAGGAGGAAGCGGGCGGGGAGGCGGACGACTCCGGCGGCGCGGGCGATGACGACGTGCCCGGATTCGAGGGGCTGGCGGAGCGCGTCGAGCGCCTTGCCCGAGAATTCCGGGGCTTCGTCCAGAAACAGGATGCCGCGGTGGGCGAGGGAGACGGCGCCGGGCCTGGGGAGCCCGTTCCCGCCACCGACGAGGGACTGCATGGTGGCGGAGTGGTGGGGCGCGCAGTAGGGGGCGCGGCGGACGAGGGGTTCGCCGGGCGGGAGGATGCCGGCGACGGAGTGGACGGCGGTGACCTCCAGGGACTCCTGTCGGGTGAGGGGCGGGAGGATGCCGGGGAGGCGTTCGGCCAGCATGGTCTTCCCCGCGCCGGGCGGTCCCGAGAGCAGCAGGTGGTGGCTGCCGGCGGCGGCGATCTCCAGGGCGCGACGGGCGTGGTGCTGGCCCGCGACGTCGGCGAGGTCGGGCCCTTCGGCGGGATCGGCGGCGAGTCCGGTACCGATGCCGGCGCCGGGGACGAGGAGCCCGGCGAGCATGGCGTCGGGTCGTCCTTCCTCGGTGGGTTCCTCGTCGGGGACGGGTTCGTCGGTGAGGACGGCGATCAGCTGGCGGAGGCTGCGGACGCCGAGGACGGAGACGCCGGGGACGAGCGAGGCCTCGCCGGCGGTCTGCTCGGGGACGACGACCTGCCGGTATCCGGCGTCGGCGGCGGCGAGGACGGCGGGCAGGATGCCGCGGACGGGGCGGACGCGTCCGTCGAGTCCGAGTTCGCCGATGAGGACGAGGTCGGCGATGGTGCGCGGGTCGATCCGCTCGGCGGCACCGAGGACCGCGGCGGCGACAGCGAGGTCGAAACCGCTGCCGCCCTTGGGGACGGATGCCGGGCTGAGGCCGACGGTGAGCTTCTTCTGGGGCCATTCGGCGCCGGAGTTGACGACGGCGGCACGGACGCGGTCGCGGCTCTCGGTGAGGCTCTTGTCGGGGAGGCCGACGAGGGCGAAGGCGGCGACGCCGGGTTCGAGGTCGGCCTGCACTTCGACGACGACGCCCTCGACGCCGACGAGGGCGACGGAGCAGGTGCGGGCGAACCCCATCTCAGGCCACCCCCCGGGCGTGGGTGAGGACGGGGGCGCCGCGGCGGGGCAGGACGATGCCGACGAGGTCGATGCGCACGCCGCCGGCGGGGGCCGGGGTGCCGCTGCGGTCGAGCCAGCAGGCGGCGAGGCGGCGGAGCCGTTCGGCCTTGCGGGGCGTGACGGCGGACATCGGGTGCTCGTAGGAGCCGTGGCGCCGGGTCTTGACCTCGCAGATGACGAGGGTGTCGCCGTCGCGGGCGACGATGTCGATCTCTCCGGCCCGGCCGCAGCGCCAGTTGCGGGCGAGGACGCGCATGCCGGCCTCGATGAGTCGGCGGGCCGCCAGTTCCTCCCCGTACCGTCCGAGCGCGCGAGTGGCGCCGGCCTTGCCGGGCGTGTCGGTCGTACCAGTCGTATTGGCCGTGTCGGTCGTACTGGTCGTGTCGGCCGTGCCGGTTGTACTGGTCGTATCGGTCGTATTCATACGGACCACCTCCGTCACCGACTGTGACGGGGTGGGGCATTCCGTGTGCGGCGCTGTGGACGACCGGGGGGTTGTGGAAAACCCTCTCACCCGTGGGGGTGCGTTTCCCGTGGCACCCCCACCGCCGTCCTCAGCTGCCGGGGAGTTCGAGGTCGCTCTTGTTGAGCTCCTCGATGTTCACGTCCTTGAACGTGAGGACGCGGACCTGCTTCACGAACCTGGCCGGCCTGTACATGTCCCAGACCCAGGCGTCGGCCATGCTGACCTCGAAGAAGACCTCTCCCTGAACCGAGTGCACCTGCATCTCGTAGTCGTTGGTGAGGTAGAAGCGTCGTTCGGTCTCGATCACGTATTTGAACAGGCCGACGACGTCGCGGTACTCCCGGTAGAGCTTCAGCTCCATCTCGGTCTCGTACTTCTCGAGGTCCTCGGCGCTCATGGCATGTTCCCCTTCAGCCGTGCGTCCCCCCATTGTGCGCCAGTCGTACGCGCCCCTAGACGATTTCCGGGGCGAGGACGACCGGCGTACGCGGAGGTCCCTCGTCGAGCAGCGTGCGCAGCAGCTCGGCGAGCCTGGTCGGGTACACCGTCTCACGGGCGGCCGACAGTTCGGCGGAGGTCCACCATCTCAGGCCCGAGAGACTGCGGGTCTCCAGCTCCGTGAGGGCCTGCGGCCCGGGCGCGGCATCGGCCCGGCGGGTGCGGGCGAGGTAGTACCACTCGTCCTGGTCCCAGCGGCGTCCGGCGAAGGGGAAGGAGCAGTGCCGGGTCCAGAGCACGGGCCCGAGGTCGACGTCGGTGATGCCGGTCTCCTCCGCGAGCTCGCGAAGCGCCGCTTTCTCCCGGGTCTCGTCGCCCTCCAGGCCTCCTCCGGGGGTGAACCACCAGGTGAGACCGGGGTCATCGGGCTCGTGGCCGTGCAGCAGCAGGACGCGGTCGTCGGGGTCGAGCAGGACGACCCGCGCGACCTTCCGCACCACGGGCCCCGCGCCCGTATCCGTATCCGTATCCACGCCTGTGCCTGTGCCCGTACCCGTACCCGTATCCACGCCCGTGCCTGTGCCCGTACCCGTATCCACGCCCGCGCACGTATCCACGCCCGTACCCATATCCGCGTCCGCGCCCCGTGCACGCTCCGTCATGTCCCCGCCCCCGTCCTCTTCCCGGCTCCGGCAGACCCGGTCGCGGCCGCTCCAGGCCCGGACGCCCCAGGCCCGGGCGCCCCAGTTCCGGGCGTCCCAGTTCCGGGCGTCTCGGACCCGGTCCCGGTCCGCCGGCCGTCCGTCCGCCGGTTCAGGACCCGGGACGCCGGCCCGTACGCGGCCCCCGCGAAGACCAGTACGGCGCCGGCCGTGATCATCGTGAGGAGGGTCTTGAACGGCCCGGGCTCGGAGAGACCGCCGGGGAGGCCGGCGAAGCCCGCCGGGCGGTCCAGGAGGCCCTCGGCGGGCCAGACGACGGCGTCGACCCTGGCGACGACCGTGGAGCGGGGCACGGAGCCCCGGCCCGCGTCTTCGAGATGGGTGCGGGAGTCGAGGGAGGTGTACCGGTCGTCACCGAGGAGGAAGAGGCTGTCCTCGGGGACGGTCACGGAGAAATCCTGGTCGGAGGCGGTCTTCCGGCCGTTCAGGCCGGGCCCGACGTACGGCTCGTCGACGGCCCTGCCGTCGACGGTGAGCCGCCCGCTCCCGTCGCAGCAGGCGACGGTGTCGCCGCCGACGGCCACGACCCGCTTGACCATGGGCGAGGAGCCCCACAGCGGGTCCTCGAAGACGACGACGTCGCCGCGCTTCACCTCGGCCCCGTCGATGCGCTCGGCGAGCACGCGGGAGTTGACGTCGAGGGTGGGGGTCATGGAGTCGGTGGGGACGGTGTACGGCCGGTAGACCAGGGCGCCCCAGACGAACCCGCCGAGGAAGAGCGCACAGCCGACGGCCACGGTCAGCCCCGACAGCACGCTGCCGAGGCGGCCGTGGCCGCCCTTGGTCCGTATGGTTCCGCTCATGTGCACCCCAGAGGTCTGTCGACGGTCCGGGACGGCACACTACCCGCGGGTCGTTACCCGGCGGTATGCCGCGCGAGCTGCTTCTTCCGGCGCCACAGCACCAGCGGGAGCGCCCCGGCGAGGCTCGCCGCGCCGAGCGGGGCGGCGGCCACCGCCTGGTTCAGGGCGGGGTTGTCGAAGATGCCCGGCACGGGGAGCGTGGCCCAGCGGGTGACCGGCCAGGCGACGACGACGGCGCGGCCCACGACCAGGTCGTTGGAGACGGTGCCGCCGCCGGGAAGCTCCTGGTGGAAGCGGGAGTCCAGCGAGTTCTGGCGGTTGTCGCCCATGACCCAGATGCGGCCCTCGGGGACCTTGACCGGGCCGAAGGAGTCCTGGCAGGGGACGGAGCCGGGGTAGAGGTACGAGGTCTCGTCGAGCGGCACCCCGTTGAGGACGACCTTGCCGCCCTCCTTGCAGGAGACGGTGTCGCCGCCGACGGCGATGACGCGCTTGATGAGGTCCTTCTCCTCGGCGGACGGCATGAGGCCGATGAAGCTGAGGAACTTCTGCACCACGTTCGGCTTGGGCGTCACGGCGGTCTCCAGCCAGCCGCCCGGGTCGTGGAAGACGACGACCTCGCCGCGCTCGGGCTCGGAGCCGAACCAGGGGGTCAGCTTGTCGACGAGGACCCGGTCGCCCTTCTTGAGGGCGTTCATCATCGATTCCGAGGGGATCGAGAACGCCTGCACCAGGAAGGTCTTGATCAGCAGGGCGAGCACCAGCGCGATGCCGACGAGGAGGGGCAGCTCCTTCCAGAAGGAACGCTGCTTCTTGGGGGGCCGGCCGGCCCCGCCCGTTCCGTCGCCGTGCGGCGTCCCGTCACCGTGCGGCGTCCCGTCGCCGTGCGACACCTCGTCATCCGTCACGTTGCCACCCGCCACGTCGTCAGCCCTGGCCTCGTCGGCCCTCTTCTCGGGCCCATCGTGTCCGGATCGTGCGCCGACGGCCAAATCCCCCACATCCACTCCTCAGTCCGTGCGAACGCCTGCCCCGGAACAGGGACAGGCCCACCACTCCCATAACGAGCAGAAGTTCCGCAGGGGTCGGGAGCCCGGGCAATCCGTTCAGATTCCGCGGGGACACACTATGCGAAGGGCCGAGCGCGTCGCCGGAGCCCGCACGGGCGTCCGGCACCCCCGCGAAGGTCTCCCGCTCCTCCAGGCTCCGCCAGTGGCCGACGGGCCAGGCGATCACCACGGCACGCCCCACGACCTGCTCCTCCGAGACGGTGCCGTGGTCCTTCTCGTCGAGGTGGAAGCGGGAGTCGGCCGAGTCGGAGCGGTGGTCGCCGAGGACGAAGATCCGGCCCTCGGGGACCTTCACCTCGAAGGGGATGGTGGACGGCGCGTTCCCCGGGTGCAGGTACGGCTCGTCCAGCGGTACGCCGTTGACGGTGAGCCGCCCGTCCTCGCCGCAGCAGCGGACGGTGTCGCCGCCGACGGCCACGACCCGCTTGATGAGGTCCCGTTCGTCGGCCGAGGGCAGCAGCCCGATGAAGGTCAGGGCCTGCTTGGCCTGCTTGACGCCGACGGGGTCGTCGGCGGGCGGCACGGGGTCCTGGTGGAGCCAGTTGCCGGGGTCCTTGAAGACGACGACATCGCCGCGCTGCGGACGGGAGCCGAACCAGGGGGTGAGCTTGTCGACGAGGACCCGGTCCTGGATCCGGATCGTCTGCTCCATGGAACCGGAGGGGATGACGAACGCCTGGACGAGGAAGGTCTTGAGGACGAGGGCGATGAGGACGGCGACCGTGACCAGGATCGGGATCTCCCGGAGCGCGGAGCGCCGCCGGCGCCGCTTGACCTTGCGGGCGAGCTTGCGCCGCTCGGCCCGCCCGGGCAGTACGGGGCCCTGCTCGGGGGCGTGGCCGGCTCCGCCGGCCGGCCGTCCCCGGCTACCCACGGCTCCCCGTTCGCGGGGTCGCGGGCCCCGTCGGATGCCCGCCGGCCGGTGGCGCCGGCACGGCGTCGAAGGCGTCCGTGCCCGCCACCCCGTTCCAGCGGCCGAAGGGCCAGGCGATCCAGTCGGCGCGTCCGACGACCTTGTCGACGGGGACCATGCCGCCGCCGGGGCTGCCCAGGTGGTCCCGGGAGTCGCTGGACTGGCTGCGGTGGTCGCCCATGACCCAGAGCCGGTCCGGGGGGACGACGATGTCGAAGGGCACGGCGGAGGGCTGGTCTCCGGGCACCAGGTACCGCTCCACGACGACGGTGCCGTTGACGGTGAGGCGGCCGTCCTCGTCGCAGCAGACGACCCGGTCGCCGCCGGTGCCGACGACCCGCTTCACGAAGTCGGTCTCGGCGGGCTCCGCGAGCCCGAGGGCCGCGGCCCCGTCGCGCAGCAGGCCGCCGACGGGGTCGCCCTCGGGCTCCTCCCGCACGAAGGAGCCGGTGCCGTCGAAGACGACGACGTCACCGCGGCGCGGCTCGTCCCCGAAGCGGTACGCCAGTTTGTTCACCAGGATCCGGTCGCCGACCTGGAGCGTCGGTTCCATGGAGCGGCTGGGGATCAGGAACGGCTGCGCCACGAAGTGGCTCACGAGCAGCAGGAAGGCCACGCAGGCGGCGCCCACGAGGACCGTGCGCCGCCAGGAGGGCGCGCCGTCGGTCTCCTCGGAGAACCCGGGGGCCGCGGAGTGCCCAGAACCCCCGAAGCCCGCGGAGTCCCCGGAGTCCGCGGAGTACTCAGAACCCCCGGAAGCCGCGGAGTCCCCGGAAACGCGCGCGGAGCGCGGCCCTTCCTCCGTACCGGAATCCCTGTCGGGTTCCGCGTCGGAAGAGGGGCCGCGCTCCGTGTGCTGTGCTTCGGTGTCCATCGCCGGACAAGCCTATCCGGCCTGTCTGTGAGGGGAACCGGAAGCGCGGTGCGTGCCGGGAGCCGGGGCTCAGCGGTCGCGCTTCTCCTTGATCTTGGCGGCCTTGCCGCGCAGCTCGCGGAGGTAGTAGAGCTTGGCACGGCGCACGTCACCGCGCGTCACGAGCTCGATCTTCTCGAAGATCGGGCTGTTGACCGGGAAGGTGCGCTCGACGCCGACGGAGAACGAGACCTTGCGGACCGTGAAGGTCTCGCTGACGCCCGAGCCCTGGCGGCGGATGACGACGCCCTTGAACTGCTGGATGCGGGAGCGGTTGCCCTCGATGACGCGGACGTGCACGTTGACGGTGTCGCCCGGGCGGAAGGCGGGGAGGTCGGAGCGGAGCGAAGCCGCGTTGACCTGGTCGAGCAGGGAGGCCATGGAGGTCTCTTTCCTCGCTGATGCCACAGGTCATCAGCGGTACGTTCGAAAGGGTTTCGGAGACCGTCCGCTCCTGGCGGCGTCGTTCCCCCTGTGGCAGGGGCGCGCGCCGGACGGACGGCAGCGGCCTATTCTTCCACGCCCTCGACCCTGCGCCAAAATCGGCCGCCGGGCTCGGGGGCCCACCCCATCATGGAGAGGATCTCCCGGTCCTTCTTGTCGAAGGCGGCCGGGTCGCAGCGCTCGATGAGGTCGGGCCGGTGCGCGGCGGTGCGGCGGAAGGCCTCGTCGCGCCGCCAGCGGGCGATCTTCCCGTGGTGACCGCTGAGGAGCACGTCGGGGATGCCCCGGCCGCGCCACTCGGGGGGCTTGGTGTAGACGGGGCCCTCCAGGAGGTTGGCCATGGCCCCGGGGGCGAAGGAGTCGTCCCGGTGGGACTCGGCGTTGCCGAGGACGCCGGGCAGGAGGCGGGCGACGGCCTCGGTGACGACGAGGACGGCTGCCTCTCCGCCGGCCAGGACGTAGTCCCCGATGGATACCTCGTAGACCGGCATCCGGGTCGCGTACTCGTCCACGACCCGGCGGTCGATGCCCTCGTAGCGGGCCGGGGTGAAGATCAGCCAGGGCCGCTCGGAGAGTTCGACGGCCAGCTCCTGGGTGAAGGGGCGGCCGCTGGGGGTGGGGACGACGAGGACGGGGCCGTGGGCGCCGCCCTCGTACCCGTCGGCGAGGGTCTGGTCGAGCGCGTCGCCCCAGGGCCCGGTCTTCATGACCATGCCGGGGCCGCCGCCGTACGGGGTGTCGTCGACCGTGTTGTGCCGGTCGTACGTCCATCCGCGCAGGTCGTGGACGTGGACGTCGAGCTGTCCGCGCGCGCGTGCCTTGCCGACGAGGGAGACGTTCAGCGGTTCGAGGTACTCGGGGAAGATCGTGACGACGTCGAGCCTCATGCCCGCTCCTCGCCGGACTCCTCGGAGGAACCGGCCTCGTCCTCGCGGGAGGAGGCGATCTCGGCGCGGTCGTCGATCAGGCCGGGCGGCGGGTCGATCACGGCCCGCTGCTCCTCCAGGTCGATCTCGGTGACGATCTCCCCGACGAAGGGGATCATCAGCTCGGTGCCGTCGGGGCGTTCGACGATGAAGAGGTCCTGGGACGGCAGATGGGAGATCTCGGTGATGCGCCCGATCTCGGTGCCGTCGGCGAGGACGACGTCGAGGTCGATCAGCTGGTGGTCGTAGTACTCGTCCTCCTCCTCGGGCATCTCCGTGGGGTCGACCTCGGCGATGAGGAGGGTGTTGCGCAGGGCCTCGGCGGCGGTGCGGTCGCGGACGCCCTCGAAGCGCAGCAACAGGCGGCCGCTGTGAACGCGGCCGGTCTCGATGGTCAGCGGCCCGGCGGAGGCCGGGTCGGTGAGCAGGACGGCGCCGGGGCCGAGCCTGAGCTCGGGCTCGTCCGTGCGCACCTCGACGGTGACCTCGCCCTTGATGCCGTGGGCGCGCCCGATCCGCGCGACTACCAACTGCACTGCTTCACTCTCTCCTGTCACACAGCTCGTACGACAACGGGCCGGGGCGGGCTCGTAAGCCCTCCCCGGCCCGTGCCGGCACAACTCAAGGTGATGCTGCCGACCTTCTCAGCGGACCTGGTCCACGTCGACGAGGTCGACCCGGATCCCACGGCCGCCGATGGCTCCCACGACGGTGCGCAGCGCACGCGCGGTGCGGCCGTTGCGGCCGATCACCTTGCCGAGGTCGTCGGGGTGGACCCGGACCTCGAGCACGCGGCCCCGGCGCAGGTTGCGCGAGGCGACCTGCACCTCGTCGGGGTTGTCGACGATGCCCTTCACGAGGTGCTCGAGAGCCTCCTCGAGCATGATCAGGCCTCGGTCGACTCGGTGGACGCGGCCTCGGCCTCGTCCGCCTTCTTGTCGGCCTTCTTGGCCTTCGGGGTGATGGCCTCACCCTTGTCGTCGCCGCCCTCGAGGGTCTTCGCGAACTCGTCGAACGAGGCGCGCTTCGCCTCCTTGGTGGCGGGGACGAGCAGCGCCTTCTCGGGGGCCGGGAGGCCCTTGTGCTTCTGCCAGTCGCCGGTGAGCTTCAGGATGGCGAGGACCGGCTCGGTCGGCTGGGCGCCGACGGACAGCCAGTACTGCGCACGCTCGGAGTCGACCTCGATACGCGACGGGTTGTACGTCGGGTGGTAGAGGCCGATCTCCTCGATCGCGCGACCGTCGCGGCGGGTGCGCGAGTCGGCGACGACGATGCGGTAGTGCGGCTGGCGGATCTTACCGAGGCGCTTGAGCTTGATCTTGACTGCCACTGGAGTGGTGTCTCCTGGTCTATGACGTGGTTGGGCACTTGAGATGCCACGTGGGGTTGCGGTACTCGGATGCCCGATGGACGCGTCAGCCGGAGGAGAGAGGGGTCCTGTGCGACTGTCGAGTACAGCTAGCCATTGTGCCACACGCCGGGGGGTCAGTTGGCGGCGCCCACCGTCTCCGGGATGCGGAAGGGCTTGCCGCAGCCGCCGCAGACGATCGGGGCCTGGGCGAGGACCGACGGGACCACGCGCACGTTGCGCCCGCAGTCGCAGACGGCCTTGACCCGCACGCCGCCGCCCGAGGAGCCGTGCCGGGCGGCCGGTCCGCGGAAGGAGCGCTTGGTGTCGGCGGCGGTGGCGACCGTGTGGGCCTTGAGGGCGCGCTGGAGCCGTTCGATGGTGGGGCGGTAGCGCCGTCTGGCCTCCGCGTTGAGCGTGACCAGGGAGAAGCCGCTGCTGGCATGCGGCTCCTCGGGGTGGTCGAGGCCCATCTCCTCGGCGATCGCGAGGAAGCGGCGGTTGTGGTAGCGGCCGGCGCGGGAGGTGTCGCGGACGCCTCTGGCGGCGGCGATGCCGTGGACCGCCTCGTGGAGGAGTCGTTCGAAGGAGAGTTCGGCGCCACAGGCGGACGAGGACTCCCCGATGAGGGATTCGGGCGCGGCAAGGTCGGGCAGCTCGGGGTGGTGCCGCTGAATGTCGGCCCACGCCTGTGCCAGCTCTGCGGCGAGAACAGGTGGTGTCGTGCTCACGTCGGGTACAACGAGCCGGAGTGCCCCCGGGTTCCATTCCGGGGCATCCCAAATATTTTGCACTTACCAGTCAGTTGCCATTGATGCGTCCCGACGAGGGCCAGTGCGCCGATCTGCGGAGAAGCCGCGCGGGAAGCCACAAGCCCGTACGCAGCGGCGCATACGCCCCGGCGCGGAGCCCGGCTGTGCACGCCCCCGTCCGGGCGACTCCGCCCCGGCGGCCCGGGGCCCGTCTCCGGAGGTCCCGGGCGTGCGCGCCCCCAGGGGGCGCGCCCTCGAGCGGGCACGAAGTGTTGCGGGGAGATTACCGGGTCCCCGCGCGCGGGCGCACACCGCCCCTCCCCCGGACGAATCGGTCCGCCCCGACCACTGGACGCGGACCCCGATGCGGAGTTCCCTGACTACGGGGAGCTGTCGTCCGAGCACTGATTGGGGCGCTTATCCATGACACCTACGCTCGTCCCGCACCACCCCGCGCGCGACTGGGCCGAGATCCAGGAACGGATGCTCGTCCCCCTCTACGAGGCGGTGTACGACCGCCTCGGCGTGGACGGGGCCTCCCGGGTCCTCGGCCTGGGCTGCGGCTCGGGCCTGGCCCTCCTCATGGCGGCCGCGCGGGGCGCCCGGGTGGCCGGCGCGGACCGGGACCACGCGCGCGTGGAGCTGGCCAGGGAGCGGCTCCCGGAGGACGTCGCCGTCACCGGGGAAGCGCCGGAGTGTGCCCCGTACGACGTGGTCACCGCCTTCCACGCGACGGACGCCCTGCTCCCGGAGCTCGCGGCCGTCACCCGTACGGCTCAACCTGGCACGACCGTCGTCCTCGCCGGCTGGGGACCCCCGGAGCGGTGCGCCACGGAACCGGTCCTGCGGCTCGCGGCCCGGCTCGCCGACCGCCGCCCGGCGGCTGGGCTCGGCCCGGACCTGGACGCGCTCGCGGCCGCGGCGGGGCTGCGGCCGGCCGGCTCGGGCCGGGTGGCCTGCCCCTTCGGGTACGCCGACGGGGCCAGCGCGGTGCGGGGCCTGCTCTCGACGGGCGCCTTCGACGAGGCGGTCCGCGCGACCGACCCCTCCCAGGTGGAGAAGGAGATCGAGGAGGCGCTCGCCCCGTACGTCCGCCCGGACGGGACGGTGTGGATGCCGAACGTCTTCCGGTACGTGATCGCCCGCACACCCTGAGACCCGTACGCCCCGGGGCCCGCACGCCCGCGACCAGCACGCCCTGAGACCCGTACACCCCGGGGCCCGCACGCCTGCGACCCGTACGCCCTGAGGTACGCACCCCCCTGGGACCCGTGCGCCTGGGGCAACACGTACGCGCCGCTCCCCGCGCGCCCTTGGGGGAGCCCCTCACTCCCCCGGCCGCTCCGGGTTCGGGCCCACGCCCGGCTCGGGGCCCGGGGCCGGGCGGGCGATGCCCGCCGCGCGGTAGGCCGCCTCCTCCTCCAGGGTCTCGTTCGCCAGAAGGGCCTCGGCCAGGGCGTCCAGCTTGTCCCGGTGCTCGTCGAGCCGCCGCAGCGCGACCTCGTAGCACTCGTCGACGATCCGCCGCATCTCCCGGTCGACGGTGTCCAGGGTCGCGGGGGCCGCCGAAAGCCCGTACGCCTGCTGGGCGTCGCTCGGGATGGCGGTGAGGCGGCCGACGCTCTCGCTCATCCCCCACCGGCCCGCCATCCCCCGGGCGATGTTGGTGACCTGTTCCAGGTCGCTCTCGGCCCCCGTGGTGATCACCCCGAACACCACCTGCTCGGCCGCCATCCCGCCGAGGGCGCCGATGATCCGGCCGCGCAGGTACTCCTCCGTGTAGGCGTACTTGTCGGCGTCGGGGGTCGACAGGGTGACGCCCAGGGCCCGGCCGCGCGGCACGATGGTGATCTTCCGGACCGGGTCGGCGCCCGGCTGGAGCATGCCGAGCAGGGCGTGGCCGCTCTCGTGGTACGCGGTCCGCCGCCGCTCCTCCTCCGGCATCACCAGGGGCCGTTCCGCACCGAGTTGGACCTTCTCCAGGGCGTCGGACAGATCGGACTGCGTGACGGCCTTCTGCTCGCGCTTGACCGCGAGCAGCGCGGCCTCGTTGGCGAGGTTGGCGAGTTCGGCGCCGGTCATGCCGGGGGTCGTACGGGCCACCTGCTCCAGGTCGACGTCCTCGGCGAGCGGGATCTCCCGGGTGTGGATGCGCAGGATGGCCTCGCGGCCGCCCCGGTCCGGCGGGTTGACGTGCACGATCCGGTCGAAGCGGCCGGGCCGGGTGAGGGCGGGGTCGAGGACGTCGGCGCGGTTGGTGGCGGCCAGGACGATGACCCCCTCGGAGCCGGTGAAGCCGTCCATCTCCGTGAGGATCTGGTTGAGGGTCTGCTCGCGCTCGTCGTGGCCGCCCATCCCGGAGCCGCCGCCCCGGGCCCGGCCGATGGTGTCGATCTCGTCGATGAAGACGATCGCCGGGGCGACCTTGCGGGCCTCGGCGAACAGCTCCCGCACCCGGGAGGCGCCCACGCCCACGATCATCTCGATGAACCCGGAGGCGGAGGCCGAGAAGAACGGCACCCCGGCCTCGCCCGCGACGGCCCGCGCGAGGAGCGTCTTGCCGGTGCCGGGAGGTCCGGCGAGGAGCACGCCCCGGGGCATCTTGGCGCCCATGGCCCGGTAGGCGTCCGGGTTCTTGAGGAAGTCGACCACGTCGTTCAGCTCGCCCTCGACCTCGTCGATGCCGGCGACGTCCGCGAAGGTGGTGCGCTTCCCGGTCTCCAGCTCGACCGGCTTGGGCGGCTGCTTGCGGCCCAGCATGCCGCCGGCCCCGCCCATGCCCGCGCTCATCCGGCGGGCGATGAACACCCACAGCAGGACGAGCAGCAGCATCGGCGCGAGCGAGAGGAGCAGGTTGGCGAGGAAGCTGCGCTCCTGGACGACCGGTTCGGCGGTGACGACGACGTTCTGCCTGGTCAGCTGCGCCCACAGGTCGTCGTCCGCGAAGGCGGGCCGCTGGGTGGTGAACTTGGTGTAGTCGCCCTCGCCGTCGGGGACGGGCTGCTTGTTCTTCAGCTGCCCCTGGATCGCGTCGCCCTTGGAGTAGATCTTGGTGACGTTCCCGGCGGCGACCTGCTTGTCGAACTCGGTGTACGAGATCGTCGGGCCGTCGCCGTCGTTGAAGAACGACAGGACGATGTTGGTCAGCAGGTAGACGACGAGCGCGGTGAGGATCAGTCCGCCCCAGCCGCCCGGCATCCGCTTCTTCGGCGACGGGGGCGGCGGGGCCCCTTCCGAGCGCCAGGGCTGGTCGGTCCGGTCGCGCGGGGGTGCGGGGTCGGCCACGTGACTCTCCTCGGGGCGGCAGTGGCCCCAGTATCGAAGAGCGGGAGGAACCGGGCACCGCGGGCGGTCCGGAGGGATGAAGAGGGGCCCGGAGCGGTGTGACACCGCTCCGGGCCCCTCCTCGTACCGGCTGTCAGCCCATGAACTTCTTGAACTCGTCCGGCAGCTCGAAGTCCTTCGGGCTCTGGCCCGCCCCGGGCAGGCCGAAGGCGCCGCCCTGCTGCGCCTGCTCGCGGCGCTCGGCGGCGGCCTGCTCCTCGGCCTTCCGCTTCATCGGGTTGCCGCTCTTGCGCTTGCCCTTGGCCTGCTTGACCTGCTTCTTCTGCCGGCCGGGGCCGCCACCCATGCCGGGGATGCCGGGCATGCCCGGGAGGCCGCCGCCCTGGGCCATGCGGGACATCATCTTGCGGGCCTCGAAGAACCGCTCGACCAGGCCCTTGACCGCGCTGACCTCGACGCCGGAGCCCTTGGCGATGCGGGCGCGACGGGAGCCGTTGATGATCGTCGGGTCCTGGCGCTCGCCGGGGGTCATCGACTTGATGATGGCGGCCGTGCGGTCGACGTCCTTCTCGTCGATGTTGTTGATCTGGTCCTTCATCTGGGCCATGCCCGGGAGCATGCCGAGCAGCTTCGAGATGGAGCCCATCTTGCGGACCTGCTCCATCTGGGCCAGGAAGTCGTCGAGCGTGAACTCCTGGCCCTTCTTCGACGCGAGCTTCGAGGCCATCTTGGCGGCCTCTTCCTCGTCGAAGGTCTGCTGGGCCTTCTCGATGAGGGAGAGCATGTCGCCCATGCCGAGGATGCGGGACGCCATGCGGTCCGGGTGGAACGCGTCGAAGTCGTCCAGCTTCTCGCCGTTGGAGGCGAACATGATCTGCTTGCCGGTGACGTGCGCGATGGAGAGCGCGGCACCACCGCGGGCGTCGCCGTCGAGCTTGGAGAGCACGACGCCGTCGAAGCCGACGCCGTCGCGGAAGGCCTCGGCGGTGTTGACCGCGTCCTGGCCGATCATGGCGTCGACGACGAAGAGGATCTCGTCGGGGGAGACGGCGTCGCGGATGTCCGCGGCCTGCTGCATCAGCTCCTGGTCGATGCCGAGGCGGCCGGCGGTGTCGACGATGACGACGTCGTAGAGCTTGGTGCGCGCGTACTCGATGGAGTCCTTGGCGACCTGGACCGGGTCGCCGACGCCGTTGCCCGGCTGGGGGCCGTAGAAGGCCACGCCCGCGCGGTCGGCGACGACCGAGAGCTGGTTGACGGCGTTGGGTCGCTGGAGGTCGCAGGCGACGAGCAGCGGGGAGTGGCCCTGGCCCTTGAGCCAGAGGCCGAGCTTTCCGGCGAGGGTGGTCTTGCCGGCGCCCTGGAGACCGGCGAGCATGATCACGGTGGGCGCGGTCTTGGCGAACCGCAGGCGACGGGTCTCGCCGCCGAGGATGGCGACCAGCTCGTCGTTGACGATCTTGATGACCTGCTGGCTGGGGTTGAGCGCCTTGGAGACCTCGGCGCCGAGGGCCCGCTCCTTGACGTTCCGGATGAACGCGCGCACGACCGGCAGGGCGACGTCGGCCTCGAGGAGGGCGATACGGATTTCCCGGGCGGCGCTGTCGATGTCCTGCTCGGACAGACGGCCCTTGCCGCGGAGACTCTTGAAGGTGCTCGCCAGGCGGTCGGAGAGGGTATCGAACACAGCGCTCGTCGGTCCTTGGGGTCGGGGGCGGGGAATCGCCCTCCAGGGTATCCGGCCCTGCGAAGAAAACGTCCCCGCCCACCGGGAAGCGGTGAACGGGGACGAGCCCCCGGGTCACCCCAGCGCCGTCTCCAGCGTCCTCGCCAGGTCCACCGCCTCCTCCGGCGGCAGCAGGGAGCCGTCCGGGCGGGTCACGTAGAGGGTGTCGACGGCGTTGGCGCCGAGGGTGGAGACGTGGGCGCTCCTGACCCGTACCGCCGCTCCCTCCAGGGCGCGGCCGATGCGGTGCAGGAGGCCGGGGGCGTCCTGGGCGCGGACCTCGATGACGGTGGCGAGGCGGGAGTCGGCGGCGGCGACGGTGACGCGGGGCGGCGGGGCGGCGAGGCCCCGGCGCCGGGGGTAGGCGGCCTCGCGTTCGGCGAGACGGGCGGGGATGTCGAGGGAGCCGTCGAGGGCGCGGACGAGGTCGGCGCGGAGCCGGGCGGCCTCGGGCAGGGAGCCGTACTCGGCGGCGACGCGCCAGTCGAGGACGAGGACGGAGCCGGAGCCGAGGCCGGTGGGGAGGTCGACGGCCCGCAGGTCGGCGGCGCGGACGGTGAGGCGGTGCAGGGCGAGGACGCCGGCGACGGCGGGCAGGACGCCGGGCCGGTCGGGCAGCGCGATGACGAGTTCGACGCCGACGGGCTCGGGCGCGGCTTCGCCGGAAGGGGAGTCGTCGTGGGCGGCCGCGTGCTCGTCCCGGGTGTGGAGGGCGAGGACGGGTTCGCCGGTGCGCAGGGCCTCGATGGCGAGGCGTTCCTGCTCGGCGCTGGGGGCGGCGGCCTCGGGGTCGGGCAGGGGTTCTCCGGCGAGGACGCCCGCGACCCGTTTGACCAGGTCGGCAACGAGCGAGGCACGCCAGGAGGACCAGGCGGCGGGCCCGGTGGCGAGGGCGTCGGCCTCGGTGAGGGCGTGCAGGAGTTCCAGGGTGCCGAGGGTGCCGACGGCGGTGGCGACGGCCTGGACGGTGGCGGGGTCGTCGAGGTCGCGCCGGGTGGCGGTCTCGACCAGGAGGAGGTGGTGGCGGACGGCGGTGGCGACGGTGGCGGTGTCGGTGCGGTCGAAGCCGACGCGGGCGGCGAGGTCGCGGGCGATGGTCTCGCCGGCGACGGAGTGGTCGCCGGGCCAGCCCTTGCCGATGTCGTGGAGGAGGGCGGCGACGAGGAGGAGGTCGGGGCGGCCGACGCGGCGGGTGAGGGAGGCGGCGCGGACGGCGGTCTCGACGAGGTGGCGGTCGACGGTCCAGGTGTGGACGGGGTTGCGCTGGGGGCGGCAGCGGACGCGTTCCCAGTCGGGGAGGAGCCGGGTGACGATCCCCTCGGCCTCCAGGGCCTCCCAGACGGGGACGGTGGCCTCGCCGGCGCCGAGGAGGGTGACGAGTTCCTCGCGCGCCTCGGCGGGCCAGGGCACGGGGAGGGGTTTGGCGGTGGCGGCGAGCCGGCGTACGGCGTGCGGGGAGAGCGGCAGGCCGGACTGGGCGGCCGCGGCGGCGGCCCGCAGGGGCAGGACGGGGTCGCGCTCGGGTCGGGCGGTGCGGGCGAGGACGACCTCGCCGTCCATCTCGACCACGCCCTCGGCGAGCGGGGTGCGCTCGACCGGGGGTTTGCCGCCGGTCCGGCCGCCCAGGAGGGACCGGAGCCGGGGGCGGGCCGAGCGGGCCTTGAGGACGCGGTTGACCTCGCGCCAGGTGACGTCGGTGGCGTACGAGATGGTCCGGGCGGCCTCGTACACCTCGCGGAGCAGGGTGTCGGCGTCGAGGAGGCCGAGTTCGGCGGCGACGGCGTCCTGCTCCTGGAGGGCGAGCCGGTCGGTGGCGCGGCCGGTGGCCAGGTGGAGGGCGTCGCGGGCGTCGAGGAGGGCGCGGCGGGCGCGGTCGAGGCCTTCGCGGGGGGCGTCGGCGAGCCAGGAGGCGGCGACGGCGCGCAGGGCCTGGGCGTCGCGCAGTCCGCCGCGGGCCTCCTTGAGGTCGGGTTCGAGGAGGAACTGGAGCTCGCCCGTGCGTTCGGCGCGCTCGCGGCAGAGCGCGTCGAGTTCGGGGAGGCGCCTGGGGGCCTGGTTGCGCCAGTCGGCGAGGACGGTGGTGCGCAGGGCGGCGACGAGTCCGGCGTCTCCGGCGAGGGGCCGGGCGTCGAGGAGGCCGAGGTGGACCTTGAGGTCGTCGGCTGCGGTGGCGCGGGCCTCGGCGGGGGTGCGGACGGAGTGGTCGAGGGCGAGGCCGAGGTCCCAGACCGGGTACCAGATGCGGTCGGCGAGGGCGGCGATCGCGGCCTTGTCGGCGGTGCCGTCGTGGAGCAGGAGGAGGTCGAGGTCGCTGCGGGGGGAGAGTTCGGAGCGGCCGTAGCCGCCGACGGCGACGAGGGCGGTGCCGCGGGGCGGCGCGGCGGCGGCGAAGAGGCCGGCCAGCCAGTCGTCGGTGAGGCGGGCGAGGGCGGCACGGCGCGGCGGCCCGGACCGCTCCTTCTCGTGGAGGAGGAGCAGCCGGGCCGCCGCGTAACCGCCGGGTCCCGATTCTTCGTTCTGTGCGCTGACTTCGAGGCTCGTCACCCGGCGGCTCCTCACGTGTTCCTACAGTGCGTCCGGACCGCGCTCGCCGGTGCGGACCCGTACGGCGGTCTCGACCGGCACGCTCCACACCTTGCCGTCTCCGATCTTGCCGGTTCGGGCGGCCTTGACGACGACGTCGATGAGCTGTTCGGCGTCCTCGTCCTCGACCAGGACCTCGATGCGGATCTTGGGGACCAGGTCGACGGTGTACTCGGCGCCCCGGTAGACCTCGGTGTGGCCGCGCTGGCGTCCGTAGCCGCTGGCTTCGGTGACGGTGAGGCCGTGGACGCCGAACGCCTGGAGGGCCTCCTTGATCTCGTCGAGCCGGTGCGGCTTCACGACCGCGGTGATGAGCTTCATGCGTCCACCTTCTTGTTCTCCGTGACGGCCGGGGCGGGGGCGGCGGCGGTGGTGCGGGAGGAGGTGCCGCCGCCGGCTCCGCTGAAGTCGTACGCGGTCTCGGCGTGCTCGACCTGGTCGATGCCGGAGACCTCGTCGTCCTCGCTGACTCGCATCCCGATGGTCTTGTCGACGATCAGGGCGAGGATCGCGGAGGCGATCAGAGAGTAGGCGAGGACCGCGAAGACGCCGATCGCCTGCTTGCCGAGCTGTTCCAGGCCGCCGCCGTAGAAGAGGCCCTTGGCGTCGGACTGGACGCCGCCGGTGGCGAAGAAGCCGACGAGGAGGGAGCCGACGACGCCGCCGACGAGGTGGACGCCGACGACGTCGAGGGAGTCGTCGTAGCCGAACTTGTACTTGAGGCCGACGGCCATGGCGCAGAGGAGGCCGGCGACGGCGCCGACGGCGATCGCGCCGAGGGGGCTGACGGAGCCGCCGGCGGGGGTGATGGCGACGAGTCCGGCGACCGCGCCGGAGGCGGCGCCGAGGGTGGTGAAGGAGCCGTGGCGGATCTTCTCGTAGGCGAGCCAGGCGAGCATGGCGGCGGCGGTGGCGACCTGGGTGTTGACGAACATCACGGCGCCGACGCCGTCGTCGTTGCCGAGCCAGGAGCCGGCGTTGAAGCCGAACCAGCCGAACCAGAGGAGGGCGGCGCCGAGCATGACCAGCGGGAGGCTGTGCGGGCGCATCGGGTCCTTCTTGAAGCCGACGCGCTTGCCGATGACGAGGATGACGCCGAGGGCGGCGGCGCCGGCGTTGATGTGGACGGCCGTGCCGCCGGCGAAGTCGATGACGCCCATCTCGAAGAGCCAGCCGCCGGAGCCCCAGACCCAGTGGGCGACGGGGAAGTACACGATCGTGGCCCAGAGGGTGACGAAGAGGGCCCAGGCGGTGAACTTGACGCGGTCGGCGAGGGCGCCGCTGATGAGGGCGGGGGTGATGACCGCGAACATCAGCTGGAAGACGGCGAAGACGTAGACGGGGATGGTGTAGCCGTCCCACAGTTCGGTGATGCCGATGCCGCTGAGGCCTACGTAGTCGGAGGACCAGCCGACGATCGAGCCGACGTCGGTGCCGAAGGCGATGCTGAAGCCGTAGAGCACCCACAGGATCGTGACGATCCCGAGGCTGACGAAGCTCATCATCAGCATGTTGAGGGTGGACTTGACGCGGACCATGCCTCCGTAGAAGAAGGCGAGTCCCGGGGTCATCAGCATGACCAGGGCGGAGCAGATGAGCATGAACCCGGTGTTGGCGGCGGACAGCGCGGGGGCGTCTGCGGCCAGGGTCGTGATGGCTGGTGCCATCGGCGTCTCCTCGTCGTCGGTACGGCCTGTGCGGGGCGGGGCCGGAGAGCGGCCGGCCATGAGGGGTGGCCGGTTATGGCCCAGAGATTCGCGCAGCGCGGTTTCCGGCGGTGCCGCTCGATGTTTCGGAGCCGTGACGAAGGGGTGGGGCGTGTTACGTGACGGTGAACACGCGGGTCACGGGCAGGTAACGGCGTACTCTCCGCGCGTACGGCGCCGGGTGGGCGTGCGGTACGGGGCGGGGGACGCGAACCGGCCGCGTCGGCGTCCGTGTGTCCTTGCGGCGGGGGAGCCGAGTCGGGCAGTAGGGACGTCCGGCGCGGCCGGGGTCCTGGCGGGCCCTGCGGGGCCCGGGCGGGAGGGGTCAGACGGCTTCGGCGGCCTCGGGGAGGAGCTGGGCGAGCCGGTCGGTGAGCTGGACGACCTCGGCGACGTCGCCGAAGCCGCGGGCGGCGTGGTCGACGGTCTTGCGGAGCCGGGTGTTGACCCGCTCGGAGCGGATGCTGCGGGCGACCCCGAGGGCCTTCTCGGCGAGGACGACGGACTGCTCGGGCTCGCGCTTGAGGAGGTGGACGGTGGCCAGGCCGATCAGGTTGAGGGCGTACGACCGCTGGTGGTCGGCGTCCTTCTCGAAGAGTTCGACGGCCCGCTCCATGAGGGGTTCGGCGAGGGAGGCGTACGTCGGGGAGCGTCCGGCGACGTAGGCGAGGTCGCGGTAGGAGTGGGAGTTCTCGCCGTTGAGCTCGGCCTCGGAGAAGAACCGGATCCAGTCGGGCTCGGGCTCGCCCTCCAGGCCGACGTCGGCGAAGGTGTCCTCGGCCATCCGGACGGCCCGCTTGCACTTGGAGGGCTGGCCCATGTTGGCGTAGGCGCGGGCCTCCATCGCATACAGCATGGCCTGGGTGCGGGCGGTGGCGCAGTCCCGGCTGCCGTACTGGGCGAGGTGGATGAGTTCGAGGGCGTCGTCGGGCCGGCCGAGGTGGATCATCTGGCGGCTCATGGACGAGAGGATGTACGAGCCGAGGGGCTTGTCGCCGGCCTCCTTGGCGGCGTGCAGGGCGAGCACGAAGTACTTCTGGGCGGTGGGCTGGAGGCCGACGTCGTAGCTCATCCAGCCGGCGAGTTCGGCGAGTTCGGCGGCGCAGGTGAAGAGGCGCTTGGAGATGTCGGCGGGGTGGGGCTCCTGGAGGAGGTCGGTGACCTCGTGGAGCTGCCCGACGACGGCCTTGCGGCGCAGTCCGCCGCCGCACTGGGCGTCCCACTTGCGGAACATCGCGGTGGTGGACTCCAGGAGGGTGAGTTCGACCTCGGAGAGCCGGTGGGGGCGGTGGGCGTCGGCGGCGGGAGCCGCGGCCTCGCCGGCCGGGGTGGGGACGAGCCAGCGCTGCATCGGTTCGATGAGGGCGGGTCCCGCGGCGAGGGAGAGGGAGGAGCCGAGGAAGCCCCGGCGGGCGAGCATGAGGTCGCTGCGGGAGAACTCGCTGAGCAGGGCGACGGTCTGGGGGCCGGCCCAGGGGAGGTCGACCCCGGAGACGGAGGGCGACTGGTGGGCGCTGCGCAGGCCGAGGTCCTCGACGGCGACGACGGATCCGAAGCGCTCGGAGAAGAGTTCGGAGAGGATCCGCGGGATGGGCTCGCGGGGCTGCTCGCCGTCGAGCCAGCGGCGCACGCGCGAGGTGTCGGTGGAGATGTGGTGCGCGCCCATCTGGCGCGCCCTGCGGTTGACCTGGCGCGCCAGTTCGCCCTTGGACCAGCCGCTGCGCACGAACCACGAGCCCAGCTGCTCGTTCGGGCGCTTGCCGGCAGTCGTACCGTCTGCGCCGTTGCCGCCCACTGGAACGCCCCCATCCACCTGATTGCCTGTCGTGCGAACCCTTATCAGAATGCCGTCTCCCGCCGCATCCGTCCGGCGTTCGCACTCCTTCGAACTGGAAACCGGGTTGCCACCGGCATACCCACGCGTGCGGTGCGCCCCGTGGTTCGAGTACCGAAAGTAATCCTACGATCACCCCTCTACGAGGGGGATTCAAGAAACGCCACCATTCGCCACCCCTTCGAATGAACCCGCCCTCCGTGGAACGCGCTTCACTTGACATGCGACGAACCGGAGTCGGCGGACGGATGCGCGGAGAGGCGCGCATCGCGGTCCGCGCCACCCCCTGCACAACCGTGCGCCGCCCTCGGCGACAGGCCGTGACGGGGAGTGACGGCGGTGCTCCTGGTCGTAACCACCGGCGCGCTCGACCCGTTGGAGGGGACATGGGTTTCACGATCGGCGGCATTCGTGAGATGCGGTCCGGCGCACGCCGCCGCGGACGCACCACGGAGTGCACAGCGGTGGCGGAGTACACGGGGCTGTGGGGCTGGGACGTGGTCCCCGGCGCGCGGGCCGTCTCCGGTCGGTGCTCCTGCGGCGATCCGGTGTGCGCGGCCCCCGGGGCGCATCCGCTCTCCTTCGCGGAGCCGGTCCCGGCGGGTGCCGGTCTGGACGACGCGACCAGGGCGTGGTCGGAGTACCCGGGCGCGGCGCTGCTGCTCCCGGTGGGCCGGGCCTTCGACGTGATCGAGGTGGCGGAGGCGGCGGGCCGGCGGGCCCTGGTCCGCCTGGAGCGCATGGGCCTTCCGCTCGGCCCGGTGTGCGCGACCCCGACCGGCCGGGCGCGGTTCTTCGTGGCGCCGGGGGCGGCGGCCGAGCTGCCGCAGCTGCTGTACCGGATGGGCTGGGACGACGCCGATCTGGACCTGCACTGCCTGGGCCCCGGCTCGTACGTGACCGCTCCCCCGTCGGACCTGGGCGGCCTCGGGCCGGTGCGCTGGCTGCGGCCCCCGACCCTGGACACGGCGGGCGCGCCGCCGCAGGCGCGGCTGCTGCTCGGCACCCTGGCGTACATCTGCCACCGCACGCACTTCTGACGCGCGTACGGGAAAGGGCCCCCGCCGGGGATCGGCGGGGGCCCTTCACGCGTGCGCGTGGAGCGCGGTCAGTCGCCGATCAGGGCGTCGACGAAGGCCCCCGGCTCGAAGGGGGCCAGGTCGTCCGGGCCCTCGCCCAGGCCGATCAGCTTGACCGGGACGCCCAGCTCGCGCTGGACGGCGATGACGATGCCGCCCTTGGCGGTGCCGTCGAGCTTGGTCAGGACGATGCCGGTGATGTCGACGACCTCGGCGAAGACGCGGGCCTGGATCAGGCCGTTCTGGCCGGTGGTGGCGTCGAGGACGAGGAGGACCTCGTCCAGCGGGCCGTGCTTCTCCACGACGCGCTTGACCTTGCCGAGCTCGTCCATGAGGCCGGTCTTGGTGTGGAGGCGGCCGGCGGTGTCGATGAGGACGACGTCGGCGTTCTCCGCGATGCCCTCCTTGACCGCGTCGAAGGCGATCGACGCCGGGTCGCCGCCCTCCGGGCCGCGGATGGTGCGGGCGCCGACGCGCTCGCCCCAGGTCTGGAGCTGGTCGGCGGCGGCGGCGCGGAAGGTGTCGGCGGCGCCGAGGACGACGGACTTGCCGTCGGCGACGAGGACGCGGGCCAGCTTGCCGGTGGTGGTGGTCTTGCCGGTGCCGTTGACGCCGACGACCATGACGACGCCGGGGACGTCCGCGGGGCTCTCGGTCTTCACCGTGCGGTCGAGGTCGGGGCCGAGGAGGGTGATCAGTTCCTCGCGGAGCAGGCCGCGCAGCTCCTCGGGGGTGCGGGTGCCGAGCACCTTCACGCGCTCGCGCAGCCGCTCGACGAGCTCCTGGGTGGGGGCGACGCCGACGTCGGCGGTGAGGAGGGTCTCCTCGATCTCCTCCCAGGTGTCCTCGTCGAGGTGCTCGCGGGACAGGAGCGTGAGCAGCCCCTTGCCGAGCGAGTTCTGGGAGCGGGCGAGGCGGGCCCGGAGCCGTACGAGACGGCCGGCGGTGGGCTCGGGGACCTCGATCACGGGGGCCGGGGGCTCGGCGACGACCGGGTCCTCGACGGCGGTCGGGGCCCCGGTGGCCTCCTCGGCCGTGGGGAGCTCGACCTCCTCGACCGTGCGGCGTGGTTCTTCCCGCGGCGTCTCCGCCTCCTCGCCGACGCGCGGTTCGGCGGGCGGAGCGGTGATGGTCGGCGGGGTGGACGGCGGCTCGGCCGGGGGCAGCTGCTTCTTCTTGCGGCCGCTGACCACGAGCCCGCTCGTCACGGCGACCGCGACGACCAGAGCGATGACTACAGCAAGGATGAGTTCCATAACGGGTCCAGTATGGCGTCACCCCGCCCGCGCCCCCCGTACTCCCCGTGGGGCACGCCCCCGCGTACCGGGCCGGTCCGCCGTTCGGCGGTGCCGGACGCGGAGACCGCCCCGGCCCGGGCGCAGAGACCGCCCCGGTCCGGGCGCGGGCCTCGGACCGGGGCGGTCTCGGTGGGCGAGGAGAGGGGCAGCGGGGATCAGCCCATCTCCTCCAGCGCCTTGCCCTTGGTCTCCTTGACGTACCGGAGCACGAAGGGGATCGAGAGCACGGCGAAGACCGTGTAGATGATGTAGGTGCCGGAGAGGTTCCAGTCCGCGAGGGACGGGAAGCTGGCGGTGATGGCCCAGTTGGCGATCCACTGGGCGGAGGCGGCGACGCCGAGGGCGGCGGCGCGGATCCTGTTGGGGAACATCTCGCCGAGGAAGACCCAGACCACCACGCCCCACGAGAGGGCGAAGAAGAGCACGAAGACGTGGGCGGCGACGAGGGCCACGACGCCCTGGGTCTCGGGCAGCTTGCCGTCGACGAGGTCGGCGGAGAAGGCCCAGGCCTCGAAGGCGAGGGCGATCGCCATGCCGGCGGAGCCGACGAGGGCGAGCGGCTTGCGGCCGACCCGGTCGACCAGGACCATCGCGATCACGGTGCCGACGATGTTGATGATCGACGTGGTGAACGAGTAGAGGAACGAGCTGGACGGGTCGATGCCGACGGACTGCCAGAGGGTCGCGGAGTAGTAGAACGCGACGTTGATGCCGACGAGCTGCTGGAAGACCGAGAGTCCGATGCCGACCCAGACGATGGGCAGCAGCTTGAAGCGGCTGCCGGTGACGAACAGGTCCCAGAAGGTGGACTTGTGCTCGCGGCGCATGGCCTGCTTGATCTCCTCCACCCGGTGGTCCAGGTTCACGCCCTTGCCCTCGACCTCGGCGAGGACCTCCTTGGCCTTGTCGGTCTTGCCGACGGAGATCAGGAAGCGGGGGGACTCGGGGATCGCGAAGGAGAGCAGGCCGTAGAGGAGGGCGGGGACGACCATCACGCCGAGCATCCACTGCCAGGCCTCCAGGCCGCCGATCTTGCCGCGCTGATCGCCGTCGGCGAGCTGGAGGATGCCGTAGTTGACCAGCTGGGAGATGGCGATGCCGATGACGATGGCGGCCTGCTGGAAGGAGCCGAGGCGGCCGCGGTAGGCGGCGGGGGCGACCTCGGCGATGTAGGCGGGGCCGATGACGGAGGCCATGCCGATGGCGAAGCCGCCGACGATCCGCCAGAGGGCGAGGTCCCAGAGGGCGAAGGGCAGGGCCGAGCCGACGGCGCTGACGGTGAAGAGGACGGCGGCGATCTGCATGCAGCGGATGCGGCCGATGCGGTCGGCGATCCGGCCGGCGGTGGCGGCGCCGATGGCGCAGCCGATCAGGGCGATGGCGATGACCTGGGCGAGGGTGCCGGAGCCGATGTCGTACCGGTCGCGGATCGCCTCGACGGCGCCGTTGATGACGGAGCTGTCGTAGCCGAAGAGGAAACCGCCCATCGCGGCGGAGGCCGTGATGAAGATGACGTGACCGAGGTGGTCCGGGTGGGCGCCACGGCCTTCGGAGGGGGGCGGCGGGGGCGCCTGCTCAGTGCTGGTCACATGGACTCCTGGGGGCTCCGGCAGCGTTGTCGGGGCATGGGGGGCGAACCCTTCCAGTGGCGCACAACTTCACGCCGCCCACCACTTGAAGGTAAAAGCAACGTTGCAGAGACTATGCCTTCAAGTTTCGAGGTCAATACCCGCCCTCTAGACCACCAGAGGATGAGACGCTGCCTCACGCGTTCAATTCTTGAATGCGGGCTCGTGCGGAGCCGCTAACGCAGCCTTTGGCTGATGACCTTGGATACCCCGTCGCCCTGCATGGAAACGCCGTACAGCGCGTCCGCGACCTCCATCGTCCGCTTCTGGTGCGTGATCACGATGAGCTGCGAGGACTCCTGGAGCTCCTGCATGATCCGGATCAGCCGCTGGAGGTTGGTGTCGTCGAGGGCCGCCTCGACCTCGTCCATCACGTAGAACGGGCTGGGCCTGGCCTTGAAGATGGAGACGAGCAGCGCCACGGCCGTCAGCGAGCGCTCGCCGCCGGAGAGCAGCGAGAGCCGCTTGACCTTCTTGCCCGGCGGGCGGGCCTCCACCTCGACGCCGGTGGTGAGCATGTCGTCCGGGTCGGTGAGGACGAGACGGCCCTCGCCGCCCGGGAAGAGGCGCGAGAAGACCCCCTCGAACTCGCGGGCCGTGTCCCGGTACGCCTCGGTGAAGACCTGCTCGACGCGCAGGTCGACCTCCTTCACGACCTGAAGCAGGTCGGCCCGGGTCTTCCTCAGGTCCTCCAGCTGCTCCGAGAGGAACTTGTGGCGCTCCTCCAGGGCCGCGAACTCCTCCAGGGCCAGCGGGTTCACCTTGCCGAGCTGGTGGTGGGCCCGTTCGGCGGCCTTCAGCCGCTTCTCCTGCTCCGAACGGACGAACGGCCGGGGCGCGGCGGGCTCCCCGCCCTCCTCCCCCTCGACCGCCGGGGGCGGGGGCACGGGCTGGTCGGGGCCGTACTCGGCGACCAGGGCGGCCGGTCCGACGCCGAACTCCTCCAGGGCCTTGGCCTCCAACTGCTCGATCCGCAGCCGCTTCTCGGCGCCGAGGACCTCGCCCCGGTGGACGGAGTCGGTCAGCTTGTCCAGTTCGGCCTTGAGGTCCCGGCCCCGGGCGCGGGCCGCCGTGAGCCCCCGCTCCCGGTCGGCCCTGGCCGCCTCGGCGACCGCCCGCTCGCGTTCGGCGCGGGACAGCGAGACCTCGACGTGGGCCAGGAGCGTCCGGGCCCCGGCGGCGACCGCGCCGGCGACCTCCGCCTCGTGGCGGAGCCGGGTCCGCCGCCGCTCGGCACGCGCGCGTGCCTCCCGTTCGGCGCGGGCGGCCCGGTCGAGGGAGTCGGCCCGCCCGGCGAGCCCCCTGACCCGCTCCTCGTGGGTACGGACCTGGAGCCGGGCCTCCATCTCGGTCTGGCGCGCCCGGGAGCCGTCGGCCGCGAGCCGGTCGCGCGCGGAGGTGTCGGGCTCCTCGTCCCCGCCCTCCCCGGCGGCGGCCTCCTCGGCCACCAGGAGTCGTTCGGCCAGTTCCTCGGCGTCCTCGGTGGCCTTCTCCAGGGCTTCCTGGGCGCGGGCGGCGGCCGCGGCGGCGCGCTCGGCCTCCCCCGCCGCTCCCCTGGCCTGTCCGGCGAGCCGGCCGAGCCGCTGGGCGACGGCGGACTTCTCGCGCTCGGCGGTACGGCGGCGGGCGTCGAGCTCCTCGACGAGCGCGGCGGCGGTGCGGCGGCGCTCGCCGGCCTCCTCCCGCACGGTCGCCAGCTCCTCGCACCGCGCGCCCAGTGCGTCGAGTTCGGCGGCGGCCTCGGCCACGGAGGCCTGGACTTCGAGGAGGCTGGGGGCGCCGGCGGAGCCGCCGTGCGCGACGTGCGCGCCGAGCAGGTCCCCCTCGACGGTGACGGCGGTCAGCGCGGGCCGGGTCCTGACCAGCTCCGCGGCCTCGTCCAGGTCGTCCACGACGACGACGCCGTCGAGCAGGCGGCGGACGGCGCCCATGAGTTCGGCGGGGCCCCGGACGAGGTCGGCGGCGTACGGGCGTCCGCCGGGCGCGGGGCCCACGGGGCCGGGCTCCCGGCCCGGGCCCCGGTCGTGGTCAGGGTCCGGGTCCTGGGCTCCGGTGAGGAGCAGGGAGGCCCGGCCCGCGTCCTGCTTGCGCAGCAGGCGGAGGGCTTCGACGGCGGCGGCGGGCCCGGCGGCGACCGCGTCGGCGGCGGTGCCGAGGGCGGCGGCGACGGGGACCTCGTAGCCGGGGGTGACGGTGAGGAGGTCGGCGGCCGGGCCGAGGAGGCCGGTGAGTCCGGCGGCGAGCAGGGCGCCCGTGCCGTCCTTGCGGCGCAGCCCGAGGGCGAGGGTGTCGTGGCGGGCCCGGGTCGCGGCGCGGCGGCGTTCGGCGGTGTCGAGGGCTTCGCGGGCGGCGCTCAGGGCGGCCTCGGCCTCGGCGAGCCCGTGGCGGGCGGCCTCGTGCCGTGCGGCGAGTTCGGTGTCCTCCGTGTCGAGGCCGTCGACCTCGGCCCTGAGCCGCTCGTACTCCTCCTGGGCGGCGGCGGCCCGCTCGGCCGCCTCGTCCCGGGCGGCGGCGAGCCGGTCGATCTCGGCCCGGGCGGCGGCGGCGCGCGAGCGGGCCGCGTCGACCCGGCCGTGCAGGCGGGCGAGGCCTTCGCGCCGGTCGGCGAGGGCACGGACGGCGTCCTTGAGGCGCCGTTCCTCGTCGGTCAGGGCCCGCTCCAGGTCGGAGCGGTGGGCGACGGCGTCCTCCAGGGCGCGTTCGGCCGCCTCCAGGGCGGCTTCGAGCTCGGCCTCCTGCTCGCGGACGCGGGCCGCCTCGCGCTCCAGGTCCTCGGGGTCGCGGCCGCGCCGCTCCTCGGGGGGCGCGGTGGTGGCGCTCTTCACGCGTGCGTCGGCCAGGGAGACGGTGCCCCGGACGCGTTCGGCGAGCTGGGAGAGGTCGTACCAGGTCTGCTGGGCGCGCTCCAGGCGGGGCACGAGCGCGCGTGCCTCCGCCTCCAGGGCGGCCTCCCGGTCGAGGGCGGCGCGCAGGTCGGCCTCGGTGGCCTCCTTGCGCGCGAGGAGGGCCGCTTCGTCGGCGACCTCGGCGGTGAGCGCCGCCTTGAGGTGGACGAGGTCGTCGGCGAGGAGGCGGAGGCGCGCGTCGCGCAGGTCGGCCTGGATGACGACGGCCCGGCGGGCGACGGCGGCCTGCCGGCCGAGCGGCTTGAGCTGCCGTCGCAGCTCGTCGGTGAGGTCCTGCACGCGCGCGAGGTTGGCCTGCATCGCGTCGAGCTTCCGCAGCGCCTTCTCTTTCCGCTTGCGGTGCTTGAGGACGCCGGCGGCCTCCTCGATGAAGGCGCGGCGGCCCATCGGGTCGGCGTGCAGCACGGAGTCGAGCTGGCCCTGTCCGACGATGACGTGCATCTCGCGTCCGATGCCGGAGTCGGAGAGCAGGTCCTGGAAGTCGAGCAGGCGGCAGGTGTCGCCGTTGATCTGGTACTCGCTGCTGCCGCCGCGGAACATGATCCGGGTGAGGGTGACCTCGGCGTAGTCGATGGGCAGGGCGCCGTCGGAGTTGTCGATGGTCAGCGAGACCTCGGCGCGGCCGAGCGGGGGGCGCCCGGTCGTGCCGGCGAAGATGACGTCCTCCATCTTGCCGCCGCGCAGCGACTTGGCGCCCTGCTCGCCCATGACCCAGGAGAGGGCGTCCACGACGTTGGACTTGCCCGATCCGTTGGGGCCCACGACACAGGTGATTCCCGGTTCGAACCTCAGCGTGGTGGCCGAGGCGAACGACTTGAATCCGCGGAGCGTCAAGGCCTTGAGGTGCACGTCGGGGACTCTACCGGGGCCCGCGCGTTTCACCCGCGAACGTGCAGGGCAGATCCTCGGTTGAGGAAGGGGGAGGTAGGGGGGCTCCGGGGAAACGACGGGTGAAAGCAAGAAGGGACGCCGAAGCGCCCCTTGCGTGTTCAGCCGACATGCGTCGAGCTCCATATGCGGCTGTATGACGGTCGACCGTGCCGACCTGTGTGTTTCCCACCTGGCCCCTCGGGGCTGGGTTGTCAGGTGAGCGCAGGCTCCGCCTGGGGTACGTCGAGATCGATGCTGTCCAGCAGCGACTCTCCCTGGTGCTGAGCGGCGGCAGCGGCGAGCGCGTCGTTCTCGGACTGGATCCGTACCAGCTCGGATTCGAGGTCCTGGACGCGCTGCTGGAGCCGTCGCATCTCGGCGAGGAGTCGCGGGTCGGAGCCGCCGACGTAACCGAGAAGCGCCTTTGCCATGATGGATGGTCCTCCACAATGAGTGACCGACCGAAGCGGTGTGGGTCGTGAGGGATTGGCACCCGCGGTGTTCGGCAGTGACTTGTTGTGCCGGTTCCACTGCCCCACAGCCAAGGTGCGCGGGGCTTCCAGAGTCTCACCAAAAAGTTTGACGGTCAACACGATCACGCCCCGTTTGAAGGGGCGACCGGGGAGTCCACGGCCGCTCAGGGGCGGCGGTGCGTCTCGACCCGGCGCCTTCGGGGCGTCGCGATCATTCTCAACGGGCAGCCTTCCACGACGGGCGCTTCTTGGCAACCACCAGGGGCTTTCCCCTTCACACGCCCGTTACGGCGCGTTCGCACGAGGCCCCTCCGGGTCACCGGAGGGGGTGTCGGAGAGTGATCGTCAGCGGATGGCGAACCCGTCGTAGCCGCCGCGCGGGGTGTCCCAGATCTCAGTGACTCCGTCCACGCGTCCGGGTGTGTCGTCGGAGCGGAGCCAGTCGAGCAGACGGTGGCAATTCTCACGCGGGCCCTCGGCCACGACCTGTACCCGGCCGTCGTCGAGGTTGAGGGCGAAGCCCGTCAGACCGCCGATCTCCAGGGCGTTTGCCCTGGTGAACCAGCGGAAGCCCACTCCCTGTACCCGGCCGCGCACCCAGGCGGTCATCCGTACGTCGTCGCTCATGGCTGCACGCTAACGGGCGGGCCGCTCAAAGAGCACATCGCCCCCCGCTGCCCACTCGCGTACAGTCCCGACGAACGCGTCTCACCCGTTCGGGCGCGCGCCGTTCGACTGCCGGACCGCAACGGTACCGACAGCAAAGATCAGCAAAGACCAGCAGGAGGGCAAGCCATGGGACGCCACCGTCGCTCCGGCGCCGCACCCGCCGCAGAAGACTACGCGGCCGGTACGGACCGCCGGCACCGGGGTGACCGCCGCAGGCGGTCCGTGCGCACCGGTCTGCTCGGTGCCTCCGCAGCCGTCGCGGTCGGCGCGGCCGTGGTCGCCTCGGGCCTCCTGCCCGGCGGGGACACGCTCGCGGTCGGCGGCACCGACACGGCCGGGCACCAGGCGCAGTCCCGGCAGGCCCCGGAGCTGACGACGCAGGGCGGGGCGACGGGGACCCCGACGACCGCGGGAACGGGCAGCGGAGAGCCGTCCTCGCCGCCGGCGAGGCCGAACGCGAAGCCGGCAAAGCCCGAGGCTTCCCCGAGCGCGAAGCCGAAGGCCACGAAGCCGAAGCCGAGCGCGACCCCGTCTCCCACGTCTCCCGCGCCGAAGCCGAAGGCCACGAAGCCGGCGGCCCCGAAGCCCGCGAGAACGGCGAGCGCGAAGCCCGCCGCCCCGAAGACCGCGGCCGCGCCCACCACCGAGGCGCCCGCGCCGAAGCCGAAGCCGACCACCCGGGCCCCCGTCCGGAAGACCGCCCCGGCCTCCACCACGAACCGGAACGACGCCGCCGAGGCGGAGGTCCTGCGTCTGGTCAACAACGAGCGCGCCACGGTGGGCTGCACCCCGGTGACCGCCGACGCGCGGCTCGCGTCGCTGGCGGGCGCGTTCAGCGCGGACATGGCCGCCCGCGGCTTCTTCGACCACACGGACCCCGACGGGGACACCCCGTGGGCGCGCGCGCAGCAGGCGGGCGTCCCGACCCTGGCCGGCGAGAACATAGCCCGCGGCCAGGCGGACGCGGCGGCCGTGATGGAGTCCTGGATGAACAGCGACGGCCACCGCGCCAACATCCTGAACTGCGACTTCAAGACGATGGGCGTCGGCGTGTACTTCGGCGACGGCGGCCCCTGGTGGACCCAGGACTTCGGTTACTGATTTCTCCGCAGGCCGGAGTCCTGCCTCCCGCATAAGGTCGTCACCCGGGGCGAGACGACCGAGAACCACGACCTCGTGGGCGGGGGCGGCGAGACGTCCGACGAAGCCCGGCAGGTCCAGCGCACCCCGGATGCGGTCCGACAGTATCCGGGAGACCACCGGAAGGAACGTCGACCGTGACGCACACCGACCCTCTCACCGAGACCCTGGCGAACGCCCGCGTCCTCCTCTTCGACTTCGACGGGCCCGTGTGCGACCTGTTCGCGGGACTGCCGGCACCCGAAGTCGCACGAGAGCTGACCGCACTCCTCGCCGCCCGGGACGAAGCCGCGGGCGCGAAGGCGGCCCGGACGGACGACCCGATCGAGGTCCTGCTCATCGCACACGAGGCCGACACCGAACTCGGCCAGGGGATCGAGCGGGCCCTGACGGCCGCCGAGGTGCGCGCCGCCGCGCTGTCCGGACAACCGACCCCGGGAGCGGCGGAAGCCCTCCGGACGGCACGCGCGGCCGGCCGGGGGGTCGCGGTGGTGAGCGACAGCTCCACCGAGTGCGTACGGGCCTTCCTGGAACTCCACGGCCTGCAGGAGCACGTCACGCACATCGTGGGCCGCCCCTCCGAACAGCTCCACCTGATGAGGCCGAACCCGTTCCCGCTCCTCACGGCAGCCGAACAGATGCACGTCGACGTCACCGGCTGCACCCTGATCGGCGACTCCCCCACCGACGTCCGAGCCGCCCACGCGGCCGGCGCGACGGCCATCGGCTACGCCGACGAGCCCCACAAGACGGACCTGTTCAACGAGGCGCAGGCCGACGTCGTCATCGAGCACATGCAGGACATCGCCGACGCACTCGCAGCGGAGTAGGCAGCTGGTACGGCCTCGGCTCCGGGACGAGATGGCACCGGGGCCGTGGCAGGGCCGTCCGAGAGCAGCCGGCGGCCCCGGGCCCCGCGCGGGCGGCTCACACCGTGACGACGCGCGGCGGACGCTGGCAGCGGGGGCAGAAGTAGCTGGAGCGGTTCATCCAGGCGCGGCGGCGCATCGGGGTGCCGCAGCGGCGGCAGGGCTCGTCCTCGCGGCCGTAGGCGTCGAGGGAGCGGTCGAAGTAGCCGGATTCGCCGTTGACGTTCACGTACAGGCTGTCGAAGCTGGTGCCGCCGGCGGCGAGCGCCGCGTTCATCACGTCCCGGACGTGTCCGAGGAGTTCGGCCGAGCGCGGCCGGGTCAGGGTGGCGGTCGGCCGGTCGTAGTGCAGCCGCGAGCGCCAGAGCGCCTCGTCCGCGTAGATGTTGCCGACGCCGCTGATGAGCGACTGGTCCAGGAGCGCCCGCTTGATCGTCGTACGGCGCAGGCGCAGCGCGGCCTGGAAGGCGGCGTCGTCGAACTCCGGGTCCAGCGGGTCGCGGGCGATGTGCGCGATGACGTCCGGGAGGCCGTCGGGGCTCTGGTCGTGGAGCGAGAGCCCGCCGAAGGTGCGCTGGTCGACGAAGCGGAGCTCGGTGCCGGCCTCGTCGTCGAAGCGGACGCGGATCCGCAGGTGCTTCTCGTCGGGGGCGTCGTGCGGCTGGACGAGGAGCTGGCCGCTCATGCCGAGGTGTCCGAGGACGGCCGTCCCGGTGTCGGCCAGCGGCAGCCAGAGGTACTTGCCGCGCCGCCGCGCGCCCTCGAACCGCTGCCCCTTCAGCCGGGCCGCGAAGTCCTCGCCGCCCGCCGGGTGCCGCCGTACGGCCCTGGGGTGCAGGACCTCCACCTCGGCCACGGTCCGTCCGGCGGTCCAGCGCTCCAGACCGCGCCGTACGACCTCGACCTCGGGCAGCTCGGGCACGGTGTTCCTCCGGACTCGTTCATCACTTCTTCGACGGCCGGAACCACCCTACTGCCGCCCCGACGGCGTGCGGGAAGACGGGAACCCCGCCCTGGGGCGGGGTTCCCGGAAGGCTCCGAAAGCGAGCAGGACGAAGAGATCAGGCCGAGGCCCGGTCCTTGGCAGGAGAGGGGTCGGCGACCGCTCCCGCCTCGGCCGCGGCCTTCGCCGCCGCGATCCGCTCGTCCGCGGCCGCGCGGATCGCGCGCCACGCGGACTCCGCCGCCTGCTGTTCCGCTTCCTTCTTGCTGCGGCCGGTGCCGGTGCCGTACGAGACACCACCGACGCGGGCGGCAGCGGTGAAGGTCTTCTCGTGGTCCGGGCCCTCCTCGGAGACGAGGTACTCCGGGACGCCCAGGCCCTCGGCCGCGGTGAGCTCCTGGAGGCTGGTCTTCCAGTCCAGGCCGGCACCGAGGTTCGAGGACTTCTCGATCAGCGGGTCGAAGAGCCGGTGCACCAGCTCGGACGCCGCGTCGAGGCCCTGGTCGAGATAGACCGCGCCGATCACCGCTTCGAGGGTGTCGGCGAGGATGGACGCCTTGTCCCGGCCGCCCGTGCCCTCTTCGCCCCGGCCGAGCCGGATGAAGGAGCCGAGTTCGAGTCCGCGACCCACGTCCGCCAGCGCACGCGAGTTGACCACCGCGGCCCGCAGCTTGGCCAGCTGGCCTTCGGGCAGGTCGGGGTGGGTGCGGTACAGCGTGTCGGTGACCACCAGGCCGAGCACGGAGTCCCCGAGGAACTCCAGGCGCTCGTTGGTGGGCAGACCGCCGTTCTCGTACGCGTACGAACGGTGGGTCAGCGCACGCACCAGAAGGGCGGACTCGAGCGTGTAGCCGAGCCGCCCTTCCAGGAGCGTGTGGGACGAGGCATGGTCCGTCTTGTCGTCCGTCTTGCGGGACTCAGACATTGCGCCTCTCACCAGCCCAATCAGACCGAGAGGACCTGGCGCTTGTTGTAGGTGCCGCAGCTCGGGCACGCGATGTGCTGCAGCTTCGGCTCCTGGCAACGCTCACACGAAACCAGGGTGGGGACCGCAGCCTTCCACTGCGACCGGCGGTGGCGCGTGTTGCTGCGCGACATCTTCCGCTTCGGAACAGCCACGGCTACTTCTCCTGCTTCTCGGCGGCGCTTCGGACGTCCCCGTCAGAGGCTTTGCCGCTCATGTTGTCCTTCTCATCGGTTCCCAGCGAACCGGCGAGTCCCTGCAGTGCCGCCCAACGGATGTCGACGGCGTCGTGGTGGTGGTCCGGGTTCTCGTTCAGGTTGGCTCCGCACTCGGAGCACAGGCCCTCGCAGTCCTCCCGGCACACCGGCTGCATCGGCAGTGCGAGCACCACCGCATCACGCAGCACGGGTTCGAGGTCGAACATGCCGTCCTCGAGGGGGATCATGTCCTCGTCGTCCTCGGTCTCGTCGTCCGCGGCCGCCTTGGAGCGGCCCCGGTCGTCGGACTCGGGGTACGAGAACATCTCCTGGAAGTCCACGTCGAGCTCCAGCTCGACGGGCTCCAGACACCTTACGCACTCCCCCTCGGCCGACGCACGGGCGGTGCCTGTGACAAGCACCCCTTCCATGACCGACTCAAGACGGAGATCGATGTCGATCGGGGCGCCCTCGGGCACTCCGATCACTCCTTCGACGCCCATGGCCGCGGGGGCCTCGACCGATCGCGAGAGCCGCTGCAGGGCACCAGGACGCCGCCCCAGCTCGTGCGTGTCGAACACGAGGGGGTTGCGGTGGTCGAGGCGCGTGCTCAGGGCTCTTCCTGCTTTCGGATCGTTCTGCGTCGTGGAAGGTTCGTGGGCTGCCGACCGTGGGCAGCACGGGTCGCGGGCATACGCGCGACCGAAGAGCCAGGATACTGGACGCTTCGCCCAGGACCCAATCCGGGCCCTTCGCCCGTTCCCGCGCCCGCTCGCCTACTGCTGCTGCCCCTGGTCGTACTGCTGCTCGTACCGGCGCAGCTGGTCCAGGTCGATCATGCTCGTGTCGAAGAAGCTGGTCTCGTCGAGCGCGGCGGCCTGCTGGGGCTGGTGGGCCGGCGGGGCGGGCTGCTGGTACGCGTAGGGGTCCTGCTGCTGGTAGCCGTACGGGTCGGCCTGCTGCTGGTACGCGTAGGGGTCCGGCTGCTGCTGGACCTGCTGGTACGCGTACGGGTCCTGCTGCTGGTAGCCGTACGGGTCGGGCTGCTGCTGCGGCGGGGCCGGGACCTGCGCGGGGACCGGGGCGGGCGCCTGCGCCGGGCCCTGCGCCGGCTCGGGGTCGGAGAGTTCCGCGAGGCCGGCCAGGTAGTCGGCGTCGCTGGTGTGGACCGGGCCGCCGAGGCCGTCCTGGGCGGCCATGTGCTCGCCGAGGGCGTCGGAGGCGATCCGGCCGTGCAGCTTCTGCCGGCCCCGCCCGACGGCCTCCAGGGTCTTGGTGAGGACCGCCTCGAAGGCGCCCAGCTTGGCGGCGATGAAGTCGTCGGCCCCGTCCGCCCGGTGGATGAGCGTCTGCGGATCGGCGTCGTACTCGGGGGCGTCCTCGTCGGCGTAACCGTCCGGGCCGATCCCCGGGCCGCGGCCGAGGAGCTTCTCGCGGCCCCGGTCGACGGAGCCGATGGTCTTGTTGAGGACGACCTCGAAGTTGGCGAGCTTGGAGTCGACGTAGTCGTCGGCCTCGGCGCGGATCTCCTCGGCCTCGCGGCGGGCCTCGGAGAGGATCCGGTCGGCCTCCTCCTGCGACTCCCGGGCGACCTGGGTGTCGGAGACGATCGAGCCGCGCTCGGCGTGGGCGGCCTCGATGATCCGCTCGGCCTCCCGGCGGGCCTGCTCGACCATCTGCTCGCGGTCGCCGATCAGCTCCCGGGCCTGGGCGAGGGAGCCGGGCAGGGCCTGGCGCACCTCTTCGAGCAGGGCGAGCAGCTCGGCGCGGTTGACCACGCAGGATGCCGACATGGGCATGGAGCGGGCGCCCTGCACGGTCGCCGTGATCTCGTCGAGCTTCTTCTGCACGTCCACCTGGTGCTCGCCACTCTCTACAGCCGGTTGGAGAAGGACGGGACGACTGTAAGGGCAGTCGGCGCCCGTCCGACACCAGGTGACGGAGCGTCAGCGGTGGTGGCCGCGCGTCACTTCTCCGCGAGCCGTTCGGTCAGGCGTCCGAGGACCAGCGGCGGGACCAGGTGGGAGACGTCGCCGCCCCAGGCCGCCACCTCCTTGACCAGGGAGGAGGAGAGGAAGCTGTACGTCGGGTTGGTGGGGACGAAGAGGGTCTCCACGCCCGAGAGGCCGTTGTTCATCTGGGCCATCTGCAGCTCGTAGTCGAAGTCGCTGACCGCGCGCAGGCCCTTGACGATGGCGGGGATGTCGCGCTGCTTGCAGAAGTCGACGAGCAGGCCGTGGAAGGACTCCACCTGGACGTTGCCGAAGTCGGCGGTGACCTCGCGGATCAGTTCGATCCGCTCGTCGACCGTGAAGAGACCTTTCTTCGACTGGTTGATCATCACGGCCACGTGTACGACGTCGTACAGCTTGGAGGCGCGGGCGATGATGTCGAGGTGTCCGTTGGTGATGGGGTCGAATGACCCCGGACAGACGGCGCGGCGCAACTTGGGTCCCTCGCTCTCCGGTCCGGTCATCGTGCGTCTTCGCACGTAGAGGCGGCGCGACCGTACCAAAACGTTCCCTCGCCGTAGCGACGGGACCGCAGTGGCTCGAACCCGGCCGGCCAGCCGAATTCCCCGCCTCGGGTGCTGCGCTCCACGGTGACCAGGGCATCCTCGCTCAGCCACCCCTCCGCGCGCAGTGTGAGGAGAATCTCCCGCAGGCCGGCGTCCTCGACGGCGTACGGCGGGTCGAGGAAGACCAGGTCGTACGGGTCGGCGGGGGCCGGCCCGGTCACGATCTGCTCGGCCTTGCCGGTGCGGAGCTCCGCGCCCGGCAGGCCGATCGCGCGGACGTTCTCCCGGATGGTCCTCGCGGCGCGGGGGTCGGCCTCGACGAGGAGGGCGTGGGCGGCGCCCCGGGAGAGGGCTTCCAGGCCGACGGCTCCGGAGCCCGCGTACAGGTCGGCGACCCTGCTCCCGTCGAGGGTGCCGTGGAGCGCCTCCCAGGTGGAGAAGAGGCCCTCGCGCGCCCGGTCGGAGGTGGGGCGGGTGCCGTTGCCGGGCGGCACGGCCAGGCGCCGGCCGCCGGCCGTACCGGCGATCACGCGGGTCATCGGTGTCCTCGTCCTGCGTCGTCCAGTGCGTACGTCTCAGGATATGGCCGCAGGGGGGCCGGTGGGTGGTCAGCCCTTCTCCAGGTACTCCTCCCGGTCCTTGTCGAGGAGGGCGTCGAGGGCGGTGCGCAGGCCCGGGTGCGCGGTGAGGTCCGGGTCGGCGAGGACGAGGGCGGCGGCCTCCTCGCGGGCGGCGGCGATGACCTCCTCGTCGTCGATGACGGTGAGGACCCGCAGGGAGGAGCGGACGCCGGACTGGGCCTGGCCGAGGACGTCGCCCTCGCGCCGCTGTTCGAGGTCGATGCGGGAGAGCTCGAAGCCGTCGAGGGTGGAGGCGACGGCGCCGAGGCGCTGCCGGGCGGGGCTCGCCTCGGGCATCTCGGTGACGAGGAGGCAGAGGCCGGGGGCGGAGCCGCGGCCGACGCGGCCGCGGAGCTGGTGGAGCTGGGAGACGCCGAAGCGGTCCGCGTCCATGATGACCATGGCGGTGGCGTTGGGGACGTTGACGCCGACCTCGATGACGGTGGTGGCGACGAGGACGTCGAGGTCGCCGGCGGCGAAGCGGCGCATGACGTCGTCCTTGTCGTCGGGGTGCATGCGGCCGTGCAGGACGGCGATCCGCAGGCTCGCGAGGGGGCCGGTGCGGAGCTTCTCGGCAACGTCGAGGACGGCGAGCGGGGGCCGCTTCTCGGCCTCGTCCTCCGCGGACCGCGCCTTGGATCCCGCCTTCTTCTGGTCCTCCTCGTCCCCGATCCGGGGGCAGACCACGTACGCCTGGTGCCCGTTCTCGACCTCCTCGCGGACCCGTTCCCACGCGCGCGCGAGGAAGTGCGGCTTGTCGGCGGCCGGGACGACGTGGCTGGCGATCGGGGAGCGGCCGGCGGGCAGCTGGTCGAGGACGGAGGTCTCCAGGTCGCCGAAGACGGTCATGGCGACCGTGCGCGGGATGGGCGTCGCGGTCATGACGAGGAGGTGCGGGGGCTGCTTGCCCTTGCCGCGCAGGGCGTCGCGCTGCTCGACGCCGAAGCGGTGCTGCTCGTCGACGACGACCAGGCCCAGGTCGTGGAACTTGACCTTGTCCTCGATCAGGGCGTGGGTGCCGATGACGATCCCGGCCTCGCCGGTGACCAGGTCGAGGAGGGCCTGCCGGCGGGCGGCGGCGCCCATGGAGCCGGTGAGCAGGACGACCTTGGTGGCGCGGTCCGCACCGCCGAGCATCCCTCCCTCGGCCAGCTCCCCCATCATCTCGGTGACGGAACGGTGGTGCTGCTGGGCGAGGACCTCGGTGGGCGCGAGCATCGCGGCCTGCCCCCCGGAGTCGACCACGGCGAGCATGGCGCGCAGGGCCACCAGGGTCTTCCCGCTTCCGACCTCGCCCTGGAGGAGGCGGTGCATCGGGTGGTCGGTGGCGAGGTCGTCGAAGATCTCGGCGGAGACCTTGTCCTGGCCGTCGGTGAGGGTGAAGGGGAGCTTGGCGTCGAAGGCGTCGAGGATGCCGCCGGGGGCGGGCTTCCGGGGGACGGCCGGCAGTTGGGTGTCGGCGTGCCGGCGGCGGGCGAGGGCGACCTGGAGGACGAAGGCCTCGTCCCACTTGAGCCGGTCCCGGGCGGTGGCGATGTCGGCCTTGGTGCGGGGCCGGTGGATCATCCGCAGGGCGTCGGGCAGTTCGGCGAGGCCCCGGCCCTCGCGCAGGGCGTCGGGCAGTGGGTCGGCGGCGTCGGTGACGCTCGGCAGGACCGCGTCGACGGCCTTGGCGATCTTCCAGGACTCCAGCTTGGTGGTGGCCGGGTAGATCGGGATGAGGGCCCCGGCCCAGACGTCCACGGCCTCCTCGCGGTCGCCGCGCAGGAGTTCGTACGACGGGTGGGCGAGCTGGAGGCGCCGGTTGAAGAGCGAGACCTTGCCGGCGAACATCGCGCGGGTGCCGGGCAGCAGGTCCTTGTGCGGCTTGTGCACGCCCTTGCCGAAGAAGACCAGCTGGAGGCGGCCGCTGCCGTCGGTGATGGTCACTTCGAGGCGCTGGCCGCGCCCCTTGGAGCCGTTGAAGGTCAGCACGCGCGCGTCGGCGACCTGCGCGACCACCGTGACGTGCTCGTCCAGCGGCAGGTCGGAGAGGGTGGTCAGCTCCCCGCGCTCGGCGTACCGGCGGGGGTAGTGGTGCAGCAGGTCCCCGACCGTGTGCAGGTCGAGCGCCTCGGCCATGACCTTGGCGGTGGCGGGGCCGAGGGACTTCTTGAGTGGTTCGTCGAGCGCGGGCACGCGTTCCATTGCACACCACGGGACCGACAGTCGGGGCGAGGCCTGTGGACAACCCCCGGAACCGGGCCCTATTCCACCCCGATGAGCAGCGGCGGGGCCTCCGCGCCCGCGTGGTACGTGACGGTGTCGACGGCCAGGTAGCCGCGCCGTACGTGCTGTTCGAGGTCGGCGGCGAGGCCGGGCGGGGTGTCGTCGGCGACGACGAGGGTGACGAGTTCGCCGCCCGCCGAGAGCATCCGGTCCAGGACGGTGCGGGCGGTCTCGGTGAGGTCCTCGCCGATGACGGCGACGTCGCCCTCGATGAGGCCGAGGACGTCGCCGGCCTGGCAGACGCCGGCCGAGGTGAAGGACCGGTGCTCGGCGACGGCGAGTTCGGCGTAGCGGGTGGCTCCGGCGGCGGCCGTCATGGCGACGACGTCCTCGTCGAAGCGCCGGCCGGGTTCGTGGACGGCGAGGGCGGCGATGCCCTGGACGGCGGCCCGGGTGGGGACGAGGGCGACGCGGACGCCCTCGGCCCTGACGCGTTCGGCCGCCGCCGCGGCGGTCTCGCGCAGGTCGGTGTCGTTGGGCAGGAGGACGACCTCGCGCGCGTGCGCGCGGCGGACGGCCTCGACGAGCTCGTCCTCGGCGGGGGGTTCGCCGGGGCGGGTGCGGACGGTGGTCGCGCCGGCCTCGGCGCAGAGCCCGGCGAGGCCCTCGCCGGGGACGACGGCGACGATCGCGCGCGGGACCCGTTCCCCACGTGCGGCGCGTGCGGCGTCGTCCTCCGTGCCGCACGTGTGCCCGTACCCGTCGTCGGCGCCGCACGCGTGCGCGTACCCGTCTTCCGTGCCGCACGCGTGCGCGTACCCGTCGTCGGTGCCGTACCGCTGCCCGTGGGCGCCGTCGGTCCCGTGCCGGCCGCCCCCACCGCTCCTGGCGTCCTGTGCGGTGCCGCGTCCCGGCGCGGGCGCCGCGTCCGGCGCGAAGTGGGTGATCCGGATGCGGTGGGGACGGCCGGCCTCGACACCGGCCTCGACGGCGGCCCCCGCGTCGTCCACGTGCACGTGGACGTTCCAGAGCCCGTCGCCGCCGACGACGACCAGGGACTCCCCCAGCGCGTCGAGGCGGGAGCGCAGCAGTTCGACGGCCGCGTCGCCGGCCTCCAGGAGGTAGACCACCTCGTAGGCGGGACCGTCCTCGCCCGCGCACTTCTCGCGGGGGGCGGCCGGCGGGAGCGGCGCGGGCGCGGCGTGGTCCGGGGCCCGTCCGGTGACGGTCTCCAGGAGGGCGCCGAGGACGGCGACCAGGCCCCGCCCGCCCGCGTCCACGACCCCGGCGCGTTCGAGGACGTCCAGCTGGCCGGAGGTGGCCGCCAAGGCGCTCGCGGCGCCCTCGTAGGCGTCGCGGGCCACCCGCACGAGCGGGCCGCCCGCCGCGCACGCCCCGGCGGCGGCGCTCGCCACGGTGAGGATGGTGCCCTCCACGGGGCGGGCGACGGCCCGCCGGGCCGCGCGCGCGGCCTCGGCGAGGGCGCGGGCGAGATGATCCCCGTCACAGCCGTCGGCGAGGACGGTCGCCATGCCGCGCAGGAGCTGGGAGAGGATGGTCCCGGAGTTGCCCCGGGCGCCGAGGAGGGCGCCGTGGGCCATGGCCCGCACGGTCTCGGCGGTGTCCGGTCCGGAGGCGGCGAAGACCGCTTCGACGGCCCGGTGCGCGGCTTCCGCCGTCAGGTAGAGGTTGGTGCCGGTGTCCCCGTCCGCGACCGGGTAGACGTTGATCGCGTCGATCTCCTCGCGCTCCCGTCCGAGGGCGTCGAAGGCCCTCGCGCACCAGGTCCGGACCGCTTCGGCGTCGAGCTCGACGAGCTCCTCGTCAGGCTGAAGGGCTCGCGACAACGGGGGGTCCTCCTTCGGCGGTGAGCTCACCGCAGGGTAGACCGGAGGTGTCCCGGGCGTGACCGGGGCCCGGGGCGGGGCCGGCGGGGAACATGGTAGTTTCGTTCCACGGAAGCAGGCGTTGTATGCTGCTTCGGTTGCCCGGTTCAGTCCGGGCCGTTCCCCGGCAAGCCACTTCAGACTCCTGATTCCGGTGCGCCGGATTTCACTGTAATTCTGAAGTCTTTGGAGTGACCCGTGGCTGCCAACTGCGACGTCTGCGGCAAGGGGCCGGGCTTCGGCAACAACATTTCGCACTCGCACCGCCGTACGTCCCGTCGCTGGAACCCGAACATCCAGCGCGTGCGTGCCGTGGTCGGTCGGACGCCGAAGCGGCTCAACGTCTGCACCTCGTGCATCAAGGCCGGCAAGGTCTCGCGCTAACCGCGACGTTCCGTCGTAGCGCAGCCCCTGCGGTTGCCTTGAGAAGCCGGTCCACCTCGGTGGGCCGGCTTCTTGCCGTGCCCGGAAACAGGGCCGGGGGTGCGGCCCCCGGACCCGCTCAGTCCCTGAACCGCCAGCCGTGGTCGACCGGGCCTATGCCCCCGCCCAGGGCGAATCCGGCGCCGATGGCCCCGGTCACGTACTCCTTGGCCTCCCGTACCGCCTCCGGCACCGTGCGCCCCTTGGCGAGCCCGGAGGCGACCGCCGAGGCGAGCGTGCAGCCCGTCCCGTGGGTGTGCCGGTTGTCGAGGCGCGGGGCGCGGAACCAGTGCTCCTCCTCGCCGTCCGTGAGGAGGTCCACCGCCTCCCCGCCCGTGGGCAGGTGCCCGCCCTTGATCAGGACCCAGGCCGGTCCGTACGACAGGACCCCCGCGGCGGCGTTCCGCATGTCGCTCTCGTACACGACGTGCACGCCCGTGAGCTGCGTCACCTCGTCCAGGTTGGGCGTGGCGACGGTCGCGAGGGGCAGCAGCTTCGTGCGGACGGAGTCGAGTGCGGACGCGGCGAGGAGCGGGTCGCCGTGCTTGGAGACCCCGACCGGATCCACGACGACGGGCGCGGCGGTGTCCGCGAGGAGTTCCGCGACGGTCTCCACGAGCGGGGCGGTGGCCAGCATGCCGGTCTTCACCGCCTGGACGCCGATGTCGTCCACGACGGACCGGTACTGGGCGCGGACGGCCTCCACGGGCAGTTCCCAGACTCCCTGGACGCCCCGCGAGTTCTGCGCGGTGACGGCGGTGAGGACGCTCATGCCGTGGACTCCGAGCGCCAGCATCGTCTTCAGGTCGGCCTGGATCCCCGCGCCGCCGCCGGAGTCGGACCCGGCGACGGTGAGGACGAGCGGCGGCCGCCCCGGGCTCTCCGCGCTCACTCCGTCTCCCCGAAGTGGTCCCAGCCGCCGGCCGCGTGCCAGGGCGCGCCGTCCACGGTGACCTGGGGCAGCGCCGAGGGGTTGAGGACCTCGCCGATGACCTTCCAGCGGGCGGGGAGCTTCACGTCCGGCGGGAAGGTGGCGACGATGGCGTGGTCCTCTCCCCCGGTGAGCACCCACTGCATGGGGTCGACGCCGACGGCCTGGCCGATGTCGTTCATCTGGGTGGGGATGTCGATGAGTCCGGAGCGCAGGTCGATGCGGACCTTGCTGGCCTCCGCGATGTGGCCGAGGTCCGCGATGAGGCCGTCGCTGACGTCGCACATGGCGGTGGCGCCGAGGCCGGCGGCGGCCGGGCCCGCGTGGTACGGCGGTTCGGGCCTGCGGTGCGCCTCGACGAAGGCGCGCGGGGAGCGGAAGCCGCGCGAGAGGACCGCGTATCCGGCGGCGGACCAGCCGAGCCAGCCGGTGTAGGCGACGACGTCGCCGGGCTGCGCGCCGCCCCGGGTGACCGGGTCGTGGTTGCGCAGGTCGCCCAGGGCGGTGATGGAGACCATGATCGTGTCGCCGCGCACGACGTCGCCGCCGACCACGGCCGCGCCCGCGACCTGACATTCGTCGCGCAGGCCGTCCATGAGTTCGGTGGGCCAGGTGACGGGGAGTTCGGCGGGGACGACGAGGCCGAGGAGGAGGGCGGTGGGGACCGCGCCCATGGCGGCGATGTCGGCGAGGTTCTGCGCGGCGGCCTTGCGGCCGACGTCGTACGCCGTCGACCAGTCGCGGCGGAAGTGACGTCCTTCGAGCAGGATGTCCGTGCTGGCCACCACGCGCCGGTCGGGGGCGGAGACGACCGCGGCGTCGTCGCCGGGCCCGATCCGTACCGCCGGGGTGGAGGTGAGCCGGGACGTGAGCTCTCTGATGAGCCCGAACTCGCCCAGCTCTCCGACTGTGCCCTTCACCGCGTCTCACCTCGTGTCTTCGTGCCGGCCGGCGGGCGGGGGCGCGCCTGGGCGCGCCGCGGGTCGCGGGCCGTCACCGTGCTGGGTACCGTCAAGTAGACCGTCAACTTCTGTCCTGCGTACGCCACGCCCCGGGTGCGCCGGGACGCGCGGGTCTCCCCGTGGCCCGCGGCGACGCGGTACCGTGGCGTCCCTTTCTCCCACAAGATCCTCGTGGCCGCCCTGGAGGTTCCGTGGTACAGGCGTACATCCTTATTCAGACCGAGGTGGGCAAGGCGTCGACCGTCGCCGACACCATCTCCAAGATCCCGGGGGTGATCCAGGCGGAGGACGTGACCGGTCCGTACGACGTCATCGTGCGCGCGCAGGCGGACACGGTCGACGAGCTGGGCCGCATGGTGGTCGCCAAGGTCCAGCAAGTGGACGGCATCACGCGCACCCTCACCTGCCCGGTCGTTCATCTGTAGCCCCCGTCTACGCTTGGCCGGTGACGTCTTCCCACCGGCCCTTCGGCCTGCCCGCCGCCGTCGCGACCGCCGTGCTGCTGCTGGCGTCCGCGGGCTGCTCCCCTTCGGGCGCCTCGGCGTCCGTCGCGGTGCCCAGCCCTCCCGCGGAGGAGGCCGCCCTCTGCCAGGCGCTGGCGAAGGAGCTGCCCGGCACCGTGGCGGGGCTGGAGCGGAGTGACCCGGAGCCCGGCTCCGAGTTGACCGCCGGGTGGGGTGACGGTGCGATCGTACTGCGCTGCGGGGTCCCCCGACCCGAAAAGATGAGCGACGCGAAGGCGCAGGGCGTCTCCGCGAACGGCGTGCGCTGGCTGCTGGAGCGGCCGGCGGGCTCCGGGCCCCGGTTCACCTCGGTGTACCGGGAGACGTACGTCGAGGTGAGTCTCGACGCGCGGTTCGAGCACGACGCGGGACCGCTCGCCGATCTCGCCGCCCCCGTGGCGGAGACGGTCCCGTGCGCACTCGAACCGGAGTGCTCCTGACGCCGCCCGGACGTGCCCGGGGGGCGGCCGGTCGCCGCTCCGCTAGCGCAGGCCCGTGGAGCGGGTCAGCGCGGCCTGGAGGAGCCGGTCGACCAGCTCGGGGTAGCTCACGCCGCTCTCCTGCCACATGCGCGGGTACATGGAGATGGGCGTGAAACCCGGCATGGTGTTGATCTCGTTGATGACGAACTCGCCGTCCTCGGTGAGGAAGAAGTCCGCGCGGACCAGGCCCTCGCAGGAGACGGCCTCGTAGGCGGCGACGGCCAGGCGCTGGATCTCGGCGGTGGCCTCGTCCCCGATGGGGGCGGGCACGATGCCGGAGGCCGAGTCGATGTACTTCGCCTCGAAGTCGTAGAAGTCGTGGTCGGTGACGGGCGGGATCTCGGCCGGCACGCTGGCGCGCGGGCCGTCCTCGAACTCCAGGACGCCGCACTCGATCTCGCGGCCCCGGACCAGGGCCTCCACGATGACCTTGGGGTCGTGGCGGCGGGCCTCCTCGATCGCCTCGTCGAGGCCGGAGAGGTCGTCCACCTTGGTGATGCCGACGGACGAGCCGCCGCGGGCGGGCTTCACGAAGAGCGGCCAGCCGTGGTCGGCGGCGAACTCCACGATCTTCTTGCGGGCGGCGGCCGGGTTCTGCTCCCACTCGCGCGGCCGGACGACCTCGTACGGGCCGACGGGGAGGCCGAAGGAGACGAAGACCCGCTTCATGTACTCCTTGTCCTGGCCGACGGCGGAGGCGAGGACGCCCGCGCCGACGTACGGGACGCCGGAGAGCTCCAGGAGGCCCTGGAGGGTGCCGTCCTCGCCGTACGGGCCGTGGAGCACCGGGAAGACCACGTCGACCTCACCGAGGGCGCGCGGCACGGCGCCGGGCTCGGCCAGGACGACCTCGCGGTTGGCCGGGTCGACGGAGAGGACGACGCCGCCCTGCTCGGACTCGGCGAGGTCCGCGACGTTCGGCAGGGCGCGGTCGGCGATGGCCATGCGCTCCGGGGCGTCGGCGGTGAGCGCCCAGCGCCCGTCCGTCGTGATGCCGATGGGCAGCACGTCGTACTTGTCCCGGTCGATGGCGCTCAGGACGGCGCCGGCCGTGACGACGGAGATGGCGTGCTCGGAGCTGCGTCCGCCGAAGACGACGGCCACGCGCGGCTTGCGGAGGCTCTGGGTGTTCTCGCTCATATCGCGATGAGGGTACCTTGCGGTTCCCGAACTCCTGAGCGCCCCGCCGCGCGCGCGTCCGGGTCGCCCGGGCTCAGCGGCGTTCGGGCTTCGCGGAGCGCGACATGAGCTCCTTGAGGGCGACGACCGGGGGCTTGCCCTCGTGGACGATGGAGACGACGGTCTCGGTGATGGGCATGTCGACGCCGTGGCGGCGGCCCAGATCGAGCACGGACTCGCAGGACTTGACGCCCTCGGCGGTCTGCTTGGTGGCCGCGATGGTCTCCTGGAGGGTCATCCCGCGGCCGAGGTTGGTGCCGAAGGTGTGGTTCCGGGAGAGCGGCGAGGAGCAGGTGGCGACGAGGTCGCCGAGGCCCGCGAGGCCGGAGAAAGTGAGCGGGTCGGCGCCCATGGCGAGGCCGAGCCGGGTGGTCTCGGCGAGGCCGCGGGTGATCAGCGTGGCCTTGGAGTTGTCTCCGAGGCCCATGCCGTCCGCGATGCCGACGGCGAGGCCGATGACGTTCTTGACGGCGCCGCCGAGCTCGCAGCCCACCACGTCGGTGTTGGTGTACGGGCGGAAGTACGGGGTCAGGCAGGCGGTCTGGAGCCGCTGGGCGACCGTCTCGTCGACGCAGGCGGCGACGGCGGCGGCGGGCTGCCGGGCGGCGATCTCCTTGGCCAGGTTGGGGCCGGTGAGAACGGCGACGCGCTCGGCGGGGACGTCCGCGACCTCGGTGATCACCTCGCTCATCCGCTTGGCGGTGCCGAGTTCGACGCCCTTCATGAGGGAGACGAGGACGGTGTCGGGGGCGAGGAGCGGCGTCCAGGCGGCGAGGTTGCCGCGGAGCGTCTGGGAGGGGACGACGAGGACGGTGAAGTCGGCGTCCGCGGCGGCCTCGGCCGGGTCGGCGGTGGCCCTGACCGCCTCGGGGAGTTCGACCCCCGGCAGGTAGTCCGGGTTGGTGCGGGTGGCGTTGATCTCCTCGGCGAGTTCGGCGCGGCGGCCCCAGAGACTCACCTCGCAGCCCGCGTCGGCGAGCACCATGGCGAAGGCGGTGCCCCAGGATCCGTTGCCGAAGACGGCTGCCTTGGTCACTTGGTGCCCCCTTCGGCGGCCTTGCGCCGCTGTTCCAGGCGGGCCCTGCGGTGGTCGTACGGTTCGGCGGGCGCCTTCTCGCCGCGGACCTCCTCCAGGAGGGCGGTGATGGCGGCCATGATGGTCTCGGTGGCCTCGCGGAGGACCTCGGGCGTGGGTTCGAGGCCGTGGAAGCGGGAGAGGTCGACCGGCGGTCCGGCCTGCACGACCAACGTCTTGCGGGGGAACAGCCGGAGCTTGTCCTCCTTGGCGTACGGCGGCATCGCCAGGTTCGCGCCCCACTGGGCCACCGGGATGACGGGGGCCTTGGTGAGCAGCGCGACGCGGGCGGCGCCGGTCTTGCCGGCCATGGGCCACACGTCGGGGTCGCGGGTCAGGGTGCCCTCGGGGTAGAAGGCGACGCACTCGCCGCGCTCGATGGCGTCGACGGCGGCGCGGAAGGCGTCGAGCGCGTCGGTCGTCTCGCGGTAGACGGGGATCTGGCCGGTGCCGCGCAGCATCGTGCCGACGAAGGAGCCCTTGAAGAGGGCGGCCTTGGCGAGGAAGCGCGGGACGCGGCCGGTGTTGTACTGGTAGTGCGCGTAGGAGAGCGGGTCCAGGTAGGAGTTGTGGTTCACGGCGGTGATGAATCCGCCGTCGGCCGGAATGTGCTCCATGCCGCGCCAGTCCCGCTTGAACAGAACCACCAGGGGGGGTTTGGCGATGACCGCCGCGAGGCGGTACCAGAAGCCGATTCTGCGGCGGGGCACGCGGACACCTTTCTCCGGGACGGGCTGGCAGGGGGTCAGTGTCGCCCCATGCTGCTGCTCTGTCGAGTGACACCGTACGCCCCGGCCCCTCCGGCGGACCGCACGGGCGGGACAGAATGGTCCGCGATGAACACCGATGCGGACGACGGCTGGTCCCTCGTCGTACCCCTGAAGCCCCTTGCCGTGGCGAAGAGCCGGCTGGCCGCGGCGGCGGGCGCGCGGCTGCGCCCCCGGCTCGCGCTCGCGTTCGCCGAGGACACGGTGGGGGCGGTGCTGGAGTGCGTACGGGTGCGGGAGGCGGTGGTCGTCACCGACGACCCGGCGGCCCGCGAGGTCCTCGCGGCGCTGGGCGCGCGGGTCGTGCCGGACGCGCCGGCGGCGGGGCTCAACGCGGCGCTCGCGCACGGGGCGCGGGCCGTGCGGTCCCGGCGGCCGCACGCGCGCGTGGCGGCGCTCAACGCGGACCTCCCGGCGCTGCGCCCGGCGGAGCTGGCCCGGGTCCTGGACGCGGCCCTGGCATTTCCTAGGGCTTTTCTCGCGGACGCCGCCGAAATCGGTACGACATTCCTCTCGGCCGCTCCGGGAGTGGAATTGGCGCCGGCATTCGGGGGCGCGTCGAGGCTGCGGCATTTGTCGTCGGGGGCGGTGGAAATCCGGCTCGCGGGGGTGGATTCCGTACGCCGGGACGTGGACACCGGGGAGGACCTGGCGGCGGCCCGGGAGCTGGGGCTCGGCCCGCGGACGGCCGCCCGGTGGCTGCCGGCGGCCGGATAGGCTGCGGTCCATGCAGGCGACCGCGTACACGTACGACCCCGAGACCCGCAGCGGCAGCGTGCTGCTCGACGACGGCACCCCGGTGGAGTTCGGGGCGGAGGCCTTCGAGGCGGGCGGGCTCCTGCTGCTGCGGCCGGGCCAGCGGGTGCGGATCGAGACGGAGCCGGGCGGCCCGGGGGGCGGCCCGCGGATCACGCTGGTGACGCTCCAGACGTTCTAGGGCCTGACCCGCCGGACAGGCCCTAGGGGCCCGCCGGGGCCTGTCCGACCCTGATCCGTCGGACGGGCCCCGGGCCTTCCGGGCCCGTTCGACGCGCCGCGGGCCGGGCTCCCCGAGGGGAGCCCGGCCCGGCGGATCGTTCCCGCACGTCCTACTTCTTGGCGGCGGTCTTCTTGGCGGTGGTCTTGCGCGCCGTCGTCTTCTTGGCGGGCGCCTTCGTCGCCGTGGCCTTCTTCGCGGCCGGTGCGGTCTTCTTGGCGGCCGAGGTCTTCTTGGCGGCGGCGGCCGTGGTGGTCTTCTTCGCGGCGGCGGAGGTCTTCTTGGCCGCGGCGGTGGTCGCGGTCTTCTTCGCCGGGGTCGCCTTCTTGGCGGCCGCCGTGGTGGTCTTCTTCGCGGGGGTCGTCTTCTTCGCGACGGCCGCGGTGGTCTTCTTCGCCGGGGTCGCCTTCTTCGCGGCGGCCTTCTTGGCGGTGGTGGCCTTCTTGGCGGCGGCCTTCTTGACCGTCGCGGAGGCACCGCCGGTGAGGCTGCCCTTGGGGGCCTTCTTGACGGAGACCTCGCCGCCCTTGGGGAGCTTCTTCGAGCCGCTGACCAGGTCCTTGAAGCCCTGACCGGCGCGGAAGCGGGGGACGGAGGTCTTCTTCACGCGGACCCGCTCACCCGTCTGCGGGTTGCGGGCGTAGCGGGCCGGCCGGTCGACCTTCTCGAACGAGCCGAAACCCGTGACGGAGACCCGGTCGCCGGCGACCACGGCACGCACGATGGCGTCGAGCACGTGGTCGACGGCTTCGGCGGCCTGCTGGCGACCGCCCATCTTGTCGGCAATCGCTTCTACGAGCTGCGCCTTGTTCACGTCTTCCCCTTCGGAGACATTGCCAGAACGAAAGTGTTCAAGCTTTTTCGCACGTTAGGCATGTATATACCGCAAATCAAACACGAAACGGGCTAATCACCCTAGTGCCGCAACGCGGAAGAGCCGTTGCGGAGTTCCTGGTGTCAGTCGTCCTCTGGGAATCGGCCCTCGTCGAGGTCCTTCATCAACCGGCCGAGACGCGCTGCCGCGTCCTTGAGATCGTGCTTCGCCGCGGCCGTCACGACCAGCAGCTTCCGGGACAGCGCCATCCTTACGCCCTCCGGGACTTGCAGTGAGCGCACCCTTGTGTGCGCTTCCTTCAATCGGGCGGCGACTGCCTCGTAGAGCTCGAGTTGGCTGTCGCGTTCCATGCACCGATTGTGCCATCTAGGGCGAGTTGTCGCCCGACAGGGGCTCAACAAGCGACTGCGCCCCCCACCGGAGGGTGGGGGGCGCAGTCGTGGAAAAGCGCTGCTCAGACCGTAATTGTACGGGGTTTGAAGGAGGGCCTGGCAGCCTCGTAGGCCGCGATGTCGGCTTCGTTCTGAAGGGTGAGGCTGATGTCGTCGAGTCCGTTCAGGAGACGCCAGCGGGCGTTCTCGTCGAGCTCGAAGTCGGCGTCGATCCCGGCGGCCAGGACCTTGCGGCGCTCCAGGTCGACGGTGACCTCGGCGGTCGGGTCGGCCTCGGTCAGCTCCCAGAGCGCGTCCACCGTCTCCTGCGGCAGGACGACGGTCAGCAGGCCGTTCTTCAGCGAGTTGCCGCGGAAGATGTCGGCGAAGCGGGAGGAGATCACGGCCTGGAAGCCGTAGTTCTGGAGCGCCCAGACGGCGTGCTCGCGGGAGGAGCCGGTGCCGAAGTCGGGGCCGGCGACCAGGACCGTGGCGCCCTGCCGCTCGGGGCGGTTGAGGACGAACTCGGAGTCCTTGCGCCAGGCCTCGAAGAGGCCGTCCTCGAAGCCGTCGCGGGTGACCTTCTTCAGCCAGTGCGCGGGGATGATCTGGTCGGTGTCGACGTTGCTGCGGCGCAGCGGGACGGCCCGGCCGGTGTGCGTGGTGAAAGCTTCCATGGTTCCTCAGACTCCCGCGGGCGTGGCGGCGTCGGACAGGTCGGCCGGGGAGGCCAGATGGCCCAGTACGGCGGTGGCGGCGGCGACCTGGGGCGAGACCAGGTGGGTGCGGCCGCCCTTGCCCTGCCGGCCTTCGAAGTTGCGGTTGGAGGTGGACGCGGAGCGCTCGCCGGGGGCCAGTTGGTCGGGGTTCATGCCCAGGCACATCGAGCAGCCCGCGTGCCGCCATTCGGCGCCGGCCTCCTTGAAGACCTTGTCCAGGCCCTCCTCGACGGCCTGGAGGGCGACCCGGACGGAGCCGGGGACGACCAGCATCCGGACGCCGTCGGCGACCTTGCGGCCCTGGAGGAGGTCCGCGGCGTTGCGCAGGTCCTCGATGCGGCCGTTGGTGCAGGAGCCTACGAAGACGGTGTCGACCTTGATGTCGCGCAGCGGCTGCCCGGCGGTCAACCCCATGTACTCCAGGGCCTTTTCGGCGGCGAGGCGCTCCGAAGCGTCTTCGTACGAAGCCGGGTCGGGGACGTTCGCCGAAAGCGGGGCGCCCTGGCCGGGGTTGGTGCCCCAGGTGACGAACGGCGCCAGGGTGGCGGCGTCGATGACGACCTCGGCGTCGAAGACCGCGTCCTCGTCGGACCTCAGGGTCTTCCAGTACGCGACGGCGGCGTCCCAGTCCTCGCCCTCGGGGGCGTGGGCGCGGCCCTCCAGATAGGCGAAGGTGGTCTCGTCGGGGGCGATCATGCCCGCGCGGGCGCCGGCCTCGATCGACATGTTGCAGATGGTCATCCGGGCCTCCATCGAGAGCTTCTCGATGGCGGAGCCGCGGTACTCCAGGATGTAGCCCTGGCCGCCGCCGGTGCCGATCTTCGCGATGATCGCCAGGATCAGGTCCTTGGCGGTGACGTCCTCGGGCAGCTCGCCGTCGACCGTGATGGCCATGGTCTTCGGGCGGGCCAGCGGCAGGGTCTGGGTGGCCAGGACGTGCTCGACCTGGCTGGTGCCGATGCCGAACGCCAGCGCGCCGAAGGCGCCGTGCGTGGAGGTGTGGGAGTCGCCGCAGACGACCGTGGTGCCGGGCTGGGTCAGGCCCAGCTGGGGGCCCACGACGTGGACGACGCCCTGCTCGACGTCGCCCAGCGGGTGCAGCCGGACGCCGAACTCGGCGCAGTTCTTGCGGAGGGTCTCCAGCTGGGCGCGGGAGACGGGGTCCGCGATCGGCTTGTCGATGTCGAGGGTCGGGGTGTTGTGGTCCTCGGTGGCGATGGTGAGGTCGAGGCGCCGCACCTGCCGGCCGTTCTGGCGGAGGCCGTCGAAGGCCTGCGGGCTGGTCACCTCGTGCAGCAGGTGCAGATCGATGAAGAGGAGGTCGGGCTCGCCCTCGGCGCGCCGGACGACGTGGTCGTCCCAGACCTTCTCCGCGAGTGTCCTACCCATCGCTTTCCCTCCGGCCGACGTCTGCGCCGGCACAACTAGAGACCCGTTTCGCGGGCCGTTGTGCGGCCGCCTCACCAGAGTGACAAGTTCCTCGGGAAATTGAACTTGCGTTTCACAGAGTGAGACGCGAATATCGTTGCATGGACAACTCTAGCGGCGTAGGCGTTCTCGACAAGGCAGCCCTTGTCCTGAGCGCCCTGGAGTCCGGTCCGGCCACCCTCGCAGGACTGGTCGCGGCGACGGGACTCGCACGACCCACGGCACATCGTCTCGCCGTGGCACTGGAACACCACCGGATGGTGGCGCGTGACATGCAGGGCCGGTTCATCCTCGGACCGCGCCTGGCGGAGCTCGCCGCCGCGGCCGGCGAGGACCGCCTCCTCGCGACCGCGGGCCCGGTGCTGACGCACCTGCGCGACGTCACCGGCGAGAGCGCCCAGCTCTACCGGCGCCAGGGCGACATGCGCATCTGCGTGGCGGCGGCCGAGCGGCTCTCGGGCCTCCGGGACACGGTCCCGGTCGGCTCGACGCTGACCATGAAGGCCGGCTCGTCGGCGCAGATCCTGATGGCCTGGGAGGAGCCCGAGCGGCTGCACCGCGGCCTCCAGGGCGCCCGCTTCACGGCGACGGCCCTGTCGGGCGTGCGGCGCCGCGGCTGGGCCCAGTCGATCGGTGAGCGGGAGCCGGGCGTGGCGTCCGTCTCCGCGCCCGTGCGCGGCCCTTCGAACCGCGTGGTGGCCGCCGTGTCGGTCTCGGGCCCCATCGAGCGCCTGACGCGCCACCCGGGCCGCATGCACGCCCAGGCGGTCATCGATGCCGCCGCCCGCCTCTCCGAGGCGCTCCGCCGCAACGGCTGACGCCTCCGCCCCTCCCCGTTCGTCCCGGCCCACCGCTTCAACGCCGCAGCGGTGGGCCGGAGTTGTGTCCGGCCCACGGCTGGGGACAGCGAAGAAGCCCTCCCCCGAAGGGAAGGGCTTCTCCTGTGCGTACCCCCGACCGGATTCGAACCGGCGCTACCGCCTTGAGAGGGCGGCGTGCTAGGCCGCTACACAACGGGGGCAAGATCTGGGATGATCCGCTGGCCTACCTGGACTCGAACCAAGACTAACTGAACCAGAATCAGTCGTGCTGCCAATTACACCATAGGCCACTGGTGGTTTAGACCAGTTAGTACCCCCGACCGGATTCGAACCGGCGCTACCGCCTTGAGAGGGCGGCGTGCTAGGCCGCTACACAACGGGGGCCCTAGCGATCCTGCATCGGGTTCACCGGGAGCTACCCAAGTGATCCCGCGGGAAGGATCTGTACCCCCGACCGGATTCGAACCGGCGCTACCGCCTTGAGAGGGCGGCGTGCTAGGCCGCTACACAACGGGGGCTTTGTGGATCACTGTCCACGGTTGCAGATGAGCTCTGCGAGCTGGCCTACCTGGACTCGAACCAAGACTAACTGAACCAGAATCAGTCGTGCTGCCAATTACACCATAGGCCACCGGGGCAACCTCCCCACCAGGGGGATCTTGCTCGGCTTGCGCTTTCCGGGTTCTTGCCTTTCGGCTTGCTCCCCTCGGCGCAGGAAGAACATTACCCGAAGGTGGACTGCGCTCCAAAACGGGTATCCCCGCGCAGCAGGTCGGGGAGCTGGCTCAGCTCCGTGATCCGCTCGAGCTCGGGCCGGCCGCCGGTGTCCGCGCGGTCCAGCCAGACGCCCATGAGCCCCGCCTCGGCCGCGCCCCGGGCGTCGATGTCCGGCTGGTCCCCGACGTACGCCACCTGGTGCGGGGGCAGGCCGAGGGCGGCGCAGGCGGCGTGGAAGGCCTCCGGGGCGGGCTTGGCCACGCCGAGCTCGGCGGCGCACAGAACGGTCTCGAAGCGGTCCCGGATGCCCAGGACGCGGAGCTTGCGCTCCTGGTTGCGGATGCTGGAGTTCGACAGGACCGCGTGACGGTAGTCACGGGCGAGCAGGTCGAGCACGGGCACGGTGTCGGGGAAGAGCGCCCAGGCCGCCTCGTAGTGGACGACGTACCGGTCGAACCAGGCGTCGGCCTCGTCCGGGGTGAGCTCCGGCCGCCCGAGGAAGTCGCGGACCCGGTCGCGCCGCCGGTCCAGGAAGTCGCCGCCCTCCCGCTCGAAGCGGCGCCAGTGGAGGACGGTGAGCTCCCGCCACCGGTCGAGGGCCGCCTCCGCCGAGCCGAACTCTTCGAGGAGCCCCTCGGCCGCGAGGTGGCCGCGCATCCCGGCCGTGTCGGCGGTGGCGTAGTCGAAGATCGTGTCGTCGATGTCCCAGAGGACCGCCCGGATGCCCATGGGGCCACGGTACCGGCGACGGGGGCACGCCGGAGGGCGGCGACCGTCTCCGGTCGCCGCCCTCCGGTGCGCACGGGTGCCGGTTACGCGGCGAGCTTCGCCAGGGCCGCGTCGATGCGGGCCAGGGTCTTCTCCTTGCCCAGGATCTCCAGGGACTCGAAGAGCGGCAGGCCGACCGTGCGGCCGGTGACCGCGACGCGGACCGGGGCCTGGGCCTTGCCGAGCTTGAGGCCGTGGGCCTCGCCGGCGGCCAGGACGGCGTTCTTGAGGGACTCGGGGTCGCTCCAGTCGGCGGCGTCGAGCTTCTCGCGGGCGGTGGTGAGCAGGGCCGCGGGCTCGCCCTTCATCGCCTTGTCCCACGAGGCCTGGTCGGAGACCGGCTCGGGCAGGAAGAGGAAGTCGACGTTGGCCGTGATGTCCGAGAGGACGGTCAGGCGGGTCTGGGCGTGCGGCGCGACGGCCTCCCAGGCGGCCCGGTCGAAGTCCTCGGGCGCCCAGGGGGCGTGCGGGGCGCGCAGCCAGGGCTCGCAGGCCTCGGCGAACGCCTTCACGTCCAGCCTGCGGATGTGGTCGGCGTTGATCGACTCGGCCTTCTTGAGGTCGAAGCGGGCCGGGTTGGCGTTGACGTCGGCGATGTCGAACCTCTCCACCATCTCGGGGATCGTGAAGAGGTCCTGGTCGGCGGAGAAGGACCAGCCGAGCAGGGAGAGGTAGTTCAGCAGGCCCTCGGGGAGGAAGCCGCGCTCCCGGTAGAGGTTGAGGGAGGCCTGCGGGTCGCGCTTGGAGAGCTTCTTGTTGCCCTCGCCCATCACGTACGGCAGGTGGCCGAAGGCGGGGATCTCCTTGGCGACGCCCAGCTCGATCAGCGCCTTGTAGAGCGCGATCTGGCGCGGGGTGGAGGAGAGCAGGTCCTCGCCGCGCAGGACGTGGGTGATCTCCATCAGGGCGTCGTCGACCGGGTTGACCAGGGTGTAGAGCGGGGCGCCGTTGGCCCGGAGGATGCCGTAGTCCGGCACGTTCTCCGGGGTGAAGGTGAGCTCGCCGCGGACCAGGTCGGTGAAGGTGATCGGCTCGTCGGGCATCCGGAAGCGGACGATCGGCGTGCGGCCCTCCGCCTCGTACGCGGCCTTCCGCTCCTCGGTGAGGTCGCGGCAGTGGCCGTCGTAGCCGGAGGGGCGGCCGGCGGCGCGGGCGGCCTCGCGGCGCTCGTCGAGCTCCTCGGTGGTGCAGTAGCAGGGGTACGCGTAACCGCCGGCGACCAGCTTGTCGGCGACGTCCTTATAGATGTCCATCCGCTGCGACTGGCGGTACGGCGCGTGCGGGCCGCCGATCTCCGGGCCCTCGTCCCAGTCGAGGCCGAGCCAGCGCAGCGAGTCGAGCAGCTGCCGGTACGACTCCTCGGAGTCGCGCGCCGCGTCGGTGTCCTCGATGCGGAAGACCATGGTGCCCTGGTTGTGCCGGGCGAAGGCCCAGTTGAAGAGGGCGGTGCGGACCAGGCCCACGTGGGGGTTGCCGGTCGGCGAGGGACAGAAACGGACGCGGGGGGGTACCCCCTGCTCGAGCGAAGTCGAGAGCTTGGGGGAGTTCGCGTTAGCCACGCTTGATCACCTTATTGGTGAGAGTGCCGATGCCTTCGATGGTGACGGCGACCTCGTCGCCGACGTTGAGGGGGCCGACCCCGGCCGGGGTGCCGGTGAGGATGACGTCGCCGGGGAGCAGGGTCATGGCCTCGGTGATGTGGACGATCAGGTCCTCGACGGAGCGGACCATGTCGCTCGTGCGCCCGAGCTGGCGCTGCTCGCCGTTGACCGTGGCCTGGACGGTCAGGTCGCCGGCCTGCGCGAGGCTCAGGCCGGTCTCGACCCAGGGGCCCAGCGGGCAGGAGGTGTCGAAGCCCTTGGCGCGGGCCCACTGGTTCTCGCGCTTCTGGACGTCGCGGGCGGTGATGTCGTTGGCGCAGGTGTAGCCGAAGATCACGTCCTGGACGCGCTCGCGGGGCACCTCGCGGCACATGCGGCCGATCACCACGGCGAGCTCGGCCTCGTGGTGCAGCTCGTCGGAGAAGGAGGGGTACTCGATGGCGTCGCCGGGGCCGATCACCGAGGTGGTGGGCTTGAAGAAGGCGACGGGGGTCTCGGGGACCTCGTTGCCGAGTTCGGCGGCGTGCTCGGCGTAGTTGCGGCCGATGGCCACGACCTTGTTGGGGAGCACGGGCGGCAGGAGCCGTACCTTGCTCAGCGGGACCTTGGTGCCGCTGAGTTCGAAGTCGGTGTACGGGATGCCCTTGATGATGTCGAGGACGAGGCCGCCGGACTCGGCAGGTCCCTCGCCCTCGACGGCGCCGAAGGCCACATTGCCGTCGATGGAGAATCTGGCGATGCGCACGAGTGCTGTCGCCCCTCACTTGGTACTGGCTGGAGTCTGACGCTCCAGGCTAACGCGGCGAGGGGCCGCCGAACGGCGGTGTGCGGGCGTACGGGCCGGTGGGAGCGGGCCCGGGGCGGCGGGGCGTCCGTCAGCGGGCGACCGTGGCGTACGGGGCGGGCTCGTACGGGGCCGGGGGCTGCATGAGGACGGTGCGGCGCGGGTTGGCCGTCCGGCCGGGCAGCTCGACCGCGTACTCCGGCTGGGCGCCCCGGCCGAGCTGTGCGGCGTCCACGAGGTGGACGAGGGTGGAGCGGCGGGGGTTGGCCGTGGTGCGGAGCGTCGTCTTCTTCATCGCGGTGATCAGACCTTGTTCCGGGACGGGCGCCCGTGCGGGCGCGTAAGGGGCGTAAAGCGTCAGGCTAAACATGGGATTCCCTTCGAATGCATGGCTAAGACACCGAACAGCGTGTGAGTTTGCTCACCAACGGCGGTAGATTCCCGGCATTACGGACAGTGGCCAGCCGCCACGGAAAGGGACATTCCGCCACTGAATGCTCTATTCCGCTCCTGATCATGTCGACTGGGACACACGGGGATGCCATGGCATTGGCGCGGAAAAGTCCGAATCCTCCATGATCATCTTCTACATGGGGTGACGCGCCGTGCACGCGTTGTCATAGCCTTCCCGGCACGACACGCGGCCCTTGTTGGAGATCCGGCACTGTGCTGGAATTCCCGCACCGCCGCGGGTTTCAAGCCGGCGCGCAGGGGCGCAACGCAGCGCCGGCCGAGTGGCGGGACGAAGGGGGAACTGCGCCGGTCACCGACGACCACCTGGGGTGCTCCACGCATCCCGATCGACACCGACACCGTCCTCTCCGTTCACCCGGAAGGACGCCTGGTCCAGAGGTTGCGACGCTAGTGCAGGGACGTTTCAAGAGGGATGGCTCGGGGTCTCCCCAGGCCCGCCAGGGCCGAGCGGATGCTCCGGCGGAGCAGGAACCGCGCGCCGGGACCGACCGCGGTCCCTCGGCCCCGCGCACCCCGAACCAGGGTCAGGGACCGTCCGGCGAGGGCGGTGACGGCGGCCGTCGCGCGGGCGCCGGGACCTCCTCGTCCGAGCCGTCCGCCGCCGCCCCCACCCCCAAGGGCAAGGCCGAGAACGAGGTCGGCCCCCGAATAGCCCTTCGCAACTGGCGCATCTCCACGCGCCTGGTCGCGCTCCTCACCCTCCCCGTGGTCGCGGCGACCGCCCTGGGTGGCATCCGCATCAACGAGTCGCTCCAGGACATGGAGCAGCTCGACCACATGCAGCTGCTCACCAAGCTGACCCGTGAGGCGACGGACCTCGCCAAGGCCCTCCAGGCCGAGCGCGGCCACTCCGCCGGCCCGCTGGCCAACGGCCGCCCGGTCAGCGACTACCAGGTCGCCAACCCGCGCCGGAAGACGGACCTGGAGCTCAAGGCCTTCCTCTCCGCCACCGAGGAGATCTCCGCGGTCGAGGGCGACGAGGCGCTGCGCAGCATCCGCCAGAACGTCAGCCAGATCGCCTCGCAGGTCACCGAGCTCCACTCGATCCGGGGCAGCGCGTACAAGAAGGACGTCTCCAACTCGGTGACGGTCGAGGCGTACAGCCGTCTCATCCGCTCGCTCCTGAGCCTGTCCCAGGACATGGCGCAGGCGACCAGCAACCCCGAGATGATCAAGCGGACCCGCGCGCTCGCCGCGTTCTCGTCCGCCAAGGAGTACGCCTCCGTCCAGCAGGCGATCATCGCGGCGGCGCTGCCCCCGAGCGACCGGACCCGCGGCACGATCGTCCAGGGCGACCGGCTGTACGGCGAGGCCGCGCTCAACAGTGAGGACGACGAGCTCAAGTCCTTCCAGGCGATCTACAAGTCGTCCGGCGGCGACGCCGACGACCTGACCTCGGCCCTGAACCGGGGCAACCCGTCGATCACCGCCGCCGACAAGTACGCCGAGCGCGTGCTGACGACGGAGAACGCGATGGGGTCCGCCCCCCGCGGTCACCTGAACTTCACCGACGAGTACGACACCAAGATCAACGCCATGGACCGCATCGAGAGCATCCTGCTCGGCGACATGGAGTCCATGGCCCGTGAGCTGCGGCAGGATTCGCAGCGCGAGGCCATCATCAACGGTGCGCTGATCCTGCTCGTCCTCGGCGTCTCCCTCGTCGGCGCCTTCGTCGTGGCGCGGTCCATGATCCGCTCCCTGCGCCGCCTCCAGGACACCGCGACCAAGGTCGCCCAGGAACGCCTGCCCGAGCTGGTCAAGCAGCTCTCCGAGTCCGACCCGCAGGACGTCGACACCTCCGTCGAGTCCGTCGGCGTGCACTCCCGGGACGAGATCGGCCAGGTGGCCGCGGCCTTCGACGACGTGCACCGCGAGGCCGTCCGCCTCGCCGCCGAGCAGGCCCTCCTCCGGGGCAACGTCAACGCGATGTTCACCAACCTCTCGCGCCGCTCCCAGGGCCTCATCCAGCGCCAGCTCTCGCTCATCTCCGAGCTGGAGTCCCGCGAGGCCGACCCGGACCAGCTCTCCTCGCTGTTCAAGCTCGACCACCTCGCGACCCGTATGCGCCGGAACGGCGAGAACCTCCTCGTCCTCGCCGGCGAGGAGCCGGGCCGCCGGTGGACCCGCCCGGTCCCGCTGGTCGACGTGCTCCGCGCCGCCGCCTCCGAGGTGGAGCAGTACGAGCGCATCGAACTGGCCGCGGTCCCGGCGACCGAGGTCGCCGGCCGGGTCGTCAACGACCTCGTGCACCTCCTCGCCGAGCTGCTTGAGAACGCCACCTCGTTCTCCTCCCCGCAGACCAAGGTCCGGGTCACCGGTCACGCGCTGCCCGACGGCCGGGTCCTGGTCGAGATCCACGACACCGGCATCGGCCTCTCCCCCGAGGACCTCGCGGCGATCAACGAGCGGCTCGCCTCGCCGCCCACCGTGGACGTCTCGGTCTCCCGCCGCATGGGCCTGTTCGTGGTCGGCCGCCTGTCCCTGCGACACGGCATCCGCATCCAGCTGCGCCCCTCCGACTCGGGCGGCACCACCGCGCTCGTCATGCTCCCGGTCGACGTCGCCCAGGGCGGCAAGAAGCCCATGCCCAAGCCGGGCGCGGGCGGCCAGGGCGCGATGCCGCCGGGCGCCTCCGCCCCCGGCGGCCGGCTCCCCGCCGGTCCCGGCGCGGCCGGCGGCCCCGGCGGACGTCCGGGCCAGGGCGGCGCGCCGTCCTCGGCGGCCGGGCGCCTCGGCGCCGGTGCCGGTGCCGCGCGCGGCCAGGTCGGCGCGGGAAGCGGCCCCCGGGCCGCGCTGCCCGCCCGCGACGGCGCCCCGCTCGCCGGCGGTCCGCAGGGCGCGCCGCAGCAGCGCACCCCGCAGCCGCAGAACGCCCAGCTGGAGCAGACCGGCCGACTGCCGCAGGTCCCCCAGGACCCGCAGGCGCCCCAGGCCCCCGAGGCCCCGCGCCCGGGCGGTGGCGGCCTCATCGGCGGCGCCGCGAGCGCCATCCCCTCCCGTACGGACGTGTGGGGCAACCAGGGCGGCCCGCAGGCCGGTCCCGGCGCGCAGCGGCAGGCGCCGCAGGGCGGCGGGTACGACTTCCCGCGCGCCGAGCTGCCCGGCGGCCCGCAGCAGCCCCAGCAGCCCCAGCAGCAGCGTCCGCAGGCCGCGAGCTGGGGCAACGAGCAGGCGCAGCAGCAGCCGGTGCGGCGTCCCCAGCAGGAGATGTCCCCGCTGGACGCCCCGCGCGGTCACGAGGACCCGGAGTCGACGGGCCGGTTCGCGGCCCCGCAGGGCCCCGGCTCCACGGGCCAGTTCCCGCGCCCCGACTTCGGTGCCCCCCAGGCCCCGCAGCAGCAGGTGCCCCAGCAGCCGCAGGTCCCGCAGGGGTACCAGGGCGGTGCGCAGGACCCGGCGTCCACGGCGCAGTTCCCGCGCCCGGACTTCGGCGTCCCGCAGGGTCCCGGCTCCACGGGCCAGTTCCCGCGCCCCGACTTCGGCGCTCCGCAGGCCCCGCAGCAGCAGGCGCCCCAGCAGCCGCAGGGCCACCAGGGCGGCCAGCAGCAGCAGTTCGGCCGGCAGCCCTTCGCACCGCAGCCGCAGTCCCAGGTCCCGCAGCCCCCGGCGCCGAGCCGGCGGACCGACGGGAACGACTTCGGCGCCCCGCGTCCGGCCGAGCCGGGTCGGCAGCAGCCGCAGCAGCCCCAGCTCCAGCAGCCGCGCCGTCCGGAGGCCCTGCCGCCGGCGAGCAGCGGCGCGGGCGACGGCCGCACGCCGCTGTACGACAACCTGGAGACCAACTGGTTCCACCAGGACCAGGCGGCCCAGCAGGCGCAGGCCCAGGGCCCGGCGCAGACGGGGCAGACCCCGCTCGTGCCGCGCTCCTCCGCCCCGGCCCCCCGCCAGGGCGACCAGAACGGCGGGGCCGCCTGGCGGACCTCGCCCAACGACGAGCTGGTGCGCCAGGCCGAGCGGGTGCGCAAGCCCGCGGCCGGCGGCGTCACCACCTCCGGCCTCCCCCGGCGCGTGCCGAAGGCCAACCTCGTACCCGGGACCGCCCAGGAGCAGGCCCACACGGCCGGCCCCCAGGTCTCGCGTGCACCCGACGACGTCCGCGGCCGGCTCACCAACCTGCGCCGCGGCATTCAGCAGGGCCGTCAGGCCGGTAACTCGACCACGGGTAATCACCACCTCGGTCCGAACCATCAGCAGGAGCGTTAGTTGAACGCGATGAGCCAGGCGGCGCAGAATCTGAACTGGTTGATCACCAACTTCGTGGACAACACCCCCGGGGTGTCCCACACGGTGGTGGTCTCCGCCGACGGACTCTGCAGGTCTCGGACGGCTCCTCGCTGGCCGTGCTCGCCCACCCCGAGTGCGACATCGGCCTCGTGGGCTACGAGATGACGCTGCTGGTCGACCGGGCCGGCAGCGTGCTCACCCCGGACCTCCGCGCGGAGCTCCAGGGCAGCCTGCTCCACTAGTGACGGGATCCGCACCCGGACCTCCCGATCCCCGTACCGAATGACCGACAGGGCGGTACGCCCCTCCGTACCGCCCTGGAAACCGTTCACCGTCCGGCCGCCCCACCCGGCCCCCCACCGGCCCCATCAGACGGCAGAAGTCTTGCTGTCACGCCCGGAGGATTCATGACCCCGCCCCCCGCCTCTCACGATCCGTACGGCGCCTCAGTCGACGAGTACGGGCACGAGGGCGACCAGCCGCTGGTGCGTCCGTACGCGATGACCGGCGGCCGGACCCGGCCGCGCTACCAGCTCGCCATCGAGGCGCTGGTCAGCACCACGGCCGACCCGGCGCACCTCGCCACGCTGCTCCCCGAGCACCAGCGGATCTGCCACCTGTGCCGTGAGGTCAAGTCGGTGGCCGAGGTGTCGGCCCTCCTGTCGATGCCGCTCGGCGTCGCCCGGATCCTCGTCGCCGACCTGGCGGAGGCCGGCATGGTGGCGATCCACCAGCCGGGCAACGGAGAGACCGGCGGCACGCCGGACGTGACTCTGCTCGAAAGGGTGCTCAGTGGACTTCGCAAGCTCTAACGGCGGCGCGGCCCGTTCGACCACCAGCGCGAAGATCGTGGTGGCGGGCGGCTTCGGCGTGGGCAAGACCACGTTCGTCGGCGCGGTCTCGGAGATCAACCCGCTGCGTACCGAAGCC
>JNWL01000037.1 GCA_000716465.1 Streptomyces bikiniensis
GGATGGGGGAGGAGGGAGGGGAGGGGGAGGGGCCCCGGGAGGGGTGCGGAGGGAGAAGGCGGTGGCGGCCGCGCCGAGCAGCACGATCGCCCCCGCGCCGGCCAGGGTCGCGCCGTCCGGGGCGAACAGGGCCTGGCCGCGCAGCGCCTGCCAGGTCAGCAGGGCGAAGACCGCCGCGTAGGCCGCCGAGGCGGTGAGGGCGAGACGCAACCGGACCCGTTCGTCGGCGAGGCGGGCGAGGCGGGCGAGGCGGGCGAGGCGGGCGAGATGAGGGAAGCGGGCGGAGCGGGAGCCGAGTGCGGTCAGGACGATCAGGACCAGCGGGAGCAGTTGCAGCGCGTGCATGCCGAAGAAGTGCGCCACGCGCAGGTCGCCGCCGGTGGTGGCCCAGCCGGTCACCGGCATGGACGGGCCGCCGTCCGGAACGCCGACGCTGTGCCCGCCCAAGATCGGCGGGTTGTCCTCCGCGAGCTGTTCCGGTGTCGGACGCACCATCAGGAAGCCGACGGCGGCGCCCGCCAGGGCGATCAGGGAGGAGAGGCGGACCGCCCAGGCCATGGCGCGGTCGAGGATCCGGGCACGCAGCAGGAGCAGGGCGATGACGAGGGCGCCGAGCCACAGCACGACGACGGTGCCGCCCATGATCTGGAAGACGGTGTCGTCGAACGGGGTCGCCTGGTTGAAGTGGCTCCGGGTGCCCCGTACCACCTGGAGGGTGATGAGGACCATCTCCACCGCGCTCGCGGCGGCGACCACCGTTCCGGCCCACCAGCCGGTTCGGCGGCCCCGGGGGAGCAGCGAGAGCATCCAGGCGAGCGAGAGGGAGTAGGCGACGAACGAGACCGAGAACTTGAACGGTTTGGCCCAGATCGGCGCGCCGACCAGGATCCGGTCGTCGACCACCAGGCCGCCGGCGGAGACGAGGGCGAGGGCGCCCATCGAGGCGGCGAACCAGACCAGGGGGCGGTGCAGCCGGGGCGGCGGGGTCAGCGGAGTCGGCGAGGTCGGCGGAGTGGGTGGGGTGGGTGGTTTCTGTGGGTTCGGCGAAGGCATACGGATCCCCCCGTGGGAAAGTATGGATAGCGGCACTCGCCGCTATCTGATAGCGCCACTATCTATGATGTGGTTGTCGGTCGGCAAGGCCGAAGAGGGTTCGGAAAGGTGAACGGGTAGTGCGCATCGGAGAGTTGAGTCGCAGGACCGGAGTGTCCGTGCCGACGATCAAGTTCTACGTACGGGAAGGACTGCTCCCGCCCGGAGAACTGACGAGCCCGAACCAGGCCTCGTACGGGGAGACGCACGTGCAGCGGCTCCGCCTGATCCGCGCGCTCCTCGATGTGGGCGGTCTGTCGGTGGCGGGGATCCGTGGAGTGATCGAGGCGATCGACGATCCGCGGCGACCGCTGCACACGGTGCTCGGGGAGGCGGCGGACCAGGTGGTGCCGCGCTACGAGCGCGGAGACGGTTCCGGGATCGCCGAGGCGAGGAAGAGGGTTGCCGAGCTGATCGAGGCGCGTGGATGGCGCACGTACGAGGGGAGTCCGGCGGCGGAGTCCCTGGCGACGGCGCTCGCCGCGCTTGAGGAGGTCGGCCACGGACGGTTCGCCGAGATCCTGGACGCGTACGCGGACGCGGCGGAACGGGTGGCGCGGGTCGACCTGGAGTACGTGGCCCACCAGGTGGCGCGGGAGGAACTGGTGGAGAGCGTGGTCGTCGGCACGGTCATCGGCGACGCCGTCTTCGCCGCCCTGCGCCGGCTCGCCCACGTGGACGCGTCGGACCGGGTCTTCGGGGAGACGCCCTGAGGCCCTGAGGCCCTGAGGCCCTGAGGCCCTGAGGACCTGAGGCTCTGAAGCCCTGAGGCTCTGAGACCTTGAGGCCCTGAAGGCCTGAGGCCAGGGTGCTCTAACGGGACCTGTGCCGTCTGCCCGGTCCGTGTGGTCCGTGTGGCCCGACGGGGCGGGCGGGCCGTGCCCGAAGCGGATCGTCCCCTCCCGTGCGGCCGTGCCCGGCGCGGATCGTCCCCTCCCGCGCGGCCGTGCCCACGCGAACGGGGGTGGCAGGGCCTCTCGCCCCGCCACCCCCGTCCCGGGATCCGCTCAGCTCTCCTGTTCGCGTTCCACCTGCTCGTTCCACTCGCGCTTGATCGCGCGCCAGGCCTCGTCCGACTTGCCCAGGCGCCAGTAGCCCGAGATCGACAGGCGCTCGCGGGGCACCTCCCGCTCCAGGCGCAGGTGGCGGCGGAGCTCCTTCACGAAGCCCGCCTCGCCGTGGACGAAGGCGTGCACGTCGCCCGCCGGGAAGTCCAGCGTCCGGACCGCCTCGACCAGCGCCTCGCCCACCGGGCGGTCGCCCCGGTGGAGCCACGTGACGTCGACGCCCGCCGCCGTCTCCAGCTTCTGCTCCTCCGCCGCGTCCGCGATCTCCACGAAGGCGTGCGCCCGTGTTCCGGCGGGCAGCCGCTCCAGGGCCGCCGCGATCGCCGGGAGGGCGCTCTCGTCACCCGCGAGCAGATGCCAGTCCGCGGCCTCGTCCGGTGCGTAACCGCCGCCGGGGCCCAGGAAGCGCACGGTGTCGCCCGCCTCCGCGCGCGCCGCCCACGGGCCCGCGAGGCCCTCGTCGCCGTGGACCACGAAGTCGATGGTCAGCTCGCGCCGCTCCGGGTCCCAGGCCCGTACCGTGTAGGTCCGGGTCGTCGGCCACTGCTCCCGGGGGAACTCCTCCCGGATCCGCTCCATGTCGAACGGCTCCGGGTAGGTCACGCCCTCCGGGGCGAAGAGCAGCTTCACGTAGTGGTCGGTGTACTCGCCGACGCCGAAGCCGTCGAGCCCCGGGCCACCGAGAACGAGCCGCACCATGTGCGGGGTGATCCGCTCCGTGTGCACCACGCGCGCTTCGGTGGCCTTCGGTGACCTGCGGGCCGGCTGCTCTGCCACGACGTGCTCCCCTGGAATCGGCTTACTTAGGTATACCTAAGCTAGCACCTCGCCGTGCGGACGATACGGTTCCGGCCCGCCCGGATCAGCGTTCCAGGACCGGCAGCAGCCGCCCCACGGCCCCGGTGAGGCCCCACCGCTTCACCAGCGCGTCCAGGGCCGCCGGGTCGCGGGGCCCCGCGGGCAGGGCCGGGTCGAACTCCGGCAGCGGCACGTCGGTGGCGACCCGTACCACCGTCGGCGCCACGTCCAGGTACGCCGCCGCCTCCACGATCCCGCGCCGCTTGGCCGGGGTCAGCCTCGACGCCGGGTCCTGCGCCGCCGCCCGCACCCCCGCCAGGTCCCCGTACTCCGTGATCAGCTGCGCCGCCGTCTTCTCGCCGATGCCCTTCACGCCCGGCAACCCGTCGCTGACGTCCCCGCGCAGCGCCGCGAAGTCCGCGTACTGGTCGGGGCGCACCCCGTACTTCGTACGGATCAGCTCCCCGTCCACCAAGTCGCAGTCGCCGACGCCCTTGCGCGGGTAGAGGACCCGCACCTCCCGGGCGTCGTCCACGAGCTGGAACAGGTCCCGGTCGCCCGTGACGATGTCCACCGGCCCGTCGGCCCGGCCCGCCAGCGTCCCGATCACGTCGTCCGCCTCGTATCCCGCCGCCCCGATCCGCGCGATGCCGAGCGCCGCCAGGACCTCCTCGATCACCGGGACCTGCGGGGACAGGGTGTCCGGGACCTCCTCCTCGTCCGGACCCGTCTCCGTCTCCGCGGCCACCCGGTGCGCCTTGTACGACGGGATCAGGTCCACCCGCCACTGCGGCCGCCAGTCGTCGTCCCAGCAGGCCACCAGGTCGTCCGGGCGGTGGTCCTGGACGAGCCGGCCGATGAAGTCGAGCAGCCCGCGCACGGCGTTCACCGGGGTTCCGTCGGGCGCCCGGACGGAGTCCGGCACGCCGAAGTACGCGCGGAAGTAGAGGCTGGCGGTGTCGAGGAGCATCAAACGTCGCGTCACCCGGCCGATCCTATGGCGCGGCGCGACGCACCGGGGAAACACCGGAAACGGGACTTCCGGAACTTCCTCCCGTGACCCGTGTCACCTTTGCGTTTGCGACCTTCGACCCCGGGCATGCGCGGGCCCGGAGTGAACCCCGGTACGGATTTCGACGAAAGGAATCCGTACGCGGCGGGGTGCGGGCCGATCCCGCGGGCTCCACGGTCCGGCCTCGCGGGGGTGGCGGGGCCGTTTTCCGTTGCTACCCGTGAGGTGTATGTGTCCAGGCTCCAGGCCGACCACCTGTACAAGGTGTTCGGCAGACGACCCGACGAAGCCGTCCGCAGGCTGGTGGACGGTGCCGATCGCGAGGAGCTGCGCGCCGAGGGGACGACAGCAGCCGTCGTGGACGCCGGCTTCGTCGTCGAGCCCGGCCAGATCTTCGTCGTGATGGGCCTGTCCGGCTCCGGGAAGTCCACCCTCCTGCGCATGCTCAACGGGTTGCTCGAACCCACCGCGGGCCGGGTCCTCTTCGACGGCGACGACCTCACCGCGCTCTCGCCCCGCGACCTGCGTGCGGTCCGTTCCCGCCGGATCAGCATGGTCTTCCAGCACTTCGCGCTCTTCCCGCACCGGAACGTCCTGGAGAACGCCGCCTACGGCCTGGAGGTCCAGGGCGTGCCCCGCGCCGAGCGCGAGACCCGCGCCGCCGAGGCCCTCGCACTGTGCGGCCTCGCCGGCTGGGAGAAGTCCTGGCCCGACGAGCTCTCCGGCGGCATGCAGCAGCGCGTCGGCCTGGCCCGGGCGCTCGCCACCGACGCCGACCTGCTCCTGATGGACGAGTCGTTCAGCGCGCTCGACCCGCTGATCCGCCGCGACATGCAGGACCAGCTCCTCGTCCTCCAGAAGCAGTTGAAGAAGACCATCGTCTTCATCACCCACGACCTCAACGAGGCCATGCGGCTCGGCGACCGGATCGCCGTCATGCGCGACGGCAGGATCGTCCAGCTCGGCACCGCCGAGGACATCCTCGTCCGCCCCGCCGACGACTACGTGGCCTCCTTCATCCAGGACGTCGACCGCTCCCGGGTGCTCACCGCCTCCGCCGTCATGGCCGCGGGCGCGCCCGCCGCCGACTGCCCGGAGGACTGCGCCTGCCGGCCCGTCGGGCCCGACACCCTCGTCGCGGACCTGTGCGCGATCGCCGCCGGCGCCCCGCACCCCGTGACCGTGGAGGACACCGACGGCACCGTCCTCGGGATCGTGTCCCCGGAGCGCCTCCTCGGCGTGATGGGCGGCCTCGGCGCGCACGACGCCACCGTGAAGGACGTCACCACGAAGGGCGTCGAGGAACGGCGCGCGTCCACCAGGGACCTCGGCGCGGAGAGCGCGTCCACCAGGGACCTCGGCGCGGAGAGTGCGTCCGCCAGGGACCTCGGCGCGGAGAGCGCGGACGTGAAGAGCTCCGGCGCGGGGAGCGCGAGTACGGAGAGAGCGAGTACGGCGGGTGTGAGTGCGGAGAGCGCGGCCGCGAACGACTCCGGTGCGCAGCCCTCCGCCGCGAAGGGCGGCGGTACCCGGAACGCCCCCGCCAAGAACGGGCAGGAGGTGACCACCGGTGCCTAGGCTTCCCCTCGGGCAGTGGGTCGACAGCTCCGTCGACTGGCTCCAGTCCCAGTTCTCCTGGCTCTTCGACGCCGTCACCACCGGCGTCACCGGCCTCTACGACGGCATCGACGCCGTCCTGTCCGCGCCCCAGCCGCTGCTGTTCGCCGGCATCCTCGCCGTCGTCGCCTGGTGGCTGCGCGGCTTCGCCGCCGGCCTCCTCGCCTTCGCCGGCTTCGCACTGGTCGACTCCGTCCAGCTGTGGGACGGGGCCATGGCGACGCTCTCCCTCGTCCTCGTCGCCACCCTGGTCACCCTGGTGATCGCCGTGCCGCTCGGCATCTGGGCGGCCCGCTCGAAGACCGTCAGCGCCGTCATGCGCCCGGTCCTCGACTTCATGCAGACCATGCCGGCGATGGTCTACCTGATCCCCGGCATCATCTTCTTCGGCGTCGGCGTGGTCCCCGGCATCATCGCCACCATCGTCTTCGCGCTGCCCCCGGGCGTCCGGATGACCGAGCTGGGCATCCGCCAGGTCGACGGCGAACTCGTGGAGGCGGCCGAGGCGTTCGGCACCACCCCGCGCAACACCCTGCTGCGCGTGCAGCTGCCGCTCGCCCTCCCGACGATCATGGCCGGCGTCAACCAGGTCATCATGCTGGGCCTGTCCATGGTCGTCATCGCCGGCATGGTCGGCGGCGGCGGGCTCGGCGGCGCCGTCTACCGCGCCATCGGCAACGTCGACATCGGCCTCGGCTTCGAGGCCGGCGTCTCCATCGTCGTCCTCGCCATGTACCTCGACCGGATGACCGGCGCCCTCGGCCGCCAGGTCTCCCCGCTGGGCCGCCGCGCCGCCGCCAAGGCGCGTGCCGCCGTCGCCAAGCGCCCCGGCGCCAAGCTCTGGGCCCACCGGCCGCAGCCCGTCACCGCCCTCGTCGGCGTCGTCGTCCTCGCCCTCGTGGCGGGCGGCACCGGCTTCCTCGGCAACGGCTCCGGCTCCGGAAGCGCGGGCGGTGGCAACGGCAAGAAGGTCAGCATCGGCTACATCCCCTGGGACGAGGGCATCGCCTCCACGTTCCTGTGGAAGGAGCTCCTGGAGCGGCGCGGCTACGAGGTCGACGCCAAGCAGCTGGAGGCCGGCGCCCTCTACACCGGCCTGGCCGGCGGCCAGCTCGACTTCCAGACCGACTCCTGGCTCCCCGTCACCCACGCCCAGTACTGGGAGAAGTACGAGAACGACCTGGAGGACCTCGGCTCCTGGTACGGCCCCACCTCCCTGGAGCTCTCCGTCCCCTCGTACGTGAAGGGCGTCGACTCCCTCGCCGACCTCAAGGGCAAGGCCGGACAGTTCAAGGGCCGGATCGTCGGCATCGAGCCCAGCGCCGGGATGATGGGCATCCTCAAGGACAAGGTGCTCAAGGAGTACGGCCTGGAGGGCGAGTACAAGGTCGTCGACGGCTCCACGCCCGGCATGCTCGCCGAGCTGAAGCGCGCGTACGAGCGCAAGGAGCCCGTCGTCGTCACCCTCTGGTCGCCGCACTGGGCCTACTCCGCCCACGACCTGAAGAAGCTGAAGGACCCCAAGGGCACCTGGGGCAAGGGCGACGGCGTCCACACCCTCGCCCGTAAGGGTTTCAGCGAGGAGAACCCCGAGGTCGGCGCCTGGCTGAAGGGCTTCGAACTGTCCGAGAAGCAGCTCACGGACCTCGAAGCCGTCATCCAGGAGACCGGCAAGGGCAAGGAGCAGCAGGCCGTCCGCACCTGGCTCGACCGGAACCCCGGTCTCGCGGAGAAGCTCACCCCGCAGTAGCCCCCCGACGGAACCGTACGGTTCCTGTCCGAAAAGGAGCGGTCGCCGTATGTGCACGGCGCCCGCTCCTTTTCCGCACGACGCGAAACCCCGCCCCAAAGCTGCGTAAGGTGCAGGTAACCGACCGGTACGAGGATCGCGACGGGCACGGGGCGAGAGGGAGGGAGCCGACATGGACGAGAAGGAGTCACCCCGTGTGGGCGCGGCCGTCAAGAGGCGCCGCAGAGCGCTCCGCCTCACCCTGGCCGTCGTCGCCTCCCGCAGCGGCCTCTCCGTGCCCTTCCTCAGCCAGGTCGAGAACGACCGGGCCCGCCCCAGCCGCCGCTCCCTCGAACTCGTCGCCGAGGCCCTGGAGACCACGGCCGGCGAACTCCTCGCCGTCGCCGAGGCCTCCTGCACCGTCGACGTCGTCCGGTCCGGGGAGGGCTCGCCCGACCTGCCCGAGGGCGTCCGGTCCCTGGTCCGGGGCCGCCACCAGCTGCACGCCCTGGAGTTCACCGGCGAGCAGGACGCGGGCCGCGAGTTCCAGCACCGCAACGACGAGCTGCTGTACGTGGCCGACGGAGCCGCCGAGGTCGAGGCCGAGGGCCGCGCCTACCGGCTCGACCGGGGGGACACCCTCTACCTCTCCGGCGGGGTACGGCACCGCTGGCGCGCCACCGAACCCGGCACCCGGCTCCTGGTCGTGGCCGTCGGGGAGCACGTGGAGGCGGAGGAGGAGTGACGGGCCGGGGGACCACGGCGGACGACGCGGCGACGAGGGGCCGGGAGAGCCCGGAGGTACGGCGATGAGGGACGGGGAGACTCCGGAGGTACGGCGATGAGGGTCGTCTCGCTCGTGCCCTCCCTCACCGAGGCCGTCGCCGTCACCCTGCCCGGCGTCCTCGTCGGCGCCACCGCCTGGTGCACGCACCCCGCCGGTCTCGACGTCGCCCGGATCGGCGGCACCAAGAACCCCGACGTCCCCGCGATCACCGCCCTCCGCCCCGACCTCGTCCTCGCCAACGAGGAGGAGAACCGCGCCCCCGACCTCGACGCCCTGCGCGCCGCCGGGCTCGACGTCCTCGTCACCGAGGTCCGCACCCTCGACCAGGGCCTGTGCGAGCTGGAACGGGTCCTCGGCGCCTGCGGCGCGCCCCGCCGTCCCCGCTGGCTCGCGGAGGCCGGGGACGCCTGGGCCGCCGTCGCGCCCCCGCGCCCGGAGGCGCCGCCCACCGCCGTCGTACCGATCTGGCGCCGCCCCTGGATGGTCCTGGGCCGCGACACCTTCGCCGGCGACCTGCTCGCCCGCCTCGGCGTCCGGAACGCGTACGCGGACCATCCCGAGCGCTATCCCCGCCTCCCGCTCGACGAACTGCGCGCCACCGCCCCCGACCTGGTCGTGCTGCCCGACGAGCCCTACCGCTTCACGCGCGACGACGGCCCCGAGGCCTTCCCCGGGACCGCCGCCGCCCTCGTGGACGGGCGCATGCTCACCTGGTACGGGCCGTCGCTGGCCGAGGCCCCGGAACGCCTGTCCCGGGCCCTGCGAGCAGCGCTCCGCTGACGAGCCCGCGCAGGGTGTGGAGGGCGGCCACCAGCCAGGCCGCCACGAGGAGCGCGTACAGGCCGACCGCCAGCCACCGGAAGGCGGCCAGGCCGGTGTGCTGCGCCAGCCCCTCGACGCCGGTCACGCAGGTGCCGACCGGGAAGGTGAAGGCCCAGAAGGTCATCGCGAAGCCCATGCCCCGGCGCCGCGCCCGCAGCACCATCGCCCCGGCGAGCGCCAGCCACAGCAGCGCGAAGCCCATGACGGGCACCCCGTAGAGGACGGCGAAGGCGGCGAAGCCGTGCGCGTACGGCTCGGGCAGCACGCCCGGGGCCGCGTCGGCGAACTTGTTCGCGGCGGTCGTGGACTGGCCGAGGGGGCCGAGGACCAGGAAGAGGGCGGGGGTGAGCGCGAGCGGCGGCGGGCCGCCGGTGACGAGCCGCCCGAAGACCAGGGGCAGGACGAGCAGGGTGGCGAGCAGGCTGAGGCCGAACAGCGCGTAGCAGGCGATCAGGAGCGTCTGCCGGGCCTGCCCCGGGGGCAGGTGGGGGACGAGCAGCGGGCCGAGGGCGGCGGAGACCATGGGGGCGACGACCGGCAGCAGCCACACCGGGGACGCGCCCTCGATCCGGTGGTGCACCACCATGAGGTACGGGACGGCCACGGCCGCCACCAGGCCGATCAGGGTGCCGGCGGCGAACAGGACGGCGTCGAGCGCGATGGCCGCCGGGAGCCCGGTCCAGTCCCGGCCCACGACCAGGGCCCCGCCGCCGACCGCGAGCAGCGCCATCGACAGGCAGCCGTAGAACGGGGCCACGGCCGGGTCCATGAGGTGGGCGCGGGCCTGGTCGCGGTGGTGGAGCCAGTGCAGCGCGCGGGCCGGGAGCAGGACGAGCAGCATCGCGAGCGACAGCGCCCAGACCGCCGCGCAGGCCGTACGGAGGCCGGGGGCGTGCACCGGGAGGGCGGCGCCCGCCGTGGCGACGATCGCCGTGCCCATCACGGAGGCGTACCAGTGGGGTCCGAGGTGACGGACGGAGCGGGCCCGCGGGCCCGGCCGGGCGCCGGGGGTGGTGGCGCGGGGGACCGGGAGGGGGGTCGGGCGGAGGGGTGCGACGCTTGCCATGGCTCCACCGTCGCCCCGTTCCCGGGCCCGGACCAGGGATCATGTGGCTATGACGTCATAAGCTGGGTTTATGAGCAGGGGAACGCGGGGCGGTGGCGCCCACGAGGGCGGGACGCACGGGGGCGGGGCGCGCAAGGACGGGGCGCACGGGGGCGGGGCGTACGGAGACGGTGCGTACGGGGGCGGGGCCCGGAGCGCTTCCCGCGACGCCGCCGGGAGCGCTCCGAAGGGCGGCGCCCCCCGGCCGCACCTCTCCCACCGCGTCCCCGACCTCGGCGCGCTCGAACTGCTCCTCGCCGTCGCCCGGCACGGCAGCCTCGGAGCGGCCGCCCGCGAGGTCGGGATCACCCAGCCCGCCGCGAGCAGCCGGATCCGCTCCATGGAACGGCAGCTGGGGGTGGCGCTGGTCGACCGTTCGCCGCGCGGCTCCCGGCTCACCGACGCGGGCGCCCTCGTCACGGACTGGGCCCGGCGGATCGTGGAGGCGGCGGAGGCCTTCGACGCCGGGGCGCAGGCCCTGCGCGGGCGGCGCGACTCGCGGCTGCGGGTGGCCGCGTCCATGACCATCGCCGAGTACCTGCTGCCGGGCTGGCTGATCGCCCTGCGCGCCGAACGCCCCGACACCGCCGTGTCGCTCCAGGCCGGGAACTCCGCGGCCGTCGCGGAACGCCTCTTCGCGGGCGACGCGGACGTCGGCTTCGTGGAGGGCCTCGCCGTGCCGGACGGCCTCGACGGCGCGGTCGTCGCCCGCGACCGGCTCGCGGTCGTCGCCGCCCCCTCGCACCCGTGGGCCCGCCGCCGCGCCCCGCTGGACCCGGCGGAGCTGGCCGCGACCCCGCTGGTGCTGCGGGAGCGCGGCTCGGGCACCCGGCAGGTCCTCGACGCGGCCCTCGCCGCCCACGGCGGCCTCGCGCGACCGCTCCTCGAACTCGCCTCCACGACGGCGGTGAAGGCCGCCGCCGTCAGCGGGGCCGGGCCGGCCGTCCTCAGCGAACTCGCGATCACCGAGGAGCTGGCCTCCCGCCGCCTGGTCGCCGTCCCCGTCGAAGGGGTGGTCCTGCGCCGGGACCTGCGGGCCGTCTGGCCCGCAGGCCACCGCCCCACGGGCCCGGCCCGCGACCTGCTCTCCCTGACCCGCGACAGGCCTTGATCCGTGACCGGCCTTGATCCGTGACCGGCCTTGACCGCGACCGGCCTTGACCCGCGACCGGCCTTGACCGCGACAGGCCTTGACCCGTAAGCGGTCTTGACCCGCGACAGGCCTCGATCCGCGCCCCGGAGCCGCCGATCAGACGCTCGCCGCCCGGTGGGTGATCCGCCCGTCGAGGACCGTCAGCAGCACCGGCAGGTCCGGCAGCTCCGTCGCCTCCGTGGTCAGCGGGTCGCCGCCGAAGACGGCCAGGTCGGCGCGGTGGCCGAGGGCGATCCGGCCCGCCTCGTGCTCCTCGCCCGCCGCGTACGCCGGAGCCGTCGTCAGACCCCGCAGCGCCTCCAGCGGCGTCAGCGCCTGCTCGGGCCCGTGCGGCGCCTGCCCGAGGTCGCGGCTCGGGCGCCGGTGCCGGGCCCCGGCCATCACGCCGAGCGGCGGGAACGGTGCGATCGGCCAGTCCGAGCCGAGGACCACGGTCGTACCGGAGTCCAGCAGGTCCCGGCAGCGCCACGCGCGCGAGGCGCGCTCCTCGCCGAGCCGGCGCGACCAGTTGTCGGTGTGGTCGGCGCGGGTGAAGTCGCAGCAGTGGGTGGGCTGCATGGACGCGAGGACGCCCAGCTCCGCGAAGCGGCGCAGGGTGTCGTCCGGGACGGTCTCGATGTGCTCGACCCGGTGCCGCACCCCGCCGCCCGAGGCGCGCGCCTTCTCGACGGAGTCGAGGACGTGCCGCACGGCCGCGTCCCCGATGGCGTGCGTCGCGGTGGGCACGCCCGCCCGGTGCAGCTCCCCGACGATCCGGGTGTACGCCTCGGGGTCCGGCCAGAACGCGTGCGTGGACTCGCCGTGGCAGTCGGGCCGCTCCAGCCACGCGGTGCCGTTGTCGATGGTCCCGTCCATGAAGAGCTTCACGCCGGCGACCCGCCACAGCTCCCCGCCGGTGCCCTGCCGCTCGATCAGCTCCCGTACGCCGTCCGCGTCGGTGCCGGGCTGGCACCAGGGAGCGACCCGCAGCCGCAGCGGCAGCTCGCCGGCCGCGTCGAGCTCCCCGTACAGGGCGAGGCTGTCGCCATTGGCGTCCATGGCGTGGCCGCCGGTCAGGCCCGTGGCGGCCATGGAGCGCAGCGAGGCCGCCAGCCGCTCCCGGCTCTCCTCGCGCGTCGGCTTCGGGGCGACCCGCTCGACCAGCTCGCAGGCGGCGTCCTCCTGGAGGAGGCCGGTCGGGCGCCCGTCGGCGTCGCAGACGACCTCGGCGGAGGCCTGGTCGAAGGTGCGGGGGCCGTCGACCCCGGCGAGTTCGAGGGCCCGGCGGCTGGCGAGGGCCGAGTGGGCGTCGAAGAGCAGCAGGAAGGCGGGCACTCCGTCGAGGACGGCGTCGAAGGGCGCGATGCCGAGGGGGCGGCCGTCGAAGACGTTCGGGTCGAGGCCCCAGCCGAACAGCCACGCCCCGCGCTCCAGGGTCCGCACCTCGCGGGCGAGGGCCTCCCGGACGTCGTCGAGGTCGGCGCAGTACGACAGGTCGAGGCCGTGCGTCAGCTCGGCGCCGGTCACCGGGTGCACGTGCCCGTCGACGAGCCCGGGGGTGACGACGGCCCCCTTGAGGTCGACCACGGTGGTCGCGGGACCGGCGAGCGCGCGGATCTCGCGGTCGTCGCCCAGGGCCGCGATCCGGCCGTCGCCGGAGACGGCGAGCGCGGTCTCCGGCAGGAACGCCCCCGTGCCGGGGTCGAGCAGACGGGCGGAGAGCAGGACGAGTCGGGTGCGCACGGGTGGCTCCAGGGGGTGCGGGGTGGTTCTTCAGCGGTACGAGCACGGGGACGGGTACGGGAGGCGGGTACGAGTACGGGTGCAGGAGGCGGATACGGGGACGGGTGGCACCGAGGCGCGTCCGGCAGCTCAGTCCGCTACGACCGGCAGCGGCGTCTCCGTCAACGCCCCTGCGGCGAGGCCGAGTTCGCGTTCCGCCGTGGTGACGGCCATGCGGGTGACGGCCTCCGGCCGGTTGCTCCGGTCGGTGTTGGCGTGGGCGCCGAGGCCGTCGAGGACGACCAGGATCTGGATGGCCGCGGCGCGCGGGTCGTCCGTGCGGAACTCGCCCCGCTCGACGCCCTCGCGGATGAGCCCTTCGAGGCGGTCGTCGGAGGCGAGCTCCTGCTCGGCGACCCGGTCGCGCAGGACGGGCCGGTAGCGGCTGAGGTGCCGGGCGTTGATCCACAGGCGGCTGATGTCGTCGTACGCCTCCCCGGCCGAGAGCGCGAAGTAGCGCGCGAGGTACTGCACGGGGGTGCCGTGCGGCCGCTCGGCGGGCAGCAGCGAGTCGAGCTCCCCGGTGGCGGCCACGGCGAACGCCTCGGCCACCAAATCCTCCGCCGAGGGGAAGTAGTGGCTGATCAGACCCGGCCGCACGGACAGCTCCTCGGCGATCCGCCGCAGCGTGACGCACTCCAGGCCCTCGGTCAGGGCGACCCGGGCCGCGGCCTCCACGATCTCCGCCCGCCGGGCTTCGGGGGTTTTCCGGATGCGTTTGCGCTCGACGCTTGACGACATACCGGGGATGCTATTGAGTGTGCGACCAATAAGCAACCAGGTGGGCACCACACGCTTCCGGAGGGCCGCATGGCTTCCACGATCCCCGACCAGGACCCGGCCTCCCGGGCCGCTCAGGTCACCCCTCCGGCCGCCGGCCGGCCGGGCCGCATCGAGGCCCACGGCATCGACCGCATCCCCGACGGGGAGCGCCACGGGCACCCCCGCGAGCTGTTCTCCGTCTGGGCCGCGGCGAACGTCAACTACCTGAGCCTGGTCATCGGCGGCGCCCTCGTCCTCATGGGCCTGAGCCTCTGGCAGGCACTCGGCGTGATCGTCGCGGGCAACCTCCTCTGGCTGCTCACCGGCCTGCTCGCCACCTCGGGCCCGGCCGCCGGCGCGCCCAGCGAGGTGATCACCCGGGCCGTCTACGGCGTCCGCGGCAACCGCGTGAACAACGCGATCGGCGGCTGGCTGGTCTCCGTCTGCTACTTCGCCCTCAACCTGGCCGCCGCGGCCACCGCCGCCTTCGCGCTCGTGGAGAAGACCGGCCTCGCGGTCACCGTCCCCGTCGAGGTGGCCGTCATCGTGGTGATCGCCGCCCTCACGCTGGTCATCAGCGTCTACGGGCACGGCCTGATCATCAAGCTGTACCTGCCGATCACGCTCGCCCTCGCCGCGGCCTTCGCCGTCGTCGCGTTCGCCGTCCTGCGGCACGCCGACCTCGCGTACGCCCCCGCCGCGCGCCTCTCCGGCACCGAGCTGTGGTCCCTGCTCCTCGCGGGCACCACGATGATCGCCTCGGGCCCGCTCTCGTACACCACGAGCGCCGACTTCTCCCGCTACCTGCCCCGCACCGCCTCCAGGAGGGCGATCGCCGTCTGGACCGCCCTCGGCGCCTTCCTGCCCAGCGTCGTCGTCAGCTCGCTCGGCGCCCTCGCGGCCACCGCCGTCGACATGACCGACCCGCAGACCGCGCTCCAGGAGATCCTGCCCGGCTGGTTCGCGCCGGTCTTCCTGCTCGCCCTGGTCCTCGGCACCATCGCCATCAACGCCCTGACCGCCTACAGCGCCGGACTCGCCCTCCAGGCGGTCGGCCTGCGCGTCCGCCGCTCCGTCAGCGTCCTCCTCGACGGCGCCGTGGCCGTCGCCCTCACCCTGTACGGCGTCCTCGTCTCCGACTTCCTGGACACCGTCAGCAACGCCCTCCAGGTGATCACGGTCCTGGTCGGCCCGCTCATGGCCGTGTACGCCACCGACGTCCTGCTGCGCCGCTGCCGCTACGACGGGGTCGCGCTCTCCGACGAGACCCCCGGCAGCCCCTTCTGGTACACGGCCGGCGTCAACCGGGCCGGGGCGCTCGCCCTCGTCTCCGGCGTCGCCGCCGCGTCCCTCTGCGTCGACACCCTCTACACCGGGCCCGTGGCCGCCGCCCTCGGCGGCGCCGACCTCTCCCTGCCCGTCGGCATGGGCGTCTCCGCCGCCCTCTACGCCCTCCTGATGCGGGGCGACCGCACGGTGCTCGCCGCCCGCACGGCCGCCTGATCAGGCACGTCCACGGGCCGCAGCCGCAGCTTTGACGAGTCCCCGCATCACGCGCGTGTCCTCGCCCATCTCCGGGTGCCACTGCACGCCGAGCGCCCAGGCCGGAGCGGCCAGCTCCACCGCCTCCACCGTGCCGTCCTCCGCGTGGGCCGAGGCCGCGAGCCCCGCGCCCAGCCGGTCGACGGCCTGGTGGTGGTAGGTCGGGACCACGGCCGGCTCCGGCACCAGGGAGGCGTAGCGGGTCCCCGGCACCGGCTCGACCTTGTGCCGGCCGATCACCCCGACCGCCTCCACGTGCCCGTCCAGGTGCTGGACCAGCGTGCCCCCGAGGGCCACGTTGAGCAGCTGCATCCCCCGGCAGATGCCCAGGAGCGGGGTGCCGGCGGCGAGGGCCGCGTCGATCAGGGCCAGCTCCCAGGAGTCCCGGGCGCGGGCCGGCGGCCCGGTACGGGGGTCGGGCTCGGCCCCGTACCGTACGGGCTCGACGTCCGCCCCGCCCGCGACGACCAGCCCGTCGAGCCGGGCCACCACTGCGGCGGCGGCGGCCGGCCGGTCCGGCGGGAGCATCGCCGCGAGCCCCCCACTCTCCCGTACCAGCCGGGGGTACGGGGCGGGGAGCAGCGCCGCCTCCATGTCCCACACCCCCCAGCGGGCCCGGTCCAGATAGGTGGTCACGCCGATCAGCGGCTCGGACACGAGGATTCCTCCAGAGGGGTCGGGGCGGTGTCAGCCGCGTTCGAGTTCGGCCTCGGCCGCGGCGAGCGCCGCGAACTCCTCCTCGGGCGCCTTGGCGACCAGGTGGTGCCGACTGTAGAACGCGAAGTAGGCGAGGGCGATCACGTACACCCCGAGCGCCGTGAACGCCGCCGTCCGGTCCACCAGGAAGGTCGCCACCAGGGCCGACAGGGCCAGGACGAAGGCCGTCGAGGAGGTCGCGATCCCGCCGGGCGTGCGGTACGGCCGGTGCAGGTGCGGCTCGCGGCGGCGCAGCACGATGTGCGAGAGCGCCATCAGGGCGTACGAGATGGTGGCGCCGAAGACCGCGATGTTCAGCATCCGCGCCCCGTCCCCGGTCCCGGCCGCGAGGGCGAAGCCGATCGCGCCCGGGACGAGGAGCCCCAGGTAGGGCGACTTGCGGCGGCTGGTCAGGGAGAGGAAGCGGGGCAGGTAGCCCGCCCGGGAGAGGGCGAACAGCTGGCGCGATCCCGCGTAGATGAGGGAGAAGAAGGAGGCGACCAGGCCGGCCAGGCCCGCGTAGTTCACGAACCGGCTGAGCGCCGTCGGCTCCCCGTCGCCCTGGAGCGCCACGACCAGCGGGTTCCCGGCCTCCTGGACGGCGGCCGCGCCGCGCGCCCCGGTGGCGGCGAAGAAGGTCATGACGGCGAGCAGCACCAGGACGCCGAGCGAGATCGCCAGCGCCTTCGGCATCGACCGGACCGGGTCCTTCGCCTCCTCGGCGGCCAGCGGCACCCCTTCGACGCCGAGGAAGAACCACATGCCGAAGGGGAACGCGGCCCAGATCCCGAGCAGGCCGAACGGCAGCCAGGAGTTCGAGCCGAACGCCTCGCCGTCCACCGGGATGTCGTTCAGGCCGTCCACGTGGAAGTCGGTGAACGCGCCGAACGCGAAGACGACCAGGGCCGCGACCGCGATCGCCGTCACGACCAGGCTGAACCGCAGCGCCTCGCCCACGCCCCACAGGTGGATCCCGATGAAGAGCGCGAAGCAGACCAGATAGACCGGCCAGCCGGACTCCAGGCCGAAGAGCCCCAGGGACTCGACGTAGTCGCCGATGAAGAGGGAGATCGCGGCGGGGGCGAGGACGTACTCGATGAGGATCGCGGTGCCGGTGAGGAAGCCGCCCCAGGTGCCGAGCGCCCGGCGGGCGAAGCCGTAGCCGCCGCCCGCCGTGGGCAGGATGGCGGAGAGCTCGGCGAGCGCGAAGACCAGACAGGCGTACATCGCGCCCATCAGGACGGTGGCGACGGCGAGCCCGCCGAAGCCGCCCTTCGACAGGCCGATGTTCCAGCCGGAGAAGTCCCCGGAGACGACGTAGGCGACGCCGAGGCCGGTGAGCAGCAGCCAGCCGGCGCTGCCGCGGCGCAGCGCCCGCCGCTTCAGGTAGTCGTCCTCCGGCGGGGCGCCGCTCCCGGGCGCCTCCCCGTCCCCGGGTGTCTTCCCGGACGTGCTCCCGGTCGTGTCTTCGAGCGTCATGGCAGCGTCAGCTCCCCGCAACGGGCCCAATGGATTGACGCCATACCTTTGCGTCGGTCCTGGCGGGAACGCAACCCCCGTGCGTTACTTTCGGGTTACGGGGGCCCTCCGTGCGGCCCGGGCGCCGCTCACCCGGAAAGCCCCGCCGCTCACGTCAGGAAGCCCCGCAGCAGCGCCGCCGTGCCCGCGCAGTGCTCCCGCATCACCTCGCGCGCCGCGTCCGCGTCCCCGTCGAGGACCGCCTCCACGAGCGCGGTGTGCTGGTGCTGGGAGTGCTCCAGGTTCCGCACGAGCAGCGGGATGCAGTCGAGCAGGTCGTTCACCGTCGCCCGGACCGCCGCGTACCGGGCCGTCAGGCTCGGCGAGCCCGACAGCTCCGCGAGCGTGAGGTGGAGCAGGGTGTCCTGGCGCCGGTAGTCGCCGAGCGGGGCGTCGTGGGTCGCCGCGAGGGCGGACCGCAGCCGCCCGGCGCCCGCCGCGTCCAGGCCGTGGGCGGCGCACAGCCCGGCGGCCCCCACCTCCAGGACCTCCCGGAAGCGCAGGGTGTCCTCCACGTCGACCGAGGCGATCCGGCGGCGCAGCTCGTCCTCGTCGCCCGTCCGCGTCCGGGGCAGCACGAACGTCCCGCCGTACCGGCCGCGCCGGCTCTCCACGAGCCCCTGCTCCTGGAGGACCTTCAGGACCTCGCGCAGGGTCACCCGGCTGATCCCCATCCGCTCGGCCAGCTCCCGCTCGGCCGGCAGCCGCTCCCCGTCCGGCACCAGGCCGAGCCGCACCACCTGGAGGATCTGCTCCAGGGCCTCCTCGAACCCGTTGCCCGCCCGCACCGGCCGCAGCACGGGCGTCAACCGGTCCGCCGATTCACTCGTACTGGCCACGTTCTCGTTTCCTTTCCGCCGGCACTTCCCAAGCAATGGTCTTGCGCAATACCTTATGGTTCCCGGCAGGCCGAAGGAGGAGCAATCCCGTGGCAGACCGCACACCCCCGCTCCGCGTCGAGGAGCTGCGCGCCCTCGTCGCGAGCGGAGAGATCGACACCGTAGTCCTCGCCTTCCCCGACATGCAGGGGCGGCTCCAGGGCAAGCGGTTCGCCGCGCAGTTCTTCCTGGACGACGTCCTCGGCCACGGCACCGAGGGCTGCAACTACCTCCTGGCCGTCGACACCGAGATGAACACCGTCGACGGCTACGAGATGTCCTCCTGGGACCGCGGCTACGGCGACTTCGCCATGCACCCCGACCTCACCACCCTCCGCCGCGTCCCCTGGAACGAGGCCACCGCCATGGTGACGGCCGACCTCGCCTGGGCCGACGGCACCCCCGTCACCGCCGCGCCCCGCCAGATCCTCCGCCGCCAGCTCGAACGCCTCGCGGAACACGGGCTCACCGCCCACGTCGGCACCGAGCTGGAGTTCATCGTCTTCAAGGACAGCTACGAGCGGGCCTGGGACGCGAACTACCGCGGCCTCACCCCCGTCAACCAGTACAACGTCGACTACTCCGTCCTCGGCACCGGCCGCGTCGAACCCCTGCTGCGCCGCATCCGCAACGAGATGACCGCCGCCGGACTCACCGTCGAGTCCGCCAAGGGCGAGTGCAACCCCGGCCAGCACGAGATCGCCTTCAAGTACGACGAGGCCCTCACCACCTGCGACCAGCACGCCGTCTACAAGACCGGCGCCAAGGAGATCGCCGCCCAGGAGGGCTGCTCCCTCACCTTCATGGCGAAGTACAACGAGCGCGAGGGCAACTCCTGCCACATCCACCTCTCCCTCCAGAACGCCGCCGGGGAGAACGTGATGGCCGGGGACGACGAGCACGGCATGTCGGAGACCATGCGGCACTTCCTCGCCGGACAGCTCGCCGCCCTCCGCGACTTCTCCCTCCTCTACGCCCCCAACATCAACTCCTACAAGCGGTTCCAGCCCGGCTCCTTCGCCCCCACCGCCGTCGCCTGGGGCCACGACAACCGCACCTGCGCCCTCCGGGTCGTCGGCCACGGACGCTCCACCCGCTTCGAGAACCGCCTCCCCGGCGGCGACGTCAACCCCTACCTCGCCGTCGCCGGCCTGGTCGCCGCCGGACTCCACGGCATCGAGCAGCGCCTCGAACTGCCCGAGCCCTGCACGGGGAACGCCTACGCCGCCGACTACGCCCACGTCCCCACCACCCTGCGCGAGGCCGCCGAGCTCTGGGAGACCAGCGAGATCGCCAAGGCCGCCTTCGGCCCCGAGGTCGTCGCCCACTACCGCAACATGGCCCGCGTCGAACTCGACGCCTTCGACGCCGCGGTGACCGACTGGGAACTGCGCCGCTCCTTCGAACGCTTGTGAGGCGAACGCTTGTGAGGAAAGAGTTGCTCCAGGTACTGAACCCGGCGACCGAGGAACACGTCGCCGACGTCCCCGCGGCCACCCCCGCCGACGTCGACGCCGCCGTCACCCGGGCCGCCGCCGCCCAGCGCGGCTGGGCCGCCGCCGCCCCCGCCGACCGCGCCCGGCTCCTCCGCCGCTTCGCCGCCGCCGTCGACGGACACGCCGAGGAACTGGCCCGGTTGGAGGTCACCGAGGCCGGCCACACCCTCGGCAACGCCCGCTGGGAGGCCGACAACGTCCGCGACCTGCTCGAATTCTCCGCCGGGGGAGTGGAACGCCTCAACGGGCGCCAGATCCCGGTGGCCGGCGGCCTCGACGTCACGATCCTCGAACCCCTCGGGGTCGTCGGCGTCATCGCCCCCTGGAACTTCCCCATGCCGATCGCCGCCTGGGCCACCGCCCCCGCCCTCGCCGCCGGCAACGCCGTGATCCTCAAACCGGCCGAGACCACCCCGCTCACCGCCCTCCGCCTCGCCGAACTCGCCCTGGAGGCGGGCCTGCCCGAAGGCCTCTTCCAGGTCCTCCCCGGCACCGGCCCGGTCGCCGGGAACGCCCTGGTCGAACACCCCGGCGTCGCCAAGATCGTCTTCACCGGCTCCACCCGGGTCGGCAGGGCCATCATGGCCAAGTGCGCCGAACGGGTGAAGCGGGTCACCCTCGAACTCGGCGGCAAGAGCCCCAACGTCGTCTTCGCCGACGCGGACCTCGAAGCCGCGGCCGCCGCCGCTCCGATGTCCTTCCTCGACAACAGCGGTCAGGACTGCTGCGCCCGCACCCGCATCCTCGTCCAGCGCAGCGCGTACGACCGCTTCCTGGAACTCCTCGCCCCCGCCGTCGAGGAGATCGTCGTCGGCGACCCCGCCGACGAACGCACCCAGATGGGTCCGCTGATCTCCCGCGCCCAGCTCGACCGGGTCCGCTCCTACGTCCCCGACACCCTCGAAGGCATCCGGGGCAAGGCCCCCGAAGGACCCGGCTTCTGGTTCCCGCCGACCGTCCTCACCGGCCTGCCCGAGGACGCCCCCTGCGCCGTCGAGGAGGTCTTCGGACCCGTCGCCGTCGTCCTCCCCTTCGAGGACGAGGCCGACGCGGTCCGCCTCGCCAACGCCACCGAGTACGGCCTGTCCGGCTCGATCTGGACCCGGGACCTCGGCCGCGCCCTGCGCGTCTCCCGCGCCGTCCGCGCCGGCAACCTCTCCGTCAACTCCCACTCCAGCGTCCGCTACTGGACCCCGTTCGGCGGCTACCAGCAGTCCGGCCTCGGCCGCGAACTCGGCCCCGACGCCCTGACCGCCTTCACCGAAACCAAGAACGTCTTCCTCAGCACGGAGGCCTGAACCGCATGACCACCGAAGAGATCATCTGCCGCCGTCTGGTCGGCCGCACCGCCGTCATCACCGGCGCCGGCAGCGGCATCGGCCTCGCCACCGCCCGCCGCCTCGCCTCCGAGGGCGCGAACGTCGTCTGCGGCGACATCGACGAGACCGCGGGCAAGGCCGCCGCGGAAGAGGTCGGCGGCACCTTCGTACGGGTCGACGTCACCGACCCCGAGCAGGTCGAGGCGCTGTTCAGGACCGCCTTCGACACCTACGGCTCCGTGGACGTCGCCTTCAACAACGCCGGCATCTCGCCCCCCGACGACGACTCCATCCTGGAGACCGGCCTGGAGGCCTGGAAGCGCGTCCAGGACGTCAACCTCACCTCCGTCTACCTCTGCTGCAAGGCCGCCCTGCCCTACATGCGCCGCCAGGGCCGGGGCTCCATCATCAACACCGCCTCCTTCGTCGCCGTCATGGGCGCCGCCACCAGCCAGATCTCCTACACCGCCTCCAAGGGCGGCGTGCTCGCCATGTCCCGCGAGCTGGGCGTCCAGTTCGCCCGCGAGGGCATCCGCGTCAACGCGCTGTGCCCCGGGCCCGTCAACACCCCGCTCCTCCAGGAGCTGTTCGCCAAGGACCCCGAGCGGGCCGCGCGCCGCCTCGTCCACATCCCCGTCGGCCGGTTCGCCGAGGCCGACGAGATCGCCGCCGCCGTCGCCTTCCTCGCCAGCGACGACTCCTCCTTCGTCAACGCCACCGACTTCCTCGTGGACGGCGGCATCGCGGGCGCGTACGTGACGCCCCTCTAGCAGCCACCCCTCCAGCAGCCACCCCTCCGACAGCCGGGCGTCGCAAGGCGCCCGGCTGTCCGCGTACCGACAGGAGCGTGTCCGTGAACCACCGCCTCCGCACGTCCGCCGCCGTCGCCGCGCTCGCCCTCGCCGCGGCCACCCTCGTCCCGGCCGTCCCGGCACAGGCGAAGCACCGCCCGTGCCCCACCCTGAACGTCTCCACCGGCTGGTACGGGGACAACAAGGCCCGGCTCGACCGCCTGATCGCCACCCACTGCGCCGACGGCGGAACGAAGGGCGGGAAGCCCCTCGCCGTCTTCGACTGGGACAACACCGTCATCAAGAACGACGTCGGCGACGCCACCCTGTACTGGCTCCTGCGCAACGACCGCGTCCGCCCGCCCCGGAACGACGACTGGTCCGCCACCAGCCGCCACCTCACCCCCGCCGCCACGACCGCCCTCCGCGCGGCCTGCCCCACCGGCGTGCGCACCCTGCCCACCGCCACCGACACCCGCTGCGCCGACGAGATCCGCTCCGTCTACTCCGACGGCGCCACCACCGGCGGCGCGGCCGCCTTCGCCGGCTTCGACCACCGCCGCACGGAACCCCGGTACGCCTGGCTGGCCCAGCTCCTGCGCGGCTGGACCACCCGCGAGGTGGAGTCCTTCGCGGCCGCCGCCCGCGCCGAGAACCTCGCCGCCCCGCAGGGCGCCACCCAGCGGGTCGGCACCGCCCGCGTCACCGGCTGGATCCGCCACTACGACCAGCAGCGCGACCTGATCCACACGCTCCGGCGGGCCGGCTTCGACGTCTGGATCGTCTCCGCCTCGCCCGAACCCGTCGTCGACGTCTGGGCCCGGGGCATCGGCATCGACCCCTCGCACGCGATCGGCATCCGCAACACCACCGAGCACGGCCGGCTCACCGCCCACTTCAAGGGCTGCGGAACCGTCCGCGACGGCGAGGACACGATGATCACCTACATCGACGGCAAGCGCTGCTGGATCAACCAGGAGATCCTCGGCGTCCGGGGCCCCGCAGCCGAACGCGTCCAGCCCGCCTCCCGCCGCCAGGTCCTCGCCGCCGGGGACTCCGACACCGACGTCTCCTTCCTGCGGGACGCCACGGGCCTCCGCCTGGTCCTCAACCGCAACAAGGACGAGCTGATGTGCCGGGCGTACGAGAACGGCGACGGGCGCTGGCTCGTGAACCCCATGTTCATCGAGCCGAAGGCCCGCAAGGCCGGCCCGTACCCCTGCGCCACCACCGGCCACACGGCGGCCGACGGCACAGCGGGTCCGGTCCGCCGCGCCGACGGCAGCGTGATCCCGGACCAGGAGGACACGGTGCACCCGTAGCCCCTGACCAGCAGGCCCTAGAGGAAGGTGCGGCCCTCGCCCCGGTACGTGGGCACGGTCGCCGTGATCCGGTCGCCCTCGACCAGGTGCAGGCTCTCGAACCGCTCGCACAGCTCGCCGGCCTTCGCGTGCCGGAACCACACCTTGTCGCCGATCCGCAGGTCGTCGGCCGGCGAGCCGAGCAGCGGGGTCTGCACCTCGCCGGCCCCCTCCCGCGGGTCGTACCGCAGCCCCTCCGGCAGGTACGGCACGGGCAGCCGGTCCGGACCCGCCGCCCCGGAGGCCGGATAGCCGCCGCCGAGCACGGTCACCACGCCGACGCCGGGCCGCCGGACCACCGGCTGCGCGAAGAGCGCGGCGGGCCGGCCGCTGAAGGACGTGTAGTGGTCGAAGAGGCGCGGCACGAAGAACCCCGAACCGGCGGCGATCTCCGTCACCGCGTCCTCGGCGGCCGTGTGCTGCACGCTGCCGGTGCCGCCGCCGTTCACGAACTCCAGGTCCGGCGCCACCGCCCGCACGGCCCGCACCACGACCGCCCGGCGCTCCGCCAGCTCCCTGCGGGCGGCGGACTGCATCAGCCGGACCGCCCGCGACCGCAGCGGCCGGCCCGCGACCGCGTCCCCGACCCCGGCGACGTGCCCCTCGTACGCCATGATCCCGACCAGCCGGAACCCCGGCCGCCGCACCACCGAGCGGGCCAGCTCCGCCAGCTCGGCGGGCTCGCGCAGCGGGGAGCGGCGGGCGCCGATCCGGATCCGGCCGCCGAGCAGGCTGAGCGCGGTGTCCAGCTCCAGGCAGACCCGGACCTCCTCCGTGCCGCCCGCGCGGGCGGCGTCGATCAGGTCGAGCTGCGCCACGTCGTCCACCATCACGGTCACGGCGGCGGCGAGCTTCGGATCCCGCGCCAGCTCCCCGAACCCGGCGCGGTCCGCCGACGGGTACGCGAGCAGGACGTCCTCGAACCCGGCCCGGGCCAGCCACAGCGACTCGTCCAGCGTGAACGACATGATCCCGGCGAAGCCCTCCCGGGCGAGCGCCCGCTCCAGGAGCGCCCGGCACCGCACGGACTTGCTGGCCACCCGTATGGGCTTGCCCCCGGCCCGGCGCACGAGGTCCGCCGCGTTGGCGTCGAAGGCTTCGAGGTCGACGATCGCCACGGGCGCGTCGAGATGAGCGGTGGCCCGGTCGTAACGGGCCCGGTCGCCGGCACGGGGAGTCATGGCCCGAGCTTGCCAGACGGGTTTACGGGTGGGTAGCCCCTGGGTTCCCGTACGGCGGGGAACAGCCCGTAGAGTGACGGGCATTGTCGACACGAGCGGGAGACGGGGATGACCAGCGAGCACCGCCCCACGCCCTCCCGCATCACCGACCTCCTCCTCCCACCCCACCCGACGCCGCCCGCCCCCGTGGAGAACCCGGCCCCCGGCCGCCCCGGCCCCACCGGAAACCCGGTGCCACCGGCTCCCGCCGGCCCGGCGCCGTCCGGCCCCACCGGCTCGACCCCCGGGCAGTCGGCGCCACCCGCCACCACCGACTCGCCCTCCGGCCACCCGACACCGCCGAGGCCCGCCGGAAACCCGCTTCCCGCCCGTCCGACGTCCCCTGGTCCTGCCGGTCCGGCCCCCGCCCGTCCGACGTCCCCCGGGCCCGCCGGCTCGGCTCCCGCCCCTTCGGCGCCGCCGCGCCCTGCCGGAAGCCCGGCTCCCGCGCGTCGGGGGATGCCCGGCCCTGCAGGGAACTCGGTTTCCGGCCCTTCGGCGCCGCCGCGCCCTGCGGGAAGCCCGGCTCCCGCGCGTCCGGTGTCATCCGGTCCCGCCGGTCCGGCTCCCGCGCACTCGGTGCCGCCGCGCCCCGCCGGCAGCCCGGCCCCCGTCCGTCCGACGCCTCCCGGTCCTGCCGGTCCGGCTCCCGCGCACTCGGTGCCGCCGCGCCCCGCCGGTAACCCGGCCCCCGGCCGTCCGGCGGTGCCCGGCCCCGTCGGAAGCTCCGTTTCCGGGCGCCCGGTGTCCGCCGCCACCGATCCGCCCGCCGTCGAGACGACGGCCCGCCTCCGTCCGATCCGTCCCGCGGAGTCCCTGCCCGCGCAGGGTGCCACCGGCCCGCGGACCGGCCCGGCGCGCCCGGCCGCTCCGCCCCGTCCGGCGTCCAGGCCCGCCGTACCGGCACAGCCGCGGGTCGCGCCGCCCTCACCGGGTGCGGGGGCGCCGAGGCCCCCCGCACCCCCCACCCCCTTCGTACCGGCGCCCTACGCCCTGCCGCCCGAGGCGCCCGTCGAGACCACCACGCGGCTGCGGCCCGTCCGGGAGCGGCGGAGCACCGGGCGGACGGCCGCGGCCGCCGCCTGCGCCGTGCTCGGGGCCGGGCTCATCGGCGGCGCCCTCGCCGGGGTGTGGCTGGCGGCCTCCGAACCCGGGAAGCCCGCCGAACCCGCCGGGTACGCCGAGGCCCGGGAGCTCTGGCACAACGCCCCCGTCGACGCCCTCTTCCCCCGCACCCTCCCCGGCCCCGGCGCCGGCCCCGGCGCCGCCGACCGCACCTGGACCCGGATCGTCGTCGCCCCGGACGCCCCCTGCTCGCCCACCGTCCTCGCCAAGGGCCTGCTCGCCGCCGTCGAGCCGCTCGGCTGCGAGCGCGTCCTGCGCGCCACGTACACCGACGCCACCGCCAGCAGCGTGATCACCGTCGGCCTCGTCTTCACCCGCGCCGACGCCACCGCGCAGCGCGCCCTCGGAGAAGGCCTCACCGCCCGCCTCGGCCGGGACCTCCCCCCGGCCCTCTCCGGCCCCACCACCGTCGCCGCCCGCTTCGGCGACCGGCAGCGCGCGAGCTGGTGGACGAGCGCCCCCGCCGACCTCCCCGTCGTCGTCACCGCCGTCTCCGGCTTCGCCGACGGGCGGACCGTCGACGCCCCCCGGCCCGCCGACGAGGCCACCGCCAAGGGCCGCACCGACGCCGTCGCCCAGTCCGGCCTCGGCCACGAGGCCAAGGGCATCACCGAGCGACTGGAACGCCTGCTGCGCACGACCGCCACCGCGGCGGCGAAGGAGAAGAAGGCCCGGTGAACCGATCCGTCCGCCGGCGGGCGCGCGGCGGCGCGGCCGTCCTGCTCGCCGCCGCCTTCTCCGTCCTGCCCGCCACCACCGCACCCGCGCACGCCGACACCATCCGGGCCCGGCAGTGGGGCCTCGAAGCCCTCCGCACCACCGAGGCCTGGCGCACCACCAAGGGCGAGGGGATCACCGTCGCCGTCCTCGACACCGGCGTCGACGCCGAGCACCCCGACCTGGAGGGCTCCGTCCTGCCCGGTCGCGACCTCATCGGCTTCGGGGCCGCCCGGGGCGACCGCGCCTGGGCCCAGCACGGCACCGCCATGGCCGGGATCATCGCCGGGCACGGCCACGGCCCCGACGGCGAGGACGGCGTCCTCGGCATCGCCCCCGGGGCCGAGATCCTGCCCGTACGGGTCATCCTGGAGTCCTCCGACAAGGCCCGCGACAAGGCCCGCAAGAGCCGGGGCACCGCCCTCGCCCAGGGCATCCGCTGGGCCGCCGACCACGGCGCCGACGTCATCAACCTCTCCCTCGGCGACGACTCCGAGTCCGCCCACCCCGACGCGGGCGAGGACGCCGCCGTCCAGTACGCCCTGTCCAAGGGGGTCGCCGTCGTCGCCTCCGCCGGGAACGGCGGCGAGAAGGGCGACCACGCCTCGTACCCCGCCGCCTACCCCGGCGTCATCGCCGTGACCGCCGTCGACCGCTACGGGACCCGCGCCTCCTTCTCCACCCGCCGCTGGTACGCCACCGTCAGCGCCCCCGGCGTCGACATCGTCATGGCCTACCCCGACCGCCGCTATTACGAGGGCTGGGGCACCAGCGCCGCCGCCGCGTTCGTCTCCGGCGCCGTGGCCCTCGTCCGGTCCGCCCACCCCGGCCTCACCCCGGCCCAGGTCAAGACCCTCCTCATCGACACCGCGCGCAGCCGGCCGGAGGGCGGCCGCAGCGACGCCAAGGGGTACGGGACGGTCGACCCGGCCGCCGCGATCGAGGCGGGCGCCCGGCTGAAGGGCGGCGACCCGAAGAACGCCGCCACCGGCTACCGGGGGCGTCACTTCGGGCCCGGCCCCACCGCCCCCGCCGAGGAGCCCCGCTCCTTCGGCCTGCTCGCCCCGCTCCTCGGCGGCCTCGGCGCCCTGCTGCTCCTCACCGCCGTGGCCCTCCGCCGCACCCACCGCGACGGCTGACCCCACCGCGACGGCCGACCCCACCGCACCCGGCGGGCCGGGCGCACCGGCCCGGGGACTAGGCTCGGGGCGTGGCGCTCAAGAACATCCCGGACCCCGGTTTCTCCGACGACGACGGCACCGCCGACCCGCGGCTCGCCGCGGCCCTCGCGGCCTGGGCGGAGGACAGAACCGCCCACGGACCCGTCCTCGAAGCGCTCCGGGGGGCCCGTCTCCTCGTCCCCGTGGTCGCCGTCCTCGGCGAGGTCGAGACCGACGAGAACGGCCTGCGCCGCGAGAAGACCAGCGACATGGCGGTCCCCACCCTCACGGCCGGCGACCGGCGGGCCCTGCCCGCCTTCACCTCGACCGCCTCGCTCGCCCTCTGGGACCCGCAGGCCCGGCCCGTGGCCGTCCCGCTGCACCAGGCGCTCCAGGCCGTCGCGCACGAGAAGGCGGACACCCTCCTCCTCGACCTCGCGGGCCCCGTGCCGTACCAGGTCACCGGCCCCGCCCTGCTGGCCCTCGCCGAGGGCCGCGCCAGCGCCGACCCGCTCGACGACCCCGCCGTACGGGAGGCGGTCCGGGCCGCCGTCGCCGCCGAGCCCGCCGTGCTCCGCGCCCACCTGGGCCCCGGCACCGCCGACGGCACCCTCGCCCTGGTTCTCGCCGGGGACGCCTCCCCGGCGGACGCCGCCCGGCGCGTGGCGCGCGCCCTGGCCGCCGACGAAACACTGAGGGCCCGCCTGGTGCGGGGCCTCGACCTGGCGCTCCTGCCGGCCTCGGCCACGCCTCCGGGCGAGCCCTTCTACGTGAAGAACGACGAAGAGAACGTCTAGCCGTACACCGGCCTCGCGGCTGTTGTCTTCCGGGGGGCGACCCCCGTACCCCCGCGACGGGGTCCTAGCCGTACACCGGCCCCGTGGCTGTTGTCTTCCGGGGGGCGACCCCCGTACCCCCGCGACGGGGTCCTAGCCGTACACCGGCCCCGTGTACTTCTCGCCCGGCCCCTGGCCCGGCTCGTCCGGGATCAGGGAGGCCTCGCGGAAGGCGAGCTGGAGGGACTTCAGACCGTCCCGCAGGGGCGCGGCGTGGAAGGAGGACACCTCCGTCGCGCCGGCGTCGAGCAGCCCCGCGAGCGCGTGCACCAGCTTGCGGGCCTCGTCGAGGTCCTTGTGCTTGTCGCCCTCCTCGGTGAGACCGAGCTTCACCGCGGCGGCGCTCATCAGGTTGACGGCGACGGTCACGATCACCTCGACCGCCGGGACCTCGGCGATGTCGCGGGTCATGGCCTCGAAGTCGGGGGTGTCGGAGGAGTCGGGGGACTCGTTCTGGGGCGTCTCGCTCATGCCCCACACGATATGCCGGTCCGTCCCGTGCGGGGAGCGGCCGTCCCCGTTCGCGAACCGGGACGGGTCCTGCTAACCTTGTGTAACGACCGGCCGGACATCTCTGTGTCCGGCCCACAAGTGGAGGCTCCGTACTCCCACCTGACCACCCTCGCGGGTGGCGGGTCACCGGTCAGGCGGTCCCCATCGTTCCGTACGGACGATGGAACCGCCCGAATGCGCGCCCCGCGGCCATCGCGGCGGTGCTCCGGTTTCCGTGGAGCCCCGCCTGTGTACCGTCCGGGGCATTTTTCATGTACCGGCCCGGTTGGTCTCAACTGTTTCACGTGACGTGTCCGTCCGCCAAGGCGGTCGCGTGGTGCTACCGAGGAGGATCCATCAGCGCCGAGCCCCGCATCAACGAGCGGATTCGCGTTCCCGAGGTGCGTCTTGTCGGCCCCAGCGGCGAGCAGGTCGGCATTGTGCCGCTTGCCAAGGCCCTGGAGCTCGCTCAGGAGTACGACCTCGACCTGGTCGAGGTCGCGGCGAACGCCCGCCCGCCCGTGTGCAAGCTCATGGACTACGGGAAGTTCAAGTACGAGTCGGCCATGAAGGCCCGTGAGGCGCGCAAGAACCAGGCGCACACGGTCATCAAGGAGATGAAGCTCCGGCCGAAGATCGACCCGCACGACTACGACACCAAGAAGGGTCACGTCGTACGGTTCCTCAAGCAGGGCGACAAGGTCAAGATCACGATCATGTTCCGTGGTCGTGAGCAGTCCCGGCCCGAACTCGGTTACCGACTCCTGCAGCGCCTCGCCGAGGACGTCCAGGAACTCGGTTTCATCGAGTCCAACCCGAAGCAGGACGGCCGGAACATGATCATGGTTCTCGGTCCGCACAAGAAGAAGACCGAGGCCATGGCCGAGGCGCGCGAGGCCCAGGCCGCGCGCAAGGCGGAGCGCCAGGGCGGTTCGTCCGAGGCCGCCGCCGAGGCCCCCGAGGCGACCGCCCCGGAGACCCCGGCCGAGAACGCCGAGGCGTGATCCGAGGGGGCTGCCCCGCAGGCGGCCCCCGGGTTCCGCCCGGTTCCCACCCAATCGAAGAATGACGCTCCCCGCCGACCGGTGCCCGCACCGGGGGGAGCGCCACTGACGAGGAGAGAACGGCGCCATGCCGAAGAACAAGACGCACTCCGGTGCCAAGAAGCGCTTCAAGGTCACCGGCTCCGGCAAGATCCTGCGGGAGCGCGCCGGCAAGCGCCACCTGCTCGAGCACAAGTCGTCCAAGCTGACGCGTCGCCTCACCGGCAACGCCGAGATGGCCCCGGGTGACGCCGCCAAGATCAAGAAGATGCTGGGCATCTGAGCTGATCTCCCGCCCTCGGCGACGAGGGCATCCGGCACAGACCGGGACCCATCCGTTTTCCGGGTCGTGTGAGGACCACCACGACCCCGCTACAAGGAGTTAAGAAGTGGCACGCGTCAAGCGGGCAGTCAACGCCCACAAGAAGCGCCGGGCGATCCTCGAGCAGGCCTCCGGCTACCGCGGTCAGCGTTCGCGCCTGTACCGCAAGGCCAAGGAGCAGGTCACCCACTCGCTGGTCTACAACTACAACGACCGCAAGAAGCGCAAGGGCGACTTCCGTCAGCTGTGGATCCAGCGCATCAACGCCGCTGCCCGCCTGAACGGCATGACGTACAACCGCCTCATCCAGGGTCTGAAGGCCGCCAACATCGAGGTGGACCGCAAGATCCTCGCCGAGCTGGCCGTCAACGACGCCAACGCGTTCGCCGCGCTGGTCGAGGTCGCGCAGAAGGCCCTCCCGGCCGACGTCAACGCCCCGAAGGCCGCCGCCTGATCTTCCAGGCCGCAGTACCTCCGCCCGGACCCGCAGTCGCCCACGCGCCTGCGGGTCCGGGTGCGTCGGCCCCCTGAACCACCCGGCCCGCGCCGTACCCGTATCCGCGCCGTGCCCGTACCCGTGGCGCACGCGTGACGCGTCCTCGTGCCCGTGCCGTACCGGGCCGCGACCGTCCCCGGCCCCCCGCAGCCCCCGGCCCCGAAGAGAGAACCGCCGCACGCCATGGTCACCCCCGAGCTGATCTCCCCGCGTTCCCCGCGCGTCGTCGCCGCCCGGCGGCTCGCCAAGCGCAACTTCCGGGGCAAGGACCGCCTCTTCATCGCCGAGGGCCCCCAGGCCGTCCGCGAGGCCGTCGAGCACCGGGGACCCGGCGGGGAGCCCACCCTCGTCGAGCTGTTCACCACCGTCGAGGCCGCCGAGCGGTACGCCGCCATCATCGAGGCGGCCCACGCCGCCGGGGCCCGCGTCCACCACGCCTCCGACGCCGTCCTCGCCGAGGTCTCCCAGACCGTCACCCCGCAGGGGCTCGTCGGCGTCTGCCGGTTCCTCGACTCGCCGTTCGAGGAGATCGTCGCGGCCCGCCCCAGGCTGGTCGCCGTCCTCGCCCACGTGCGCGACCCCGGGAACGCCGGCACCGTGCTGCGCTGCGCCGACGCGGCCGGCGCCGACGCCGTCGTCCTCACCGACGCGTCCGTCGACCTCTACAACCCCAAGTCCGTGCGCGCCTCGGTCGGTTCGCTCTTCCACCTGCCGGTGGCCGTCGGCGTCCCCGTCGAGCAGGCCGTCGCCGGGCTCAAGGCCGCGGGCGTACGGATCCTCGCCGCCGACGGGGCCGGGCGGGACGACCTGGACGACGAGCTCGACGCCGGCACCATGGGCGGGCCCACCGCCTGGATCTTCGGCAACGAGGCCTGGGGGCTGCCCGAGGAGACCCGGGCCCTCGCCGACGCCGTCGTCCGCGTCCCGATCCACGGCAAGGCCGAGAGCCTCAACCTCGCCACCGCCGCCGCGGTCTGCCTGTACGCCTCCGCGCGCGCCCAGCGCCCCCGAACCTCTCCCTGAGAGCCCCCGGAAGGCCCCATTCCGCCCCGCCCGCCCAGTAGAGTGACGCACTCGGGGGCCCACTGCGCTACACGGAGGGGCGGGGACGGGGATGACGGTCGGCACGGACGGTTCCGCGGAAGCACGGAGCCCCGAGCCGCACGCCCCGAAACGCCCCGAGCAGCACACCCCGAAGCACCCCGGTCCCGGCGCCACGGACGCCCCGGTCCCCGCCGCCCCCTTCGGCTTCGCCGGGCTGCACCCCGACGACCTGCCCGACGGCCTCGTCGTCGCCGACGGGACCGGCCGCGTCGTCTGCTTCAACGCCGCCGCCGCCCGCATCACCGCCGTCCCCGCCGACCGGGCCCTCGGCCTCCCCCTCGACCGGGCGCTGCCCCTGGAGGACCTCAAGGGCCGCCGCTGGTGGGCGCTGACCGACCCGTACGGCGGACTCGCCACCCGCAACGGACAGCCCGAGCGCAACCTGCTCCTGCCCGGCGGCCGCGAGGTCCTCGTCTCCGCCCGCTACGTCCGCGAGCACCCCACCGGCCCCGTCCGCCGGGTCGTCGTCTCCCTGCGCGGCACCGAGGCCCGCCGCCGCACCGAGCGCAGCCACGCCGAGCTCATCGCCACCGTCGCCCACGAGCTGCGCTCCCCGCTCACCTCCGTCAAGGGCTTCACCGCCACCCTCCTCCACAAGTGGGAGCGGTTCACCGACGAGCAGAAGCGGCTGATGCTGGAGACCGTCGACGCCGACGCCGGCCGCATCAAGCGGCTCATCGCCGAACTCCTCGACATCTCCCGGATCGACTCCGGCCGCCTGGAGGTACGCCGCCAGCCCGTCGACATCGCGGCGGCCGTCGGCCGGCACGTCCACGCCCACACCACCGGCGGCCAGTCCCCGGACCGCTTCTTCGTACGGATCAGGCCCCAGCTGCCCCCGCTCTGGGCCGACCCCGACAAGATCGACCAGATCCTCGGGAACCTCCTCGAAAACGCGGTGCGCCACGGCGAGGGAACCGTCACCATCGAGGTGGCACCCACCACGGCGGGCGACGACGGAGAAGAGGGGACGGAGGTCACCGTGAGCGACGAGGGCCCCGGCATCCCCGAGGAGTCCATGAGCCGCGTCTTCACCCGCTTCTGGCGGGGCAGCAAGCGCGGCGGCACCGGTCTCGGCCTCTACATCGTCAAGGGCGTCGTCGAGGCCCACGGCGGAACCATCACCGTCGGACGGGGCCCCCGCGGCGGGGCCGAGTTCCGATTTACCCTGCCCGTCGGCACCCCGGCCCACCTCCTCTGACGTCTCGCCCCGCGAGACCTCGGACGATCAGGAGCCGCCCGGCCTGCCCACGGGCTCATTCGCGTCCCCCCACCCCGTTAGACTCGACCTTTGGCACGTTTGCGCCCTTGACGTCGAGCGGGGCCGCCCAGCCAAGCCAACGGAAGCACGGGAAGAGATGTCCGCACCCAATAAGTCGTACGACCCGGTTGAGGTCGAGGCACTGAAACCGGAAGAGATCGAGCGCATGCGGGACGAGGCGCTCGCCGCCTTCGCCGCCGCGGGCGACCTCGACGCGCTCGCGCACGCGAAGACCGCGCACACCGGTGGCACCTCGCCGCTGGCGCTCGCCAACCGGGAGATCGGCGCCCTGCCCCCGCAGGCCAAGGCCGCCGCCGGAAAGCTCGTGGGCCAGGCCCGCGGCGTCGTCTCCAAGGCGCTCGCCGCCCGCCAGGCCGAGCTGGAGGCCGAGCGCGACGCCCGCGTCCTCGTGGAGGAGGCCGTCGACGTCACCCTGCCGTACGACCGCGTCCCGGCCGGCGCCCGCCACCCGCTGACCACCCTCATGGAGCGCGTCTCCGACGTCTTCGTCTCCATGGGGTACGAGGTCGCCGAGGGCCCCGAGGTCGAGGCGGAGTGGTTCAACTTCGACGCCCTCAACTTCGTCCCGGACCACCCGGCGCGCCAGATGCAGGACACCTTCTTCGTCGAGGGCCCCGAGGGCACGACCGGCGACGGGTCCGGCGTCGTCCTGCGCACCCACACCTCCCCGGTGCAGGCCCGCACGCTCATCGACCGGGAGCCCCCGGTCTACGTCGTGTGCCCCGGCCGCGTCTACCGCACCGACGAGCTCGACGCCACGCACACCCCGGTCTTCCACCAGATCGAGCTGCTCGCCGTCGACGAGGGCCTCACCATGGCCGACCTCAAGGGCACCCTCGACCACATGGTCCAGGCGCTCTTCGGCCCGGACATGAAGACCCGGCTGCGCCCGAACTTCTTCCCGTTCACCGAGCCGTCCGCCGAGATGGACATGCTCTGCTACGTCTGCCGCGGCGAGTCCGTCGGCAACCCGGACCGGCCCTGCCGCACCTGCGGCAGCGAGGGCTGGATCGAGCTCGGCGGCTGCGGCATGGTCAACCCGAAGGTGCTCGTCGCCTGCGGCGTGGACCCCGAGAAGTACAGCGGATTCGCCTTCGGGTTCGGCATCGAGCGAATGCTGATGTTCCGCCACAACGTCGAAGACATGCGAGACATGGTCGAGGGTGACGTCCGGTTCACCCGGCCGTTCGGGATGGAGATCTGATGCGGGTCCCGCTTTCCTGGCTGCGGGAGTACGTCGACCTGCCGGCGACGGAGACCGGCCGCGACGTGCAGGCCAAACTCATTTCGGCGGGTCTCGAGGTCGAGACCGTCGAGCAGCTCGGCGCCGGCCTGTCCGGCCCGCTGGTGGTCGGCAGGGTCCTCACCATCGAGGAGCTGACGGAGTTCAAGAAGCCCATCCGCTTCTGCACCGTCGACGTCGGGCAGGCCAACGGCACCGGCGAGCCCCAGGAGATCATCTGCGGCGCCCGGAACTTCGCCGAGGGCGACAAGGTCGTCGTGGCGCTGCCCGGCGCCGTGCTCCCCGGTGACTTCCGGATCGCCGAGCGCAAGACGTACGGCCGCGTCTCCCGGGGCATGATCTGCTCCGGCGACGAGCTCGGCATGGGCGACGACGGTACGCACGGCATCATCGTGCTGCCGCCGGAGCACGAGGTCGGCACCGACGCCACGGTCCTCCTGGAGCTGTTCGACGAGGTCCTCGACATCGCCGTCACCCCGGACCGCGGCTACTGCCTCTCGATGCGCGGCGTCGCCCGCGAGACGGCCACCGCCTACGGCCTGCCGCTGCGCGACCCGGCGCTGCTCGACGTGCCCGCGCCGAACTCGTACGGCTACCCGGTCCAGATCACCGACCCGATCGGCTGCGACCGCTTCACCGCGCGCACCGTCGTCGGCCTGGCGCCCGAGGCCCGCTCCCCGATCTGGCTCCAGCGCCGCCTCCAGAAGGCCGGCATGCGCCCGATCTCGCTGGCCGTGGACGTCACCAACTACGTGATGCTGGAGCTCGGCCAGCCGCTCCACGCCTACGACCGCACCCGGCTCGACGGCCCCATCGGGGTCCGCCGCGCCGAGGCCGGCGAGAAGATCACCACGCTCGACGGCACCGTGCGCGTCCTGGACGCCGCCGACCTGGTCATCACCGACAACCGCGGCCCGATCGGCATCGCGGGCGTCATGGGCGGCGCCAACACGGAGATCGCCGACCCGGTCACCGACCCGGAGACCGGTGTCGTCACCGGCACCTCCGAGGTCGTCATCGAGGCCGCGCACTTCGACGCGATCTCGATCGCCCGCACGGCCCGCCGCCACAAGCTGTCCTCCGAGGCGTCCAAGCGCTTCGAGCGCGGCGTCGACCCGCAGGCCGCCGCCGCTGCCGCGCAGCGCACCGTCGACCTGCTCGTGCTGCTCGCGGGCGGCACGGCCGAGGCCGGCGTCACCGAGGTCGTGGCCCCGTCCGCGCCCCGGACGATCGTCGTCCCGGCGGACCACCCGGACAAGGTCGCGGGCGTCGCCTACGGCCGCGAGACCGTCGTCCGGCGCCTCCAGGAGGTCGGCTGCGACGTCTACGGCCAGGACGAGCTGGTCGTCACCGTGCCGTCGTGGCGCCCCGACCTCAACGAGCCGAACGACCTGGCCGAAGAGGTCATCCGCCTGGAGGGCTACGAGAACCTGCCCTCCACGCTGCCCAAGCCCCCGGCCGGCCGCGGGCTCACCGAGCGCCAGCGCGTCCACCGCCGCGTGGGCCGCGCCCTGGCCGGCGCCGGCTACGTCGAGGCGCTGAACTACCCGTTCATCGGCGAGCAGGCCCTCGACAACCTCGGCCTCGACGCGGACGACGCCCGCCGCCGGCTGGTGAAGCTGGTCAACCCGCTCTCGGACGAGGAGCCCGCGCTCCGTACGACGCTGCTCCCGGGCCTGCTCGGGGCGCTGCGCCGCAACGACAGCCGGGGCAGCCACGACCTGGCGCTCTTCGAGACCGGTCTGGTCTTCCTGGCCGGCGAGCGGCCGGGCGTCGCCGTCCGCCTCGGCGTCGACCGGCGTCCCACGGACGAGGAGATCGCCGAGGTCAACGCGGTCCTGCCCGCGCAGCCCCGGCACGTCGCCGTCGTCCTCGCCGGCGCGCGCGAGCAGGCCGGCTGGTGGGGCAAGGGCCGTCCGTCCGACTGGGCGGACGCGGTCGAGGCGGCCCGCACGGTCGCCCGCGAGGCCGGCGCCGAACTGATCGTGCGCCAGGGCCAGTACGGCCCGTGGCACCCGGGCCGTTGTGCCGAGCTGCTGGTCGTCGTCGACGGCGAGGAGCGCACGGCGGGCCACGCGGGCGAACTGCACCCGCGCGTCGTGAAGGCCTTCGGCCTGCCGGCCCGGACCAGCGCCATGGAACTGGACCTCGACCTGGTCGAGGCGGCGTCCGAGGGCCCCCTCAAGGCCCCCCGGATCTCCTCCTTCCCGGTCGCCACCCAGGACGTCGCCCTGGTCGTCGCCGACGGCGTCCCGGCCGCCGAGGTCGAGGCCGCCCTGCGCGAGGGCGCGGGCGAACTCCTGGAGTCCATCCGGCTGTTCGACGTCTACACCGGCGACCAGCTCGGCGAGGGCACCAAGTCCCTGGCGTACGCACTGAAGTTCCGCGCCCCGGACCGCACCCTGACGGTCGACGAGGCCTCCGCGGCCCGCGACGCGGCCGTCGCCCTGGCCGCCGACCGCACCGGCGCCGTCCTGCGCGGCGCCTGACCTCGCGGCGCCACCCGGCGGCACCAGGAGGGCCGCCCCGGAGATCCTCTCCGGGGCGGCCCTCCGTCGTTTCCGGAAACGCCGGCACCCGCCGTCCGTCAGGGCTTCACGAGGGCTGGTCCCCTGTTTCCCCGACGGTGAAAGCACCGGTGGCGGGAGCCACGCACGCGGTCACCTCCGTCGCCTCGCCCGCCGCCGTGCCCACCTCGCAGAGCCGGCCGCCGCCCTCCCGCAGGTCGAGTCGGAAGCGCGTGGTCCTGCCGTCCTGTTCGAGGCCGTGGATGCGCTCGTCGATGTATCCGAGGCCGTTCAGGGTCTTGCGGACGTTCGCGGGGGTGGGGTTCGCGACCGCCTGGAGCGCCTCGACGATGCGCTGCTCGTGCTGGACGCTCGCGCACCAGTCGCGGGCATTCAGCACCGTCTCGGGCCCGCTGGGGGCGCCGGGCTCGATCGGGCCGGTGGGGGGAGCCTCGCCCGGGGCGAGGCTCTGCTGCCGCTGCGCCCCGGTCGGCTTCGGGGCGGCGGGGGCCGTGCCGGGCGGAGGACACGGACGGGTGACCTCGTCGAGCATCGCCGCGAACGCCGCTCGCTCGGCCGACGACGACGGAGTGCCCGCCTTCCCGGCCTCGGCACCCGGACCCGGCCCGTCCTGCCCTCCGCAGCCGACAAGGGCCAGGGAGGCGAGGGCGGCGACCACGAAGGCGCGTCCGGGCCGGGCGAACGGGCCGCTGAGCGTGGAGGCGTGTGTCATGCGGTCAGCCTCCCGGAGAGGTCCGTTCTCCACATGAGTACGCGTACTCATGTGGAGAGAGCGCAAGATCGTCAACTCTTGGGACGCGATCGAGCGCGCAACCGGAAGTCTCCAGAAGGCTCTTGCGCTGCGAGGCGATCTCGATCTAGCGTCCACACCGATCCGTTTGGATCTTCACATTTTCTTCACGAGGGGGGAACTCGTGCGCAGAAGAAATGCGCTTCCTGTGCTGGCCGTGGCGTCCCTGTCCCTGCTGCTCCCGCAGGAGCTGTCCTGGGCGGCACCCGCGGCGGCCCTGCCCGCGGCGGGTGCCGCGGCCGTCGATCCGCCGCTGGCGGGGGGCGAACTCCAGCAGGTCGGTCCCGGTGTCTACTCGACCGCGGACCAGGCGTTCGAGATCTACGAGACCGATGTGCCCTTCGGCCTGATGGGCCGCAGCCACACCGTCTCCGTCCAGTCGGGCGGCGTCTCGAAGCCGGAGTCCGCGCCCGTGTCCCGCAAGGACATGGGGGTCTTCGGCCCGGGTTGGGAAGCCGAGTTCGTGGGGGGTCAGCTCAACCGCAAGCTTGAGCTGAAGGGCGGCACGGTCGTCGTCACCGATCTCAACGTGAAGTCCGCGACGACGTACAGCCTGAAGAGCAGCCTCGACTACCCGGACGGCGGCTGGGTCCGGAAGTACACGACGCCCGAGGGCGACACCTTCACCGAGACCACCAGGTTCAACGCGGCGACGGGCACGATGGTGTCCACCGGCACCGAGACCCTCAACGCCTCCACGTCGGTCCCGGACGAGGACCTGTCCGCCGACACCGACGCCGGCACCCCGGTCGACTACAACGACCTGGCGCCCTCCTACACCTGGAAGCAGGTGGGCTCAGGAGCCGACAACTGGCGCGTCACCGGCGTGGGCACCGTCTCCGACAACGCCCTTTCCACCGTCACGTACGACACCGCGGGCCGGATCTCCACCATCAAGGACACCGAGGTCGGGGAGACGACGTCCCGCCTCCTGACGGTCAAGTACTCGACCGCCACGACGGCCACCGGCACGAAGCCCGGCGAGTACGCGGGCCGCGCCAGGGAGATCACCCTGACCGACGGCGCCACGGTGCAGACGCTCGCCCGGTACTCGTACGACGCCTCCGGCCTGCTCCGCACGGTGGCCAACCCCGCCGCGGGCGTCGACACCGCCTCCGCGTACGAGTACGACACCACCGGGCGGGTCTCCGCCGTCGCCTCGCCGTCCAACGGCGAGTGGGACCTGGCGTTCCCGGCCGGATCGGCCTCCCCGAACGTCCTCCCGGTCGGCCCCGAGCGTCCGGCCTCGAACGCGCCGCTCCAGGGCGCCCCCGGGATCGACGACCCCGCCGCCGCCGGCCCGCCGGCGACCGACTTCGTCAACGGTGAGATCACCGACCCGCAGGCCTACCCGCGCCACTGCTCCGCTGCGACGGACTGGCTGTGGTACCTCAAGAAGGGCTGCGCCGCCTGGGTCGCGCACTACGGCTGGAGGTCCCCGTACTGGAAGCAGACGCCGACCAAGCACTGGGTCGTGGGCATCAACTACGACGGCTGCAGCACCCCCGGCCCCAACATCAGCCGGCCGGGCGGCTTCAACTTCCGGACCGCGTGTGACATGCACGACTACGGTTACGGCCTCATCGGCAACACGTACAAGGGCTACGCGTACTACCTCGACCGCAGCAAGAAGTCGAACGTCGAGAACGCCTTCCACACCACGATGAGGACCTACAGCTGCAAGGCCTACTTCATCACCAAGCGGCCGGCGTGCAACGCCTACGCACTGGCGTACTACAAGGCCGTGAGCAGCAAGCGCTGGGGCGGCGACCCGAAGAACGGCGCCAACGCCACGAGGTAGGGGCACCCGTCCTGCGCGGCAGCGCCTCGCCCCCGGCGCACCGACCGCCCGGGCGCACCGGCCGGACCCGGTGCGCCCTGGCCGACGGGGCCGGGCGCGGGACCCCTCCGCCCCGGCCCCGTCTCTCCGACGGGCCCGTACGTCACATGGGCTCCGCCCGCCCCGGCCCGCACCCGTGCGGCCGGCCACATCCTTCCGTCCCGGTGCACGCCCGCACCTGTCACACGTTCCTGGAGCAGAAGTTGAAGAGACCCATAGGCGGCATGGTCGTCGTCGCAGCAGCAGCGGCGGCTGCCCTGGTGGCCACCGTCACCCCGGCGGGTGCCGGCCCGTCGTCCGGAACCGCTTCCGTCGCCGAGGACGGCGGTCCGGTCGCCCCCCTGCTGTTCGACGAGACGCAGAACGGCGGCACCGTCCGCGTCAACGTCGTCACCGCCCAGCGGACCGACCTGGAATCCGTCGCCGACGCGGGCCAGACCCTCGTCTCGTACGACACGCTGCCGATGACCACCCTCCGGGTGGACAGGGCGGGTCTCGAAGAACTGAATGCCAAGCCGGGCGTCATCAGCGTCACCGAGGACGTCGCGGTCAAGCCCGCGCTGAACGAGTCCACCGCCAAGATCGGCGGCGACCAGACCGTCGCCGCCGGGAAGACGGGCGCCGGCACCGCGGTCGCGATCCTCGACACCGGCGTCGCCGTCGACCACCCGTTCCTCTCGGGCCGGGTGAAGGCCGAAGCGTGCTTCTCCGACAACGACCCGATCGCCGGTTCCAGCAGCCTGTGCCCCGACGGCTCCCCCGCGCAGGAGGGCCCCGGCAGCGCCGACGCCGACAGCGGCCCGTGCGCCACCTCGGGCGTCGACTGCTCCCACGGCACCCACGTCGCCGGCATCGCCGCCGGCAACGGAGCGGGCCTCAGCGGGGCGCCCCGGTACGGCGTCGCACCCGGTGCGGACGTCATCGCCGTCCAGGTGTTCTCCAAGTTCGACTCCGAGGACGTCTGCGGGGCCGGCCTGAGCCCGTGCGTGGCCAGCTTCACCAGCTCCCAGGCCAAGGGCCTGGAGAAGGTCCTCGCACTGAAGAAGGCCGGGACCGACATCGTCGCGGCCAACATGAGCCTGGGCGGCGGACGCTGGACCACGGCCTGCGACCAGGACCTCCGCAAGCCGGTCGTGGACGCCCTGCGCGCAGCGGGCGTCGCCACGGTCGTCGCCGCCGGAAACAACGGTTACACCGACGCCGTCAGCGCCCCCGGCTGCATCTCCTCCGCGATCACGGTCGGCTCGACCACCGACGAGGACCAGCTCTCCTCCTTCACCAACCGCGGACCGCTGCTCGACCTCCTGGCCCCCGGCACGAGCATCGTCTCCTCGGTCCCCGGCGGCGGCTACAGGACGAAGAACGGCACCTCCATGGCCGCCCCCCACGTCGCCGGGGCCCTCGCCGTGCTGAGGCAGACCTACCCCGACCTGGGCATCGGCCAGCTCGAAGCGCTGCTCAAGAGCAACGGCAAGGCCATCACGTACACCGGCGCCACCACTCCGCGGATCCAGCTCGGCCAGAGCGCGGCGCCCGCCGTTCCCGGCGACATGAACGGCGACAGGAAGCCGGACCTCGTCGCGGTCGACGAGGACGGCAAGCTGTGGCTGTACCCCGGCACCGGCACCGGCGCGCTCGGCTCCCGGATCCAGATCGGCACCGGCGGCTGGAGCGGCGCCTCGGTGGCGCACCGCGGCGACTGGACCGGTGACGGCACGGAGGACGTCGTCGCCGTCGTCGGCGGCCAACTGCTGGTCTACGCCAACCGCGGCAACGGCACCCTCGCCGCCCCCGTCAAGATCGCCACCGTGCCCACCACCACCCGGATCGTCGTCCCCGGTGACGTCAACAAGGACGGGCACCCCGACGTCGTCGCCTCCTACGACAACAAGCTCTACCTCTACACGGGCACCAGCGGCGCCAAGCCGGCCGTCTCCGCCCCGATCACCATCGGCACCGGCGGCTGGGGCGTCATGGACCTCGCCGCTCCCGGCGACGCCAACAAGGACGGCCGCGTCGACCTGCTGGCCCGCGACACCCGTGACGGCATCCTGTACCACTACGCCGGACTGCCCGACGGAAAGAACTTCAGCGAGCGCACCGAGTACGGGCACGGGTACACCACCTCCTTCCGGCCCCTGATCGCAGGGGCCGCCGACGCCGACCGCAACGGCGTCGCCGACACCTGGGCCACCGCGGGCGACGGCACCCTGAAGTTCTACAAGGGCGGCGCCGACATCCACGGCCCCATTGACGGCCCGAGCGTCCAGGTCGGCACCGGCGGCTGGCAGACCATCAAGTCCCTCAGCTGAACCGGGCCCCCTCCCCGGCGACCGCGCGACGCTCCGCACGGTGAGCCGCGCCGAAGGCCCCTCGCCACGACCGGCGAGGGGCCTTCGGGCGTGACGGGCACGGGCGGTCCCGAACCGCCGGCATCCGCTTCGTGGGAGCGGCGCTCCCTTCCCGAACCACGCGCCTCTGTACGGAGTTCGCGCACCCGTGCCGATGGCGCACCCCTGGCGAAGGGCGGCGCGCCGGGGGCGCTCACTCCTTCGGGTGAGATCGGCGGGGGGCGTTCCGCGGGGGCGGGCGCGGTCGGGAGAATCGACGCGGCCGCAGGGGCGGACCTGCGTGCCGCAGGGCCTTCGGGCACTGTCGGGGCTCGGGAAGGGCCGTGCATGATCCGTACGAGGTCGTTGGACTCCGATGGCTCCCGGCTCCGCCGGCTGGCCCCGCTCGCTCTTCCCGCCGCCTGGGGCGCGGTGGCCGTGGCGTGGAAGTTCGCCTGTCCGCCGGCCAGGGAGCCGGGGCTGCCGATGCGGATCGCCACCAGCGTCGTCCTCCTCTCCGTCGGCATCGCGCTCGTCCTCGGCGTCCGGCGCGGGCTCGCCCGCGAGCTGGCACGGGCGCGGACCGTCGCGGAGGCCACCCAGCGGGTGCTGCTGCGGCCGCCGCCGGGCCGCCTCGAAGGGCTGACCCTGGCCGCCGGGCAGCTCTCCGCCTCCCGGGGCGCCTCCGTCGGCGGGGACCTGTACGGGGCCGTGGCCACCCCCCACGGGGTGCGGATCGTCGTCGGGGACGTCCGGGGCCACGGGCTCGCCGCGCTCGGCGCCGTGGTCGCGGTGCTCGGCAGCTTCCGCGAGGCCGCCCACGACGAGCCCGAACTCGCCGGAGTGCTGCGGCGGTTGGAGCGCGCCCTGGAGCGGCACCTGCGCGAGCGGGCCCGGGACGAGCACCCGGCGCGGGCCGGGACGGACCCCGAGCACCCGGTGGCGGAGGAGTTCGTGACCCTGCTGCTCCTGGAGATCGGGCCCGACGGGCGGCTCGCCGTGTTCGACTGCGGCCACCCCGCCCCGTACCGCCTCGGCCGGACGGCGCAGCGGCTGCCCGTCGGCGACCCGCTGCCCCCGCTCGGGGTGCTGCCGCTGCCCGCCGTCCTCACGCCGTACACGGCGGCCCGGCTGCTGCCCGGCGAGACCCTCGTCCTGCACACCGACGGCGCGGAGGAGGCCCGGGACCACCGGGGCCGGTTCTTCGCCCTCGACACCGCCCTGGCCGGGCCTCCCGGCGAGGCGCCCGCGGCGCTCGTCCGCCGGGTCCGGACGGAGCTGCTGCACCACACGGGCGGCCGGCTCGCCGACGACGTCGCCCTCCTCGTCGTACGGAACGACCGTGCCAGGGTGCCGGCGCAGCCCGCCGAACCCGGGCTGCGCCGGCCCCGCACCGCCCCCTCCCCCCACTGCTGAGAGGAGGGGGACGGTACCGGCGCCGCCCGCCCCGCCACGGAGTGTCGGGCAGATCAGCGGGGCGGGCGACGCGGACCGGGCGGCCGCACTGTACGAGGGGGAGCCGGCGGCCCGGTCGTCGCCTTGCGGCGAGAAGCACAGTCAACCGGGGGCGGGACGGGCGCGGCAGAGCGCGCGGGCCGGAAGAACGGGTGATTCGTTCACACCCCGTGCGAAATCCTCGCGCAGGCCTCCGGGACCCTCCGCGCGTACACCCCGTGCACCCGATTCCCCCCGTACGGGGCCACTCCGCGCCACTCCGCCCCGCACGAAATCGGCCACCGCTACGCTGAGTTCACCGAGCGACCGGAGCGGCCATGCAGCCCAACACCTTGCTCGACGCCCTGCTCGACGAAGCGGGCGTCTCGCACGCCGGCCTCGCCACCCGGGTGAACCGGGCCGGCCGGGCCAGGGGACTCACCCTGCGCTACGAACACACCGCCGTGGCGCGCTGGTTGAAGGGCCAGCGGCCGCGCGGCCAGGTGCCGGACCTGATCTGCGAGGTGCTCGCCGCCCGGCTGGACCGGCAGGTGACCCTGGACGACATCGGCCTCGGGGTGCCGGGCGGCCCGGTCCCGCCGCCCGGTTCGCCGCTCTCCGGCTTCGTGGAGCGGGCGGCGGCCCTCTGGCGCTCCGACGAGCAGCAGCGGCCGCACATCGTCGCGGCGCCCGCCCTGACCGGCACCCCCGCGGTGATGCCCGTCTGGGAGTGGGAGAACCCGCCGGAGGACACGGACGTCTCCCGCACCGGCCGGACCGCGGTCTCGGCCGCCGACATCGACGTCCTGGTCGCCGCCCGGACCCACTACGAGCAGATGTACCGCAAGGCCGGGGGCATCGCGACCCGCGCCCGGATCGTCGGCTTCCTCACCGCCGGGACGGCACCGCTGCTCCGGGGCAGCTACGGCGACGACCTCGGACGGAGGCTGCACCGCGCCGCCGGCGGCCTGGTGGCGGTGGCCGGGATCTGCGCCTACGACGCCGACGCGCACGGCCTGGCCCAGCGCTACTTCCACCAGGCGCTGCGGCTCGCCAAGGCGAGCGGGGACCGGGGGCTCGGCGCGTACGTGATCGCGCTCCTCGTCAACCAGTCGCTGTTCACGGGGGAGTACCGGCAGGCGGTGGCGTTCGCGGAGGCGGCGCTGCGGGCGGCGGGGCGGCAGATCACCCCGGCGCTCGCCGCCGACCTGACGGCGATGCAGGCGAAGGCGTACGCGCACCTGGGCGACGGCGCGACCGCGCTCGCCTGCATCCGGCGGGCCGAGGCGGCGGCGGAGCGGATCAGCCCGGGCGAGGAACCGGCCGAGACGGGCTATGTGCAGCCGGGGCTCGTCAACGTGCAGATCGCGGAGGCCCTCCTCGGCCTGGGCGACCTCCCGGCGGCCCACGAGCACGCCGTGGCGGCGGTCGGGGCGCCCTCGCACGACCGGGGCCGGGTCCACCGCCTCGCCATGCTGTGCCGGGTCCAGCTCCGGCAGGGGGAGGCCGACGGGGCGGCGCGCACGGCGGTGGAGATGACGGAGCGGGCGCGCGGGACGGAGTCGCGGCGGCTGCGGGACCGGCTGCGGGAGGTGCGGGAGCACCTGCTCGCGAGCGGCGCGGAGGACGCGCGGGAGGCGGCGGCCCTCATCGACGGGGCGCTGCGCGTTCCCCTCTGACCTGTTCCGGTCGTTTCCGGCCTCCTCCGGTCTCGGTCGATCTCCTGTGATCCCCTTCGGTCTCCAACTGCTGCGATATTGCCACCGAACAAGCTCCGATCAGTCGGAAGGTGGCAAGAACGTGCAGTGGACGAAACTGAGCGAACGCTCTGTCTATGAGAACCGTTGGTTCCGAGTGAACCTCGCGGACGTCGAACTCCCGGACGGCCGCCACCTGGACCACTACCTGATCCGGCTCCGCCCGGTCGCCGTCGCGACCGCCGTCAACGGGGCCGACGAAGTCCTGATGCTCTGGCGCCACCGCTTCATCACCGACAGCTGGGGCTGGGAACTGGCCGCCGGCGTGGTCGAGGACGGCGAGGACGTCGAGTCCGCCGCCGCCCGCGAGATGGAGGAGGAGACCGGCTGGCGGCCGGGGCCGCTGCGCCACCTCCTCACCGTCGAGCCCTCCAACGGCCTCACCGACGCCCGCCACCACCTCTACTGGGCGGACCGGGCCACCTATACCGGGCCGCCCGAGGACGCCTTCGAGTCCTCGCGGCGGGCCTGGATCCCGCTGAAGCGGATCCCCGACATGATCGCCCGGGGCGAGGTCCCGGCCGCCAATATGGCCGCCGGTCTGCTGATGCTCCACCACCTGCGCCTCGGCTGAGCCGGACGCGGCGACCGGAGGCGGGGAAAGGCCGGACGGCCCGTACCTGTGCGGGAGTACGGGCCGTCCGGGTGGTGCGGAGAGTGGTCTGTGGGGTGCCCCCGTGAGGGGACGGCGTCAGGCGTACGGGTAGAAGCCCGAGCCCGTCTTCCGGCCGAGCCGGCCCGCGTCCACCATGCGCTGGAGCAGCGGGGGAGCGGCGTACAGCGGCTCCTTGAACTCCGAGTACATCGAGTCGGCGATCGAGGCGATCGTGTCCAGGCCGATCAGGTCGGACAGCTTCAGCGGGCCCATCGGGTGGGCGCAGCCGAACTCCATGCCGTTGTCGATGTCCTCGCGGCTCGCGATGCCCGACTCGAACATCCGGATCGCGGAGAGCAGGTACGGCACGAGCAGCGCGTTCACCACGAAGCCCGAGCGGTCCTGGGCGCGGATCGCGTGCTTGCCCAGCGTCTTCTCGGCGAAGGCCTGAGCCCGGCTGATCGTGCCCTCGGAGGTGGTGAGGGCCGGAATCAGCTCGACGAGCTTCTGCACCGGGGCCGGGTTGAAGAAGTGGATGCCGATGATCTGGTCCGGGCGGGAGGTCGCCACGGCCAGCTTCACCAGCGGGATGGAGGAGGTGTTCGAGGCCAGAATGGCGTCCGGCCGGGTGATCACCTGATCGAGGACCTGGAAGATCTCGGTCTTGACCTGCTCGTTCTCCACCACGGCCTCGATGACGAGGTCGCGGTCGGCGAACTCGCCCAGGTCGGTGGTGAAGCTGAGGCGCGCGAGCGTCGCGTCCCGCTCCTCCTCGCTGATCTTGCCGCGTTCGGCGGCCTTCGACAGCGAGTTGTAGAGCCGCGTGCGGCCGATCTCCAGCGCCTCGCCGGTGGTCTCGGCGACCCTCACCTCGAGGCCGCTCCGGGCACACACCTCTGCGATGCCCGCGCCCATCTGGCCGCAGCCCACCACTCCGACGCGCTCAATGTCGGCCATGGAGTCCGTCACCTCGTGCCTTTCGCTCTCTGCCGGCGGCGGGGCCGTGCGATTCCGGTGCGTCCGCCTCTGTCCCACGACGTTACCGCTCATTAACCGATGATCGATCGCCCGGGGCGTGGGCATGCTCTCCCGGTGAGTGTGACGTATCCAACAGAGGAGGGGTACAAGTGCGGCCTATCGGGAGAAGAGGGTTCGTGGCCGGAGCCACCGGGGCGGCGCTCGCCGTGACGGGAACGACAGGAACGGCGGCGGCGGACGGAGCGGTGCGCGGAGTGACGGCGGCGGGTGCGGCGCCCGAGGTGAGGAGCCAGGCGCGGGGGAGGCCGTACCGCCGCCGGGAGTTCCGCGGCATGTGGATGGCGACGGTCAACAACATCGACTGGCCCTCCCGGCCCGGCCTGACCGCCGGGCAGCAGCGCTCCGAACTCCTCGTCCACCTCGACACGGCGGCCGAGCGGCGCCTCAACGCCGTGGTCCTCCAGGTCCGGCCGACCGCCGACGCCCTGTGGCCCTCGCCGCACGAGCCGTGGGCGGAGTGCCTCACCGGCACCCAGGGCCGCGACCCCGGCTGGGACCCGCTGGGCACGGCCGTCGCCGAGGCCCACGCGCGGGACCTCCAGCTGCACGCCTGGTTCAACCCGTACCGGGTGGCGAACCACGCCGACCCGGCCCGGCTCACCGCCTCCCACCCGGCGCGGCGGCACCCCGAGTGGGTGCTGCCCTACGGCGGGAAGCTGTACTACGACCCCGGGCTTCCCGAGGTCCGGCGCTTCGTCCAGGACGCCATGCTGGACGCGGTGCGCCGCTACGACGTCGACGCCGTGCACTGGGACGACTACTTCTACCCGTACCCGGTCGCCGGGCAGTCCTTCGCCGACGACGAGACGTACGCGCGCCACGGCGGGGACTTCCCCGACCGGGCCTCCTGGCGGCGGCACAACACCGACCTGCTGGTCTCCGAGATGTCCGCCCGAATCAGGGCCGTCAAGCCGGGGGTGGCCTTCGGCGTGAGCCCCTTCGGGGTCTGGCGGAACCGCGCCACCGACCCGGAGGGCTCGAACACCGACGCCGGCGTCCAGACGTACGACGACCTGTACGCCGACACCCGCAAGTGGGTGCGGGAGGGCTGGCTCGATCACGTCGTGCCGCAGCTGTACTGGCACATCGGCCTGCCCGCGGCCGACTACGCCGAACTGCTGCCCTGGTGGGACGAGACGGTACGGGGCACCGGTGTCGGGCTCTACGTCGGGGAGGCGCTCCACAAGGCGGGCGACCCCGCCCAGCCCGCCGCCTGGCAGGACCCGCGGGAGCTCTCGCGCCACCTGGAGCTCGCCAAGGGGTACTCCGGGGTCGGCGGGCACTGCTTCTTCTCCGCGAAGGAGGTCGCGCGCGACCGGATCGGGGCGATGGCCACCGTGGTGGCCGACCACTACCCGGCCAGGGTCCGCCCGCCGGGGTGACGGCCCCCGGCCGGCCCCGTCTCCCGCCCGGTCCTGTTTCTCGCCCGGTCCCGCCGCTCGGTGGGTCCTGCCCCTCAGCCGGCTCCCGCCTCCGGGTGGTGGCGCACGACGGTGTCGGGGCCGGGCGACATCAGGGCCTCGTGTCCGTCGTCGTCGAACTTCACGCGGTACGGGGGAGTGCCGTTCTCCCCCAGTACCTGAAGGACCTCGGCCGTGCGGTCGTGGTGGCCGACGGTCCGTCCGTGCACCAGCAGCTTGTCGCCCACGCTCGCCTGCATCGGGGTGACCTCCTCGCGACCGGACTCGTGCCGGTCTCCCGTTCCTCAAGGTCTCTGCTTCTCATTGTGACCCTTTTCGCCCGGTTCCGTCCCGCCCGACCTCCCCGGCCTCCGGCTCACGACGTCGACCGCTGGGTGACCGCGATGCAGACCAGGACCGCGACCGCCGCGACGGGGGCGGCCGGCGACAGGGTCTCGCCGAGCAGGGTGACCGACCAGACGAGGGTGAGGAGCGGCTGGGCGAGCTGGAGCTGGCTGGCCTTCGGGATGCCGATCGCGGCCATGCCCCGGTACCAGACGTACAGGCCGAAGAAGGTCGAGCCGGCGGCGACCCACACCAGGCCGATGACGCCGTGGGCGTTCAGGTGGACCGGCTCCAGGGACAGGGCGACGGCCGAGGCGGCCACCATCAGCGGCAGGCAGAGGATCAGGGCCCAGCCGATGACCTGCCAGCCCGGCATCAGTCCGGCGAGCCGGCCGCCCTCGGTGTACCCGGCCGCGCACACGAGCAGCGCCCCGAAGAGGTACAGGTCGCCGGTGGAGAGCGCCCCGCCGCTCTCCGCGAGCGTGAAGCCGAGCACCACCACGGCCCCCGATACGGCCGCGATCCAGAAGGTGCGGGAGGGGCGCCGGCCCGTCCGCAGGGCGGCGAAGGCCGCCGTGGTGAGCGGCAGGAGGCCCACCACCACGGCGGCGTGGGAGGTGGTGGAGGTCCGCAGGGCCAGGCTGGTCAGGAGCGGGAAGCCGACGACGACCCCGCCGGCGACCACCGCGAGCCCCGCCCAGTGGCGCCGCTCCGGCAGCGGCACCCGGCCGGCGAGCAGGAAGACGCCGGCGACGAGCGCGGCGAGGGTGGACCGCACGGCCACGAGCGACCAGGGGCCGAAGCTCTCCAGGCCCCAGACGGTCGACGGGAAGGTGAGCGAGAACGCGACGACGCCGAGCCCGGCGAGCAGGGTGCCGCGGCCCCGGGAATCGGCCGCGGAGGCCCGGGAGGCGGCTGCGGGGCCCGGGGCGCCGGACGGCCCGGCGGTGGGGGAGACGGTTCCAGCGGTCGGGGAGCCGGACGGCCCGGTCGTAGGGGTCCCCGAGGCGGTGACCGCTACCGCGGTGGTGGCAGTAGCGCTATCGTGTGCTCTCATGCATGAGCGTAGCAGTGTCGCGGAGCTGGCGAAATCCCTGAAGGCGGAGCTCGACCGCTACTCTCCCGGTGGAAAGCTGCCGTCGAGCAGGGCACTCGTCGAGCGCTACCGCGTCTCCCCGGTCACCGTCACCCGCGCCCTCGCCCAGCTCGCCGCCGAAGGCCTCGTCGTCACCCGCCCCGGCGCCGGCGCCTTCCGCGCGGAGCCCCGTACCGCCACCCCGGCCGCCGGGGACACCTCCTGGCAGGAGGTCGCCCTCAGCGCCGACACCGCCACCGAGCTCGTGCCCCGGGCCGTCGACGCCTCCGGCGTCCTCGTCACCCTCTCCGCACCGCCGCCCGGCACGATCGAGTTCAACGGCGGCTACCTCCACCCCTCCCTCCAGCCCGAGCGGGTCCTCTCCGCCGCACTCGCCCGGGCCGGCCGCCGCCCCGGAGCCTGGGGCAGACCGCCCGTCGACGGCCTGCCCGAGCTGCGCGAGTGGTTCGCCCGCGAGATCGGCGGCAGCGTCACCGCGGCCGGGGTCCTCGTCACGGCCGGGGGCCAGTCCGCGATCACCACCGCCCTGCGCGCCCTCGCCCCGCCCGGCACCCCCGTCCTGGTCGAGTCGCCCACCTACCCGGGCATGCTCGCCGTCGCCCGCGCCGCCGGACTCCGGCCCGTCCCCGTGCCCGTCGACGCCGGGGGGGTCCGCCCCGAACTCCTCGAAGCCGCGTTCCGCGCCACCGGCGCCCGCGTCCTCGTCTGCCAGCCGCTCTTCCAGAACCCCACGGGGGCCGTCCTCGGACCGGAACGGCGCCGGGAGGTCGTCCGGATCGCCCGCGCCGCCGGGGCCTTCGTGGTCGAGGACGACTTCGCCCGCCTCCTCGTCCATGAGGACGCCCCGCCGCTCCCCGCACCCCTCGCCGCCGAGGACCCGGACGGCGTCGTCGTCCACGTCCGCTCCCTCACCAAGCCCACCTCGGCCAGCCTCCGCGTCGGCGCCCTCGCCGCCCGGGGCCCCGTCCTGGAACGGCTGCGCGCCATCCAGGTCGTCGACAGCTTCTTCGTCCCCCGGCCCCTCCAGGAGGCCGCGCTCGAACTCGTCGGCTCCCCGGCCTGGCCCCGCCACCTCCGCGCCGTCTCCCAGGAGCTCAAGGCCCGCCGGGACGCCCTGACCGGCGCCCTCGCCCACCACCTCCCCGAACTCTCCCTGCCCCACGTCCCCTCCGGCGGCTACCACCTCTGGCTGCGCCTCCCCGACGCCCTGCCCGAGGCCTCCCTCCACGCCACCGCCCTGCGCACCGGGGTCGCCGCCGCCCCCGGCCGCCCCTACTTCTGCGCCGAACCGCCCGCCGGCCACATCCGGCTGAGTTTCGCGGGTGTCGCGGGCCCCACGGAGATCGCGGAGGGCGTGCGCCGCCTGCGGACGGCGGTGGACGAGCTCACCGGCTGACCACGACCGGCCACCGGGGCGGGGCCGTACGGGCCCCCGGCCCCGCCCCGGTCCGGCAACGGCCCCCGGCAAAACCACCTGACAAGCCCCCGCCCTCCTGGAAGCCTGCGCCCATGACCGACAGCAGCCTCCCGGAGGGCCCCGTCATGCACGGGGCGTACGAGATCTCGTCCGACCCCGCCCGGATCGACGCCGCCCGCGTCCACCACTGGATCTCCACCGACTCCTACTGGGCCCGGGGCCGACCTCGGGAGAAGCAGGACCGGGCCGTCGCCGGCTCGCTCAACCTCGGCGCGTACCACCGCGAGACCGGCGAGATGAGCGCCTACGCGCGCGTCGTCACCGACTACGCCACCTTCGCCTGGCTCTGCGACGTCTACGTCGACCGCCCGGCCCGGGGCACCGGCCTCGGCACCGCGCTCGTCACCGCCGTCCGGGACCTCCTGGAGCCGTACGGACTGAGCCGCATCATGCTCGCCACCGCCGACGCGCACGGCGTGTACGAGAAGGTGGGTTTCGCGCCACTCCGAAATCCGGACATGTGGATGGCTCTCGGGCGGCAGTGAGCCGCGCTCCCTCCGCCCCCTCGGAACGACCCCTTGACCAGTGGCGCCACCGGCCTCACGATCGCGGCCATGGGTCTTCGGGTGACGCTCGTCACGGCGGCACGCAGCTCCTCCCTGCTCGCCGAACGGTTCGACGACGACCGGCCGATGGACGAGGCCGGCTGGTACGAGGTGCAGCAGGCCGCGCCCGCGCTCATCCCGCTCGGCGCGGCCGAGCTGCGCTACTGCTCCCCGACCCCCCGCAGCCGCGCCACCGGCACCGCCCTCGGCTACGCGCCCCTCGTCCAGCCCGCGCTGCGCGACTGCGACATGGGCCGCTGGCGCGGCCTGACCCTCGCCGAGGTCGCCGCCCTCGAACCGGCCGCCGTCGACGCCTGGCTCACCGACGCCCGCACCGCCCCGCACGGCGGCGAACCGCTCCTCGCCTTCATCACCCGGATAGGGAACTGGCTCGACACCCGGCCCGCCGAGGACTGCGCCGTCGTCGCCGTCGCCGAACCCTCCGTCGTACGGGCCGCCCTCGTGTACGCCCTGAAGGCGCCGCCCGCCGCGTACTGGAACGTCGACGTCCGCCCCCTCTCCACCGTCACCCTCACCGGCCGCCCCGGCCTCTGGCACCTCCAGCTTGACGCGGCCCTGCGCTGACGGGCCGTGCCACCGGGGCGGGAGGCGGCCCGGCGGCGCGACCGGGAGGGAGAGGTGGCCCGGCCCCGCGACCGCGACGAGGGCGGCCCGGTCCCGCGACCGGCTAGCCTGAACCCACGATGAACCGTTTGAGCACGTCATGGGGCGCCTTCGCGCTGACCCGCCACCCCGAGGACCCGCGCGACCCGCTGCGCGCCTGGGACGCGTCCGACGAGTACCTCCTGGGGCACCTGGCCGACACCGGCACCGACCTCTCCGGCACCGTCGCCGTCCTCGGCGACCGCTGGGGAGCCCTCGTCACCGCGCTTCAGGCCGCGGGACCCGGCGAACTGGTCCAGATCACCGACTCGTACCTCGGCGGGCGGGCGACCCGGACCAACCTCGCCCGTGCCGGCGCCGCCCCGGACGCCGTCCGGCTGCTCACCACCCAGGACCCGCCGCCCGAGCGGATCGACGTGCTCCTCGTCCGCGTCCCCAAGAGCCTCGCGCTCCTGGAGGACCAGCTCCACCGCCTCGCCCCCGCCGTCCACGAGGGCACCGTGATCGTCGGCACCGGCATGGTCAAGGAGATCCACACCTCCACCCTGAAGCTCTTCGAGCGGATCCTCGGCCCCACCCGCACCTCCCTCGCGGTGAAGAAGGCCCGGCTGATCCACGCCACCCCCGATCCGGCCGCCGTCCCGGGCCCGAACCCCTGGCCGTACCGGTACGCCCTCCCCGCCGACGCCCCCGCGCCCGGCCTCCCCGGGCGGACCGTCACCAACCACGCCGGCGTCTTCTGCGCCGACCGCCTCGACATCGGCACCCGCTTCCTCCTCGCGCACCTGCCCCGCGACCTCGGCCGGGCCCGCGTCGCCGACCTCGGCTGCGGCAACGGCGTGGTGGGCCTCGCGGTCGCCCTCGCCGAACCCGACGCGGAACTGCTCTTCACCGACGAGTCGTACCAGGCCGTCGCCTCGGCCGAGGCGAACTTCCGCGCCCACGCGGGCGAGGGGCGCGCGGCCGAGTTCCGCGTCGGCGACGGACTCGCGGACCTGGCCCCCGGCTCGCTCGACCTGGTCCTCAACAACCCGCCGTTCCACAGCCACCAGGCCACCACCGACCGCACCGCCCGCCGCATGTTCGCCGACGCCCGGCGCGCCCTGCGCCCCGGCGGCGAACTGTGGGTCGTCGGCAACCGGCACCTCGGCCACCACATCACCCTCCGCCGTATCTTCGGCAACGGCGAACTGGTCGCGAGCGACCCGAAGTTCGTGATCCTGCGCGCGGTCCGCCGCTAGGGCCCGTCCGGCGGATCATGGCCGGGCAGGCCCCGGCAGGCACGCGGCGGGCGGGCCTGCCCCTGACGCGCGGGTCAGGGTCTGCGGTCCGGCCGACCCGCCCGCCCTCCTCCTGGAGCACGCCGTGGCCGCCCACCGCGAGATCCGGCTGCGCACCCGCCCCGCCCACGGTTTTCCGACCCCCGCCCACCTCGAACGCGTCACGACCGCCCGCCGCGCGTCCCCGCCGGGCCCGGCGAAGCGCTCAGCGCCCCACGAGTTCCCGGGCCGCCCGCTGCCGGGTGTCGGCGAGTTCCGCGTCGATCGCGGCGACCCTCTCCGCGTCCAGAACGATCAGGGCCCCGCCCGGTGCGCCTGCCGACAGCAGCCGGTGCCGCAGGTGGGTGGGCGGGTGCGTGGAGTCCACCTGGTGCCCGCGCCGCTCCGCGACCCGGCGCAGCCGCTCGTACTCGCGCTCCGGGACCGACGCGGCATGGGCGGCGATCCGCTCCCACAGCCCCTCGGCGGGGTCCTCGCGGCGCGCGCCACCGCCGCCGATCCGGGTCCGTGCCGCCACGGCCTCCCGGTGCAGCGCGCCCGTGACGCCGTCGGAGACCAGGATCCTGTCCATCAGCCCGGCCGCCGCCTCCGTACCCGCCGCGCGGGCGGCGGTGGAGTCCGCGAGGTACTCGGCGCGCTGCGACTCGCGCAGGGTCAGGTGCTCCAGGAGGACGAGGACGCCGTCGACGAGCCACCGGGGCGGGGCGGTCACCACGTTCACGAAGTGCTCGGCCAGGCTCTCGGCCCGCTGCGGGGCCAGCGTGTAGCGCCAGGTCTCCAGGGAGCGGAACGCGTTGCCGACCAGGAGGGAGCGGCGGGTGTCCCCGTGCGCGTAGTGCCCGAACTCGTGGCCGAGGAGCGCGATCCGCTCCTGCGGGGTCAGGACCTCCCAGAGCCCGAGGCCGAGGCGGAGCAGACGGTGCTGCCGGACGCCGTAGGCGGTGACGGAGGCGTTGACCTCGCTGTCGACCACCACGGCCCGTACGCCCGTCGTGCCGACGCTCCCCGCGACCTCGTCGAGCAGGGCGAAGAGCCGTGGCGCGTCCGGGCGACGCAGTACGGGCCGGTCTCCCGCCGCCTTCGCGAGGCTGCCGAACCGGGGCCGGAGCAGTACGGCGAGGGCGATCAGCAGCCCTCCGAGGAAGGGCAGGGCGCCGCTGCCCCAGCGCGCGACCAGCAGCCAGAGGCCGCCCGCGAGCAGGGCGGCGGTCACGCCGTGGACCGCGACCGCGAGCGCCGCGGCGAGCCCACCGGGCACCCCGCGCCGGGGCCGCCCCGCCCCCGTACCGGGTGTCGCCCCGGCGGCCGGCGCCGCGAACTCGGCGTGGAGCTGCTCTCCGTACCGCCGGGCCAGACGCCGCCGGATGCGCTCGACCCGCCCCGGCGGCTCCTCCTGGTGCCCGGGATCCACGTTCCAGTCGCACGCGGTGCACCACGTGACGTACTGCCCGCCGTCCGGCACGCGCTCCCCGCAGTCGGGACAGTCCCGCTCCACCGCCCGGGCGGTGTGCGCCGTCTCCGTCATTCCGTACCCCCCCGGCGGGCCTTCCGGGGCCCGCCCGTTCCGTCCTCCGCGCGGACCGTCCCGCACGTGCGGCCCGCCTCCGTCCGGAAACACCCGGAAACGCCGGACGCGACAAGGCCCGGACGCGAAAAGGCCGGTCCGGCACCGAGGGTGCCGGACCGGCCTTCCGTGGCTGACAGGACGCCGATCATACGTACCGCACGAACCGCCGTACGAACAACGGCCGCCGCCCGGCGCCCGCGCGTCAGTCCGTGCCGAACTCCATCGCGGCCCGGTCGAGCAGCTCGTCGTCGCCCGAGGACTCGCCGCGCGAGGCGATGGCCTCGGCCCCGCCCTCCGGCATGCTGCCGATCAGCCCGGTCGCGGCGGCCTGGGCGGCGCCGATGGCCGGACCGCCGCTGCCGATCAGGCCGAGGCCCGCGTACTGCTCCAGCTTGGCGCGGGAGTCGGCGATGTCGAGGTTCCGCATGGTGAGCTGGCCGATCCGGTCCGCCGGGCCGAAGGCCGAGTCCTCGGTGCGCTCCATGGACAGCTTGTCCGGGTGGTAGCTGAACGCCGGGCCCGTGGTGTCGAGGATCGAGTAGTCCTCGCCGCGCCGCAGCCGCAGCGTCACCTCGCCGGTGACGGCCGCGCCGACCCAGCGCTGGAGCGACTCGCGGACCATCAGGGCCTGCGGGTCCAGCCACCGGCCCTCGTACATGAGCCGGCCGAGGCGCCGGCCCTCGTTGTGGTACTGGGCGAGGGTGTCCTCGTTGTGGATCGCGTTGACCAGGCGCTCGTACGCGGCGTGCAGCAGGGCCATGCCGGGGGCCTCGTAGATGCCCCGGCTCTTGGCCTCGATGATCCGGTTCTCGATCTGGTCCGACATGCCCATGCCGTGGCGGCCGCCGATGGCATTGGCCTCCATCACCAGGTCGACGGCGGAGGAGAACTCCTTGCCGTTGACGGTGACCGGGCGGCCCTGGTCGAAGCCGATCGTCACGTCCTCGGCGGCGATCTCGACCGACGGGTCCCAGAACCGGACGCCCATGATCGGCTCCACGGTCTCGACGCCCGTGTCCAGGTGCTCCAGGGTCTTGGCCTCGTGGGTGGCGCCCCAGATGTTGGCGTCGGTGGAGTACGCCTTCTCCGTGCTGTCGCGGTAGGGGAGGTCGTGGGCGAGGAGCCACTCCGACATCTCCTTGCGGCCGCCGAGCTCGGTCACGAAGTTGGTGTCCAGCCACGGCTTGTAGATCCGCAGGTGCGGGTTGGCGAGCAGGCCGTAGCGGTAGAACCGCTCGATGTCGTTGCCCTTGAAGGTCGAGCCGTCGCCCCAGATCTGGACGTCGTCCTCCAGCATCGCCCGGACCAGGAGGGTGCCGGTGACGGCGCGGCCCAGGGGAGTGGTGTTGAAGTAGGCACGGCCGCCCGAGCGGATGTGGAACGCGCCGCAGGTGAGCGCGGCGAGGCCCTCCTCGACCAGCGCCGCCCGGCAGTCGACCAGGCGCGCGATCTCGGCACCGTAGGTCTTCGCCCGATCGGGCACCGAGGCGATGTCGGGCTCGTCGTACTGGCCGATGTCGGCGGTGTAGGTGCAGGGGATGGCGCCCTTGTCGCGCATCCATGCGACCGCGACGGAGGTGTCGAGGCCGCCGGAGAAGGCGATGCCGACGCGCTCGCCGGCGGGCAGGGAGGTGAGGACCTTGGACATAGGAAGAGTATGCATCATCGCGCATGGTCATGCAAAGAGGGCGTAGGGGAACCCCGTGGAAAGGACTCGGTGCGCGGAAGGGGCGACCGTATCGACATCGCCGGACCGAAGCTTCTGCGAGAGTACGGACCCGTGACGGAAGAGAAAGAAGAGGGGAAAGGGAAGGAGCGGAGGATGGGAGAGGCGGAAGCGGGCGCCGTCGACGCGATCCTGCGCGCGGCCGACCGTGCGCCGGCCCCTGCCCACCTGGAGTTCCCGTACGGCTTCGACCACCCTCGGGCCCTCGCCCGCGTCCGTGCCCTGGTCGACCGGTTGCAGACAGCCTTCGACTGCCGCTGTCCGGCCGACACCGGCGTCCAGGACGCGAGCTTCCATGCGACCGTCTGCGTCCCCGCCGAGGCGACCGGGGCGGGGGAGCGGATCGTGGTCCGGCTGAGCAACTTCGGGGATCTCGCCGTCGCCTCCGCGGATTTCCCCGGCTGCTACGGCGACCTGGACGAGGCTGAGGAGGCTGGGGCTCTGACCTCTGCCGACCGCCGCACGGTGGAGGAGGCGGCGCGCTCCCTCGGCTACGTACTGATCCCTGAGTCCGCCCTGCGGCGCCCCTACGACGGGGTCACGCGCATGGCGGAGTGGGCCCTCCGTGGTGAAGTCACCTGGTGGACCAGATTCTTCGACTATCTGTGATGTGGTGATCCGCGATGCGTACCGCGGTCGTCCCCGCCGGCACGCGCGTGGTGGACCGGGTCGAGCCGGACGATCGATGCCGGACACCAGGGCCTGTCCGGCGGATCATGGCCGGGGCCGCGACGGAGAGATCCACGCTTACGTCGTGGGCTCCGGCGCGCCGGGGCCGCTGGAGCCCGCGGGGGTGTTCCGTCCGCGGCGCGGGGACGAGGTCGTGGAGTCGGCGGTCCAGCCCGATCTGGAGCGCGTCGTGTACACGACGCCGAACGACGTCGTCTGCCTCGCGCGCCGGCAACCCCGTGTGGGCGTCGGATTCCGAGCCGCACTCCGACCGACCGCATGGTCATCGGCCCGGCTGCGCGCTGTCTCTCGACGGCCGGAGCGTGTGGGTTTACCGGCCGGACGCGATGGCGGGGCGCGGGGACGGGGGCCAGTGGGTCGTGTACGACGTCGACGGTGGGGCGGTGATCGCCCGCCGGGAGCTGGAGACGGCCGGGCACGGTGCCCTCCACCGCGTGCACCCGGTGGACGGCAGCGTCCACCTGGACGTCGGTGAGGGCCAGGACGGTTCGGTCGTCCTCAGGGGTAGGGCCGGAGTCGGTGGCGAGCCGGAGTTCGCGACGTACCCGTGGCAGGACCGCTGCCTGATCGACCTGTCGCCGGACGGCGAGCGGTTCATGACCTTCGACCGCGGGCGGGCGGATGTCGCCTTCCACCGCCACCCCGAAGGGGACGTGCTCCTCACCCTCCCCGTCGAGGCCTTCGGATACGACCCGGAGGAGACGTTCGTGGAGTGGAGCGGCGGCTACCTGACCCCGGAGCCGGCCGTCGTCACCCTGGGCGGCGAGGGCCGGTACGAGGAGGAGTGGTTCCGTCACCACTTGGTCGACGTGCGCACGGGCGTCCTCCGCGGCGAGATCGACCTGAAGCGGCCCGCCCGTACGACCTGGTCCCCTTGGGTGATGGCTCCTGGCTCACCGGCGACCCCGGAGGCCACCCCGTACGCCGGTCGCACGCCACCTCGGCTTCCGCGCCCTCGGAACCGGAGGCTGACAGGGCGGCGCCGCACCCGACGAAGCGGCACGTCGGCCCCCGAGTCGGCACCCGCTTTTCCTCCGGCCCGCCTCCCCGGGCGTGCGGGTGCCGGCCGGGGCGTCCGGGTCCGGCAGGAGGCCGGCGCCCCCGCGGCTCGTTGCATAAAAGTGCAGGCTTGCGTATAGTCATGCCATCCATGAGGAGGGTTTCGATGACGGTACGAGTAGCAGTGGCGGGCGCGAGCGGATACGCGGGCGGAGAGCTCCTGCGTCTGCTCCTGGCGCACCCCCACGTCGAGATCGGGGCCTTGACCGGCCACTCCAACGCCGGTCAGCGACTCGGGGCCCTCCAGCCCCACCTGCTCCCGCTCGCCGACCGCGTCCTCGTGCCCACCGCCGCCGAGGAGCTCGCCGGGCACGACGTCGTCTTCCTCGCCCTGCCGCACGGCCGGTCCGCGGCCGTCGCCGAGCAGCTCGGCCCGGACGTCCTCGTCGTCGACATGGGCGCCGACTTCCGGCTGAAGGACCCGGCCGACTGGGAGACGTACTACGGCTCCCCGCACGCCGGGACCTGGCCCTACGGCCTCCCCGAACTGCCGGGCGCCCGCGCCGCCCTCGAAGGGTCCAAGCGCGTCGCGGTGCCCGGCTGCTACCCCACCGCCGTCTCGCTCGCGCTCTTCCCCGCGTACGCGAACGGCCTCGCCGAGCCCGAGGCCGTGATCGTCGCGGCCTCCGGAACCTCCGGCGCCGGCAAGGCCGCCAAGCCGCACCTGCTCGGCAGCGAGGTCATGGGCAGCATGTCCCCGTACGGGGTCGGCGGCGGCCACCGCCACACCCCCGAGATGATCCAGAACCTCAGCGGACCGGCGGGGGAGCGGGTCACCGTCTCCTTCACCCCCACCCTGGCCCCGATGCCCCGCGGCATCCTCGCCACCTGCACGGCCGCCGCGAAGCCGGGCACCACCGCCGAGGCCGTACGGGCCGCGTACGAGAAGGCCTTCGCGGACGAGCCGTTCGTCCACCTGCTCCCCGAGGGGCAGTGGCCGGCGACCGCGTCCGTCCACGGTTCCAACGCCGTTCAGATCCAGGTCGCGTACGACCCCGGTGCGAACCGGATCATCGCGATCAGCGCCATCGACAACCTCACCAAGGGCACCGCCGGCGGCGCGGTGCAGAGCATGAACACCGCCCTCGGGCTCCCCGAGGACACCGGACTTTCCACGATTGGAGTCGCTCCGTGAGCGACGCACGCGCAGCCACCGGTCTGCAGACGACGACGAAGCCCACACCCTTGTGCCGCGCGGGCGGAGACGGGGGCACCTCCCAGGCGTCGGCCCTGGGGGAGAACGGAGAAGCACAGTGAGCGTCACCGCAGCGAAGGGATTCACGGCGGCGGGCATCGCCGCCGGGATCAAGCAGAACGGCAACCCGGACCTGGCCCTCGTGGTCAACACCGGGCCCCGCCGCGCCGCCGCGGGAGTCTTCACCTCCAACCGCGTCAAGGCCGCCCCCGTCGTCTGGTCCCAGCAGGTCCTCGCCGACGGCGAACTGACCGCCGTCGTCCTCAACTCCGGCGGCGCCAACGCCTGCACCGGTCCCCAGGGCTTCCAGGACACCCACGCCACCGCCGAGAAGGCCGCCGAAGTCCTGTCCGCACGGGGCGAGGAGGTCGGCGCCGGTGAGGTCGCCGTCGCCTCCACCGGCCTCATCGGCGTCCTGCTGCCCATGGACAAGCTCCTCCCCGGCGTCGAGAAGGCCGCGGCCGAACTCTCCGAGCACGGCGGCGAGAAGGCCGCCATCGCCATCAAGACCACCGACACCGTCCACAAGACCGCCGTGGTCACCAGGGACGGCTGGACGGTCGGCGGCATGGCCAAGGGCGCCGGCATGCTCGCCCCCGGCCTCGCCACCATGCTCGTCGTCCTCACCACCGACGCCGACGTGGCCGGCGCCTCCGGCCTCACCCCCGCCCAGGACGAGTTCGCCGAGGCCGTACGGGCCGTCTGCGACGACCTCGCCCGCCAGCTCATCGGCGACGCCGAGGGCGCCAGCAAGGACATCCGCATCGAGGTGGTCAACGCCGCGACCGAGGACGACGCCGTCGAGGTCGGCCGCTCCATCGCCCGCAACAACCTCCTCAAGTGCGCCATCCACGGCGAGGACCCCAACTGGGGCCGGGTGCTCTCCGCCATCGGCACCACCTCGGCCGCCTTCGAGCCCGACGAGCTCAACGTCGCCATCAACGGCGTCTGGGTCTGCCGGAACGGCTCCGTCGGCGAGGACCGCGACCTCGTCGACATGCGCTACCGGGAGGTCACCATCACCGCCGACCTCGCCGCCGGCACCGAGTCCGCCGTCATCTGGGCCAACGACCTCACCGCGGACTACGTCCACGAGAACAGCGCGTACTCGTCGTGACCGGCGCCACGCGGAAGCACACCGCGCTCCCCAAGGCCCAGATCCTCATCGAGGCCCTGCCCTGGCTCACCCGCCACCACGGTAAGACCGTCGTCATCAAGTTCGGCGGCAACGCCATGGTCGACGAGGACCTCAAGGCCGCCTTCGCCCAGGACGTCGTCTTCCTGCGGCACGCCGGCCTCAGGCCGGTCGTGGTGCACGGCGGCGGCCCCCAGATCAACGCCGCCCTCGACCGGCACGGCCTGGTCAGCGAGTTCAAGGCCGGCCTCCGGGTCACCACCCCCGAGGCGATGGACGTCGTACGGATGGTGCTCGCCGGCCAGGTCCAGCGCGAGCTCGTCGGACTGCTCAACCAGCACGGCCCGTTCGCCGTCGGCATGACCGGCGAGGACGCCCGCACCATCACCGCCACCCAGCACCGGCCGCTCATCGAGGGCGAGCAGGTCGACATCGGCCGGGTCGGCGAGATCACCGCCATCGAGACCGGCGCCATCGAAGCACTCCTGGAGGACGGCCGGATCCCGGTCGTCTCCTCCATCGCACGCTCCCAGGACGACGGACATGTCTACAACGTCAATGCTGATACGGCGGCTGCGGCACTCGCTGCGGCGCTGGGTGCCGAGACCCTGATGGTCCTGACCGACGTCGAGGGCCTCTACGAGGACTGGCCGAACAGCGACGAGGTCATCAGCAGGCTCACCGCGAGCCAGCTGGAGAAGCTGCTGCCCGAGCTCTCCAGCGGCATGGTCCCCAAGATGGAGGGCTGCCTGCACGCCGTACGGAACGGGGTCACCACGGCCCGCGTGATCGACGGCCGCGTCCAGCACTCGATCCTGCTGGAGATCTTCACCGACGAGGGCATCGGCACGATGGTCGTACCGGACGACCACCACGGACGGGGGAACCGATGAGCGGCACCGACACCAACGACAGCACCGGCAACGCCGAGTTGACCCGCCGGTGGCAGGGCTCGCTCATGAACAACTACGGCACGCCCCGACTGCCCCTCGTCCGCGGCGAGGGCGCCAAGGTCTGGGACGCCGACGGCAAGGAGTACCTGGACTTCGTCGGCGGCATCGCCGTCAACGCCCTCGGCCACGCCCACCCGGCGGTCGTCGAGGCCGTCTCCCGGCAGGTCGGCACCCTCGGCCACGTCTCCAACCTCTTCGCCGCCGAACCGCCCGTCGCCCTCGCCGAACGGCTCCTCGGCCTCTTCGGCCGGCCCGGCAGGGTCTTCTTCTGCAACTCGGGCGCCGAGGCCGTCGAGGGCGCCTTCAAGCTCGGCCGGCTCACCGGCCGCCCCCACATGGTCTCCACCCACGGCGGCTTCCACGGGCGGACCATGGGCTCCCTCGCCCTCACCGGCCAGCCCGCCAAGCAGACCCCCTTCCTGCCGCTGCCCGGCGACGTCACCCACGTGCCGTACGGTGACGCCGAGGCGCTGCGGGCCGCGGTCACCGAGGACACCGCGCTCGTGATCATCGAGCCGATCCAGGGCGAGAACGGCGTGGTCGTCCCGCCCCCGGGCTACCTCAAGGCGGCCCGGGAGATCACCCGCGCCACCGGCACCCTGCTCGTCCTCGACGAGGTCCAGACCGGCATCGGCCGCTGCGGCCACTGGTTCGCGGCCCAGGCGGAAGGCGTCGAGGCGGACGTCGTCACCCTCGCCAAGGGCCTCGGCGGCGGCCTCCCGATCGGCGCGACCGTCGCCTTCGGTCCGGCCGCCGACCTCTTCGGCCCGGGCCACCACGGCACCACCTTCGGCGGCAACCCGGTCGCCTGCGCCGCCGGACTCGCCGTCCTGGACACCCTCGCCGCCGACGCGGCCCTCGACCACGTGAAGGCGGTCGGGGAGCGGCTGCGGCAGGGAATCGAGGCCCTGGGCCACCCGCTGGTCTCCCACGTCCGTGGCGCGGGCCTCCTGCTGGGTATCGTGCTCACGGAGTCCCTCGCGCCCCAGGTGCAGCAGGCGGCTCAGGACGCCGGCCTCCTGGTGAACGCGCCCGCCCCCGATGTCGTACGGATCATGCCTTCGCTGCTCCTCACCGACGCCGAGGCGGACGCCTTCGTCCAGGCCCTGCCCGGAGTCCTCGACGTGGTGAACGGGCAAGGACGAAGCGGAGAATGAGACGACGATGACCGACGCGCAGGAGAACGAGCACGGAGGGCCGTCCGTTCCGCAGACCCGCACCGCACGCCACCGCAGGATCGTCGACATCCTCAACCGGCAGCCGGTGCGCTCGCAGAGCCAGCTGGCCAAGCTCCTCGCGGACGACGGGCTGAGCGTCACGCAGGCGACGCTCTCCCGCGACCTCGACGAGCTGGGCGCGGTGAAGATCCGCAACACCGGCGGCGAGCTGATCTACGCGGTGCCCAGCGAGGGCGGCTTCCGCACCCCGCAGGCCCCGCTCGGCGAGTCCGCCAAGGAGGAGCGCATGCGGCGCCTCTCCGGCGAGCTGCTGATCTCCGCCGAGGCCTCCGCGAACCTGGTGGTCCTGCGGACCCCGCCGGGCGCCGCCCAGTTCCTCGCGTCGGCCATCGACCAGGCCGAACTGCACGCGATCCTCGGCACGATCGCGGGCGACGACACCCTCCTGCTGATCAGCCGCGACCCGGTGGGCGGCCAGGCCCTGGCGGACCACCTCCTGAAGCTGGCCCAGAAGTAGGCCCGCCCGCGGTGCGGACCCGTACGGCCCGTCCCGTACGGGTCACCCGCCCGCGGGCAGCGGCGGCAGGGGCAGCGGCAGCGCGGGCAGCCCGTCCAGGCTGCTCGCGATGTGCTCCTTGCCCTCGCAGTACGCGTTGAACTCCTCGTCCGTCTTCCGGTTGAAGTACTCGGCGTGCAGCGTCCGTTCCTCCCGGTACTCCATCAGCGGGACGGCGAACCCGCACGAGTCGCTGATCCGGTGCGCCCGCACCAGGACGATCGCCCGCGCACTGCCCTGCCCCTCCACGGCCTCGGCCGGGAACCGCCCGAACAGCTCGCTCCAGCGCGGGTCGTCGCGGAGCACCGCCTCCCCGGTCCCGTGCACCCGGACCACCGTCGGCGGCCCCGAGAACGCGGTCCACATCAGGGTGATCCGCCCGTTGCCCGGCTCCCGCAGGTGCGCGAGCGTCTCGGCGCTGCTGCCGCCGAAGTCCACGTAGGCGAGGGTCAGTTCGTCGAGCACCACGAGGGTGCCGTACCGGCCCTTGGGGGAGAGGTTGACGTGGCCGTCGCCGGACAGGGGAGCAGTCGCGGTGAAGAAGACCGGCTGCTCCTCGATGAAGGTGCGCAGCCGTCCCTCGATACGTTCGTATGTCTTTCCCATGGTCCGCATTCTGCTCACCGCCACCGCGGGGGGCGACGCCTTGGCGAGTCCCTTGCGAAAGAAGGCGTTCATGCCCCCGCTGCCGCACGTGCCCGGGCACGCAGCTTCGGGTCCGGGTCGTCGGCGAGCACCCGGACCGCCTCCCGGAACGCGGCGCCACCGGTCTCGGCGAGCAGCCGCAGCGCGCCCTTCCGCACGTGCGGGGCCGGGGCGGCGGTCGCGCGCCGGAGGAGCGCGTCGGCCGGAAGCCGGCGGGCCCATGGCAGCAGCGCCGCCACGACCTCCCGCACGACCCGCGCCGAACCGTCGTCCAGCAGGGGTACGAGGGGCTCGACCCGTACGGCGTCGAGCCGGCGCAGTCCCGCCACGGCGCTCGCCCGCACACGGGGCCGCTCGTGGCCCGTCAGCACCCACAGGGCCGGCACGTCCACGGACCGGTCGCCGCACTCGGCGAGCCCGAGCGGCGCGTCGTCGGGCACCCCGCCCCCGGCGGCGCAGGCCGCCCGGTAGAGCGGCAGCGGCTCCGTGCCCGCCTGCCGCAGCACCCAGCGGGCGCAGGCGCGCACCGACGCGGAGCGGTCGTGCAGGAACGGCTCGGCCTCGGCGGCCCGTCCCGCCCGGCGCAGCCCGGTGACCCCGGCGGCCCGTGCCCGGCCCTGCCGGGAGCGCAGGAGCGGGGCGAGGACGACCCCGTGGTCCCCGTCCCCGCCGTCCCCGATCGTCGCGAGCGCCGCGTTCGCGCACAGGTCCTGGACGACCACGTCGGGATCGGTGGCGGCGATCTCCGCGAGCCGGCCGGGGGAGAGCAGACCGCGCTCCAGCCCGATCCGGTGGGCGAGCCGCCGGACCCTCCGGTCGCCGCTTCCGAGCAGCGCGGTCACCCGGCTCCCGGGCCCCTCCCACAGGAGTCCGGTCAGCAGTTGCCGCGCGGCGTCCCCGTGCCGTCGCCCGGAGAGCAGCAGGGCGGCCGCCAGGAGGTCGCCGAACGTCCCGTGCGGCAGCCCCGGCAGCTCCGAGCGCAGGACGGACCGCGCCCGCTCCCGTACGGGGCCGGCCCAGTCGGCGCACCGGACGACGACCAGGGGGAGGAGCCCGGGGACGCCGCGCACGTAGGAGAGGGCGACCTCCCGCGTCCGCCCGTCGGGGCCGCACAGGGCGACGGCCGTCTCGGCGGCGGCGGGCCGCCGACCCGGGGCGCCGGGGAACCAGGTGTGGACGGGCGGCAGGGAGGAGCCCCACCGCAGCTCGGCGCGGACGCCCTCGTCGAAGCCGGCCCACGCCTCCGCGCCGGCCCCCTCCGGTATCCGGGCGAAACGGCCTGCGAGCTCTTCGAAAACACTGGTCGGCATGGGCGGATCCTAGGGCCTGTCCGGCGGATCATGGCCGGGGCCGCGGCGTCCGGCACGGCACCTCGCCGCGTTGCCGAAACGCCCCGACAGCTCCGCTGTCGAACCGCTCCGGCGCCTTGCGAGCCACCGCACCGGACGCCGCGGCCCACCCGACCCTGATCCGCCGGACAGGCCCTGGAGACGGACGGTCGGGGGTGCCGCCGGATATCGAGCCGGAGCCGCGCGCCCCACCGCACCCGCCGCAGCGCGTTGACAAAACATACGGAGGATTGCATAGTTATGCCATCGTCTTCTCCGGGCCACCGCTTCTTCCGGCCCGCCGCGAGGCCCCCGGGCCGGGAAGGCGACGGTCCACCCACCCTCCCGAGGAGCAGCAGCTGTGAGCAGCAACAACGGTGACGTACGGCTCTGGGGCGGACGGTTCGCCGACGGTCCCGCCGAGGCCCTGGCGAAGCTGTCCGCGTCGGTCCACTTCGACTGGCGTCTCGCCCCGTACGACATCGCCGGCTCCCGCGCCCACGCGCGCGTGCTGCACGCGGCGGGTCTGCTCACCCAGGACGAGCTGACCCGCATGCTGGCCGGACTCGACCGATTGGAGGCGGACGTCGCGGACGGCTCCTTCGTCGGGACGATCGCCGACGAGGACGTCCACACCGCCCTGGAGCGGGGCCTCCTGGAGCGCCTCGGCCCGGACCTCGGCGGCAAGCTGCGCGCCGGCCGGTCCCGGAACGACCAGGTCGCCACCCTCTTCCGGATGTACCTGCGCGACCACGCCCGGATCATCGGCGGCCTCCTCGCCGACCTCCAGGACGCCCTCGTCGGCCTCGCCGAGGCGCACGCCGACGTCGCCATGCCCGGCCGCACCCACCTCCAGCACGCCCAGCCGGTGCTCTTCGCCCACCACGTCCTGGCCCACGTCCAGTCCCTCTCCCGGGACGCCGAGCGGCTGCGCCAGTGGGACACCCGGACGGCGGTCTCCCCGTACGGCTCCGGCGCCCTCGCCGGCTCCTCCCTCGGCCTCGACCCGGAGGCGGTCGCGAAGGACCTGGGCTTCGAGCGGGGCAGCGCGGGCAACTCGATCGACGGCACGGCCTCCCGCGACTTCGTCGCCGAGTTCGCCTTCATCACCGCGATGATCGGGGTGAACCTCTCCCGGATCGCGGAGGAGGTCATCATCTGGAACACGAAGGAGTTCTCCTTCGTGACCCTCCACGACGCCTTCTCCACCGGCTCGTCGATCATGCCGCAGAAGAAGAACCCCGACATCGCGGAGCTCGCCCGGGGCAAGTCCGGCCGCCTCATCGGCAACCTCTCCGGTCTGATGGCCACGCTCAAGGCGCTTCCGCTCGCCTACAACCGGGACCTCCAGGAGGACAAGGAGCCGGTCTTCGACTCCTGCGACCAGCTGGAGGTCCTGCTGCCCGCCTTCACCGGGATGATGGCCACGCTCACCGTCAACCGGGAGCGCATGGAGGCCCTCGCCCCGGCCGGCTTCTCGCTGGCCACGGACATCGCGGAGTGGCTGGTCAAGCAGGGCGTGCCGTTCCGGGTGGCGCACGAGGTGGCCGGCGAGTGCGTGAAGGTCGCCGAGTCCGAGGACAAGGAGCTGGACGAGCTGACGGACGAGCAGTTCGCCAAGATCTCCGAGCACCTCACCCCCGAGGTCCGCACGGTCCTCAACGTCCCCGGCGCCCTCGCCTCCCGCAACGGCCGGGGCGGCACCGCCCCCTCCGCCGTCGCCGTCCAGCTCGTCGAGGTCAAGGCGGACCTGGTGATCCAGCACGCCTGGGCCACCGCCAAGCACTGACCGCGTAGCCCCGCAGCGCCGCCGCCCGCTCCGCGAGCGCGTCGAAATCCGGCCGGATCGACCCGATCCGCTCGTCGACGCGCGGGAGCAGGCGGCGGCGAGGTGTTTTCCGCTCCGTGCGGCCGCGTGCGCCTCCGCCGCCCCCGCGGGCACGAGGCCGTGACCACGGCGCCTCGTCCCCGCACCGGACATCCCCGATGAGGCGTCGATTTATCGAATGAGACACTGATGTCTCATAGGGTGTATGATCGTCTCATGTCAGTCGACCGCACCCAGGTGCTCCGCGCCGCCGCCGCCCTGCTCACCCGTAAGGCGACCGCCACGATGGACGAGGTCGCCCGGGCCGCCGGGATCGGCCGGGCCACGCTGCACCGGCACTTCGCCGGGCGCGACGCCCTGGTGCGGGCGCTCGAAGAGCTCGGCCTCCAGGAGCTGGAGGCGGCCCTCGACACCGCCGCGATCGACGAGGGACCCGAGGACGACGCCGTACGCCGGCTCGTCGCCGCGGTCGAACCCGTCGGCCCCCTGCTCTCGTTCCTCGTCACCGAGAACCAGCTCTTCGAGGGCGACCAGCAGAACGAGGGCTGGGCGCGCATCGACGCCCGGATCTCCGCACTCTTCCGGCGCGGACAGGAGAACGGCGTCTTCCGTATCGACCTGACCCCCGCCTGGCTCACCGAGGCCCTCTACGGGCTCGTCGGGGCCGGCGCCTGGGCCGTGCAGGACGGCCGGGTCGCCGCCAAGGACTTCCAGTACATGATCGTCGAGCTGCTGCTCGGCGGAGCGCGCAGGAGCGTGGAGAAGTGACCACCAGCACCTTCAAGAACACGGGCCATACCGAGGGCGTGCGCCGCCCCGGCCGGTGGCTCGCCCTCTCCGTCCTCGTCCTGGCCGTCCTGCTCGTGGCGGTCGACGCCACGGTGCTGGGCCTCGCCACCCCCTTCCTCTCCGAGGACCTGAAGCCCACCGGCACCCAGCTGCTCTGGATCGGCGACGTCTACTCCTTCGTCATCGCCGGACTCCTGGTCTCCATGGGCAGCCTCGGCGACCGCATCGGCCGCAAGAAGCTGCTCCTCATCGGTGCCACCGCCTTCGGCGCCGTCTCCGTGCTCAACGCCTACGCGACCAGCCCCGAGACGATGATCGTCGCCCGCGCCCTCCTCGGCGTCGCCGGCGCGACCCTGATGCCGTCCACCCTGGCGCTCATCCGCAACCTCTTCCACGACCCGCGCGAGCGCAGCCTCGCCATCGGCATCTGGGGCGCCATGGCCTCCGCCGGCGCGGCCGTCGGACCGGTCGTCGGCGGCTTCCTCCTGGAGCACTTCTGGTGGGGCTCGGTCTTCCTCATCAACCTGCCCGTCATGGCCGTCCTCGTCCTCGTCGGCGTCAAGCTGATCCCCGAGTCGAAGAACCCGAACCCGGGCCCCTGGGACCTGCCCAGCGTCGCCCTCTCCCTCGTCGGCATGATCGGCGTCGTCTACGCGATCAAGGAACTGGCCTCGCACGGCCCCTCCCCGGACGCGGGCCTCGCCGCCCTCGCCGGTGCCGGCGCGCTCACCTGGTTCGTCCGCAGGCAGCTCACCCTGCCCGCGCCCCTCCTCGACATGCGCCTCTTCCGCCACCGCGGCTTCTCCGGCGCCGTCCTCGCGGACCTGCTGACCATCCTCGGCCTCTCCGGCCTGGTGTTCTTCCTGTCCCAGTTCTTCCAGCTGGTCCAGGGCCGCCAGCCGCTGGAGGCCGGACTCGCCGAACTGCCCGCCGCGGTCGGCGCGGTCACCGCGGGACTGGTCGCGGGCGTCGCGGCCCGCCGCTTCTCCGTACGGTCCGTGGTGACCGCCGGCCTCGCGGCGGTCGGCCTCTCCCTCGCCGTCCTGACCGGTCTCGACCAGCACACCGGCTACCCGCTGCTCGGCGCCGCCCTGCTCGTCGTCGGCATCGGCGCGGGCTTCGCCTTCACCGTCACCGCCGACGTCATCCTCTCCAGCGTCCCCAAGGAGCAGGCCGGCTCCGCGTCCGCCGTCTCCGAGACCGCGTACGAACTGGGCGCCGCGCTCGGCATCGCCGTCCTCGGCTCCATCGTCACCGGGGTCTACCGGGGCTTCACCGTCCCGGCCGGCGTCCCCTCGGACGTCGCCTCGGCCGCCCACGAATCCCTGGGCGGCGCCGTCGAGGCCTCCGCGTCCCTCGCCCCGCAGACGGCGACGGCCCTCGTCTCGGCCGGCCAGGAGGCCTTCGTCGACGGCCTGCGGATCGCGGCCGGCGTCGGCGCGGCGGTCCTCCTCGCGACGGCGGTCGCGGCCTGGTTCCTGCTCAGGGGCCAGAAGCTGGCCGACGGCATCGAGCACTGACGCGCGGCCCCGGGCCTCCCGCAGCCGGGCCCGCCCCGCGCACGGAAGCGCCCCCGTACGGCGGAAACCGTACGGGGGCGCTTCCGTGCGCGTACGAGCGGGACCTACGCGGCCTTCGCCTTGGTGGCGTACATGTCCACGTACTCCTGTCCGGAGAGCCGCATCACCTCGGCCATCACCGAGTCCGTCACCGCCCGCAGGACGTAGCGGTCGCGGTCCATCCCCTCGTACCGCGAGAACTCCATCGCCTCGCCGAAGCGGACCGTCACCCGGCCCGGGCGAGGGAAGCCCGCCCCGCCCGGCTGGATCTTGTCGGTGCCGATCATCGCGAACGGCACCACCGGCGCGCCCGTCATCAGGGTCAGCCGCGCGATGCCCGTACGGCCCCGGTACAGCCGCCCGTCGGGGGAGCGGGTGCCCTCCGGGTAGATCGAGAAGACCTTGCCCTCCTCCAGGACCCGGCGCCCCGTCATCAGCGCCGCCACCCCGCCCCGGCCGCCGTCCCGGTCCACCGGGATCATGCCGACGCTGGTGAAGAACCAGGCCATCGCCCGGCCCTTGATCCCCTTGCCCGTCACGTACTCGTCCTTGCCGATGAAGTGGACCGGGCGGTCCAGGCAGATCGGCATGATCATCGAGTCGATGAAGGTCAGGTGGTTGCCCGCGAGGATCACGGGACCCGTTCCCGGGATGTTCTCGGCGCCCTCCACGCGGGGGCGGAACATCAGGCGCATGACCGGCCCGAGCACTGCCTTGATGATCGCGAGACGGGACAACGGTTCCTCCGGTGGGAAGCGGGTCGGGCGAAGGCGGCCGCACCGACGGTGCACCCGGCGACGATACTCGCGGGTCACCACCGCGCGCACATCGGGTTCACCGAGTGGATACGCAGTGTTGACGCGTGTTTCCGCCATGTTCGGCGCAGGTCTGCCGCCCGTAGGGGCTCTGTGCCTAGCGTCGGGTCCACCGCCGACAGGTGCGGGACATCACATCACGGTCCACTCAGGAGGATCCCTCATGACCCAGGGCGAACGCCGGACCCCGGCGCGGCGGACGGTTCTCGGCGCGGCGGGCGCCACCGTCCTCGGCGCCTCCGCGGCCCTCACCGCCGGCACCGCGCAGGCCGCCGACCGGGCCCCGCGGACCGCCCCCGGGGCGAGCGGCGCGCACGGCCGCGGCCGCGGCTACCGCTCCCTCCCCGTCCCCACCGTCATCGGCCACCGCGGCGCGAGCGGCTACCGCCCCGAACACACCCTGGGCTCCTATCGGCTGGCCCTCGACCTCGGCGCCCACGTCATCGAGCAGGACCTCGTCCCCACCCGGGACGGGCACCTGGTCTGCCGCCACGAGAACGACATCACCGGCACCACCGACGTCGCCGACCGTCCCGAGTTCGCCTCCCGGAAGACCACCAAGACCGTCGACGGGACCAAGCTCACCGGCTGGTTCACCGAGGACTTCACGCTCGCCGAGCTCAAGACCCTCCGCGCCAAGGAGCGCATCCCGGGCAACCGCCAGGAGAACACCCTCTACGACGGACGCTGGACGGTCCCCACCTTCGAGGAGGTGCTGCGCTGGGCCGACGAGGAGGGCCGCCGCCGGGGCCGCGAGGTCTGGCTGTACGTCGAGACCAAGCACCCCAGCTACTTCCGCTCCCTCGGCCTCGGCCCGGAGGAGCGGCTCGCCAGGCTGCTGCGCCGGTACGGGCGCCACCGCGCTCACTCCCCGGTCATCCTCCAGTCCTTCGAACCGAGCAGCATCCAGCGCCTGGCGAAGCTGGTCGACGCCCCCGGCGTGGTCCTGCTCTCCGGCGCGGGCACCCGCCCCTGGGACTTCACCGAGGCCGGGGACCCGCGCACGGTCGCGGACCTGATCACCCCCGAGGGCCTGCGGTGGATCTCCTCGTACGCGAAGGGCATCGGGCCCACGCTCGACCTGGTGATCCCCCGGGACGCGGCCGGCCGGCTCGGCACCCCGACCACCCTGGTCCGCGACGCGCACGAGGCCGGGCTCGTCCTCCACCCGTACACGCACCGCAACGAGAACGCCTTCCTGCCCGCCGAGTTCCGCCGGGGCGCCGACCCGAACGCCTACGGCGACTCCTTCGGGGCCCTGAGGAAGTACCTGGAGACGGGCATCGACGGCATCTTCTCCGACAACCCGGACACCGCCCTGCTCGCCGCCGCGGACTTCACCGCCCGCGGCTGACGAACGCGCCGCCCCGTGCGGGCCCGAAGCCAGGAACTCCGGGCCCGCACGCCCCTCCCGGGAGGACTCCAAACCCGCACGACCCCCTCCCGGGTGGTTTACGCCCCGTACCGCAACCACGCGCGCGTGCCCCGGCATCGTGCGGGGCATGACCACCCCCGACACCCTCGCCGAGCCCGTAGCTGCACCCGCAACCGCGGCCGCACCCGCACCCGCGCCCGTACCTCCCGCTCCCCTCGCCGGCCCGTCCGCGACCGGCCTCCTCGCCGAACTCGCCCCGCTCCTCGCCGCCGAGTCGGACGCCGAGGCGCCGGGCGCCGGCGTCGACCCCGGCGACCTGGAACAGGCCGTCTGGCTCCGCCTCCTGGAACGCCTCCGGGAGGCCGGCGCCCCCGCCCGGCCCGCCGCATGGCTGCGCCGGGCGGTACGGGCCGAGGCCCGCCGCGCCCGCAGGACCAGCGACCGCGAACGCCCCTACCCGGACGAACCCGCCCAGGAGCCGTGCGGCGCCGAGCCCCACGGCTCCCCGGAGCACTCCCTGCTCGCCGCCGAGGGCCGGCGCACCCTGCGCGCCGCCGTCACCCGCACCCCCGGCCGCTGCCCCGGCGTCCTCGCCGCGATGCTCGACCCGAAGGACCCCACCTACCGCGAAATCGCAGGAGAGTTGGGTATCTCACAGGGGAGTCTGGGGCCGATGCGTTCCCGTTGCCTGGGATGCCTGCGCAGAATGCTGGCGGCAGAGGTTCCCGCCCCGGGTCGTCGGGGAAGGGTGTGTTGAACCGATGATCGACAGATGAGCGGGAGGCGTGCACACATGGGCCTGAGTGTGACCATCTCAGCGGCGGACGCGCGGGACGCGGAGCACATCCTGAAGCTGCAGTACCTCTGCTACCAGAGCGAGGCGGAGCTCTACGGGGACTGGTCCATCGAACCGCTCACCCAGTCGCTCGACGCCCTGCGCGCCGAACTGGAGGAGGGGCACGGGCTCGTGGCCCGCCTCGGCGACGAGGTCGTCGCCTCCGTACGGGCCCGCATCGACGAGGACGGCACCGTACGGATCGCCAAACTCATCGTCCACCCCCGGATGCGGCGGCACGGCCTCGGCGGCCGGCTCCTCGACGCCATCGAGCGCCACTTCGCCGCCGCCCCCGAGGCGACGTCCCCCGCCAAGCGCTTCCAGCTCTTCACCGGCCACCGCAGCGAGGTCAACCTGCGCCTCTACCGCAGCAAGGGGTACGCCCAGGTCGCCACCAGGGAACTCGGCCCCAGGCTCACCCTGGTCACCCTGGAGAAGGCCGCCTAGGGGCACCCCCTGCACGCGTTCTAGGCGGTGGTCCTGGCCCTCCGCAGCCACCAGATCCCGGTCAGCGGCAGCAGCACCGGAATGAAGACGTAGCCGTAGCCGAAGTCCGACCAGACCGTCGAGTCCGGGAAGGCGGACGGCTCGACCAGCGTCCAGGCCCCCACGACCAGCACGCCCGCGAGCTCGGCGGCGCAGCACGCCAGCGCCGCCCTGCGGGCCTTCTCCCCGCCCCGTACCAGCGTGTACGTGATGAAGACGTAGACGACGGCCGCCACCGCGGACAGGGAGTACGCGAGCGGCGCCCGGTCGAACTCGGTGGAGATCTGGTAGATCGAGCGGGAGACCGCGCCGACCGACATCACGCCGTACAGCCAGACGAGGAGCATGCCCGGCCCCTTGACCAGGCGGGTCGTTCCCTCGGTCGCGGTCATGGTCAGCCCACCGTCCAGATGTCGTGGAGACGTACTTCGAGCACGGCCAGGACGACCGCGCCGGCCGCCACCGTCGTCGAACCCCACCGGCTGCGCTCCGCGAGCGACATGAACCCGGCGATCGGCACCGCGCACAGCGCGCCGAGCAGATAGGCGACGAAGATCGTCGTGCCCTCCTCGGCCTTCTCGCCGCGCGCCAGCTGCACGATGCCGACGATCAGCTGGACCAGGACCAGGAAGGTCACCACGGCCATGCCGATGAAGTGCCAGTCCTTGGTCGGCTGGTCGCGGAAGGCGGCGAAGCCGCACCAGGCGGCGAGGGCGAGCGCGGCCACGGAGACCGCGACCGTCAGGGCGTCGAGCATGCGCCCGAGGGTATTACGGTCCGAATGACCCGATGCGCTCGCCCCTCCCCACCGCCTGTCTCTTATACACATCTGACGCTGCCGACGAGCGATCTAGTGTAGATCTCGGTGGT
>JNWL01000038.1 GCA_000716465.1 Streptomyces bikiniensis
GCCCCGCCCCACCCCCGCCCCGACGCCGGGAGGCCACGCGCCGGGCCCCCCGGGGGCCGCCGCTTCGACGCCCGCCGGCCCCGCGCCGGGCGCCCCGCCACGCGTACGGGGCGGTACCCGCCGCGCAGGCGGCCGTCCCTCGACGCCTCCGAGGAGCGCGCGGGGCGGTGCCGCGGCCCTCGGCCGCTTCGGCGCACTACGGCGGCCAAGCGCCCGCGACCAGCGTGCCGAGGGCCGTGCGCCGGTGGGTGACCGAGCGGCCCGTGCGGGTCGTCGTCGCCAGGCCCGCCGATCTCAGCGCGGCCGCGTGGGACGAGGCCGTCGCGTTGCTGACGCGGAGGGCGCGGGCCAGGGACGTCGTGGTGTGGGGTTCGGCGAGGAGGCGCAGGGCGTCCAGCCGTGTGCGGCCCAGGACGGCGGCGAGGGCCTCGGCGGAGACGACCGGGCCCCCCGCGGTGGGCGGGAGCCCGGGACCGGCCGGGTACGTCAGGACCGCGGGGCGGCCCGGTGCGTCGTGGAGAAGCGGGCCCGCCGGGTGGTGGAAGGTGGGCAGCAGGACCAGACCGCGCCCGTCGAGGCGGACGTCGCGGGCCGGTGCCGCACCGGGCCACTCCCACACGCCCCCGTGGAGCCGGCTGCCCGGGGCCAGGCCGGTCAGGGCGGCGGCCACGCCGTGCTCGGCGACCGTCAGGGCGTAGCGGGTGAGTTCCTCGCGGTGGAGGTCCTGCACGACGGACCAGACCGGGGCGAGGACCGTCTCGTACGCGGCCTGCTGGGCGCGGCGCAGGGTGTGCCAGGCCGTCTCGTCGCCCCCGTGCAGGTCGTGGATCCAGCGGGGGGCGGGCGCCGCCCCGTGGACCCGCTCCAGCTCGGAGCGGACGAGAACGGGACTGGTGGCGCGGATGTGCTCGAAGCCCTCGGCGACGGTGCAGCCGAGGACGTCGAGGAAGGAAGGCGGGCGACCCGCCGGAACCAGGTCGGCGAGCGGGCCGCTCGCGGCCGGGAGGGAGCGCAGGACGCGACCGCGCCACGGCGCGAACAGCGGCCCGCCGCTCCGGCTCACGGCCGTGGTCAGGGCGGCGTGCAACTCCTGGAGCGGCGCCGGGCGGGCCGCGAACCGGGTGCGGGCGAAGTCCTCCGCGGTGAAGTGGACCCGTAGCACTCTCACAACTCCTCGCTCCGGTCAGGCCTTTCGGCCGGGGCCTGAACCTTCGCGTCGTGACGGCCCCGTGCCGAGGATGCCCGTATGACTTCGCGACGCACCCTTCTGAAGGGCACCCTGTGCGGGAGTGCCGCCGCCCTGCTGCCCGCGGCCGCGGCCGCGGGCACGCCCGGGAGCGGCCCGGTTCTCCGGCTGCCCGCGCCCACCGGCCCGCACCCCGTGGGCATGCGGACGGTCCACCTCGTGGACCCGTCCCGGACCGATCCGTGGGCGGGCGGTGCGCGGGAGCTGATGCTGACCGTCCTGTACCCGGCCCGGTCGGCACACGGCTTCCCCCGGGCCCCGCAGCTCACTCCGGCCGAGGCACGGGAGTTCGCCGGCCTCGCGCCCCACGTCCACCCCGGACTGCCGCAGCCGGGAACGGTGGACTGGGGCGCGGTCCTCACCCACGGGCACAGGGGCGCGCCGCCGCTTCCCGGGCGGCGGCCGGTGCTGGTGTACTCGCCCGGCGGCGGTGACTCCCGCACGCTCGGCACGACCCTCGCCGAGGACCTGGCGAGCCACGGCCGGGTGGTCGTGCTCGTCGACCACCCCGGTGACGCCTCCCAGGTGGAGCTGCCCACCGGAATGCGGACGACCGTCCTGACCGGACCTCCGGACCCGGCGGCCTTCCGCACGATGGTGGACACCCGGATCGGGGACCTCCGCCTGGTCCTGGACCGGCTCGGCGACCTGCCGCTCGCACCGGTCATGGACCTCTGCCGGATCGGGATGTACGGGCACTCCGCAGGCGGCACGGCGGTGGTGTACGCGGCCCGTGACGACCGCCGGGTCGGCGCGGTGGCGAACCTGGAGGGGTATCTCGACCTGGACCCGAAGCCGACCGGCTTCGACCGGCCGCTGCTGCTGTTCCGCACCGACGGGTTCGACGGCGCCGCCCGGATCGAGTCGTCCTGGGCAGGTCTTCCCGGCCGCCGCGGGCTGCTCCCCGACGCGAACCACTGGGCGTTCACCGACTACGGTTCGCTCGTCCCCCGGCTCCGGGCCTCCGGTCTCGTGACGGCGGCGGCGCGGACCGCGCTCGTCGGCACCGGCGACTCCGCGGCGACACTCGCCCGGGTGCGGCGCCGGGTGGGGACCTTCTTCGCCCGCCGCCTGCCGTGACGGGACCACGAGGCGACGCCCGGCGGCCTGCTCCGGTCCCCGGAGCCCCGCGCGCTCCTCGGCCCCGCGCGATCCGGCGGCGCCGCGCACATCTCCGGGACGTCCCGACTCGTCCGCGGCACCTGCCTTGTCCGCGGCACCCGGCACACCGGTTTCCCGTGCGGGGCGCGACAGTCCCACGCCCTTCCCCGGGGCCCGATCCGGTGCGTGGCCCGGGGCGTCCGCCGGCTGGAGGCGCGGCCCGCACGCCCGGTCGGCGGGATCCGTTCACGGGCCCGCCGGCGGGAACCGCTCACGTGCCCGGCCCGTGGACCCGGCCCGGCTACGGGCTCGTCGGCGGCCCGCCCTCCGGGAGGGCGTCGAAGACGCGCCGGAGGGCGGGCGGCCGGTCGCCGTCGCCCGCGACGACCACGCGGCGGCCGTAGGTCACCTCGTACCGGAACCCGTCCGCGATCGGGCGCCCGGTCGGCCGCGCCGGGACGAGGGCGAACGCGGGGTCCTCCAGGGCCCCGCGCAGCCCGGCGGCCTCGGCGGGGGTCTGCCGGCCGGTCCGGGGCGGCTTGTCGCCGGAGCGGACCGTCCATTGCCCGTCCCGGTGGACGACGAGCCGGTTCCGGACCCCGGCGAAGCCGCCGGTGACGACCACCTGGACGAGGACCTCGCCCGGCCGGGGGTCCGGCCGGGGGACGGCCGGAGCGGTGGCGGTCCCGGGAGTGCCCGGCGCGGTCGTGGTGCCGGGGGCGCTCGTCGGAGCCGGGGTCCCGGACGCGCCCGGCCCGGCCGTGGTCCCCGGCGCGCCGGGCGCCGGAGGGGCCCCGGGCCCCGCGTCCGAGCCGCAGCCGGACGCGCCGCCCGCCAGGGCCGCCGCGAGCAGCACGGCCGCGCGTCGCCTTCCCCATCCGCCTCGCCTCACGGGACTCATGGGAGGAGCATGCCCGGCGGGGCGCCTCCCCGCAGCCGGACGGCGGGATTCCGCTGCTGCCCGAGGTGCCCGAGCCTCAGCCCTCCCCCCGTACGATCCCGGTCAGCGGCCCCCGGTACTCCCAGCCCAGCGCGCCGTAGAGCTGTCGGCCGTCCACGGTCGCGGAGAGGACCCCGGTCGTGGAGCCGGCCCGGGCGGCGGCGGCCTCCAGGGTGAGCACGACGTTCGCGCCGAGGCCCCGGCGCCGGTGCGCCGCGTCCGTCTCGATCTGGTCGGCGACGGCGGTGGCGCCGGTCGGGGCGATCTGCCCCCGGGCGGCGAGGGTGCCGTCCGGGGCGAGGATCCGGACCCGGACGACGCCGTCCCGGACCTCGACGTTCCGGACGTACCCCTCGGGCGGCGCCGGACGGACGCCGGGGTCCAGCGCCTTGACCATCATGAAGCCGGGGTCGTCGGGGATCGTCCACCCCTCGGCGATCCACGGCGCCACCTCCTCCGCGTCCGCCATCACCTTGAGCCAGCTGTACGGCTCGGTGAGCCGCTCGCAGAGCGCGCGGACGGTGGCCGCGTCGGGCGCGGGCAGCACGTGCCGCAGGACGTGCCGGGGGAGGCCCACGTCGATCCGGTACCCCCAGGGCCGGTCCACGGCGGCCGGGGTGCCCCGGGAGGCCGTCCAGCCCCTCACCCACGCCGATGTAATGGCTCGCATATCCATGGAGGTATTACATCGGCCGTTCGGGGAGGTGCGCGAGAGTGATCGCTCACAGCGAACAGGCGTCCGGGAACATTCATGGGCTCACAAGCATTGAGTCCGTACAGCTCAACTTGACTGCCGAAGGGGAGATCATGGCTTCTGAGTCCATGGCGTCCGCGCCGCTCACTCTGCCTGTGCTGCCGCTCGACGACGAGGTCGTGCTGCCCGGAATGGTGGTGCCGCTGGACCTGTCCGACAACGACGTACGGGCCGCCGTCGAGGCCGCCCAGGCGGCCGCACGGCCCGGAGCGGGGAAGCCGCGGGTGCTGCTCGTGCCCCGCGTCGACGGCACCTACGCCGGGACCGGCGTCCTCGGGACCGTCGAGCAGGTGGGACGCCTGTCCGACGGCGACCCGGGCGCGCTCGTGCGCGGCCGCGGCCGCGTCCGCATCGGCGCCGGTACGACCGGCCCCGGCGCCGCCCTGTGGGTGGAGGGCACCGCCGTCGAGGAGACCCTGCCCGACCCGCTGCCCGGCTCCGTGACCGAGCTGGTCAAGGAGTACAAGGCGCTGGCCACCACCTGGCTCAAGAAGCGCGGCGCCTGGCAGGTCGTCGACCGCGTCCAGCAGATCGACGGCGTCGGCGCCCTCGCCGACAACTCCGGCTACTCGCCCTTCCTGACCGTCGCCCAGCGCGTCGAGCTCCTGGAGACCGCCGACCCGGTCGCCCGGCTGCGCCTGGCCACCGCCCAGCTCCGCGAGCACCTCGCCGAGCAGGAGGTCGCCGAGACCATCGCCAAGGACGTCCAGGAGGGCGTCGACAAGCAGCAGCGCGAGTTCCTGCTCCGCCGCCAGCTCGAAGCCGTCCGCAAGGAGCTGCGCGAGCTCAACGGCGAGTCGGAGGGCGACGAGTCCGACGACTACCGCGCCCGCGTGGAGGCCGCCGACCTGCCCGGGAAGGTGCGCGAGGCCGCCCTCAAGGAGGTCGAGAAGCTGGAGCGGTCCAGCGACCAGTCCCCCGAGGGCTCCTGGATCCGCACCTGGCTCGACACGATCCTCGAACTGCCCTGGAACGAGCGGACCGAGGACCGGTACGACATCCGGGGCGCCCGCGCGGTGCTCGACGCCGAGCACGCCGGCCTGGACGACGTGAAGGAGCGGATCACCGAGTACCTGGCGGTGCGCAAGCGGCGCGCCGACCGCGGACTCGGCGTGGTCGGCGGACGCCGGGGCGGAGCCGTCCTCGCCCTCGTCGGCCCGCCCGGCGTCGGCAAGACCTCCCTCGGCGAGTCCGTCGCCCACGCGATGGGCCGCGAGTTCGTCCGGGTCGCCCTCGGCGGCGTCCGGGACGAGGCGGAGATCCGCGGCCACCGGCGCACGTACGTCGGCGCCCTGCCCGGCCGGATCGTCCGCGCGATCAAGGAGGCCGGGTCCATGAACCCGGTGGTCCTGCTCGACGAGATCGACAAGGTCGGCTCCGACTTCCGCGGCGACCCCGCGGCGGCCCTCCTCGAAGTCCTCGACCCGGCGCAGAACCACACCTTCCGCGACCACTACCTGGAGGTCGAGCTCGACCTCTCCGACGTGGTCTTCCTGGCCACCGCGAACGTCCTGGAGTCCATCCCGGAAGCCCTCCTCGACCGCATGGAACTGGTGCGGCTCGACGGCTACACCGAGGACGAGAAGGTCGTCATCGCCCGCGACCACCTGCTGCCCCGGCAGCTGGAGCGGGCCGGCCTGGAGCCCGGCGAGGTCGTCCTGGAGGAGGCGTCGCTGCGGAAGCTGGCCGGCGAGTACACCCGCGAGGCGGGCGTCCGCACCCTGGAGCGGGCGATCTCCCGGCTGCTGCGGAAGGTCGCGGCCCAGCACGAACTGGGCGACCGGGAGCTGCCGTTCACGGTCCGCCCGGAGGACCTGCGGGAGCTGATCGGGCGGCCGCACCACGTGCCCGAGTCGGCGCAGGACCCGTCCGAGCGCCGGACGTCCGTGCCGGGCGTCGCCACCGGCCTCGCGGTGACCGGCGCGGGCGGCGACGTCCTCTTCGTGGAGGCCTCCCTGGCCGACCCGGAGACCGGTGCCGCGGGGCTCACCCTCACCGGGCAGCTGGGCGACGTGATGAAGGAGTCGGCGCAGATCGCGCTCTCCTTCCTCCGCTCGCACGGCGCGGAGCTGGAGCTGCCCGTCACCGGCCTCAAGGACCGGGGCGTGCACATCCACTTCCCGGCGGGCGCGGTCCCCAAGGACGGGCCGAGCGCGGGCATCACCATGACGACCGCCCTCGCCTCCCTGCTGAGCGGCCGGCTCGTCCGCACGGACGTGGCCATGACCGGTGAGGTCTCCCTCACCGGCCGGGTCCTGCCGATCGGCGGCGTGAAGCAGAAGCTGCTCGCCGCGCACCGGGCGGGCATCACGACGGTCGTGATCCCCAAGCGGAACGAGGCCGACCTGGACGACGTCCCGGCCGAGATCCTGGAGAAGTTGGAGGTCCACCCCGTGACGGACGTCCGGCAGGTCCTGGAGATCGCCCTCGCCCCGGCGGAGGTGCCGGTGGGCGCGGCGGCGTGATCCCCGGTCAGGAGCGGGGCGTTCCCTCGGGGGCGCCCCGCTCCGGCACGTCCGGGGGAGGGGCGCGGAGAGGGGCCGGACACCGGCCCGGGGGCGGGTCCGCGATGTCAGTCCCGGCTGTCATGATCGTACGCATGAACGAAGACGCCTTCTGGGCTCTCATCGACGAGTTGAGCGGCCGCCCCGGCACCCGGGACGAGCGGCTGGAGTGGCTGGAGGGAGAGCTGCTGCGGCGTCCGGCCGAGGAGAGCGTGGCGTTCCAGGTGCGCCTGGAGAAGGCGTGCGGGGCGGCCGACACGCACGCGGTGTGGCGGGCGGCGAACCGGATCGAGGGCGGCGCCTGCACGGACGACGGCTTCCACTGCTTCACGCTCTGGCTGGTGGGCCAGGGACGGAAGGCGTACGAGGCGGTGCTCGCCGACCCGGACGCGCTGGCCGACCTGCCGGACGTGCGGGCGCTCGCGGGGCGGCACCACGACGAGTGGGACGACGACGAGTGGCCCGAGTGGGAGGAGCTCGACTACGTCGCCCAGGACGTGTACGACGAGCTGACCGGCCAGGAGGACGACGACGGTGAGGAGTTCCTCGACGCGGTCGAGGAGGCCGAGGAGGCCGAAGAGGCCGAGGCGGGGGAGGAAGCGGGGGAAGAGCGGGAAGAGGACGAGGAGCGCGGGGCGTCCGGGCCGGGGGGGTCGGCCCTGCCCCGGCTCACCGCCCTCTTCCCGCTCGTGCCGTCCGGCTCCTAGGCGCCGCCCGGCCGGTCTCGGGGCCGGGCGGCGCCGTCGGTGACGCGTGGGGGCGCGTCAGGAGCCGGACGCGTTCCGGCGGCGGCCCAGGAGCAGGCTGCCCGCCGCGAAGGCGGCGAGGGCGCCCGCGCCCGCGAGGGCCGGCACCAGGGGGGAGGACGTCCCGGCCGTCTCGGCGGAGAGCGCCGGGGGCTGCTCGTCGCCGCCGTGGCCCGCGTGGCTGACGGTGGACAGGGCGGCGCCCGCCGCGATCTTCGCCTCGGTCGGGGCCTGCGCCTGCGTCCGGGCCCCGGCCCCGGTCGCCGCACCGGCCTGGCCCGTACCGCCGAAGGTGACGTCCGAGCAGCTGTAGAAGGCCTCGGGGCTGTCGTTGCGCTGCCAGACCTTGTAGACGACGTGGCGGCCGGTGCGGGCCGGCAGGGTGCCCGTGAAGTTGTAGTAGCCGTCGGTGGCGGTGCGGGTCGTGTTGTACACCGCGACCGGGGTCGCGTCCAGGTCCGACCACTTCAGGGGCTTCGTCGGGTCGAAGCCGGCCTTGGTGATGTAGACCGTCATGGTGCCCGAGTGGGCCGCCGTCGTCCGGAACCTGAAGTCGAAGGAGCCGGCGGCGACCGCCGTCGCCGGCCAGTCGGTGCGCGCCCAGTCCAGGGCCCGGTACTTCTCGCGGTTCGCCGAACAGAGCTTGCCGTCCGGGATGAGGGACCGGTGCTGCCCGTCCGCGTTGGCGATGTTGACCTCGTTCCAGTCGTAGAGCGGCTGGGTGCCGGAGTCGGCGACGAGGTCCTTGCACACCTGCGACCTGGGCGTCTCGGGGCCCTCGGCGTAACAGGCGGCCAACCGGCTCACGGGGTTGAAGACGGCACCGTGGGCACTGGCCGCCGTGGGGGTGAGACCGACGAGCGCGGCGGCGGACAGGGCGGCGGCACCGGTGGCGGCGGCGCGCCGGGCGGAAGGCAGGGAAGGCATGCGGGGGCTCTCTCTCGTGCGTGGGGGAGTACGGAATGAGCAACGCGCGCGGGGCGCACGGAAGTTGAACTCCGTGCGACCGTCATAGAGCCTCGCATTGGTCCATACCAATGGGCAAGGGGGTGGAGCCGAAAAGGCCGAACGGCCCCCGGGGCGCGCCGTGCGCCCGGGAGGCCGCCGGGAAGGGGGTGGGCGGGGCGTCAGCCGTTCGCGAGCGCCCTCACGCGCGAGAGGTCCCCGTTGAAGCGGTTGTGGTCGCCGACCACCGGGCCGGTGGAGGTGTACTGCCACATCGTGTGGTACGGCCAGCCGGCCGGGAGTTCGCCCACGGAGGAGGCGTACCGCGCGATCCACAGCGGGTTGGTGGCGGCGAAGCCGGAGTGGTTGCCGGTGCACTGGGTCCACCAGCTCGTCGCCGTGTAGAGGACGGCGTCCCGCCCGGTCCGGGCCTTGTAGCGGTCCAGGAAGTCGCGGATCCAGGCCACCATCCCCGACTGGGTCTTGCCGTAGCAGGTCGCGCCGTACGGGTTCCACTCGATGTCGAGCACGCCCGGCAGGGTCCTGCCGTCCTTCGACCAGCCGCCGCCGTTGTCGACGAAGTAGTCGGCCTGGGCCGCGCCGCTCGCCGTGTCCGGGGTGGCGAAGTGGTACGCGCCCCGGATCATGCCGACGTCGTACGAGCCGTCGTACTGCTGCGCGAAGGAGGTGTTCTTGTAGTACGTGCCCTCCGTCGCCTTCACGTAGGCCCAGCGGACGCCGCTGTTCCACAGGGTGGTCCAGGCGACGTTCCCCTGGTGGCTGGAGACGTCCACGCCCTCCGTCTGGGCGGCCCGGACCGGGGCGCCGGTGGGCGCCGTCGTGCCGCGCCCGTCGTGTGCGAGGACGCCCATGCCCATGTCGGCGGTGCCGCGGGCGGGCGTCTCCCGGGCGGCTGCGGCCGTGTCCGCGTCGGGAGCGGCTCCGGCGGAGCCGGCGAGGGGGAGGAGGAGGGCCAGGGCCGTCAGGGCGGCGCCGGCGAGGGTCGTTCCGGATCTGTGCACACGCATGGCGTGCCTCCGAAAGGCTTGTGGAGAGAGGGGATGACACGTCCTGTCGCGGACATGTCATTAGAGGCGGTGGAAGCGACGCTACGCACGTAGACCCGCCCGTGGAAGGGGGCCCGGACACCGCCGTTGGTCTACGCCTGCGAAATACTGGAAGAGCTGCGGAAACGACCGCGACGGGAAGAAACTTTCAGCGGCGGAAGGCCGCCGGTGTGGCGGGCTCACGCCACCGGGGAACACGTGGGAGGCGCTGACGTGCACGGAAGCGGTACGGGAAGCGGGCACGGGACCGCCCCACGGCCCCCCGGCGAGCCCGGAGCCGCCGCGCCCGCGCCCGATGCGGCGGGGGCCGCTCCGCCCGCCCCCGGCGAGAACGAAGCGGCCCTGCCGACTCCGGCTCCGGCGCCTACTCCGACTTCGGCTCCGACTTCGGCTCCGGCTCCGGCTCCGACTTCGGCTCCGGGTCCGGCTTCAGCTCCGGGTCCGGCTTCGACTTCGGCTCCGGCTCTTACTCCGGCTCCGACTTCGGCTCCGGCTTCGACTTCGGCTCCGGGTCCGGGTCCGGCTCCCGGCGAGGCCGGAGCCGTGCCGTCCGCCCCCGTGGACCGGGAGTTCCTCGCCCTCGAACGCGAGCTGGCGGTCTTCCTGCGCCGCGCCCGTGCCCAGTCCGGTGAGATGGCCCGGGAGGTCCACCCCGAGCTGGAGCCCGCCGCCTACGGCCTCTTCGTGCGCCTCGACGACGCCGGACCCCAGCGGGCCACCGAGCTCGCCGGGTACTTCGGCGTCGGCAAGGCGACCATGAGCCGCCAGCTCCGGGCCCTCGAAGACCTCGGGCTCGTCGCCCGCGACCCCGACCCCGCCGACGGCCGCGCCTCCCTCGTCCGCCTCACCGAGGAGGGCCGGAACCGCTTCCGCCGCGTCCGCGACGCCCGGCGCGAGCGCTACGTCCGCAAGCTCGCCGACTGGGACCGCGCGGAGGTCGCCGAGCTGGCCCGGCTCCTCAACCACTTCAACGTACGGTCCGAGGGCTGAGGCCTCAGCCCCCCGGCGGCTCCGGCGGTTCCAGTGGCTCGGACGGCTCGGGAGGCTCCAGCTCCACGTACACCGCCGTCGCGTCGTCGTGCAGCTTCCAGCGCCGTACGCCCCCCGCCTCCGCGTCCGCGAGCTCCCGCCCCCGCACCCGCCCGAGCAGCCCCGACGCGCCCTCCGCGCGCAGGACGCCGAGGCAGTCCGCCCAGTCGCCCGCGCCGAACAGGTCCACCCAGCGGCTCGCCCCGTCCGTGAGTGCGGCCAGGGCCCGGACCTCCGCGCGCGGGACCGCCCCGGTCACCGCGAGCCCCGCGACCGCCGGATCGGCCGCCGCGGTGAAGAAGCCGCCCTCCCGGTTCCGCAGCCGGTCCGTCGCCGCCACGGACCGCAGCACCTCCACCGGCACCCGGTCGAGCCGGTCGTCGAGGACCGCCCGCACCGCCCCGCCCGGCCCCTCCAGGAGGAGGACCGAGTCGGAGAGGACGAGGTACTCGACCGCCGCCCCGTCCCAGCGGGCGAGGACCACGGTTGCCTGAGGCGTACGTACGTGAGAAAGGTCACAGGTCCCCCGATGGGAGTCCGCGGTGCGCCGGATTGCCAGGGAGAGGATCTCGGACAGGGAGACGTCCGGACGGGAAGCGGACAGTTCGGTCAAAGCCCCGCCGAGCCGGGCGGTGAACCACGGCACGCCGTGCACACAACCGTCATCACCGGCGGGCGGCGTGACGCCGTCGAGGAGGACGACCGCCCCCCTGCCCTCCGCCGCGGACAGGACGGTGGTCGCCCAGTCCTCATTGGGGCGTTCGGGGCTGCCGGGGAGGGAGGCGACGTCGCTGCGCATGGAGCCCAGTGTGCCCGGCCCCGCGCCCGCCCCCGGCGGGCCCTTCACCGGACCTGCGAATGACGGGAAAAGGCCTGTACCAACGCGGCGGGTGCGGCGGGAGGGGCGGAACGGGCGCCCCCGCGGAGCTGCGGGCGGGCATCCTGCCAAAGGCCGCGCGGAAGATCCAACCGGGGCCGTTCCCGGGCCCCCGGACCCGGCCCGGCGAAGTTGTTCGCCAACTCCGGAGTGTTGTTCACTCGTTCGGGTGGCGGAGCGGCCGATGCCCGTCCCCTTCCCGGAAGCGCTGGAATGGTCGGAAGCCGTATCGGGGGTGGGGGCGCTCCATGTGACCGGCCGTCACCTCTGCTTTGTGGGTGGACGAGTCAAGAATGCGAGCACCGGTGCAGATGAAGCGGCCTCGGAGCAAGAACGGCACGCGGAGCCAGAACCCCGGTGTCCCGCCGGCCCCGGGCGGCGCCGCCACGGCCCCCGCCGGAGGCCCGGCCGCCGACCATGCCCAGGCCCACATCCAGGCCCCGACGCGGCCCGCCACGTCCACCGCGCCCGCCACCCCGACGCAGCCCACCGCCCCCGCGCAGCCCGCCGCCCCCGCCGGCCGTTCCAAGCGGGTCCGCAACCGCCTCGTCGCCGGCGTCGCCCTCGTGGGCGTCACCGTCCTCGCCGCCGGCGCCCCCGCGATCCTCACCGCCTCCGCCGAGCTGACCGACTCCCAGCGCCTGGTCACCCTCGCCGAACTCGACCGCCAGGCCGTCACCCTCGCCCACTCCCTCGCCGACGAGCGCGACGAGGTCGTCGCGTACATCGCCGCGGGCCGTGACGCCCAGACCGGCGACGCCAAGAAGAAGCGCCAGGTCACCACCGTGCGCTCCACCCGCGTCGACCGGCAGATCGACGAGATCCGCCCCGCCGCCTCCACGGAGCTCCGCCGCGACCTCGCCGGCGTCCCCTCCGTCCGCCGCACCGCCCTCACCGGCGAGGGCACCGCCCTGGAGGCCCACAAGGCCTACTCGGACGTCATCGACAAGCTCCAGGCCCTCGCCGACGAACTGGCCGACCGGACCCCGGCCCGCGCCGCCGACGCCTCCCTCACCGAGGCCACCCGCGCCCCCGCCGCCCTCGGCCGCGCCGTCGAACAGGCCTCCGCCACCCGCGGCCTGCTCCTCGCCGCGCTCGCCGTGCCGCAGCCCGAGCCCACCGGCGACTTCCGCTACGACGACACGACCGGCACCTACGTCCCCGAGGAGCCGAAGGGCGCGGCGGAGGCGAACCGGACCCGCGACCGCCTCGCCGCCGCCGCCCAGCAGGCCCGCGTCCGCGAACTCGCCGCCCTCGGCGACTTCGACCAGGCCGCCGGCGCCACCGCCCGCGACTCGCTCGCCGGCACCGTCGCCGGACCCGACGTCAAGAGCGCCGAGCGCTCCCTCGCCTCCCTCACCGACCAGCCCCGGCTGACCGAGGCCGAGCGCAGGACCGACCCGGCCGCCCTGGAGGCCGCCCTCTCCGCCCGCATCGAGCAGATGCGCGGCGTCGAGTCCACCCTCGCCGCCCAGCGCGTCGAACGCCTCTCCGCGCTCCGCGACGACGACGTCACCGCCCTCGAACTGCGCCTCGCCTTCCTCGGCGGCTGCCTCCTCTTCGCCGTCGGCGTCTCCACCTACGTCGCCCGCACCCTCACCCGGCCGCTCGCCGTGCTCCGCATCGGCGCCGCCCGGCTCGCCGCCGCCCCCGAGCCGCACACCGAGGAGCCGGTCCGCTTCACCGGCCGCAACGACGAGTTCGCGCAGGCCGTCCGCTCCCTCAACACCCTGCACGGCAGGCTCGCCGACCTCGCCGCGCGCACCGGCCACCTCACCGCCGAGCGAACCGACCTGGCCGCCGACAAGGAGGCCCTCGCCGCCGAACTGGCCACCCAGCGCGCCGAACTCCAGGGGCAGGTCGCCCTCCTCACCGCCGAACTCGAAAAGCTCCGCGGCACCGTCCGGCACACCTTCGTCAACCTCTCCCTGCGCAACCTCGGCCTGGTCGAACGCCAGCTCGGCGTCATCGAGAAGCTGGAGGAGCGCGAACAGGACCCGGACCGGCTCGGCACCCTCTTCAAGCTCGACCACATGGCGACCGTCATGCGCCGCCACAGCGAGAACCTCCTCGTCCTCGCCGGCCACGAGCACGTCCACGGCCACGCCGGGGCCGTCCCCCTGGTCGACGTGCTGCGCGCCGCCGTCAGCGAGATCGAGCGGTACGAGCGGGTCACCATCCAGTCCCTGCCGCCGCACGCCCAGGTCGCCGGCTTCGCCGCGGACGACCTGAGCCACCTGGTCGCGGAACTCCTGGAGAACGCCACCTCCTTCTCGCCGCCCGACGCCGAGGTCCAGCTCTCCGGCTGGCTCCTGGAGACCGGCGAGGTGATGCTCTCCGTCCAGGACTCGGGCATCGGCATGACCCCCGCCCGCTCCGCCGAGCTGAACGCGCGCCTGGCCGAGGCCGACCCGGACGCCTTCGAGGGCGAGGGGCTCGGCATGCGGGTCGTCGCCCTGCTCGCCGCCCGCCACGGCGTCCGCGTCGAGCTGCGCGAGCAGCAGCCGGGCGGCACGGCGGCCGTCGTGGTCCTGCCGCTGCCCCTGCTGCCCACCACCCCGCCGGCGGCCGTGACGGAGCCCGTACGGGTCGCGGGCACGGCCCCCGTGATCCAGCTGCCCGGCTCGGTCGCGGAGGCCAACTCCAACACCCTGCCGTCCCGCACCCGCGACCCCCTGGTGGAGGCGGCGGAACGCGCGTTCGCGGAGGCGGAGCCCGCCGGGGGGCGGCCGGAGGAGCCGCACGGGCCGGAGGGCGCGCCGGAGGAGCCGTACGAGCCGGAGGCCGTCTCCGAGGACCCGTACGACCCGGAACCGCGCCGGACGGCGGAGGAGCCGTACGCCTCCGAACCGGAGCCCGCGCCCTCGGAGCCGTACGAAGGCGAAGGGGTCCACGCCCCGGAGTCCGTCTCCGAGACCACGCTCCAGGTCCGGCTGCCCGTCCCGCCGCCGGAGCCGGACGCCCACGAGCGCGCCGCCGACGAGGGCCCGGACGCCGCCCACCCCGCTTCCGCTCCGGCCCCCGCCCCCGAACCGCCCCTCGACCCGTCGGTTCCCGGGCCGCGCCCCGCGCAGTGGGAGCGGGTCACCGACAAGGGCCTGCCCAAGCGCACCCCCCAGGTGGTGCGCCAGGCCGGACCCGCCGCCGCGCCCCGCAAGGGCGGCGTGGACGCCGAGGCCCTGCGCCGCAGGCTCGGCGGCTTCCACCGGGGCGCCGAGGCCGGCCGCCGCGACGTGGAGGCGGAGATGGACACGCGGGGAACGACCGCGCGGGGAACGGACACGGCGGGGATAGCGAACGCAAGGACTGCACGTACAGAGGAGAAGACGGGGGACACAGTCGAGGAGGCACGCAGTTGACCGCGACGGGAACGTTCGGACTGAGTACGGAAGCCCGCAACCTGCAATGGCTGCTGGGGAACCTGGTCGAGGAGGTGCCGGGGGTCCGCTCGGTGGCCGTCGTGTCCTCGGACGGCCTGATGCTGCTGTCCTCGGACCCGGAGCCCCCGCAGGGCGCCGCGTCCGCCGAGGAGCCCGGCGCTCCCCGGGGCCCGCGAGGCTCCAGCGCCGACCTGGCCACCATCGTCTCCGGCATCGGCAGCCTGACCGTCGGCGCCGCGCGCCTGATGGACGGCGGCGGGGTCAAGCAGACCATGGTGGCGATGGACGAGGGCAGCGTCTTCGTCATGTCGATCAGCGACGGCTCGCTGCTCGGCGTGCACGCCACGCCCGACTGCGACATGAGCGTCGTGGCGTACCACATGGCGCTCTTCGTGGGCCGCGCCGGCCACGTGCTCACCCCCGAGGTCCGCAGCGAGCTGCGCAAGTCGCTGGAGGGCCCCCGGTGACGGCCGTGTCCTCGACGGCCTCGGTGTCCTCGCTTCCGCACGCCTTCAAGCTGCCGGTACGGGGGGAGGGGCGCCGCCCCGCGCGCGTGCGCCCGTACTCGCTGACCGGCGGCCGGACCCGCTTCGGCCACGTGCTGCTCGTGGAGACCTTCGTGGCGGCGCTCGAAGCGCCCGCCGCCCGCAAGGTCCTGACGGACGGCGGGACCGGCGCGCGCGGCCTGATGCCGGAGATGCGGGCCATCGTCGAGATCTGCCGCCGGATGCGGACGGTGGCGGAGATCTCGGCGCTTCTGAAGATGCCGTTGGGGGTCGTCCGGGTGCTGCTCAGCGACCTGGCCGACCAGGGAAAGATCCGTGTGTACGGGACCGGTCACGGCACCGGCCAGCCCGACCGCGCGCTCCTCGAAAGGGTGCTGAGTGGACTCCGCCGTCTCTGACGCCGCCGCCGTCTCCGGAACCACTTCCGGAACCGCCTCCGGAACCACTTCCGGAACAGCCTCCGGCACCGTAGCCGAAGCCGTCCCCGAATCACCGGCGGCCGTCGGCATCCCCGCCCAGCCCCGCCCCGGCCCCTCCGATCCTCTCGAACGGGAAGCCGAGGACGGCGCGCAGGACTGGCAGCTCGACCACAGCAAGGCCCCCACGGCGACGAAGATCGTCGTCGCGGGCGGCTTCGGCGTCGGCAAGACCACCTTCGTCCGCGCGGTCTCGGAGATCACCCCGCTCCAGACCGAGGCCCTGATGACCCGGGCGAGCGAGGACACCGACGACCTCACCGCCACGCCGGACAAGCTCACCACCACGGTGGCGATGGACTTCGGCCGGATCACGCTCGACGACGACCTGGTGCTCTACGTCTTCGGCACGCCGGGACAGCAGCGCTTCTGGTTCATGTGGGACGACCTGGTGCGCGGCGCGATCGGGGCGATCGTGCTCGCCGACACCCGGCGCCTCACCGACTGCTTCCCGGCCCTCGACTACTTCGAGAGCTGCGGACTCCCGTACATCGTGGCGGTCAACCACTTCGAGGGCAGCGAGCTGTTCGAGACGGAGGACGTCAGGGAGGCGCTGACCGTGCCCCCGCACGTCCCCGTGGTGATCATGGACGCGCGCAAGCGCTACAGCGTGGTCGAGACCCTGCTGGCCATGGTCGCGCACGCCCTGGAAGCCACCCCCGAATAGCCCCGCCCCCCTCACTTACGCCACGCCAGGAGCACCACCCATGCGGAAGATACTCATAGTCGGGGCCGGGCAGTCCGGCCTCCAGCTCGCCCTCGGACTGCAGTCGCGGGGGTACGAGGTCACCCTCATGTCGAACCGGACGGCGGACGAGATCCGCGCCGGCCGGGTCATGTCCACCCAGTGCATGTTCGACACCGCCCTCCAGCACGAGCGGGACCTCGGACTCAACTTCTGGGAGTCCCAGGCCCCCCGGATCGAGGGCCTCGGCGTCTCGGTCGCGGGACCCGACTCCTCCCGCCTGATCGACTGGGTCGGCAAGCTGGACGGCTACGCCCAGTCCGTCGACCAGCGGGTGAAGATGGCCGGCTGGATGGAGACCTTCGCCCAGCGCGGCGGCCAGCTCGTCATCCACGGCGCGGCGGTCGGGGACCTCGACTACTTCTCCCGCAACTACGACCTGGTGCTCGTCGCGGCGGGCAAGGGCGAGCTGGTCTCGATGTTCGAGCGGGACGCCTCGCGCTCCCCGTACGACGCGCCGCAGCGGGCGCTGGCCGTCGCGTACGTCCACGGCCTGGGCCCGCGCCCCGAGCACCCGGAGTTCGACGCGGTCCGCTGCAACGTCGTGCCGGGGGTCGGCGAGCTGTTCGTCATGCCGACCCTCACCACCGGGGGCCGCGCCGACATCCTCTTCTGGGAGGGGATCCCGGGCGGCCCGCTCGACGTCTTCAAGGGGGTCAAGGACCCCTCCGAGCACCTGGCGCTCACGCTGGAGCTGATGGAGCGCTTCACGCCGTGGGAGTACGCGCGGGCCACCAAGGTCGAACTGACCGACGCGGGCGGCACCCTCGCCGGCCGCTACGCCCCGACCGTCCGCAACCCGATCGGCCGCCTCCCCGGCGGCGGCCTGGTCCTCGGCGTCGCGGACGTCGTCGTCGCCAACGACCCGGTCACCGGCCAGGGCTCCAACTCGGCCTCCAAGTGCGCGGCGGCGTACCTCTCCTCGATCGTCGAACACGGCGAGGCGCCCTTCGACGAGGCCTGGATGAACGCCACCTTCGACCGCTACTGGCAGACGGCCCGGCACGTCACCAAGTGGACGAACGCGATGCTGGCCCCGCCCCCGGAGCACGTCCTGAACCTCCTCGGCGCCGCCGGCCGGCTCCAGCCCGCCGCCGACCGCTTCGCCAACGGCTTCAACGACCCCTCCGACTTCGAGAACTTCTTCTACGACCCGGAAAGGACGAACGCGTACCTGGCGTCCCTGACGCAGGGCTGACGAGGACGGGCGGGCCGCCGCCACGACCGCCGAAAACCGGTCGTGGCGGCGGCCCGTCCTGTTCGATCATGCGGGCATGTCCCTGTTGAACACACTGGACCGCGTGGACGCGGACCTCGCCGCCGGGCGGGTGCCCGTGGCGCGGCAGCGGCTGCGCGGGCTCGTCTCGTCCTTTCCGCACGACCTGACCCTGCGCCGACGGCTCGCCGAGGTGTACCGGTTGTACGGGGACGCGGCGGAGGCGGGGCGCTGGATGTACCTCGAAGAGGACCGGCGGGAGGACGAGACGGTCGCGTTCGAGGAGCGGTACGCGTCCCCCGCGCGGCGGATGAGGGCCCTCGCCTGGCGCGGGCCCGAGGCGCCGGCCGCCACCGCGTTCGCCCGGGAGCAGCTCGCGGCGGTGCGCGCCGCCCGCGCCGGGGAGCTGGGGCGGGCGGTCGACTGGGACGATCCCGCCTCGTACGAGGAGCGGGCGTACGACCACCCCGTGCCGGGGAGCGCCGGTTGGACGCTCAAGGGCGTGCTCGTGTGCGGGGGCTGCGCCGTGGGGGTCCTCCTCAACCTGGGGATCTGGGTGGTCGGCCTCGTCACGATCGCCGACTGAGCGGCTCAGCCGCCGTCGAAGCCCTCGTCCCCGCCGTCCCCCGCGCCCTCCGGGAGGGCCGGTGGGGTGTACGAGGGCAGGGCCGTTCCGGTCGGGTCCGGGCGTACGGCTCCGAGCAGCGGGTTCGCCGCGACGGGGGAGACCTTCACCTTCGCGCCGGGGCGCGGGGCATGGACCACCAGGCCCTCGCCCAGGTAGAGCGCCACGTGCGTGGCGCCCGGGAAGTAGACCACCAGGTCCCCGGGGCGCAGTTCCGAGAGGGGAACCCGGGGGAGCGTCGCCCATTGTTCCTGGCTGGTGCGGGGGATCTCGCGGCCCGCCGCCGCCCACGCCCGCTGCGCAAGCCCCGAGCAGTCGTACGCCTCCGGGCCCTCGGCCCCCCACTCGTACGGCTTGCCGATCTGCCCCACCGCGAACCGCAGGGCCTGTGCGCCCGCGCGGGACGGGGTGCGCGGGCCGTCCAGGACTCCGGAGTCCAGCAGTTCGCGCTGGGCGCCCGCCGTCTGCGTCCGCTCCAGTTCCGTGAGCCGGGTGAGCTGGGTCGGGGAGAGGCCGGCGAGCAGCTTCTCGACCTCCTTCAGTTTCGTCCGGACCTCGTCGCGCCGGACGCGCTGCTCGGCGGACAGGCGTCGCTGCCGGTCCAGGGCCTTGCGGGAGGCGGTCGCGAGGGCGTCGGCCCGGCGGGCGGCCGTTTCGAGCCGGGCGACGGCGCCGGCCCGGTCCCGGCCCGCCCGGGCCGCCAGCCGCTCCCGGTCCATCGCCGCCCGCGGATCCGGGGCGAAGAGCACGTCCAGGTACGAGGAGAGCTCCGACCTGCCCCGGTACTGCTCCCGGGCGATCCGCCCGGCCTCGGCGCGGCCCCGGTCGAGATCGGCCCGCGCGGCGGCGAGCCGGGCCGTGAGCTTCTGCGCGTCGGCGGTCTGGAGCCGCAGCTTCTCCTCGGCCGCGTTGTGGCGCTCGGTGGCCTCCTCGGCCTGCCGGTAGAGCGTGCGCAGGCGCGTGAGCAGGCCGGCGACGGAGGTCCCGCCGGGGGGTGCGAGGGCGGCGGCGTCGTCTTCGGGAGCCGGGACGGCAGGGGTGTCCGATGCGGGAGCGTCGGGGACCTCCGGGTCCACCGGGCCCACCGGTTCCCGCTCCGGGTCCGGACGGGCGATCGGGGCCTGGGGCGGAGGTTCCACCGGCGGGTCCGCCGGGTAGGCGCCCGCCGGGGGCGGGCCCGTGAGCACCGCGAGGGCGGCGAGCGCCCCCGCGCAGAGCGTGCGCAGCAGCCTTCGTGACACGTCACCACCTCCACGGGGATGATGACGGTTCACTTCATGTGATCACCGTACGAACGGGGGCGCGTCCGGCGCCCTCACTCGTTCGGACTCACTCGTCCGGACTCGTTCGGACTCGTTCGTTCGGACTCATTCGGTCGGGTCGGAGTCCCGGCGGCCCCCGCCCGGCTTCGACCACGGCCACCTCAGCTCGCGCCGCTCCCGTCCCCCGGGGGCGTACTCGTACACCCAGCCGCGCTGGAGCCCGAGCCGCTTCGTGTACCCGGCGGGCTCGCGCCGGTAGGCGTACACCCTCGGCGGGTTCCCGTCGTGCGCCGGGACCGGGACCTCGTACCACTTCGGCGGGTGGCCGGTCGGGCCGAGCAGGATCGGCAGGACCCGGCCGTCCAGGGGACCGCCGCGGAAGGGCGTGTTCTCGCTTCTCACCCCTCCAGTCTCCCCCGCGCGCCGCTCACAGCAGGTGGGCGGCCTCGCTTACTACCGGGAGCAACCGGCGGGCCAGGTCCGCCACCGGCCCCTCGGACGTCTCCTGGGCGAGCAGCCGCCGGACGACCTCCGTCGTCTCCTCGTCGCCCGCCGCCGTCGCGGTCAGCAGGGCGACCAGATGGTCCACCATCCAGTCGCGCAGCTCCGGCGCCGGGGGCCGCTTCCCCTCGCCCAGCCAGATGAGCGAGGCGGCCTCCACGGCCGCGATCCACGTCCGGACCAGCATCCCGAGCCGGAGCCCCGGCCGCTCCACCCCCAGGTGGAGGAGGATCTGCTCGGCGGCGGCCCGCCGCACCTCGTCCACGATCGCGGTCGTCTGCGGGGTCTCCACGACGCTGCCGCCGCGCAGCAGCGCGCTGAACCCGGCGTCGTACTCGTCCACGAAGGCCAGGTAGCGGTCGAGCACCCGGCCGAGCCGTTCCGTGGGCGGCCCGGCGAGCGGCTCGGCGAAGCAGCGGTTCAGGGTGTCGGCGGAGGAGCGCAGGGCGGCCTCGTACAGCTGCTGCTTGCCGCCGGGGAAGTACCGGTAGACGAGGGGCCGCGAGACGCCGGCCGCCTCGGCGACGTCGTCCAGCGAGACGTCCTCGGGCGTCCGGTGGGCGAAGAGCCCCAGGGCCGCGTCGAGCAGCTGGCCGCGCCGCTCCTCGACGCTGAGCCTGCGGTAGGCGGGCGTGGCGGGACTCGTCATGCTCCGCAGCGTAACCGCGCGGCCTCCCGGCCGGGGGTGCGGTCCGCTTCCCGGGCGCACGGTCCGGCCTCCGGGGGGCGGACCGTGCGCGGGCCCGGTGAAGGGGAGCACGGCAGGGCGCCTCGCGCCCGCACCACTCCCGCGCGACTTATTGACGGACCGTCAACAGCGTGTGAGCCTGCTGGGGTCGGACCGAAGCCGGTCGGTCGAAGAGGGCCGGGAGAAGGAGTCGTCCATGTCGACGCACGACCTCTGCACGAACGCCCCCGGCGGAGCCGTCTGGGACGTGCCGGCCACCGGCGCCGCCCGCTTCTCCTGGGACTACGACGACGGCCGCGACCGCCTCCTCGCCCTCTACCGGAAGGGCAAGGACAAGCAGTGGGACGGCGCCACCCGCATCGACTGGGACCTGGAGGTCGACCCGTACGACCCGCTCGGCACCCCGGACGAGGCCCTGGACCTCCACGGCACCCGCCACTGGGCCAAGCTGACCGGCAAGGACCGGGGCGAACTGCGCCGCCACTACTCCTCCTGGCAGTTCAGCCAGTTCCTCCACGGAGAGCAGGGCGCCATGATCTGCGCCGCCCGGATCGTCGAGTCCGTCCCCGACCTCGACGCCAAGTTCTACTCGGCCACCCAGACCATGGACGAGGCCCGGCACGCCGAGATCTACGGCCGCTTCCTCCACGAGAAGGTCGGGATGCTCTACCCGATCGACGACAACCTCAAGGGCCTCCTCGACGACACCCTGCGCGACTCCCGCTGGGACATGCCCTACCTGGGCATGCAGGTCCTCATCGAGGGCCTCGCCCTCGCCGCCTTCGGCATGATCCGCGACACCACCGACAAGCCGCTGCCGAAGCAGATCCTCGCGTACGTGATGCAGGACGAGGCCCGGCACGTGGCCTTCGGCCGGATGGCCCTGCGCGACCACTACCGGCAGCTCTCGGACGCCGAGCTCCGCGAGCGCGAGGAGTTCGTCATCGAGGGCTGCCACCTGATGCGCGACCGGCTGCGCGCCACCGATGTCCTGGTGAACTTCGGCGTCGCCCGCAAGGAGGCCGAGGAGCTGACCGAGCGCAGCGAGTTCCTGCGGCTCTTCCGCAAACTGCTCTTCAGCCGTATCGTCCCGTGCGTCAAGGACATCGGCCTGTGGGGACCGCGCCTCCAGAAGGCCTACCTGGACATGGGCGTCTTCGACCTCGGCGACTCCAACCTGGACCTGCTGATGGCCCAGGACGAGGAGGTCGCGGAACGGCTCGACGCGGAGCGCTTCGCGGCGGAGGAGCGGGACCGGGCGGCGGAGGTGGCGGCGGCGATCGAGGCGGGGAGCCGCGCGGCGGACCCGGAGTGACCCCGGCGCGGAGGCCTCCCGCGCGCAGGCCCGCGCCCTACCGCCTCCCCTCCGCCTCCAGCCGCAGCGCCTCCTCCATCACCGCCTTCGCGATCGGCGCCGCGCTCCCGCCCCCGCTGATGTCCGTACGGGAGGCCTCCGCGTCCTCCACGACCACCGCCACCGCCACCGCCGGCCGGGCGGAGCCTTCGCCCTGCGCCCAGGCGATGAACCAGGCGTAGGGCGTACCGGTGTTGCCGAAGCCGTGCTGGGCGGTGCCGGTCTTGCCGCCGACCCGGGCCCCCGGGATCGCCGCGTTCCTCCCCGTCCCGTCCTCCACGGCCCGCACCATCAGCTCCTGGAGCCGGAGCGCCGTCGAGGGGTTCATCGCCTGCCGGTAGGCGCGGCGGGCGGTCCGCTCCACGGTCGCGCCGCCGGAGGTCGTCGTGCGGTCCACCAGGTGCGGACGGGCGATCTCGCCGTTGTTGGCGACCGCCGCCGCCACCATCGCCATCTGCAGCGGGGTCGCCGTCGTGTCGAACTGCCCGATCGAGGAGAGCGCCAGCTGGTCCGGGCTCATCTCCCGGTCGAAGGTGGACCTCGCCACCCACGACGGCACCCGAAGCGCCGTGTCGTTGAAGCCGAACCGCTCCACCGCGTCGACCATCCCCGTCAGGCCCACCTCCACCCCGAGCCCGGCCATCACCGTGTTGCACGACCACTGGAGGGCGTACGCGAGGGACGCGTCGCCGCAGCCCTCCGCCTCGTTCGGCAGCACCTGCCGGGTGCCCGGCAGCACGAACGGGTCCGGGGTGTCCGTCGGCGCGTCCACGTCCCGCACCACGCCCGCGTCCAGGGCCGCCGCCGCCGTCACGATCTTGAACGTGGAGCCCGGCGGGTACGTCTGCCGCAGCGCCCGGTTCAGCATCGGCCGGCCCGGCGCGGAGTTCAGCCGCTCCCAGGCCTCCCTGACCCCCGGGCCCGTCCCGGAGAGCACCCCCGGGTCGTACGAGGGCGAGCTGACGAGCGCCAGGATCCGGCCGGTGGCCGGCTCGACCGCCACCATCGCGCCCCGCTTCCCGGCGAGCCCCCGGAAGGCGGTCTCCTGCATCGAGGCCCTGATCGTGGTGACCACGTCGCCGCCGGGCTCCCGGCCCCGGGTGAGGCCGTTCAGGAGCGGCAGCGGCGCCAGCATCGGCTCCGTGCCCGCCAGGACCGCGTCCTCGGCGTCCTCGACCAGCGTCGTGCCGTAGGTCTGGGAGGCGTGGCCGGTCAGCGGCGCGTACAGCGGCCCCTGGCGGTAGGTCCGCTCCCAGCGGAGCTGCTGCCCGCTGTCCCGGGAGCCCGTCACCGGCTTCCCGTCGACCAGGATCTCGCCGCGCGGCTGCGCGTACCGGCCGATCGCGATCCGCCGGTTGGCCGGGTCGTCGTTCAGCGGCCCGGCCTCGACCACCATCACGCGGCCCGCGTTCACGATCAGCGCGGCCAGGAGGAGGAGGCAGAGCGCGGCGGCGCGCCGGATGTAGCGGATCACGGGGCGGCTCCGGGGGCGGGCCGGAGCGGGGGTACGGCTCCGGGAACGGGCGTGCGTACGGTCGCGCGCCCGTCCGCCCGTCCGGCCGTCCGTCCGGCCGTGCGCCCGGTCACGCGGCCCCCTCCTTGACCCGTTCGGGCTCCCCGGTGTCGGCGGGCTCCGGGCGCGGCGCGCGCGCCGAGTCGCTGACCCGGACGAGGAGGGCGACGATCACCCAGTTGGTCACCACCGACGAACCTCCCTGCGCCAGGAACGGCATCGCCATGCCGGTCAGCGGGATGAGGCCCATCACCCCGCCCGCGATCACGAAGACCTGGAGGGCCACGATCGAGGCGAGCCCGATCGCGAGGAGCCGCCCGAAGGGGTCGCGCAGCAGCAGGCCGGCGCGGTAGCCGCGGCCGACGAACAGCGCGTACAGCAGGAAGAGCGCGGTCAGGCCGACGAGCCCCAGCTCCTCGCCGGCCGTCGCCAGGATGAAGTCGGACTTGGCGGCGAAGCCGATGAGCACGGAGTGGCCGAGGCCGAGCCCCGTGCCGAGCATCCCGCCCGCCGCGAAGGAGAACAGGGACTGGGCGAGCTGCCCCGGTCCCTCGCCCGCCCGGATCGAGGCGAAGGGGTCGAGCCAGTCCTGCACCCGGCCGTGGACGTGCGGTTCGAGCGAGCCGACCAGGAAGGCGCCGGCGGAGGCGAGCACCAGGCCGACCGCGATCCAGCCGGTCCGGCCGGTCGCCACGTACAGCATGATCACGAAGAGGCCGAAGAAGAGCAGCGAGGTGCCGAGGTCCCGTTCCAGGACGAGGACGCCGACGCTCAGCAGCCAGATCGCCACGACGGGCCCGAGGACCCGCCCCGAGGGGAACTGGAACCTCCAGATCCGGCGGCCGGTGTACACGAGCGCGTTGAGGTTGGCGGAGAGGTACGCGGCGAAGAAGACCGCGAGCAGGATCTTGGCGAACTCGCCGGGCTGGAAGGAGAGCCCGCCGAGCCGGATCCAGATCCTGGCGCCGTTGACGGCGGGGAAGAAGACCGGCAGGAGCATCAGGGCGAGGGCGGCGGCGACGGAGACGTACGCGTATCCCTGGAGCGTGCGGTGGTCGCGCAGCAGCAGCACCACCAGGATGAAGAGCGTCACCCCGAGCGCCGACCAGACCAGCTGGGTGGTCGCCGCCCGGTCGTACGGCGTCTCCAGGTCGAGCCGGTGGATCAGGGTCAGGCCGAGGCCGTTGAGCAGGACCGCGATCGGCAGCAGCAGCGGATCGGCGTACGGGGCGCCGAAGCGGACCGCGAGGTGGGCGATGAGCGCGAGCAGGCCGAGCCCGGCCCCGTAACGGGCGGCGTCCGGCGGCACGGCGCCGGCGCGGGCGAGGCCGACCGCGGCGTAGCCGTAGACGGAGATGAGGACGGCGCAGACGAGGAGGGAGAGTTCCACGCCGCGGCGCTTCGGGACGCGGACCCCGGGCGGGGGCGCGTCCGTTCGCGGTGCGGTCATGGCCGCAACGTAGCAAGCGGTATGCGCTATGTCCCTTTTGCGTGACGGTGTGCCGCCGTGCTCCTGCCCCGGCCCTTTGGGTGGCCTCGGGTATCCCTGGCGTCCTCGGGTGCCTCGGGGCGTCCTTCGTGTACCCCCGGATGCCCCTGGACGCCGTCGGGACGCCCCCGGGCGTTTCCGGGCGCGGGCGTCCCGGACGCCTCTCGGGCCTTCCCCGATGCCCTCGGGCCCAATGCCCCCTGGACCCGAGGGCATCGGGCGTCCTCAGGCGTTCCCCTCCGGCGGGGGATCGTCCAGGCGTACGTACTCGGGGAGCCGCAGCCGGGCCTCGGCGCCCCCGCCGGGCGCCCCGCCGAAGACCAGTTCGGCGCCGATCACCTCTGCCTGCCCCACCGCGATGGTCAGTCCGAGTCCGTGCCCCTTGCCCCCGCTCTCGGTGCGGAAGCGCTGCGGCCCCGACTCCAGCAGGTACGCGGGATAGCCCGGCCCGTGGTCCCGCACGGACACCACGGGCCCGTCCACCGTGACCACCACCGGGGGCGCGCCGTGCTTGTGCGCGTTGGACACCAGGTTCCCGAGGACCCGCTCCAGGCGCCGCCGGTCCGTCTCCACGACGGCGTCCCGGACGACCCGCACCTCCGTCTCCGTGCCCGAGGCGCGGACCACCCGTTCGGCCAGCGGGCCGAGTTCGTGCACGGCCAGGTCCACGGTCTCGTTGCGGGCGTCGAGCCGCGAGATCTCCAGGAGGTCCTCGGTGAGCCCGCGCATCGCCCGCACCCGGTCCCGTACGAGCTCCGAGGGGCGCCCCTCGGGCAGCAGTTCGGCCGCGGCCGTGAGCCCGGTCAGGGGGGTGCGCAGCTCGTGCGCCACGTCGGCGGTGAACCGCTGCTCGCTCTGCAGCTTCCGCTGGAGGGAGGAGGCCATGGTGTCGAGCGCGCCGGAGACGGTCGCCACCTCGTCCTGGGGCCGGGAGGGGTCCTTCGTCCTCGGGTCGTCCACGCGCGCGTCGAGGTCGCCGGCGCTGATCCGGCGGGCCACCTGGGCGGTGAGGTGCAGCCGGCGCGTGACCCGGGTGACGGCGAAGACGCCCACGAGCAGGGTCGCGCCGATCGCCAGGACGGAGGAGCCGAGCAGCGAACGCCCGAGCGCGTCGATCGTCCCGGCGCTCTGGGTGTAGTCGAGGCGCACGGCGAGGGCCCGGCCGTCGGCGGGGCCCGCCGCCCACATCGCGGGCCGGCCCCCGCGGTCGGCGACCACCGTGCCGCGCTCGCCGCGCAGGGCCAGCGCCCGCAGGGCGGCCGGGAGGTCCGGCGGGTCGACGCCCGCGAACCGGGGGAGCGGCTCGCCCGCCTCGTAGAGGTCGGTGACCTCGCCGAGCCGGACCAGCGCCTTCTCCCGGGCGTCGTCCACGGTCTGCCGGGTCACGGACACGTGCACGAGGGTGCCGAGCAGCGCGGCGAGGGCGCAGCACATCACCGCGATGAACACGGCGGCCTTCCAGGTGAGCGTCGCGGTCCAGGCGGGCCGCCGGAACGCCCTCACGGGGTCCCCTCGGGAGGCGGTACGGGGGAGGGCCCGACGCCGGAGGAACCGGCGGTCCCGGAAGGCTCCGGCCCGGAGGGCTCTGATCCGGAAGGGCCCGGCGCGGAAGGCCCCGACCCGGAGGACCCCGACCCGGAGGGCCCCGGTCCGGGAGGCCGGCCGGCGGGGGTCCGGCCGCCCGAGGGACCCACCCGGACGATCTCGTCCCGGGTGGGCAGCATGCTGCCCTGCCGCTCGTCCCAGGACCAGGCGGTGCGGTACTCGTACCCCGGGATCCCCGCCGATCCGACCCGCATGATCAGGTCACGGCCGGCCAGCTCCACGCTGATGACCTGGTCGACGGTGGACATGATCCGGGTGAGCCCGCCCCTCTCGGCGCGGTAGACCCGTACGGCGACCTGCTGCTCGGGCATCCGGATGCCGACGATCAGCTCGTCCCGGCCGTCGCCGGTGAGGTCGCGGTAGTACGGCCGCATGACCGGGCAGGAGGCCGGCTCGCTCACGCACGCCCCGACCGCCCGGGCGGTCTCCTCGTACAGCCCGTCCGCGCCGCTGCGCGCGTCGGGACGGGCGCGCACCTCGGCCCGGACGACCTCCACCGCGTCGACGGAGCGGACGTCGCCGCCGGCGACCCGGATCCCGGGAACGCGCTGGATGTCGGACTCGCCGTAGTCGATCGGCGGGTTCGTGGCGGGCGGCAGATCGGGCCAGAGCCGTACGGGCCCCACGGCGGGGCGCGTGGGCCCGGCGCTCTCCGGGACGCCCGTACCGGCGCTGTCGCACCCGGCGAGCACGGGACCGCCCAGGGCGCACAGGACGACGGCGGCGACGTGCACTCCGCGCGGTCCCACGTGGCCACCTGCTCCTCGGTCGGTCTGGGGGCTGCCCCTCTCCCCGTAGACCTTATGCGGACCGAAGTCCTTTTTGTCGCCCGCGCGGTACGTTCCTCCGCCGCCCGCTCCGCGTGTCCCCGTGCCGTCCGCTCAGTACGTTCCCCGCTCCATCCGGGCGAGGGCGGCCCGGCACAGGGTGAGGAGCTTCTCGTCGAGGTGGATGTCGCGCGTGCCGGAGGCGCCCTCGCGGGCGTTGTGGCGGCGTCTGCGGGTCAGCTCTGTGAGGAGGACCAGCCGGGCCTCCGAGGCGGCCGGGCCCATCTCCGCCAGGCACTCCGCGATGTCCACGCGCGCGTGCCGGTTCTCCTCCCAGGCGGCGAGCAGCACCGGAAGGGTCGCCTCCGTCTCCCCGGTCACCCGCCACAGGGCCGCCGCGGCGCGGACCCGCACCCACGGGTCCCGCGAAGCGAGGGCGGGCCGCAGGGCCGGGGCCGCCGCGACCGCCGCGGGGCCGATCTCGCCGAGGACCTGGGCGGCGGCGCACCGGTCTGCGCCCGGCAGGACCGGCCGCAGCCACCGCTCCAGGACCGGCAGCACCTCCGCCGGGTCCCCCTCGACCGCCCACAGGGCGCGCGCCGCCGCCGTGGAGACGCCGGCCGACCCGTCGGCCAGGAGCTCCTGCAGGTCCGGTACGGCCTCCCCGGCGGCGGGCCCGAAGGCCGCGAGGGTGCGCAGGGCGGCCTCCCGCACCCGGTCGCGCCGGTTCGCGGGCGCGCCGCGGAGCACCCGCAGCACCTCGGGGAGCGCCTGGACGCCCCGGGCGGCGGCCAGGGCGTGGAGCAGCGGGGCCGCCCGGTCGTACAGCCGCTCGTCCAGCTCGATCCGGGCGAGCCGGCGCCGGAGCAGGGGGGCGAGCACGGCCGCGGAGGGCCCGAGACCGTCCACGGCGTACAGCAGTTCGCGCCGCACCTCGCCCTCCTCCAGGGCGCGGGCGAGCAGCGGCACCGCGCGGACGTCCCCGGCACGGGCGAGGGCGATCAGCGCCCCCTCCCGCCCGGACCGCCCGACGCCGCCGAACCCCTCTCCGCAACCGCCGCCGAACCCGTCTCCGCCTCCCCCTCCGAACCCGTCCCCACATCCCTCTCCGAACCCGCCGAACCCGTCTCCGAACCCACCGGACCTGCCACCGAACCCACCGGACCCGTCTCCGAACCCACCGGACCCGTCTCCGAACCCGTCGGCGGGTCCCCGGGGGGCCCGGGCCAGGCGCGCCGCGAGCGCGTCGGCGGCGGGCGCGCCCAGCTCGAAGAGCCGCTCCAGGAAGGAGGTGGCGGCCTCCCGGAGCCGGGGCTCGGGGTCGTGGAGCTGGTCGCCGACGAGCCGGACGACCTCCTCGTACCGCCCGCGCCAGACCCGTATCAGCCCTCCGCACAGCCAGATCGCGTCCGAGCGCTGCCCCCAGTCGGGGCTGCGCAGCTGGGCGAGGACCAGCGCGATCCGGTCGTCGACGCGGTCGTCGAGCGCGGCGTGCAGCGTCCGCAGCAGCTCCTCGGTCCAGGGCGCGGGCCGCCCGGCCGCGTGCTCCTCCAGAAGCTCCCGCACCTGCCCGATGAGCGTCGGGGCGGCGCCCCGGGGGGGCTCGGACCCCGCCCCGGAGACGGACGCGGTCCTGATCTCCTCAAGGAGCGCCGTCACCCACGGCACGACGTCGTCGGGGATCTCGCCGGGCGCACAGCGCGCCCGCTGCGCGAGGGCCGCGAGCCGGAGCCCCGGGTCCTGGGCGGCCCGGGCGAGCCAGCCGAGCCAGTCGACGGTCTCGGCGCGCAGCGACGCGTGCCGCAGGGCGATCTGCCCGACGGCGGCCACCAGGGCGAGCCGCACCTCGGTGTCCCGCTCGACGGTGAGCCGCTCCCGGAGCAGGGTCAGCACCAGGGCGGGCTCGGGGTGCAGCGAGGCGAGCGCGTACGGCACGGCGAGCCGCACCTCGGGGTCGGGGTCCGAGACGAGTCCGAGGAAGACGTCGGACCCGGCGGCGATGGCGGCGGCGGCCATGGCGTAGTTGGCGGCGGGAATGAACTCGCCGTCGTCGAAAGGAAGTCCGCTCATCTCCTCCTCTTCCTCGTCGTCGAGCTCGATCCCCCCGATGCTGGTGAGGAGTTCGACGATGCAGCCCCGGTCCTGGACGCCGGGATCGGCGACGAGTTCGAGGAGGAAGGGGATGCAGGCGAGCGTCGAGTCGTAGACGTCGCCCTGGTGGTGCACGGCCCCGTACATGCCGTCGAGGGCCGTCTCCCGCTCGGCGGGATCGGCGGAGGCGAGTCCGCGGAGCAGCTCCGGCACGTCGTCCGCGGGGCCGTACGCATGCCCCAGCGAGGCCCAGTCGACCTCCTCGATCCCCGTCAGCATGTGCCAGGCCGCCTTCCCCGTGAGCGCTGTACCAGGCAGCAAGTGTGCACCACAGGACGGACAACAAGGCCGTACCGCCGATACCCACCCCGAGGGAGGCCCGCCCTCCGCTCTCTTTGCGCCATGTACGCTGCGGAGCAAGGCAGTTGCCCTGCGTACCCGCCTTCACGGACCCGCGCCCGCCCGCCCGGACGCGCCTCCCTCCCACCTCCCCGACCGGTCCGTCACCACCCGCGCGAGCGGTCGGTGTCCACGGCCCGCGGCGCGTCCGCCACCCGCTCCGGCGCGAAGGGCGGGGCCGGGAACCCTCCCGTACCGCTCCATACGTGGCGCGATGTCGCCCCTGGGGACTCCCCGGCGCGGCCCCCTGCGTCGCGTCTCCCGGCAAACGTCTTCTACGGGAGGCGACAGGGCGCGGGCGCCGACACGCGGACCGCTACGGGGCCGTACCGGCGCGCTCCGGAGGCCGCGTTCCGGCGGGCGCGGGAGGAGGAACCCGCACGCGACGACCGCGGACCAGGGGCCGCCCGGCGGGCGTACGGCGGCCGTCCGGCCCCCGTGGGGCAGGGGTTCGGGCGGGTGTCCACTTGACCCACCCACTCCCGGGCGGCCGATGAGCGGTCCATGACTGCCGCATCCTTCGACCCCAGGGCACTGCTCGCCGAGAGCCGCCTCGGCGTCCTCGCGACCATCAAGGCGGACGGACGTCCGCAACTCTCCCCCGTACAGCCCTCCTACGACGAGTCGGCGGGCGTCGTCCGCGTGTCGACCACCGCCGGGGCGGCCAAGGCGGCGAACCTGCGGCGGGACCCGCGGGCCACCCTGGAGGTCACGGCCCCCGACGGCATGTCCTGGGCGACCGTCGAGGGGATCGCCACGCTCACCGGGCCGGGGACCGACCCGCACGGACCGGAGGTCGAGGCGCTGGTCGAGTACTACCGGGCCGCCGCCGGCGAGCACCCGGACTGGGACGAGTACCGGGCGGTGATGGTCTCCGACCGCCGGGTGCTCATCACCATGACCGTCGACCACGTGTACGGCGCCGACATCAGCTGACGGAGCGGCGGCGCCCCGGGAGCACACCCCCGCGCGGCACCGCCTGCCGCTCAGCCGGCGGCGCGGGTCGGCAGCAGGCGGCGGACCAGTTCGGCCACCGCCTCGACGTGGTCGTTGAGGAAGAAGTGGCCGCCCTCGAAGACATGCGTCCGGAAGGCGCCCGAGGTCTGCGCGCCCCAGGCCCCGACCTCCTCGACGGTCGCCTCGGGGTCCCGGTCGCCGGTCAGGGCGACGACGGGACAGGTCAACGGCCGGCCCCCGGTGTCCTCGTACGAGGACAGGGCGCGGTAGTCCCCGCGCAGCGCGGGCAGAACCAGCTCCAGCAACTCGGGCTCGTCGAACAGGGCGGCATCGGTCCCGCCCAACGCCCTTACCCTCTCCACGAGTTCGTGGTCCTCGACCGGCACGTACCGGTCCCGCCGGCGGGCGGCGGCGGGCCCGCGGCGCCCCGAAACGACGAGCAGGTCCGGCCCGCCGCCGGGCAGCCGGCCGAGCCGCACGGCGACCTCGTACGCCAGCGAGGCCCCCATGCTGTGCCCGAGCAGCCCCCGGGGCCGCCCGCCCGACGGCCCCAGCGCCTCCACGACCAGGTCGGCCAGCCGGTGCAGATCCTCCACCGGCGCCTCGCGCAACCGGTCGAGCCGCCCCGGGTACTGCACGGCCGCCACGTCGACCCCGGGGCCGAGCGCCACGGCGAGGGGCCGCCAGTAGGCGGCGGAACCACCGGCATGCGGGAAGCACACCACCTCCCACCCCGCCCCGCTCCCACCCCCGGCCCCGGGAAAGCGCCGCAACCAGACGTCACGCGACCGCCCCATACCGCCCACCTCACCGAACTCGAACCGTCGCCGAAGAGCTTGGGCATCGTAGGTCCACTGCCCGGCCGCCCCCAATCCGCGTCCGCCGGGCTCCGCCGCCGGCCGGCACCGACCGACCTCCGCGCACGCCCACCCGGAGCAGGCGCGGAACCTTCTGGCGGCCTTCTCCCGCGTGGGCGGGTACCGGCGCGCTCGCGGTCGCCGCCCCGTCGGCTTCTTCGCCGCGATGTGCTTCGGCGGTCTTCGCCCGGCAGAGGCCGTCGCTCTGGCCGGGAGGGACCTCGTCCTTCCTGAGCGAGGACGGGGACCGGCACTCGTTCACCGGACTCGCCCGTCGACCCCCGGACAGGGGACGATCCGGGGGAGACCCACGACGACCGCGGGCCGGAGAACCGACCGGTCGAGGACGTACGGCGGGTACCCGTCCCGCCTCATCCCGTAGCCGTTCTCCGGGGACGCCCGGTCGCCTTCGGCACGGCGGATGACGGGCGGTTGTTCTTCGGCGCAAAGGGTTCGGCGGTCCCGTCCCCGACCTGCTACCGCGTCCGGCAGGAGTTTCGGCTCCTCGCGCTTCCGCCGGCCGCCGCCGCCTCGCCGCCCGCCAGTCGGCCGTACGACCTCCGGTACTCGGCCCGTCGCCCCGGCTCCATGCCGGTGCCGGTCCGACCGAGGCGGCCGAGCGCGGCGGCAACAGCGCGGAGGTTCTTGCCGTCCCGCTACGCGAAATGCCTCGACGGACGGCAGGGCGTCGCCTACCGCCGCGTTGAGGACCTGCTCCGCGGGTACGAGTGAGTCGTCCCGTCCCCACACTGAGGCCCCGGTCATGTCGTCCGGAGCCTTCCTCGTTCCGGGCCTTCGTGCGGTGGTGCTTCCTTACTTGCGCGGGCAGTTTCGCTTGTCATGCCCGCGGTAGTCGCACACGCTGCACTTCCCCGCGTTGGGAGAGACGTCGCACGACCGCCTGTCGTGCCCTCCCCTGCCGCACCAAGAGCAAGTGCGGGTCCCGTTCGCGCTCATTGCTCGTCCTCCGTGCTGTCCGTCGCTGACCGCCGTCGCGACGGAGTCTAACGTTGTGCACCTTGCCGGTTCGGCGTTCTGTCAGACGAACAGCCTTATCTGGCAGGCGAGTTTGACGTTGTACGTGTGTCCGTCCGTCAGCCTCTCCAGTTCGGCCGGGGATCCTCCCCTCACGGGAGCGGACTCTTCGCGGCACGCCGCTCTGCTCGAAGGCGTCCACGCTTTCCCCGCTCACCCGGGCGACCTCGCAGCGCTCCAGGCAGCCACCATCACCGTGCCCCCACCTGTGGCGATGCCCCGAGATCCCGGCCACGCCTCGTCCACGGACCCCGACATACGACCGCCCACCCCGGCACATGCGTACACATGCAACAAGACCCCGTGATCGGCGTTTCCGCTGATCACGGGGTCCTTTGGCACTTCCTGCGAAGTGCCCCCGGCAGGATTCGAACCTGCGCACACGGCTCCGGAGGCCGTTGCTCTATCCCCTGAGCTACGGGGGCGTCCGCCGCGTTCGGCGGCGACGGGTAGAACCCTACCAGCTCCTGAGGCGTGCCTGTGAACAGGTATTTCCGGGGTGTCACGGAGGGCCGTGTCCCCCGCACGGGTCAGAAGTGGGTAAAACCCGGACGCGGTCGGCGGGGGCGTCCTACTCTCGTTCGTGTGTCAGGCGCGTCCGGCCGGGTGCTCGTTGTCGACGACAACAAGGTGATCCGGCAGTTGATCAGGGTCAATCTCGAACTCGAGGGGTTCGAGGTCGTGACCGCGGCCGATGGTGCCGAGTGTCTGGATGTCGTGCACCGGGTCCGGCCCGATGTCGTCACCCTCGACGTCGTCATGCCCCGTCTCGACGGGATCAGGACGGCCGAGCGGCTGCGGGCCGATCCACGGACCCGGCATCTCCCGGTGGCCATCATCAGCGCCTGCGGCGAGGCCGCTGACGGGGCCGCCCCCGGCGTCGACGCCTTTCTCGCCAAGCCCTTCGAGCCCACCGAGCTCGTCCGCGTCGTGCGGCAGCTGATGCACCGCGAGCGGCGGGAGCGTCCCGGGGCGGCGGCCGGGCAGGACGGCGGAGAGGAGTCGGCGGCGGTCCTCGGGCTGACGCCCGCCGTGGTCGACGGGCCCTCGGACGGCCTCCGGGGCGAGGGCAGGGACGTCGGCAGGGAGTGCCTCCAGGACGGAGGCCGGGACGGGATCCGGGACACCCTTCCGGACGGAGCCCGGGACGGTCTTTCGGACGGAGCCCGGGACGGTCTTTCGGGCGGGGCCCGGGGCGGGGCCCAGGAGCCCCGTCGGGACGTGGCCCGCGACGGTCTTCTGGGCGGTGCCGGCGAGCGGCGGGGCGACCCCCTCTCCGACTGAGCCCTCGCGCCGGGCCTCCGTGCCGAGCCCTCGCGCCGGGCCTCCGTGCCGAGCCCTCGCGCCGGGCCTCCGTGCCGAGCCCTCGCGCCGAACCCCCCGCCGCGCCTCCGCGCCAAGCTCCCGTGCTGAGACCCGTGCGCCGCGGCCCGCGCTCGCACCCCGTTGCCCGTATGTCGAAACCGGTTCGCGTCGGTACCCCCCTCCTCCCCTACGCTTGTCCCGTGACCCCCGCGGACCTCTCCCTCACCGTGCTGCGCGCCGTGCGCCGCGCGGTCGACGACGGTGCTCTGCGGGTCGACGTCCCCCCCCGGGTGAAGATCGAGCGGGCCCGGCCCGGGGGAGCGGGCGAGTACGCCAGCAGCATCGCGCTCGCCCTCGCCCGGCCCGCCGGGCGCAGCGCCCTCGACGTCGCCGGGATCCTCGAAGAGCGGCTCCGCGGCGTTCCCGGGCTCCGGGCCGTCGAGATCACCGGGCCCGGCTTCCTGAACTTCACCCTGCGGAGCGACACCGACGCCGATCTCGTACGGGAGATCCTGGCCGCCGGGACCTCTTACGGGCACGGCACCGCCCTCGCCGGGACCGTCGTCCGCCTCGCCGGGGCCACCGAGGCCCGTGCCGCCCTCGTGGCCGAGACCCTCGTCCGGCTGCTGCGCTCCCAGGGCGCCGGCGTCGAGGCCGGGTCGGGCGACGGCGAGCGGGTTCACGTGCACCCCGGGGCCCCCGGCGGACACGGGACCGACGCCGTCCGCTGGGCCTTCCTGCGGGCCGCCCCCCACGACCGGCCCCTCGACCCCGGCCCCCTCCTCGTCCCGCACGAACGCAACCCGCTCTTCCGCGTCCAGTACGCCCACTCCCGCACCCGCCGGCTGCTCGTCAACGCCCGGCAGCTCGGGTTCACCCCCGAACCCGGCCGGCCCGGCCACCCCCGCCACCACGCCGCCCCCCTCCTCGGCGCCCTCCGCGACCACCCCCTCGCCCTCCTCTCCGCCGCCCGCCACCGCGCCCCCGACCGGGTCGCCCGGCACCTCGAAGCCGTCGCCGACGCCCTGCTCGCCTTCCAGCACACCGTGCTGCCGCTCGGCGACGAGAAACCCTCGGCCGCCCACCGCTCCCGGCTCGCGCTCGCCGAAGCCGCCGGGACGGTGCTCGCCGGTGGCCTCTCCGTGCTCGGCATCAGCGCACCCGATCGGATCTGAAAGAGCAGACGCAGACATGAGCCGTTCCGCCCACCCCGCAGGGCCCCGTCACGCCGACGTCCTCCCCGAGGGCCACTACTCCGCCCCGCCCGCCGACCTCAACGCCCTCGACCCCAAGGTGTGGTCCCGGACCGTGGAGAGGGACGAGCGCGGGACCGTCACCGTCGGCGGGATCGCCGTGACCGACCTCGCCGAGGAGTTCGGCACCCCCGCCTACTTCCTCGACGAGGCCGACTTCCGCGCCCGCTGCCGCGCCTGGGCCGACGCCTTCGGCCCGGACGCCGACGTCTTCTACGCAGGGAAGGCCTTCCTCTCCCGGGCCGTCGTGCGGTGGCTCACGGAGGAGGGGCTCAACCTCGACGTGTGCTCCGGCGGCGAGCTCACCACCGCCCTCTCCGCCGGCATGCCCGCCGAGCGCATCGCCTTCCACGGCAACAACAAGAGCGAGGAGGAGATCGAGAAGGCCGTGCGCGCCGGCGTCGGGCGGATCGTGCTCGACTCCTTCCAGGAGATCGTCCGCGTCGCCCACGTCGCCCAGTCCCTCGGCAGGCGGCAGCGCGTGCAGATCCGGGTGACCGTCGGCGTCGAGGCCCACACCCACGAGTTCATCGCCACCGCCCACGAGGACCAGAAGTTCGGCATCGCGCTCGCCGGCGGACAGGCCGCCGAGGCCGTGCGCCGGGCGCTGAAGCTCGACGGGCTCGAACTCGTCGGCATCCACTCCCACATCGGGTCCCAGATCTTCGACATGGCCGGCTTCGAGGTCTCCGCCCGCCGCGTCGTCCAGCTCCTCACCGAGGTGCGCGACGAGCACGGCGTCGAGCTGCCCGAGATCGACCTCGGCGGCGGCCTCGGCATCGCGTACACCTCCGAGGACGACCCGCGCGAGCCGCACGAGATCGCCAAGGCGCTCAACGAGATCGTGAGCAGGGAGTGCGAGGCCGCCGGGCTGCGGACCCCCCGCATCTCCGTCGAGCCCGGGCGGGCCATCGTCGGGCCCACCGCCTTCACCCTCTACCGGGTCGGCACGATCAAGCCGCTCGACGGGCTGCGCACGTACGTGAGCGTCGACGGCGGCATGTCGGACAACATCCGCACCGCCCTGTACGACGCCGAGTACAGCGTCGCCCTCGTCTCGCGGACCAGCGACGCCGAGCCGATGCTCTCCCGGGTCGTCGGCAAGCACTGCGAGAGCGGCGACATCGTCGTACGGGACGCCTTCCTGCCCTCCGACCTGGCCCCCGGCGACCTGCTCGCCGTGCCCGCCACCGGCGCGTACTGCCGCTCCATGGCCAGCAACTACAACCACGCGCTCCGCCCGCCCGTCGTCGCCGTCCGCGACGGCGAGGCGCGCGTCATCGTCCGCCGCGAGACGGAGGAAGATCTCCTGCGCCTCGACGTCGGGTGATGAAATAGTCGGGTGATGGAATTCATGTCTCACGATCCGGACGATGGGCGGAAACCCCCGTCCGGTGAGTGAGACTGGTCCTCACCGTGGAGACGGTGGAAACACGACCGTGGAAATACGAAGCAGGACGAGAAACGAGGTCGGATGATGCGTACGCGTCCGCTGAAGGTGGCGCTGCTGGGCTGTGGAGTGGTCGGCTCAGAGGTGGCGCGCATCATGACGACGCACGCCGACGACCTCGCCGCGCGCATCGGCGCCCCGGTCGAGCTCGCCGGCGTGGCGGTCCGCCGTCCCGACAAGGTCCGCGAGGGCATCGCCCCGGAGCTGATCACCACCGACGCCACCGCCCTGGTCAAACGGGGGGACGTCGACGTGGTCGTCGAGGTCATCGGCGGCGTCGAGCCGGCCCGCACCCTCATCACCACCGCCTTCGAGCACGGCGCCTCCGTCGTCTCCGCCAACAAGGCGCTGCTCGCCCAGGACGGCGCGACCCTCTACGAGGCCGCCGCGCGGCACGGGCAGGACCTGTACTACGAGGCCGCCGTCGCCGGCGCCATCCCGCTCATCCGGCCGCTGCGCGAGTCCCTCGCCGGCGACAAGATCAACCGGGTGATGGGCATCGTCAACGGCACCACGAACTTCATCCTCGACAAGATGGACACCTCCGGCGCCGGCTACTCCGAGGCGCTGGACGAGGCCACCGCCCTCGGGTACGCCGAGGCCGACCCGACCGCCGACGTCGAGGGCTTCGACGCCGCCGCCAAGGCCGCCATCCTCGCCGGGATCGCCTTCCACACGCGCGTGCGCCTGGACGACGTCTACCGCGAGGGCATGACCGAGGTCACCGCCGCCGACTTCGCCTCCGCCAAGGAGATGGGCTGCACCATCAAGCTGCTCGCCATCTGCGAGCGGGCCGCCGACGGCGGGTCCGTCACCGCGCGCGTGCACCCCGCGATGATCCCGCTCAGCCACCCGCTGGCCTCCGTCCGCGAGGCGTACAACGCGGTCTTCGTGGAGGCGGAGGCCGCCGGGCGGCTCATGTTCTACGGCCCCGGCGCCGGCGGCTCGCCGACCGCCTCGGCCGTGCTCGGCGACCTCGTCGCCGTCTGCCGCAACAAGCTCAACGAGGCCAACGGCCCCGGGGAGTCCGCGTACACCCAGCTGCCCGTCAGCTCCATGGGCGAGGTCGTCACGCGGTACCACATCAGCCTCGACGTGGCCGACAAGCCGGGCGTCCTCGCCCAGGTGGCGACGGTCTTCGCCGAGCACGGCGTGTCGATCGACACCGTCCGCCAGCAGGGCAAGGACGGCGAGGCCTCCCTCGTCGTCGTCACCCACCGCGCGCCCGACGCCGCCCTCTCCGGGACCGTCGAGGCGCTGCGCAAGCTCGACACCGTGCGCGGTGTCGCCAGCATCATGCGTGTTGAAGGGGAGTAAGGACCCATGACCAGCAAGGGCACCCACCAGTGGCGCGGCATCATCGAGGAGTACCGGGACCGCCTTCCGGTCACGGAAGCGACGCCGGTCGTCACGCTCCGTGAGGGCGGTACGCCGCTCGTTCCGGCTCAGGTCCTCTCCGAGCGCACGGGCTGCGAGGTGCACCTCAAGGTCGAGGGCGCCAACCCCACCGGCTCCTTCAAGGACCGGGGCATGACCATGGCCATCACCCGGGCCAAGGAGGAGGGCGCGCAGGCCGTCATCTGCGCCTCCACCGGCAACACCTCCGCCTCCGCCGCCGCCTACGCGGTCCGCGCCGGCATGGTGTCCGCCGTCCTCGTGCCCCAGGGCAAGATCGCGCTCGGCAAGATGGGCCAGGCCCTCGTGCACGGCGCGAAGATCCTCCAGGTCGACGGCAACTTCGACGACTGCCTCACCCTGGCCCGCGCCCTCTCCGAGAACTACCCGGTGGCGCTGGTCAATTCGGTCAACCCGGTCCGCATCGAGGGCCAGAAGACCGCCGCGTTCGAGATCGTGGACATGCTGGGCGACGCCCCCGACATCCACGTCCTCCCGGTCGGCAACGCGGGCAACATCACCGCGTACTGGAAGGGGTACAAGGAGTACGCCACCGACGGCCTGGCCACCCGCCGGCCGCGCATGTGGGGCTTCCAGGCCTCCGGTTCCGCCCCGCTCGTGCGCGGCGAGGTCGTCAAGGACCCGTCGACGATCGCCACCGCGATCCGCATCGGCAACCCGGCCTCGTGGGAGTACGCGATCGCCGCGCGCGACGAGTCGGGCGGCTTCATCGACGAGGTGACGGACCGTGAGATCCTGCGCGCCTACCGCCTGTTGGCCGCGCAGGAGGGCGTCTTCGTCGAGCCCGCCTCGGCCGCCTCGGTCGCCGGCCTCCTGAAGGCCGCCGAGCAGGGCAAGGTCGACCCCGGCCAGCGGATCGTCTGCACCGTCACCGGCAACGGCCTCAAGGACCCCGACTGGGCCGTCGCGGGCGCCCCGCAGCCCGTCACCGTCCCGGTCGACGCCGCGGCCGCCGCCGAACGCCTCGGCCTGGCCTGATCCCGTTCCTCCGTACGGGGGACGAGTCCCGCAGGACCGTCCCCCGTACGGGAACGCGCGCGGGGTGAAACCCGATCAGGAACGCACAGAGGGGCACAGGTCGGCCCGCGACACGCATCGTGCGCCTCCTGTGCGCCCTATGTCGCCACAGAACCTTCCTTCGATAGGCTGTACCGACCCGCCCCGACGCATATGCGCGGTGTCGTTGCCGTTGTCGCCCCCGTGGCCGAAACGGCCCGCCGGGTCCCGGTGTACTTCTCTTGAAATACCCGTTGAAATGCCCGTTGTCGCAATCAAGGAGAGTCATCGAGCGATGGCCGGTCCAGCGTTCCGCGCCGCCGCCGTACGGGTGCGCGTCCCCGCCACCAGCGCCAATCTCGGTCCGGGCTTCGACGCCTTCGGCCTGTCGCTGGGGCTCTACGACGACGTGGTCGTCCGGGTCGCCGACTCCGGGCTGCACGTCGACATCGCCGGCGAGGGCGCCGAGACGCTCCCGCGCGACGAGAGCCACCTGCTCGTACGCTCCCTGCGCACGGCCTTCGACCTGCTCGGCGGGCAGCCGCGCGGCCTGGAGGTCGTCTGCGCCAACCGCATCCCGCACGGCCGCGGCCTCGGCTCCTCCTCCGCCGCCATCTGCGCCGGCATCGTCGCCGCCCGCGCCGTGACCATAGGCGGCGACGCGAAGCTCGACGAGGCCGCCCTCCTGGAGCTGGCCACCGAGATCGAGGGCCACCCCGACAACGTCGCCGCCTGTCTCCTCGGCGGATTCACCCTCGCCTGGACCGAGTCCGGCGCCGCGCGGGCCATCAGGATGGACCCCTCCGATTCCATCGTTCCGGTGGTTTTCGTCCCCGGAAAGCCCGTACTGACCGAGACCGCCCGCGGACTCCTGCCGCGCACCGTCCCCCATGTGGACGCCGCCGCCAACGCCGGACGCGCCGCCCTCCTCGTCGAGGCCCTGACCCGCCGCCCCGAGCTGCTGCTCGCGGCCACCGAGGACCGGCTGCACCAGGAGTACCGGGCCCCCGCGATGCCCGAGAGCGTCGCCCTGGTCAACCGGCTGCGGGCGGACGGCGTCCCCGCGGTCGTCTCCGGCGCGGGCCCCACGGTGCTCGCGCTGGCCGAGCGGGGGACCGCCGACAAGGTCGCCCTGCTCGCGGGCGAGGGATGGGCCGCCAACCGGCTCGACCTCGACGCGTCCGGCGCGTGCGTCCTGCCGCTGGCGCCCTAGGTGAGACGGCCGGGGCGCCGGGCAGCGCCCGGGTCGGGAGATTGCCGGTGAGCGAGAGGGGGAATGTTTGTTGGAGCCGGTAGTGTTAACCTCAAGTCTGCACCCGACCTCTTTGTGGAGCGGTGCGGAGTGTCCCCTCAGGGACCACCCATTCTTCCGGGAGCCTCCCCGACTGCCTGAGCAGCCCGCCTGAGCAGTTTCGAGCACGCTCCGGAACCGGCACGACACCCCTCGCTCTTCTCTCGTGAGGGCCGAGCAGGGGGCCTCGGGCCGGACCCACAGCACGTTTCCTCTCTTCCGCCGCACCCGGCGGGACCACCGCCCCGGACTCGGTCCACACACCAGGACCCTGCCGGACAGCACAACCGGTCGCCGAGCCAGATGGCCGACGTCCGCTCCAGGGAAGGACCCTTCGTGAGCGACACCACCGATCTGATGGGCGTGACTGCCGACAACAGTGTCGACAACGCCGCGCCCGCCGCAGGTGCTGCCACCGGCGGCACCGCACGGCGCCGCCGCTCCGGCACCGGCCTTGAGGGCATGGTCCTGGCCGAGCTGCAGCAGGTCGCGTCCGGCCTCGGCATCAGGGGCACCGCGCGCATGCGCAAGAGCCAGCTGATCGAGGTCATCAAGGAGGCGCAGGCCGGAGGGGGCTCCGCCGCCCCGGCCAAGGCCGCCGACGCCGCCGAGACCAAGCCGAAGCGCCGCGCCACCTCCAAGGCCCGTACGGGCGAGACCGCCGCCGAGCCCGCGGCCGAGGCCCCCGCCCCCAAGGCGGAGAAGGTCGAGAAGGCCGCCGGTCAGCAGCAGATCGACATCCCGGGCCAGCCCTCGCCCAAGACCCCGTCGGAGCAGGGCGCCGGCGACGAGCAGCCGGCCGGCGAGCGCCGCCGGCGCCGCGCCACCGCCCCCGCCGGTTCGCCGGACGGCGCCGCTCCGGCCGAGACCGCCCAGGCGGTCAAGACCGAGGCTCGTACGGAAGCCCGCACCGAGACCCGCGAGGTCAGGGCCGAGGCGCCGCAGACCGACACCCGGACCGAGGGCGCCGTCGACGGCGCCGAGGGCCGCGGCCGCCGGGACCGCGGCGAGCGCGGCGACCGCCGCGACCGCCGGGACCGCCAGCGCGACCGCAAGGGCGACGACCAGCAGGGCGGCGGCCAGGGCGGCCAGCGCAAGGACCGCCAGGAGCGCCAGGGCCAGGGGGGCGGCCAGGGCCAGCAGGGCGGCCAGCAGTCCGGTCCGCAGGACGACTACGACGACGAGGCGGGCGGCCGCCGGGGCCGTCGCGGCCGCTACCGCGACCGCCGCGGGCGTCGCGGGCGCGACGACTTCCAGGCCGGCGAGCCGCAGGTCGCCGACGACGACGTCCTGATCCCCGTCGCGGGCATCCTCGACATCCTCGACAACTACGCGTTCATCCGGACCTCCGGCTACCTGCCCGGCCCGAACGACGTGTACGTCTCCCTCGCCCAGGTCCGCAAGAACGGCCTGCGCAAGGGCGACCACGTCACCGGCGCCGTGCGCCAGCCGAAGGAGGGCGAGCGCCGCGAGAAGTTCAACGCGCTCGTCCGCCTGGACTCCGCGAACGGCATGGCGGCCGACTCCGGCCGCGGCCGTCCGGAGTTCAACAAGCTGACCCCGCTCTACCCGCAGGACCGGCTCCGCCTGGAGACCGACCCGGGCGTGCTGACCACGCGGATCATCGACCTCGTGTCGCCGATCGGCAAGGGCCAGCGCGGTCTGATCGTGGCCCCGCCGAAGACCGGCAAGACCATGATCATGCAGGCGATCGCCAACGCGATCACCCATAACAACCCCGAGTGCCACCTGATGGTCGTCCTGGTCGACGAGCGTCCGGAAGAGGTCACCGACATGCAGCGGTCGGTCAAGGGCGAGGTCATCTCCTCGACCTTCGACCGCCCGGCCGAGGACCACACCACCGTCGCCGAGCTGGCCATCGAGCGCGCCAAGCGCCTCGTGGAGCTGGGCCACGACGTGGTCGTCCTGCTCGACTCGATCACCCGCCTGGGCCGCGCGTACAACCTCGCCGCCCCGGCCTCCGGCCGCATCCTGTCCGGTGGTGTCGACTCGACCGCGCTCTACCCGCCGAAGCGCTTCTTCGGCGCCGCGCGCAACATCGAGGACGGCGGCTCGCTGACCATCCTGGCCACCGCGCTGGTCGACACCGGCTCGCGCATGGACGAGGTGATCTTCGAGGAGTTCAAGGGCACCGGCAACATGGAGCTCAAGCTCGACCGGAAGCTCGCCGACAAGCGCATCTTCCCGGCCGTCGACGTCGACGCCTCGGGCACGCGCAAGGAGGAGATCCTCCTCGGCAGCGACGAGCTCGCCATCACCTGGAAGCTGCGCCGCGTGCTGCACGCGCTCGACCAGCAGCAGGCGATCGAGCTGCTCCTCGACAAGATGAAGCAGACGAAGTCGAACGGCGAGTTCCTCCTCCAGATCCAGAAGACCACCCCCGGAGCGAGCAACAACGACTGACGCGGTCCACGAGATCCGCGTCACACGGCGCGGTCCGGGCCCCGGCCCGTGACCCCGCCGTGACCTGCGCCGAACGCCGCGCCCACCGTGTCCGCACGGTGGGCGCGGCGTTTTTCCGCCCGAACCGCGCGGATCCGCGCGGAGCCGCGTGCAACCCTTTCGGACGCCCGCCCGTCACAGAAGGTGAATCCAGGGCCGAAGGACGGGCGATGACCGAGCAGACGAACAGTGGCCGACGCCGCAAGGTGCCGTTCTTCCTCACGGGGGCCCTCGTGGTCCTCGTCCTCGGCGGCGCCGGCCTCGGCTACGCCTCCTACAAGAAGCTCGACCACAACATCCAGGGCGTCGACATCAACGCCCAACTCGGCACCCAGCGCCCCGTCGACGTCGACGACGGCTCCATGGACATCCTCGTCCTCGGCTCCGACTCGCGCTCCGGAGACAACGGCGCCTACGGCAGGGACGAGGGCGGCGCCCGCTCCGACACCGCGATGGTCGTCCACGTCCACGAGGGCCACAAGAGGGCCAGCGTCGTCTCCATACCCCGCGACACCCTGATCACGAGGCCGGACTGCACCGACGCCCACGGCGCCGGGGTGCCCGGCCGGAACCGCGCCATGTTCAACACGGCGTACGAGGTCGGCGGCCCCGCCTGCGCCGTGAAGACCGTCGAGGCGATGTCCGGCATCCGCATGGACCACTACATCGAGGTCGACTTCACCGGCTTCAAGGAGATCGTCGACGAGCTCGGCGGCGTCGGGATCACCACCACCCGGCCCATCAAGGACGACGACAGCCACCTCGACCTCGCCCCGGGCCCCCACACCCTCGACGGCGAGCAGGCCCTCGGCCTCGTCCGCACCCGCAAGGGCGTCGGCGACGGCAGCGACCTCGGCCGCATACAGCTCCAGCAGGCCTTCATCAAGGCCCTCGTCGAGCAGGTCAAGGGCGTCGGCGTCCTCACCGACCCGGCGAAGCTCCTCGGCCTCGCCGACGCCGTCACCAGGGCCATCACCCCCGACTCCGAACTCGACTCGGTCCAGGAGCTGACGGGCTTCGCCCGGGGCCTCTCCGGCATCGACGCCGGAAGCGTCCACATGGTCACCCTGCCCGTCGCGTACGACCGGATCGACCCCAACCGCGTCGTGCCCCTGGAGCGGCAGTCCGCGCAGCTCTGGAAGGCGCTCAAGGACGACCTGCCCGTCCCCGCCTCCGTCACGGAGGACACCGCCGCCGGAGCGGCCGGGGGCGTCGTGAGGTAGGCCGGGAATACCTCCGGCCCGACCCCGGTTTGGGGAGATGCGGCCGGTCCTGGCAGACTGGTACGTCGGCCCCGGTTCACGCATGCCGCAACCCGCGGCGGCGACCCGGTGCCCTCCCGGAACATAGGAGACACCTTGAAGCGCGAGATCCACCCCGAGTACGTCGAGACCCAGGTCAGCTGCACCTGTGGCGCGTCGTTCACCACCCGCAGCACCCTCACCGACGGCACCATCCGTGCCGAGGTCTGCTCCGAGTGCCACCCGTTCTACACGGGCAAGCAGAAGATCCTCGACACCGGCGGCCGCGTCGCCCGCTTCGAGGCCCGCTTCGGCAAGGCCGCCGGCTCCGCCAACAAGTAGCGAGCCCCTGCGCCGGTCCACGGTCGCCCCGCGCGGGTGGCCGGGACCGGCGCTTTGGCGTCCCCGTAGCAACTGACGAAAACCAGGAGCCCCCGCATGTTCGAGGCGGTCGAGGAACTGGTCGGCGAGCACGCCGACCTCGAGAAGAAGCTGGCGGACCCCTCGGTCCACGCCGACCAGGCGAACGCGCGCAAGCTCAACAAGCGCTACGCCGAGCTGACCCCGATCGTCGCCACCTACCGCTCCTGGAAGCAGACCGGTGACGACATCGAGACCGCCCGCGAGCTGGCGCACGACGACCCCGACTTCGCCGCCGAGGTCAAGCAGCTGGAGAAGGACCGCGAGGAGCTGACCGACAAGCTCCGCCTGCTCCTCGTCCCACGCGACCCCAGCGACGACAAGGACGTCATCCTGGAGATCAAGGCCGGCGCCGGCGGCGACGAGTCCGCGCTCTTCGCCGGCGACCTGCTCCGCATGTACCTCCGGTACGCCGAGCGCGTCGGCTGGAAGACCGAGATCATCGACGCCACCGAGTCCGAGCTCGGCGGCTACAAGGACGTCCAGGTCGCCGTGAAGACCAAGGGCGGCAACGGCGCCACCGAGCCCGGCCAGGGCGTCTGGGCCCGGCTCAAGTACGAGGGCGGGGTGCACCGCGTCCAGCGCGTGCCCGCCACCGAGTCCCAGGGCCGCATCCACACCTCCGCCGCCGGCGTGCTCGTCACGCCCGAGGCCGAGGAGGTCGAGGTCGAGATCCACGCCAACGACCTGCGGATCGACGTCTACCGCTCGTCCGGCCCCGGCGGCCAGTCGGTCAACACCACCGACTCCGCCGTCCGCATCACCCACCTGCCGACCGGCATCGTCGCCTCCTGCCAGAACGAGAAGAGCCAGCTCCAGAACAAGGAGCAGGCCATGCGCATCCTGCGCTCCCGGCTCCTTGCCGCCGCCCAGGAGAAGGCCGAGGCCGAGGCCGCCGACGCCCGCCGCAGCCAGGTCCGCACCGTCGACCGCTCCGAGAAGATCCGGACGTACAACTTCCCGGAGAACCGCATCTCGGACCACCGCGTCGGCTTCAAGGCGTACAACCTGGACCAGGTGCTCGACGGCGAACTGGACGCGGTGATCCAGGCCTGCGTCGACGCCGACTCCGCGGCGAAGCTCGCCGCGGCGTAGCCGCCGAGGCCGTGCGGCCCGCGAGGACCGTACGGCCACCCCTCAAGCCCCACCCCGCACCACGGAGGACCAGCGTGCAGTCACTTTCTGGGGGGCGACCCCCAGGCCCCCGCAGTCTGCTGCTCGCCGAGGTGGCCCAGGCCACCCGGCGGCTGGCCGACGCCGGCGTCCCCTCCCCGCGCTTCGACGCCGAGGAGCTCGCCGCGTTCGTGCACGGCGTCAAGCGGGGGGAGCTGCACAACGTCAAGGACGCGGACTTCGACGCCCGCTACTGGGAGACGGTCGCCCGCCGCGAGGCCCGCGAACCCCTCCAGCACATCACCGGGCGGGCGTTCTTCCGCTACCTGGAGCTCCAGGTGGGCCCCGGCGTCTTCGTGCCCCGCCCGGAGACCGAGTCGGTCGTCGGCTGGGCCATAGACGCCGTGCGCGCCATGGACGTCGTCGAACCGCTCGTCGTCGACCTGTGCACCGGCTCCGGGGCCATCGCCCTCGCCATGGCCCAGGAGGTGCCGCGCTCCCGCGTGCACGCCGTCGAGCTCTCCGACGACGCCCTCGTCTGGACCCGGAGGAACGCCGAGGGCTCCCGCGTCACCGTCCACCAGGGCGACGCGCTCACCGCCCTGCCCGAGCTGGACGGCCAGGTCGACCTGGTCATCTCCAACCCGCCGTACATCCCGCTCACCGAGTGGGAGTACGTGGCGCCCGAGGCCCGCGACCACGACCCGGAGATGGCCCTCTTCTCCGGCGAGGACGGCCTCGACACCATCCGCGGCATCGAGCGCACCGCCCACCGCCTGCTCCGCCCCGGCGGCCTCGTCGTCATCGAGCACGCGGACACCCAGGGCGGCCAGGTGCCGTGGATCTTCAACGAGGAGGCCGGCTGGGCGGACGCCGCCGACCACCCCGACCTGAACAACCGGCCGCGCTTCGCGACCGCCCGCAAGGCAATGCCGTGACGGCCCCGACCGTCACCACCGCCATGACGAACCACGCGTACGAGGAGGCCGGGAACTGATGGCACGGCGATACGACTGCAACGAGGCGACCGACCGACTGACGGGCCTGCGCGAGGCCGCGTCCGCCGTCCGCCGGGGCGAGCTGGTCGTGCTGCCCACCGACACCGTGTACGGGATCGGGGCGGACGCCTTCAGCGGCGAGGCCGTGGCGGACCTGCTGGCCGCCAAGGGGCGCGGCCGCAACATGCCCACGCCCGTGCTCATCGGCTCCCCGAACACCCTCCACGGCCTGGTCACCGACTTCTCCGAGCAGGCCTGGGAGCTCGTCGACGCCTTCTGGCCCGGCGCGCTCACCCTGGTCGCCCGCCACCAGCCGTCCCTCCAGTGGGACCTCGGGGACACCCGGGGCACCGTCGCCGTCCGGATGCCGCTGCACCCGGTCGCGATCGAACTGCTCACCGAGGTCGGCCCGATGGCCGTCTCCTCGGCCAACCTCACCGGCCACCCGTCGCCGGAGGACTGCGACGCCGCGCAGAACATGCTCGGCGACTCCGTCTCCGTCTACCTCGACGGCGGCCCGACGCCCGGCAACGTCCCCTCGTCCATCGTCGACGTGACCGGCCCGGTGCCGGTGCTGCTGCGGCAGGGGGCGCTCTCCCCGGAGGAGCTCCGGAAGGTCGTACCCGACCTCGAGGTGGCCAATTGACCGCCCCTGAGGGGCGTGGCATAGCGGGGCACGACGACAGCGACACCTTCCGCATCCTCCACGTCAGCACCGGCAACGTCTGCCGCTCGCCGATCACCGAGCGGCTGACCCGCCACGCCCTGTGCGACCGGCTCGGGGACCCCCTCGGCGGCGGCCTGATCGTGGAGAGCGCGGGCACCTGGGGCCACGAGGGGGCCCCGATGGAGGCCAACGCGGAACTGGTCCTCGCCGACTTCGGCGCGGACTACAGCGGCTTCGTGGGGCGCGAGCTCCTCGACGAGCACGTCATCCGCGCGGACCTCGTCCTGACGGCGACCCGCGACCACCGGGCGCAGGTCATCTCGATGGGCCACTCGGCGGGCCTGCGCACCTTCACCCTGAAGGAGTTCACCCGCCTGGTCCGCGCCATCGACCCGGCCACGCTCCCGGACCCGCGCGACGAGGGCATGGTCGAACGCGCGCGCGCCCTGGTCCGCGCGGCCGCGGCTCTACGCGGGTGGCTCCTGGCCCCGTCCCCGGACGCGGACGAGGTCAACGACCCGTACGGCGCCCCCATCACCTTCTTCCGCTCGATCGGCGACGAGATCAACCAGGCCCTGGACCCCGTGGTGACGGCTCTGACCGGGGTGGCGGCGCGGCGCTGAGCCGATCGGGCCCGGCCCCGTCCGGCGGCGGAGTCCGGCGCAGCGGCCCGAAGCCCGGGAGGCCCCTCGGGGCCGAGCGGCGCGAGGGGCGCGTCGGGGAGGGTGCTCAACCAGGCCCTGGACCCCGTGGTGACGGCTCTGACCGGGGTGGCGGCGCGGCGCTGAGCCGGCCGGCCGTGCTTCTCGGCGCGCGGGTCCGGCGGCCCGTACCTACATTGGTGCTGACATCCCTCCACGCCCGGAGTCAGCCATGCCGGTCACCGCGCCCCCTCACGACGCCCTCGACGTCCTGCGCCGGCAGGACCCGGAGGTCGCCGACGTGCTGCTCGGCGAGGAGCGGCGGCAGGCCGACAGCCTCCAGCTGATCGCGGCGGAGAACTTCACCTCGCCCGCCGTCCTCGCCGCCCTCGGCTCCCCGCTCGCCAACAAGTACGCCGAGGGCTACCCCGGCGCCCGGCACCACGGCGGCTGCGAGTACGCCGACGCCGTCGAGCGGATCGCCGTGCGACGGGCCACCGCGCTCTTCGGAGCCGACCACGCGAACGTCCAGGCCCACTCCGGCTCCTCGGCCGTCCTGGCGGCGTACGCGGCCCTTCTCAGGCCCGGTGACACGGTCCTCGCCATGGGCCTGGAGCACGGCGGGCACCTCACCCACGGCTCGCCCGCCAGCTTCTCCGGCCGCTGGTTCGACTTCGTCCCGTACGGCGTCGACGCCGAGACCGGGCTCGTCGACCACGAGCAGGTCGCCGCCCTCGCCCGCCACCACCGCCCCAAGGCGATCGTCTGCGGCTCCATCTCCTACCCCCGCCACCTCGACTACGCGGTCTTCCGCGAGATCGCCGACGAGACCGGCGCCTACCTGATCGCCGACGCGGCCCACACCATCGGTCTGGTCGCCGGGGGAGCGGCCCCCAGCCCCGTCCCGTACGCCGACGTCGTCTGCGCCACCACCCACAAGGTGCTGCGCGGCCCGCGCGGCGGGATGATCCTGTGCGGGGAGGAGCTCGCGGGCCGGATCGACCGGGCGGTGTTCCCGTTCAGCCAGGGCGGCGCCCAGATGCACACGATCGCGGCGAAGGCGGTGGCCTTCGGCGAGGCGGAGGCGCCCGCGTTCACCGCGTACGCCCATCGGGTGGTCGAGCACGCCCGGTTCCTCGCCGCCGCCCTCGCCGCCGAGGGCTTCGCGCCGATCACCGGCGGCACCGACACCCACCTCGTCACCGCCGACCCCGCCCCCCTCGGCGTCGACGGGCGCACCGCCCGCACCCGGCTCGCCGCCGCCGGCATCGTCCTCGACACCTGCGCCCTGCCGTACGGGGAGGCGCGCGGCATCCGGCTCGGCACGGCCGCCGTCACCACCCAGGGCATGGGCGCCCCCGAAATGGCCAGGATCGCCGGTCTGTTCACCGCCGCGCTCCGCGACGACCCCGGGGAGACGGCCCGGGTAAGGGCCGAGGTCCGCGCGCTGACCGGCCGGTTCCCGCCGTACGCACGCTGACTTCCGCGCCGTACGGGCGCCGGTTTCCCCACCGTACGGACACCCGGGTTTTCCGTCGTACGGACATCGGGCGGGCCCCGGCGCAACCGTCCGGGCCCCCCGCGTGTCTCCCAGCACATGGACGGCACGGCTAGGGTGTGGGGCTGAGATGGCCAGCGATTCCTGTGGGGCAGCCCGTGCGTGATTACCTGCTGACGCTCTGTGTCACGGCCGCGGTGACCTACCTGCTCACCGGTCCGGTGCGCAAGTTCGCCATCGCGACCGGGGCGATGCCGGAGATCCGCGCCCGCGACGTGCACCGAGAACCGACTCCGCGGCTCGGTGGCATCGCCATGTTCTTCGGGCTGTGCGCGGGCCTCCTCGTCGCCGCCCACCTGCAGAACCTCGGCAGCGTCTTCGACCTGTCCAACGAGCCCCGCGCGCTGCTCTCCGGCGCCGCGCTGATCTGGCTGATCGGCGTCCTGGACGACAAGTTCGAGCTGGACGCGCTCATCAAGCTGGGCGCGCAGATGATCTCGGCCGGCGTCATGGTCGCGCAGGGCCTGACGATCCTGTGGCTGCCGATCCCCGGCGTCGGCGTCGTCTCCCTGACCCCCGGACAGGGCACGCTCCTCACCGTCGCCCTGGTGGTCCTCACCATCAACGCGGTGAACTTCGTCGACGGCCTCGACGGCCTCGCCGCCGGCATGGTCTGCATCGCCGCCACCGCCTTCTTCCTGTACGCCTACCGCCTCTGGTACGGCTACACGATCGAGGCCGCCGCCCCCGCGACCCTCTTCACCGCCATCCTCATCGGCATGTGCCTGGGCTTCCTGCCGCACAACATGCACCCGGCGCGGATCTTCATGGGCGACTCCGGCTCGATGCTGATCGGCCTGATCCTGGCCGCCTCCGCCATCTCGATCACCGGCCAGGTCGACCCCGACGTGCTGAAGCTCTTCGAAGGCTCGACCCGCGAGGCCACCCACGCCGCCCTGCCGGTCTTCATCCCGCTGCTGCTGCCGCTGACGATCATCGCGATCCCGATGGCGGACCTGGTCCTGGCGATCGTGCGCCGCACCTGGAAGGGCCAGTCGCCGTTCGCGGCCGACCGCGGCCACCTGCACCACCGGCTCCTGGAGATCGGCCACTCGCACAGCCGCGCGGTGCTGATCATGTACTTCTGGTCGGCCCTGATCGCCTTCGGGACGCTGGCGTACTCGGTCCACTCGACCTCGATGTGGATCGTCCTCGGGGTCGTCGCGCTCAGCGCGATCGGCCTGGTGCTGCTCCTGATGCCGCGCTTCACGCCCCGCGCGCCCCGCTGGGCCGAGTCCGTCGTGCCGCCCCGCTACCGGCGCCGCAAGCCGGCCCCGGTCGCGGAGGCGGCCCCGGAGCCGGTCGCGGCCGGGACGGAGCGGGTGCCGGTGCCCGCCGGCATCAACGGCGCCACCGCCATCGGCAACCGCGCGCGCTTCACCGACCGGCGGAAGGCCGGAACGCCAAGTTGACGAAGGCCGCGACGGCGGTCATTACCAGACAAGCCACCCCGCTGTCGCGCACACACGCGCGGGGTAACTCTCATGTGTGACAACTGGCACACCTTATGGGTAAAGACCTATTCAAATAGTTTGTGATACCGTTCACGAGACCCGGCGACAGTGCCGAAAGACCGTAGTGCGACGGTCCGTTGGCCCCGAGACCCACCTCGGACCGGGCTTACGCTCGTCCATGACGACACCATCGCCCCCTCCATCAAGCGGAGACACCGCCATGCCGTCCAACGACGCACGCATCCTTCTGCACACCGCCGTCCCCACCGCAGCCGTCGGCGCAGTCGCCACGGTCGTCAGCGGGGTGGTCGCCGGTGGCAAGGGCGCGCTCGGCGGGGTCGTCGGCACCCTGGTGGTCATCCTCTTCATGGGGATCGGCCAGCTGGTTCTCCAGCGGACGGCGAAGTCGCTGCCGCACCTGTTCCAGGCGATGGGGCTGATGCTCTACACGGCCCAGCTCCTGGTGCTCTTCATCTTCCTGGCGTTGCTCAAGAACACCACGCTGTTCGACTTCAAGGCCTTCGCCTTCACACTGCTCGCCGCCACCGTCGTGTGGGTGGCCGCGCAGGCCCGGGCCTACATGAAGGCCAAGATCGCTTACATCGACCCCGGAAACTCGGGGCCGAAGTCGTGAAGGGTAGGGCCGGGATAAAGCCGCGTTCGGCTTCCTGCTATCGTCCGGTGCCAACTGCGGCACTGCGGGCGCGGGCATCCGAGACGCCTGTCCCAGCGCGAGGCTCGAAGCCGAACCGCCGCCCCCTTATCCGTAAGACCAGTCCAGTGCCGACCCGCGGCTGCGTGCCGCGCCGACACAACGAGGTTGCCGTACCTATGCGCCACGCTGAAGGAGCCCGCGGTGAGTGCTGACCAGACGCTTGCCTTCGACCCGGATTGCCACATCTTCACCGGATGTGGCTTCCCGGCGCCGGGCCTGCACACGTTCATGTACGAGCCGATCGCCACGTGGGGCAGCTTCGAGCTGACGAAGCCCATGCTGCTCGCGATCCTGAGCTCCGTCGTGGTCGTCGGGTTCTTCTGGGCCGCCTTCCGCAAGCCGAAGCTGATCCCCGGCAAGATGCAGATGGTCGGCGAGGCCGGTTACGACTTCGTGCGCCGCGGCATCGTGTACGAGATCATCGGCAAGAAGGACGGCGAGAAGTACGTCCCGCTCATGGTGACGCTGTTCTTCCTCGTCTGGATGATGAACCTCTGGTCGATCATCCCGCTGGCCCAGTTCCCGGTCACCTCGCTGATCGCGTTCCCGGTGGCCCTGGCGCTGGTCGTCTACGTCGTCTGGGTCTCGCTCACCTTCAAGAAGCACGGCTTCGTCGGTGGCTGGAAGAACATCGTCGGCTACGACAAGTCGCTCGGCCCGATCCTTCCCCTGGTCGTCGTCCTCGAGTTCTTCTCGAACCTGCTGATCCGGCCCTTCACGCACGCGGTCCGACTGTTCGCGAACATGTTCGCCGGTCACCTGCTCATCGTGATGTTCTCGCTGGCCTCTTGGTACCTGCTCAACGGCCTCGGCATCGTCTACGCCGCGACGTCGTTCGTGATGGTCATCGTCATGACCGCGTTCGAGCTCTTCATCCAGGCCGTCCAGGCGTACGTCTTCGTCCTCCTGGCCGCCAGCTATATCCAGGGCGCGCTCTCCGAGCACCACTGAGTCCGGCCCCGACCGGCAGCACACCTCACAAACCAACAGTCGTCCGGTGGCCAACCCCCACCGGGTCCTTGAAAGAGAAGGAAGAACCGGCATGTCCGCTCTCCAGACCCTCGCCGCTGTCGAAGGAAACGTCGCCGCCATCGGTTACGGCCTCGCCGCGATCGGCCCCGGCGTCGGCGTCGGCATCATCTTCGGTAACGGCACCCAGGCCCTCGCCCGCCAGCCCGAGGCTGCCGGCCTGATCCGTACCAACCAGATCATGGGTTTCGCCTTCTGTGAGGCGCTCGCCCTCATCGGCATCGTCATGGGCTTCGTTTACTAAGCCCGATTTCGACGACAGCCACTTTTACGGAAGGCACTGATGTGAACGCTCTGCTTCTTGCGGCGGCGGAGGAGCCCCAGCCTCCTCTGATCCCGCATCTCGACGAGCTCGTCATCGGCCTGATCGCCTTCGTCATCGTCTTCGGCTTCCTCGCCAAGAAGCTCCTCCCGAACATCAACAAGGTTCTGGACGAGCGCCGCGAGGCCATCGAGGGTGGCATCGAGAAGGCCGAGTCGGCCCAGATCGAGGCTCAGAGTGTGCTGGAGCAGTACAAGGCCCAGCTCGCCGAGGCCCGCCACGAGGCCGCGCGTCTTCGCCAGGAGGCGACGGAGCAGGGCACCGCGATCATCCAGGAGATGAAGGCGGAAGGCCAGCGCCAGCGCGAGGAGATCATCGCGGCCGGCCACGCGCAGATCGAGGCGGACCGCAAGGCGGCGTCCGCGTCGCTGCGCCAGGACGTGGGCAAGCTCGCCACCGACCTGGCCGGCAAGCTGGTCGGCGAGTCCCTCCAGGACACCGCCCGCCAGAGCCGCACGATCGACCGCTTCCTCGACGAGCTCGAGGAGAAGGCCGAGGCCGTCCGATGAACGGAGCGAGCCGTGAGGCACTGGCAGCCGCCCGCGAGTCCCTCGACGCGCTGACCGACAACACCCCGGTCGACGCGACGAAGCTCGCGGACGAGCTCGCCGCCGTCACCGTGCTGCTCGACCGCGAGGTGTCGCTGCGCCGGGTCCTGACCGACCCCGCCCAGTCGGGTGAGGCCAAGGCCGCACTCGCGCAGCGACTCCTGAGCGGTCAGGTGGGCGGCGAGACCGCCGATCTGGTCTCGGGCATGGTCCGCTCCCGCTGGTCGCGCTCGCGCGACCTGGTCGACGCGACCGAGGAGCTGGCGAACACCGCCGACCTCACCGCGGCGCAGAAGGCGGGCGCCCTCGACGGAGTCGAGGACGAGCTGTTCCGCTTCGGCCGGATCGTGTCCTCCAGCACCGAGCTCCGCTCGGCGCTGACGGACAAGGCCGCCACGGCCACCGCCAAGGGCGCGCTGCTCCGCAGCCTGCTGGGCGGCAAGGCCCACGCGACCACCGAGCGCCTGGTCGTCCGTCTGGTGACCCAGCCCCGGGGACGTAGCCTGGAAGCGGGACTCGAGTCCCTGTCCAAGCTCGCCGCGGCGCGCCGGAACCGGATGGTCGCCGTCGTCACCTCGGCGGTCCCGCTGTCGGACCGGCAGAAGCAGCGCCTCGGCGCCGTCCTCGCCAAGCTGTACGGCCGCGAGATGCACCTGAACCTGGACGTGGACCCCGCGGTCCTCGGCGGGATCTCGGTGCGGGTCGGCGACGAGGTCATCGACGGCACCGTCGCGGAGCGCCTCGACGAGGCGACCCGTCGACTGGCCGGCTGACGCGGTCACCACAGCAGAAAAGCATCACAGCATCACCAGCGGCCCGGTTGGGCCGTGCAGAGATTGCAGAAGATTCCTGGGGGTCGGCCCCCAGACCCCTTAAGAAACTTCGGGCCCAACAAGGAGAGCAGGGAACCCAGATGGCGGAGCTCACGATCCGGCCGGAGGAGATCCGGGACGCACTGGAGAACTTCGTCCAGTCGTACCAGCCGGACGCGGCCTCGCGCGAGGAGGTCGGCACGGTCAGCCTGGCCGGCGACGGCATCGCGAAGGTCGAGGGTCTTCCCTCGGCCATGGCGAACGAGCTGCTGAAGTTCGAGGACGGCACCCTCGGTCTTGCGCTGAACCTCGAAGAGCGCGAGATCGGTGCGATCGTCCTCGGCGAGTTCAACGGCATCGAGGAGGGGCAGTCGGTGCAGCGCACCGGCGAGGTCCTCTCCGTCGGCGTCGGCGAGGGATACCTCGGCCGCGTTGTCGACCCGCTCGGCAACCCGATCGACGGTCTCGGCGAGATCGCGACCGAGGGCCGCCGCGCCCTCGAGCTGCAGGCGCCCGGCGTCATGCAGCGCAAGTCGGTCCACGAGCCGATGGAGACCGGCTACAAGGCCGTCGACGCCATGACCCCGGTCGGCCGCGGTCAGCGTCAGCTGATCATCGGCGACCGCCAGACCGGCAAGACCGCCCTGGCCGTCGACACGATCATCAACCAGCGCGACAACTGGCGCTCGGGCGACGTGAACAAGCAGGTCCGCTGCATCTACGTCGCCGTCGGCCAGAAGGGCTCCACCATCGCGTCCGTGCGCGGTGCGCTGGAGGAGGCCGGTGCGCTCGAGTACACGACGATCGTCGCCGCCCCGGCGTCCGACCCGGCCGGCTTCAAGTACCTGGCGCCGTACACCGGCTCGGCCATCGGCCAGCACTGGATGTACCAGGGCAAGCACGTCCTGATCGTCTTCGACGACCTGTCGAAGCAGGCCGACGCCTACCGCGCCGTGTCGCTGCTGCTGCGCCGCCCGCCGGGCCGCGAGGCCTACCCGGGCGACGTCTTCTACCTGCACTCCCGCCTCCTTGAGCGCTGCGCCAAGCTGTCGGACGACATGGGTGCCGGTTCGATGACCGGTCTGCCGATCGTGGAGACGAAGGCCAACGACGTCTCCGCGTTCATCCCGACCAACGTCATCTCCATCACCGACGGCCAGTGCTTCCTGGAGTCCGACCTGTTCAACGCCGGCCAGCGCCCGGCCCTGAACGTCGGCATCTCGGTCTCCCGAGTCGGTGGCTCCGCCCAGCACAAGGCGATGAAGCAGATCTCCGGCCGCCTCCGCGTGGACCTCGCCCAGTTCCGCGAGCTGGAGGCGTTCGCCGCCTTCGGTTCCGACCTGGACGCGGCCTCGAAGGCGCAGCTGGAGCGCGGTCAGCGGATGGTCGAGCTGCTCAAGCAGGCTCAGTACCAGCCGATGCCCACGGAGAACCAGGTCGTCTCCATCTGGGCCGGCACCACCGGCAAGATGGACGACGTCCCGGTCGCCGACATCCGTCGCTTCGAGGCCGAGCTCCTGGCGCACCTGCGCCAGAACCACTCGGGCCTCATGACCTCCATCCGTGAGGGCGGCAAGATGTCGGACGACACCCTCCAGTCCGTCGGCGACGCCATCGCGGAGTTCAAGAAGCAGTTCGAGACCTCTGACGGCAAGCTGCTCGGCGAGGACGCCCCTGCCGCCGTCAACGTCTCGAAGTGACGACGGAAGGGACCTGACTCATGGGAGCGCAGCTCCGGGTCTACAAGCGTCGCATCAAATCCGTCACCGCGACGAAGAAGATCACCAAGGCGATGGAGATGATCGCCGCCTCGCGTGTCGTCAAGGCGCAGCGCAAGGTGCAGGCGTCGACTCCGTACGCGACCGAGCTCACCCGCGCGGTCACGGCGGTGGCCACGGGTGCGAACGACAAGCACCCGCTGACCACCGAGTCGGAGAACCCGACCCGCGCCGCGGTCCTGCTCCTGTCGAGCGACCGCGGTCTGGCCGGCGCCTTCAACTCCAACGCCATCAAGGCGGCGGAACAGCTCACCAGGAAGCTGGAGGCCGAAGGCCGCCAGGTCGACATCTACGTCGTCGGCCGACGCGGCATCGCGCACTACAACTTCCGTGAGCGCAAGCTGGCCGACTCGTGGACCGGTTTCACGGACGAGCCGACGTACGCGGACGCCAAGAAGATCGCCGAACCGCTGATCGAGGCGATCGAGAAGGACACGGCCGAGGGTGGTGTGGACGAGCTCCACATCGTCTACACCGAGTTCGTCTCGATGATGACGCAGACGGCGGTCGAGGCCCGGCTGCTGCCCCTCAGCCTCGACGAGGTGGCGAAGGAGGCCGGCGAGCCGGACACGCTCCGCCCGCTGTACGACTTCGAGCCGTCGGCGGAGGACGTCCTCGACGCCCTTCTGCCCCGCTACGTCGAGAGCCGGATCTACAACGCGCTGCTCCAGTCGGCTGCCTCCAAGCACGCCGCCACCCGCCGCGCGATGAAGTCGGCCACCGACAACGCGGGAGAGCTCATCACCACGCTCTCCCGACTTGCCAACGCGGCCCGCCAGGCCGAAATCACCCAGGAAATCAGCGAGATCGTCGGTGGCTCCGCAGCCCTGGCCGACGCGACCGCGGGGAGTGACAAGTAATGACGACCACTGTTGAGACGGCCGCCGCCACGGGCCGCGTCGCCCGGGTCATCGGCCCGGTCGTCGACGTGGAGTTCCCCGTCGACGCGATGCCGGAGATCTACAACGCCCTGCACGTCGAGGTTCCGGACCCGGCCGAGGAGGGCGCGAAGAAGACGCTGACCCTCGAGGTCGCCCAGCACCTCGGTGACGGCATGGTCCGCACCATCTCGATGCAGCCCACCGACGGCCTGGTCCGCCAGGCCCCGGTGACCGACACGGGCACGGGCATCACCGTCCCCGTCGGTGACGTCACCAAGGGCCGCGTGTTCAACACGCTGGGTCAGGTCCTGAACGACGACGCCTCCACCGTGGCCGACGCGCCGCGCTGGACGATCCACCGCAAGGCCCCGGCCTTCGACCAGCTCGAGTCCAAGACCGAGATGTTCGAGACCGGCCTGAAGGTCGTCGACCTCCTCACCCCGTACGTCAAGGGTGGAAAGATCGGTCTGTTCGGTGGTGCCGGTGTCGGCAAGACCGTTCTGATCCAGGAGATGATCGTCCGTGTGGCCAAGCTGCACGACGGCGTGTCGGTCTTCGCGGGCGTCGGCGAGCGCACCCGTGAGGGCAACGACCTCATGGTCGAGATGGAGGAGGCCGGCGTTCTCGACAAGACCGCGCTGGTCTTCGGCCAGATGGACGAGCCCCCGGGCACCCGTCTGCGCGTGGCCCTCGCCGGTCTGACCATGGCGGAGTACTTCCGCGATGTGCAGAAGCAGGACGTGCTGTTCTTCATCGACAACATCTTCCGCTTCACCCAGGCCGGTTCCGAGGTGTCGACCCTGCTCGGCCGCATGCCCTCCGCGGTGGGCTACCAGCCGAACCTGGCCGACGAGATGGGTCTCCTCCAGGAGCGCATCACCTCGACCCGTGGTCACTCGATCACCTCGATGCAGGCGATCTACGTCCCCGCCGACGACCTCACCGACCCGGCGCCGGCGACCACCTTCGCCCACCTCGACGCGACGACGGTTCTCTCCCGTCCGATCTCCGAGAAGGGCATCTACCCGGCCGTGGACCCGCTGGACTCCACGTCCCGGATCCTGGACCCGCGCTACATCGCGCAGGACCACTACGACGCCGCCACGCGCGTCAAGGGGATCCTGCAGAAGTACAAGGACCTCCAGGACATCATCGCGATCCTCGGCATCGACGAGCTCAGCGAGGAGGACAAGCTCGTCGTCCACCGCGCGCGCCGCGTCGAGCGCTTCCTGTCGCAGAACACCCACGCCGCCAAGCAGTTCACCGGTGTGGACGGTTCGGACGTTCCGCTCGACGAGTCGATCGCCGCGTTCAACGCGATCTGCGACGGCGAGTTCGACCACTTCCCGGAGCAGGCCTTCTTCATGTGCGGTGGTCTCGAGGACCTCAAGAAGAACGCCAAGGAGCTCGGCGTCTCCTGAGCCCCGTGCTCGCCTTGAGGGGGGCGGGATCCGTCCCGCCCCCCTCTCCACGCCCCCTAGAATTGACCCCAACACCCGGCACGACCGCCGGGTGGTGACCCGAGGAGCCACCCTTGGCTGCTGAGCTGCACGTCGAGCTGGTCGCCGCGGACCGGAGTGTCTGGTCCGGCGAGGCCACCCTGGTCATCGCGCGTACCACCTCCGGCGACATCGGCGTCATGCCCGGCCACCAGCCGCTGCTCGGTGTGCTGGAGTCGGGCCCGGTGACCATCCGTACGAGCGAGGGCGCGACCGTCGTCGCCGCCGTCCACGGCGGGTTCATCTCGTTCGCGGACGACAAGCTGTCGCTGCTCGCGGAGGTCTGCGAGCTGGCGGACGAGATCGACGCCCAGCGCGCCGAGCGCGCCCTGGAGCGCGCCAAGACGGACTCCGACGCCGCCGCCGAGCGGCGCGCCGAGGTCCGGCTGCGCGCGGTAGCGGTCCGCTGACGGTCCGCGCAGAGCAGTGCCCTCAGCCGCGGCACGGCTGGAATTTTCCAGACCGTGCCGCGGCTGAGGCGATGCAGGTGCAGGTTGTATTCGGTTCGGCCGGCTGGTCCGGTCACGGGACGCAGCGAGGAGGTCGGTGAAGATGTTCCTCGCTCTGCTCGTGTGCGGCCTGGTCGTCGCACTGGTGGTGATCGGGCTCTTCGTCTTCGGTTTGCGCCGGAGACTGATCCAGAGGGCCGGCGGGACGTTCGACTGCTCGCTGCGCTGGAACGTCCCCGACGAGCCGGATCCGGCCGGCAAGGGCTGGGTGTACGGCGTCGCCCGCTACAGCGGTGACGAGATCGCCTGGTTCCGCGTCTTCTCGTACGCGCCCCGGCCGCGCCGGGTCCTGGAGCGGTCCTCCATCGTGGCCCTGGAGCGCCGGATGCCGGAGGGCGAGGAGGAGCTGGCGCTGCTCTCGGACGCGGTGATCCAGCCCTGTATGTACGAGGGCGTCCGCCTGGAGCTCGCGATGAGCGAGGACGCCCGGACGGGTTTCATGGCCTGGCTGGAGGCGGCGCCTCCGGGGCAGAGGGTCAACGTCGCGTAGGTCTGTACGACGACGGAGGACGACGGAAGCGGGGGACGGCGTGCTGCGCCGTCCCCCGCTTCTTCGTTCCCCTGCGGGCTAGCTCAGGCCGCTGTTGATCGCGCCGACCAGCTCGCCGTTGGTGGTGTCACCGCTGAACTCCCAGAAGAAGGCGCCGCCCAGGCCCTGGGACTTGGCCCAGCCCATCTTGGACGTGACCGTGGCCGGGGTGTCGTAGCTCCACCAGTTGGTGCCGCAGTGGGCGTAGGCGGTGCCGGCGATCGTACCGGTGGCCGGGCAGGAGTTCTTGAGGACCTTGTAGTCCTCGATGCCCGCCTCGTACGTGCCGGGCGCCGCGCCGGTCGCCGTGCCGCCGGGGGCGGACTGGGTGACGCCGGTCCAGCCGCGTCCGTAGAAGCCGATGCCGAGCAGCAGCTTGTTGGCCGGGACGCCCTTCGCCTTGAACTTGGCGATCGCCTCGGCGGAGTTGAAGCCCGCCTGCGGGATGCCGGGGTACGAGGTGAGCGGGGAGTGCGGGGCGGTCGGGCCCTTGGCCGCCCAGGCGCCGAAGAAGTCGTACGTCATGACGTTGAGCCAGTCGTAGTACGGCGCGGCGCCGGCGTAGTCGGCGGCGTCGATCTTGCCGCCGGCGGAAGCGTCGGCGGTGACGGCCGCGGTCACCAGGTTGTTGGCGCCGAACTTGGCGCGCATGGCCTGCATCATGTTCTTGAAGGAGGCCGGGCCGCTGGTGTCGCAGGTCAGGCCGCAGGCGTTGGGGTACTCCCAGTCCAG
>JNWL01000039.1 GCA_000716465.1 Streptomyces bikiniensis
ACCCCGAAGGCCGCCCCCCTCGCCCGCACCCACTCCGCACCCCTCGCCGACCTGGTCGAACGCACCCTCACCCACAGCGACAACGACCTCGCCGAAGCCCTCGCCCGCCAGACCGCCCTCGCCCGTGAGCTCCCCGCGAGCTTCGACGGCGCCGGAAAGGCCGTCCGCGCCGAACTCGCCCGCCTCGGCCTCCCCGTCACCGGCACCCGCTTCGCCGACGGCAGCGGCCTCGACCGCGACGACCGCGTCTCCGCCGCCCTCCTCACCGGCCTCCTCACCCGCGCGGCCGACCCCGCCCGCCCCGCCCTGCGCCCCCTCCTCACCGGCCTCCCCGTCGGCGGCTTCACCGGCACCCTCACCGACCGCTTCGACACCGCCCCCGCCGGAGCCGGCCTCGTCCGCGCCAAGACCGGCACCCTCACCGGCGTCAACACCCTCGCCGGCACCGTCGCCACCCCCGACGGACGCCTCCTCGCCTTCGCCTTCCTCGCCGGCCGCACCCCCTCCCCGTACCAGGCCCAGCCCGCCCTCGACCGCCTCTCCGCCGCCCTGACCGGACAGGACCCGTCCTGAGGAGGTCCGTACCGAACACACACCGAACGCGGCCCGAGACCGTACGGTTGACACATGACGAGCATCGGTGGCGCAGGCACATCAGGGATGGTCGACTGGAACCTCGCGGTCGCGACCGCGACCCGCCTCGTACGGCCAGGACCCGAAGTCTCCCGCGACGAGGCCCGCGCGGTCGTCGCCGAACTCCGCAGGCACGCCAAGGCCTCGGAAGAACACGTCCGCGCCTACACCCGCATGATCCCCGAAGGCCACGAACCCCCCGACACCCCCGTCCTCGTGGTCGACCGCGCCGGCTGGATCAAGGCCAACGTCGCCGGCTTCCGCGAACTCCTCACCCCCCTCCTCGGCAAGATGCAGGAGCGCCGCTCCGCCGTCCCCGGCAGCGCCGTCCTCGGCGCCGTCGGCGGCAAGGTCACCGGCGTCGAACTCGGCATGCTCCTGTCCTTCCTCGCCTCCCGCATCCTCGGCCAGTACGAGACCTTCGCCCCCGCCACCCGCGACCTCCCCGCCGGCGCGAACGGCGCCGGACGCCTCCTCCTCGTCGCCCCCAACATCGTCCACGTCGAACGCGAACTCGAAGTCTCCCCGCACGACTTCCGGCTCTGGGTCTGCCTCCACGAGGAGACCCACCGCACCCAGTTCACCGCCGTCCCCTGGCTCCGCGACCACCTCCAGGGCGAAATCCAGACGTTCCTCGCCGCCACCGACGTCGACCCCGGCACCTTCGTCGAACGCCTCCGCGAAGCCGCCCAGACCCTCGCCGGCGGACGCCCCGAAGGAGAGGAGGGCGAACCCGCCCCCTCCCTGGTCGAACTCGTCCAGTCCCCCGAACAGCGCGAGATCCTCGGCCGCCTCACCGCCGTCATGTCCCTCCTCGAAGGCCACGCCGACTACGTCATGGACGGCGTCGGCCCCCAGGTCGTCCCCTCCGTCGCCGAGATCCGCGAGAAGTTCCAGGCCCGCCGCGCCCGCGGCGCCTCCCGCCTCGACCTCGCCCTCCGCAAGCTCCTCGGCCTCGACGCCAAGCTCCGCCAGTACCGCGACGGCGAACGCTTCGTCCGCGCCGTCGTCGACCAGGTCGGCATGGACGGCTTCAACCGCGTCTGGACCTCCCCCAACACGCTCCCCACCAAGAGCGAGATCGCCGCCCCCGCCGACTGGATCGCGAGGGTGCACCGTAAGGCAGACTCGTGAGGCGCACGGGACAGACGGCACCAGAACGCCGGTCGACCCTCCGCCAATCACCCGTCCGAGGGACCCTGACCACGGGGTGAGGCGTGCAATGCTCGGGTAACGGCCGGGTTTCTGTCACCATCGACGCACTCTGAGTGACCGAACCCCCCATTCCGACCGTTAAGACTCCGACCGAGGCACCCCACCCCATCACGAAGGGCACCGGACATGGGTCCCCATCCTGCGGTCGCGGCGATACGCCTGGCGGTCCGCCGCGTACTCCACGACGTCCTCACCGAACACCGGGCCGAGCACCGGAACACCCCCACCTCCACCGCACCCGACCCGCACGCCCCCCTCGTGCTCGTCGCCTGCTCCGGAGGCGCCGACTCCATGGCGCTCGCCTCCGCCCTCGCCTTCGAAGCCCGCAAACTCCCCGTACGCGCCGGCGGCATCACCGTCGACCACGGCCTCCAGGACGGCTCCGACACCCGGGCCGCCGAGGTCGCCGAACGTATGACCGCGCTCGGCCTCACCCCCTCCGAGGCCGTCGCCGTCACCGTCGGACGCGAAGGAGGACCCGAGGCCGCCGCCCGCGACGCCCGCTACGCGGCCCTCGACGCCGCCGCCGAACGCCACGGCGCCGCCGCCGTCCTCCTCGGCCACACCCGCGACGACCAGGCCGAAACCGTCCTCCTCGGCCTCGCCCGCGGCTCCGGGATCCGCTCCCTCTCCGGCATGGCCGCCGTCTCCGGCGCCACCCGCCGCTACCGGCGCCCCTTCCTCCAGCTCGACCGCCAGACCGTCCGCAAGGCCTGCGTCGCCCAGGAACTCGCCGTCTGGGACGACCCCCACAACACCGACCCCGCCTACACCCGCTCCCGACTCCGCCACGAAGGCCTCCCCGCCCTGGAGAAGGCCCTCGGAAAAGGCGTCGTCGAAGCCCTCGCCCGCACGGCCCAGCTCTCCCGCGACGACGCCGACGCCCTCGACACCTGGGCCGCCGACGCCGAGACCGCCGTACGCGACGAGGCCGGCGCCCTGGAGTGCGCCAAGCTCTTCGGACTGCCCCCCGCCGTACGCCGCCGCGTCCTGCGGCGCGCCGTCATCGCCGAGGGCGCCCCCGCCGGATCCCTCTTCGCCCGCCACATCGAGGAAGTCGACCGCCTCGTCACCGGCTGGCGCGGTCAGGGAGCCATCAACCTGCCCGGCCGCGTCGAAGCCCGCCGCCAGGGTGGCAGACTGGTCATTCGGCAAGGCTGACGCACGCTGCAACGAAAGTGACCCGGGTGAACGAGAAGGACATGGGCACCGACCTCCAGTCGGTGCTCATCACCAAGGAAGAGATCGACGCCAAGCTGACCGAGCTGGCCGCGAAGATCGACACGGAATACGCGGGCAAGGACCTGCTCATCGTCGGCGTCCTCAAGGGCGCCGTGATGGTGATGGCGGACCTGGCGCGCGCCCTGTCCACCCCCGTCACCATGGACTGGATGGCCGTCTCCTCCTACGGCGCCGGCACCCAGTCCTCCGGCGTCGTCCGCATCCTCAAGGACCTCGACACCGACATCAAGGGCAAGCACGTCCTGATCGTCGAGGACATCATCGACTCCGGCCTCACCCTGTCCTGGCTCCTGTCCAACCTCGGCTCGCGCGAACCCGCCTCCCTGGAGGTCTGCACCCTCCTGCGCAAGCCCGAGGCCGCCAAGGTCGCCATCGACGTCAAGTGGATCGGCTTCGACATCCCCAACGAGTTCGTCGTCGGCTACGGCCTCGACTACGCCGAGAAGTACCGGAACCTCCCCTTCGTCGGCACGCTCGCCCCGCACGTCTACGGCGGCTGAACCCACGGCCGTACGGGGAACCCGCACCGCCTTCCCTCCGTTGAACCACGGGAAGGCGGTCGCGGGCGACGATGCTGAGGTACCGTCCGAAGAACAGCTTTTTCACACCGCAGTACTCACAGCAGCTCTCACAGCAGCATTTTCCTACGGGCAGGAGGGACGGAGCGCTATCGCTCCGTATGGATGGACGTGAAGCGATACTTCCGTGGGCCGGTCATGTGGATCGTGCTGGCCGTCCTCGCCGTGGTCGTGCTGATGCAGGTCGTCGGCTCGTCCGAGGGCTACAAGACGGTGGACACCGGCAAGGTCGTCCAGGCGATCGACAAGAACCAGGTCAAGCAGGCAAAGATCACCACCGGTGACGAACAGCTCGTCAAGCTCGAGCTCGTCGACGGCCAGAAGATCGACAAGAGCGACAAGATCCAGGCCAGCTACATTGGCAGCCAGGGCGTCGCCCTCGCCGACAAGCTCCAGGAGAAGTTCGAGGCCGGACAGATCGAGAAGGGCTACACCGTCTCCCCGACGAAGCAGTCGGCCCTCGTCTCGATCCTCCTCTCCCTCCTCCCCTTCGTCCTCATCGTGGTCGTCTTCCTCTTCCTGATGAACCAGATGCAGGGCGGCGGCTCCCGCGTCATGCAGTTCGGCAAGTCCAAGGCCAAGCTCATCACCAAGGACACCCCGAAGACCACCTTCGCCGACGTCGCCGGCTCGGACGAGGCCGTCGAGGAGCTCCACGAGATCAAGGAATTCCTCCAGGAGCCCGCCAAGTTCCAGGCCGTCGGCGCCAAGATCCCCAAGGGCGTCTTGCTCTACGGCCCCCCCGGAACCGGCAAGACGCTCCTCGCGCGCGCCGTCGCCGGCGAGGCCGGGGTCCCGTTCTACTCGATCTCCGGCTCCGACTTCGTCGAGATGTTCGTCGGCGTCGGCGCCTCCCGGGTCCGCGACCTCTTCGAGCAGGCCAAGGCCAACGCGCCCGCCATCGTCTTCGTGGACGAGATCGACGCCGTCGGACGCCACCGCGGCGCCGGCCTCGGCGGCGGCCACGACGAGCGCGAGCAGACCCTCAACCAGCTGCTCGTGGAGATGGACGGCTTCGACGTCAAGGGCGGCGTCATCCTGATCGCCGCCACGAACCGGCCCGACATCCTCGACCCGGCCCTCCTGCGCCCCGGCCGCTTCGACCGGCAGATCGCCGTCGACCGCCCCGACATGCAGGGCCGCCTGGAGATCCTCAAGGTCCACCAGAAGGGCAAGCCGGTCGCCCCGGACGTCGACCTCGGCGCCGTCGCCCGACGCACCCCCGGCTTCACCGGCGCGGACCTCTCCAACGTCCTCAACGAGGCGGCGCTCCTCACCGCCCGCAGCGACCAGAAGCTCATCGACAACAAGGCGCTGGACGAGGCGATCGACCGCGTGGTCGCGGGCCCGCAGAAGCGGACCCGCATCATGTCGGACAAGGAGAAGAAGATCACCGCGTACCACGAGGGCGGCCACGCCCTGGTCGCGGCGGCCTCGCCGAACTCCGACCCCGTCCACAAGATCACCATCCTGTCCCGCGGCCGCGCCCTGGGCTACACGATGGTCCTGCCGGACGAGGACAAGTACTCGACCACCCGCAACGAGATGCTCGACCAGCTCGCCTACATGCTGGGCGGACGCGCCGCCGAGGAACTGGTCTTCCACGACCCGACCACCGGCGCCGCGAACGACATCGAGAAGGCCACCGCCACGGCCCGCGCGATGGTCACCCAGTACGGCATGACCGAGCGCCTCGGCGCGATCAAGTTCGGCGGCGACAACACCGAGCCCTTCCTCGGGCGCGAGATGGCGCACCAGCGCGACTACTCGGAAGAGGTCGCGGCGCTGGTCGACGAAGAGGTCAAGAAGCTCATCGAGACCGCCCACAACGAGGCCTGGGAGATCCTGGTCGAGAACCGCGACGTCCTCGACAACCTGGTCCTCGCCCTCCTGGAGAAGGAGACCCTCGGCAAGGAGGAGATCGCGGAGATCTTCGCCCCGATCGTGAAGCGCCCGGCCCGCCCGGCGTGGACGGGCTCCTCCCGCCGCACCCCCTCCACCCGTCCGCCGGTCCTCTCCCCCAAGGAGCTGGCCCTGACGAACACGGCGAACGGCTCGTCCGCCCCGGTGGAGACCACCAAGGGCATCGACATCGCCCCGGTGGACCCCCCGTCCCCGGAGGACTGACCTCCCCGGCCGACCGGGCGGACCCGGAATGGATACCGCGCCCCCACAGGTTTTAGCCTGTGGGGGCGCGGCCATTCGCGCACACAGGCATACGGAACGAGGCAAAGATGACCGACCCGGTGACCCTGGACGGCGAGGGCAGGATCGGCGACTTCGACGAGAAGCGCGCCGAGAACGCCGTACGAGAGCTCCTCATCGCGGTCGGCGAGGACCCGGACCGCGAGGGCCTGAGGGAGACGCCGGCGCGGGTGGCGCGGGCGTACAAGGAGATATTCGCGGGCCTGCGGCAGGAGCCCCAGGACGTCCTGACGACCACGTTCGACCTGGGTCATGACGAGATGGTGCTGGTCAAGGACATTGAGGTTTTTTCGACCTGTGAGCACCACCTTGTCCCGTTTCGCGGGGTGGCCCACGTCGGATACATCCCGTCCACGTCGGGGAAGATCACCGGTCTGTCGAAGCTGGCCCGTCTGGTCGACGTCTACGCCCGCCGTCCCCAGGTGCAGGAGCGGCTGACCACCCAGGTGGCCGACTCGCTGATGGAGATCCTGGAGCCGCGCGGAGTCATCGTGGTCTTCGAGTGCGAGCACATGTGCATGTCGATGCGCGGCATCCGCAAGCCCGGTGCGAAGACCATCACCTCGGCCGTCCGCGGCCAGCTGCGCGACCCCGCGACCCGCGCCGAGGCGATGAGCCTCATCATGGCGCGCTGAGCGCCACGACGCGGTAGGACGGTCCTCGGGAAGAGAAGGGCGGACCCTCAGGCCCGGGCGCTGCCCGGGCCCTCGTCGTCGTCCTCCGGGAGTCTGCAGACGCGTTCCAGGAAGAGGGCGGCCGCGATGACGGCCAGGCCCGCCAGGAGTGCGAGGGCCGCGTAGAGGGCCTGGTCGCGGCGGGCCGGGACGTCGAGGGAGCCGAGGAGGAAGACGCCCGTGCCGCCGTACATGCCGGCGACGAGGGCGGCGACCAGGGCGCTGGCCTGGCCGAAGACCACCGCGCGGGCCGCCATCAGGGGTTCGACGCCCTTGGCGCCGGGGCGGCGCTCCCGCTGGGCCCTGAGGCGGGCGCGGATCGAGAGGGCGGTCGCGGTGAGGACGACGGCGATCACGGCGAGGACGATCGGCGCGGCGACCGGCACGCTGGGGAGGGAGCCGACCGCGTCCCAGAGCCGGGCGCCGCCCCAGGAGAGGATGCCGGCCGCCAGGAACAGCCCGGCGAGCACCTTCAGCCGCAGTTGTTTCACCGGGTGTCCTTCGTGTGGTCGCGGGCGGTCTGCCACGAGCCTAACGACTACTCGGGCAGGCGGAGTTCCAGGTCGGCACGGAGGGTGACGCCCTCGGCGCCGACGGTGGAGAGGAGGTCCGCGACCGGTCCGTGGCCGGGGAGCCGGGCCCCGGGGTCCACGTCGTGCCAGGGGGCGAGGACGAAGGCGCGCTGGTGGGCGCGGGGGTGGGGCAGGGTGAGGACGGGATCGTCGGAGAGCACGTCCGCGTACGCGACGATGTCGACGTCGATGGTGCGGGGGCCCCAGCGCTCCTCGCGGACGCGGTGGAAGGCCTCCTCGACGGCGTGGGCGCGCTCCAGGAGGGAGGAGGGCGGCAGGGTCGTCTTCACGAGGGCGACGGCGTTGAAGTACGAGGGCTGGCTGCCGGGGTCGACGCCCCAGGGCTCGGTCTCGTAGACGGGGGAGACGGCCTTGACGCGGAGTCCGGGGGTGTCGGCGAGGGCGTCGACGGCGCCCTGGAGGGTCTCCAGGCGGTTGCCGAGGTTGGCGCCGAGGGCGAGGACGGCCCAGCGGGGGTTGGAGAGGGTGGTGTCTGCGGCGTCGACGGTCTCGACGACGGAGGCGGGTACGGGCTGGACGGTGGGGTCGCTGTGCGTCGCTTTCATCGTCGGCTCCGGGTGATCGTGACGGTGACGTCGTCGAAGGGCACGGTGATGGGCGCGTCCGGCTTGTGGACGACGACCTCCACCTCCTGTACCCCGGCGTGGCTCAGGCACTGCTGGGCGATGCGTTCGGCGAGGGTTTCGATGAGGTCGACGGGCTCGCCCTGGACGACGTCGACGACCTCTTCGGCGACGATGCCGTAGTGGACGGTCTTGGAGAGGTCGTCCCCGGCGGCGGCGGGGCGGGTGTCCAGGCCGAGGGTCAGGTCCACGATGAAGGTCTGGCCCTCCTCGCGCTCCTTGGGGAAGACGCCGTGGTGGCCCCGGGCCTTGAGGCCGCGCAGCGCGACACGATCCACGCGAATCACTCCTGCTGTCGTAGTTCGGGTGGCCACGCAGCCGGGTGCGGACGGCCGGGTGTCCGGTGTCGAATCTACCCGCGGGGACCGACAGGGCGTGCCCGTGGGGGGCCGGGGGTGGTCGTAAGTGCAGGTCAGGCGGGTGGTTCGAGGTCGTCGGGGGCGGTTTCCGCGTCGTCCGGGCCGTCGTCGCCGGCGAGGACGGGGGAGGCGTGGTGGGACCAGATCCGCCAGCCGTCGGGGGTGCGGCGGAAGACGTTGGTGGCGACGACGAGCTGTCCGACGAGGGGTCCGAGTTCGGCGCCGTCCTCGGCGGGGCCGCCGCTGAGGATGTTCTCGGTGCAGGTGACGAGGGCGGTGTCGCCGGCCAGGGAGATCTTGAGGTCGGTGAGGAAGAACTGGATGTACTCGGTGTTCGCCATGATCAGGGCGTACGAGCGGAGGACCTCGCCGCGGCCGGTGAGGACGGGCCAGCCGGGGTGGACGCAGGTGACGGGGGCGGTGTCGTCGTCGAGCCAGAGGCCGGAGACGGTGTCGAAGTCACCGGTCTCCATGGCCTCGTAGAAGGCGGTGTTGGCGGCTTCGACGGCGGTCGCGTCGGTGGCGGGGGTCATCTGGCTCCTTCGACGGCGCGGGCGACCCGGACGGCGTCGGCGGTGGCGCGGACCTCGTGGACGCGGACGGCCCACGCGCCCGCGTGGGCGGCGAGGGCGGAGACGGCGGCGGTGGCGGCGTCGCGCTCGCGGGCGGGGGGCGGGGCGGCGCCCTCGCGGGCGAGGACGTGGCCGAGGAAGCGTTTGCGGGAGGCGGCGACGAGGAGGGGGCGGCCGAGGGCGCGGAGCTCGGGGAGGTGGGCGACGAGGGCGAGGTCGTGGGGGGCGAGTTTGGCGAAGCCGAGGCCGGGGTCGATCACGATGCGGTCGGGGTGGACGCCACCGTCGACGACGGCTTCCAGGCGGGTGCGGAGTTCGGTGACGACCTCGGTGACGACGTCGTCGTACACGGCGAGGTCGTTCATGGTGTCGCTGAAGCCGCGCCAGTGCATGACGACGAAGGGGACTTCGGCGGCGGCGACGGCGGGGACCATGCCGGGGTCGGCGAGGCCGCCGCTGACGTCGTTGACGAGGGCGGCGCCGGCGTCGACGGCGCGGGCGGCGACGGCGGCGCGCATGGTGTCGACGGAGACGGTGACGCCTTCGGCGGCGAGGCCGCGGACGACGGGGACGACGCGGCGGAGTTCTTCCTCCTCGTCGACGCGGGTGGCGCCGGGGCGGGTGGACTCGCCGCCGACGTCGACCAGGTCGGCGCCTTCGGCGACGAGGTGGAGGCCGTGCTTGACGGCGGCCGTGGTGTCGAACCAGCGGCCGCCGTCGGAGAAGGAGTCGGGGGTCACGTTGACCACGCCCATGACCGCGCAGCGGTCCCACTCCGGCAGGCCCCGGGCCGTTCCCCGGTCGGTCGTCGTACTCATGGGTCCAGCGTAGGGGGTGTCCTGTCGGTCGGGCCGGGCGCCGCGAGCCCGGCCCGGCCGACAGGACGCCCCCTGGGGCCCGGGCGGGGTTCGGGAGGGGTCAGGCGGCGTGGGCCTCGTGCTCGGTGGAGGTGCGGGGGGTGAGGTGGGCGCAGGGGCGGGGGGCCGGGGCCGGGCGGCGGCGGGCGAAGGGGCGGGGGAGGGAGAGGTTCACGAAGCCTTCGGCCTGCAGGGCGGCGAGGCCGATGCGGGGGAGGTCGCGGGTGGTGCGATAGACGACGAAGCGGGGTTCCCAGCGGGGCCGGAACTTGGCGTTGAACTTGTAGAGGGACTCGATCTGGAACCAGCGGGAGAGGAAGACGAGGAGTCCGCGCCAGAGCCGGAGGACGGGTCCGGCGCCGATCTTCTCGCCGCGGGCGAGGGCGGCGCGGAACATGGCGAAGTTGAGGGAGACGCGCTCGATGCCGAGGGCGGGGGAGGCCTGGAGGGCGGCGACGATGAGGAGCTCGTTCATGCCGGGGTCGGCGGAGCGGTCGCGGCGCATGAGTTCGAGGGACATGCCGTCGGGGCCCCAGGGGACGAAGTGGATGATCGCCTTGAGGTCGCCGTAGGGGGAGGCGGCATCGGTGTCGTCCTCTTTGTGGGCGGTCGCTATGACGGCGTCGCCGTCGCCGGGGGCGCCGATGCGGCCGAGGGCCATGGAGAAGCCGCGTTCGGTGTCGGTGCCGCGCCAGTCGGCGGCGGCGCGGCGGATGTGTTCGAGTTCGGTGCCGTCGAGGTCGCGGACGCGGCGGACGCGGGTGGTGTAGCCGTTGCGTTCGATGCGTTTGACCATCTGGCGGACGTTGCGCATGGCCCGGCCGGAGAGGGAGAAGTCCGCGACGTCGACGATCGCCTCGTCGCCGAGTTCGAGGGCGTCGAGGCCGGTCTCGCGGGTCCAGACCTGGCCGCCGGTCTCGGAGCAGCCCATGACAGCGGGGGTCCAGGAGTGGATCTTGGCTTCGTCCATGAAGCGCTCGATGGCGCCGGGCCAGGCCTCGACGTCGCCGATGGGGTCGCCGCTGGCGAGCATGACGCCGGAGACGACGCGGTAGCAGACGGCGGCCTTGCCGCTGGGGGAGAAGACGACGCCCTTGTCGCGGCGGAGGGCGAAGTGGCCGAGGGAGTCGCGGCCGCCGTGCTGGTCGAGGAGGGCGCGCAGCCGGGTCTCGTCGTCGTCGGTGAGGCGGGCGGCGGGGTGTTCGGGGCGGAAGGCCAGGTAGATGGTGGTGAGGGCGGTGAGCATGCCGAGGGCGCCGAGGGAGTAGCCGACGGTCCAGTCGACGCCGTGGGTGTAGGCGACGGGGCCCTCGACGCCGAAGAGTCCGTACAGGACGTGTTCGAGGCGGTCGGTGAGGCTGGGGTCGCCGACGGTGCGGCGGGGGTGGGCGCTGACGATGACGAGGCCGAGGGCGAGGGAGCCGGCGCCCATGAGGACGAAGTTGGCGAGGGCGCGCCAGCGGCTGCGGGGGTCGGGGAGGGCGGCGAACTGGCCGCGGTGGCGGAGCAGGAGGGCGAGGAGGGCGAGGGAGAGGAGGACGCCGAGGACCGAGTGGCGCCAGACGAACTGGGCGGTGGCGCCGAGGGGGAGGAGGACGACGGCGGCGCGCCAGGCGCGGCGCTTGTGGCGCTTGAGGCCGTGGGCGAGGAGCAGGAGGAGGACGCCGGCGCTCAGGGAGAGGGCGGCGGAGAGGGGGCCGAGGGCGCCGGGGAGGACTTCGGCGAGGGCGTGGACGCGGCTGGCGCGGAAGCGGGGGAAGATTCCGGCGGCGATGTCGACGAGGCCGATGAGGGTGCAGGCGGTTCCGACGAGCGAGGGGACCTTCTCGGGCCGGGGGCCGCGGAGAATCCGGCGTACCCGGGCCGGAACCATTCCTCTTTTGTCCCCATCTACCGTGACAGACATGGCTTCCCGTACTTCCCGTGGTCCTGCGCAGGGTCTTTGACTCCGGTCGGGCCCCGCGGCGCGTTCGGCGGGCCGTTCCGGCCGGTGCGCCTTCTAGGACGGCGCCGTGCGGGGCCGGGTTCATCGGTTCACAGGAAATTCTCGGAAAGAAGGCTCGGTCGACTCATGGGTCTCACCAGTACCAAAGTCCTCGTGCTGGCGGTCGTGGCGGCCGTGGTGCTGTTCCTGGCCACGGTGCTGCTGTGGCCGCGGCTCGCGCGCGGGGGGTGGCGGTCGGTGGTGGGCCGGGTGGGGCTGCTGCTGGTGACCCAGGTGACGCTGTTCGCGGCGGTGGGTCTGGCGGCGAACCGGTCGTTCCTCTTCTACGGCTCGTGGGCGGACCTGTTCGGGCAGGAGCAGGACATGGGGGTGGTCGTGGACCACGGTTCCGGTTCGAAGGACCTGCGGGTGGTGGGGAAGCAGGCGGTGGACGTGCCGGGCGGCGGGCGTCCGGAGGTCGGCGGGCAGATCCAGAAGGTCGTGGTGGCGGGGGAGCGGTCGAAGATCGTCTCGCCGGCCTATGTGTACCTGCCGCCGGAGTACTTCCGGAAGGAGTACGCGGGGCGCACGTTCCCGGCGTCGGTGGTGCTCACGGGGTATCCGGGAACGGCGGAGAACCTGATCAAGGGGTTGAAGTACCCGAGGACGGCGTACGAGCAGGCGAAGCAGGGGCGGATGCAGCCGATGGTCCTGGTGATGCTGCGTCCGACGGTGGCGCCGCCGCGGGACACGGAGTGCGTGGACGTTCCGGGGGGTCCGCAGACGGAGACCTTCTTCGCGGAGGACCTGCCGAAGGCGGTGTCGGAGGCGTACCGGGTGGGGACGGAGCCGCGGAACTGGGGCTTCATGGGGAACTCGACGGGGGCGTACTGCGCGTTGAAGATCGCGCTGCACCGTCCGGACCGGTTCGCGGCGGGGGCGGGCTTCTCGGCGTACTACCGGGCGGCGGAGGACGTGACGACCGGTGACCTCTTCCGGGGGGACGACCGGTTGCGGAAGCGGTCGGACCTGCTGTGGAGCCTGGACCACCTGCCGCAGGGGAGGTCGTCGTTCCTGGTGACGACGTCGTTGAGGGGCGAGGACAACCTGAAGGGGACGCAGGAGTTCGTCCGGAAGGTGAGGAGCCCGGCGGAGGTCTCGTCGATCACGCTGGAGAGCGGCGGGCACAACTTCAACACGTGGAACCGGGAGATTCCGCCGGGGCTCGTATGGATGGGCGGGAAGCTCAGCGCGGGCTGATCCCGGGGGCGCGGGCCGTCACGCGGCCGTGGCCCGGCGCAGGGCGCGGTGGACGCCGGCGGGGGTGAGGACGCCGAGGGGCGCGCCGTCGGCGCCGGTGACGGCGAGGCGGCCGGTGTCGTGCTGGAGGAGGACGGCGAGCGCGTCCTTGAGGGACGTGCCGAGGGGTACGGGGGCGGGGTCGCCGTCTCCGGCCCCTCCGGCCGGTACGGGGTCGAGGTCGGCCTCGGTGACGGGGGTGACGGCCAGGCGCTTGAGGCCGCGGTCGCTGCCGACGAAGTCCGCGACGTACGGGGTGGCGGGGGCGGCGAGGACGGTGGCGGGGGTGTCGAACTGCTCGATGCGGCCCTGTCCGTAGACGGCCATGCGGTCGCCCATGCGGACGGCCTCCTCGATGTCGTGGGTGACGAGGAGGACGGTCTTGCGGACGGTGGCCTGGAGGGCGAGGAACTCGTTCTGGAGGCGTTCGCGGACGACGGGGTCGACGGCGCCGAAGGGCTCGTCCATGAGGAGGACGGGCGGGTCGGCGGCGAGGGCGCGGGCGACGCCGACGCGCTGGCGCTGGCCGCCGGAGAGCTGGGCGGGGTAGCGGGGGCCGTAGGTGGCCGGGTCGAGGCCGACGAGGTCGAGGAGTTCGGCGGCACGCGCGCGTGCCGCCGATTTCTTCCATCCCAGGAGGGAGGGGACGGTCGCGGTGTTGTCGAGGACGGTGCGGTGGGGGAAGAGGCCGACCTGCTGGATGACGTAGCCGATCTTGCGGCGCAGGGCGACCGGGTCGACGTCCGCGACGTCCTTCCCGTCGACGAGGACGCGGCCGGAGGTCGGTTCGACGAGCCGGTTGACCATCATCATGGTGGTCGTCTTTCCGCAGCCGGACGGGCCGACCAGGGTGACGAGTTCGCCCTCGGCGACCTCGAAGGAGAGGTCGTCCACGGCGGTGGTGCCGTCGTCGTACCGCTTGGTCACGTGCTCGAACCGGATCATGGTTCCCCATTCTGGCCCCTGGGCGGCGGGGGTGTGTGAAGGGCGTGTTGCCGCATTGTGGCGGATCCCGGGGATTGTCGGTGGCGGGGGTTAGGGTCGTCCACACAGGCGTTCGGAGGGGTGGAGAGCCCGGGGGGAGGGACGATGAGCGCGCCGAACTGTCTGGTCACGAACGACTGGATCTGCGGGGAGTACCTGCGCACCCGCCGCGGGGAGCTGACGGACGCGCTGCTCCAGCATGTGGGAATCACGGCCGCCTCGGTGCTGATCGCGCTCGTCGTCGCGGTGCCGCTGGCGCTGCTCGTGCGGGCCAGGCCCCGGTTCGCGGGCCCGGTCCTCGGACTGACCACGCTGCTCTACACGATCCCGTCGCTGGCGATGTTCTCGCTGCTGCTGCCGTTCTTCGGCCTTTCGGCGGCGCTCGTGGTGACCGGTCTCGTGCTGTACGCCCTGACGATCCTCGTGCGGAACGCGCTGGCGGGCCTCGCGGCCGTGCCCGCCGAGACGCGGGAGGCGGCCCGGGGCATGGGGTACGGCTCGCTGCGGCTGCTGTGGGCGGTCGAACTGCCCCTCGCGCTGCCGGTCCTGATGGCCGGGGTGCGGATGGCGACGGTGTCCACGATCGCGCTGACGACGATCGGCTCGGTCGTCGGGCGCGGCGGCCTCGGCAATCTGATCGAGGACGCGCTGCCGACCTTCTTCAAGGCGCAGGTGCTCGCCGCCTCGGTGCTGTGCGTGCTGCTCGCCGTCGTCGCAGACCTGCTGCTCCTGGGCCTCCAGCGGCTCCTCACGCCCTGGGTCCGGATACGGACCGCGCCGGGGGGTGGGTGAGGTGGGGGTCGTGACGGACGCCTGGGGCTGGCTCACCACCGGCGCGCACTGGACGGGCGACGGCGGCATCGGGCAGCGCCTCGCCGAGCACGTGTACGTGAGCGGGCTCGCGCTCCTGCTCGCCTCGGCGCTCGCGCTGCCGCTCGGCCTGTGGCTGGGCCACCTGGGCCGGGGCGGGGCGCTCGCGGTGAACGTGTCGAACGTGGGCCGGGCGGTGCCCGTCTTCGCGGTCCTGGCCCTGTTCATGGTGTCGCCCCTGCGGAACGCCGGTTACGTGCCGACCGTGGTGGCCCTGGTGCTGTTCGCGATGCCGCCGCTCCTCACCAACGCGTACGTGGGGGTGCGGGAGGTGGACCGGGCCGCGGTGCGGGCCGCGCGGGGCATGGGGATGACGGGCGGGCAGGTCTTCCTCCGGGTGGAACTGCCGCTCGCCCGGCCGGTGGTGGCGACCGGGGTCCGCTCGGCCGCGGTGCAGGTGGTCGCCACGGCCACCGTCGCGGCGATGGTCGGCCAGGGCGGCCTCGGCCGGATCATCACGGCGGGGTTCGCCACGTACGACACGGGGCAGGTGGTCGCGGGCGCCGTGCTCGTGGCCCTGCTCGCCCTCCTGGTGGAGGGCGTGCTCGCCGGCGCGGACCGGCTCCTGCCGGGGCCGGGACGCGGTCCGGGCCGGGGGCACGCGCGCGTGCCGAAGAACAGAACGATCCGACGAAGCCGACTGGATGGGTGATCTCGTGAACAGGGTCTCGCGTATCGCGGGCGCGCTGCTGGGCACGGCGGCGCTGACCGCCGCCCTCGCGGCGTGCGGCGGTGACAGCCTGGAGGACGGAAGGGAGAAGAGCTCCGGGGGCTCCGGCGGCGGGTCGAAGGGCTCGCTCGTGGTCGGCGCGGCCGCCTTCACCGAGGCCAAGGTCCTCGCCGAGTTGTACGCGCAGTCGCTGCGGGACGCCGGATACTCCGTCTCCATCACCACGGTGAAGAACCGCGAGCTGTACGAGCCCTCCCTGGAGAGCGGCGAGATCGACGTCGTCCCGGAATACGCGGCGACGATCGCGGAATTCCTCAACGCGAAGGTGAACGGCCCGAAGGCGCCCGAGGAGAAGCCGGTCGCCTCCGGCGACGCGGCGGCCACGGTCGAGGCGCTGCGAAAGCTCGCCGAGCCGCGCGGTCTGAAGGTCCTCGCGGTCGGAGAGGCGGTCGACCAGAACGCCTTCGCGGTGAGCAGGGAATTCGCCGAGAAGAACAAGCTGACGACGCTTTCCGATCTCGGCGCGTCCAAGATCAAGGTGAAGATCGCCGCCGGTGACGAATGCGCGGTGCGCCCCTTCTGCGCCCCCGGTCTGAAGAAGACGTACGGGATCGACGTGGCCGGGATCGACCCCAAGGGCGTCGGCACCCCGCAGGCCAAGCAGGCCGTGAAGGACGGGGTGGACCAGCTGGTCCTGACGACCACCACGGACGCCACGGTCGAGAACTACGGCCTCGTCTTCCTCACGGACGACAAAAAGCTGCAGAACGCCGACAACGTCCTGCCCGTGGTCAACGCCAAGGACGCCGGTTCTCCCGTGATAGCCGCCGCCCTCGACAAGATCACCAAGGTGCTGACCACAGCGGATCTCGCCGAACTCAACCGCAAGGTGGATGCCGAGCGGGCGAAGCCGGAGGACGTCGCCAAGGAGTATCTGACGGCGAAGGGGCTGCTCAAGAAGTAGGCGAAGAGCGGGGGGAGTCGGCCCGAAACGGAACCGGAACGGGCGGTATCCACTTCCGGTGGCGAGAAGTGGCCAAGAGATTGCCGGGCCGATCCCCCGCACGGCGCCTACGCACGGTAAATTTCAGGCCATGCCACGTGGACGCCACCGCCATTCCCCGCCTCTGCACAAGCTGCTGCCGCCCTCCGCGGTCGCCGGCGCCGCGGTCGTGTGCGCCGCGGCCGCCTGGCTGCCCGGCGACCTGGTGGTCGTGCGGCTGCTGACCGCCGCCGCGGCGGCCGCGGCCGTCACCGGCGCCTTCCTCATGCGCAGTTGGGACCGGAGCGCCGGACTGCGGGTCGCCGAGACCGAGCGGGCGCGCGCCGCCGACCAGTGGAAGGCCGAGGAGCGGGCCGCCGAACTGGAGTCCGACCTCGAAGAGTCCCGCGCCCTGCGCGCCCGGCTCGACGCCAAGCTCCGCGCCAAGCGCGTGGAGCTCGCCGGACTGCGCGGCGAGCACGCCGACCTGCTCCGCCGCTACGCTACCGCCGAGACCGAGCGCGCCAGCGCCCTGGAGGGCCGCCGCGTCCTCGCCCTGGAGAGCGCGGGCGGCGGCGACGCCAAGGCCCTCCCGGCCGCCGGCTCCGCACTCACCCCGGAGGCCTTCCGCCGCGCCGCCGAGGCCCTGCGCGACCTCCCGCGCAACGCCGCCGCCCAGCAGGCCCGCCGCACCGCCGAGGCCGCCCGCGCCCGCGACCTCGCCGAGCGCGCCCGGGAGACGGAGGAGCCGCAGGGGAAGCACGCGGCGGCCGCCGGGACCGAGCAGTACACCCGGCCGGCCGCCCCCGCCCTCCCGCCCGCCGCCCCCGTACCGGTCGCCGCCGCGATCGTCCCGCACGCCTCCCGCAGGTCCGTCCCGCGCCCCGAGGGCGGCTTCGACTTCTTCGGCACGCAGAAGACGGCGGAGGCCATCGAGGCCGTGCAGCACACCGACCTCGCCGACGTCGTCGGCGAGGAGGTCCTGGCCGCCGGGGCCGCGCTCGGCACCCCGGCCGGCGCCCCCGGCATCGGCACTCCCGTGCCGCCGCGGACGATCGGCCAGGTCATCGACCTGACCGCGCACGACGAGACGGAACAGCTCGACGTGGCGGAGCTGCGCGGGGCCGTGAACTCATGACGCACCGCCTCGCCGCCCTCCCCGCCGGTGAGGTCGCCCGCCGCCGGGACGAACTGCTCGCCCTGTGCGCCCAGGCCTTCTGCGGCGAGCCCTGGCACGAGCCGCCGCTCGGCGCCGTACGGACCGTGGAGCGGCTGCTCGGCTCGGCGGCCGGGCGGCCCGACTTCCGGGCCGTCGCCGCGTTCGGCCCCGACGACGAACTCCTGGGCTTCACGGCCGGCTGGACCGACACCGTCCTGACCGGCCGGGAACCCGCCTTCGAACTCGCCGAACTCGTCGTCGCCCCCGCCCGCCAGGGCCTCGGCACCGGCCGCGCCCTCCACGACGCGATCCTCGCCGGCCTGGCCCCGGGCTCACGCCTTCTGATGACCCTCGACGTACCGGAGTTGACGAAGCGGTACGAGCGCTGGGGCTGGTCCGTGTACGACCGGCGCACGCCGGGCACGTCGGGGCGCGTGTACGCGGTGATGCGCCGCGAGGACGGATAGCGGCGGGTTCTACCTGCCGGTACCGGCCCCGCTCCTTACGGACAGCGGCGGGTTCTGCCTTGCCGGTACCGGCCGGCTCCTCACGGATGGCCGCGGGTCCTACTTGTCGATGTCGCCGACGACGAAGAAGAGCGAGCCCAGGATCGCCACCATGTCGGCGACCAGCGTCCCCGGCAGCAGTTCGGCGAGGGCCTGGATGTTGTTGAACGAGGCCGAGCGCAGCTTCATCCGGTACGGGGTCTTCTCGCCCTTCGACACCAGGTAGTAGCCGTTCACGCCGAGCGGGTTCTCGGTCCACGCGTACGTGTGGCCCTCCGGCGCCTTCAGGACCTTCGGCAGCCGCTGGTTGACCGGCCCCGGCGGCAGCTCCTCCATCCGGTCCAGACAGGCGTCCGCCAGGTCCAGGGAGTTGTGCGTCTGGTCGAGCAGGCACTCGAACCGGGCCAGGCAGTCGCCCTCCTCCCGCACCGCCACCCGCAGCACGTCCGCCAGCTCCCCGTACGCGAGGTACGGCTCGTCGCGGCGCAGGTCGAAGTCGACGCCCGAGGCGCGGGCGATCGGCCCCGACACCCCGTACGCGTGGACCGCCTCCCGCGACAGGACCCCGATCCCGCGCGTGCGGCCCCGGAAGATCTCGTTGCCGAGGACGAGCCGGTCGTACACGTCCATCCGCGAGCGCACGTCCGCGACGGCCTGCCGCACCCGGCCCGTCCACCCGGCCGGCAGGTCCTCCTTGAGGCCGCCGACCCGGTTGAACATGTAGTGCATCCGGCCGCCGGACGCCTCCTCCATCACCGCCTGGAGCTCCTCGCGCTCCCGGAAGGCGTGGAAGACCGGGGTGATCCCGCCCAGTTCGAGGGGGTACGAGCCCAGGAACATGAGGTGGTTGAGGACCCGGTTCAGCTCGGCGAGGAGCGTACGGGCCCACACCGCGCGCTCCGGGACCTCCATGCCCAGCATCCGCTCGACGGCCATCACCACGCCCAGCTCGCTGGAGAACGCGGACAGCCAGTCGTGGCGGTTGGCCAGCATGACGATCTGGCGGTAGTCCCGCGCCTCGAAGAGCTTCTCGGCCCCCCGGTGCATGTAGCCGACCACCGGCTCGGCCGACCGGATCACCTCGCCGTCCAGGACGAGCCGGAGCCGGAGCACGCCGTGGGTCGAGGGGTGCTGCGGCCCGATGTTCAGCACCATGTCGGTGCTCTCCGCCGCGCCGCCGATTCCGACCGTCGTCTCCGTCATGCGGCCAGTATCTCCCGTACGGGCCCCGCCCCTACGGCCCGTCCGCCGGGGGCACCCGCCGGGTCAGCCAGAGGAAGTCGCCGAGGCCGCCCCGGGCGGTCAGCTCGGCGGCCTCGCCGGCCGAGGACAGGGCCCGGACGTACCCGGCCGGGTCGGTGGAGGCGAGCGCGAGGGGCGGCCGGTCCCCGGTCACCCCGAGCCGCCGCAGCGCCTCCCGCTGCGTGACCAGCTCCGTGCCCGCCCCTCCGGAGGAGGCCGCCGCGCACGCGTCCAGCGCCACGTGGGACGTCAGGTCGCAGGAGCCGTCCGGAACCGGCGGCACCTCGCGGCCCGCGCGGAACCCGGTCAGGGAGCCGAAGGGCGGCCGGGAGCCCCGTACGTGCGCGTAGTCCACGGCCACCGCCCGGCCCGCCGCCAGACAGGACACCGCAGACGCCCAGGCCTCGTCCCGGGGCCGCCCGATCTCGGCCCGCGCGCCGGGCTCCCGCAGCGGCCACCAGCGCTCCAGCCACTCCGCGTCCGCCCCCGAGACGGGCGCGCCGAGCCGCTCCGTGCCGTCGGCGCGCACCTCCACGTACCGGACCGTGCCCGCCGCGTCCGCCTCGGCCGCGTCCACCGGCACGTTGTCCAGCCACTCGTTCGCGAAGAGCAGCCCCCGCGCCCCGCGCGGCGGCCGGTCCGTCCACTCCACCCGGGGGTCGAGCCCGTCCGGGCGAGCGGCGCGCTCGACCGCGTACGCCCGTACCGAAAGGCCGCTCCCGGCGGTCGCCGCGAGCACCCCGGCGAGCAGTTCCCCGCGCCCCGCGCCCACGTCCACGAGATCGACCCGGTCCGTCCCCAGTTCCTCCGCGACCCCGGCCAGGAGCCGGGCCACGGCCCCCGCGAAGAGCGGGGAGGCGTGCACCGAGGTGCGGAAGTGCCCCGCCGGGCCCTCGGGCCGCAGGTAGAAGCCCCCGGGGCCGTACAGCGCCCGCTCCGTGGCCTCCCGCCACCCCCACCACGTCTTGTCCGTCACGGACCACAGTCTCCCCTCCGGGCCCGCCCCGGCCCCCCGCCACCGTCTCCACCTCGGGGAGTACGGTCCCCGAGCCAAGGATCGACCCCACGGTTGATCCCCGAACCTTCCCCCTTCCCTACGCTGGGTGACGTGCAGCGCCTCTACGACTTCCTCCGCAGACACCCCACGGGCGTCGACGGCTTCTGGGCCCTCGTCCTCCTCGGGTTCTCCCTGCTGTGGGTGGGGTCGACCTACCCGCCGGTCGACCATCCCGTCGCGTACGGGATCGTCGCCGCGCTCTTCTCCCTGGTCCTGGCGCTGCGCCGGCGGGCTCCGGAGCGGATGCTGCTGCTCACCGTCGCCCTCGGCCTGCTCCAGCTCGCCCTCGGCCTGGAACCGTTCCTGGCCGACTTCGCCATGCTCGTGATCATCTACACGGTCGCGGCGCACGACGGACCGCGCTGGGCGTCCCGCCTCGCCCTCGCCGGCGGACTGAGCGCCGCCACGCTCGCCCAGTTCAGATGGCCGGTGGAGGACCCCGCCTCCGGCCCCGCCAAGGTCTTCTTCACGGTCATCATGACCGTGCCGTTCGTCCTCGCCTGGGTTCTCGGCGACTCCCTGCGCACCCGCCGCGCCTACTTCGCGCAGCTGGAGGAGCGCGCCTCCCGCCTGGAGCAGGAGCGCGAGGCCCAGGCCAAGGTCGCGGTCGCCGCCGAGCGGGCCAGGATCGCCCGCGAGCTGCACGACGTCGTCGCGCACAACGTGTCGGTGATGGTGGTCCAGGCCGACGGCGCCGCCTACGTCATGGACTCGTCCCCGGAGACCGCGAAGCAGGCCCTGGAGACCATCTCCACCACCGGCCGGCAGGCGCTCGCCGAGATGCGCAGGCTCCTCGGCATCCTGCGCACCGGGGAGCACCAGGAGGCCGGGGAGTACGTGCCGCAGCCCGACGTGGGCCAGATCGAGGACCTGGTCGAGCAGGTCAGGGGCGCCGGCCTCACCGTCGACTTCGCGGTCGAGGGGAGCCCCCGCCCGCTGCCCAGCGGCGTCGAGCTCACCGCGTACCGGATCGTGCAGGAGGCCCTGACCAACACCCGCAAGCACGGCGGGCCGGACGCGGGCGCCAGCGTCCGCCTGGTCTACTTCGACGACGGCCTCGGGCTGCTCGTCGAGGACGACGGCCGGGGGGCGCCGCAGGAGATGTACGAGGACGGGGGCGCCGACGGGCGGGGCCACGGTCTGATCGGCATGCGGGAGCGGGTCGGCATGGTCGGCGGCACCCTGGACGCGGGCCCGCGTCCGGGCGGAGGCTTCCGGATCAGCGCCCTGCTCCCCCTCAAGCCCGCCCACTGACGACCCCTAAGGAAACCGCTCCCATGCCCATTCGCGTGATGCTCGTAGACGACCAGGTGCTGCTGCGCACCGGCTTCCGCATGGTGCTCGCCGCCCAGCCGGACATGGAGGTCGTGGCGGAGGCGGGCGACGGCGCCGAGGCCCTGGAGGTGCTGCGGTCGACGGAGGTCGACGTCGTCCTGATGGACGTGCGCATGCCGAGGCTGGACGGGGTGGAGGCGACCCGGCGGATCTGCGCCCAGCCGGACCCGCCGAAGGTGCTGATCCTGACCACCTTCGACCTCGACGAGTACGCGTTCTCCGGTCTGAAGGCGGGGGCCAGCGGCTTCATGCTGAAGGACGTGCCGCCGGCGGAGCTGCTCGGCGCGATCCGCTCGGTGCACAGCGGGGACGCCGTGGTGGCGCCCTCGACCACCCGCCGTCTCCTCGACCGCTTCTCGCCGATGCTGCCGTCGACGGGCCGCGAGCCCGAGCACAAGGAGCTGGGGCGTCTGACGGACCGCGAGCGGGAGGTGATGATGCTGGTCGCGCAGGGCCTGTCGAACGGCGAGATCGCCGCCCGGCTCGTCCTCTCCGAGGCGACGGTGAAGACGCACGTCGGCCGCATCCTCACCAAGCTGGGCCTGCGCGACCGGGTCCAGGTCGTGGTCCTCGCGTACGAGTCGGGGCTGGTCAGGGCCGGGGGCGGCGGGGCGGCGTAGGACGGCCGCGGCTTCCCTTCCGGGGCGGGAGCGCCGCCTTCTGGAGCGGGAGCGCCGTCTTCCGGGGCGGGAGCGCCGCTTTTTGGATAGCGCCGCTCGCTATCGCAGCACCGACTCCAGGAAGTCGCTGCCCAGGCGGGCGGTGACGGTCACGTCGAGCTGGTGCAGGACGTACCGGCCGCGCCGCCGGGTGGTGACCAGGCCGGCCTTCTTCATGACCGCGAGGTGGCGGGAGACCTCGGGCGGGGTGATGCCGTACGCGTCGGCCAGCTCGCTCGTCGTGTACTCGCCCCGGGCGAGGCTGCGGCAGAGCCGCATCCGCATCGGGTGGGCGACCGCCTCCAGGCGCAGCTTGACCGCCTCCACGGGGGTGCCGCCGCCGAGGTCGCGGGCGGGCACGGGGTACTGGACCACCGGCTGCCAGCCGGGCGCGTACAGCGCGGAGAGGTGCGGCCAGCCGAAGGCGGTCGGCAGGAACGTCACGCCGGTGCCCTCGGCGGTGGTACGGCGCTGGAGCAGCTTGTCCACGACGATCCGGGAGCCCCGCTCGTCCTCCTCCAGGGCCATCGAGGAGGAGGCGTCGGCGACGGCCTCGGCCAAGCCCTTGCGGCGCATCAGCTCGGTCTTGTGGCGCGCGTCGGCGGCGAGCTGGACCCGGACGCGGCGCCAGGTGTCGCCGAAGAAGGCCTCGTCGCAGTCCTCCAGGAGCCGCCGGACCCACGCGCGCGTGCCGGGCGGGTCCGCGAGCATCCGCTCCACGAAGGCGGCCTGGCGCGGGCCGCGCGCGGCGGCCAGGTCGAGGGCGCGGCGGCGCATCCGCCCGTCCACGAGCGGGGACGGGGCGCCGTGCGCGTAGTGGCCGGCGCAGGAGATCTCCAGGGCCGCGCCCACGTACTTCTCGTCGTCCATCCGGTCGAGGTCGTCCAGCTCCTCGGCGAGCGTCTCGCGGGGGCGGGCGGGCAGCAGGATGTCGGACCGGGTGGAGCGCCACATGAAGTCGGCCTCGTGGAGCCGGTCCGCGAGCTCCGGCTTCAGCGCGGCGGCCGTGGTGGTGGTCCAGGCGTGCAGCCGGGCGTGGTGCGCGGGCTCCGCCAGGGCGTGCAGGGCGGCGCCCAGCTCGGCCAGGGGCGAGGGGCAGAAGGAGATCCGCTCGTGCGGCAGTCCGGTGATGTCGATGGTCACGCTCACCGTGTCATGGTGCGGGACGGACCGGGGGCGGTGTCGCGCCGATTGACGGGGACCGTCAAACGGCGGTCGCGGGCGGGTCCGGCCGTCGTTTGACGGGGCTCGTCAACCGGCGGGCCGGGGCGCCGGGGAACGGGACACGGTGGGGGCGTGAACGCGATGCACCAGTACCTCCTCGACGCCTCCCGCGCCGCCCGGCTCGGCGATCCGCCGCCGCCCGCGCCCGGCACCCACGACCTCGCCGTCCTGCGGGCGGTCCGGGACCGGCGCCGCTTCGCACGGGTCCTGGCGGGGCGCCCGGCCCGGGGCGGCCTCCGCGCGGCCCTGCGCCGCGCGGGTCTGTTCGGCGCGGGCCGCACGGCCCCGTCCCGTACGGCCCCGTCCCGTACGGCTCCGGCGACGCGCAGCCGTCCGGCCGACTGAGGCGTCAGGGCGCCCGGCAGCCCCCGGTCCGCCCCCGAGGCGCCCGGCAGCCCCGGGGCCGGCCTCCGAGGCGCCCGTCAGCCCCGGGCCGCCCCCGGAAGCCGCGACAGGAAGTCCCGTACCGCCTCCCGTACGTCCTCCGCCGTCCACTCCAGGCCCGGGCCCGCCACCGTCAGCTCCGTCCGGGCGACCCCCGGCGGGCCGCCCGGGCCCGGGGCGGACCAGCGGCGGAAGAGGACGGTGCCGGTGGCCTCGGTCTGGGCGAGGGCGGCGGCCGTCAGGGTCTCGGGGGAGTACGGCAGCCAGACCTGGAACTGGTGGGTGTGCGGGACCTCGGGGTGGACCCGGAACCAGCCCGTGCCCGCCTCCGCGAGCGCCTCCCGGACCGCGTCGGCCACCACGCGCGCGTGGGCCGCGTACGAGGGCAGCCGGGGCAGCTCGGCGTCCAGGCCCCGGAGCGCGGAGAGCGCCGCCGGGTACTGCTGGAAGACCTGGCCCCCGTACCGGTGCCGCCAGACCCGGGCCTCCTCCATGACGTCCTCGGGCCCGGCGAGCGCGGCCCCGGACTGGCCGCCGAGGGACTTGTAGAACGACACGTACACGCTGTCCGCGAGCCCCGCGATCTCCGCGAGCCCCCGGCCGAGGTGCGTCGGGCACTCCCACAGGCGCGCCCCGTCGAAGTGGACGACCGCGTCCCGCTCCCGGGCCGCCTCCACCACCTCCACCAGCTCCTCCCAGGCGGGCAGCACGAAGCCGGCGTCCCGCAGCGGCAGCTCCAGCATCAGCGTCCCGAACGGCTCCGGGTGGTCCCGCACCTCCTCGGCCGTCGGCAGCCGGGGCGCGTCGGTGGGGTGCGTCGTGCGGAGCCCGGAGACGGCCCCGAGCGCCCCGGCCTCGTGGACCTCGGGGTGGGCGAGCGGGTGGAGGGCGACGACGGGGCTGCCGGTGCGCCCGGCCCAGCAGCGCAGCGCCACCTGCTGGGCCATGGTGCCGGTGGGGAAAAAAACGGCGGCGGGCAGGCCCAGCTCCTCGGCGACCCGCCGCTCCAGGACCTCGACCGGGCCGTCGCCGTATGCGTCGGGCGCCGCCCCGCCGTACCCGGCGGCCTCCGCCCACGCGGCCAGCTCGCGCAGCCGCTCCCCGACCGTGCCGTCCACCGGGGAGCGCCACAGCTTCCGCGCGGCTCCGCCCCAGACCTCCGCCCGGTGCAGCCGGGCCGCCTCCTCGTCCTCGGGCTCCACGGGGCCACCGGTTTCCACAGGTTCCGCACTTTCCGCAGTTTCCGCACTTTCCGCAGTTTCCATGGGGTGATCATCACACCGCCGCCCACACCCTGTGGACAGCCACGGAAGGGCCTCCGACGCTGGCGTAGCATGACCAGAAATCGTCCGGTACCCGCCGAGGACTGGAACGGAAGGCCGTCCCCACCGTGAACGCACCATCAGCGCCAGAGTCCCGAGCCGGGGACCGGCCCGCCCGGCTCACCGTCGGAGTCGTCGGCGCCGGCCGGGTGGGCCCCGCCCTCGCCGCCTCCCTCCGGCTCGCGGGACACCGCCCCGTCGCCGTCTCGGCGGTCTCCGACGCCTCGCGGCGCCGCGCCGCCGCGCTCCTGCCGGACGTGCCGGTCGTGGAGCCCGCGCGCGTCCTCGCCCTCGCCGACCTGGTCCTGCTCACCGTCCCCGACGACGCCCTGCCCGGCCTGGTCGAAGGGCTCGCCGACACCGGGGCCGTACGGCCGGGACAGCTGCTCGTGCACACCTCCGGGCGGTACGGGGCGCGGGTCCTCGACCCCGCCCGCCGGGCCGGCGCCCTGCCGCTCGCCCTGCACCCCGCCATGACCTTCACCGGCACCGCCGTGGACGTGCAGCGGCTCGCCGGGTGCTCCTTCGGGGTGACCGCGCCCGAGGAGCTGCGGCTCGCCGCCGAGGCCCTGGTGATCGAGATGGGCGGCGAGCCCGAGTGGGTCGCCGAGGAGGCCCGCCCGCTCTACCACGCGGCCCTCGCCCTCGGCGCGAACCACCTGGTCACCCTGGTGGCCCAGTCGATGGAGCTGCTCCACAAGGCCGGGGTCGCCGCCCCCGACCGGATGCTCGGGCCCCTCCTGGGCGCCGCCCTCGACAACGCGCTGCGGTCCGGCGACGCGGCCCTGACCGGCCCCGTCGCGCGCGGGGACGCGGGCACGGTCGCCGCGCACGTGGCCGAGCTGCGCAAGCACGCGCCCGGGACCGTCACCGGTTACCTGGCGATGGCCCGCACGACCGCCGACCGGGCGCTCGCGCACGGCCTGCTCAAGCCCGAGCTGGCCGAGGACCTGCTGGGGGTGCTCGCCGAGACCCCGACGGGCGCGACCGGCCCGACCGGCACCACCGGGACCGCCGACGGGCCGCAAGGAGACGACCGATGAGCCTGCCCGCCCGCGACCACGACCGGACGCCTGCCGGGGCCTCCGCGCCGGCACGGGACACCACCCCCGCCGGGGCCTCCGCGCCCGCCGGGGCCTCCGCGCCTGCCGGGACCTCCGCGCCCGCAGGGGAAACCACCCCCGCCGGGACCTCCGCGCACGCCGGGGCCCCCGCCCCCACGGGAACCCCCGCCCCCTCCGCCCCCGCAGGGTCCTCCCCCGTCCCCGCAGGGACCCCCGCCCCCGGTCAAGACCGCTCCCCCGCCGACCGCCCCCGCCAGGCCGGCCTCGTCCCCACCGCCGAGGGGCTGCGCGACGCCGCCGCCCGGCGGGGCGCCCCCGGGCGCAACGCCGTGGTCATGACCATGGGCGCCCTCCACGAGGGCCACGCCACCCTGATCCGCGCCGCACGCGCGCGCGTGGGGGAGGACGGCTTCGTCGTCGTCACCGTCTTCGTCAACCCGCTCCAGTTCGGCGCGGGCGAGGACCTCGACCGCTACCCCCGCACCCTGGACGCCGACCTGGAGCTGGCCCTCGGCGCGGGCGCGAGCGTCGTCTTCGCGCCCTCCGTGGACGAGGTCTACCCGGGCGGCGAGCCGCAGGTCCGGGTCACCGCCGGACCCATGGGGGAACGGCTCGAAGGCGCCTCCCGGCCCGGCCACTTCGACGGCATGCTGACCGTCGTCGCCAAGCTGCTCCACCTCACCGCCCCCGACCTGGCCCTCTTCGGGCAGAAGGACGCCCAGCAGCTGGCCCTGATCCGGCGCATGGTCCGGGACCTGAACTTCCCGGTCGAGGTCGTCGGCGTGGAGACCGTCCGCGAGGAGGACGGCCTGGCCCTCTCCAGCCGCAACCGCTACCTGTCGGCCGGGGAGCGCCGGACCGCCCTCGCGCTGTCCCGCGCGCTGTTCGCCGGCCGGGAGCGCCTCGCCGCCCAGGAGGCGCTGCGCGCGCGGGCCGACGCCCTGCCGAACGGGCGGGACCGGGCCGGGAACCGGGCCGAGGCGCTCTCCCGGCTCGGCGAGGCCCGGGCCGCCGCCGACGCCCACGCGGTCGCGCAGGCCGCCGAGTGCGCCGGCGCCGGAGCCGTGCGCGCCGCCGCCCGCGCGGTCCTGGACGAGGCGGCGAAGGCGGAGCCGCCGCTGACCCTCGACTACCTGGCCCTGGTGGACCCGGCGGACTTCACCGAGGTCGCCGACGACCACGACGGCGAGGCGGTCCTCGCCGTCGCCGCGCGCGTGGGAAGCACGCGCCTCATCGACAACATCCCCCTGCGCTTCGGGCCCCCGAGCCCCGAATCCCCGACCCTCGGAGCCACCAAGTGACCGGAACACGGCTGCACGCCCCCGAGCCGGGCTGGGCCATCGACGCCGACGTGGTCGTGGTCGGCTCCGGCGTCGCCGGCCTGACCGCCGCCCTGCGCTGCACCGCCGCCGGGCTCCGTACGGTCGTCGTCACCAAGGCCTTGCTCGACGACGGCTCCACCCGCTGGGCCCAGGGCGGCATCGCCGCCGCGCTCGGCGAGGGCGACACCCCCGAGCAGCACCTCGACGACACCCTCGTGGCCGGTGCCGGGCTGTGCGACGAGCGCGCGGTGCGGACCCTGGTCACCGAGGGGCCGGACGCGGTCCGCCGGCTGATCGAGACCGGCGCCCACTTCGACACGACCTCCGGGGGCGAGATCGCGCTGACCCGCGAGGGCGGCCACCACCGCCGCCGGATCGCCCACGCGGGCGGGGACGCGACCGGCGCCGAGATCTCCCGCGCCCTGGTCGAGGCGATACGCGACCGGGGCGTGCACACCGTCGAGCACGCCCTCGTCCTGGACCTCCTGACGGACGCGGCGGGCCGTACGGCCGGGGTGACCCTGCACGTCATGGACGAGGGGCAGCACGACGGCGTCGGCGCCGTCCACGCCCCCGCGGTGGTCCTCGCCACCGGCGGCATGGGCCAGATCTTCTCCGCCACCACCAACCCGCCGGTCTCGACCGGCGACGGCGTGGCCCTCGCGCTGCGCGCCGGGGCCGAGGTCTCCGACCTGGAGTTCGTCCAGTTCCACCCGACCGTGCTCTTCCTGGGCGCGGGCGCCGAGGGCCAGCAGCCGCTGGTCTCCGAGGCGGTACGGGGCGAGGGCGCGCACCTGGTGGACGCGGACGGGGTCCGCTTCATGCTGGGGCAGCACGAGCTGGCCGAGCTGGCGCCCCGGGACGTCGTCGCCAAGGCGATCACGCGCCGGATGCGGGAGCAGGACGCCGAGCACATGTACCTCGACGCCCGGCACTTCGGGGCCGAGATGTGGGAGCGGCGCTTCCCGACGATCCTGGCCGCTTGCCGCGCCCACGGCATCGACCCGGTCACCGAGCCGATCCCGGTGGCCCCCGCCGCCCACTACGCCTCCGGCGGCGTCCGCACGGACCTGTATGGCCGGACCACCGTCCCCGGCCTGTACGCGTGCGGGGAGGTCGCCTGCACGGGCGTCCACGGCGCCAACCGGCTCGCCTCGAACTCGCTCCTGGAGGGCCTGGTCTTCGCCGAGCGGATCGCGGAGGACGTCGTCGAGAACGGACCGCACCGCGAGGGCACGCCGGTCCCGTCCGCCCCGCCGCGCGTGATGCCGGTGCTCAAGCCGGGCCTGCGCCCCGACCTCCAGCGGATCATGAGCGCGAACGCGGGCGTGCTGCGCTCCGGGGAGAGCCTGCGCAGGGCGGCCGCGGCCCTGGAGGAGCTGAGCGTCGACGCCGTCATGGACCACCTGGGCAAGAGCTCCGAGCCGTGCACGGAGGCCTGGGAGGCCGCCAACCTCCTGGAGGTCGCCGGCGCCCTGGTGACGGCCGCGCTCGCCCGCGAGGAGACCCGCGGCTGCCACTGGCGCGAGGACCGGCCCGAGCGCGACGACGCCGTCTGGCGCCGGCACCTGATCGTGAGCCGTGACTCCCACGGCCTTTTCGCCGCCCACCCCACCGCCGGCGCGGACTTCCCCTCCGTGACCGCCGAAGTCTCCAAGGAGCCGCAGTCGTGAGCACGCCCGAGGAAGCCCGTCCCGAGCCCGTGGACGTCCCCCTCATCCAGATCAGCACCTTCGAGTCGGCCCCCGGGGACGCCGAGGAGGCCGGCGGCTGCGGCGACGGCTGCGGCTGCGGCGACGAGGAGTTCGTGTGCGGGCTCGACCCGGCGCTGGCCGAACTGCTCGCCGGCGCCGGCCTCGACCCGGTCCAGGTGGAGGACATCGCCCACCTGGCGCTCGCCGAGGACCTCGACGGCGGGGTGGACGTGACGACCGTGGCGACCGTCCCCGAGGACGCCGTCGCCACCGCCGACTTCACCGCCCGCGAGGCCGGTGTGGTGGCCGGCCTGCGGGTCGCGGAGGCGGTCCTGTCGATCGTCTGCACCGACGCCTTCGAGGTCGAGCGGCACGTCGAGGACGGCGAGCGCGTCGAGGCCGGGCAGCAGCTCCTGAGCGTCACCGCCCGCACCCGCGACCTGCTCACCGGCGAGCGCAGCGCGCTCAACATCCTGTGCCGCCTCTCCGGCATCGCCACCGCCACGCGCGCGTGGGCGGACGCCCTGGAGGGCACGCGGGCCAAGGTCCGCGACACCCGCAAGACGACCCCGGGCCTGCGCGCCCTGGAGAAGTACGCGGTCCGCTGCGGCGGCGGCGTCAACCACCGCATGTCGCTGTCGGACGCGGCCCTGGTGAAGGACAACCACGTGGTGGCGGCCGGCGGCGTCGCGGAGGCCTTCAAGGCGGTGCGCGAGCTGTTCCCGGAGGTGCCGATCGAGGTCGAGGTCGACACGTTGCACCAGGTCCGCGAGGTCCTGGACGCGGGCGCCGACCTGATCCTGCTCGACAACTTCACCCCGGGCGAGACGGAGGAGGCCGTGGCGCTCGTCGCGGGCCGCGCCGTCCTGGAGTCCTCGGGCCGCCTCACCCTGGAGAACGCGGCGGCGTACGCGGCGACCGGTGTCGACTACCTGGCGGTCGGCGGCCTCACCCACTCCTCCCCGATCCTCGACATCGGCCTCGACCTGCGCGAGGTGCGGGCCTGATGCTGCTCACCATCGACGTCGGCAACACGCACACGGTCCTCGGCCTCTTCGACGGGGACGAGATCGTCGAGCACTGGCGGATCTCCACGGATCCGCGCCGGACCGCCGACGAGATGGCGGTCCTGCTCCAGGGCCTCATGGGCATGCACCCGCTGCTCGGCGTCGAGCTGGGCGACGGCATCGAGGGCATCGCGATCTGCGCGACGGTCCCCTCGGTCCTGCACGAGCTGCGCGAGGTCACCCGCCGGTACTACGGGGACGTCCCGGCGGTCCTGGTGGAGCCGGGCGTCAAGACGGGCGTCCCGGTCATCACCGACAACCCGAAGGAGGTCGGCGCGGACCGCGTCATCAACGCGGCCGCGGCGGTCGAGCTGTACGGCGGCCCGGCGATCGTCGTGGACTTCGGCACGGCGACGACGTACGACGCGGTCACCGCGCGCGGGGAGTACGCGGGCGGGGCCATCGCGCCGGGCATCGAGATCTCGGTGGAGGCGCTCGGCGTGCGCGGGGCGATGCTCCGCAAGATCGAGCTGGCCCGCCCGCGGAACGTGATCGGCAAGAACACGGTCGAGGCGATGCAGTCCGGCATCATCTACGGCTACGCGGGCCAGGTGGACGGCGTGGTGGCCCGGATGAAGCGCGAGCTGGTCGGCCCGAAGGGCGACCCGGACGACGTGACCGTGATCGCGACGGGCGGCCTGGCCCCGATGGTCCTCGGCGAGTCCACGGAGATCGACGAGCACGAGCCCTGGCTGACCCTGATCGGCCTACGCCTGGTGTACGAGCGGAACGTCTCGCGCGCGTAGCCCGCGCGGCCGCCCCTCCCGGAGAGGGGGGCGGCCGTACGGACGGAGGGCCCGCACCGCCGAACGGCTGCCGCCCGGCGCGCCGTAATGATCCTTAAGCGGAAATTGTCCGATTAGCGCGTACCGTCGGCCCATGCCCACGCCATACGGATCCCGTGGCGGCATGGCGTTCAGCGCGGACGAGCTGCGTGTGCTCCGCCGCGCCCTTGCCATCGCCCTCCAGCCCGCCCCCCTTCAGGACGAGGACGTCCAGGACTGCCTGCGCCTGGCCGAATCCGTGGACGAGGCGGTACGCGAGGCCGGTCGGCTGCGCGCCTTCCTCCTCGCCGACCTGGTCCGCTACCGCGAGGCCCTGCCGGGCTCCCTCGGCGGCTACCTGGAGCTCCTCCGGGACGCGCTGGCCGCCGGGTACGACCCCGGGGCCGACGACCTCGCCGCCCTGCGGGCCCTGCGCCGCAACCCCGCCGCCGCCGAGCTGCTCGCCCGCTGCCAGGGCCTCGCCGAACGCTCCGTACGCGCGCGCCTGGCCCGGGTCGTCCAGGCCACCGCCCCCGCCGCCGACCGCGCCTCCAGGGCCCGGCTCCTCGCCCTGCCCGGCGGACGCGCGGCGGCCGACGAGCCCAGGCCCACCCCGCCCGTCCCGGCGGAGCGCCCGGTGCCCAAGCCCTCCGAGGTGTTCCCGCCGCGCCGGCGGCCCGTTCCCCCGCCCCCGCCCGAGGAGCGGGCCGCCGGATAGCTACCCTGGTCGCCATGGAATACGTATCCGCGCTCCTGCCCCCCGTCGTGATGGCCGCGTTCTTCATCGCCCTCGTCGTCACGATCGTCAAGAGCCAGGGCGGTCCGAACAAGGCCAAGGAGGACGCGGCCGTCGACGCCGCCCTCGCCCGCACCGAGGCGGCCCGGCAGCCGGACGGTTCCGCCTCCTGACCCCGCCGGGGTTCCGCACCACCGGGGACGTACGGCCTCACGAGGTCGTGCGTCCTTTTTGCTTGCCCCGGATCGGTTTCGCGCTGTTTCGCTCCGTTTTCCGGCGTCGATCGACCCTTACCGGCGTTTCGCGCACTATGGTGGCGCTGTGCCCCGTCCTTTGGGAGAGCTCGAAGACGCCGTCATGACGCGCGTGTGGCAATGGAACCGCCCGGTGACCGTCCGGGAAGTTCTGGAGGACCTCCAGCGGGAACGGTCCATCGCCTACACCACCGTCATGACCGTCATGGACAATCTCCACCAGAAGGGCTGGGTCCGCAGGGAAGTCGAAGGCCGCGCCTATCGCTATACGGCGGTCTCCACCCGCGCCGCCTACGCGGCCGCACTGATGAACGAGGCCTGGAGCCGCAGCGACAATCCCGCCGCCGCCCTCGTCGCCTTCTTCGGGATGATGTCCCCGGAGCAGCGCGAAGCGCTCGACGACGCCATTCGGATCGTCCAGCGGGACACCCCGCTCCCCGGACCCCTGCCCGCCCCGCCCCGGGAGGGCGGCGGGGAAACCGGGTCCGAAGGGCGATAACGTCCCCCCATGCCGCCATCCGACTCCCCGGCCGCCTCTCCGGCCCACACCAGAGCCGTCACCGTACGCAGGGCCCGCACCAGCGACGTCGCGGCCGTCCGCCGACTCGTCGACCCTTTCGTCCGGCGCGGCATCCTGCTCGACAAGGCGACCGTGACGCTTTACGAGTCCATCCAGGAGTTCTGGGTGGCGGAACGCGACGAGGACGCCGCCGTCGTCGGCTGCGGCGCGCTCCACGTGATGTGGGAAGACCTCGCCGAAGTGCGCACGCTCGCCGTCGATCCCGAGTTCAGGGGAGCCGGCGTGGGACATCAGGTGCTCGACAAGTTGTTGCACACCGCCCGATGGCTCGGGGTGCGGCGGGTATTCTGCCTGACCTTCGAAGTCGACTTCTTCACGAAGCACGGCTTCGTCGAGATCGGCGAGACACCGGTCGACGGAGATGTCTACAGCGAGCTCCTGCGTTCCTATGACGAGGGAGTAGCGGAGTTCCTCGGTCTCGAACGAGTGAAGCCGAACACCTTGGGCAACAGCCGGATGCTTCTGCACCTCTGACCCGGAAGCGACCGAACCGGACCCGTACCGGTCCGGGAACGACGCCCCGAACCCGTACGGAAGCCCCCGGGGAACCCCGCCCGGAACCCTATGTCCGAATCGCGCACGTTTCCCGCGCCGTCGGGGTTCTGAACCTCTCCCAGGGGTTTGTGTTTTCCCGGGAAAAGCGGTTTCCTTTCCGCGTACTGCATTTTCGATGAAAGGAAATCCGGTGGCACAGAAGGTTCAGGTCCTTCTTGTCGACGACCTCGACGGCGTCGAGGCGGACGAGACCGTGACGTTCGCGCTGGACGGCAAGACCTACGAGATCGACCTCACCACCGCCAACGCGGAAAAGCTCCGCGGTCTGCTCGAGCCGTACACCAGGAGCGGTCGGCGCACCGGTGGCCGCACCACCGGCGGTCGCGGCAAGGGCCGCGCCGCGGCGACGGGCAGCCCCGACACCGCGAAGATCCGCGCGTGGGCCAAGGAGAACGGCTACGAGGTCAACGACCGCGGCCGCGTGCCCGCCACCGTGAAGGCGGCCTACGAGGACGCGAACCGCTGAGGCGGCAGCTGCTGAGCCACCGGCCCCCGGGCCCGGGCACTCAGCAGCCGCACCCGGTGGCACTCGCCGGCGGCGGCGGACACGAGCCGCACCAGGCAGGGGGCGCCCCCTCCGCCCCACGGCGCGCCCCGCAGGGCCGGGAGCGAGGGCTCGACCTCGCGGCCCGGCACGGGGGCCCGCAGCCACACCGCGGCGTCCGGCGCGCCGGAGCCGCCCCGCCCCGGGGGAAGGGGCGCGGTCATCCGGCCGCCGGCCCCGAGCGCCGAGAGGTCCAGGGCGATCCCGCCCCACTCCAGCCAGTCGAGCAGCCCCGGCAGCTCCTCCGCGCTCCCCGCGGCCACGAGCAGCCGCATCCGGGACCCGGCCAGGGCCACCGGACCGGTCGCCGCGCCCACCCGGCGCAGGACGCCCCGGCCGGCCGCGGCGGGCAGCTCCAGGACGTCGAAGCGCTCCCCCGTGACCAGCGCCACCGGCGGGCCCGCCACCGTCGCCCAGCCGAGCCCTTCCTCGTACCACCGCGCCGGGCCGTCGTCGAGCGGCGCGCGGGGGGACGGAACGATCGGGGCCATGCCGGGGGAACTCCCGCGAGGGCGTCTTGGTTACGCCCCCGGAGCGGCCCCGCACCCGCCGCGCGGTGACGCACGGTCCCCCGCCGGACGCGCGAGGTGTCCGGGATGGGGTGTACGAGTGCATTCGGGCGCGCAAGGGTGTTCGCTGGTAGCGGAGGGAACCGGGGTGCGCGGCATGGAGTGTCGGTGCTTACGGGTAAGACATTCCTAGTGGAGAGGGGTGACCTCGCGGGCTTCGGCGTCTCACGTTCGCCATCGGCGTACAGAAGGCACGGGTAACCACTTGGCCTGCGGGAACATCGTCTCGCACCATCGGGTTGGAGCATTTGTCGGCTGTTCGGCAGCAGGTCTCCCCACGGACAAGGGGGTGATCCGGACGGATGTCGGCAGTTGGAATGAGCGGTCCCCGCTTGCGGGACTAAGCTGCGGAAGGACAGGGAGGGGATCGACCCCTAACTGACTGACCGCTCTGAGGAGCGATTAACGATGTTCGAGAGGTTCACCGACCGCGCGCGGCGGGTTGTCGTCCTGGCTCAGGAAGAAGCCCGGATGCTCAACCACAACTACATCGGCACCGAGCACATCCTTCTGGGCCTTATCCACGAGGGTGAGGGTGTCGCCGCTAAGGCCCTGGAGAGCCTCGGGATTTCGCTCGAGGCGGTCCGCCAGCAGGTGGAGGAGATCATCGGCCAGGGCCAGCAGGCCCCGTCCGGGCACATCCCCTTCACCCCTCGTGCCAAGAAGGTCCTGGAGCTGTCGCTCCGGGAGGCCCTCCAGCTCGGCCACAACTACATCGGCACCGAGCACATCCTGCTCGGCCTGATCCGCGAGGGCGAGGGCGTCGCCGCCCAGGTCCTCGTGAAGCTGGGCGCCGATCTCAACCGGGTCCGGCAGCAGGTCATCCAGCTGCTCTCCGGCTACCAGGGCAAGGAAGCCGCCACGGCCGGCGGTCCTGCCGAGGGCACCCCCTCGACGTCCCTGGTCCTCGACCAGTTCGGCCGCAACCTCACCCAGGCGGCCCGCGAATCCAAGCTCGACCCGGTCATCGGGCGCGAGAAGGAGATCGAGCGGGTCATGCAGGTGCTGTCCCGCCGCACCAAGAACAACCCGGTGCTCATCGGCGAGCCCGGCGTCGGCAAGACCGCCGTCGTCGAGGGCCTGGCCCAGGCCATCGTCAAGGGCGAGGTGCCCGAGACCCTCAAGGACAAGCACCTCTACACCCTGGACCTCGGCGCCCTGGTCGCCGGCTCCCGCTACCGCGGTGACTTCGAGGAGCGCCTGAAGAAGGTCCTCAAGGAGATCCGCACCCGCGGCGACATCATCCTGTTCATCGACGAGCTCCACACCCTCGTGGGTGCGGGCGCCGCCGAGGGCGCGATCGACGCCGCCAGCATCCTCAAGCCGATGCTGGCCCGCGGTGAGCTCCAGACCATCGGCGCCACCACGCTCGACGAGTACCGGAAGTACCTGGAGAAGGACGCGGCCCTGGAGCGCCGCTTCCAGCCCATCCAGGTCGCCGAGCCGTCGCTGCCGCACACCATCGAGATCCTCAAGGGCCTGCGCGACCGGTACGAGGCCCACCACCGGGTCTCCATCACCGACGAGGCCCTCGTCCAGGCCGCGACCCTGGCCGACCGGTACATCTCGGACCGCTTCCTGCCGGACAAGGCGATCGACCTGATCGACGAGGCCGGTTCCCGGATGCGCATCCGCCGGATGACCGCGCCGCCGGACCTCCGCGAGTTCGACGAGAAGATCGCCGGCGTCCGCCGCGACAAGGAGTCCGCGATCGACTCGCAGGACTTCGAGAAGGCGGCGTCCCTGCGCGACAAGGAGAAGCAGCTCCTCGCCGCGAAGGCCAAGCGCGAGAAGGAGTGGAAGGCCGGCGACATGGACGTCGTCGCCGAGGTCGACGGCGAGCTGATCGCCGAGGTCCTCGCGACCGCCACCGGCATTCCGGTCTTCAAGCTGACCGAGGAGGAGTCCTCGCGTCTGCTGCGCATGGAGGACGAGCTCCACAAGCGCGTCATCGGCCAGAAGGACGCCGTCATCGGTCTTTCGCGGGCGATCCGCCGTACGCGGGCCGGTCTGAAGGACCCGAAGCGTCCCGGTGGCTCGTTCATCTTCGCCGGTCCGTCCGGTGTCGGTAAGACCGAGCTGTCGAAGGCCCTCGCCGAATTCCTCTTCGGTGACGAGGACGCGATGATCTCCCTCGACATGTCGGAGTTCAGCGAGAAGCACACGGTTTCCCGTCTCTTCGGTTCGCCGCCCGGATACGTCGGCTACGAAGAGGGCGGCCAGCTCACCGAGAAGGTGCGCCGCAAGCCGTTCTCCGTCGTCCTCTTCGACGAGGTCGAGAAGGCCCACCCCGATATCTTCAATTCCCTTCTCCAGATCCTGGAGGACGGTCGCCTGACCGACTCCCAGGGCCGGGTCGTGGACTTCAAGAACACGGTCATCATCATGACGACCAACCTCGGGACCAGGGACATCTCGAAGGGCTTCAACCTGGGCTTCGCGGCCCAGGGCGACACGAAGTCCAACTACGAGCGGATGAAGGCGAAGGTCAGCGACGAGCTGAAGCAGCACTTCCGCCCGGAGTTCCTCAACCGTGTGGACGACATCATCGTCTTCCCGCAGCTGACGCAGGACGACATCCTCCAGATCGTCGACCTGATGATCAGCCGCGTGGACGAGCGCCTGAAGGACCGGGACATGGGCATCGAGCTCTCCCAGTCCGCGAAGGAGCTGCTCGCCAAGAAGGGTTACGACCCGGTGATGGGCGCCCGGCCGCTGCGCCGGACGATCCAGCGCGAGATCGAGGACACGCTCTCGGAGAAGATCCTCTTCGGCGAGCTGCGCCCCGGTCACATCGTGGTCGTGGACACGGAGGGCGAGGGCGAGGAGCGCAAGTTCACCTTCCGCGGCGAGGAGAAGTCGGCCCTGCCGGACGTCCCGCCGGTCGAGGCGGCGGGCGGCCCCGGGCCGAACCTGTCCAAGGACGCGTGACGCTGCGCTGGGCCTGTAGCGCGTAGTCGAGGGGCGGCCCCGGAACCCGAACGGTTCCGGGGCCGCCCCTCGTGCGTTCAGAGGACGGTGACCTCGACGTGGGGCGGGAGGTGCTCGGTGCCGACCGCGGATCCGACGACCCTCACCTTCTTCAGGCGGGGCAGGGAGGCGAGCGGTGCCAGGTCCACCGCGTCCTCGGAGCCGTACAGGTGCACTTCGACGTCCTGGAGCCGGGCGTCCCGGGGCATGAGCGGGAATTCGTACTGCGTGTCGAAGCACTCCAGGACCAGGCCGACCGGGTCGCACAAAGACAGGAGTTCGGCCGCCCGGTGGCCGGAGACCAGGCTCTCGATGCCCAGGAGCGGGGGCGTCAGGCCGAGGCGGATCATTTCCTCGGCCTGGTCGTCGGAGCGGACGGTGAAGACGAGGTCGCTCGGATCGAGCTGTGCCACGATCTCCTCGGCGTAGGAGCGCGGATCGAAGCGGAACCACGACCAGACGAGCTGCGAGCGGACCGCCAGGCTCGGATGGCGTGTGAAGCGGGCCAGGTAGACGAGGGCCGCGTCGGTCGGCACGTGGGACGCGGTGACCACGGAGTGGAACGCCTCGGTGGTGGTCAGTTCCTCCGGGCCGCCCAGCAGCCCCAGGACCAGCGGGCCGACCTCCGCCAGTTGCCGGGCCTCGTCGGGGTCGCGCGGCGGGATCACCTCCCCCGTCCTCCGCAGCACCTCCCCCCGGATCTCCGGGGACACCTCCGTCGCGTGGTCCAGCGCCGTCGCCGCCAGCAGGGTGAGCCGCAGCCGCACCCGGCGGTCCCCGGCCGCGTCCGCCGCCGACAGCAGCTCCCGCAGGACCTCCGCGCACTCGCGCGGCCGGGCGTGGCCGACCGCCATGCGGATCACGTCCTCCCACTGGTCGTCGGCGGCGTGGCGGACGAGGACGCCGATGTCCCAGTGGTCCACGAGGGCCTTCGCCGCCAGGTAGTCCTGGAAGGTGCGGTGGACGAACTCGACGGTGTCGGCCGTGGGCTCGCGCAGGAGGCCGCTGCGGTGCAGGAGGTGGGTGAAGACCCGGTCCGGGGGGTACGCCGAGGCGTCCGGGACCGCCGGGACGGCCTCGGCGACGAGCGACGCGGCGCGGTCGCGGTCCATCTGCGTGCGCCCGTTCAGCGTCAGCCAGTACGCCAGGCGCTGGACCAGCTGGATCTGCGGGGCCTCGTCCAGGACGAGGCCGGTCGGGGCGCCCATGTCCCGTTCGCGGTCCCGCCGGGACAGGAGCAGGGGCAGGGCCGCCTCGTAGAGCGCCTTGCGGCCCCGGGGCAGGAAGCCGCGCCGGTCGCGGTGGAGGGCGCAGATCAGACCGCACATCAGGGGGTTGGTGGCGAGCTGGGCCACGTGCTCGGCGGTGCGCAGGGAGTCCAGGAGCGGCTGTTCGTACCCGGCGGCGTCCGGTCCGGCGGCCCGGTGCCAGCGGCGGACGAAGGTGGTGACCTCCGTGCGGGCCATGGGCGCGAGGGCCAGTTCGGTGAAGCCGTCCGGGGCCAGCCAGTCGTCCCGTACGGCGGTGGGGCGCGAGGTGACGAGCCAGCGGTTGCCCTCGTACGCGCCGAGGAGGTCGCGCAGCCACTCGCGGGCCCGGCCGCGCTCGGCCTCGGGGATCTCGTCGATGCCGTCGGCCAGGACCAGGCCCCGGCCGGCCGCGAGGACCCGGTCGGTCCAGCCGTCGGGCGGGGTGAGCGGGCAGCCGGCGGCGGGCAGGAAGCGGTCGGGGGAGGGCAGCCGCTCGCCGTGGCGGGTGAGGGTGCGCAGGGGCAGGACGAAGGGGACGCGGCCCCGGAGGTACGCCATGCCCTCGGGCCGGTCCTCGTTCGCCGCCGAGACCGTCAGCCACTGGACGAGGGTGGTCTTGCCGGAGCCCGCGAGGCCGCGCAGGAGGACCTTGTCGTGGCGGGCGAGGGCGAGGTCGGCGCGGACGGAGGGCTGTTCCCGCTGCCGTGCGGAGGTCTCGGGCGTGCCCTCCCCGCCGGTCGCCTCCAGGGACAGGTACGCCATGTCCAGCGGCCACTCGTCCGGTGAGTGGTGCAGGTCGACGCCGTAGATGGTCAGGCGGCCGTGCTTCCTGGCGAGGTGGGCCAGGTAGCGGCGCTCGAAGGCCGCGTCCTCGCTCCCGGGCGCCGGGACGCGGGTGAGGACGGCGTCGACCCGGGCGAGGAGTTCCGCCTGGGCGCGGGTCTGCTCCACCAGGCTGCGGGCGATGAAGGTGGAGCGCCGGGTGAAGAACTCCAGGATGTGGAGGCAGGCCCACTCGGTCATGGTCTCCAGGTAGAGGACCGAGTCGGTGGAGAGGCCGTCGGGGGCCGGGGCGGCGGCCCGCAGCCGGCGGGCGAGGTCGCGGGGGCCGAGGCGGACGGCCTGGACGTCGTCCATGTCGAGGTCGCCGAGGGCCAGCAGGTTCGCGGCGAGGGCGTCGGTGACGGCCCCGGTCTCGTCGGCGGGGAAGGGCGGCTCCCCGGTCCCCCGCCGGGAGCGCTCGACCAGGGTGGCGGCGAGCCCGCGGACGTCCTTCTCGGTGAGGGTGCGCTTCTCGCCCCGGAAGGAGACGAGGCCGGAGAGCCGGACCTCGGCGTCCTTGGGGACGAGGCCCGCTCCGGGGCCCTCGCTCGCGAGGAGCTTCTTCAGGAGCGGTCCTATCGCGGCCGAGGCGAGGCGTGTGCCGATGAGCGCCGGTTCCATGGTGACCCCCTGTGTTTCCGTGGAGCGGTCAGCGTAGTGGGGGAGGGGCCGGGACGGGGGCCGGGGGTGTGACCCGGGCCGCTTTCCGAGGCCTTTTCCACGTGCGGGAGCCCCTTTCAGTGGTCCCCGTCACGTGACCCAGGCCGCATTCGGAATGCCTTTCCGAGTGACCCAGGTCCCATCCGGAAGGGCCCCCGGGTGACAAGGCGCACAGGGGTTTCGAGGGGTACTAACCGGAATAGTGGCAAACATTGCCGTTTATTTCGGACATACGGGTACGAAGCGGGGGGTCGGAGGGCCCGTCCGGTCCCGGGCCGTGCCCGGACCGGCCTCCTGGGCGGTCCGGGACCCCGAGACATGCGGTTAAACCGGTTTTCTTGGGCCGATATGTCCGATTTCGAAGCCCCCGCCCCTGGTCGTCAAGACCTGAACTTCTTCCGTGATCGCTACGACGTCATGTCGTAGATGGGGTGTTTTGGGATGACTGGGGGTCCGGGTTACCAAAGATGAGCAAGCCCGACGCCGCAGCGAAAGCGCGTCGGGTCCCGTACTCCCCGGAGGTTTTCCCCCGTATGTCGAAGCGCGTTATGAACCCCGCCACCCGTGTCGCCGCCGTCGCTCTCGCCACTGCCGGCCTGGGGGCGTCGCTGGTGGCCGGAGCAGGGTCCGCCTTCGCCGCCGAGGGCAAGGCCGTCGTCCCGACCGCCGCGACCGCGTCCGCCGCCGTCGCCGCCCAGGCCGAGACCCAGGCGCACCTCGCCGCCCAGGTGAAGGCCGCCGCCGCGAAGAAGACCGTCGCCGTCAAGGCCACCGCCGTGAAGGCGACCGCCACCAAGAAGGCCCCGGCCTGGGTGAAGCCGGTCAGCTCCTACACCCTCAGCGCCAGCTTCAACCAGGGCGGCGCCATGTGGGCCCACAAGCACTCCGGCCAGGACTTCGCCGTTCCGGTCGGCACCCCGGTCAAGGCCGCCGGCGCCGGCACCGTCGTGAAGGCCGGCCCGTACGGCGGCGGCGACGGCCCCGCGTACGGCAACGCCATCGTGATCAAGCACGCCAACGGCAAGTACTCGCAGTACGCCCACCTGTCGAAGATCCAGGTCAAGATCGGCCAGAAGGTCGGCGCCGGTCAGCGCATCGCCCTCTCGGGCAACACCGGCAACTCCTCCGGCCCCCACCTGCACTTCGAGATCCGCACCACCCCGAACTACGGCTCCGCCGTGAACCCGGCCGCCTTCCTGCGCGCCCACGGCGTCGGCATCTGATCCGCCGAACCCGCTGTGAACCTATGAGGCCCGGTGGGCCTCGTCGATGAGATCGAGGGCGACCTCGAGGACGGCTTCGTGCTTCTCCTCGGGGTCGCCCTCGACGTTCGGCATGAAGAACGTGCCCGCGTGGAGCGTGAAGATCGCGCTGACGCAGCGGACCTTCTCCTTGACGGGGAAGTCGTCGTCGTACAGCAGGCCGGTCAGCGCCATCATGCGCTCCTTGAAGGTGAGCCCGACGCTCAGCTCGCGCACGGCGGCCTGGTTCTCCTGCATGAAGCGGAAGAGCGGCGCCGCCGCGAGCAGGGCCACCTGGTAGCGGCGCACGATCTCCCGCTTGGTCTCGATCGTGCGCGGCTGCTTCCCGGCCCAGTCGATCAGCTCGTCCATCGGCCTGGTCAGGTCCTGGAAGATCCCGATCAGGATGTCTTCCTTGGTCTTGAAGTGGTAGTAGAGCGCCGCCTTGGTCACGTCGAGGCGTTCCGCGATCTCGCGCAGGGAGGTCTTCTCGTAGCCCTGCTCCGCGAAGAGTTCGAGGGCCACGTCCTGGATGCGCTGACGGGTGTTGCCTCGGGCCATGGGGGCGCCCTCCACTTTCCAAAGAACTTACTTGACGACCGGCAAGTTACGGGCCTACCGTCCCTCAGTGTAGTAACTAGCCGGGCGGCAAGTAAGGGAATGGCATGGCGACGCAACAGAACGTTCAAACGGAAGAGGGGGCGGCACCGCCGGCGCGCAGCGTCCGTGTCGTCCTGCTCGCCCTCATGATCGCGATGCTCCTCGCGATGCTGGACAACATGATCATCGGCACCGCGATGCCGACGATCGTCGGCGAGCTCGGCGGCCTGGAACACCTCTCCTGGGTCGTCACCGCCTACACCCTGGCCACCGCCGCCTCCACCCCCCTCTGGGGCAAGCTCGGCGACATGTTCGGCCGCAAGGGCGTCTTCCTCACCTCGATCGTGATCTTCCTGATCGGCTCGGCGCTCAGCGGCATGGCCCAGGACATGGGCCAGCTCATCGGCTTCCGCGCGGTCCAGGGCCTCGGCGCCGGCGGCCTCATGGTCGGCGTCATGGCGATCATCGGCGACCTCATCCCGCCCCGCGAGCGCGGCAAGTACCAGGGCATGATGGCCGGCGTGATGGCCCTCGCCATGATCGGCGGCCCCCTCGTCGGCGGCACCATCACCGACCACTGGGGCTGGCGCTGGTCCTTCTACATCAACCTGCCGCTCGGCGCCGTCGCCCTCGCCATGGTCACCACCGTCCTGCACCTGCCGAAGAAGCCGCGGAGCACGGACACCCGGATCGACTTCGCCGGCGCCGCGCTGCTGACCGCCGGCATCACCGCGATCGTCCTGGTCACCACCTGGGGCGGCACCGAGTACGCCTGGAGTTCGGCCACCATCGTCGGCCTCGCCGTCGGCGGCGTCCTCGCCCTCCTCGCCTTCCTGTGGGTGGAGACCCGGGCGAGCGACCCGATCGTGCCGCTGCACATCTTCCGCAGCCGCAACTTCACCCTGATGTCCCTGATCGGCTTCGTCGCCGGCTTCGTGATGTTCGGCGCGGTCCTCTACCTGCCGCTCTTCCAGCAGTCCGTCCAGGGCGCCTCCGCCACCAACTCCGGACTGCTCCTCCTGCCGATGCTGCTCTCGATGATGGTCGTCTCGCTGGTCGCGGGCCGGGTCACCACCAGCACCGGCAAGTACAAGGCCTTCCCCATCGCGGGCGGGGCCCTCATGACGGCCGGCCTCTTCCTGCTCTCCACCATGGACACCGGCACCTCACGGCTGGTCTCCGGGATCTGGATGGCCGTCCTCGGCGCCGGCATGGGCTTCCTCATGCAGATCACCATGCTGGTCGCCCAGAACAGCGTGGAGATGAAGGACATGGGCGTCGCCTCCTCCTCCACCACCCTCTTCCGGACGCTCGGCTCCTCCTTCGGCGTCGCGATCATGGGCGCGCTCTTCACCTCCCGCGTCCAGGACGAGATGGCCGCCCGGGGCGGGTCGGAGCTGACGGCGCGGACCGCCCAGCTCGACGCGGCGAGCCTCGCCAAGCTCCCGGCCCAGCTCCGCGAGGCCTATCAGCACGCGGTCGCCGCCGGCACCCACGGCGCCTTCCTGCTCGCCGCGGCGGTCGCCGTCCTCTCCTTCGCCCTCGCCCTCTTCGTCAAGGAGGTGGCGCTGCGGGGCGCGGGCCCGGAGGCCGCGCAGGAGCCCGCCGACGGCGGTGCGGCGAAGGTGTCCGAGAAGGTCTGAGACGCGCGCGCACGACGGTGGGGCCGGGTCCCGGAGAAGGGGCCCGGCCCCGCTGCCGCACCGGAGGACCGCTACTGCTCCGGCAGCCGCAGGACGGGAAAGCTGCCCGTGTTCGTCGGCGCGTGGTCCGGGAGCCACAGGACCGCGATGGCCCCGCCCACCCCGTTCGGCGCCGCCTCGGAGGCCACGTTCCGGAAGGTCAGCCGGGCGCCCAGGACCCGGGCCTGACCCGACGCGATCGTCAGGCCCAGACCGTGGCCCTGGCCCGCGCGGTCGCTCGACCCCGTGCGGAACCGGCTCGGGCCCTCCCTGAGCAGGGTCTCGGGGAACCCCGGACCGTGGTCGCGGACGCGCACCACCCGGCCCTCCACCGTCACCTCCACCGGCGGCCTCCCGTGCTTGGCCGCGTTGGCGAGGAGATTGCCCAGGACGCGTTCGAGCCGGCGCGGGTCGGTGTTCACCCAGGAGTCGTGCACGACCCGGACGACGACCTCGGGGTCCAGGGTCCGCACCCGCCGCTCCACGAACTCCCCGAGCGCGATCTCCTGGAGCTCGGCCCGCTCCGACGCGCTGTCCAGCCGGGCCACCTCCAGGACGTCCTCGACCAGCGTCCGCATCGCCTGCGCCCGGTCCCGCACCAGCTCCGTCGGACGCCCCGGCGGCAGCAGCTCGGCCGCCGTGAGCAGCCCCGTGACGGGGGTCCGCAGCTCGTGCGCGATGTCCGCGGTGACCCGCCGCTCGGCCTCGATCCGCTCGTTCAGGGCGTCGGTCAGGGCGTCCACCGCCCACGCCAGATCGTCCGTCTCGTCCCGTACGACCCCGCCCACGGCCTCCCGCACCCGCACCTCCGTGTTGCCCTGGGCGACCCGGCCGGCCGCGACGGCCGCCTTCCGCAGCCGCCGCGAGAGCCGGCCGCCGATGAGCACGCCGAGCGCGCACCCGCCGAAGACCACCGAGACCGAGCCGATGACGAGCGCCCGGTCCAGATCGCCCATGATCTTCGCGCTGCGGTCGGCGAAGGGGATGTGCAGCGACAGGACGTCGCCGTTGGCGAGCGGCACGGCCGCCCACACGTCGGGCGGACCGCCGTGCCGGTGCTCCTGCACGTACGTGCCGCGCCGGTTGTCCCGCATCAGCCGGTCGAGCTGGTGCGGCAGGGCCGGGTCGTTGATCTTGGTGCCGAAGCGGGGCTCCTTCGGCTTCGACGTCTCGTACAGCCGCTGCGCGAAGAGCAGCCGCTCCATCTGCACCTCGCGCGCGTTGTCGAGCATCGAGATGCGGGCGGCGTTGTGCACGACCACGCTCAGGGTGACCGCGATGAGGGCGCCGACCGCCGCGATGGCGACGGCGATCTTCCAGCGGACCCCGGTGCGCAGGGGGAACGGCCTCACCCGCCCTGGCCCCGGAGCTTGTAGCCGAAGCCGCGCACGGTCTCGATCCTGTCCTGGCCGATCTTGGCCCGCAGCCGCTGCACGTGCACGTCCACGACCCGGGTGTCGCCGCCCCAGCCGTAGTCCCAGACCCGCTCCAGGAGCTTGTCCCGGGACAGCACGGTGCCGGGCGCGGACGAGAACTCCAGGAGCAGCCGCATCTCGGTCGGGGTCAGCGCCACCGGCGCCCCGCCCCTCCTGACCTCCATGCCCTCGGTGTCGACCTCCAGGTCCCCGAAGACCAGCAGCCCGCCGTCCGCGGGCCCGTCCCCGGCCTCGCCGCCGCCCGCGTGCCCGAAGCGGCGCAGCACGGCCCGGATGCGGGCCATCAGGACCGAGCCGTCGAAGGGCTTGGTCACGTAGTCGTCCGCCCCGGCCTCCAGGCCGAGGACGACGTCGATGGAGTCGGCGCGCGCCGACAGCATGATCACCGGGACCGTCGACTCGTCGCGGATGCGGCGGCAGAGGCTGACGCCGTCCATGCCCGGCAGCATCACGTCGAGCAGGGCGATGTCCGGCCGCCGCGCCCGGAAGGAGTCCAGGCCGGAGAGGCCGTCGGGCATGGCCGTGACCCGGAAGCCGTCCCGCTCCAGGGCGAGCTGGGTGGCCTCACGGATGACGTCGTCGTCCTCGACGAACAGGACATGGGTTTCGGCCATCGTGGGGTTCCTTCGGGGTCGTGCGCTTTCCGGGTCTCTTCGGGCCCGGGTCTCTTTGAGTACGGGTCTCTTCGGGTGCGTGTCTCTTCGGGGACGGGTCAGCCCGCGGGGGGCTCGCTGGGCGCGGGCTCCAGGCCCTCGCCCTCGCCGACCGACCGGCTGTAGTCGTTGTGGACCCAGTCGTGCTGGGTGAACCGGTTGCCCGACCAGCGGTAGGTGATCACGTCCTCGCCCGAGGGGTACGCGACCGGGTCGCCCTCCGCGTACACCTGCTTGGTGACGATCAGGTCGCCCCGGTCGATCGTGGCGTACACCCCCGCGTCCTCGGCCCCGAAGACGTTCTCGTACCCGTCGCTCGCGTTGCGGTAGACGTACGTGCCGATGCCGATGCCGTCACCGCAGGTCATCACGTTGACGACGACGTCGGGGGCGGGCGCGTTCGTGAGGTTGCCGTACGAGGCGTCCACCGGGTACGAGTCCGCCGCGCACGGCTTCAGGTCGGCCTTGAACCGCTTGCCGAGCTTCGGATCGGCCTTGAGCAGCTCGATCGGGTCCACCCGCTCCGCCGGCCGGGGGCCCGAGCCGGCCGAGGGGGCGTCGGAGGTGGGGGCGGCCGCGGCGACCTCGTCCGTACGGGCCGCGCCCTCGTCGCGGGAGCCCGTGCCGCCGGTGGAGCAGGCGGCCAGGGAGAGGCCGACGGCGACGAGTCCGGCGGCCGCCGTGGCACCCGCCGCCCTGGCGGCACGCCGAGGGCGGCGACGCCCGGCGGAGAGCCGGTCGCCGCCGCCGGAACCGGGGCCGTCGTCGGGGCCGGGCCCTTCGAAGCCGGGGCCGCCGTGTCTTCCGCCGTCGGCCTCGTCGTCGGGTCCGCCGTCTATGCCGCGCACCGCTCCCGCCCCCCTTCGTCGCCTCGCACGGTCGTCCGCTCCCCGGTCCGCCCCAGGGCGCGGGCGTCGAGGTCGCGGCTCTCCAGCTCCTGCCGGAGCCGGGCGAGCGCGCGGTGGAGCGTGGACTTCACCGTACCGGTCGACATGCCGAGCGCCGCCGCCGTCTCCTCCGTGCTCATCTGCTCCCAGTGGCGCAGGACGACGACGCTGCGCTGCTTCGGCGCGAGCACCTTCAGGACGTCCATCAGGAGGGCCCGGTCGGCGTGCTGCTCGGTCGCGTCGGCCACGCTCGCGTCGGGCAGCTGCTCGGTCGGGACCTCTTCGAGCTTGCGGGAGCGCCACCACTCGGTCCGGGTGTTGATCATGACCCGGCGCAGGTAGGCGTCGGCGAGGGACTTGTCGGCGATGCCGTCCCAGCGCCCGTACGTACGGGCCAGGGCCGTCTGCAGGAGGTCCTGGGCGTCGACGGGGTCGGCCACGAGACGGCGCGCACTGCGCAGCAGGGCGTCCTGCCGCGTGCGTACGTACTCCTCGAAGTCGAGCACCTCACCGTGCCTCATCCGAACCGCCTCCATCCCCGTGACCTGCTTGTTCCCTCGTGTCGTGGAGGACGCTACGGAGCGGTTGTCACGGGGCTGTGCGGGGCAGCCGTCGGTGGACGCACGGCTACCCATCGGTTGTGTAACAGCGGGGGAGGAAGGGGTTTCGGAGCCGGGACCCCAGGAAAATGGCGGGCGGGCCTCAGGAAAGCGGCAGGCGGGTCTCAGGAGAGCGGCAGGCGGGTCTCAGGAGAGCGGCAGTCGGTAGAAGCCGTCGTCCAGCGGCTCGACGAGGCCGTCCGCGACCAGGCCGTCCAGCGCCCTGGCCCGCTGCACCGGCTCGTCCCAGACCGCGTCCAGGGCCTCGCGCGCCACCGGGTCCGCCGAGTCCCGCAGGACGGCGAGGAGCCGCCCCCGGACCTGCCGGTCGGTGCCCGCGTACGTCTGGCCGCGCCGCGGCGGGCCGTCGTGCGCCGGCTTGCCCGCGAGCCGCCAGGCGCACTGCCCGGAGATCGGGCAGCGCCCGCAGTCCTCGTTCTTCGCCGTGCACACCAGCGCGCCCAGCTCCATGGAGGCGGCGGCCCAGCGGGCGGCCGTCCCCTCGTCCTCGGGCAGCAGGGCGCGGGCGAGCCGCCGCTCGGCGGCCGTGGTCGCGTTCGGCGGGTACTGGACGCCGGTCGCCGCGCGGGCGAAGACCCGGCGCACGTTGGTGTCCAGGACGGCGTGCCGCTGCCCGTACGCGAAGGAGGCCACCGCGGCGGCCGTGTACTCCCCGATGCCGGGCAGCGCGAGGAGCTGCGCGTGGTCGTCGGGCACGTCCCCGCCGTGCCGCTCCGTTATGGCGGTGGCCGCCGCGTGCAGCCGCAGCGCCCGGCGCGGGTAGCCGAGCCGGCCCCAGGCGCGGACCGCCTCGCCGGGGGCCTCGGCGGCCAGGTCGGCCGGGCGGGGCCAGCGCGCGAGCCACTGCTCGTACACGGGCAGGACCCGGACGACCGGGGTCTGCTGGAGCATGAACTCGCTCACCATGACCCCCCAGGCGCCGGCCTCGGGGCGGCGCCAGGGCAGGTCACGGGCGTGCCGGTCGAACCAGGCGAGGACGGGCCGGTGCAGCTCGGCGGGGACGGCGGGCACCCCGGGGATCCCGGAGGCCTCGGGGACGGAGGGCGTGTCGATGGAAGTCATGGCACCACCGATCCTGACACGGTTCCGGGGGGATCAGCGCGCGTCGTACGGCGCGTGCCCACCCGGTCCGGGGTTCTCGTGGGGGGCGGCGGGGTTCTCGTACGAAGGGGCCGGGTGCCCGTACGGGGAGGGGGCGCCGTAGGGGGAAGCGGAACCGTACGGCGCGGCGGGGGCGGACCCGTACGGGGCCGAGGGGTCATGGGCGGGCGCGGCCCCGTACGCGGGCGCGGAGCCGTACGGAGCGGCCGGGTCGTCCGAGGGGGCGGAACCGTAGGGGGTGGCGGGGGCGGACCCGTACGAAGGGGCGGGGTCCCCGTACGGGGAGGCGGGGGCGGACCCGTACGGAGCGGCGGGGTCCCCGTACGGAGCGGCGGGAGCGGATCCGTACGGAGCGGCGGGAGCGGCGCCGTGCGGGGGAGCGGGGTCGAACAGGGAGGGCTCGGCGGGGGCGGCGGCGGACGTACGGGGTCCCTGACCCGCGCACCACACGACCAGCGCGTTCCGGCTCGACCGGGCCGTCTCGACCAGGGACCGCACCGGCCGCTCGGCGAACCGCATCACCAGGAAGGCGACCAGGGCGCCGAGGAGCAGGCCGGCGGTCACGTCGTGCGGGTAGTGCACGCCGACGAAGACCCGGGAGAAGGCCATGAGCACCGCCATCGGCACCGTGAAGCGGCCCATGCCGCGCCAGGACAGGGCGAGCGCGATCGCGGCGGCGCCCGCGATGGCCGAGTGGTTGCTGGGGAAGGACCAGTCGCCGTAGGGCGGGCAGGTCACCAGCGAGGCGGGCGCTCCGGCGACCGCGCGGCACGGACGTTCCTCGTCGATCAGCGACTTCAGCGACTCGCTCACCACGTAGCCGAAGGCGGTGGCGAGCGGAGCGAGCAGCGCGAGCGACATCGCCCGGCTCGAACCGTCGCGGGTGCGCCACCAGCCGGCCAGGAAGAGCACGCCGAAGAGCAGCAGTCCGGCCTCGGTCCAGACCTCGGCGAGCAGCTGGAACCAGTGCGGCGTGGCGTGGGCGAGATCGGCGACGTCGAGGTACAGACGGTCGGAGAGGTCGAGGAGGGTGTCCATGGGGAACGACGCTAACCGGAATCCGGAGCGCCTCGCCCCGGGCCATCGGCCGGAACGACCCCCGACGAAAGTGGGGGGCGCCGATTCGCTCCGGTTGGCCCCGTTTTGACTCGCGGACCCGGAAAAAGTTCCCGGAAAGAAGGGTGTGATGATCGGCAAAACTTGAGGTCTCGGGCGGCGGGTGGGGCGGGAGTTGGGCCCGATCTCTCGTAAGGTTCGGGTCGTGGGATCTTTGCGCAATCCGGTCGGGCCGCTTCCCTCCACCATCTACTGGCGTCGGAGGGCGGTGGCGCTGTGCCTGGTCGCACTCCTCGCCCTGCTCACCGTGTGGGCCGTGACGTCCGGCGGCGGGGACGGGAAGAAGCCGAACGACTCCGCCAACGGCTCGTCGCCCACCCCGCCCTCGATCACGCCCGGCCCCTCCGGCTCGGGCCCCGCGATCAGCCAACAGCCCGGCGGGCGCGACGAGTCGGACGAGGAGGACGGGGCCTCCGGCGGCAACGGCGGCGCGGACTCGGGCGGTTCGGGCTCCGGCTCCGGTTCGGGCTCCGGCTCCGGTTCCGGTTCCGGTTCCGGTGGTACGGACGCGGGCGCGGGCTCCGGGGGTGCGGACTCCGCAGGACCGGGCGTCCCCGACGAGAACGGTGACGGCTCCGGCGACGGCGGCGCGGGCACCGGCGCGGGCCGGCAGCTCCCGGCCGACTCCCCGATCCCCAACTGCCCGGCCGGAGCGGTCCAGTTGACGCTCAAGTCCGTCAAGGTCACCTACGAGACGGGGGAGAAGCCCCGCTTCCAGCTCGTCGCGAAGAACACCTCGGCCACCGACTGCAAGGCCGACTTCGGGCCCCGCAACGCGGTCCTGACGATCAGCGACGCCAAGGACGACGAGGTCTGGTCCTCCGCGCACTGCCCGCGCCCCGGCACCCCGCTCCTGCTGAGCCTCCCCGCCGGGGCGACCCTCACCCACACCGTGGAGTGGGACCGCGGGCGCAGCGCCCCGCAGTGCGCCACCGCCCCGGCGGGCAAGGCGGGCCCCGGGACCTACCTGGTGGAGGCCGCGATGCCGGGCGTCAAGATCCTTCCGGCCTCGTTCACGCTCGCCAAGGACTGACCCGGCCCCGGTGCGTCCTCAGACGTACCGCTCCAGGATCGAGGACTCCGCGAGCCGGGACAGGCCCTCGCGGACGCTGCGGGCGCGGGCCTCGCCGACGCCGTCGACGGCCTGGAGGTCGTCGACGCTGGCCGCGAGGAGCTTCTGCAGCCCGCCGAAGTGCTCCACGAGCCGCTCGATGATCGCGCCCGGCAGCCGCGGCACCTTCGCGAGGAGCCGGTAGCCGCGCGGCGAGACCGCCGAGTCGAGGGTCTCGGGCGAGCCGCTGTAGCCCAGGGCCCGCGCCACGACCGGGAGTTCGAGCAGCTCGGTGTGGGTGAGCGCGTCCAGCTCGGTGAGCGCCTCCGCGACCGTCCGCGAGCGCTTCGCCGTCGGCTCCGGCACGTAGTCCCGGATCACCAGCTCGCGCTCCGGTTCCACGCCCGCGATCAACTCGTCCAGCTGGAGCGAGAGGAGGCGCCCGTCGGTGCCCAGCTCGACCACGTACTCCGCGATCTCGGTGGCGATCCGGCGGACCATCTCCAGGCGCTGCGCGACGGCGGTGACGTCCCGGACCGTGACCAGGTCCTCGATCTCCAGGGCCGAGAGCGTGCCCGCCACCTCGTCGAGGCGGAGCTTGTACCGCTCCAGGGTCGCGAGCGCCTGGTTGGCGCGGGACAGGATCGCGGCCGACTCCTCCAGGACCCGGCGCTCGCCGTGCACGTACAGCGCGATCAGGCGCATCGACTGGGAGACGGAGACGACCGGGAAGTTGCACTGCTTGGAGACCCGGTCCGCGGTGCGGTGGCGGGTGCCGGTCTCCTCGGTGGGGATGGAGGCGTCCGGGACGAGCTGCACGCCCGCCCGGTGGATCTTGGTGATGTCCTTGTCGAGGACGAGCGCGCCGTCGAGCTTGCACAGCTCGCGCAGGCGGGTGGCGGTGAACTCGACGTCCAGCACGAAGCCGCCGGTGCACATCGAATCGACCGCTTTGTCCAGGCCGAGCACGATGAGCCCGCCCGTGTTTCCCCGGAGGATCCGCTCCAGGCCGTCGCGCAGGGCGGTGCCCGGCGCGACCGCGCTCAGAGCCGCGCGCATCAGCGCGTCACTGCCGGAGCCCGCGCCGGACTTCCCGGGAGCTGCTGCCCCGTCCTTGGCTGCCAACTGGATTCCTCCGGCTCGTACGGATGGGCGAGACCAGGGCAAAGTCTAGCGACACCACCCCGCCGCCCTCCGCCCCCGGCCGAACGCGGCTGGTGCGAAAGGGGTCCCCACCCGGCACCGAAACCAACCCTTCCCCTCGCGGGAAGCCCCACGGGACACCATTCCCACCCCTTGCCGGAACCTTTACCGACCCCTTGCCGCCCCCATGTCCGAACCAGCGCCGGTCCCTTGCCGCGGCCTTGTCCGGACCCATACCGATCCCTTGCCGGGGCCTTGTCCGAACCCGCGCCGGTCTCTTGCCGAACGCCTGGCCGAACCCGCGCCGACTCCTTGCCGGGGCCTTGTCCGAACCCGCGCCGGTCTTTTGCCGAACGCCTGGCCGAACCCGCGCCGGTCTTTTGCCGAACGCCTGGCCGAACCCGCGCCGACTCCTTGCCGGGGCCTTGTCCGAACCCGCGCCGATCTCTTGCCGAACGCCTGGTCCGGGCCTGTACCGGGCGCCCGCCGAGCCTGTGCCGAACGGCCCCGCCGGGCTCCTGCCGGGCTCCTTGCCCGGGCCCCCGCCGGGCTCTTGCCGGGCGTCCCACCGGACCCCTCTGCCGAACGCCTGCCCCGGCTCGTGCCGAGCCCTTGCCGGATGCCTAGCCGGACATCCCCCGGCCCCCGATGGGCGCTCACCGGACGTCTCCCGGCCCGCGCCCGGCGCTCGCCGGGCGTCTCCCCGGCACCTCGCGGAAGCCCCCACCGCCCCGGGGCGCGGGGCCCGGGCCCGCCCCGCCCTACTGCTCCGCGCCCTCCGGCGCCTTCGCGCGCCGCCCGCGCGGCAGGACCCGCAGCGCGTCGCCCATGTCCGCGACCTCCGTCACCTTCATGCCCGGCGGCACCCTCCCCGGGTCCGTCGGGACCAGCGCGTGCGTGAAGCCCAGGCGGTGCGCCTCCGCGAGGCGCCGCTGCACGCCCGTCACCCGCCGGACCTCGCCCGCGAGCCCGACCTCCCCGATCGCCACCAGGTTCTTCGGCAGCGGGGTGTCGCTCGCCGCGGAGGCGAGGGCGAGCGCGATCGCCAGGTCGGCGGCCGGCTCGGAGAGCTTCACGCCGCCCACGGTCGCGCTGTAGATGTCCCGCTTGCCGAGCGCGCTGATCCGCCCGCGCTGCTCCAGGACCGCCAGCATCATCGACACCCGGGAGGTCTCCAGACCGGAGACGGTCCGGCGCGGGGAGGGGATCTGGGAGTCCACCGTCAGCGACTGCACCTCCGCGACCAGCGGCCGGCGCCCCTCCAGGGTGACCGTCAGACACGTGCCCGGCACGGCCACGTCGCGCCGGGTCAGGAAGAGCCCCGACGGGTCGGCGAGCCCCGTGATCCCCTCGTCGTGCAGCTCGAAGCAGCCGACCTCGTCCGTCGCCCCGTACCGGTTCTTCACGCCCCGCACCAGCCGCAGGCGCGCGTGCCGGTCGCCCTCGAAGCTCAGCACCACGTCCACCAGGTGCTCCAGGAGCCGGGGGCCCGCGATGGCCCCGTCCTTGGTGACGTGGCCGACCAGGAGCGTCGACATCCCACGCTCCTTGGAGGCCCGGATCAGCGCGCCCGCGACCTCGCGGACCTGCGCCATGCCGCCGGGCGCGCCGTCGATCTCGGGCGAGGCCACGGTCTGCACCGAGTCCAGGATCAGCAGCGACGGCTTCACCGCGTCCAGGTGCCCGAGGACCGCCGACAGGTCGGTCTCCGCCGCCAGGTACAGGTGGTCGTCGATCGCGCCGATCCGGTCGGCCCGCAGCCGGACCTGGCTCGCGGACTCCTCGCCCGTCACGTACAGCGTGCGGTGCTCGTCGCTCGCCGCCTTCGCCGCCACGTCGAGCAGCAGCGTCGACTTGCCGACGCCCGGCTCGCCCGCGAGCAGCACCACGGCACCGGGCACGAGCCCCCCGCCGAGGACCCGGTCCAGCTCGTCGACGCCGGTCGAGCGGGCGGTCGCCTGCCGGCCGTCGACCTGCCCGATGGGAAGCGCGGCGGTGGAGACCCGGCCCGCGGCGGTCGTCCGGACCGCGGGCGCGCCGTACTCCTCCACCGTCCCCCAGGCCTGGCACTCGGGGCAGCGGCCGAGCCACTTGGCCGTCTGCCAGCCGCACTCGGTGCAGCGGTAGGACGGACGCTCCTTGGCGGATTTCGTACGGGCAGCCATGCGCCCCACCGTAGCCGCCGCCACCGACAACGGGCCCCGGCCCCGCGACCGGAGCCCGCACAACCCGTCCACCCGGCGCCGGGTACCCGTCCTCTTTCGAGCGATACCTTCACCCGTAGGGATGAGAAGTGCGCGACCGGTACGAAGAACGCCCCCGCTCCTGCCTACGGTCGCCCAGTGACGAGCAGCAGGCTGGAAACCCCCGCACGCACCACCGGCGCACACCGGGCGCACCGCACCACGGACCAGGGACCGCGCACGCTCGGCCGCCGGCCCCCCGCCCGCTACGAGGCCGCCCTCGACGGCCTCTTCACGTACTGCCTCTCCGTGCTCTGCGACCACGACACGGCCACCGCCGTCCTCGGCGACGTCCTCGCCGCGGCCGAGCGCCACCGGGGCCGCTGCCCCTCCGACGAGGACGGCCGCACCGCCTGGCTGTACGCCCTCGCCCGCTGGGCCTGCCTGCGCACCCTCGGCGAGCAGCGCCGCAAGCGCCAGGGCGCCCACACCGGCCGCCCCGCCGTCACCCCGCCCGAGCCGCCCCGGGTCTCCGCCGGGACCGCCGAGCGGCACCGCGCCGAACTCGCCCTCCTCGCCTGGCCCGAGGCGGCCGGCACCACCCCCGCGCAGCGCGAGGCCCTGGAGCTCGCCGTCCGCCACGGCCTCAACCACCGCCAGGTCGCCGCCGTCCTCTCCCTCGACCCGCTCGCCGCCCGCGAGCTCCTGGCCACCGCCGGCTGCGAGGTCGAACGCACCCGGGCCGCCCTCGCCGTCGTCGAGACCGGCAGCTGCCCCACCGTCGCCCGGCTCACCGGCGACCGGCAGGTGCTCCTCTCGGCCACCCTGCGCGCCGAGCTCGTCCGGCACGTGGACGACTGCCCCCGCTGCCGCCGCGCCGCCGAGCGCGTGGGCGCCGCCGGGCCCTGGCCCGGCACCGGGGCCCTCCCCCCGGACCGGCTGCCGCTGGTCGAGGCGCCCCGGGCCGCCGCGTACATGGCGATGCTGCACGTGCCCCGCGCGCGTGCCGGCGCCCCGCGCTTCGCGCCCACCGGCTTCCCCGTGGACCCGAAGGACCACACGGCCCGCCGCGACCGGATGCGGGCCCGCGCGGTGACCACCACCGTCGTCGCGGCCGTGGTCGCCGCCCCCGTCCTCGCCCTGTGGACCTCCTACCGGGGCACCACCGACGCCACCCATGACGGGGGCCGGGTCAGCGCGCGCGAGACGGACGACGGGACCGGCCCGGACGGGCGCCCCCACGACCGGTACGAGAACGCGGGCAGCGCCCGCGCCACCCCCGAGCCCCGCTTCACCCGGGGCAGCCGCGCGCCCGACGTCTCCGTCGAGGTGGTCAGCCCCGGCGGCCCCACCGGCCCCGGAACGCCCCCGAAGCCCGGAGAGGCCGCCCCCGGCTGGGTCACGGTCGCCGCGCGCGGCCACGGCGACCTGACCCTCCTGACGCTGACCGCCGGCGGCGGCTCGCCCGTCGCCTGGTCGCTGTGGACGGACGCGCCCTGGATCTACGTGAGCCGCGCCTCGGGCATCCTCCGCCCCGGCGAGCGGGTCACCGTCGAGGTCCGCGTCGACCACGGGCGCGAACCCGGGGGAGCGTGGAGCGCCCGGGTCGGGGTGAACCCCTCGGGCGCGGTGGTGCGCATCGCCGGGATCAACCGCACCGGGCAGGGCGGCGTCTTCCACCCGGCCCCGGGCGTCCCCCGGCCGCCGAAGCCGGTGCCGCCCCCGCCGGCCACCACGGAGCCGACCACCCCGCCCACGGCCCCGCCGCCGACGACGGAGGAACCGCCGCCGACCACTCCGCCCCCGACGACGGAGGAACCGCCGGCGACGACCCCGCCGCCCGCGACGGAGGAGCCGACCACCCCGCCGCCGACGACGGAGGAGCCCCCGCCGACGCCCACGGACCCCGGCACGACCCCGCCGCCGGAGACGGAGGAACCGCCCCCGGCCTCCTGAGGGCTCAGACCCCCGGCCGCGGCGGGTCCGCCGGGTGCGGGGCCACAAGGGGCAGCTGCGAGGCGAGCCGGGCCTCGCACAGGCCGGCGAGGACCCCGTACGCCTCCTCGCCCATCATCTCGGTGAGCTCGGGCCGGTACGTGACGTAGACCGGCTCCCCGGCGCCGTGCGCCGAGGTGGCCGAGGTGCACCACCAGTGCAGGTCGTGGCCGCCCGGGCCCCAGCCCCGGCGGTCGTACTCCCCGATCGACACCTGGAGCACCCGGGTGTCGTCGGGCCGGTCGATCCAGTCGTACGTCCGGCGCACCGGCAGCTGCCAGCACACGTCCGGCTTGGTCTCCAGCGGCTCCCGGCCCTCCTTCAGGGCCAGGATGTGCAGCGAGCAGCCCATGCCGCCCGCGAACCCGGGACGGTTCTGGAAGATGCAGGAGCCCTCCCAGCGGCGGGTCTGCCGGTCGCCGTCCTCGTCGAGCTGCGTCCAGCCCGTCTCCGTACCGACGTCGTGGAACTGCCACAGCTCCGGCGTGAGCCGGGCCACGTGCTCCGCGACCCGCTTCTCGTCGTCCTCGTCGGAGAAGTGCGCGCCCAGCGTGCAGCAGCCGTCGTCGGCCCGGCCCGCCTGGATGCCCCGGCAGCCGCTGCCGAAGACGCACGTCCAGCGCGAGGTCAGCCAGGTCAGGTCGCAGCGGAAGACCTGCTCCTCGTCGGCCGGGTCGGGGAACTCGACCCACGCGCGCGCGAAGTCCAGCCCCTTCTCGTCCGGTTCCACGTCCTTGCCCCGTTTCCCGGCGCCCTTGACCGCCCTGGCGGCGCTCACGTCCACCGCACGGGCACTGTCTTTGTCCTGCTTCGCCTTTTTCGTCTTTGGCACGCTCTCCAGCGTATGCGGCGCGCGCAGTAGCGTTCCGCCCATGAGACTCGGAGTCCTCGACGTCGGTTCGAACACGGTGCACCTCCTGGTGGTGGACGCGCACCCCGGCGCCCGCCCCCTGCCCGCCCACTCCCACAAGGCGGAACTGCGCCTCGCCGAACTCCTCGACGCGCGGGGCGCGATCGCCCCCGACGGCGTCGAACGGCTCGTCGCGACCGTCCGGGACGCGCTCCACGCCGCCGAGGACAAGGGCTGCGAGGAGGTGCTGCCGTTCGCGACCTCCGCCGTCCGCGAGGCCGTCAACGCCGACGCCGTCCTGGCCCGGGTCAAGGACGAGACCGGCATCGACCTCCAGGTCCTCACCGGCGAGGAGGAGGCCCGCCTCACCTTCCTCGCCGCCCGCCGCTGGTTCGGCTGGTCCGCCGGGAAGCTCCTCCTCCTCGACATCGGCGGCGGTTCCCTCGAAGTCGCGTACGGCATCGACGAGGACCCCGACGCGGCCGTCTCCCTGCCGCTCGGCGCGGGCCGGCTCACCGCCGGCTGGCTGCCGGGCGACCCGGCCGACGGCGCCGACGTGAAGGCGCTGCGCCGCCACGTGCGCGCGCAGATCGCCCGTACGGTCGGCGAGTTCAGCCGCTTCGGGCCCCCGGACCACGTCGTCGCCACCTCCAAGACCTTCAAGCAGCTGGCCAGGATCGCCGGGGCGCCCGGTTCGAGCGAGGGCCTCCACGTCCAGCGCGTCCTGACCCGCAGGTCCCTGGAGGAGTGGGTGCCGCGCCTGGCCGGGATGACCGTCGTCGAGCGCGCTGCCCTGCCGGGCGTCTCGGAGGGCCGCGCCGCCCAGCTCCTCGCGGGCGCGCTCGTCGCGGAGGGCGCGATGGACCTCCTCGGCGTCGAGGAGCTGGAGATCTGCCCCTGGGCCCTGCGCGAGGGCGTCATCCTGCGCCGCCTGGACCACCTGCCGGAGGAGTAGCGGGGAGCGCGGGACCCCTTCGCGCCCCCGCGACGGGCCCGGCGTGACCGGAACCACCCTCCGGCGCCCCGGCCCGCCCCGTACCCTGTCTGCGTGGCAGAACCAGTGGTGCGCGTCCCGGATGCGAAGGTCGCCCTGTCGACGGCCTCGGTCTATCCGGAGTCGACGGCGACGGCCTTCGAGGTCGCCGCGCGCCTCGGCTACGACGGCGTCGAGGTCATGGTGTGGACCGACCCCGTCAGCCAGGACGTCGAGGCCCTGCGCCGGCTCTCGGACCACCACCGGGTGCCGATCCTGGCCGTCCACGCCCCCTGCCTCCTCATCACCCAGCGCGTCTGGTCCACCGACCCGTGGGTCAAGCTCCGGCGGGCCCGGGCGGCGGCCGAGAAGCTCGGCGCCTCCACGGTCGTCGTGCACCCGCCGTTCCGCTGGCAGCGCCAGTACGCCCGCGACTTCGTGAGCGGCATCTGGCGGATGGCGGACGAGACCGACGTGCGGTTCGCGGTCGAGAACATGTACCCGTGGCGGTACAAGGACCGCGAGATGCTCGCGTACGCCCCCGAGTGGGACGTCACCAAGGACGACTACCGGCACTTCACCGTCGACCTCTCGCACACCGCGACCGCCCGCACCGACGCCCTCGCCATGATCGACCGCATGGGCGACCGGCTCGGCCACGTGCACCTCGCCGACGGCCGGGGGTCCGCCAAGGACGAGCACCTGGTCCCGGGGCGCGGCACCCAGCCCTGCGCCGAGCTCCTGGAGCGGCTGGCGGCCACCGGCTTCGACGGGCACGTCGTCATCGAGGTCAACACCCGCCGCGCGATGTCGGCCGCCGAGCGCGAGGCGGACCTCGCGGAGGCCCTGGCCTTCACCCGGCTCCACCTCGCCTCCGCCGCCGGCCGCCCCTCCCGGGCCCCGCGCCCGTGACGGGACCGGAGTGCCGGTGACCGGGCCCGGCCAGGACCCCGAGGCCGGACGGGACCCGGCGGACCCCGCCCCCCGCCGCCGCGGCCGCCCCTCCCGTACCGCCGGGGAGAGCGGCCCGGGCGCCCGCGCCCGCATCCTGGAGGCGGCCCGCGACCAGTTCGCCGAGCGCGGCTACGACAAGGCCTCGGTGCGCGGCATCGCCCGCGCGGCCGGGGTGGACCCGGCCCTCGTGCACCACTACTTCGGGTCGAAGGACGAGGTCTTCGCCGCCGCCGTCGAGGTCTCCTTCGAGCCCGCGACCGTCGTCCCGGCGATCGTCTCCGGCCCCCGCGACGGCATCGGCGAGCGCCTCGCCCGCTTCTTCATCGGGGTCTGGGAGAACCCGGCCAGCCGCGCCCCGCTCCTCGCGATCGTGCGCTCCGCCCTCACCCACGAGGCGGCGGCCGCGGTCCTGCGGACCTTCGTGCTGCGGCGGCTCCTGGAGCGGATCGCCGCCGAGCTCGACGTGCCGGATCCGAAGTTCCGCGCGGAGCTGGCCGCCTCGCACATGATCGGGATCGTGATCCTGCGGTACGCGATCCGGGTCGAGCCGCTGGCCTCCGCCGACCCGGAGGCGATCGTCGCCCAGGTGGCCCCGACCCTCCAGCGCTACCTGACCGAGAGCTGACGGGACCCGGCCCCGGACCGGACCCGGCGCCCGGACGGGACCCGGCGCCCGGACGGGACCCGGCGCCCGGACGGGACCCGGCGCCCGGACGGGACCCGGCGCCCGGACGGGACCCGGCCTTGGTCCGGCGGCGTACGCTCGAAAGCAAGCACACCCGTCACGAGGAGCGAGCGACGATGCCCGAGCTGAGGTCCCGCACTGTCACCCACGGCCGCAACATGGCGGGCGCACGCGCCCTTATGCGCGCCTCCGGTGTACCCGGCGCGGACATCGGCCGGAAGCCGATCATCGCGGTCGCCAACTCCTTCACGGAGTTCGTCCCCGGCCACACCCACCTCCAGCCGGTCGGCCGGATCGTCTCCGAGGCCATCACGGCCGCCGGGGCCATCCCCCGCGAGTTCAACACCATCGCCGTGGACGACGGCATCGCGATGGGCCACGGCGGCATGCTCTACAGCCTGCCCTCCCGCGACCTGATCGCGGACAGCGTGGAGTACATGGTCGAGGCGCACTGCGCCGACGCCCTGATCTGCATCTCCAACTGCGACAAGATCACCCCCGGCATGCTGATGGCCGCCCTGCGCCTGAACATCCCGACGGTCTTCGTCTCCGGCGGCCCCATGGAGTCCGGCCGCGCCACCCTCGTCGACGGCACGGTCCGCACGCTCGACCTGGTCGACGCGATCTCCGACGCCGTGAACCCGAAGATCTCCGACGAGGACATCCTCCGCATCGAGGAGAACGCCTGCCCGACCTGCGGGTCCTGTTCCGGCATGTTCACCGCCAACTCGATGAACTGCCTCACCGAGGCCATCGGCCTCTCCCTCCCCGGCAACGGCTCGGTCCTCGCCACCCACACCGCCCGCCGCGCCCTCTACGAGAACGCCGCCCGCACGGTCGTGGACATCACCCGCCGGTACTACGACGAGGACGACGCCTCCGTCCTGCCCCGCTCGATCGCGACCCGCGCCGCCTTCGAGAACGCCATGGCCCTCGACATCGCCATGGGCGGCTCCACCAACACGATCCTGCACCTGCTCGCCGCCGCCCAGGAGGCCGAGCTGGACTACGGCCTGACCGACATAGACGAGGTCTCGCGCCGCGTCCCCTGCCTGGCCAAGGTCGCCCCGAACGTCGCCAAGGACCGCACGTACTACATGGAGGACGTGCACCGCGCCGGCGGCATCCCCGCCATCCTCGGCGAGCTCTACCGCGCCGGCCTGCTCAACGAGGACGTCCACTCCGTCCACTCCCGCTCCATCAAGGAGTGGCTGGACGCCTGGGACGTGCGCGGCGGCTCCCCCACCGAGGAGGCCGTCGAGCTGTGGCACGCGGCCCCCGGCTGCGTCCGCTCCGCCACCGCCTTCTCCCAGTCCGAGCGCTGGGAGGCCCTCGACACGGACGCGGCGAACGGCTGCATCCGCGACGCCGAGCACGCGTACTCCAAGGACGGCGGCCTCGCGGTCCTGCACGGCAACCTCGCCGCCGACGGCTGCGTCGTGAAGACGGCCGGCGTCGACGAGTCCATCTGGACCTTCGAGGGCCCGGCGGTCGTCTGCGAGTCGCAGGAGGAGGCCGTCGAGAAGATCCTCAACAAGCAGGTCAAGGACGGCGACGTGGTGGTCATCCGCTACGAGGGCCCGCGCGGCGGCCCCGGCATGCAGGAGATGCTCTACCCGACCTCCTTCCTCAAGGGCCGGGGCCTGGGCAAGACCTGCGCCCTGGTCACCGACGGGCGCTTCTCCGGCGGCACCTCGGGCCTCTCCATCGGCCACGCCTCCCCGGAGGCGGCCTCGGGCGGCACCATCGCCCTGGTCGAGGACGGCGACCGGGTCCGCATCGACATCCCGAACCGCTCGATCGACCTCCTCGTCGCCGACGACGTCCTCGCCGCCCGCCGCGAGGCCCTCGGCGGGGTGTACGCGCCGAGGAACCGCGAGCGCAAGGTCTCGGCGGCGCTGCGGGCGTACGCGGCGATGGCGACGAGCGCCGACAAGGGCGCGGTCCGCGACGTGACCAAGCTGGGCTGATCCCGGAGCGGTACGGGGAGGGACCCGGAACTTTCCGAAGTTCCGGGCCCCTCCCCGTACGTCCCCGCCGGGGGCTCACCAGGCCGCCGGATCGCGCGCGTCCACCGCGAACACGGAGCCGTCCGGCGCCGTCCCGAACACCCGGTCCCCGGCGACGACCGGCGCGGGGACGGACGTCGCGTACCCGAGCCTGCCGTCCCGCAGCCGGGGCCGGGTCTGCCCGAGGAGGGCGCCGCGCGCGGTGTCGACGGCGAGCAGCCGCCCGTCGGACGCGGAGAAGTAGAGCCGGTCGCCGGGGCCGGTGACGGGGACGGACACCGTGCCGGCGGCGGTCTCCAGCTCCCAGCGGACGCGGCCGCCGGGAGCGGCGGTGTCCAGGGCCGTCAGCCGGCCCGTCGGCGTCAGCAGGTAGATGGTCGCCCCCCGCACGGCGACCCCGGGCTCGTCGAGCGGGGACGGCAGGGGGACGCGGCGGGTGGACCCCGCGGCGGGGTCGTGGACGACGACGGCGTCGGTGCGCGAGTCGAGGTTCACGGACCGCAGGAAGAGCGCGCCGTCCGCGCCCGTGCCCACCGGGACGAGGTCCCCGTCCAGGCGCTTCTGCCAGGCGATCTCGCCGCTCCTCGGGCGCAGGGCGCTGACGAGGGTGCGGGTCCCGCCGGCCGAGTTCTCGAAGACGGGCAGGAGGCCGGTCTCCGCCGCGTACCGGCCGAGGCGCGGCGCCGCGTGGCCGCGCAGCGCGTGGTCCCAGCGGGGTCCCCCCGTCGCGCCGTCGACGGCCCTCACCGTGCCCGAGCCGCCGGTGAGGACCGTGTCGCCCGCTCCCCGCACGCCGCCGTGGCGTTCGGACGTGCCCGTGTCCCAGCCGGGAGCGCCGTCGGTCCCGTACGCCCGCAGGCGGTCGTCGTCGGAGACGACGCCGACCAGGCCCCCGGACAGCGGCACGGGCGCGGAGTGCTTCTCGCCGGGGGGCGCCGGCCGCGACCAGAGCACGCGGCCGGTCGCGGGGTCGAGCCGCGCGGCGCCGATGCCCCGGCCCGAGCAGAAGAGCGCGCCGCCGACGTACGCGCAGGCGGGCGCGGCGGGGTCGCCGTCCTTCTGCAGCGGGGTCTGCCATCCGGCGAACGCCCCGGCGGCCCCGGCCCGGTGCGGCTCCGGCGCGGGAGCGCCCCCGCCGCCGGACGGGACGGCGGCGAAGACCGCGCCGCCCGCAAGGACGAGGAGCGCGGCGGCCGTGACGGCCCGGCGGGGCGGCCACCGGCGCCGGGGCCGGTCCGCGGTCATGCGTACGGGGGTGTCCGCCTCCCAGGAGGCCGGGGGCCGGGGCTCGGGAGCGGGCGCGGCGGGGGCCCGCCGCCGCGACGGCACGAACGCCGTCGCCTCGTACGAGGGCGGCAGCAGCGCCGCCATGATCTCGGCCGGGGACGGGCGGTCCGCCGGCTCCTTGGCGAGGCAGCGCGCGACCAGCGGGGCGAGGTCGTCCGGGACGCCCGTCAGATCGGGCTCGTCGTGCACGACCTGGTACGCGACGACGTACGGGCTGTCGGAGTCGAACGGGCCGTGCCCGGTCGCGGCGTGCACGAGCACGGACCCGAGGGCGAACACGTCCGCCGCGGGACCGACCTCCCGCGGGCGCTGGAACTGCTCGGGCGCCATGAAGGGCGGCGACCCGATCAGCTTCCCCGTCTCCGTGCGCAGGTCGCTGTCCACCGGCCGGGAGATGCCGAAGTCGATGACCTTCGGCCCGGTGTCCGTGAGCAGCACGTTGCTCGGCTTGAGGTCCCGGTGGACCACACCGGCCCGGTGGATGTCGCGCAGCGCCTCCGCGAGCCCCGCCGTCAGCCGGCGCAGCCCGGCGGGGGAGAGGGGCCCGTTCCGCTTGACCTGGTCGGCGAGGGTGGGGCCGGGGACGTACAGCGTCGCCATCCAGGGGCGCACGGCGTCGGGGTCGGCGTCCACGACGGGCGCGGTGAAGGCGCCGCTCACCCGGCGCGCGGCCGCGACCTCCTGGCGGAAGCGGGCCCTGAACTCCGGGTCCTCCGCGTACTGCCCGTGCACGACCTTGACCGCGAGCCGCAGCCCGGAGGGGGAGGTGGCCAGGTGCACCACTCCCATGCCGCCCGAGCCGAGACTTGCCTGGAGGCGGTACGCGCCCGCGTACTCGTGTCCTTCTGCTTCCCGGTCGGCACCGGCACCGCGCAACGGCGGCATCGCCCACCCCCGTGTGGTTCCCCGTCGAGTCCGCGCGCGTGCGCGACGCACGGAGCCTAGTCCATGGGGCGTGCGATGTCGGAGGGGCTTGCTAGCCTGCGCGTCGCAGAGAGTGAATTCCAGCGGAGCGGTTCCAGCTCCCGACGGGGGAGGTCTTCATGGCTGTGGAAGAGACGAACACCACCGCGGAACCGGCGGTCGGCACCGGGGCGGAGGGGGCGGTCTCCATGAGCGTCGTGCGCTATCCGGTCGCACCCGGCCACCGGGTCAACGTGCGTTCCGGCCCGGGGACGAAGTACGGCATCGTGCGCACGCTCCCGCTGGGCGCGAGCGTGCCGATCTACTGCCAGACCCGGGGCGAATCGGTCTCCGGCCCGTACGGCACGTCGAACATCTGGGACAACATCGCGAGCGACGAGTTCGTCGCGGACGCGTACGTGAAGACCGGCAGCGACGGCTACGTGGCCCCCCGCTGCGGCTGACGGCGAGGACCGCCACCGGCCCGCCCGGACGGTCGCCCGGGGATAATCGACCCCGTGAGCGACGACGAGCAGACCCCCCGCACGGCGGACGACGCGGCCGCCGGGAGCGCCGCCGGAAGGACCGGCGGCGCCACCGGTGCCACCCCCGGCGGGCCCCGGCCCGAGGAGATCCGCTTCTTCGGCACGACCTGGGTCGACCACGGCGGCCACTACGGCCTGCGCCGCGCCGGCCTGGCCGCCGGCGCGTTCGCCGCCGCCGTCGCGTCCTGCTTCGTGCTGCGCTTCGCCTTCCAGGGCCTGCGGATCGCGAACACCGGCGGTCTCGTCAACGGCCTGGTCATCGTCATGTTCGCGGTCTGCAGCGCCATCGCCTGCCGCAAGACCTGGGAGGGCTTCCAGCGCCGCCCGGACGACCCGGCCCGCGAGGACGCCCTGCGCAGCCTCAAGGCGATCGGCTTCATCGGCTCGCTCCTCGCGTACGGCGCCCGCTGCCTGACCGAGGCGCCCGGGGAGAAGCTGCACCGCGCCGAGTACGAGGCGGCCCTCGCCCGCTACGAGAAGCGCCGCGGCTCCCGCACGGGCAACCCGGCGGCCCGCAAGAAGCCCAGGCGCGGCAGGTAACCCGGGCAGGCGACCCGAGCGCGGCGAGCACCCCGACACCTTCGGAAGCTTGACGGCCGGCATCCCCAGGCCCACTATTCATTACATGATGAATTATTCGGCGGACGGGAGCGGCGACCGGTCCGAAGCTGACGACACCGAAGCCGACGACCTCGAAGCCACCGACCCCGCCACCGCCACCACCCCCGCGGCGATCACCGCCCGCTCCCTCACCGCCGTCCGCGGCGCCCGCACCGTCCTGCGCGGCCTCGACTTCACCGTCCCGGCCGGCCGCATCACCGGCCTCCTCGGCCCCTCCGGATGCGGCAAGACCACCCTCATGCGCGCGATCACCGGTACCCAGGCCAAGGTCGGCGGCACCCTCACCGTCCTCGGCCGCCCCGCCGGCGACCCCGCCCTGCGCCCCCGCATCGGCTACGTCACCCAGGCCCCGTCCGTCTACGACGACCTCACCGTCCGCCAGAACCTCGCCTACTTCGCCGCCGTCCTCCTCCCCGGCCGCGCCCACCGCCACGAGCGCCGCGCCGCCGTCGACCGGGCCGTCGCCGACGTCGACCTCACCTCCCGCGCCGACTCCCTCGCCGGCCGGCTCTCCGGCGGCCAGCGCAGCCGGGTCTCCCTCGCCGTCGCCCTCCTCGGCGCCCCCGAACTCCTCGTCCTGGACGAGCCCACCGTCGGCCTCGACCCCGTCCTCCGCCGCGACCTGTGGGACCTCTTCCACCGCATCGCCGCCGACCGCGGCACCACGCTCCTCGTCTCCTCCCACGTCATGGACGAGGCCGAGCGCTGCCACCGGCTCCTCCTCATGCGCGAGGGCGAGATCCTCGCCGAGGACACCCCCGAGGCCCTCCGCCGCCGCAACGACACCCCCACCGTCGAAGAGGCCTTCCTCCACCTCGTCGACGCGGCCGCCGCCCGGGAGGGACGACGCCCCGGAACCGCCCACAACCAGCAGGACCAGGAGCCCCGGCCATGAGCAGCGCCCGCACCCTCGCCACCGCCGCCCGCGTCCTGCGCCAGCTGCGCCACGACCCGCGCTCGATCGCGCTCATGCTCCTCGTGCCGTGCGCGATGCTCTTCCTGCTCCGGTACGTCTTCGACGGGAGCCCCGGCACCTTCGACACCATCGGCGCCTCGCTCCTCGGCGTCTTCCCGCTCATCACGATGTTCCTGGTGACCTCCATCGCCACCCTGCGCGAACGCACCTCCGGCACCCTGGAACGCCTGCTCGCCCTCCCCCTCGGCAAGGGCGACCTCATCGCCGGCTACGCCCTGGCCTTCGGACTCCTCGCCGTCGTCCAGTCCGCCCTCGCCACCGGCCTCGCCCTGTGGTTCCTCGGCCTCGACGTCGTCGGCTCCCCCTGGCTCCTCCTTCTGGTGGCCCTCCTCGACGCCCTGCTCGGCACGGCCCTCGGCCTCTTCGTCTCCGCGTTCGCCGCGTCCGAGTTCCAGGCCGTCCAGTTCATGCCGGCCGTGATCTTCCCCCAGCTCCTCCTCTGCGGCCTGTTCACCCCGCGCGACCGCATGGCCCCCGCCCTCGAAGCCGTCTCGAACGTCCTGCCCATGTCGTACGCCGTCGACGGCATGAACGAGGTCCTCCGCCACCCCGAGGTCACCGGCGCCTTCGTCCGCGACGTCCTCGTCGTCGCCGGCAGCGCCCTCCTCGTCCTCGCCCTCGGCGCCGCCACCCTCCGCCGCCGCACCGCCTGACCGGCCGTGACCGCCCCTCGGACACCCGCACCGCCATCACGCCCCCGGTGCGAGGATGACGACACGTACCCCCCTCCGGCGAGGTGAACAGAGCCATGACCCAGACCGTCGCAGTCCTCGGCACCGGCAAGATCGGTGAAGCGCTCCTCAGCGGCATGATCCGCGCCGGCTGGCGCCCCGCGAACCTCCTGGTCACCGCCCGCCGCGCCGAACGCGCCGAGGAGCTCCGCACCCGCTACGGCGTCGAGACCGTCACCAACGCCGAGGCCGCCAAGCGCGCCGACACCCTCATCCTGGCCGTCAAGCCCCAGGACATGGGCCGCCTCCTGGACGAGCTGGCCCCGCACGTCACCGCCGACCGCCTCGTCATCAGCGCGGCGGCCGGCATCCCCACCTCCTTCATCGAGGACCGCCTCGCCACCGCCACCCCCGTCGTCCGCGTCATGCCGAACACCCCCGTCCTCGTGGACGAGGGCATGTCCGTCATCTCGGCCGGCAGCCACGCCACCCCCGACCACCTCGCCCACACCGAGGAGATCTTCGGCGGCGTCGGCAAGACCCTCCGCGTCCCCGAGTCCCAGCAGGACGCCGCCACCGCCCTCTCCGGCTCGGGCCCCGCGTACTTCTACTTCCTGGTCGAGGCCATGACCGACGCCGGCATCCTCCTCGGCCTGCCCCGCGCCCAGGCCCACGACCTCATCGTCCAGGCCGCCATCGGCGCCGCCGTGATGCTCCGCGACAGCGGCGAGCACCCGGTCAAGCTCCGCGAGGCCGTCACCTCCCCGGCCGGCACCACCATCAGCGCCATCCGCGAACTGGAGAACCACGGCGTACGGGCCGCCCTCATCGCCGCCCTCGAAGCGGCCCGCGACCGCAGCCGCGAACTGGCCTCCGGCAACGGCTGACCCACCCGGCCGCCGGGGTCACCGCACCCCGGCAGCCCCCGCGGAGGCCCCCCGCACCACGTCCTCCGTGCCCACCACCTCCGCGAACCCGCCCCCGTGCAGCGAGACTGCCGTCGCCCGCGTCAGCTCGTCCGCGCCCGCCGTCCAGCCGTACGGCCCCTCCAGGTCGAAGGTGTGCATCGCGTCCAGCGGGAACACCACGCCGTACCCGAGGTTCCCGCCCATCCGGGCCGTCGTCTCGTTGCACATGTTCGTCTGGATCCCGACGACCACGATCTGCCCGACCCCGTGCCCCCGCAGCCACGCGTCCAGGGACGGCTCCCCGTAGAACGCCGAGTTCACCGACTTCACCACGAGCAGCTCGGGCCCGGACCCCTTCCCCCGCCGCTCCTCCACGAAGTCCTTGAAGTCGTTCCCCACGTGCCCCGCCCGCAGCGGCGACCGCGACCCCTCCGCCGAGTCGTGCCGCACGAGGACGACCGGCCGCCCGGTCTCCTGCCACAGATCGATCAGCACGGCGATGTTCCGCTCCGCGTCCGGATTGTTCCGCTTCCCCCAGTACTCCTCCTCGAAGCCCTTCTGCACGTCCACGACCACCAGCGCTGCGTTCTCCGCGATCTCCATACCGACGATCCTTCCGCCGCGGGCCCCCGTGCCCCAGAGGGGGGAATGCCACCGACCGATGGTTTACTGCCACCCGTGGCGCCGTCCCCGGAAACCCGCCCCCAGCGCATCGCGCTCCTCGCCTTCCCGGGCGTCCGCACCTTCGACGTCTCCGTCATCACCGAGGTCTGGGACAGCGACCGCACCCTCCGCGGCGTCCCCCCGTTCGAACTCCACCGCGCGGCCACCGACCCGCACGCTCCGGTACGCCTCCGGGGCGGCCTCACCCTGACTCCCGACCGCCCCCTGACCTGGCTGCACGACCTCACCCCCACGGACCTCGTCGTCGTCCCGGGCGTCGAGGACCCGGACGCCGACGTCCCGCCCCCGGTCCTCGACGCCCTCCGCCGCGCCCACGCCACCGGCATCCCGGTCGCCTCCCTCTGCGCGGGCGCCTTCGTCCTGGCCCGCGCCGGACTCCTCGACGGACGCCGCGCGGTCACCCACTGGCACCTGGCCCGCACCCTCGCGGCCCGCCACCCGGAGGTACGGGTCGAACCCGACGCCCTCTTCGTGGAGGACTCCGGCATCTGGACCTCGGCCGGCACCGCGGCCGGCATCGACCTCTGCCTCCACCTGGTCCGTACGGCCCACGGCGCCGAAGCGGCCGCGACCGTGGCCCGCTCCATGGTCACGGCCCCCTTCCGTACGGGGACCCAGGCCCAGTTCATCGAGCACCCGACCCCCCGCGCCGACCGCGACGCCGACGCCCTCGCCGCCGTACGCGCCCACGCCCTGGCCCACCTCTCCGAACCCCACACGGTCACGAGCCTCGCCGCCGTCGCCGGCACGTCCCCCCGCTCCTTCGCCCGCCACTTCCAGGCCACCACCGGCACCACCCCCCTGCACTGGCTCATCACCCAGCGCGTGGCCGCCGCCCAGAAGCTCCTGGAGCTCACCGACCACCCCCTCCCCGAGGTGGCGCGCCGCGCCGGCTTCGGCAGCGAGGTCACCATGCGCCAGCACTTCGCCTCCCGCCTCTCCACCAGCCCCCGCGCCTACCGCAACGCCTTCCGCCACCGGACCCCGGACCAGGCTTGACACGACCTTCCCGGCTCCGTAGTGTTCTCCGAGTTGTCCGACGTGAGCACCGACCCCGGTCGGCCCCGGACAGCCATTCCGCAAGAACCACAGAAGCCGACAGCGCTTTGCCGTGCCGTCGTGCTTTCCGTGCGTTTTTGCGAAATGAGGAATCCGCGTTCGAAGGTTTGGACGCCGGCCCCGATTAGCGTCGGGGGCAGGGAATCCGCTAAAGTCTCACTCGTCGGAACGGCCCAACAGCCGGAAAGACAACTCCCGCTGACTGGGAATCAGACGCCGAAAGGATCTGATAGAGTCGGAAACGCCGGAAGGGCCCGGAGCGAAAGCGAAAGGGACCGGAAAGCACCGAGGAAATCGGGTCGGAAAGATCTGATAGAGTCGGAGACGCAAGACCGAAGGGAAAAGCCCGGAG
>JNWL01000040.1 GCA_000716465.1 Streptomyces bikiniensis
GCTACGAGATACGCGCAGATCTCCACCTCGGCCTGCTTCAACTCGCCTGCAGCATCATCTGCTTGCGACGCCTACGAACCTCATTCTGAAACGATCAGTTAGCGTCCGCCCGGCGGGGGCCGTTCCGGTTCGGGTTCGCCCTCTCCCTCGGTGTCCAGGTGCGGCAGGATCCGGTCGAGGCGGCGGGGCATCCACCAGGCGTGGCTGCCGAGGAGCGTCATCACGGCGGGGACGAGCAGCAGGCGGACCACGGTGGCGTCGATGAGGACGCTGGCGGCGAGGCCGAGGCCGAGCATCTTGACGACGATGTTGTCGGAGACGACGAAGGCCGCGAAGACGCTGACCATGATGAGCGCGGCGCAGGTGATGACGCGGGCGGTGATCTCCAGGGCGTGGGCGACCGCCGCCTTGGGGTCGCCGGTGCGCAGCCAGGCCTCGCGGACGCGGGAGAGCAGGAAGATCTCGTAGTCCATGCTCAGGCCGAAGACGATGGCGAACATCATCATCGGGACGTAGCTCTCGATGGGGACCTTGCCGGAGACGCCGAGCGCGGGTCCGCCCCAGCCCCACTGGAAGACGGCGACGACCACGCCGTACGAGGCGGCGATGGAGAGGACGTTGAGGACGGCGGCCTTGAGGGCGACCAGGAGGCCTCTGAAGACGATCAGGATGACGAGGAAGGCGAGGGCGACCACCACGGCGATGATCAGCGGGAGCCGGCTGGAGACGATGTCGAGGAAGTCGACCTGGGCGGCCGTGGTGCCGGTGACGTAGGTCCTGGCCTCGGTCCCGGCGACCGCCTGCGGCAGGACGTCGTCGACGAGGTGGTCGGTGAGCTCGGTGGTCCGCTCGTCCTGCGGGGAGGCGACCGAGTAGGCGGTGCCGACGAGGACCTGTCCGTCGGAGGTGGCCTGGAGGGGGGTGATGGAGGCGGCGTTCGGGACGTCGGCGAGGGACTGCTGGAGCTTGCCGGCGAGGGCCGCCCGGTCGTCGGCGGGGACGGCCGACTGGTCGACGACGAGGGTCAGGGGGCCGTTGGCGCCGGGGCCGAAGGCCGTGGCGACGAGGTCGTAGGCCCGCCGGTCCGTGAAGGACTCGGGATCGGCCCCGTCGCCGATGTGGCCGAGCTGGATGAAGAGCAGCGGGAAGGCCAGGACGAGGAGGGCCAGGACGCCGCCGGTCAGGAACCACCAGGGGCGCTTCTCCACCCGTTGGGCGTAGCGGTGCCAGGTGCCGTGGGCGGGCGCTCCGGGTTCGGCGTCGGTCTCCGCGACGGGTTTGCGGAGGTGATAGCGGTCGATGCGGCGGCCGACGAGTCCGAGGAGGGCGGGGACGAGGGTGAGGGCGGAGAGCACGGCGGTGACGACGGTGAAGGCGGCGGCGAGGCCGAGTTTGCCGATGAAGGTGACGCCGGAGACCCACAGGCCGGACAGGGCGATGACGACGGTGCAGCCGGAGACCAGGACGGCGCGGCCGCTGGTGGTGGTCGCGAGGGCCGCCGCGCCGGCGGGATCGTGGCCGTCCATGAGGTTCTGGCGGTGCCGGGTGATGAGGAAGAGGGCGTAGTCGATGCCGACGCCGAGGCCGATCATCGTGGCGAGGGTGGGCGAGACGGTGCCGAAGGTGAAGGCGGCGGCCACGAGGCCGAGGAGGGCGAGGCCGCAGATCGCCCCGAGGAGCGCCGTGACGAGGGGCAGGACGGCGGCGATCAGGCTGCCGAAGCCGATGACGAGGACGACGATCGCGACGGCGAAGCCGATGGCCTCGCTGGTGCGGTCGTCGGCGGCGGGGCGGGCCAGTTCACCGAGGGTGCCGCCGTACTCGACGGTGACGCCGGCGTCGCGGAGCGGCTGGACGGCCGTGTCGACGCCGTTCAGGTAGTCGGTGCCGAGGGTGGAGGGCGGGACGCCGAAGCGGACGGTGATGTAGGCGGTCCTGCCGTCGGTGGAGAGCGGGCCGGTGTCGGGGGTTCCGGCGGGGGTGGCGGGCGGGGTGGTGCCCGGCGGCGGCAGCGGGTTCTGAACGCCGAGGACGTCGGGCAGCTTCTCCAGGGCGGCGACGGTGGAGTTGACGGCGGACGCCTCGTCCGTGAGGGGTCCTGACGGCCGGTTGAGGACGATCTGGGCGCCGTAGCCGCCGGCCGCGGGGTCGTGCGCCTCCAGGACGGCGAGTCCTTGTGCCGACTGGACCCCGGGGAGGTCGAAGTCGTCGGAGTACTGGCCCCCCACTGTGCGGTCGAGGACCTGGAGGCCCACCACGGCCGCCAGCCACAGGAGGATGACGACGACGAAGTGGCGGGCGCACCAGTGTCCCGTGCGGTACAGCGCGCCCCTCTGCGGTGACGGCCGGCCCTTGGCCGGGCTTCCTGCGTTCATGGCGTGGCCGTGTCCCGGTAGGGGGTCCCCGAGCGGTTCCGGTGCCGGCGACGTACGGGCCGACCCGTCCATTCTTCGTCCGCGGCCGCGCTTCGGCATCTCGACGGGGCCCGGGGCGGGGCCGTTCAGGTCAGCAGGCGGTTGGGGTGGGAGGAGCGGCGGGCGGCGGCGAGGAGGGCGTGGATGCGGGGGCCCGCCTCCTCGACGTCCCTGACGGGGGTGGGGAAGGGCAGCCGGGCGTCCTGGTGGCCGGTGGGGTGTTCGAGGCGCAGGGTGATGCCGTAGCGGTCCAGGGCGACGGGGAGGGCGCGGACCATGTCCCGGTCGGGGCGGGGCCGGACGAGGCGGAGCAGCAGGGGGACGAGTTCGGCGTGGTCGTCGACCAGGTGGGTGAGCATGGCCGCCTCGCAGCCGGCCAGCGGGTCGGGTTCGGTCGCCTGGAGTTCGTCGAGGGCGACGAAGGTGCGCCCGTCGGCGTCCTCCAGGAGGGCCTGGCCGAACTCCATGCAGGTGCTCCGGCTGGCGTCGGACTCGTAGGGGGCGTCGAGGAGTCCGGTGAGGGTGACGCGGGCGCGCAGGCGCTCGCGGACCGGGGTGGGGGCGATGTCGGTGAGTTCGAGGCGTACGGGGAGGCGGGCGGCCCGTCCGGTGGGGCAGTCCTCGGAGGGGTCGTGCAGGTGGATGTGGCCCATGGGGCCCGTGCCGTCCAGGCGGTGCACCTCCTGCTCGCCGCCGTCGGTGACGACGGTCATGGAGTGGGCCGCGGTCAGGACGGAGCGCACGCGTTCGGCGGGGGTGGGGCGGGCGGCACGGGTGCTGAAGGGGCGCATGCGAGTTCTCCCGGGACAGGGGACGGAAAGACCGAAGACCAAACTTAGGCAAGCCTAACCTAACCCACAAGGGATGAAGAGAAGAAGGTCACAGTCGCGCGCTCTCCTGCTCACTTGTCGATCTCCCCTAGCATCCGAAACATGACGGTCCTGCCTGACGACGGGCTTTCCCTGGCGTCCGAATTCCCAGACGCGCCACATGAGCAGTGGCAAAACCTCGTGGCGGGCGTCCTGCGCAAATCGGGCAAGGAGGTCTCCGGCGCCGAAGCCGAGGACGCCCTGTCCACCCTGCTGGAGGACGGCCTCGACACGCGCCCGCTGTACACCGCGCGCGACGCCGCGCCCGACCCCGGCCTGCCCGGCTTCGCCCCCTTCGTACGCGGCGGCCGGGCCGAGGGCAACACCACCGGCGGCTGGGACGTGCGCCAGCGCCACCTCACCCCCGACAACGACGCGGTCCTCTCCGACCTGGAGAACGGCGTCACCTCCCTGTGGCTCGGCGTCGGCGGCACCGGCATCCCGGTCGACGCCCTGGACGCGACCCTCGCCGGCGTCTACCTCGACCTCGCGCCCGTCGCCCTCGACGCGGGCGACGAGACCGCGGCCGCCGCCGAGCGCCTCTTCCGCCTGTACGAGGAGCGGGGCGTCGCCCCGGAGGCCGCCCGGGGCAACCTGGGCGCCGACCCCCTGGGCCACGAGGCCCGCACGGGCCGGCAGGCGTACGACCTGGCGTCCGTCGCCGGCCTCGCGCGCCGCTGCGCCGACGGCTACCCGGGCCTGCGGGCCCTGACCGTGGACGCCCTGCCGTACCACGAGGCCGGCGGCTCGGCCGCGCAGGAGCTGGGCTGCTCCCTCGCGACCGGCGTGGCCTACCTGCGCGGGCTCACCGGGGCCGGGCTGAGCGTCACGGAGGCCCTCGGGCAGATCGAGTTCCGCTACGCGGCCACCGCCGACCAGTTCCTGACGATCGCCAAGTTCCGCGCGGCGCGCCGGCTCTGGGCCCGGGTGGCCGAGGCCTCCGGCGCCCCGGAGGCGGGCGCGCAGCGCCAGCACGCGGTGACCTCGCCGGTGATGATGACGCGCCGCGACCCGTGGGTGAACATGCTGCGCACCACGATCGCCACGCTCGCCGCCGGAGTCGGCGGCGCGGACGGCGTCACCGTGCTGCCCTTCGACGACGCGCTCGGCCTGCCGGACGCCTTCGCCCGCCGCATCGCCCGCAACACCTCCACCGTCCTCATCGAGGAGTCCCACCTCGCCCGGGTCATCGACCCGGCCGGCGGCTCCTGGTACGTGGAACGGCTCACCGACGAACTGGCCCACGCCGCCTGGGAGTTCTTCCTTACGATCGAGCGGGAGGGCGGCCAGGAGGCGGCCCTGCGCTCCGGCTTCACCGGCGAGCGCCTGGCCGAGACCTGGGCCGCCCGCAGCAGGAAGCTCGCCACCCGTCGCGAGCCCATCACCGGCGTCAGCGAGTTCCCGCACCTCGCGGAGAAGCCCGTCGAGCGCGCCCCCGCGCCCGAGCCGCCCTCCGGCGGCCTGCCCCGCGTCCGGCGCGACGAGGCGTACGAGGAGCTGCGCGCCCGCTCCGACGCCCACCTCGCGGCGACCGGCTCCCGGCCGAAGGTCTACCTGGCCGCGCTCGGCCCGGCGGCCGCGCACTCGGCCCGGCTGACGTTCGCCGCCAACCTCTTCCAGGCGGGCGGCATCGAGCCGGTCACCGAGGGCACGTTCGAGGAGAGCGGCGCCCGCGAGGCCTGCCTCTGCTCCAGCGACGCCCTGTACGAGGAGCGGGCCGAGGCCACCGCGGCCGAGCTGCGCGCGGCGGGGGCGGAGCACGTCCTCCTCGCCGGCCGGGGGCAGTACTCCGGTGTCGACACGTACCTCTTCGCGGGCTGTGACGCCGTCGCCCTGCTCACCACCGCCCTCGACCGCATGGGAGTGTCCCGATGACCGTCCCCGACTTCTCCGGGATCGAACTCGGGTCCCCCGCCCGCGGCGCCGGCCCCGACGAGTGGCGCGCGGCCGTCAAGAAGGCCGCGGGCGGCGACGACCTGCTCTGGGAGACCCCCGAGGGCATCGGCGTCAAGCCGCTCTACACCGGGCAGGACCTGGAGGGCCTCGACTTCCTGGACACCCGCCCGGGCATGGCGCCGTACCTGCGCGGCCCGTACCCGACGATGTACGTCAACCAGCCCTGGACGATCCGGCAGTACGCGGGCTTCTCCACCGCCGAGGAGTCCAACGCCTTCTACCGGCGCAACCTGGCGGCCGGGCAGAAGGGGCTGTCGGTCGCCTTCGACCTGCCGACCCACCGCGGCTACGACAGCGACCACCCGCGCGTCACCGGCGACGTCGGCATGGCGGGCGTCGCCATCGACTCGATCTACGACATGCGCCAGCTGTTCGACGGCATCCCGCTGGACAGGATGACCGTGTCGATGACGATGAACGGCGCGGTCCTGCCGGTCCTCGCGCTCTACATCGTGGCCGCCGAGGAGCAGGGCGTACCGCCCGAGAAGCTGGCCGGGACCATCCAGAACGACATCCTCAAGGAGTTCATGGTCCGCAACACGTACATCTACCCGCCCGGGCCTTCGATGCGGATCATCTCCGACATCTTCGCCTACACCTCGCAGCGGATGCCGCGCTACAACTCGATCTCCATCTCGGGCTACCACATCCAGGAGGCGGGCGCGACGGCCGACCTGGAGCTGGCGTACACGCTCGCGGACGGCGTCGAGTACATCCGCGCGGGCCGCGAGGCCGGGCTCGACGTGGACGCGTTCGCCCCGCGCCTGTCGTTCTTCTGGGCGATCGGCATGAACTTCTTCATGGAGGTCGCCAAGCTGCGCGCGGCCCGCCTCCTGTGGGCCAAGCTGGTCAGACAGTTCGACCCGAAGAACACCAAGTCCCTCTCGCTGCGCACCCACTCGCAGACCTCGGGCTGGTCGCTGACCGCGCAGGACGTGTTCAACAACGTCACCCGCACCTGCGTGGAGGCGATGGCGGCGACCCAGGGCCACACCCAGTCGCTGCACACCAACGCGCTCGACGAGGCCCTCGCCCTGCCGACCGACTTCTCGGCCCGCATCGCCCGCAACACCCAGCTCCTCCTCCAGCAGGAGTCGGGCACCTGCCGGACCATCGACCCGTGGGGCGGCAGCGCGTACGTCGAGCGGCTGACCTACGACCTCGCGCGCCGCGCCTGGCAGCACATCCAGGAGGTCGAGGGCGCCGGCGGCATGGCGAAGGCCATCGACGCGGGCATCCCCAAGCTGCGCGTGGAGGAGGCCGCGGCCCGCACCCAGGCCCGGATCGACTCCGGCCGGCAGCCGGTAATCGGCGTCAACAAGTACCGGGTGGAGACCGACGAGCAGATCGAGGTGCTCAAGGTCGACAACTCCTCCGTGCGCGCCCAGCAGATCGCCAAGCTGCGGCGACTGCGCGAGGAGCGGGACGAGACCGCCTGCCGGGACGCGCTCGACGCGCTCACCCGCGCGGCGGGCGGCGACGGCAACCTGCTCGAACTGGCCGTGAACGCGGCCCGCGCGAAGGCCACCGTCGGCGAGATCTCGGACGCCCTGGAGAAGGTGTACGGGCGCCACGCGGGCCAGATCCGTACCATTTCCGGTGTGTACCGCAACGAAGCAGGGGAGTCGCCCTCCGTGGAGCGCACCCGGACCCTGGTGGACGCCTTCGGCGAGGCCGAGGGGCGGCGCCCCCGCATCCTGGTCGCCAAGATGGGCCAGGACGGACACGACCGCGGCCAGAAGGTGATCGCCACGGCCTTCGCCGACCTGGGCTTCGACGTGGACGTCGGCCCGCTGTTCCAGACCCCGGCCGAGGTCGCCCGCCAGGCCGTCGAGGCGGACGTGCACATCGTCGGGGTCTCCTCCCTGGCCGCGGGTCACCTGACCCTCGTGCCGGCGCTCCGGGAGGAGCTGGCGGCCGAGGGCCGCGAGGACATCATGATCGTGGTCGGCGGGGTGATTCCCCCGCAGGACGTGGCGACGCTCCTGGAGATGGGCGCGACGGCGGTCTTCCCGCCCGGCACCGTCATCCCGGACGCGGCCCACGACCTGGTGACGCGCCTCGCCGCCGGACTCGGGCACGACCTGTGATCGGACTCGACACGTACGTGAAGGGGGTGCTCGACGGGAAGCGCGCGCTGATCGCCCGGGCGATCACCCTCGTCGAGTCCACCCGGCCCCAGCACCGGGCCCTCGCCCAGGAACTCCTCACCGAGCTGCTGCCGCACAGCGGCCGGGCGGTGCGGATCGGGATCAGCGGGGTGCCCGGGGTCGGCAAGTCGACCTTCATCGACGCGTTCGGGACGATGCTGACCGGGCTCGGCCACCGGGTGGCGGTCCTCGCCGTCGACCCGTCGTCGAGCCGTACGGGCGGCTCCATCCTCGGCGACAAGACGCGGATGGAACGCCTCGCCGTCGACCCGGCGGCCTTCGTCCGCCCCTCCCCCACCGCCGGCACGCTCGGCGGGGTCGCGAAGGCGACCCGGGAGTCGATCGTCGTCATGGAGGCGGCGGGGTACGACGTGGTCCTGGTGGAGACGGTGGGCGTCGGGCAGTCGGAGACGGCCGTCGCCAACATGGTCGACTCCTTCCTGCTGCTCACCCTGGCCCGCACCGGCGACCAGCTCCAGGGCATCAAGAAGGGCGTCCTGGAACTGGCCGACGTGGTCGCCGTCAACAAGGCGGACGGCCCGCACGAGCGCGACGCGCGGGCCGCCGCGCGCGAGCTGGCGGGCGCGCTGCGGCTGATGCACGGCGCCGACGCGTTCTGGACGCCGCCGGTGCTCAGTTGCAGCGCCCGGGAGTCCTCGGGCCTCGACGAGGTGTGGGGGCGCCTGGAGCAGCACCGCGCCCTGCTCGACTCGACCGGCCGCCTCACGGCCAAGCGCCAGGACCAGCAGGTCGACTGGACCTGGACCATGGTCCGCGAGGAACTGCTCGACCGGCTGCGCACGAACCCGGCGGTCCAGGAACTCGCGCCCCTCCTGGAACGCCGGGTCAGGGACGGCGAACTGACGGCGACGCTGGCGGCCGAGCGGGTCCTGAGGGCGTTCGGGGACACCGCCCAGGGCCGGGAACGACCGACGCCGGGGGCGACGGGACCGTAGGAGGTCGGTCCGGTGGCCCCCGGCGCGTTCTTGTGCCACGACCGCGGTCGAAAGCGATCGACCGCGGTCAGAGCCGGTCGTTTGCGGTTAGACCCGGTCGGCCGCGATCAGGACGTACTGGAAGGAACCGTCCCTATACGACTCGATGAACGCCTCCTCGATGCCGGTGACCAGCGAGGACGTGGCCCGCAGCTCCCAGTAGGGCAGCGTCTCCGGGGTCAGGTCCACGACGGCCTGCGGGACGAGCCGGTTGTCGGCCATCGCCCGCAGGTACTCGCGGCGGGAGTGGATGTTGCACTCGAAGTGCGCGTTGATCTGCGAGACCCACTTCGAGGGCTGGCCGTACTTGGGGTTCCAGCAGCCGGTGATGGTGACGTACCGGCCGCCGACCTTCAGGAACCGGGCGTGCTCGGCGAAGAGGTCGTCCAGGTCGACGTACATGCTCGACTCGTTGTTCCAGGAGGCGGCGACGCTGCCCTTCTCGAACGGGGTGTCGAGCATGTTGCAGACGCGGGCGCGGACGTGGTCCTCGATGCCCAGTTCCTTGGCGCGCCGGTTGCCGAAGTCGGCCTGCGCGGAGGAGAGGGTGACGCCCTCGACCTTGCAGCCGAAGCGCTGGTGGGCCATGACGCTGGAACCGCCCCGGCCGCAGCCGGCGTCGACGAGCGTGTCCTCGCGCCCGATGTCCCCGAGGTGGTCGAGGAGGACGTCGGTCTGCGCCGACTCCAGACGGTGCAGCTCGGCGATGAGCTTCTTCTCGTACGCGCTGTCCTGCGGGTCCCCGAGGGCGGCGTGGTCGACGGCTCCGACGCCGTAGTGGTGGTGGTAGAGCCCGTCGACGTCGCCGAGGCGCAGGTTCACGGGCCGCGCCTCGGCGTTCCAGTAGCGGGCGATGTCGCCCTGGTAGGGGGTGGCGGGGCCCGGGACGAACGCGGGGGCGGTGGTGGTCGTGTCGGTGCTGGTCACTGATGGTTCCGTTTCTTACCAGAAGTCGGGCAGGCTGTAGCGGTAGGTGTTGGTCCGGTGCCAGTGGTGGTTGCCGTCGACCCACACGGCCACGCCCCGCAGGAAGCGCAGCACGCTCGGGACGGGGCAGGCGGCGGCCAGGGCGGCGGCCTCGGCCTCGAAGTCGCGCATGAGGTCGTTGTGGACCTCGATCGCCTTCAGGTAGGCGTCCTTCTCGGAGAGCGACTCGCGCTCCGCGAGCACCACGGGCAGGTTCAGATGGCGGCCGGGGGCGGCCAGTTCCTTGGTGTACGAGTACAGGTCGTTGACGATCGTGCTGGCGTTGCCGGCCAGGGCCAGGATCCGCTGCATGTCGGGGCGGGCGTGCAGGTCGGCGGGGAGTTCGTAGCCGCCGACGGTGTCGGTGATGGTCGGGCAGGGGCGGAAGTTGTTGAACTGCCGCATCGCGAGGTACTCCCACACCTCCGGCAGGTGGTCGGTCTCGGCCCAGGCGGCCTCGGCGAGGTAGCCCAGGTGCAGCCGGGCCATGTCGTGCCGGTACCGGTCGGCCTGGGAGGGGGTGGCCTGCCGGACGAAGTACTCCATGGCGGAGCGGTACGCGCGCCGGGGGGCGTCCGCGTGCAGCGACTCCGCCCACTGCGGCTGGTAGGCCGCCGTGGTGTGCAGCGGGTCGAGGGCGGTGTGGGCGAGGAGGAGCCGGCCGCCGAGGCCGACGGGCGAACCGCCGTGGTCCTCGCAGTAGCAGTCGTCGACCGCGTTCTCGGCGACCATCAGGCGGGTGGCGACCATCAGGTGGTCGACGGTCGGGGCGTCGGGGTGGCAGGCGACCATGTAGCGGCCGACCAGGAAGCCGTCGAACTCCCCTTCCCAGTCCTCGGGGAACAGGTCGACCTCGTCCACCGCCCACTCCTTGATCCGGCGGCTGACCTCCGCCACGCGCGCGGGGTCGGGCTCCGGCACGGGATGGAAGTAGAGGCCGGGGATCGGACGTCCCTCCGCCGGCTCGGCCGGCGGAGGGACGTCCGGTACGGGGGGCTCCGCGCGCGGGACCAGGGAGAGGCCCGCCGTGCCCAGGCCGCTGGGACCGCGCAGGATCCGTTCGAGGTCGGTCAGGGGCGGGGCGACCGGGCCGCTGCCGGGAGCGACCGGGCCGCTGCCGGGAGCGGCGGGGGCGGTGGGAGCGGTGGGCAGGGTGAGTGCGTGGGACGCGGCCGTGGGCAGGCTCGACCGCAGGGGGGAAGGCCCGGGATCGGGCATCCGTGACTCCTCGGAGGGATGGGCGGACCGCCCGGCTCCGGGCGTACGCGCCCGGCCCGGGGGCTCCGGGCTGTGCTGAACGGGCTGGTGCTAAACGGGCTGGTACGGAACGGGCTCGTGCCGAACGGGTGCGCGCCGAAGGGGCGGGCGGACGCCGAAGGGGCGGTGGGCGCCGGGGTGCTAGGGCGTGTGTCGAAAGTAGCGTCGTCTGCCCGGAGGGCAGGCCCGGCGGTGTCCGGTGCGTGCGATCGCAAGGCGGAGGGTCGCCCCGATACTGGAAGGCCGACGACGCCCTGGTTGTCCTCGCCGAGGCGCATGGCGAGGATCGAGCTGGTGTTCTCCGGGGTGATGGGGATCTTGTCGCAGGGCAGGATCGGGACGCCGCGCCAGGTCTGGACCCGCTGTCCGTCGAGGTCGACGTGGTCCGGGTAGATCCGCCGGGCGTTGAGTTCGCGCCCGATCGCCGCGATCGTCCGAGGGTGGGCGAGGAAGAGCTTGGTGCCCCGGCGGCGGCAGAGCAGTTCGTCGAGGTCGTCCGGGGTGGGCGGACCGGAGTGCGGCTGGATCCGCTGCTTGAAGTCGGCGTTGTGGAGCAGGCCGAACTCCCGGTTGTTGATCAGCTCGTACTCCTGGCGCTCGCGCAGCGCCTCGACGGTGAGCCTGAGCTGCTCCTCCGTCTGGTTCATCGGGCCGTTGTAGAGGTCGGCGACGCGGGTGTGGACCTTGAGGACGGTCTGGGCCACGGAGAGTTCGTACTCGCGGGGCGCGAGCTCGTAGTCGACGAAGGCGCCGGGCAGGGCGACCTCGCCCTTGTGGCCGGACGACATCGGGATGGCGGCCTCGCCGTACTTGTTCTGCGGCCGGACCGTCCGGGAGCCGAACTCCCGCACGTGGTCCTGGAGTCCGGGGGCGGAGGCCAGGACGGCGGCGAAGTCGGCGCGGGAGAGGGTGAGCAGGGTGCCGGGGGTCTCGGCGGTGGCGGTGCGGTCCCAGGCGGCGCCGGCGTCGAGGAGGGCGGGCTCGCCGAAGTGGTCGCCGTCGGCGAGGACGGCGACGGCGTCCTCGCCGCCGTACTTGCCGGGGGTGGTCTGGTTGATCCGGCCGTGGGCGATCAGGTGGATGCCCTCGGCGGGGTCGCCGCGCCGGACCAGCACCTCTCCGGCGCGGAAGTCGCGCTGGACGCAGCGGGCGGCGAGGGCGGTCAGCACCTCCTCGTCCTCGAAGCCGCGGAGCAGGGCCAGTTCGCCCAGCTCGCGCGGGACGACCCGGACGCGGGCGCCGTCCTGGACGAACTCGACGCGCCCGTCGCCGACGGTGTGGCTGAGCCGGCGGTTCACCCGGTAGGCGCCGCCCTTGGTCTCCACCCAGGGGAGCATCCGCAGCAGCCAGCGGGAGGTGATCTCCTGCATCTGCGGGACGGACTTGGCCGTGTGGGCGAGCTTGCGGGCGGCCGCGGTGCTCAGACTGGACTGCCGGGGCGGCTCAAGCCGTACGTCCGGGCGGTCGTCAACGGTCATCGGGCGAGCTCTCTTCCACGAAGGCGGTGGACGGCGCCTGCGCGCGTCACACCGCCGAAAGGAGAAACAGGGTGCGAAGATCCGGCAATCCGCCCGGATCCCGGGGAACAGTAACGGCCGTCGCACCCGACCCGCCTCATGGGAACGGGGTCTTTACCTCCATGCAGTGATCTTGATCCGAACGTGGTTTATCCGCCCGAACATAGGTTTTCGCGCCATCTGTTCGCGTGTCGGCCAACGGCCGGGATCAGCGTCCCAGCCGGGCGTCCAGCCACTGGCGGACCTCGGGGGTCACCGGGTCGGTGATGTCGGCGAACTCGCCGTGCTTCTCCAGGAACTTCGCCACGTACGGGCAGACGGGCACGATCCGCATGCCGGAGGCCCGTACGTCGGCGAGGGCCCGTTCGACGAGGATGCCGGCCAGGCCCCGGCCCGCGTAGGCGTCGTCCACCTCGGTGTGGAAGAAGACCCGCCGGTCGTCGCGGTCGCGGTAGGCCGTCAGACCGGCGCGCTCGCCGTCGACGAGGATCTCGTAGCGGTGCCGGGAGTCCACCCGGCGCACGTCGGGGGCGGAGGCCTGCTGGGTCACGGTGGTGCCTTTCGGGTGACGGGAGGGAACGGGGAGGCGGCCGGAATCGATCGCTCGCGCCTCGCACGCCCGACGATATCCGCGCGGCCGTGACGGGGCCTCGGCGGCGGTCCGCTCACCCGCAGCGGTACGTGAAGGTCCCCTCGGCCGTGCGGGGGGTGGGCGACGTGATCACCAGGCGCGCCGCGGCCCGGTGGGTGCCGGGTCCGTGGAAGGTCCAGAGGAGGTGGAGCCGGGCCTCCTCCTGTCCCCGGACCAGGGTCTCGCGCAGGGGCGCGGACCGGGTCCCGTCGCTGCGTTCCCAGTGGTACGTCAAGGTGCCGGGCCGCCCGTCGGTGCGCACGACGCCCACGACGTCCGCCGTGCCGTCGCAGCCGAGCGGGCTCCCGGGGGCGGTGACCGCGACGTCCCGGACCGCCGCCCGGGGGCCGTACTCCCGCCAGGCGAGGAAGACCAGGACGGCGGCCAGGACCAGCGCGGCGGGCGCGTGGCGGCGGAGCCGCCGCCGGGGGCGGGCCGGAGGCGACGGCGGGGTGCCGGGCAGGGTGCCGTGCCAGATCTGGACGGCGGTGGGGGTGTTCCCGGCGCGCCGGGCGGCGGCCGCGGTCACTCCCGGCCCGAAGCGCAGGACCTCGCCCTCCCGTCGGTCGGGCGCCGGGTCCGGCTCCGGGCGTTCGAACCAGTGGCTGCCGAGTTCGGTGGCGCTGTAGCCGTCGTCGTTCACGAGACCACGCACCGTCGGACGAGGACCTGCTGGAGGGAACCGGCGTTCGCGGCGGCCGGGTCGGTGGTCGCGCGCGCTCCCCAGTAGCAGCCGGTGCCCCGGAAGGCGTGCGGGAGCGTGAGGGTGTACCGGGTGTCGCCCGCGCGCCGGAAGGTCCCGGAGCCGTCCGGCGTGCCCGGCGCCCCCTTCCGGTCGCCGGTGGACCACTCGACGAGGAGCGTCACCGGGCCCGTGCCGTCCGTCGTGATCTCGACGGTGGCCTCGGCGGTCGTGGTCCCGGTCTGCCGCAGACCCGTGACGGAGACGGAGGTCACGGAGACGGGGGGCGTCGTCGGGGGTTCCGTCGTCGGAGGCATGGTCGGCGGGGCGGTGGGCGGAGTCGTGGTCGGCGGGGCCGACGGGGGTTCCGTGGCCGGAGCCGTCGGGGTGGGCGTCGCGGTCGGCGTGTCGTCCGTGGGGGTGTCGTCCGTGGGGGTGTCGTCCGTGGGGGTGTCGTCCGTCGGGCTGTTGTCCGTCGGGGTGGGGGTGTCCGACGGGGCGGAGGGCCCCGGGCCCGTCACCGTCGCGGTCGGTGTCGGGGTGACCGCGGGCGGGGGTACCGAGGAGGGGGAGGGCGCGCCCGGGTCCGGCGGGAGCGCGGTCGCCGCCGTGTCCGTCGTCGCGAAGGCCTGCGCGGCCCGGTCCCCGTCCGGCTCCTCTCCCCCGGCCCGCGCGGCGAGGGCGAGCAGCAGCGCCAGGACGAGCGCGGCCGCCCCGGCGGGCAGTCCGCGGGGGAACCGGCGCCGGAGGCGCGGGGCGGGCGGCCGGGGCAGCGTGGTCGTGGCGAGGGCGGTCGCGCCCTGGGCCGTACCGCCGGAGGAGGGGAAGAGCAGCGGCAGGAGGGCGGCGAGGGCCGCGAGGCGGCCGCGGCCCTGCTCCTCCCAGTCCGGGCCGTACGCGGCCGTGGCGACCGCCTCCAGCTCGTCGACGAACGCGGCGGCGTTCTCCGGCCGTTCGTGCGGGGCCTTGGCGAGGCCCCGGCGGATGAGCGGGCGCAGCGGCTCCGGAGCCTGTCCGTCGGGGACGGGGGCCTCCAGGTGCTGGAGGGCGAGTTCGGCGAAGTTGCCGCCCGCGAAGGGCTTGTGCCCGGTCAGGCACTCGAAGAAGGTCGCGGTGGCCGCGTAGACGTCGGCCGCCGGGGAGGCGGGGGCGCCGCTCCACTGCTCGGGCGCCATGTAGGCGGGCGTCCCCGCGACGCCGGGTCTGCTGTCGTGTCCGGTCGCGATCCCGAAGTCGACCAGTACGGACGAGCCGTCGGCGGCGACCAGGACGTTCTCGGGCTTGTAGTCGCGGTGCACGACGCCCGCCCGGTGGGCGGCGGCGAGGCCCAGGAGCGAGCCCTTGAGCACCACGAGGGCGGCCTCGGGGCCGGTCGCGCCCTCCCGGGCGAGGAGGGCGCGCAGCGCGACGCCGTCCACCAGCTCCATCACGATGGCCGCGCCCGGGGGCGCCTCGACGTACTCGTGGAACCCCACGACGTACGGACTGTCCAGGGCGCCGAGCAGCCGGGCCTCGGCCCGGAAGCCGCGTACGAACGCCTCGTCCGAACGGAGCCGCTCCCCCAGGTACTTCACGGCCACCGGCGTGCCGGTCGCGTCGTGGACGGCCAGCACCACGCGGCCACTGGCGCCCGCCCCCAGCTCCCGGGTCTCCGTGTATCCCGGGACCACCCATGCGCTCATCCCCGTCCCCTCCCGGCGCCTCGGCGTTCCTCCCCCCACAGGGACAGATTCTCGCCACGGCCGGTTCCGGGGACGGGGAAGAGCGGGAGGAGGTCACGTCAGGGTGAACGCCTGGGCCGGTGATCCGTCGCAGGGCCGCTGGGAGAGCCGGGCCCCGTCGGCGGTCGAGGCGTTGTCGACGGTGAGGCACTGGGCGCTGTGGCGGGCGACGAAGCGGTACCGGCCGGCGGTGCCGACGGCCTCGGGGCGCCACTGCTGGTTGGTGCCGCCCCCGTAGCCCCACAGGTGGACCCTGGTGCCGGCGGCGGTGGCGCCGGGGCCGCCGTCGACGTCCCAGACGCGGGAGTTGTACTGGTTGACGACCTGGTAGTGGCCGTCGCCCGTGGGGCGGAACTGCCACTTCTGGTTGGCGCCCGTGGTGCAGCCCCACTGCTGGAGGGCGGTCCCGTCCGCCGTACCCCAGTCGGCGGCGTCCAAGCAGGCGCCGCTGTGGGCGTTGGCGACGCGGTACCAGGCGGCCGGGTCGATCGGACCGCCGGGGGCGCTGCCGGCGCCGGTCCAGACGACGGTCGCCACGGCGCCGGCCGGGAGGGTGTACGCGAGGGTCCTGCCGCCCTCGGTCAGGGAGAAGCGCTGCGCGCCGCTCGCGGTGTTGACGACGTAGGCGGCGAAGGAGCCGTCCGGGTTCTGGAAGGCGACGTTCTGCACGCCTCCGGCGCCCTGGCTGGTGGAGCCGACGCGGGTGGCGCCGGGCTTGACGAACTTGGTGACGTGGCCGAGGACGTAGTACTCGGCGTTGCGGGTGACGACGCCGTCCGCGATCTCCACGACGCCGTTGCAGCGGGTGGCGCAGTGGCCCTGGTGGGGGCCGCCGTTCCGGTCGAGGGCGAGGTTCCAGTTGACGACGGTCTCGCCGCCGTTGCGCATGTTCTGCACGACGAGGTTCTCGGCGTGCCACCGGAGGGTGTCGGCGAAGGTGGTGGCCGTGTTCGCGCTGTCGGTGCCGGAGCACTCGGTGAAGAAGACGCGCTTCCCGGCGTTGACGATCTGCTGCTGCGCGGAGGGTTGGCCGCCGTAGCAGTGGAAGGCCGCCCCGATGATCCGCTGGACGCCCTGGGTGGCGGCGAAGACCTCCAGCGGGTAGTTCGGGTGGTCCCAGTTGTGGTCGTAGGCGAGGACGTTGGTCGGCAGTCCGTTGGCGGTGAGGGTCCGGTCGAGGACCTTCAGGAAGGCGGCCTGTTCGGCCGGGGTCATCGCCATGGACGGGTAACTGGTGGCGAACTCGGGCTCGTTCTGGACCGTGAGGTCGGTGAGGGTGATGCCCTGCTGCCCGTACGCCTCGACCGCCTTGACCAGGTAGTCGGCGTACGCCTGGTACTGGTCGGTCCGCAGACTGCCGCCGTGGAGGGAGTTGCCGGTCTTCATCCAGGCGGGCGGCGACCAGGGGGAGCCCATGAACCGGATCGAGGGGTTGAGGGCGAGCGCCTGCTTGACGACGGGAATGATCTTCTCCTGGTCGCGGGCGACGGAGAACGAGCCCTTGGTGTCCTCGTACGTGTAAAAGCCGCCGGAGTTGAAGTCGGTGCTGCCCAGCGGCTGGCGCAGGTAGTTCAGTCCGATGCCCTCGCTCGGGGAGAACAGCGACTTCATCAGCTCGGCCCGCGTGCCGGCGGGCAGGCCCTGGACGAGGTGGGCGGACGCCTCGGTGACCGAGGCGCCGGCGCCGGTGAACCTCTGCCCCCGGCTGCCGGCGTCGACGCGGATGTCGACGGGCTGGACCGTGCCGGTGAAGGGGACGGTCTCGGCGGCGAGTTTCCTGGACCCGTCCGGGGTGGTGACCCAGACCTGGGCGGTGGGGTCGGCGGCCTGGGCGCTGCCGGTGCCGGCGGCGCCGAGGCACGCGACGGCGAGGACGAGTGCGGCGCCCGCGGCGCGGGCCCGTGCGGTCGTTCGGTGGGACACGGTGCGGCTCTCCTTCGGTGGGGATGACCTGACACGTGGGGGTGGTGCGTCCGTGCGAACCGTGGGGTGGGGCGGGTCTCAGCCGAGATCGGGGATGCAATCGGGGGCGAGGTCGAGCGTCAGGCGCAGGTCCCGGCTGGAGCGGCCGACGCGCAGGCGGCGGCGTCCGGCCGGCGTGCGCCAGCACCGGTGCTCCTCGTCCCAGGACTGGAAGACCCGCCGGGGCAGGGTGAGGACGACCGTCGCGGTGCCGCCCGCGGGCACCTCGGCGACGGCGAAGCCCGCCAGGACGCGGACGGGGTCGCCGGGCGCTCCGTCGGGGGCGTCCAGGTACGCCTGGACGACCTCCCGCCCGGTCCGGGGGCCGGTGTTGGTGAGGGTCACGGCGATCCGGGGGCCGTCGCCGTCCGCGAGGACGGGGGCGGGGTCGGCGGGGACGGGGGCGGGGTCGGCGGGGACGGGGTCGGAGGGGGCTGGGGCGGGGTCGGACGGTTCGTGGACCTCGACGCGGTCGTAGGACCAGGTGGTCCAGCCGAGTCCGTGGCCGAAGGGGAAGGCGGGCTCGGTACCGGCGCGGTCGTGGCCCCGGTGGCCGATGTGGAGCCCCTCGCGGTAGTCGAGGACGCCGTCGACGGGGACGGCATCGGGGACGGGGACGTCCTCGGTGCGGGCGGGCAGGGTCCACGGCAGGCGGCCGGAGGGTTCGGCGCGGCCGAACAGGACGTCGGCGAGGGCGTGCCCCGCCTCCTGGCCGGGCAGCCACGCCCAGAGCAGGGCGGGCACCTCCCGGGCCCAGGGCAGCAGGACCGGGGCGCCGGCGTTGACCACCACCACGGTACGGGGGTTGACTGCGGCCACCGCGCGTACGAGCCGGTGCTGCTGCGGGGTCAGCTCCAGGTCGGGGCGGTCCCAGCCCTCGGACTCCACCTCCTCGTTGGTCCCGACGACCACCACGGCGGCGTCGGCCGCGCGGGCCGCCGCGACGGCCTCGGCGATCTCGTCCTCGACGCCCGGGCCGGGCGGCAGGTGGCGCACGTGGGCGGTGACGAAGCGGCCGTAGCCGTCGGCGTCGACGACCCGGAGGTCGATCCGCAGGTCCAGGTGGACCGGGTCGGCGCCCACGCGCACGGTGCGGCGGTGGGTCTCCGGGTGGTGGTGGCCGGAGTCCAGGACCAGTTCGACGCCCCGGTCGTCCTCGCCGGCGTGGACCGGGGTGCCGTCGAGGGCGACCGTGAAGCGCCCGGCGCAGCCGAACTCCAGGAGGTGTTCGCCCGGTTCGGCGAGGGTGATCCGGCCGGTGAGGACCACGTCGGCGGCCCCGTCCGGGACGCCGGAGGCCCCCCAGTCGCCGGTGCGGCGGACCTCCTCGCCCAGCGGCGCGCCGTCCTCGGAGAAGTACGCGGCGCGCATGCCGGTGAGGCGCGCGGGGTCGACGAAGGGGGCGTGCCGCCGGGACGAGCCGCCCCGGTGCACGGTCAGTCCGACCCCCTCCGGCAGGGCGGCCCGCAGCCCCTCGGCGTATCCCACCGTGCGGACGGCGGGGACGTGGGCGCTGCCGCCGCCCTGGAGGTACGGCTCGACGGCGTTCGGTCCGATCAGCGCCACGCGGCTCAGCCGGCCCGGGTCCAGGGGCAGCAGGGCCCGTTCGTCGCGCAGCAGGACGGTGCCCCGGGTGAGGACCTCGCGCAGCGCGGCGAAGTCCGCCTCGCCGACCGGTGCGGGCGCGGGCGCGGCCGGCAGCGGCGGGGGCTGCTCGCCGGGGGTCCAGGGCTCGGTCAGCTTGCCGACCCGGGCGGCGAGCCGCATCAGCCGCAGGACCTTGTCGTCCACGACCGCCTCGTCCACCTCGCCGCGGTGGACCGCCCGGACGAGGGCGTCGCCCCAGGGTCCTTCGGGGCCCGGCATCACCAGGTCGAGGCCGGCGACGGCGGTGGCCGCGGTCGTCCGGGCGGCGGCCCAGTCGCTGATCACCGCGCCGTCGTAGCCCCACTCGTCCTTCAGTACGCCCCGGAGGATCCGCCGGTGTTCGAGGACCGGCGCCGACTCGGTCCCGTCGTCCAGGCCCGAGTACGCGCCCATCACGCTCCACGGCCCGGCTTCGGCGAGGACGCGCTCGAACGGGGCGAGGTAGACCTCGCGGAGCGTGCGGGGGTCGATCCTGGCGCGGTAGCGGGTCCGGTCCGTCTCGGAGTCGTTCGCGACGAAGTGCTTCAGGCAGGCGGCGACGCCCTCGTCCTGGAGGCCCCGCACGATCGCGGCGCCGAGCGCGCCGGAGAGCAGGGGGTCCTCGGAGAGGCATTCGAAGTGGCGGCCGGCGACCGGGGTGCGCTGGAGGTTGACCAGCGGGGCCAGGACGACGTCCACGTTCTTGCGGCGGGCCTCGGCGGCGAAGAAGCGGCCCAGGCGCTCGGCCAGTTCGACGTCCCAGGTGGCGCCGGTGGCGCTCGGGGCCGGGGCGAGGAGGCCCGTCTCGCCGGGCACCTCGCCGGTGCCGCGTACGCCCTGGGGTCCGTCGGAGGTGACCACGGGGTGGAGTCCGAGCCTCGGTTCGCCGTGCAGGGCCCACAGGCTCGCCCCGGTCAGCAGCCGCACCTTGGCCGCCGTGTCCAGGGCCTCGATCAGCGCGGCCCAGCGGCTCTCGTCCGCCGCCTCCGGCCGGGCCGGAGGGGCGGGGGGTGCGGGCGACGGGGCAGACATGGGGTTCCCTCCGGCCGTGGCGACGGCGTGCCGGACGGCGAGGACGCGCCGGGGCGAGGACGGCGTGCCGCCGTGGTGACGGGCACATGAAAGCACACCTGCTAAGTACTTAGTAAGTAGCGGGGTCACACAGCCCCGAGGCCTCCTCGGAGCCGGTCCCCCGGCTTCCCGCGGCACCTATGCTGGCGCGCGTGAGCAACCACCCGGTAGGTAAGACGACGCGCCCGCCCCGTACGCCCCGCAGTGCGGAGGCCAAGCAGCGCCGGCAGGACATCCTGCACATCGCCATGGACACGTTCGCCGCGCGCGGCTACCACAACGCGCCGGTCCAGGAGATCGCCGACCGCGCCGGGCTCACCCAGGCGGGGGTCCTGCACTACTTCCGGACCAAGGCCCAGCTGCTCACCGGCGTCCTCGAACTCCGCGACCAGTCCGACATCGAACAGCTCGGGCCGGACCGGCCGCGCGGGACGGAGTTCCTGCGCCACCTCGTGGACACCGCCCGCCGCAACGCCGAGCGCGAGGGCATCGTGCGCCTGTACGCGGTGCTCTCGGCCGAGTCCGTCACCGAGGACCACCCCGCGCAGACCTACTTCCGCGACCGCTACACCGGGCTGCGGACCTTCGTGGCCGACGCGCTGCGCGAGGCGGGCGGCCTCGCCGGGGACGACGCCCGGGTCGAGCCGGCCGCGAACGCGATCATCGCCGTCATGGACGGCCTCCAGGTCCAGTGGCTCCTCGACCCCGGCTCGGTCGACATGGCCGTGTCGACCGAGCTCGCCCTGGACTCCCTGCTCACCGCGCTCGCACCGGACCGCTTCCCCGCCGGGGGGTGAGCGGTCGCGGCCGGCTCCGACGCGGCTCGCGTACGGCATCGGCGGTTCGCGTACCGCGTCAACGGCTCGCGTACGGCAGGAGGGCCATCTCGCGGGCGTTCTTGATCGCGGCGGCGAGGGCCCGCTGCTGCCGGGCGGTCACGCGGGTGACGCGGCGGCTGCGGATCTTGCCGCGGTCGGAGAGGAACCTGCGGAGCAGGTCGGTGTCCTTGTAGTCGATGTACGTGATCCCGGCCGCGTCCAGCGGGTTGGGGCGGGACCTGGCGGGCTTGCGGGGCTCGGAGCGTCGGGCCACGGCGGCTTCTCCTTCGGTGGGCGTGTCGTGCGGCGGGGTCAGGCGGCGTCGAGAAGGGGGGCGAAGGCCGCGGGCAGGCGCTTCCACGTCTCCGGCCCCGACGCGTACTCCGCGTCGGTCAGCAGGCAGGAGTCGAGGAGCCGTTCGAGGCCGTCCCGGTCGAGGCCGGGCGAGGTGAAGACGAGGTGCTGGCAGCGGTCGCCGTGGTCGGTGTGCCAGTCGAGCGCGGCGGCCGCCCGGCGCACGGGCGGGACCGTCTCCCAGGCCGCGTCCGGCAGCGAGGCGAGCCAGGGGCCCGCGCTCTCCACGCACAGCGCCCCGCCTGCGGCGTACCAGGCGAGCAGGGTGTCCGGGCGGTCGGCGAGCCAGAACCGGCCGCGGCTGCGGGCCGCCGCGCAGCACAGGTCCTCCAGGGCCTCGTAGAGGCGCTCGGGGTGGAAGGGCCGCCGGCGGTGCCAGACGAAGGTGGTCACGCCGGCCTCGTCCGCGTCCTGGGGCAGGAGCGCGCAGGCGGGGTGCTGGGCGGCCGCGGCGGCCTCGACGTCGAAGCCCGCGAACGCGGCCCGGGCGAGGTCGGCCGAGGCGGCCCGCACGCGGCGGGCGGTGGGGTGCAGCTGGGCGAGGAGGGCGTGGTCCTCGTCGTCGGCCTCGGCGCTGTCGACCACGGCGAGGACGGGGGCGTACTCCAGCTGGCGGGCCCAGGTGTCGCCGACGGTCCGCCGATCGGTGGGGGCGGCGGCGAGTCCGGCCTCGGCGAGGTCGTCGCCGTTGGCGAGGTACGGCAGGACGAGCGCGGGGTCCACGGCGGTGATCACACCTGTCACGGCCAGGCGGCCCCCGCCGTGGGCGGCGACGACCTCGGCCATGGCCCTCGGCTCGACCGAGTCCCACAGTTCGACCACCGCGAGCCGGGTGAGGCCGTCGTCCGCCAGGCGTTCCAGCTCGGGGACGAGGTCCTCGCGCAGCGCGCAGCAGGCGCAGTCGTTCACCAGCGGGGTCTCGCCGTGCGAGACGGTTCCGGAGGCGTCCCGGACGAGGCGGAGGACGGTACCGTCGGGGGCCGAGGCGAGGTCGTGGTGGAGCGCGACGCTCCCCGGGACGTCCCGCAGGAGGCGGTCGACGACCTCCTTGCGGGCGTCCGCGTGGAGCCCGGCGACGATCACGACGGGGAGTTCGCGCGCGTGCCCCATCAGCGGGCTCCGTAGCGGCGCTGGAACTTCTCGACGCGGCCGGCGGTGTCGAGGACGCGGGCGGTGCCCGTGTAGAAGGGGTGGCTCGCCGAGGAGATCTCGACGTCGACGACCGGGTAGGTGTTGCCGTCCTCCCAGTCGATCGTCTTGTCGCCGGTCATGGTGGACCTGGTGAGGAAGGCGGTGCCGGAGGCGGAGTCGCGGAAGACGACGGGGCCGTAGGCGGGGTGGATGCCGGGCTTCATGGCGGGGCCTTTCGGACGGTGGGGCGACGGGTCGGGGTCAGCGCTCTTCGCGGAAGTCGACGTGCCGGCGGGCGACGGGGTCGTACTTGCGCAGCATCATGCGGTCGGGGTCGTTGCGGCGGTTCTTGCGAGTGACGTAGGTGAAGCCGGTGCCGGCGGTGGAGCGGAGCCTGACGACCGGGCGGAGTTCGTTGCGCGCCATGGGGCTAGTATATGACAACGGTTTTCATTATCGAAAACCCCCCGTCCGCGACCCCGCCCCCGAGAGGTGAACCACCCATGTCCGCCCACTGCCAGCTGACCGGCGCCAAGCCGGGATTCGGCAACACGATCTCCCACTCGCACCGGCGCACCTCGCGCCGCTTCGACCCGAACATCCAGCGCAAGCGCTACTGGCTGCCCGGCGAGGGGCGGTACGTCCGCCTGACCCTGAGCGCCAGGGCGATCAGGACGGTGGACGCGATCGGCGTCGAGGCGGCCGTGGCCCGGATCCGGACACGGGGAGGGAAGGTCTGATGGCGAAGAAGAGCAAGATCGCACGGAACGAGCACCGCAAGGAGGTCGTCGCGCGGTACGCCGCCCGGCGGGCCGAGCTCAAGGAGATCATCCGCCGCCCCTCCAGCACTCCGGCCGAGCGGGAGGCCGCACGGGCCGAACTGCGCCGCCAGCCGCGCGACGCCAGCGCCACCCGGGTGCGCAACCGCGACAGCGTCGACGGGCGCCCCCGCGGCTACCTGCGCACGTTCGGACTCTCCCGCGTACGGACCCGGCAGCAGGCGCACGCGGGCTTCCTGCCCGGGGTGACCAAGTCGTCCTGGTAGACGCCGGGGCCGGCCCGGGTGCGGATCCCCGCGCCCGGGCCGGTCCGCCCGGACGCACGGGTGAGGCCTTGAATTGAAAACGGCAGTCATTTTCATCTAACCTCTTCCCCGCACCCCCTCCCCCTCGCCCCTGGAGTCCACGATGGCCGTCCCCAAGCGCAAGACGTCCCGCAGCAACACGCGCCACCGCCGCGCCCGGTGGAAGGCGACCACGCCGCAGCTCGTGCCCGTCACGGTCGACGGCAGCGTGCACCACGTGCCCCAGCGCCTCGTGAAGGCGTACGAGCGCGGCCTCCTCCGCCCCGGGGGCTGAGCGCGTGACCCCGGGCGACGAGCCGGCGGACCGCGGCCTCGTCGCCCGCGTCGTGCCCGCCGCGCGCGGCCGCGCGCCCTCGAACACGAGCACGGGCCCGTGTCGGGGCGGCGACCCGAGGACTCCGAGCCGGACGGTGGTCGCAGCCACGGCACCGTCCGGCCCGGTCATGCGCCGCGGGCGTCCCGGCGCTCACGGTCCGGGCTCGCGGTCCGGGGTCGCCCGCAAGCGCTCTTGTGGGCGGCTTGCCGGCGGTGGAACGATGCGACGGCATCCGCCCGACCCGACCGGAAGGACCCTCGTGACCGACGAACAGCAACGGCCGCCCGCCGCCGTCGTGTTCGACGCGCTGGGAGCGGCGTACGAGAAGGCGTTCGCCGGTTCCGAGGCGCACCGGCGCTCGCTGGAGCGGCTGCTCGGGCGGCTCGCGCCGGGCAGCCGGGTCCTCGACGTGGGCAGCGGCACGGGCCGGCCCACCGCCGAGACGCTCGCGGACGCCGGTCACGAGGTGCTGGGCGTCGACGTCTCCCCCGTCATGGTGGAGCTGGCGTCCCGCCAGGTGCCGGCCGCCTCCTTCCGGTGCGCCGACATCCGGGAACTGCCGCTGGACGAGGCCTCGTTCGACGCGGTCTGCGTGTACTTCTCCCTGCTCCAGCTGGACCGGCGGGAACAGGCGGACGTCGTCCGGCGGCTGGCGCGGGCGCTGGTGCCGGGCGGCCATCTGGTCCTGGCCACCGTGCCGCTGGACGTGGAGGGCGTGGAGGCCGTCTTCATGGGGCAGCCCGTACGCGTGACCAGCTTCAGCACGCCGGACCTCGCCGCCGTGGCCGAGGGGGCCGGGCTCGACGTGCTGGAGCGCGAGGAGGTGCTGTTCACCCCCGCCCACCCGGACGCCGCACCGGAACCCCACGTGTTCCTGCACTGCCGTCGGCACCGGGACGACGCGGCGGACGGCACCTGACGGCACGGTGCGCCTCCGGGCCTCCACGGACCGGACCTTCCTCCCGTCGCCGCCCCGCCGGAGCCGGTTCCTCCGGGCGGTCGGGGGGTCTTCGGCGCGTGGGTCACGGGGCCGGGGGCGGTGACGCGTTCACGCGGTGGTGCCGCCGAGGCGGAGGACCGCGAGGTCGACGCCGGGGGATCCCGTCCGGTCCTTCGAAGAGCGAGGTGTCACCGGTGAGGTACGGGCTGGTCCCGCCGGGTCCGCCCACTCCCCGAACCGCAGCAGCGTGCCCGTGACGGGCGGCAGGAGCCGCCGCAGGACGGGGTGGCCGGCACACCGGGCCGGCAGGGCGGTGATCCGGATTCGGGTGCCCCTCGCACACAGGACCCGGTCCTCCCAGGTCGCGCGCCCGCGGGCCCGTTCGATCTCGAGACGGTCCGGGCCGGACGGGTTCGCGCCGTTCTCCTCGCGGGCGCGCTCTCGCCCCCTTCATGCCCGATTCTCCGGGTTCGCGGTTTTCACGCCGCGCACGGGAGAGTGGGACGCGAGCCGTCGGGTAGTCGCGGGTGACCCCATCCGAGGAGATGAGCGTCATGGCGATCCAAGTCGACCGGGGAACGGCCCCGCACGTCCCGGACCGGAACCACGTAATGCGTCAGGGGGTGCACGACCAGATCCTGGGCCTGTTGATGCTGGCCGTCTCGGTCGTGGTGCTGCTCTTCCCGATGGCCACGCACGACGGCCCCAAGGACGCCCAGGTGAACGAGTTGGTGGTGGGGCTCGTGGTCGCCTTCGCCGCGGGTGCGCGCCTGTACCGCGGCGGAGGCGTGTGGTCCGACGCGGTGGTGGGGCTCGCGGGCGCGTGGCTGATCGCCTCGCCGTTCGTGCTGGACGCCCAGGACACCGCCGTCCACACGGCGGACCGCATGCTCTGCATCGTGGCCGGTAGCGTCCTGGTCGTCCTGAGCCTGCTGTCCGCGGCGGTCTGGTGGTCGGACCGCGGGAGCCGGAAGGGGTCAGCCGGCGCTTCTCACCACGAGTGACAGCACGGCCGTCGCCGCGCCGGCCGCGCCCAGCGCGAGGGCGAACAGCCGGCGGCGGAGCCGCTCGTAGCGGTTGTCGTACTCCCGGCGGAGTTCGCCCGCACGCGCCACGGCGTCCCGGAGCATGCGGCGCCGTACGGCGAGGTGTTCCCGCGCGAACTCCCGGGCGACCTCCGACCGCTCCCGGGGACCCAGCCACGGAAACCGGTCGGCGAAGGCGGCACCGGCCTCCGTGGCCTCGGCCCCGACCTTTCGCGCCAGCAGGTATCCCTCCAGCCGGGCGATGCCCGCGGCCGCCTCCGCCGTCAGGGCGCGCGGCCTCTCGCGGTCGTCCGCGACCGCCCCGCGAGCGCCGTCGCCGGCCCGGCTCGCGGGGGCCTGCGGCTCCCCGGGTTCGCGCGCGGTCATGCGTTCCGGCCCGCGTCGGGGCCGTCGTGGGTGGCGGCGCCGGAGTCGTCGATCACGTCCCGCTTGCCCCCCTTGCCCTGGTCGAGGGCCGCGACCTCGGGATAGTTGAGGTCGAAGGCGGGGGACTCGGAGCGGATGCGCGGGATGGTGACGAAGTTGTGCCGGGGCGGCGGGCAGGAGGTGGCCCACTCCAGGGAGCGTCCGAAGCCCCACGGGTCGTCGACGGCGACGCGGGGAGCGGTCTTGGCGGTCTTCCAGACGTTGTAGAAGAACGGCAGGGTGGACGCCCCCAGCAGGAACGCGCCGATGGAGGAGATCGTGTTCAGGGCGGTGAAGCCGTCGGCCGACAGGTAGTCGGCGTAGCGCCGGGGCATGCCTTCGGCACCCAGCCAGTGCTGGACGAGGAACGTGCCGTGGAAACCGACGAAGAGGGTCCAGAAGTGGACCTTGCCCAGGCGTTCGTCGAGCATCGTGCCGGTCATCTTGGGCCACCAGAAGTAGAACCCGGCGAACATCGCGAAGACGACCGTGCCGAAGACGACGTAGTGGAAGTGGGCGACGACGAAGTAGCTGTCCGTGACGTGGAAGTCCATCGGCGGCGAGGCGAGGATGATCCCGGTCAGGCCGCCGAGCAGGAAGGTGACGAGGAAGCCGATCGACCAGAGCATGGGGGTCTCGAAGGAGAGCGACCCCTTCCACATCGTGCCGATCCAGTTGAAGAACTTCACTCCGGTCGGGACGGCGATCAGGAAGGTCATGAAGGAGAAGAACGGCAGCAGGACCGCTCCGGTGGCGAACATGTGGTGGGCCCACACCGTCACCGAGAGGCCCGCGATGGCGATGGTCGCGGCGACCAGGCCGATGTAGCCGAAGAGCGGCTTGCGGGAGAAGACCGGCAGGATCTCGCTGACGATGCCGAAGAACGGCAGCGCGATGATGTAGACCTCCGGGTGCCCGAAGAACCAGAAGAGGTGCTGCCACAGCAGCGCCCCTCCGTTGGCCGGATCGTAGATGTGCGCCCCGAACTTCCGGTCGGCCTCCAGGGCGAACAGGGCCGCGGCGAGGACGGGGAAGGCGAGCAGGACGAGCACCGAGGTCAGCAGCACGTTCCAGGTGAAGATCGGCATCCGGAACATCGTCATCCCCGGCGCGCGCATGCAGATGATCGTGGTGATGAAGTTGACCGCGCCCAGGATCGTGCCGAACCCTCCGAGCGCGAGGCCCATGATCCACATGTCACCGCCGACGTACGGCGTGCGCTCCCCGCCGCTCAGGGGCGTGTAGGCGGTCCAGCCGAAGTCGGCCGTGCCCTGGGGGGTGAAGATCCCCGCGAAGGCGATCAGGCCGCCGAAGAGGAAGAGCCAGTACGACAGCATGTTCAGCCGGGGGAAGGCGACATCGGGCGAGCCGATCTGCAGGGGCATGATCGCGTTGGCGAAACCGGCGAACGTGGGGGTGGCGAACAGCAGCAGCATCACCGTCCCGTGCAGGGTGAACACCTGGTTGTACTGCTCGGGCGAGACGATCTGCAGGCCCGGCCGCGCCAGCTCCGCCCGGAGCACGAGCGCCAGCAGGCCCCCCAGCAGGAAGAAGACGAACGACGTGATCAGGTAGAGGTGCCCGATCTTCTTGTGGTCGGTCGTGGTCAGCCAGTCCACGACGACCCTTCCGGGTCCTCTCCCCTTCACGGGCACGAGGGTGGGCGGCTCCGTGGTGACGGCCATGGGAACTCCTGCGGGGGGCTCGGGGAAAGCGCGCGGGCAGGGCGACCGTAGATCAACTTTTCCACCAGAACGAAAAAATACGGGCACTCGACCCAAAGTGATTCATCACCCGGATCGTGACCTGCGCTTTCGCGTCGAGGCGGACGAGAAACACCCGTACGGCGGGCGCACACGACGACTCGCCGCGCCCTCGGCGCACCCCGCCGGGACGACACCAGTCGACGAGACGAGAAGAATGACCCATTTGGGAGGTTTATTCCATCCTTATGGGTAAGTGCAGGACAGGCACCGTCCTTCTGGAGGTCGTCATGGCGTCGACCCATCGCGCCCCCGTCGAAGAGCACCCCGACCTGATGGAACTGCGCGCCCGGCACGACCGCGCCGCCGCGACCCCGCGGGCCCAGACGATCGAGGCCCTGGCCCTCGTCACCGGTCTCTACCTCGCCGCGTCCCCGTGGATAGCCGGCTTCAACGGCTTCACCACCCTCGCCGTCACCAACCTCATCGCCGGCATCGCCTACATGCTGCTCCTCGGCGGCCTCGGCAACTCCTACGAACGCACCCACTCCATGGCATGGGCCGCCGCCGCCATCGGCATCTGGACCTGTGTCGCCCCCTGGGTGGTCGCCGGGGACGTCGCCCGCACCCGCTCCATCACCAGCAACCTCGTCACCGGCGCCGTCACCGCCCTCCTCGCCCTCGCCGCCGCCTCCGCGGCCCGGGACCACGCCGGCGACTCGGGCGCGCGCGGGCGCCGCGGGATGCCCGGAGACCGCTGACACCGACGACGGGCGGACGCGATCACGGCGCCGGACCCACCGGCCCGGACGCGAGCGTCCCACGGCTCCGAGACGCCCCGGACCGCACGGTTTCCGTCGTGCGGTCCGGGGCACACGCGCGGACGGGGTACCCCCGTTCGGAGTAACCGGAGCAAGGAGACGGCTGATGCTGATGGCCCACCCGATGGTGCTGGAGAACCTCGTCGAGCAGTACGCGACGCTGCGGACCCTGTACGCCGAGAACGGTTCGGCCGAGGTGCGCCGACAGCTCGAGGACGTCACCTACACCCTGTGCGTGTCCACCGGCACCCGCGACATCGACGCCGCCCTGGCCGCCTCCCGCCGCCAGCTGGCCCGCGCCCGTTCCGAGATCGACTTCGCGCTCGTCGGCTGACCGCGACGACCGCGCCGCGCCGCGGACGCCGCTCCCCCGACGACAGGGGCGGCTGCCGACCTCACGGGTCGGCAGCCGCCCCTGTTCCGTGCGGCGACGCGGTCCTCAGCGTCCCGCCTGTCCTCCGCCGGAGGTGTGCTTCATGTCGTCGGCGGCGTCGCGGCCGACCTGACGCAGTTCCTGGGCGGTCTCCCGACCCGCGTCCCGCGCGTGCTCCTTGGTCGTGCCGACGGCCTCCTGGGCCGTGCTCTTCACCGACTCGACGGCGTCCGCGGCGGGGCCGCGCAGCTCCTCCCGGACCTCCTGGGCCGCGTCCACGGCCGTCCGCTTCACCGGTTCCAGCAGTTCGTCGGAGTGCTCCTTGAGCTGCTGCCCCAGGCGTTCCTCCGCCTCGGTGGTCGGCAGGAGGGCCGAGGCGAGCATGCCCGCGCCGAAGGCGATCAGGCCGGCGGCCAGCGGGCTTCCCTGGGTCTGCCGGCGCACCTGGGCCGGAGCCTGCTGGACCGCTTCGCTCACGTTGCCGCCCGCCTCCCGCGCCGTGTCCGCGACGCTGCTCGCCGCCCGGTTCAGGCCCTCGGACGCCCCGTGCGCCGAGTCGTGTGCGCTGCCCATGACGCGATCCTTCACTCCGCTCACCTGGTTCCGTATCGAATCGGCCTTGCGACGTGCGACCCTGCCCGGGGTGATCCGGTCCGCCAGGCGGTCGACGTTGCGGGCCAGATGGGCCCGCCGTTCCTCCACGTCGTTCCTCAGCTCGTCGGGTGTCGTGCCCACTCGGCGTCCTCCTTCAGGGTCTCCACGGTCTGTTCCGGCTTGAGGTTGACGGTGCGCAGGCGCTTGCGTCCGGCGGAGTAGAGCACGCCGCCCACGACCGCCCACAGAACGGTGATGATCAGTGCGGCCCAGGCCAGGTTCATCACGTTACCCAGGGCGAAGACGACGGTCAGGCTGCCGAGCAGCGCCACGACGTGGGCCGCGTAGCCCGCTCCGCCGAGCATGCCCGCCGCCTTGCCCGCCTTGACGGACTCCTGCTTGACCTCGGCCTTCGCCAGCTCGATCTCGTCCCGGACGAGGCGGGACAAGTCCTGACCGATCTCGCTGACCAGATCGCCGATCGACGGTTCGGGGGCCTCACCCGGCGACACGGCCGCCGAGGTGGGGCGCTCCTGGAAGGAGAGCGCCATGGTCAGATCCCCCCTGTCGGACGCGAGGGGCCGCCGTACGTCTGCCCGCCGCCCGCGGGCGGGTGGTTCGGCGGGGCCGGCGTGACGTGCGGGGGCTGGGACTGGCCGTAGGTGTCGAGCGGGTCCTCGTACGTGCCCGGCGCGGTGCGCGGCAGGGGGTCGGGGGCCGTGAGGGGCCGCTCCGTACCGTACGTTCCGGCGCGCGGTTCCGGAGAGCGGGTCTCCCCGCCCGTGCCGCCGGAGGACGCCGCGCCGATGCTCTTGCCCGCACGGGCCACCACGAAGCCGGCCAGCGCCGCGCCGGCGAGGAAGACGCCCGGACGCCGGCGGGCGAAGCTCTGCAGGTCGCTCACCAGGCCGTCGGGGCCGCGCTTCTCCATGTGGGAGGCCACCTGGTGGCCTCCGTCGGCGGCCCGGCGGGCCAGGTCGGCCATCGTGGAGTCGGGCTTGCCGTTGTCGCCCAGTTCGCGCAGCTCTTGCGACAGGCGCCGTACGTTCTCCGCGAGGCGCTGGGTCTGGGTCTCGGCCTGGCCCTGCAGCTGGGCGCGCAGTTCGCCCGCCAAGTCCTTGGCCTGGGCCGCGGCTTCGCCGACGACGTTGCCGGCCTGCTCCTTCGCCGTGCCGCCCACCTCCGCGGCCTTCCCGCCCACCAGCGAAGCGCCGTCTCCCGCCTTGTCCTGGGCGGTCCGCGCTACTTCCGCCGCCCTGCTCTCGTGCTGCCGGTCCGAGTCCTGGAAGTCACTCAAGGCTCCTCCTGAGTGCTGGAAGGGGTTCTGTCTGCTTGCTGAATCCCGCATCTGCCCCCTTACGGTCCGCTCATACGCCCGAATGTCGAAGCAGTATCAGGACTTTTCAGCATTCGGTGCGCTCCCGCCCCGGTCAGGGGCGCGGGTTCACGCGCTGCCACCGCGGGCGGGCGTCGGGGCCGCGGCGCCCGGCGACGGACGCGCAGCGCGGGCACACCCGCCGCACCCGGTCGGCGGCGCCGCCGGACTCGGGGAACGCGTCGGTCCAGGCGATGTGCGACAGCCGTGTCAGCCGTGAACGGTGCAAGGAGAGTCCGCAGACGGTCTGGTTCATGCCCTGTTCCCAGGCGTGGACCTCGCCGGCGGGCAGACGGCGCCCGTCCTCCTCGTCCGTCCAGCTGCCCGACGCGGCCACCGCGTAGCGCTTCTTGTCGGCCATGCCCGGCCCCTACCCCGGTCGGTGCGGCCCATGTGGCGGGGCGGGTCCCGTCCCCGGCTCCGGGCCCCGCCCCCGTACGTCCTCCCGCGGCCGGTGAACCGCGCCCCGGTGGGTAGTCGCGCCCTCGTGGCACCCGTACCGGGCCGCCGCGAAGCCGTACGAGCCACGCCGAGGAAGGGAACAGCGCCATGCAGGAGAGCACCCCGTCGCAGGCCGAGGGAGAGCGCCCCGAGGAGAGCCGTCCGGAGGGGACGGAGGGCCGGGACGCCGGGCCGGAGCGCACCACGCCCTCGCAGGCCGAGGGAGAGCGGGAGCCGGACGACGACGAGAACTCCTAGCGGTGGTGTCCGGACACCGGGGCGACCCCTCGCGGTCCGTCGCACCGAAGGAGGATCATGAACCGTTTCACCACCTTGTGGAAGGTCATAGGGGATTCATGACATACGACCCGGTTTTCGGTGACCGCACCGCTGTGGGCGGGACCGTGCGGCGACTGCTGAAGCGCGCCCTGCCCTCGGCCGCGGGCCCCGGCAGGGCCCTTCGGGCCATGGACCGCCTGGAGCGCTCCACCGCCCTCGACGGCCCGGCCGAACGGCTCGGCAGCGTGGTCAGGGCGCTTCCCCTGGGTCGCGGGAGGGACGTGCTGCACGGACGCCGGCTGGGCCACCCCGCCCATCCGCTGATGGTCCAGGTGCCGATCGGGGCCTGGTTCTCGGCGGCGGTGCTCGACGCGTTGCCGGGGCAGCGGCGGGCGGCGGGCGTGCTCATCGGCGTGGGACTGGCGGCGGCGGCCCCCGCGGCCGTGGCGGGCTGGGTCGACTGGGCCGAGCTGCGACGCCGGCAGATGCGGGTCGGGCTGGTGCACGCGGCGGCGAACATCGCGGGAGTGGGCCTCTACACGGCCTCCCTGGCCGCGCGGGCACGAGGCCGCGCCCTCCGGGGCAAGGCCCTGGGGTTCGCGGGGCTGACCGCCGTCGGCGTCGGCGGTGCGATCGGCGGCCACCTGGCCTACCGGCAGGGCTCCGGCGTCAACCGCGCCGCGTCGGTGCCGGACCTTGTCGAGCCCGGGTGGCACGGGATCGGACAGGTCGCCGACCTCCCCCTCGGGCGGCCGGTCCGGCGGCACGTCGGCGACGTGGCCGTCCTGGTCGTGCGCGAGGAGGCGGACCGCGTACACGTCATGGCGGACTCGTGCAGCCACGCGGCCGGCCCCCTGTCCCGGGGGACGGTCGAGGACGGCTGCGTGCGCTGCCCCTGGCACGGCAGCGTCTTCCGCCTGGAGGACGGCTGGAACGTGCGCGGCCCGGCCACCGCACCCCAGCCCGTCTTCGACACCCGCGTCACCGACGGCCGCCTCGAAGTGAGGCTGCGCGCCCCGGAGACGGCTCCCTCCCCCGACCGCGCGTGACGTCCCGCGGCCCGGCGGAAACCGTCGCCGCCGGCCCGTCGCACACAGGAAAGGCAGTTGCGTGCACCAGCTCAAGGAAGTGTTCCGGGGCCTGGGCCGGGCCTACTCGCCTCAGGAGGACCGCCGGCTCGGCGGGCACCTGGGGGCCGTCGTCGCGTTCGGCGCCTACACGGCCGCCTGGGGCGCCGCGGTCCGCAGGCACGGGACGAAGCCGCCCGACCGCCACGACCCGTGGGACCTCCCGCTGACGGCGGCGGCCGTGTTCCGGCTGAGCCGCCTGCTCGCCAAGGGGTCCGTCACCAGTCCCCTCCGGGCGCCCTTCACGCGTGACGAGTCGGCGACCGGTCCCGCGGAAGTGAGCGAGAGCCCTCGCGGGGGGCCCGTCAGGTCCACGGTGGGCGAGCTGATCACCTGCCCGTTCTGCCTGAGCGTCTGGCTGACGGCCACCTTCACCGGCGCCCGCCTGCTGTGGCCGCGCGCCACATGGACCGTGACCGGCGGCCTCAGCGCCCTGGCGCTCGCCGACGCCCTGCAGCTCGGATACGACTGCCTGTTGCAGAAGAACGCCGAGTGAGACGGGCCCCGCGCGGGCCCGTCAGGAAGGCGGCGCCGCGTGCCGTCCCGCCCGTGATCCCGCGTACGCGGCGAGACGCAGCGACCGGAGGCGGTCGACGGGGCGGAAACCGGGCAGGAAGTTGAGGTAGGGGTCGAACGCGCCGCCGTCCGGAGGGGTCGGGGGCGCCTCCCCGTGCAGGGTGAGCCGGGCCAGGGGCCGCCAGGCGGCGCCCGCTCCGTCCGCCCCGAAGCAGAGCCGGAACACCACGGGCCGCCCGGCGACGGCGGCCCCCACCGTCGCCGGGTCGGCGGGGATCCGGGGAGATCCGGGTGCCGGGAACGCGGCCACCACCCCCCGCCGTCCGCCGACGACGTACGACAGGAGGCTGGAGTACGGACCGGCCGTGGCGGACGTGCGGGGAAGCGGTACGTGGCGGGTCCACCGGCCCCGGCCGCCGGTCGTGAGGAGCAGGTCCAGGGGGCGGCCCGGCCCGTCGGCGTCCTCCACCCGCAGCGCGAGGCCCAGTCCGTCCGGCAGCGGGTGCGGCAGTCCGGCGCCCCGGGACCAACGGGCCGTCACCCCGTGGGAGCCGGGCGCGTCGAGCCACGGCACGCCCCAGGGGTCCCCGTGTCCGGACACGGCGAGGCGTCCCGCGAGGACCGTCCCGCGGGGGTGCAGGGCCGGCCGGTCCCCGCGACGGCGGGCGGCGGTCCGTGCCGTACGGAAGGCGATCTGGTCGAGGAGGTCCATGGTGCTGTCCGTTCCTGGTGCCGACTGCGGTGCGGGCGGGCCCGCCCGGTACTCCCGTCGTCTGCCCGGGATCGCGCCGATCGACCGGACCGCTTCCCGGCGGGCCGGGGACGGCTTCGACGCGGACGGCGGACGGACGAGCGACCGCGCCGGCACCGCGCCCGGCGGTACTCCGTCGCTCAGGTCTTGCGGGCCAGCAGGTGGACCGCCTGGAACTGCCGCCGGTCGGTGGGTTCCGGCTCGCGGATCGTCCGGGCCGTCTCGGCGAGTCCGCACGCGCGCAGCAGCGCGGCGAGGTGGTCGGGCCACCACCGGTAGGCCGGTGCTACCGCGTGGTCGAAGACCTGCGTCGGGTGCGCCGGGCCCCCGCTCGCCGAGAAGGCGATCAGGAGGTGGCCGCCGGGGGCCAGTACGCGGTGGAACTCCGCCAGGACGGCAGGGAGTTCGTCCGGCGGGAGGTGGATGACGGACCAGCGCGAGAGGACGCCGTCCAGCGTGCCGTCGGCGATGTCGAGGGCGTCCATCGAGCCCACGTCGAACCGCAGGCGCGGGTGGGCGCGCCGGGCCAGCCCGATCATGGCGGGAGAGGCGTCGACGCCGAACGCCGACAGGCCCAGGCCGTCCAGGTGGGCGGTGACGTGGCCGGGCCCGCAGCCCAGGTCCGCGACCCGGCCGCCCCCGGCCGCGCGTACGACCTCGGCGAAGACGCCCAGCACCGCGCGGTCCAGGGGGCTGTCCCGCAGGCTGTCGCGGAACATCTCCTCGTAGGTGGCGGCGACGGCGTCGTAGGCCTCGCGGACGGTACCGGGAGCAGCGTGTTCGACCATGTCCGCGACAGTACTCCCGGGCGGGGCGGTGGAGCACGAGGGCCTTCCGGACCTGCGCGGGCGTCCGTCCGCCGTGCCGGGCCGGAAGGCCCTCGTCCGTCGTCGCGTCTCAGAGGGCGCCGACGATGTCCTCGACCCGGGCCTTCGCGTCGCCGAAGAGCATCGAGGTGTTCTCCTTGAAGAAGAGCGGGTTCTGCACGCCCGCGTACCCGGAGGCCATCGAGCGCTTGAACACGATGACCTTGCCGGCCTCCCAGACGGTGAGGACCGGCATGCCCGCGATCGGGCTGCTGGGGTCCTCGGCCCCGGCCGGGTTGACCGTGTCGTTGGCGCCGATCACCAGGACGACGTCGGTCGTGGCGAAGTCCTCGTTGATCTCGTCCATTTCGAGGACGATGTCGTACGGCACCTTGGCCTCGGCGAGGAGCACGTTCATGTGGCCGGGCAGCCGGCCGGCGACCGGGTGGATGCCGAACCGCACGTCGACGCCCTTGGCGCGCAGCTTCGAGGTGAGTTCCGCGACCGGGTACTGGGCCTGGGCGACGGCCATGCCGTACCCGGGCGTGATGACCACGGAGCGGGCCGAGCCGAGCAGTTCGGCGGCGCTCTCGGCGGTGATCTCGGTGTGCTCGCCGTAGTCGACGTCCGAGCCCGAGGGCGCTTCGATGCCGAAGCCGCCGGCGATGACCGAGAAGAAGGAGCGGTTCATCGCCTTGCACATGATGTACGACAGGTAGGCGCCGGACGAGCCGACGAGCGCGCCGGTGATGATGAGCAGGTCGTTGCCGAGCAGGAAGCCGGAGGCGGCCGCGGCCCAGCCGGAGTAGCTGTTGAGCATCGAGACCACGACCGGCATGTCGCCGCCGCCGATGGAGGCCACCAGGTGCCAGCCGAGGGCGAGGGCCAGGACCGTCACGGCGATGAGGAGCCACAGCTCCGGCGTGACGACGAACCACACCGTCAGGGCGACGAACAGGGCGAGCGAGCCGAGGTTCAGGGCGTTCTTGCCGGGCAGCACCAGCGGCTTGGAGTCCATCTTCGCGGCGAGCTTCAGGTACGCCACGATCGAGCCGGTGAAGGTCACCGCACCGATGAACAGGCCGATGAACACCTCGGCGTGGTGGATGCCCAGGGTGCCGAGGGCGTCCAGGGCCTTCGCCTCGTGGCCGTCCGGGTCGTGCTCGACGTTCAGGAAGCCGTTCCAGCTGACCAGGACGGCGGCCAGGCCGACGAAGGAGTGCAGCAGCGCGATGAGTTCGGGCATGCCGGTCATCTCGACGCCGCGGGCCCGCTGGAGTCCGATCAGCGCGCCGACCAGCATCGCGACGCCCATCAGCCCGAGGCCGGCGGTGCTGACGTCGCCGTCCACCGCGAGCACGACGGTCGCGACGAGCGCGACGCCCATGCCGAGCATGCCGAAGGCGTTGCCGAGGCGCGCGGTCTCGTGCTTGGAGAGTCCTGCCAGCGCGAGGATGAACAGCAGCGCGGCAACGAGGTAGGCCGCCTGGGCGGCAATGGTCGCAGACATGTCAGCTCCGGTTGAACATGGCGAGCATGCGACGCGTCACCGCGAAGCCGCCGAAGACGTTGATACTGGCCAGGAGGATCGCCACGGACGACAGCACCGTGACCGCCGTGCTGGTGTGGCCGATCTGCAGGAGCGCGCCGACGACGATGATCCCGGAGATCGCGTTCGTCACCGACATCAGCGGGGTGTGCAGCGCGTGGTGGACGTGGCCGATGACGTAGTAGCCGATCACGATCGCGAGGACGAAGACCGTCACGTGGGGCAGCAGCGCCGCCGGGGCGAACGCGGCGAGGAGGAAGAGCGCCAGGGCGCCGAGGGCCACGCCGCCGAACCTCTGCCCCGCCGTCATCGGCGCCTTCTTCGGCGCGGGCGCGGGGGCCGCCGCGGCGGGCGCGGGGGCCGGGGCCGCCGAGACCTGGACCGGCGGGGGCGGCCAGGCCGTCTCCCCCTCGCGTACGACGGTGATCGAGCGCTGGACCGGGTCCTCCCAGTCGAGGACGAGCCGGGCGTCCTTGCCCGGGGTCATCAGCTTCAGCAGGTTCACCAGGTTGGTGCCGTACAACTGCGAGGCCTGCGCGGGGAGCCGGCCCGCGAGATCGGTGTAGCCGATGATCGTCACGCCGTTCTCCGTGACGGTCTTCCCGCCCTTCACCGTGCCCTCGACGTTGCCGCCGTTGGCGGCCGCCATGTCGACGATCACCGAGCCCGGCTTCATGCTCGCCACCATCTCGGCGGTGATCAGCCTCGGCGCGGGGCGGCCGGGGATCAGGGCGGTGGTGATGACGATGTCGGCCTCGCGGCACTGGGCCGCGTAGAGCTCGGCCTCGCGCGCCTTGTAGTCGTCGCCCATCTCCTTGGCGTAGCCGGTCTTGGAGACCTCGGCCTCGGGGGACTCGATCGACAGGTATTCGCCGCCCAGCGAGCGGACCTGGTCGGCCACCTCCGGCCGGGGGTCGGTGGCGCGGACGATCGCGCCGAGCGAGCCCGAGGCGCCGATCGCGGCCAGGCCGGCGACGCCGGCGCCCGCGACGAGCACCTTCGCGGGCGGCACCTTGCCCGCCGCCGTCACCTGGCCGGTGAAGAAGCGGCCGAACTCGTGCGCCGCCTCGATGACGGCCCGGTAGCCGGCGATGTTCGCCATCGAGGAGAGCACGTCCATCGACTGGGCCCGGCTGATGCGCGGCACGGCGTCCATCGAGAGCGCGGTGAAGGGACGGCGGCCCAGGTCCTCGACCATCGCCGGGTCGAAGGCCGGGGAGAACAGGGCGATCACGGTCGCCTCCGGCCGGACCCGGTCGAGCTGGGACGGGTCCGGGGCGTTGACCCCCAGCACTACGTCCGCCGCCACCGCGTCGCCGACGGTCGCGCCGGCGGCCTCGTAGGCGCCGTCGGTGAAACCGGCCGCCGCGCCCGCACCCGGGTCGACCACGACCTCGTACCCCAGTTTGCGGATCTGTTCGACTGTGGCCGGCGTGGCCGAAACGCGACTCTCACCTGCCCGCGCTTCCTTGAGGACTCCGACAATCACGAGTGTTCTCCGTTCGCTGCTCTGGCCGTCAACGGCGTGTTCCGACTCGATCAGAAGTGCGCTCGCGATGATCCGGAGCACGCCGCTCAGCTTGACGCCGGGACCTCTCCTTGAACAGCACTCGCCGGTGAGGCACACGCAACACTTGACGGACCGGGATCCGGTGCTTCACACGGTGCGGGGAATCCGGGACAGCCGGGCGCGCCGGGGTCTCAGTCGATGCGGGTTCCCGCGCCGCCGACGCGGACGCGCGGGTCGCCCGCGCGCAGCGTCACCGTGAGTTCGCCGGGGCGGCCCAGGTCCTCGCCCTGGTGCAGGGTGAGGACGGCGTCCTCGGGGACCAGGCCGAGAGTACGGAGGTACGCGCCGAAGGCTGCGGCCGCGGCACCGGTCGCCGGGTCCTCGACGACCCCGCCGACGGGGAACGGGTCGCGGACGTGGAAGACCGTGGCGGATTCCCGCCACACCAGCTGGACCGTGGTCAGGTCGAGGCGCCGCATCAGGGTTTCGAGGCGCGTGAAGTCGTACGCGAGGTCGGCGAGGCGGGCGCGCGTCGCCGCCGCGAGGACGAGGTGGCGGGCGCCGGCGTAGGCGATGCGGGGCGGGAAGGCGGGATCGAGGTCGGCGGCCGGCCAGTCGAGCGCGGCGAGGGCCTCCGCGAGGTCGGCGTCGGCGATCCCCTCGACGTGCGGCTCGACGCTGGTGAGCGTGGCCCGGAGCCCCCCGTCCTCCTCGGTCACCTCCACCGGCACGGTGCCGGCGCGCGTCGCGAACACCAGCTCCCCGGGGCCCGTCCGCTCGGCGAGCGCGACGGCGGTCGCGACGGTGGCGTGGCCGCAGAACGGCACCTCGGCCCTGGGGCTGAAGTAGCGGATGCCGTACGCCCGTCCCTCCTGGCCGCCGAGGCCCGCCGGCGGCGCGGTCAGGAACGCGGTCTCCGAGTATCCGAGGCCGGCCGCGATCGCCAGCATGTCGTCGTCGTCCAGGGCGGTGGCGTCCAGGACGACGCCGGCGGGGTTCCCGCCGGCGGGGGCGCTGGAGAAGGCGGTGTAGCGCAGCACCTCGGGCCGCGGGGCATCGGTCGTCATGGTGGTGGCAACGCGGGGCGGATTCGCGGCTATTCCGGGGCCCGGAACCGCGTTGCCCGCCGCCGGGCCCCGTGAGAGCATCGACGCCCCGGCGGGCCGTTGCCGTGTCCGTGGTCCGAGTGGTCCACCGGGATCTGCCGAGGGGGGCGGTCCGATGCGCACGACGGAGCTGACGGAGGCCTGCGTCGAGGACGCGGGCAACGTCCTGGTGGCGCCCACGGCGTTGTGGGACGACGACTCGGTCAGGGGTTTCCTCGGCTCCGTGATCACACCGGAGGACCTCGCCTCCGGCACGCCGGACCTCGCCCGGAAGACCGTCTACCTGTGCGGCGACGTGTCCGGCGTCAGCGCCCGCCGGCTCCTCCCGGCCGCCCGGGTCTTCGTCGTCCGGGAGCTGTCGCGCGGTTTCCGGGAGGGCGCCGACGCCCCCTGGACCCCCGTCGGAACCGGCCGGGTCCCCCTCCGGGTGCACGGCGCCGGCGTGTACTACCGCCGTTTCTTCGACCCCGGCGCCGGTCACTTCGGGAGGATCCGCGCGGAGCACGCGTTCCAGTCCCTGACGGAGTCCACCAAGCCCGGGACGGCCCACCGCAGCGGCATCTACCTGACGCCCGTCAGGCGGGACGGCGACGCGCTGCGCTTCCGTCTGCTGCGGTGCTACACGAACCTCTCGGGGCCGACCGAGGGCTTCGGTCCGACCGACACGGCCGTCGTGGACGACCTGAACCGCGAGGCCGCCGCCGTCTTCCGGAACCACGCGCCGCTCAACCACGTGCTGGCGCAGATCTATCACAACACCCGTGCCACGGCGGAGCGCAAGCAGTCCAAGGCCAGGATCTCGTCCCACGCCGACAAGACCAAGGACATGCCGGTCAACGGCATCATGGCCTTCTGCACCTTCTACGACCGGCTGGACGGGCTGGAGCCCCTGGCCGGGGACTCCTTCGACCGCGGTGTGAAGGGCGTCAGCGGGCTGACCCGGCTCCACTTCCGGCTCAAGGAACCGGCACGTGAGGAACCGGCAGGAGGGCACGGCGGGGGCGCGCTCCCGGAGCAGTTCGCCCTGACCCTCCACCCCGGCTCGGTGTTCTTCATGCCGCTGTCCACCAACCGCCTGTACACGCACGAGATCCGGCCCTCGGCGCTGGACGCCGCGCTGCTCCCGACCCGCCTGGGGTACGTGGTGCGCTGCTCGAAGACCGAAGCCGTCCACGAGGACGGCCGCACGTTCCTCGAACGGGACGGGCGACGGGTGGGGCTGGAACCGCCCACGCCGGAAGGAATGGAGGAGCTGCGCCGGCTGTACGCCGAGGAGAACAGGTCCTCGTCCTTCGTCGACTACGGCGACCGGTTCCCCTTCAGCATGAACACGGGAGACTACCTTGCCCCCCGTCCCTAGGTTCTCGGACGAGATCCTCTCGTACGCCCTGCCGACCGGGGAGAACCCCTTCGCGGAGCTGTCGGCGTCGGTCCGCCTGGAGGACGTGGGGAAGGGCCGGCGGGGCGCCGTGCTCGCCAGGACCGACGAGACGGGCGGTGTGCCCCTCGTCCGCACCACCACCCGGTACGGCGAACCGGCGCAGCGGTTCCGTGCGGTGCACGAGCGGCTGGCGCGGCGGATCCGGGAACGCGCGGGGCTCCCGGTGGGCTTCAACAACGCCCTGGTCGAGATCTACACGAACGCCTACACGACCATGGGCGGCCATTCCGACCAGGCCCTCGACCTGGCCGACGGGTCGTCCATCGCCGTCTTCTCCTGCTACCGGAGTCCCGAGGCGGTCCCGCCGAGGAAGCTGGTCTTCGCGTCGAAGGAGTCCGGTGACGAGAGGTTCGAGGTCCCCCTCGTCCACAACGGCGTCGTCGTGTTCTCCGTCGAAGCGAACCGGCGGCTCAGGCACAAGATCGTGCTGGACGCGCCCGGCCGGGCGGCGGACAACGAGTGGCTGGGCCTGACGTTCCGTACGTCGAAGACCCTCGTCCGGTTCCGCGACGGGCACGCGTACCTTCCGCAGGGCGCGCGCCTCACGCCGGCCGACGAGGAGCAGCGGAACGAGTTCTACCGGCTGCGGCGCCGCGAGAACAGGGAGACGGACTTCGCCTATCCCCCGCTGACGTACACCGTCAGCGAGAGCGACCTGATGCCACCCGTCTGACCCCGGGACCTCGCGAACGGCCCTGCCGCGTGCCGCCGGACGGCCCTGGGCACCGATGAGGGTCCGGGCCCGCTGTGGGAGCGTGCGCCGTACGGTCATCGTCCGCGGGCCGCCCAGGGCCTGTCCGCCGGGCAGGCCCTGGGCGGCATCGCTTTCCGGACGCGGCTTAGAGTCGGTGGACGGCGCGGGTCCTCGGTGTGACCGGGCTCACGCCACTTCTTCGGAAACGGTGTCGACCGTCGGGGCCGTGCCAGGCGTATGCCCGGTGAAGCGAGAGACCCGGGAGTTGCCGTTGACCGTCGAAGAGTTCGAAGCGTTCTACGTCCAATCGGTCGGGCGGCTCACCGGGCAGCTCTACGTCATGCTCGGTGATCTGCAGGAGGCTGAAGACGTTGTCCAGGAAGCGTTCGTCAAGGCCTGGAACCGGCGGCGCCGGCTGGACCGCGACAGCGGACCGGAGGCGTGGATCCGCACGGTCGCCTGGCGTCTCGCCGTGAGCCGGTGGCGCCTCCGGCGGCGTACGGCCGACGCCTGGAACCGGCGGTCGGCCCCGCCCCACGCGGCCGGCCCCGGGCCGGAGCACGTGGTCCTGGTCGACGCGCTGCGCACCCTGCCGGCCCAGCAGCGGCGCACCGTCACCCTGCACTACCTGTGCGACCTCACCGTCGAGCAGATCGCGGGCGAGACCGGACTGTCCGCCAGCACCGTCAAGACGCACCTCGGCCGGGGGCGCGCCGCCCTCGCCGACCGGCTCAAGGACACCGAGCAGGAGGCCGGATCCCGATGAACGAGCACTCCGATCCCTCCCTGAGGGCCCTGTTCCGGGCCGCCGCCGACCACGGCAGCCGGGAGGCCGCGACGCTCCCGGTCGCCCAGGTCGTCGAACGGGGCAGGCGGGCCCACCGGCGCCGGCTGGCCCTCGGCACGGCCACGGCGGGCGTCGTCGCCGTCCTCGGCCTGGCGACGGCCGCCTCCCTCGTCCCCGGCCCCGCCGCCGGTCCCGCCCTGCCCGCGACGAGTCCCTCCGTGCCCGGGCCGGGGCCCAGCCCCTCCGCCCGCCCCGGGCCTCCGCCCCGGGAGACGGAGGACGCCGCTCCGCCGGACCACGGCAGCGCGACGACGTACGGGCAACGGACCCGTCCGCCGACGACTTCCGACCGGACGACGCCACCGACGGCCCCGCCGTCGACGGCGACGACCATGGCGACGACGGCACCGCCGCAGGGCTGACCCGCCCCCTCTCCCCCTTTTCCGGTTGAACCCGGGTGAACTCGGACGAACCCGGCTGATCCCGGCCGAGCCTGAAGATCCCGAGGCCGACCGGCCGCGTCCGCCCTCCCGGGGCCGAGCGGCCTCGTCCGCCCTCCCGGGGCCGACCTACCGCATCCACCCTCCCGGGGGCGGCCGACCGCGTCCGCCCTCCCGGGGCGGCCCCGCACCGACCAGGCCGCCCCGCCCTTCCCCGTACCCCCGCGCCCGCCCGTACCGCCCGTGCCGTCCGCACCGCACCACGGGCGTGACCGTGCGTACCCGCGCCCTCACGGAGAGACCTCACCCATGCCGATCTCGGCGCCCCCCTCCCCCCGGCATGCCCCCGTGCGGCCGGGCTCCCCCGTGCGCCCGGCGCCCGCGGAGGCCCCGGCCGCCCCCCGCCTCCGCCGCGCCGACCGCGAGGTCCTGTGGCTGTACCTGCTGACGCGGGTGGCCGTGTGGACGACCGCGTACTGCACCCGCTGGCTGTTCCCGGCATCCGGTGACGCCCGGGCGCCCGCGCCGGTCCTCGCGCCCTTCGAGCACTGGGACTGGGGGCACTTCCTCAACATCGCCAGGGACGGCTACTTCCCCGAAGGGCCCGGCGAGGGGGACAACCGGGAGGCGTTCTTCCCCGGCCTCCCCCTGGTCCTGCGCGCCGTGCACGTCCTCGTACCGCACTGGACCGTCGCCGGACTGCTCGTCTCCCTCGTCGCCGGGGCCGTCGCCGCCGTGGCCCTCGCCCGGATCGCCGAGCTGCACCTGCCCGGTTCCGGCGCGGGCCGCCGCGCCGCCCTGTTCCTGCTGGTGTCGCCCTGCGCGGTCTTCCTGACCGCCGGATACAGCGAGGCGCTCTTCCTCGCCCTCGCCCTGCCCGCCTGGCTCGCGGCCCGGCGGCAGCGGTGGCTCCTCGCCTCGGTGCTCGCCGCCGGCGCCACCACCGTCCGCATCAGCGGACTGTTCCTCGCCGCCGCGCTCGTCGTCCTCTTCCTGACGACCTCGACGACCCCAACGGCCCCGACGACGCGGCGGGACGAAGGGACGAGCCGGAAGCGCGACGCCGCCTGGCTCGTCCTCCCCGGGCTGCCCGCGCTCCTCTACTTCTGGTACCTGTACGGGCGGACCGGCGACCCCCTGGCGTGGAAGCACGCGCAGGAGCGCGGCTGGTACCGGCACTTCCGCGCCCCCTGGGAGGCCTGGTCGCAGACCTGGCACGAGGCCTTCGACCGCACCCAGGCCACCGGTTACGCCGCCCAGTTCCAGGCGGACCTGCTCGCCATGGTGCTCGGCCTGCTGCTGCTCGGCGTCCTCGTCGTGCGGCGCCGCTGGCCGGAGGCCGTGTACCTCGCGCTGACGCTGTGGGCGCTCGGCACCTCGTACTGGTACATGTCCGTGGCCCGCAGCACCCTCCTGTGGTGGCCGCTGTGGGTCGGCCTCGCCGTCTGGAGCGTGCGCCGGCGGTGGGTCACGATCGCCTACCTGTGCCTGGTCGCGCCGCTGAGCACCGTTCTGGCCGTCACGTTCATGACGGGGCGCTGGGCGGGCTGACGGCCGGGGAGCGGCCGTGCCGCACGTGGCCTCACAGGGTGGCGGGGGAGACCTCCTCCAGGCTCTCCGCGAAGACCCGCCCCGGCCCCGGCTCCACCGCCGGACGGCCGCCCCGTTGAATGGACCGAGGACCGCTGCCGGGCGGGGGGCGTCACCTTCGACGTGAGCAACTCCGTCGGTACGGCCCCGCTGGTCCGGGACCCGGACGCCCTCCTCATGTGACGCCCCCCTCATCCGTGGCGCGGCGCCCGCAGCAGGTTCCCCGGGTCGGCCGCCCGGTCGATCGCCGCCTCGACGGCGGCGACGCGGTCGGCCAGCAGCCCGAGGGCGGCGACCGCGCGGGCGAGGGGATCGTCCCCGGAGCCGCCGAGCGCCCGCTCGCGGACGTACGCGGCGCTCACCTCGGCCCAGCGCGCGGCCTGCTCCGGGGTGAGAGTGCCGCGCAGTTCGGCGAGGCGGAGCAGGTTGGCCTCGGCCTCGGTGGTGAGGGTCCGGGCCTCGGCGGTGTAGTGGTCGTCGATCACGGCGGCCAGCTCGGTGTCGTTCATGGCGGGCGAGATCCGGGCCGCGATCCTGTTCATGGTGCGGTACGAGCCCTGGAGCCGGAACGGCGGCGCGGTGCGGGCCGCGTCGCTGCGGGCGGCGGAGGCGATGTACTCCTCGTTGACGGCGAGGACCGTCTCGCGGGCCGTGAGGAGCCGGCCGAGGACGGCGAGGATCCTCTCCAGCTCGGCCGGGGCGTACGGGTGGACGAGCCGGTCGCGGCGCGCGGTCGGGTCACCGGCGGCGATCCGGACGAGCAGTTCCAGGTCGGCCCGGTCGCGCCCGGCGAGCGGGGCGAGGGCCGGGTGGGAGGTGAGGGCGTTCTCCACGAAGCTGAGCGCGAAGACGTCCTCCTTGCCGGTCAGGACGTCGCCGAGGTTCCAGACGTCGGCCCGGTTGGCGAGCATGTCGGGCACCCGGAAGGCCTGCCCTGACTCGGTGTACGGGTTGCCGGCCATGCAGACGGCGAAGCGCTTGCCGCGCAGGTCGTGCCCGTTCAGGGTGCGGGTGGCGTCGCAGAGCGGGATGAACTTCTGGAGGAACTCCGGCGAGGTGTGCTGGATGTCGTCCACGTACAGCAGGACGTTGTTGGCGGCCTCCAGCGCGAAGGCGATCTTCTCCAGCTCCCGGCGGGCGGTGGCGTCGGGCGCCTCGGCCGGGTCGAGGGAGGTGGTCCGCTGTCCGAGGGCCGGTCCGTCGACCTTGACGAGGAGCAGGCCGAGGCGGTCGGCGACGTACTCGATCAGGGTGGTCTTGCCGTAGCCGGGCGGGGAGAGGAGCAGCAGCAGGCCGTGGGAGTCGCTGCGCTTGGCGTCCCCGGCGGCGCCGAGCTGCTTGGCGAGGTTGTCGCCGACGAGCGGCAGGTAGACCTCGTCCACGAGCCGGTTGCGGACGAAGGAGGACATGACGCGGGGGCGGTACTCGTCCACGCGGAGGCGGGCGCGCTCGGCCGCGACGAGTTCGGCCCTGCGCTCCTGGTAGGCGCGGAAGGCGGGCACGTCGTTTTCGGAGAACTCCCGTGTCCTGGCCAGGAATTCGTCCAGCCGCACGTCGAGCGCGCGGTCACGGACGCGGGGGTGGGCGCCCAGGAGACCGGTGACCGTGGCGGCGGTCGGGGCGTCGACCTCGTACCGTTCGAGCCCGGGGCAGAGCTCGACGGCGACGGCCTCGGTGAGCACCCCCCTGTCGAGTCCTTCCCCGTCGAGCCCCTTCCCGCCGCGCACGTCCCCGTCGAGCGGTTCGCCGTAGGTGGAGGCGGAGGTGGAGGCGGAGGCGTAGGCGGTGAGCCAGGCCTCGACCAGCTGGCGCCGCGCGCCGAGGTCCGTGAGCCCGGCGAGGGCGTCGTCGTACGCGGAACCGCCCACGGCGCGGCGGAACACGGCGAGGAGGGTGCGGGCCGCGTCGGAGACGGCGAAGCCGCTCGGGGCGGCGGCCAGCTCCTCGACCAGGTACGCGGCGGCCACCGGGTCGCCGATCTCCCCGGCCAGTTCGGCGCGCAGTCCGTCGACGGCCGACGCGGCGCCGAAGAGGTCGCGGGCGCGGGTCAGCGAGACCGCGCGGCGGGTCCACTGATCGCGAGCGTCCTCGTCGGCCGTGTGGGCCCAGAAGAGCTGGGCGGCGGCCCGGGCCGCCGCCGGGTACCGCAGCAGTCCGGCCTTCTCGCGGAGGCCGAGGAGCACGTCCAGGATCGCCGCCGCGTCGTGGTCGTGGACGCCGCGCTCGTACCCCTCGTCGTAGGCGGCCTCGGCGGCGGACCGGGTCAGCGCGGGCAGGTCGGCGCCCGCGAGGCCGGCCGCGCCGTGCTCGGCGAGCAGCCGGGCCGCCAGGTGCTCGGCCCGGTAGACGGCGGGCGACTCGGAGGGCAGCGTCCGGTCCCAGAACGGGCGGGTCGCGGCGAACTCCGGGTCGGTGACGGGCGCGCGGTAGTCGGTCCCGGTGAGGGCGAGGGCGAGGGTGTCCCCGTACGGGACGAGGGTGAGTTCGGGTGCCTGCCGGTTGACGGCGAAGCGGTGCCGGCCGAGGCGGACGGTGTCGCCGCCGTCGGAGAACAGCTCGGTGCGGTCGCGCAGCGCGCGCCCGGCCTCCTGGCGGGCGGCGCCGAGCCTGCCCTCCAGCTCCTCGGCCCGTACCGGGTCGCCGAGTTCGCGCAGTTCGGCGGCGGTGCGGCGGACCTTGGCGACCATCGGGTCGGAGGCGAAGTACGTGTGCACCTCGTCCGGGCCGGTCAGGGTCGCGGCCCGGCGGGCGACGGCCTCCAGGACGCGGTCGGCCGATCCGGCCAGGCGTTCGGCGCGGCGGGCGCGGGCGTCCCGGAGGGACTGCTTGCGGGCGGTGAAGGCGTCGTGGACCTCGGTGCGCCGCTCGGCGATGTCGGCGAGGAAGCCGTCGTGCTCGGCGAAGCGGGACTCCAGGTCCTCCAGCTGGAGGAGCAGGAGGCCGAGCTGGTCGTCGCAGTGGTCGGGGGTGTCGGCGGCGGCGAGCGCGCCGGTGACGGCCTGGCCGAGCAGGGCGAGTTCGGCGGCGAACTCCGCCCGGCCCTCCCGGTCGAGGAGTTCGGCGCGGCGGGCGGCGAGGACGGCGCGGGCGCGGTTCAGGCCGCCCAGGACGTCCGCGACGCGGCCCAGGATCGCGGTGCGGACGGTGGCGTCACCGATGTCGAGCCCGGCGACGATCTCGCTGAGGGTCCGCAGGCCGGTGGTCCGCTCGTCGATCAGCTCCTCGACGGGTCCCGTCTCCGCGACGGTGGCGACCTCCCCGGCCTCGGCGGCGAGCCGCTCCGCCTCGGCGTGCCGCGCGGCGAAGGCGTCCTCGCCGCGGAGGAAGGCGACGGCCCGCCGGCCGGCCGCGGCGATGTCGGACCCGACGTCCGCCGCGAGGGCGTCGATCGCGTCCGTGTCGGCGTACCGCATCTCCTTCAGGGTCACCAGGTGGCCCTGGGCCCGCCGGAGTTCGGTGATGCGGGAGATCCACTCCTCCGCCGTGGCGGGCGCCTCGCCGCGGACGCGCCGGACGAGCCGGGCGATCCGCTCGGTCGTCTCCGCGAGGGCGTCGGCGGCCTGCCGGGTGAGGGCGGTGACGGTGGCGAACTCGTCGAGGACCTGTCCGGCGGTGGACCGGAGTGCGGCGAGCGGGGTGCGCAGGTCGCCGGTCTCCGGGTCCCCCAGCCAGTGGTGGACGTCGGCGGCCCGCTCGCAGGCGGCGACGAGCGCCTCGTACACCTCGCCGGCGGGGGTGGGTTCGGTGGCCTGCCGGGCGATCGACAGGCAGTCGGAGACGCCCCGCACGAGGTCCGCGTCGCCGATGCGGGCCAGCGGGTCGTCGCTCACGGGGGCCACGTGGGTGTCGGAGACGTACGGCGTCGTCCAGACCTGCACGGGGTGGACGCGGCCGGGTTCGCCGGACTCGCCGCGCAGGACGACCATCGTCCCGTCGTCGAGCAGCGCGTGTCCCCGGCAGGCGAGGGGGGTGGCGACCTCCTTGCGGATCAGGTTGTACGGCAGGAGGAGGCCGCGGCCCTCCGCCTCGGCGTGGAAGGCGAAGAGCAGGTCCTCGCCGTTGGGCGAGCGGACCGCCCGCTCGAAGGCGAGGCCGGAGGTGTCGGTGTCGAAGGTCTTCACGACCCCGGACGAGAGGCAGTAGCCGCCGGGGAAGACGACGCCCTCGTCGTCGGGCAGCCGCAGGCAGGCCTGCCCGATGCCGTCGAGCCGGACGACGGTCCCGGTCAGCGCGTTGAAGACGAGGTACCGGACGACCTCTTCCTTGTACGGGCGGACCCGGATCAGGGTGAGGGCGCCGACGACGGCGTGGGCGACCTCGGCGTCGGCGAGGGCCTGCAGCGGTTCGGCGACCGGCTCCGTGTGGATGCCGTCGGCGGTCTCGGGGTCGTTCTCCGTCTTGACGGTGAGCACCCCGCCGGTCGTGGAGACGTACAGGCGTCCGCCGAGCGAGATGTGCGGGTGCCGGCCGGGGACGTGGTCGTCCCGGGTGCTCTCCGTCCAGTCGAGGTCGTGCGCGGGCGGGAAGGTGTGGTCGCGCTCGCCCCGGGCGTCGAGGAACCGGGCCCCGCCGGACGGTTCGAGGGCCCAGCGCAGCACCCGCAGGTCGTCCGCCTTCTCCCCGGTCCGGAAGACGGCGAGGAGCCGGTCCTCGACGCGCCGGAGCCGGAGCAGCCGCGCGCCCCGGAAGTAGCGGTGCAGCGCGGCGAACTCGCGGACGAAGCCGGGGTCGTCCAGGAGGCCGGGGACCGCGTCCCCGGGCAGCGGGTCCAGGTTCCGGTCGTGCAGGGTGAGGACGTCGGCGACCGCCGGCCCCTCACCGTCGGTGGCGACCGCGCGACCGCCGAAGAGCAGGACGTCGTCCCCGACGGCGACGACGTCGAGGAGCACCCCGGGGCGTTCGGTGCGGAGCCGGTCGGTGCCGGTGAGGGCGAGTCCGCCGGAGCCGAAGGCGGCGGTGCGGGCGGTGTTGAGGGCCTCGGCGCGCCGGGCCAGTTCGCCGGCCTGCGCGGTGAGGCGGTCGCGGAGCACCGCGTACGCGTCCTGGTCGATTCCGCCGCTCATCCCTGTGCTCCCTCGTACCGTGGTGACTGCGGGTCCGGTGCCGGCCACTCCCCCGTTCGCCGGCACCGGACCCGTTCCGACCGCACCCCCGTGGCGGTCAGTCCTCGGCCGCGCCGTTCAGCGCGGCGGTCTCGACCGGCGCGGACGGCGTCGGCAGGTAGCCGTCGAGCGCGCCGGACTTCATGAGCTTCGTAAGCAGCGCCGAGACGCTGAGGTCGCGCACGTCGGAGCTGGAGAGCGAGCCGAGCACGTTCGTCAGGTCCTCGGTGAAGGGCTGCGAGCCGTCCAGCCAGGGCCCTGCGAGGGCCTGTGCGGTCTGCGAGTGGCCGACGAAGCCGTCGACGGACTTGCCGAGCGAGACGGACTGCACGAGCCGGTCGAGGAAGACGGACTCTCCCCCGACGATGTCGATGTCGGCGTTCTCCAGGCCGGTGGCGAGGACGGTGGCCTGCGCCTCGGCGACCTGGCGCTGCACGTCGAGGCCGGCGAGCCGGACGTCCTTCTCGGCCTCCAGGCGCAGGCGGAACTCCTCGTGCGTGCGGGACGCCTCGTCCAGGGCGGCCATCGCCGCCGCCTTCTCGGTCAGGCCCGCGGCCTCGGCCTTCAGCTTCTCACCGATCGCGGTGGCCTCCGCGAGGGCCTTCTCCCTGGCGCCCTCGGCCTCCGCGAGCGCCTTCTCGCGGGCGCCGGCGGCCTCGGCGCGCAGCCGGGCCTCGGTGGCCCCGGCCTCCGCGCGGCCGGCCTTCTCGATGACGTCGGCCTCCTTGTCGCGGACCTGGACCGCCGCGAGCCCTTCGGCGGCGGCCTCGGCCTGGATGCCCTCGGCGAGGCGCATCTTGGCGCGGGCGTCCATGTCGGCGGCCTTGTTGCGGGCCTCGGCGAGGGTCAGCTCCTCGGCGGCCCGGTGCACGGCGGCCTGCTCGGCGGCCTCCGCGGCCTTGATGTCCTTGACCAGCCGCTCCTGGGCCTCGGCCTCGGCGGCGATGACGACCGCCTGGCGGTTGCGCTCGGCCTCCTCGACCGCCCGCAGCCGCTTGATGGACTCCTCCTGCTCGGCGACCGTGCGGTCCACGGCGACCCGCTCGCGGATCACCTCGGCGATCTCGCGGCGCTCCGCCTCGACCTCCTTCTCGGCGGAGATGCGGGTCAGTTCGGTCTCCCGGTCGCGGGCGATGACCTCCAGGAGGCGGTCCTTCTCGATCCGCTCGTTCTCGACGGCGATGACCCGCTCGCGGTTCTTCTGCGCGACCGCGACCTCGCGGCCCTGGTTCTCGCGCTGGATGCCGAGCTGCTCCTCGGTCTTCAGGAAGGCGCTCTGCGCCCGCAGCCGCTCCTCCTCCACCACCCGGGCGGTCTCCGCCTCCTCGCGGGCCCGTACGGTGTCGATCTCGCGCTTCTGCTTGATCTCGGCGTCGGCCTGGCGCCGCTCCAGCTCCAGGATGGCCTCGCGGGCGTCGACGTCCTGCCGGGTGATCTCCTTCTGCTCGTGCCGGCGGAACTCGTTGGTGCGCACGTTCTCGGCGGCGGTCAGCTCGGTGATCTTGCGGATGCCCTGGGCGTCGAGGATGTTGCCGGGGTCGAGCTGGGCGAGCGGGGTCTGCTCCAGGTAGTCGATGGCCGCGTCCTCCAGGCTGTAGCCGTTGAGGTCGATGCCGATGATCTCGATGATCCGGAAGCGCAGTTCCTCGCGCTTGGTGTAGAGGTCGGTGAAGTCGAGCTGCTTGCCGACGGTCTTGAGCGCCTCGGAGAACTTGGCGTTGAACAGCTCCTGGAGGGTGTCCTTGTCGCTGGCGCGGGCGGTGCCGATGGCCTGGGCGACCCGGATGACGTCCTCGACGGTCTTGTTGACGCGGACGAAGAAGGAGATCCGGATGTCGGCGCGGATGTTGTCCCGGCAGATCAGGCCGTCGCGGCCGGTCCGGGAGATCTCGATCGTCTTGACCGAGATGTCCATGACCTCGGCCTTGTGCAGCACGGGCAGGACGACCTGTCCGGTGAAGGTGACGTCGACCTTCCGCATCTTCGAGACGATCAGCGCCTTGCCCTGCTCCACCTTGCGGAACAGCCGGCTGACCACGAAGACCAGGACGAGGGCGAAGAGCAGGACAACGGCGACGAGCACGCCGATGCCCAGGGTGATGGCATCCATGGGAAACCCCGTGTGTATGGAGGTGGTTGGGGGTGCGGCGGCATCGCGTCCGCGCTGCCGGCCGGGGGCGGACGCGGTGGGGCCGCCCCGTGCGAGGGGCCTCGCGCCCGGCTCGGGCGCCGCCCGCCGGCCGTGAAGGGGCCGTACCCGGGGACCGGAGTCCTCCCGGGACGGCTACGGTTCGTCGGGGAAGAGCTTCGCCGTGCGCCGCGCGAGACCGCGGCGCGCCGTCGCGGTCAGGGAGCGGGGGTCGGCTGGGAAACGGGCACCGGCCCGGAGGCGGGCGTCCACCGCGCGGCGGGTGCCGGCCGGGAAGCGGGCGTCGATCGGGAACCCACTTATCGTGCTTCCCTCCCCCTCCGCCCGCGGCTGTCGCTGCCCGTCCCCGGCATCCACCGGGGGACGTGCCCTCCGTGGAAACATCGTGACAGGGCCATTCACTTGTTCGCATTTCCGGTTTCCGGCAATCTTGACGCATCCTTGATGCCGGTCAGCGCCCCTCGGGCGGCGCCCGGCCCGCGATCGGGTCCGTGCGTCGAGGGGGTGGGCGGCACATAGGGGTGGGGAGGACGACGGTGGAACGAGTGGTGTCCGGGGAGTACCTGGAGGGGTACGCGGAGATCCTGGCGGAGGCCTCGGCGACGGGCCGGCGGCTGACCCGCGACGAGCTGGAGGTGCTGCGGGCCCGGGGCGAGCGGGCCGCCGAGGCCGGGATCGGGCTGCGCGCCCTGATCCGGGCGCACCTCTCGGCCGCCGGGGAGCTGCGGGCGGAGCTGCCCCGCGCCGCCGGCGACCACCTCCTCGTCGCCGTCGAGCAGGCCGTCGACGCCTTCGCGGAGGGACACGAGCGGGCGGGTGTGCTGGCGGTGCGTCAGGAGGAGGCGTACCGGCGCGAGTTCATCGACGACCTGCTGTACGGGCGGAGCGACCTCGGGCGCCTCGCCCAGCGCGCCGAGCGCTTCGGCCTGCTGCTCGCCCACGCGCACGCGGTGGCCGTGGCGCAGGGCAGGGAGCCGTACGAGGACGGCGCCTCCGTCACGCGGAACGTCGAGGCGTCCCTCGTGGCCCGGTTCGGCCAGCGGCGCATCCTGATCACCACGAAGGAGGGGCGCCTCGTCTGCGTCGCCCCGGCCGACCAGCCGGAGGTGCTGTCCTTCTTCGCGAAGCAGGCGTACGCGGCGACCGACGGCGGACAGGCCGCCCTCGGGCGCCCCCACTCGGGCCCGGGCGGTGTCGTCCAGTCGTACGAGGAGGCCCTGAACGCCCTGGACCTGGCCGCCCGGCTGGACCTGAACGACCCGGTCCTGCGCGCCGCCGACCTCCTCGTCTATCCGGTCCTCACCCGTGACCGCCAGGCCATGGCCGACCTGGTGGTCAGCGTCCTGGGCCCGCTCCAGGAGGCGCGGGGCGGCGCCCGGCCGCTGCTCGACACGCTCACCGCGTACTTCGACACCGGCTGCGTCGCCGCCGGGACGGCCCGGCAGCTCTCCCTGAGCGTGCGGGCGGTGACCTACCGGCTCGACCGGATCCACCGCCTCACGGGCACCGACCCCGGCGACCCCGCCCAGCGCTACACCCTCCAGACCGCCGTCATCGGCGCCCGCTTCCTGGGCTGGCCGGAGCAGGAGCTGTGACGGCGGCGCTTCCCGCCCCACGGGTTCCGGGGCCGCGGCCCCGGAGCCCCCGGGGCGCGCCCGTCACCTGCGGCGCGTCCTCGCCGCCGCGGCCGGCGGGCCGGTAGGCGGCCCGGGTCTTGGGCGTCTCCGAGACCCGGACGGCCGTGAGCTCCGGCAGGCGTTCACTCCGGAGGTCGAAGATCCACACGGCGAGATTCTCGGCAGAAGGGGGGACATCCTCCCCCATCGCTTCGTTCAAGCGACAGTGGTCGAAGGTGTCGTCCACCCGTTTCTTGAACGCGCCGAGTTCCCGGCAGTCCCGCACGAACCCCTCGCACCGGCTCCGTCAGGTCTCCGGCCGGGGGCGGGGGCGGCTCGGGGTCACCGTCCGCGGCCGGAGGACGTACGGGCTCCTTCGAGGAGTTCGGCCAGGCCCGCGCGGGTCGCGGCGAGCACGACGCGGTCCTCGGGGCGCAGGACGTAGCCGGCGTGGAGGTCCCACAGGAGGCCCGGCGGGTCGTCGCGGTCGTGGGCGGCGGTGAGGTCGGGGCGGCGGGCCTGCGGGGCGGTGGTGTCGAGGGCGAGGACGCGCCAGGCGCCGGGCCGGAAGGCCTCCCGGACGGTCCGCCCCTCCAGCTGGGGCTGTCCGGCGACGTCGAGCGCGGCGAAGAGCAGGACGCGCCGCTCGACGGGGATGGCGCCGAGAATCTGACGGCCCATCATGGCGGTGGCGAAGGCGGGCGCGGCGAGGGTGGAGACGCTGCGGCTGCGGGTGAGCGCGTCGGGGTGGGCGGCGCGCAGGGTGCGGTAGACGGCGGTGGCGAAGTCGTCGTCGTACAGGCGCAGTGCGACGAGCAGGTCCGGCGCGAGCGTGCGCGCGTAAAGGGCGGCCTCCAGGTTGGTGGTGTCGGCGCTGGTGAGGGCGAGGAGCGCGTGTGCGCGGTGGACCTTGGCCGCTTCCAGTACGCCTTCCTGGGTGACGTCGCCGAGGACGACGGGGACGCGCAGGCTCCGGGCGAGCGCGACGCCCCGGGCGTCGGGGTCGTCCTCCACGCACACCACGGGGATGTCCAGCTCGCGGAGCCGGGCCAGGACGCGGGTGCCGATCTTGCCGAGGCCGAGCAGGACGACGTGGCCGGCGAGGCCGCGCGGCGGCCGGCGCAGCGCGGCGGCGCTGCGGTAGGCCCCCAGGGCCTCCAGGGCACCGGCGACGAGCAGGGGCAGCAGGGCGAGGCCGACGAACCCGGTGAGGAGCTGGAGGATCTGGCGGGGGGCGGACTCCCCGACGGCGGGCTCGGCGATCGCGAAGAGGTCGAGCAGGGTGATGTAGACGGCGTGCAGCGGGGAGTCGTCGGTGACGACCGAGGAGACGACGGCCAGGACGGTCACGGCCGCGACGACGCCGGCGAGGGCCCAGCGCAGCCGGCGCGAGAGGAGTTCCTTGAAGGAGGCGCCCCGGCTGGTGCGCCTGCGGGGCGTGGCGGGTTCGTGGGTGACGGCTTCCAGGACGATGGTGCCGCGGCCCGCGGCGGTCCGTACGGCGTCGTCGTCGGGGAGGAGCTGCGGGGCCTGCGGGCCGCTGCGGTCGGAGCCCTCGGCGCCGGCGGGGTCGGTGGTCGTGGAGGACAGCAGGGCGAGGGTCGCGAGGCCGGGCGCGGCGACGTCCCCGGGGCGGCTGGGGAGCCGTTCGGCGGCGCGCAGCAGCAGTCCGTCGGCCTGGACGATCTTGCGGGTGCCGGCGACGGCGGTGGCGGCGAGCGCCGGGGCGGTGGTGTCGGCGTCCGAGAGGACGATCGTCGAGGTGTCGTGCCGGCCCCGGACGTTCTCGGGGACCGTGAGGTCGGTGGCCTGGTCGAGCAGTTCCGCCATGCGCCGACCCAGGTTCCGGTTGTACATCCGCAGGACGAGCCGGATCCTCGGGTTGAGGCGGCGGGCGAGGAACGCGGCCCGCATGTTGGCCTCGTCGTCCTCGTGGAGGAGGGCGAGGGCGGCGGCCCGCGCCACGCCGACCGCCGCGAGGACCTGCTCGTCGGGGACGGCGGCGGTCACCTCCCGTACGCCCGCGCCCTGCCCGGTGTCCGCGCCGTCCGGGGGCGGCCCGCCGGGCCGCCCGACCGCCGCGCTCATCCGCCCGAGCAGCGTCGAGGCCCGGGAGAGGTTCGTCGGCCGGCTCGCCGCCCCCTCGAAACCGGCCGGCGGCGGTACGACGAGGGTGACGGCCTGCCGGTACACGTCGGCGAGCTCGGCGGCGATCCGGTGCGCGAGCGCGTCGTCCCCGCACACGACCATGTGGCCGCCGGCCTGCAGCCGCCCGTTGGCCTGGGGCACTACGGTCACGATCTCCCCCTCGGACGCCGGCATCCTTGTCCGGCACGGTTCCTGACGCCCCCTCACGACCTCTCGCATCGTTCCGGCGTGGGCCGGACCATGGTGCCACGCGGCGGTACGGGGCTCACTTCCGGATCCCGGCAGCGTTCCCCGCGGGTGACTGCCGCCGACGCCCCCACGGCACGGAGGGGACGCCACGCCACGGTCCGCACGCGGTCGCGTTCCGCGCGATCGGGGCCGGGTTACGATGCGACCGGCCGGTCCACCCGCGGCCCGCCACCGATCGGGCGTGCCGCCCCGTGCCCCGCAGGAGACCCGTCGTGACGACGCCCCCGACCACGAACCGGTTGGTCCTCGGCTGTATGGGACTCGGCGGTCCTTGGGACGCCGAGTCGTACGCGGCGGCCGATGTCGAGGCCGCGGAGAGGGCCGTCGAGGCCGCGCTGGACAGCGGTATCACCGCGTTCGACCATGCCGACATCTACGGGCGGGGCAAGGCCGAAGCGGTCTTCGGCGAGGTCCTGACCCGTCATCCCTCGCTCCGCGCGCGCATCGACATCCAGACGAAGTGCGGGATCGTGCTCGCCCGTGACGACCGGCCGGGCCTGTACGACCTGCGGGGCCCGTCGATCGTGCGGAGGGTCGAGGAATCCCTGATCCGGCTGCGCACCGACGTGCTCGACACGCTCCTGCTGCACCGCCCCGACCCCCTCGCGGACCCCGAGGACGTGGCGAACGCCCTGCACTCCCTCCATGAGCAGGGTCTCGTCCGCCGGTTCGGCGTCTCCAACATGAGCGCCCCGCAGATCGCCCGCCTCCAGGCGCACCTCTCGCTGCCGTTGGCGGTCGACCAGCTGGAAATGAGCCTGGCGAGGCGCGACTGGCTGGAGGACGGAGTCCTCGTCAACACCCCGGCCTCGGCCGCCAACGGCTTCCCCGGGGGCACCGTCGAACACTGCCTGGCCCACGGCATCACCCTGCAGGCCTGGGCACCGCTCGCCCAGGGACGCTTCACCGGCCGACAGGAGACCAAGGAGGAACACGCCACCGCCGACCTGGTGGCCCGCCTGGCCGAGGCCAAGGGCACGACCCCGGAGACGATCGTCCTGTGGTGGCTCCAGCACCACCCGGCCCGTGTCGTCCCCGTCATCGGCACCACCAGCCCCACCCGCATCAGGTCCTGCGCCGACGCCGCGACCGCCGACCCCCGCCTCACCCACGAGGAGTGGTACGACCTCTGGATCACGGCCCGTGGCCTGCCGCTGCCCTGAGCGTTCTCCGACCTCACGCCGATGCGCGGTGAAGGACGGGGACGGGTGGGCGAGCACGCGAAGCCCACGGCCGGAAGGCCGGTTCCCGAAGGGCCGCCGAACGCCGGAGGGGCCGTTTCGGATTGCTCCGAAACGGCCCCTCCGGCTACGACTCGTTCGAGTCGGGACGACAGGATTTGAACCTGCGACCCCTTGACCCCCAGTCAAGTGCGCTACCAAGCTGCGCCACGTCCCGATGCGCGTCTTCGGCGGGTTGTTCCCGCGTCGGCGTGCAGGGCAAACATTACCTCACTCCGGCGGGTGGAACGACGCACGGGCTGTCACCGCGTCGGGGGCGTGGAGGGACGCGCCGCAGTCCGCGGCCAGCTCGGTCGCCTTCGCGAGGGCGGCGGCGGAGCCGGTGGCGCGGGCCAGGTCGAGGTGGGCGCGGGCCTCCTCGTAGCGGGAGGGGGACGCGGCCAGGTGGGCGACGGCCTCGGTGAGGAGGCGGCGGGCCTCGGGCGGGTCGGCGACGGCGGCCGCGCAGCGGAGGGCTTCGCCGAGGGCCGTGGGGGTGCCGATGCGTTCGGCGTGGGCGCGGGCCTCGGCGGCGATCCCGGCCGCCCGGTCCGGGTCCGTGGGCGCGAGCGCCCGCGCGAGGTCCAGGGGCCACGGCGCCCACACCACGTGGTGGCGGCCCCGGTCGACCAGGGCTTCGGCCGCGGCCTCCAGGGTGTCCACCGCCTCCTCGACGCGTCCCTCCGCGAGCAGCAGCCGGCCGAGGACGCTGGGGCCGTCGGGCAGGACGATCGCACCCGGCCACGGCGGTCCGAAGGAGTAGCGGTCGGCCACGCTCCGCGCCTCCGCGGTGCGTCCCCGGGCGACGAGCGTGTCCACGAGAAGGCATGCGGTGTCCCAGTGGACGGGGAGGCCGTTGCCGACCCGGTCGGCCAGGCGCAGGCCCTCCTCCAGGTAGTGCTGCGCCCTCGGCAGGTTGCCGCGGCGCCGGTGGACGAGGCCCAGGAGGGTGTGGGCGAAGGCGAGGTGGGCGCCGCTCCAGCCCGAGATCTCGAAGGCGCGGGCCGCCTCCGTGAAGAGGATCCCGGCCCGGTCGGGACGGTCGGAGAAGGCGTACGCGATGCCGGTGAGGGCCGGGATCTCGAAGCCCCAGGTGGGATCGGTCCAGCCGAGGCCCCGGGCCGGTATGCCGTCGACGAGGGCGAGGTCGCAGAGGCGTACGACCTCGTCGGCGGGTTCGCCGCGCATCATGGCGTCGAACCCGCGCACCGTGAGCAGGGCCCGCTCGGAGTTGTCCGCGCCGGTGAAGTGCGCGGTGAGGTCGGCCAGGCGGCGGGAGCGGGCGGGGCCGTCCTCCTCTGCGGCCTGGAACCCCTCGTACATGAAGTTCGCGGCCTGCAGGCGGCGCCGGTCGGTGCCGGGCGGGGTGCGGACGGCCTCGGCGGCGAGGACCCGGGCGGCCTCCCGGAGCTGGTTGTTGTGGGCGAGGGCCTGCGCGAGCCAGTAGGTGGCGTCGATGCGCAGGCCGTCGTCCAGGCCCGGCAGTTCGAGCGCGGAGCTCAGGTGGCGGACGGTGGCGGCGGGCGCGGTCAGCAGGGAGGCGCAGCCCAGTTCGTACAGCACCCTGGCGTACGAGTCCGGGCCGGGCGGTTCGGCCAGGGCCCGCTCCAGACAGCGCCGGGCCGCGTCCGGGGCGCCCACCGCGAGGTGTTCGTCGGCGGCGGCCCGCAGTTGGTCGACGACGTCCTCGTCCTCGTCGGGGTGCACTTCGAGGAGGTGCCGGGAGACGGCGGCCGGTCCGTGGCCCGCCCCGGTGAGCGCCCAGGCCGCCCGCCCGTGCATCGCGGTCCGCGCGGCCGGTGACATCGAGCCGTACACGGCGGACGCGATGAGGGGGTGCGCGAACTCCAGGTGGGTGGGGGCGGGGGACGGCTGGAGGGGTTTCGGGTGGGCGGGCTCCCGTGTCGCCGCCGGGGCGGGGGCGTCTTCGGCGCGGGGGCCGGCGTCCGGTCCGGTCGGCTTCCCCGGTCCCCGTCCGTTCTGCGCCTCCCGGTCCGCCCTCGTCGTCACGATCCTCGCCTGGCGGAGGAGTTCGGCGTGCTCGGCGACCTCGGACTCGCTCATTCCGGCGAGCGACGCCAGGAGGCCCGGGGTGCTGTCCGCGCCGAGGACGGCGATCGCCCGGGCGAGCTGGGTCGGGCCGACGCCGAGTTCTTCGAGGCGGGCGACGAGCCCGCCGCCGCGCGCTTCGGCGCCGAGGCCGCGCAGGAGGGAGGCGGAGCCCGCGACGGGTTCGAGCATCCGGTCGCGGGCCTTGGCGAGGAGTTCGACCGTCTCGTACGGGTTGCCCGAGGTCACCGTCCACAGTTCGCGGCAGAACGGCCCGTCGGCGTGGCCGCCCAGCGTCTCCCGGGCGAGCGCGGCGGTGGCCTCGGGCGTGAGGGCGTGCAGGCCCAGGGTCACGACGGCGCGGTCGGCGAGCGCGGCGAGGACGGCCGGCACGCCGGTGCGCCGCGGCCCCTCCGGCAGGGGCCGGTGGGCGAGGACGACCAGGGCGGGCAGCCGGCGGTCCCGCCGGATCCGGGTGAAGGCGTCGAGCCACGCCAGGGATTCGGCGTCGGCCCAGTGCGCGTCGTCCACGAGCAGCACCGGGGGCCGGTCCCGCAACCGGTCCGCGAGCCGTTCCAGCAGCTTGGCCAGGCCGTCCCGCACACCCTGCGGGTCGGCGGGCGCGGCCGACGAGGAGGGCGGCGGGGCGAGGCCGAGCGCGGGCGCGAGCAGGTCGAAGTGGCCGCCGCAGAGGAGCCGTACGTCCTCCTCGTCGAAGCGGTCGAGCGCGGGCTGGAGGAGCTGGCGGGTGACGTGGAAGGGGACCGAGGTGAGGGTTTCGCCACCCCGGGCCGTCAGGACGGTGCAGCGGTCCCGGGCGGTGCGCCGGATCTCGCGGAGGAGGGTGGTCTTGCCGATGCCCGCCTCTCCCCGGTAGACGAGGATGCCGCCGCGCACCGGGCCGCCGGCCGTCGCCCCGGCGACGAGTTCGTCCACGGCGTGCGCTGCCGCGGCGAGCTCCGGGTCGCGTTCGAGCAGCCCGCCGTACGACCCGTCCGGGACCATGGGCGCGAACGGCGTGACGGGCGACGGCTTTTCGGGATCCGACGACACCGGTGACTCACTCCCCTACCCGAGCTTCTTGCGCGCCGCGGCCGGCGAGACCCACGCGGACCGGCACGAAGCGCTTGTCGGACGAGCCTAGCGTTCCTGATCGTTCCGGGGGTGACAATGGCGGGGTGAACCGGACCACGCATGATCGGGGCAGGGACCGCGACGAGGAGGGGCGGGCCCGCAGCGCCCGTCCCCGCGACGGCCTCGGCCGACCGCTGCCGTACGGGGCGGAGGGGGTGCCCCGGCAGCCGGAGGGGGTCGTGCGGGATCCCGCCGCGACCCTGCGCGAGGCGCAGCGGCTGCTCGACGCCGGGATGCCCTTCCACGCGCACGAGGTCTTCGAGGACGCCTGGAAGTCCGGGCCGGAGGCGGAGCGCGACCTGTGGCAGGGGCTCGCCCAGCTCGCCGTGGGCCTGACGCACGCCGCCCGGGGCAACGCGGCGGGCGGGGCGCGGCTGCTGCGGCGCGGCGCCGACCGGCTGGCGGCGGCCGGGGCGGGGGCCGGGGCCGGGGCTTTTGGACCCGGGGCTCCCGGGAGCGGTTCTCCGGCCCCGGGTCCGTACGGGATCGACGTCGGCGGGCTCGTCTCCTGGGCGCGGGAGCTGGCCGGGCGTACGGAGGGCACGGAGCGCACGGAAGGGGGCGCGGGGGACGGGGCTGTGGGGCCCGTCGTGGTCGACGCCGCCGCCGAGGCGCCGCGGCTGCGCCGGAACGCCTCCTGAATCCGCTCCCTCCCGAGCCCATCCGCTCTTGAACCCGCTCCCTTCCGGGCCCGTTCCCTCCTGGACCGTTCCCTCCCGGGCCCGTTACTTCCCCGCCCCCTCGATCTCCTCCCGCAGTACGGCCGCGTGGCCGGCCGCCGGGTCCGTGGTCGCCGTGAGGAGGGTGACCGTCCCGCGGGCCGCGAGGTCCTTCAGGCGGGCGAGGGGGTCTCGTAGACGCGGCGGACGCGGACGGCGGGGGTGTGTGCGGCCATGGGGCCAGGGTGCCGGACGGCGCCCCGGCTCACCCGGTGGCGCGCAGCGCCGGAAGGAGGACGGCGTCCACGAAGGCCCGCATGGCCGAGGTGTCCGTGAAGCGCTCCTCGCAGATCCGCTCGATGCGGAGCATGCCGAGGAAGGAGGGGGCCACGAAGTCGACGGCGGGGTTCCCGGCCTCGACCTCGCCGCGCTCGACCGCACGCGCCACGATCGCGTCGATGGCCGCGATCTCGGGGGCGATGACGGTCTCGCGGAGCGCGGCGCGCAGATCGGGGTGCTGGATGTACGCCTGGGCCACGGCCTCCATGAGGCCGGCGTCGCGCTCGTGGTGGGAGGCGGCGACACGGGCCGCCTCGCGCAGGTCGCCGGCGAGGGTGCCGGTGTCGATGCCGCCGAAGACGACGCAGCGCCGCCGGGCGAGGGCGGCGGTGACGAGCCGGGGCTTCGTCCCCCACTGCCGGTAGAGCGTGGCCTTGCCGCACTTGGTGAGGGCCGCGACGCCCTCCATGGTCACCGAGTCGTAGCCGCCCTCGCGGAGGAGGCGGAGCACCGCGTCGTAGAGCTCGGTCTCGCGCTCCGGCGTGATCTTGCTGCGCCGGGCTGCGGCGGTCGCGGCCTGTGTGGACATCGGTCCCTCCCGTAGGGGTCTCCCTCTGCACATACGAGAGTAGGGGGTGCACAATCGAGACGCAAACGTATCGATACGCTTGCGTCTCGATGAGAACGGATCTAGGCTTCCTCCGTTTGCTGCCGATTTGACTGATTGACCGATGGACGGATCAGAGGGCCGTGCGATGGCTGCCGGGATGAGCGGGATACGAGGACCACGTCCTGCAGGACCTGGGGCGACGCCTACCCCCGGCCCCGCCGGTCACGCCGGTCACGACATCGGCGCGGAGAGCGCGGAGAGCGCGGAGAGCGGGCAGGCCCCGGGCCCGGAGGAGAACCCGCCCCCACGGCAGGTCCCGCGACCGCCCCTCCTGCGCGAGCTGCTGCTCGTCACCGCCCTGTTCCTCGTCTACAAGTTCGGCCGGCTCTTCGCCAACGGGCACGAGGTCCGCGCCTTCCACAACGCCGACCGCGTCTGGGACGCCGAGCGCGCGTTCCACCTGCCGGGCGAGGGGGCGGTCCAACAGCTCCTGATGCACGGCGAGCCGCTGATTCGGGCCGCGAACACGTACTACGCGGCCGTGCACTTCCCCGCCACGGCCGCCTTCCTCGTCTGGCTGTACCTGCGCCGCCCGGCGCACTACCTGTGGTCGCGCCGCGTGCTCGCGCTCCTCACCGCCGCCGCGCTCGCGCTGCACCTGCTGGTGCCGCTCGCGCCGCCCCGGATGCTCGCCGCCACCGGCCTGGTCGACACCGCCCGGGTCTACGGCCCCTCCGTCTACGGGGCCGTGCCGGAGACGGACTCGATGGCGAACCAGTTCGCCGCCATGCCGTCGCTGCACTTCGGCTGGGCCCTGATGGTCGCGATCGGCCTGATGGCCGCCACCCGCTCCCGGTGGCGGGCGCTCTGGCTGCTGCACCCGCTGGCCACCCTGCTCGTCATCGTCGGCACCGCCAACCACTACTGGTTCGACGCGCTCGCCGCCGCCGTGCTCCTCGGCCTCGCGCTGCTCGCCGTCCGCGCCCCCGGCCACCGGACGGCGACCCCATCCGTACGCCGTCCGCCCGGGGCGGCGGCCCTCCCGGTCGGAGCCCTGCGATGAATCCCGCCGCCGGCACCGCGCTCGCGGTGCTCCTCTCCCTCGTCTCCGCCGCCGGTTACGCGCTCGCCGCCGTCGCCCAGTCCCGGCTCGCCGCTGCCTCGCCCGCCTCCCCCGACGGACGCGGAGCGCTGCGCGCGCTGCTCGCCCGGGGGCAGTGGTGGTGGGCGGTCGGCCTGAACGCCGCCGGGGCCCTCGCCCACGTGGCCGCCCTGCACTACGGTCCGCTGACCCTGGTCCAGCCGCTCGGCGCGCTGACCCTCGTGGCGGCGCTGCCGCTCGGCGCGTACTGCGCGCGCCGGCGGGTGACCCGCACCGAGTGGCGCGGAGCCGCGTGGACCCTGGCCGGTCTCGTCGGCCTGGTCGCGGTCACCGGGCCCGCGGCCCCCGGCGAGGCGCTCAGCCTGCGCGAGGCGCTGGTCGTCGCCGCGGCGACGGCGCTCCTGATCGCCGCGCTCTCCTCGGGCCGCCGCCACGGGCCCGAGGGGCGGGCCGCCGGACGCGGGCTCGGGCACGCCACGGCCTCCGGCATCGCGTCCGGTGTCGCCTCGGCGCTCACCCAGACCCTGACGGCCGCGCTCGCCCTCGACCTCCCCGGCGCCGAGCCGACCTGGTGGCAGACCGCGCTGCTCGCGGTGCTCATATCCGGTTTCGCCACGGGCGGGCTGCTGCTCTCCCAGGCCGCCTACCGGGGCGGGCTCGCGGCGCCGCTGGCCGTCGTCAACCTCTCGAACCCGGCGGCCGCCGCCGTGATCGGCGTGGCCCTCCTCGGCGAGACCTTCCGGGCGGGCGCGTGGGGCTGGTTCGCCGCCGCCGGAGCGTCGCTGATCGCGGCGCGGGGCGTGGTGCTCCTGACGAAGGGCGACGGCGGGACGGGAGAGGCGGGGGCCGCCACCGGGACGGGTGCCGGGGCCGTCGCCGACGCGAGCGCCGAGACCGGGGCCGTCGTCGGGGCCGGGGGCCTTCCGGCGGCCCGGATCGCCGGTCTCGCCGCGCCGGAGACCGAGCCGGCGGGCGTCCCGCTCGCGGGGTGAGGGCGGACGTCACCCGCATTCGTCACCTTGACGACAACCGAATCCACCCCCTATCGTCAATATGACGACAAGGGGGCTTCCATGGCCGACATCACCCGGCGGGCCGGCTGGCGCCATCTGCGCTCCGCGCCCACCGCGCACATCCGCCACCAGCGACGGGGAAAGCTCGTCCACGACGGCGAGGGGCTCAGCTTCTGGTTCCGGCCGCGCACCGCCGCCCTCTCCGAGGTGCCGGTGAACGACCGGGAGCTGGCGATGGCCTTCCACGCCCGCACGGCCGACTTCCAGGACGTGAGCGTGCAGTCCACCGTCACGTACCGGATCGGCGACCCGGGCGCCGCGGCCACCCGGCTCGACTTCTCCATCGACCCCGACACGGGCGCCTGGCGCGGCACCCCGCTGGAGCAGATCGCCACCCTCCTCACCGAGACCGCCCAGCAGCACGCCCTCGACGTCCTGGCCCGCACCACCCTCGCCGCCGCGCTCGTCGACGGGGTGGCGGCGGTACGGGACCGCATCGCGACCGGCCTCGCCGCCGAGCCGCGCCTGCCGGACACCGGCATCGAGGTCGTCGCCGTCCGGGTCGTGGCGATCCGCCCCGAGCCCGAGGTCGAGCGCGCCCTGCGCACCCCCGCCCGCGAGCAGATCCAGCAGGAGGCCGACCGCGCCACCTACGAGCGCCGGGCGGTCGCCGTCGAGCGGGAGCGCGCCATCGCGGAGAACGAGCTGGCCAGCAAGATCGAGCTGGCCCGGCAGGAGGAGCGGCTGGTCGAGCAGCGCGGCACCAACGCGCGGCGCGAGGCCGAGGAGAACGCCGCCGCCGACGCGGTGCGGGCCGAGGCCGAGGCCGTACGGAAGGTCCGGCTCGCCCGGGCCGAGGCGGAGGCCGCGCGCGAGGTCGGTGAAGCGCGCGCCGGGGCGCAGTCCGCGTGGCTGCGGGCGCACGCGGAGGCCGATCCGGCCGTTCTGCGCGCCCTCGCCGTGCAGCGGGCCGCCGAGAACCTGCCCCGGATCGAGCACCTGACGCTCTCCCCCGACGTGCTCACCGGACTGCTCGCCAAGCTGGGCGGCGAGGGCGGGTCGGGCGGGGCCGGCGGGGCCCGGTCGTGAGCCTCGCGCCGCGCGCGGTGCTCGTGCACCGGACGACGGAGTACGAGGAGTTGCTCGCCCGGCACGGCACCCACGGGCAGGCCGCGTTCTTCCTCTCCGCGCGCGGTCGCTCGGTCGAGGACGTGCGGGAACGGCACGAGCGGGCCCGTCGGGCGCTCGCCGAGGTGGCGGGCGCGGTGCCGCTGACGTGGCGGCAGACCCGGGTGGAACGCGCCGATCTGGACCGGTTCCTGTTCGGTCCCGAGGACGTCGTGGTGGTGGTCGGACAGGACGGCCTGGTCGCCAACGCGGCGAAGTACCTGACCGGACAGCCCGTCGTCGGCATCGACGCGGACCCGGGGCGCAATCCGGGCGTCCTGGTCCGGCACCGGGCGGCGCAGGCGCGGCGGCTGCTGCCGTACGCGGCGGGGGAGGGCGCGGCGGCCGACGAGCTGACGATGGTCGAGGCCGTCACCGACGACGCGCAGCGGCTCCTGGCGCTCAACGAGATCTACGTCGGGCCGCCGGGCCACCAGACCGCCCGCTACACGCTCGGGCTCGACGGGACGGACGCGGCGGCCGAGGCCCAGGCGTCGTCGGGCGTCCTCGTCGGCACCGGCACAGGGGCCACGGGCTGGCTGCGCTCCCTGTGGGAGCAGCGCTCCAGCGCCCTCCCGCTGCCCGCGCCGTCGGACCCCCGGCTCGCCTGGTTCGTGCGCGAGGCCTGGCCGTCCCCGACGACCGGCACCACCCGCGTCGAGGGGCTCCTCGACTCCGGCGCGGGCCTGCGCCTGACCGTCGAGTCGGACCGCCTGGTCGCCTTCGGCGACGGCGTCGAGTCGGACGCGCTCGAACTGACGTGGGGCCAGACGGTCCGCCTCGGCATCGCCGCCCCGCGCCTGCGCCTGGTGCACTGAGGCGGGGGCGCCGCGCGGGGCGCGGGGCACCGAGGGAAGCGGTCGCGGCCGGGCCGATCGGCCCGATCCGGACGGAGGCCCCACCCCAGCGCCGCCGGTCACGGCCAGGTCCGGTCACCCCGGACCGGGCGGAAGCCCCACCCCGGCGCGGAAGCACCGCCGAAGCACCCCAGCCCCGCCGGTCAGGGCCACGTTCGATCGGCCCGAGCCGGACGGAGACCCCGCCCCGGTGCGGAAGCACCGCCGGAACGCCCCGCCCCGCCGGTCACGGCCGGGCCCGATCGGCCCGATCCGGACGGAGGCCCCACCCCAGCCCCGCCGGTCACGGCCAGGTCCGGTCACCCCGGACCGGACGGAGGCCCCACCCCGGCGCGGAACCACCGCCGAAACCCCCCGGCCCCGCCGGTCGCGGGCGGGTTCGCCCGGGTCGGGCAGGGCGGGGCCCCGACCCGGTGCGGGAGCGCCCCGGTCGCGGCCGGATTCGATCGGTGGGGGTCGGGCGGGAGTCCGTACGGCGTTATGCTCGGCGCGCTTTGCCCGGGTATCCGCCCGGGCGTGGCCGGGGCGTCCGGCGCTTTCCGTACTCCCGCACCCCCGCACCCCTCCCGGCCGTCGAAGGACACCCCATGGCCACCGGCTCGCTGACCGTCTCCCCCGCCACGCCGCAGGACTGGGCACTGGTGCGCTCCTGGGCCGCCGAGGAGGGGTGGAACCCGGGGGTCTCCGACGTCGCGGCGTTCTTCGCGCAGGACCCCGGCGGCTTCTTCCTCGGCCGGATCGGCGGGGAGCCCGTCTCCGCCGTCTCGGTGGTCGACTACGACGACGCCTATGCCTTCCTCGGCTTCTACCTCGTGCGCCCCGAGCTCCGCGGTCTCGGCCACGGCCTGGCCACCTGGCGGGCCGCGCTCGGCCACGCGGGCGACCGGGCCGTCGGGCTCGACGGCGTGCCCGCGCAGCAGGACAACTACCGGCGCTCCGGGGCCGGGACCTCGCCCGCGTACCGCACGGCACGGTACGCGGGCGAGGTCCCGGCCCCGGAGCGCCCGCCGGCCGGCCTGGTCCCCGCCGGGCGGGTCGGCGCGGCCGCCCTCGCGGCGTACGACGGCGCCTGCCACCACGCCGACCGGCCGCGGTTCCTCTCCGCCTGGCTCACCACCCCCGGGCACCGCGCCCTGGCCCGGGTCGTCGACGGGCGTCTGACCGGGTACGGGGTGGTTCGTCCCGCCCAGGACGAGGCCCGGATCGGGCCGCTGTTCGCGGACGGTCCGGCGGACGCGGCGGCCCTGCTCGACGGACTCGCCGCCGAGGCGAGGGACTTCGGCTCGGACCGGATCGCGGTCGACATGCCGGAGGTCAATCCGGCGGCGGCGCGCCTGGCCCTGGAGCGCGGCCTGGAGCCGACGTTCGAGACGGCCCGGATGTACACCGGGCCCGTCAGGCCGGTGGCCCGCGAGCGCGTCTTCGGCGTCACCACGCTCGAACTGGGCTGAACGAAGGGCTCCGGCGGGCCCGCCCCCCTCCCCCCTCACCGACCC
>JNWL01000041.1 GCA_000716465.1 Streptomyces bikiniensis
CAGGTCATCCGGGACAAGATCAGCACGCACCCGGACACCCTGCCGACCAAGATCACCGAGCACAAGACCCACGGCTCATCTCATTCTGAAACGATCAGTAAATCGCTCTTGAGGGCGGTTGGAAGAGATGCAACGCAAGAGGGGCCAGCCTTATGGGCTGGCCCCTCTTGCGTGGTGGGTTATTAAAGCTGTTTGAGTCGTCGGAAGTTCTCTTCAAGGATGGTGGCGAGCTGGAGGCGGCCGGGGGTGGCCAGTCCGCGGGCGAGGTCTTCGACCAGTGTGTCGGTGTTGCCAGCAAGTTCGGTGTAGCGGTATAGGAAGCGACTGCGCTGCTCGAGGTCCATGCTCCAGAGGGCTTGCTCCACGGCATTCGCACCGCCCTTCCGGAGGGCTGCAGAGCTTGGCTCGGTCATACCGGGCGCTGAGGTTCCAGGTTCCGAGTGCCTACGGCGTAAGCACTTGAAGGTGCGTCCTGGACACCTGGCTATAACTGCGGGTGCACCTATGCACGGAAGCCCCTGCTCATCACTATGGAGAGCAGAGGCTTCCGGTTGGGCTATGCGTCTCGGAGGCCGGCAGTAACCTCTTCGAGGATGTCTGCGAGCGAGGCGCGGTCCTGCGGGGTGAGGTCTCCTCTCATATCGGCGATGACGGCCTCTACTCCTCGGCTGCGTCGGAAGTAGCGCAGGATGAACGCGCTCCGTTGTGCCGGGTCCAGATGGGCGAATGCCGCGTCCATGAGTGCGGAGCCGTCATGCCAGAGCGCTTCGGTTCCTGTCGGTGCCTGCGGGAGCGTGGTGATCCGAGGTTCTGGAACGAGGCGGGTGGGTTCGCTGATGCCGGGGGACGTTGCTGCCGCCGCTCCCCCACTGTTCGGCGCGGCTTCCGGTGCAGGGCTCAAAACCGGGTTTTGAACCGGCGAGGTCACCGGAGCGGCCGTGCGCTTGCGTGTGGCCTTCGGCGCCTGGGCCTTGCTCAGCTCCTCGGCAGCGATGGCCTTCTGCTGTTCCGGGTCCTGGATCCGGGCGATCTTCTCGGCTGTCTTGACCTTGAGCTGCTTGGTGTCGACAGCTTCTTGAAGCTCGGGCGGCAGGTTGAGCAGGGCCAGGCGGTTGGAGACGTACATCTGGGACTTGCCGATGCGCTCCGCGACCTTCTCCTGGGATCCGTGGCGTTCGATCATCCGCTGCAGGAACTCGGCCTCCTTGTAGGGAGGGATGTTTTTGCGGTGGATGTTCTCGATGATGACGGCTTCGTCGAGTTTGTCGTCGTCTTCGTTGCCGAGGCGGTCACGGACGCGGATCTCGAGCTTTGTCCAGCCGAGCTGCTTGGCTGCGTGGAAGCGCCGGTTGCCGAGGATGATGACCCACTGGGCGTCGCCGAGCTTGGAGCCGTGCTCGGGCTTGACGCGGAGGAAGGCCTCGCGGGACATGGCGACGGCGGGCTGGAGTTGTCCGACGGACTGCATCGACTCTTTGAGTTCGCGGAAGTCGGGGTCGTCGTCGGAGTAGTCGGCGTCGGTGCGGGGGTTCTCCGGGTTGCCAACGAGCATGTGCATGTAGGCGGTGGTCGGCGGCGTCTCCGGCTTGGCCGGCTCGTCGGCGGAGGCCCTCTTGCTGCCGGGCTTTCCCGGTCCGTCGAGGAGGTCGGCCCAGGGCTTCTTCGTCGCCATCAGCGGGAGCCCTTCTTGCCAGCGCCGAGCTCGAGGGCGAGCTGGTAGAAGTCTTCACGGGCTTCCATCGCGACCCGGTTCTTCTTGTACTGGGTGACGACGGTGCCTTCGAGTGCTGCCCGGGTGTGGACCTTGTAGTGGCGGACGACGGTGTTGGCCAGGTTCCAGCCTTGGGCGCGGACGAAGTCCTTGGTCTGGTCGAGGTCGGCTTCGCCGTCTCGGGGGTCCCAGTTGTTGATGACGACGAGGTAGGGGATGCCGAGTGGCTTGACCACTTCCTCGATGGTGTCGCGGGTCGGCATGAACCCGAGCGGCTCGGGTTCGACGGGGACGATGATGTCGTCGGCGTTGGCCAGGACGGCGCGCATGGCGTCGGCGGCGGTGCTCTTGCCGAACGGGTCGCCGGCCTCTTCCTTCTCGTCCTCGGGAAGGTCCATCCATCCCGGGGTGTCGATGAAGGCGTGCTTGATCTTGCGGGACTTCTTCAGGGCGGCGAACAGCTCCAGGTCGTCCTTGGAGTTGATCTGTTCGAAGGAGAAGGGGAGCTCCTGGCCGACTCGCTCTGACCACCAGGTGGTCGAGCCCTGGGGGTCGGCGGAGACGGCTGCAACGTAGTAGGGGTCGCCTTCGGGGGAGGCGCCCAGAACGTGAGCGGTGATGGCCGCGGTGTTGACGGTGAGAGTCGACTTTCCGACTCCACCCTTGCGGTTGATGAGCGCGGTGATCCGTGCCATGGGTGGTACTCCTGATGCTCCGTATGCTTCCCAGCCGGACTGGCTGGTACTAGCGGACCGGGACAGGATGCCACGTATCGCCCTGCCGGGAAGTACTGGAGGCGTGTCGTGGTTCAAAACCGGGTTTTGAACGGCTGGCATCAGAGGCTGCCTGCTCACCGCCGGTCTTCTTCAAAACCCGGTTTTGAACTACTCACCGCGAGCCTCTGGCCTGGAGAGAGCTCAATGGAGATGTCACCAGGTGACCACCCTCGCTGGGGGCTTCATGGCTGAACCGTTCAAAACCGGGTTTTGACGTGGGCGCCAGGGAGGCCGCCCCCGAAACCAAAAAAGCCGCCGCCTCCGCGAAGGTGCGGAGGCGGCGGCCTTCATCGTGGTGCGTTGTCAGCGGGCCCAGGTGGCGGGCTGGGGTTCCAGGTTGGGGTTGGGTACGGCGACGGCTGCTGCCGGGGTAGCGGAGTGCCGCATGCCGGTGACAGGGATGGCGCCGGGCTCGTCGGGTCGGGCCCAGGCGAGGTTCCAGGTGCCGTCGGGGTGGCAGTGGATGGCGGCGTGGGTGTGAAGGGCGCGGGGGATGCGGGGGATTACCTCGCCGGGGTCGTCGTCGGGGTAGAGGCACCAGCGGGTGCAGTCTTGGACGCGGCGCATATAGAGGTCGGCGGCCTGGATGGCGGTGACCCAGCGGCGGTGGCCAAGGAGGACGAAGAGCGCGGGGTGGTCGCCTTCGTCGGCATCCGGGGCGGGCAGGCCGGTGATGTGCAGGCCGCCGAGGACCGAGGTGAAGCCGGGGCTTGGCCGGGGGTCCAAAACTGGGGGTCGGCGGCGGTCACCGGCGCGGCCGGGTGTCGGTGTCGGTCGTCTTGAGAACGCGCGGCAGATGGACGTGGAGGTGTTCGACGTCGACCTGGAGGCCGCGGGCGCGGACTTCTCGGGCAAGGAGTTCAGTGAGGCTGGCGGCCCTGTGCTTGCCGCCTGCACAGCCGATGGCGATGCGGCGGGGGCCGGCGGGCAGGGTCGCGTAGTCGGCGAGGTTGGCGAGCAGCTCGCAAGCGCCGGGCGTGTTGAGGACGACGTCCTGGACGCGGGGGTCGAGGCCGTCGAGGTCGAGGATGTCGCGGGCGGCGGCCAGGTCGCGGAGCCGGTCGCGGACGTCTTCGATGCGGTCGGCGGCGGGCGGGACGGGGGAGCCGTCCGGGCCGGTGGGCAGTTGCAGGTAGCCGAACGAGATCAGCCGGATCGTACGCAAGGGAGCCTCCTGCTCGGTGATGAGGTGCGGGAACACGGGGAGCGCTGCGCCCGGCCGGGAAGGGTGGGCGCGGGCGCTCCGGGTGGTGCTACTGGGTGGTGGTGCCGGTGACCACGAGGAACTGGTCGCTGGGCAGGTCCATCACGACCTGAGCATTGGTGCCCTGGGCGCGCTGGGCGGCTGCGTACTCTTCGGCCGGCCAGGAGCCGCGCGGAGCTCCGGCGGGGAACCGCTCCAGGACGGTCCGGGGCTGCTCGGTGGTGGCCATCAGGAGTCGCCGCCGTTCACGCGCTCGTGGGTGTCGATGAGGTTGGCGATGGCGTCGGGGTTGTCCGCCAGGCCGATCCACGCCCCGTACGCGGTGAAGACGGGGACCTCCTCGCGGTCGGGTTCGAAGATGACGACGTAGTCGCCGTACCGGTCGAGCACCATGTCGCACAGGACCGGGACCAGCGCGGTGTCGAGGACTTCCAGGGCGTCGACGACGAGCCGGGCGGGCTCGCCGGGCGACGGCGGCTGGACCAGGGTGCCGGTCGCGCGCAGCAGGTCGCCGGGCTGGATGGCGGTCAGCAGCTCGTGGACGATCCTCGGGTCGCCGCTGGTGCAGGTGACGACCGTGTCGTGGATGTCTTCTTTGACCGAGTCGAGGTCGGTGGGGACGATCAGGTCGAAGGTGGCGGTGTCGCGCGGGCCGGGGGCGGGTATCGCGTCGACCCATCCGTCGAGGGCGCAGTGCTTGGTGTCCATCAGCTGGCCTCCGCCAGGGTCTCGGTGGTGCGAGGGGCGTGGGGTTGGGTGGTGCGCTGGGCGAGGACCAGGAGCTCGCGGTTGCGCTGGCGCTGTGCGTCGGTGAGCGGGCGGGCCTTCGCGCCGTGGCGGTGCCAGAGCGGGGAGGCCGGCGGCTCGGGGTAGGCGAGGGTGTGGTCGACGTCGTGGTCGGTGCTGCTCATGGGTCCTCCGGCTGGAGGTGAGGGGTTCAGGCGTGGTCGGTTGTCGCGCCGCCCTTGGGCTGGTCGGAGACGAACCGGGGTCTCGCTGGGGTGCGCCGCGTTTCAGAGCTCCGCGCAGACTTTGTGGACGGGCTCTTTGGCGTGGGACCTCAGCGGGGTGGTGGTGCCGCACAGCACGCACGGGGCGGGCGGCCCGAAGTGCGCGGAGTGGCGCCAGTTCAGGAGCTGGACCGGCGCCGTGGGCTGCTCCGGCTGTGCGGGCACCGCGCGCAGGTGGCGGCGCCGGGCGGTCACGGCCGCAGGTTGGGCAGCTGCTGGAGGACCAGGGCGACGAGGTCCGGCGTCGGTCTCCAGGCGGAGAGCGCGCCGGTGGCGGGCACCGGGAGGGGCAGCTCGCGGACGTCGTCGAGGACTAGGTGGTGCGCGTCGCGCTGCGCCCAGGGGCTGGTGCAGCGCTCGGGGCCCTGGTCGGGGTGGCAGTCGGTGAGCCGGGCGACGCCGATGACCGCGCCGCGGTGGAGCTCGCGGCCGCGGATCGCGGTGGCCACCAGTGGGTCACGCAGCAGGGCGGGGTCCGGTTTCGCCTTCCCGGCGTGGATGAGGACCCAGCCGCGCCACGGCCAGTTCGCGGGCCGGTTCTCCGTGGTCTTCCCGGCGAGGATGCAGGTGGCCCAGGGCTGGCGGATCGTGATGCCGCGGATCCAGTCGCCGGTCGGCGGAAGGGGCGGAGTGGTCATGCCGCTCGCCCCCAGACGGCCGTGCCCGGTCGGCCTGCGCGGCGCCCGTTGACGGACGGCACGGAGGCGTGCGCGGCGGTGGCGAGGACCGGGCGGCCGGTGTGCTTGCCGTCGTACAGGGCAGCGTCGGCCGCCCGCTGAAGGAGCGACAGGTCCCGGCTGCCGACGGCTTCCGGGGTGGCGGCGCCGACCGAGGCGGCGACGTCGACGGTGCGGCCGTCGTCCAGCGTGACCGGGGTGTGCAGCATCCGGACCAGCTGCTCCAGGCGGAGCGCGCGGCGGTCGGCGGGCAGTTCCAGGACCACGGCGAACTCGTCGCCTCCGAGGCGGCCGACCGCTGCGCGCGGGCCCGCCCAGGTGGTGAGCCGTGCACCGAACGCCGCGAGGACGGCGTCCCCGGCCGGGTGCCCCATCGTGTCGTTCACCGCCTTGAACCTGTCGGCGTCGACCATGACCACGGCCGTGTCGCCGTGTCGGGCCAGGAGCCGGCGGGCGCGGCTCGTGTAGGCGTCGCGGCGCAGCAGGCCGGTCAGCGGGTCGCGTCGGGTGGCGGCGAGCTGCCGGTGCAGGGCGACGGCGTGGACGGCCCAGCCGGTCAGCGGCACGGCGGCGGTCGTCAGTAACAGGGTGCGCTGGCCGAACCGGCTTCGAGCGCGCAGGAGGGACGACATACTGGGGTTCTCCGTCTCGTCTCGTACGGGATGGGTAGACCCGGGGCAGGCGGTCGGTTTGGACGCCGTGAGCGCCTGTCCCGGGGTGGAGCTACAGCGCGAAGTCGCTGTGGGGGGTGCAGCTGAGCGGGTTGTGCCAGCGGCCGGCCTTGGCGGCCGTCCACTCCATCTCCCAGCCGGGCCGGATCCCGGACGCTCCCCAGCCGTCCGGCTGCCTGCCGGGGTCCTCGAGGCCCGCCGTGCGCGCGGCGTCGTAGACCTCGTGGGCGCGGCGCAGGGCCGTGGTGGGGGAGTCCGCGACGCCGGTGAAGACGTGCAGCCCCCGCAGGGTGGGGCTGGCGGTGTCGTGTATCGGGACGTCGACCTCGTAGAACTCGCGGTTCGGCATGACGCCCATCTCCTTCCTCCGCTGGTGCGTGAGGGGCCACCGCGCCGTCCCGGCCTTGGTGGCCGGGGCGGCGTGGAAGCCCGTCGCGGTCGCGACGGAGAGGGAAGCGGGAGCGAGGGCCGTTCCGGCCCGGGGAAGCCGGGCCGGAACGGCGGTGCGGGTTCAGCCGTTGTCAGCGGCGGGGTCCTGGTCGGCGGACCCGTAACGCTTGGTCTGCCGCAGGATCTGGTTGCGCTTGACGTCCAAGGCATTGGCGACGTCCTGCTGCGCGCCGTGGTACCGGCGCTGCAGGCGGTCGATCTCCTGCCAGAACTCGGTCTCGATGCGCTCGTGCTCGGACTCGCGGCGCTGGCTGGCCTGGGCGACCAGGTCGCGCAGCTCGGCGCGGGCCTGGTCGTCGGGGCGGGGGGTCATGTCGGGCTCCAGGGGGAGTTGAGGGACGATGTGTCTGCCCCCTGCTCCTTCGTGGAGCGGGTTGGGAGGCCCGGGGCGGCCGGCAAGGTTGGTAGCCGGTAGGCGGCCGCCCCGGGGCGTCACCAGACGCGGCCGTTGTGGGTGGAGGTCTTCAGGTCCAGGTGACCGGCGCCGCGCATGCGGATGTTGCCGTTGTGGGTGCGGGCGGCGAGGCGGCCGGAGAAGGCCGGGGTGGCGCTGATCGTCACGTCGCCGTTGTGGGTGCGGGCGGAGCCGCGGTGGCCGTTGTAGGCGCGATGGTGATGGAGCCGTTGTGGGTGCTCGCCTCCAGCTCCGTCTCGACGCGGTCGATCAGCACGGAGCCGTTGTGGGTCTCGGCCTCGAGGACCTTCACGCCGCCCGCCTGGAGCGAGCCGTTGCGGGCGTCGAAGCGGATGGCCTCCAGGTCGCCGCGCACGGTCGTCTCGGCGTTCTTCGTGTTCACGGCCAGCGAGGACCCCGCGGGGAGGACGATGTCGACGGTGATCGTGCCGGTCGCGCCGCTGACGACGGTGCGCTGCTCGGCGACGACCCGGCCGCCGGCCACGACGCGCTGGCCGCCGACCCAGATGTCTCCGTTGCTGATGGTCATGCCGGTCATGGTGCCGGTGTTGATGACGCCGCCGTTGAAGCTGACGACGTTCCCGCCGACCTGCATCACCGAGTAGCTGCCGCCGGTCTGCCCGGCGGTGTCGTCGGGGACGGAGACGGTGAGCTTGTTGCCGCGCTCGGTGAACAGGGTGTCGTTCACGGCGTCGGCGACGGGGCCCTCGGTGGCGGCGGTGTGGACGCGGACCCGGCCGTGGACGGCCTTGGGGTCGACGGTGACGTTGACCGCGCCGTGGGAGACCGACAGGTCCAGCTCGATGGCGCCGGCGGTGTTCATGACGTGGATCTTCTCGCTGCTCAAAGCGTGCTCCTTGATCGGAGAGCGTGGGGCCGGGTGGCCCCCACACATCAATGGTGCATCCTCGAAGGATGCATTTCTAGTGCTTGGCATCTTTCAAGGATGCCTTTTTGTGTTGGTGCAGGTCAGCCGCCCCTCGCGCGGCACGGCGCACGGTCCTCGGGACGTACGCGCGTGCCGGTCCGACCGCTGAGCGGCCGTCACGACCCGCACCCCGTCCGGTCCCTGGATACAGCGGCGGGCCGGAGGTGGTGGCGAGACGGTCAGTAGCCGCGGTGGTCGTCAACGACGTCGGCCGTCTCGACCATCTGGACGGCCAAGCGGTAGAGCTCGCGCGCGGCGTCCCGGACGGGCCGGCGGTGGATCAGGGCGGCGGCGAACTCGGTCGCCTTCTCGGCGAGTTCGCTCGCCCGGGTCGCGAGGACCTCCTCGGCCGCGGTGTCGCCCGGCTCGGCGGGCAGCTGCACGAGGAGCTGGTGGACCACGGCGGCCATCACCGCGCTCGCGGCGGCGAGGTCGCCCATCGACAGCCAGTCCTCCAGATCCTCGTGCCCGGTCAGGTCCGGGGTGTAGGCGGCGGTCGGGGTGACGGCGGTGGTGCCCTTCGTCCACGCCTGCAGGATGACCCGGCCCTGGTACGGGTCGGCGCCGATCCTGCGGTCGGTGACGGAGTGCAGGAGGGTGACCGCCCGGTCGCCGGGCCGGGTGTCGGGCACCCAGGCCCCGCCCAGGCGCTGGATCAGGACGGCCCCGAGGCGCTCCAGCGGGTCGGGCCTCATGGCCGGGGCGGTGTCGGTGATGGTCATCGGACGGTGTCCTTGAGTTCGTTCTGGACGCGGGAGCCTTGGACGTAGTCGATGCCCTCGGCCATGTAGTGGAGGTCGATCAGGGTGCCGGAGTTGTCGATCCGGTCACGGAGCTCGTCGAGGCGGGCCCACGCGGTGCGGAGCTGTCCGGCGAGCCAGGCCGTGTCGCTGGTGGTGTCCTCGCCAAGGCCGGCCTCGATCGCCGTGAGGCGGTCGGCGTCCTGCTCGCTGGCCGCGAGGTAGCCCAGCGCGCGGTGGTACTCGGCCTCGGTGAAGAGCTCGTGGACGCGGCGCAGGAGGTCGGCTTCGGGGTCGGCGTCGTACTTGGCGAAGCCGCGCTCCCAGACCAGGAGGCGGGCCAGGTCGTAGTCGTCCCGGCCCGGTTCGGCGCTGTCGGTGCGGAACGTCATCGGGCGCTCCTTGCGGTGGTGGGGCCGGGGTGGCCGATGACGGTTGCGATCTGCCGGGTGGAGAGCAGGTGGCCGGACCGGTCGAGCTGCTGGTGGAGCGCGGTGACCATGGCGTCCCGGCAGCGCAGTCGGGTGACCTCGGCCACCAGCCAGGCGATGTCGGCCGGGGCGTGGGCAATGAGCTCTCCGGCGGGGAGCTTGGTGTCGCCGCTGGCGCCGAGGACGGCGACCGGCTGGCCGGTGATGTCCTCGATGAGGCCGGCGTCGCCGGAGCGCTGGCGCCAGGTGGTGTCGGGCAGGGCGGCGAGCCGGGCCCGGATCTCGGGCAGCCGGTCGGGGAAGGCGCTGTGCAAGGGGTGCTCCTCACTCAATGAGCCGGGCCGGGCCCGTGGTGGACCCGGCCCGGCGGCGGGAAAGCAGGACGGTGAAGGGGAGGGGAAGCCCGGCCGGACCGGTCGTCAGAAGTCGACCCGGATCGTGATGGGCTTGCGGCGGTCGCCGTAGTCGCGGCGCGGGTCGTGGACGGTGCGGCAGTGCGCGGCGAGGCCCGCAGCCCCGCCCTGGATGGGTAGATGGCAGTCCGGGCAGCCGCGCCACCACTCGTCCCCGGCCGGGAGTTCGGCCGGGGTGAGCGGGTGCGGGTGCGGGCCGTCGGCGGCGCGGCTCACGCGGCCTCGTCCGCGTACGGGACCTGGAGGTCGTCCTCGGGGGCGTCGGCCTCCTGGTCGTCGCCGTCGCCGTGGACGGTGCAGACGATGTCCGGAGCGTTGGCCAGGTGACCGGTGAGCGCGTCGAGGAGCGTGGTGACCGAGTGGGCGGGGGCCCAGGCCGGGGCGGTGCACTCGTCGTCGACGGGGCAGGCGGTCAGCAGGTCGAAGCCGTAGTCGCCCTGGCCGTCGACGTTCTCGCGCAGGGCGAGGATGAGGCGGTCGGCGCCGAGGGTGATCTCGGCGACGCGGTCGCCGCCGGCGAGCGTGGAGCCCTCCGCCCACCGCCACAGCGGCAGGACCGCGTCCCCGAAGACCCTGCGAACGAGAAGGAGGGAACCGAGGCCAGGGTTGCCGTCCCAGCCGAGGTCGGCGCGGCGGGTGTCGCTGGCGCGCTGCAGCAGCGGCTCCAGGCGGTGGAGTTGGTCGGCGAAGACGACGTGGTCGAAGCCCTCGCCGCGCAGGCCGGGGAATGCGGTGGTGGCTGCGGTGTGCTGGGCGCGGACGGTGTCGGCGGGCACGGCGCGGTCAGGGGTGCGGGCGGTCTGCCGGATGACGCACAGGGACACCGGGGTGCCCATGAGGACCGCGACCGCCGGGACGCCGTGGCGGCGGGCGGCCTGCACCAGCCCCGCCCGCACGGCGCGCTCGCAATTCGTGGCGTCTACGACGGTCGTCTTCTTGCGGGTCAGGCGGGCCTCCAGGACGGTCCGCAGGGCCGCGACCGCGTCGGCGGTGGCCTGCTGGTCTCCGGCCTCGTCCGAGACCATCGCCCTGAACGCGTCGAGCTCCAGCACCTGGGAGGGGTTCCAGGTGGCGGCGAAGGTCGACTTGCCGGAGCCGGCGGCGCCGATCAGGACGATGAGCGCGGGGTCGGGGATGGTCGTGTCGAGCGGCTGGAGGGTGGCGGTGAAGGTGCGGGTCACGGGTGTTCTCCCTGCGGGTGGAGGGTGGAGGTGGCCTGGTGCAGGCGCATCCCGGCGGAGTCGATGACGAAGTCGGCGGCTTCCTCGAGCGCGCAGGCCGCGGCTTCAGCGTCGTCCTGGTCGATCGGGGTGCGCAGGGCCGTCTTCGCGGCGGTGGTGAGGAGTTGCTGGAGCGAGCCGAGGAGGCCGCCCTGTGGGTCGGTCTCGTCGAACAGCTCCCGCAGCATCCCGGCCAGGAACTCCGCGTCGGCGGGGCCGGCGAGTTCGTCCTCGATCTGCTGGAGGGCGAGCTGGGCGATCCCGGCGGAGGCGCGGACGCGCTCCAGGCGGCTGCGGGCGACGGTCACCGGTGGGCGCGGGGGCGGGTGGCGAGCCAGGTGGTCAGCGCCGCGGCCCCGATGCCGATGGCCCGGTGGAGGGCCTGGTCCAGCTCCATCAGCGCGGACCCGGGCCCGGAGAGTTCGGCGGTGACCTCGCCCTTGTCGTTGACGCGGGCGGCGGTGCAGTGGTCGACGTAGCCGCGCTTGCCGAAGGTGTCGGCGAGCTTCAGCAGCGGCTCGCGCCGGTCGATCACCAGATGCGTCGCCGCGTTGACGGCGGCGCCGGCGAGGAGCGCCCCGATCGGGACGCGGTGCCCGAGGGCGCGGGTGACGCTGAGGGCGGTGGCGAGCTGGACGGCGGTGTAGGAGCGGACGTGCCGGCAGGCGGCGGCCCGGCCCAGGACGCTCGCCCGGTAGACCGGGACGTCGGAGTCGACCGGGTCGGCGCCGTCGGGCAGCGGGGTGCCGTCGGCGTAGACGTAGTGGTCGCCGTGCAGGCCCTTCAAGCGCGCGTCGTCGCTGGACTGGACCCAGTGGTCACACAGCGGGTGGACGGCGTCGAAGACGCTGAGGAGGGTGCCGAAGAGGGCCAGGCGCTCGGCGGTGCGGGGCGGTAAGGCGGTCACGGGGGCTCCTTCGTGAGGGCGGGGCAGGGCCGGGCTGTCCGGTCCTCCGCACCGCCCCCGGACTCCGCGCGAGGGCGCGGGCCAGGGGGCGGCACAGGGAGCCGTCAGACCGTGCTCGGCACCACCGCGTCGGCGGCCTCGGCCGTCTTACGGGTGTGCAGGAGGTCCTCGTGGATCTGCCGGACGTTGGTGATGGGGACCGGCGTCGGGTCGTCGGCGGTGAGGAGGGTGTAGTGGTGCTGGGCGATGCCGCGCTCGTTCTCCCCGCGGCTGTAGTGCAGGACCGTGCCGGGGGCCAGGTAGAAGGTGGCCTCCCCGGTGGTGTAGCCGCGCCACCGGTCGACGTCGCGGAGCAGGCCGTCGCTGAGGTCGATGCGGTAGGCGTGCTGGGCGGCCCGGTGCGCCGCGTCGTCCTCGGCGGCCGCGGCGATCTGGTCGAGCGCCTCGTCCAGGCCGTCCGGGATGCCGGTGTCGGTGGAGGCGGGCGGGGTGATGCCGTAGGCGCGGCGGCGGACCGGGGCGAGAGCGGCGTCGAGCGCCATGCTGAGCGTGAAGGCACTGCTGAGCGCGATGACGCCTGCGGCGGGCAGGCGCCAGTCGGCGTCGAAGCCGACGGGGTAGTAGGCGTAGCCGGTCACAGCGCCGGCTACGGCACCGGCCCACAGGGCGATCGTGTCGATGGCGCCGAGCAGGGCCTGAATGGGGCGACGTACGGATGCGCGCACGGGATTCTCCTCGGAGAGAGATAAGGACAGCCCGCCGGGCAGCGGGCCGATTCAAAGCGGAGTGGGGCGGATCAGAAGGGGGGTTCGTCCCACCAGGCGGGGCGCGGCAGGAGGGGCAGGCGCAGTCCACGCCGGTCGGTCCAGCAGCCGCACGCCTCCATGTCGGGGTCAGGACCGCCGGCCCACCAGCCGCCCTCGCCGCGGCAGTCGGGGCAGTCGGGCCGGGGCAGGGGCGTGAGCTCGAGGCGGTACCGGTCCACGTAGAGCTCGAACCGGGCAGTCCTGAGCGCGGCAGCCGCCACCGCCGCAGCGAGCGGAACGGCGGCGGCAAGCAGGGCGGCCCGCAGGCGGCGGCCGGTCACGTCAGCGGGATCGCGCGGCAGGCGGTGGCATGGTCGTTGGCGTCCGGCCGGACGCGGAACAGGTAGCTGACTTCCGGGCTGCGGGAGGAGTCGCCGCAGCCGAGGCAGCTCCAGCGGTTGTCGTGGGCGTTCTCGCCGGAGCCGGTGACGTCGACGTACGAGCCGCCGGTGGTGACGAACCGGATAAGCAGGCCCTTGGGACGGTCGGGCTCGGTGAAGGCGGAGGCACGAACGGCGGTGCTCATGGGCTGGTGATCCTCTCGGGTCATGCGGCGAGCCGGTGATCCGGCGCCGAGGGAGCGATGTAGGAGCTGGGGTCGGCGGGCGTGCCGTCGAAGCACTCCAAGCACGACCCCAAGGTCTGCAAGGGAAGGCAGTGGAAATAGCGCCGGCCACAGGGCCCGGGACACGTCTGACGAGCAGCCATCGCCTTGTCGAGCGCGGCCTCCTTCGCAAGCGTCATCGCGAACTTCGGCTTCGCCAGGTCGATCCGGTACAGCCACGCCCACCGCTTCCCGCCGCGGCATTCGATCCGGGCGACCGGCTCGGCTCCTCCGGGGCGCAGCCCCATCTCCCGCAGCTGGCGGCGGGTCGCGAGGTTTTCGCGCCCGGCCTGCTTCCAGCGGAAGACCGGTAGCGAGCCGTCGCCGGGGTCGTGCGGGTCGACGTCGACCAGGCCCTGGTCCTGGTCGGCCATCACCTGCTCCAGGTGCCGGGGAGCCGGGCGGGGTGCTGCGGGTAGCGGGGGCCGGGGCGCTGCGGGCGCGGGCGCCCGATCCGGCGGCGCGTACGGGGAGTGAGCACGAGGTGTCCTCCAACAAGGGGTTAATGGCGGGCAGTGCTGTGCCCCGTCGGCGGGCGGTCCGTCGATGGGGCGTGGGGAAGGGGGGCGGTGGCCGGGCGGCCTGCCCGGTCACCGGGACCAGCCGCCCCCGGGGGTGGGGGCGGTGGTGCCGGTGGCCGGACGGGGTGACCGGATCAGCGGGTGGCCGCGAGGGCGGCGGTGCGGGCGCGGTGGACGTCGTGGCGGCGGGGCCGGGTGCCGCTGTGGGAGGTGCACAGGGCGTCGGGCTGGGAGTCGCAGGCCGGGCAGGCGACGGTGAGCGCGGGGTTGTTCAGCGCGGGCGCCTGGTCCGGGGTGAGGTCCTGCACACCGGGGGCGTCGGTCTGGGGCGCCTTGTCGTCGGGGTACTGGCGACGAGCTGGTCCAGGAGCTCGCGGAGGCGGTCGGCGTTGCCGCGGACCCATCCGGGGACGAGGTGCTGGCCGTGGCCGTCGGTGTAGAAGGCGGCGGTGTCGCGGGGGTCGGCGAGCGCGTCCTTCAGGTGCGCCATGGCCGCCACCATCTCGGTGATCGCGGGGGCTTCGATACGGCTGGGCCGGCGGCTGTGCTGGCAGTGCTGGATCTGAGGGGAGGTCAAGGCTGTTCCTTTCGCGGGCGAAGGGGTGGTCGGGGCCGGGGGTCAGAGAGCGGCGGCGACGAGGAGGAGGGTGAGGGCGGCTGTCCCGCCGATCAGGAGGGCGGCGCCGGCGCTGGCCCACCAGTAGTGGCCCATCGTCTTCTCGTCGCGCAGGTCGCTGAGGGCGTCGGCGATGCGGGCGTGGAGCGCGGCCAGCGGGGACAGGGCGGCGTACCAGCGGCCGAGGCGGTCTATCTGGCCGGCGATCTCGTCGTCGGGGATGTGTCCGCCGTGGACGCCCTGGCGGTGGGCGGTGCCTTCGGCGTCCAGGTCGTCGGGGTCGAGGACGACGGGGCTGGTGGTGCGGCAGATGGTGCAGCGGTAGCGGTATCGGTGCACGGCGGTCGGGCTCCTGCGGGGTGAGGGTGGTTCGGGCAGGGAACGGCGACGCCCCGCCCGGAAGGAGGTTCCGGGCGGGGCGTGATGACGAGCTGTGCGGGCCTTCCGCGTCTGGGCGGAGGCGGGTGGTCAGGTGTTGATCTGCCTGCGGACGTCCGCGACGAGGCGCAGGATCTCGGTGGCCATGTCGGCGATCGTCTGGAGCTGCCTGTCGATGTCAGCCGGGTCCGAGCCAGTGAACGAGAACGAGCGGCCGTCGTCGCTGCCCGGCTGCGGGCCGGTGAACGAGAACGACCTGTCACGGTCCGGTTCGGGGTTGGTGAACGAGAACGACAAGGCAGCTCCAGCCGGTCAGATGTTCATGCGGTGGGCACGCCGGATGGCGGCCTCCCACACGCTACGCACCTGCGCTCCGCTGTGGGAGTCGTTCCAGGACGGGATGGTCTCCCACTTCTTGCCGTGCTGGCGGCGGGCCTCGTCCAGCAGGAGGTTCCCGGCGTCGCGGTAGGCGGCGTTGCGGGAGCCAGCCGCGGCGCGCAGGGCGCCGATGGAGCAGCGGGCGCCCTCGGGGTGGACGAGGGAGTACCTGGCCCAGCCGTGGGTGTCGAGGAACGCGAGCGCGTCGGTGAGGGTCTTCTCCACCGGCCCGGTCAGGCGTACCGCAGGAGCGGTGGTGAGGGGAAACCGCGCGGGAGCCGCGAGGGCGGCGGGGGCGGCGGGTTCCGGGGTGGGGTCGGGGTCGAGGAGCTGGAACGCCTTCGCGTACAGGTCCTGGTCGACGGGGGTGAATCCGTTCTGGGTTCGGGTGTTCATCCTGCTGCCTTCCACAGTCCGTTCTCGTTGGTGACCTCGCCCCGCTTCTTCAGCTCGGACAGTCGCGGCTTGACGTTCTTCGCGGAGGTCTCGAGCTTGCGGGCGATGGTTTCGGCGGTCATGGGGATGGAGTGCTCCTGGAGGAGCTCGAGGATGCGCGGCTTGATCAGCTCCTGTCCTTCGGACGCCGCCGGGGCTCCACCCGGCCGGACGGGCGCGGGGACGGCGTGGAGATGGGCGGGGTTGTGGTGGGCCGCCTCTTGGATGGAGGGGGCGCCCTCGGCTGCGGCGAGGAGGTCGGCGAGGCTGCCGATCAGGTTCTTGCCGCGCTTGTCGACCATCGGTGTCTGGGCGATGGCGTCGCGCTCGCGCCAGGCGTCGCAGTCCTCGATCCCGACCGGCGGCTCGCCTCCGGCGAGGGAGACGGGCGGCACGTCCAGGTGCAGGGAACGGAACTGCACGGCCTGGCTGCCGGGCGTGAGCAAGTAGCCTAGGCCGAAGGTGCCGTCCTCGGGAGCGGCGGCGACCTCGGTGGCCAGGCCGGACATGTCGCGGTCGGCGACCTTGGCGTACTGGCCGGGCCACTGCGAGGGGATCATCGACAGGTCGATGCCCTCCGCACCCTCCACCGCGTTCGCCCCGACCAGCGAGCCCTGGCCCTTGGCGCAGCGCAGGAACACCGCGCCGCCGCCGATGAGGAGCTGGGAGCGGATGACCGTGCTGTTGCCGAGGTCTTCGGCGAGCGGGGTCTGGGTGGCCAGGACCACGCCGATGCCCCGCTTGAGGGACCGGCGGGTCAGCTGCTCCACGATCGCCTTGGCCTCCGCGTGGTACGGGGAGGAGGCCGACAGCAGCATGTGCGCCTCGTCGACGACGAACAGGACCAGCGGGTCGGTGAACGGGAACGCCGGGCTGCGGTAACGGGCCTCGCGGTCGAGCATCAGCGCGTAGGCCAGACGCAGCGCGCCCATCGCCTCGTCCAGGCCGTCCCCGAGGTAGGCCGAGAGCGAGGCGCCGGCGATGGTCCCGGCCTGCGGGGAGGCGAGGATCACCGCGATGCCGGAGAGGTGGGCGGAGAGCAGGATCTGCTCCAGCAGCCCCGACTTGCCCGAGCGGGAGCCGCCCACCAGGTAGAGGTGGCGGGCACCAGACCCGGGCTGCGCGAGCGGCAGGAGCGCGGCCCGGCTGTCGACGTAGGTCCCGGCGCGGACGTAGCCGCGCGAGTCCATCGCCAGCTCGTCCAGAACCGAGGAGAGCATCGTGCCGTGCATCAGCGCGTGTTCCCGCATCACCCGGATCCCCATTTGGCTGGGCTTGTCGCCGGGAGCCAGGGCGATCTGGATCGTCTCCAGGTCGAGGTTGCCCGCGAGGTCCTGAAGATTGACGGTGCCGATCGCCCGGCGGTCGCGGGTCGCAATGCCTTCCCAGTCCAGCGGCCCGTCGTAGCGGGTGACGGTCAGGGTCGTGCCGGGCATCGCGCCCTCAGGCCCGGCCACGTACGCGGCCCACAGCTCCTCGGGAGTCGTGGGAGTACCGGCCGTGATCTGCGGCTGCGCCGCCGGTGCCGTCAGCTGCACGGTGACCGGCAGGGCGTTCGGCGCGTAGTGCTTGGGGTCGCCCAGCTCCACCTGGGAGACGGGGACCTTGTAGACGGAGGCGATGTCGGCTTCCCGGACCTTCACCTGCTGCCCGGGGGGCAGGGTGATGATCCCGGTGAACGTCACGTGGCTGTCGATCTGGAGGGCGAGCTGCTCCAGGGTGGCGCCGGGCTGGATGAGCTTGCGGCCCTCGGTCTGGGTGGGGCCGGAGATGAACTCCGCCCAGAAGGCGGCGATCACCTGCTCCTGCGAGCTGAGCCCCGTTCCCGTGCCCGTGGCCTGGACGGTGGTCGCGGGCGTGAGCGCGGCAGCGGGGGTGTGACCGGTGAGGTTGCGGTGGTGGGCGAGGGCGGCCGCCCCGGCCGGGACGGCGAGCCCGAGGGCGATCAGCGGGTTCATGCCGACGGCGAGGACCTCGCTGGCGGCGATGCCGCAGCCGGTGGTGGTGAGGCCGCACGCGATCAGGGACCGCAGAACCGGGGCGGAGGCGCCGACGGCCCACGCTCCGGCTCCGGCCGCCGCGGCGGCGAGGGCGGACCAGGGGCCGGCGGCGAGTGGCACCACCGCGAGAGCGGCGGGCGCGTACTGAACGAACTGAGCTCGGGTCGGCCCCATGGTCCTTCGGTCTCCTTAACTCTGGGCGTAGAAGCCGGCTTCGGCCATCTCAACGGGGGAGGAGTCGACCGCGTCGGCGATCCCGCCGTGGTCGGTTTCGGTGGTGGTCTTCGCGTCGTCGGCGGCCGCGGAGGCGCTGTCGGCGGCGGAGGTGTAGGCGCCGGCCGCGTCCTTGACGCCGGTCATGGTCAGCGCGGCGTCGGCGAACTCGCTGGTGGTCTGGTCGTCGACGGCCAGCGCCTTCATCGTTTCGGAGGCGTCGAGCATCTGCTCGGCGGCGTCGTTGACGTCGGCGGCGAGCGTGGTGACGGTCTGGGCGTGGGCGTGGACCTTGTGGGTGAGCCAGGCCAGCTTGGTGCGCAGGGCCGCGTAGTTCGCGGCGTCCTTCAGGGTCTCGGTGGCGCTCATGCGGGGGCCTCTCCTTCTCTAGGTCAGCGGGCGTTGTAGAAGTCGCGCTCGGCGGGCTTGGTCAGGGGGGAGTCGGCGACGGCCCGGAAGATCCCGCCGTGCCGCAGCTCGGCGTTCGCCGAGGCGGTGCGGCACGCCTCCTCGCCGCCCTGGATCTTGTCGTGGACGTCCTTGGCGGCGGCGGCCTGGAGGTCGAGCTGCTCCTTGAGGTGCTGGCACTTGGCGATGAGGCGCTCGCCGACGCCCTTCGCGGTGATGTCGGCGATGAGCGTGTCGCAGTCGGTGGCCAGCTCCAGGGCCTCGTCCATGAGCTCCAGGGCGGTGTCGGTGCTGGCCTGGCACAGCGTGGCCGAGCCCTCGGCGAGGTCGATGACCTGGGTGAGGGTCATGACCTCACCGCCGCTGTAGGTGCGGGACTTGCCCGCTGCGGTGGTGACGTGGACGCCCTTATCGTCGACGGTCGCGGTGTGCGGGACGGGCGGGTTGGGCTGCATAGAGGGGTCCTTCCGGATGTCGTCGGGCAGCTTGACGGTGCGGGGCCGCGGGATGGTGCCCGAGGGCGGGACCGCGGACCCCGGCGGCACCGTCACCGGTGGCTCCGTCGGCGGCGGGGGAGCCGTCGGGGGCGGCGGGGGTGCGGACGGCGGTGGAGGAGCCGTCGAGGGCGGGGGTGCCGTCGGCGGCGGGGGAGTCGTCGGCGGCTCCGTCGGCGGCGGGGGCGTTGTCGGCGGCGGGGGCGCGGACGGTGGTGTCGTCGAGGACGACGTCCCCTTCGGCGTCGTCGAGGACGGCTTCCCCTTCGGCGGCTTCGCCTCAGAGGGGTCTGCGGAAGGGGAAACGGAAGGCTTCTTGAGGTAGGCCGAGCGCCATCCGTCGCGCAGGCCACCGGCCATATGAGCGCCCACCAGCAGGCCGTAATGTGTTTTCGCCGCAATGTTGTACGGCGTGTTTCGGAATGTGTCCGGAGTCCGGGACGGCTCCCATTTCGATTTCGGTTTAGCGGGGGGCTTTTTGATTCCCGCCTCTTCGTATTTCCCGTGCGTTTTCTCCACGCCGAACAGGTAGCTGATGGCGAGGAGTACGAGGAGTTCCATGACCCTACCTTCTGTGACTCTGTGTGGTTGAGATCGGTTACCGGTTACCGGTTACAGGCCCTCAGGACCCCTGGTTCGGGTCGCCTGGCGGGCAGAACCGGGGGTCTCTGGGGGCTGTAACCGGTAACCGGTAACCGCGATCGGTCACTCAGCGCGACGACGAGCCGATGTTGTTCACGGTCGTGTTCGCTGTGTTGAACACCGACTCCAGCGTGGTGCGGATCTGCTCGCTGAACGGCGTGTAGGGCAGGAAGATCCCGGAGACGATCAGCATGATGCAGATCGCCATCTGCTTCCCCTTCGTCTTCTTGAAGGTGAAGAACAGCGCCCAGCAGAACAGGGCGAGAGCGAAGAACTGAAGCGTCATTTTATGCACCCTTCTCGAAGGTGAATCCCTTGTCGTTCATGGGGGTTACCGCGCCCGAACCGGAGGGCGTGGAGAGTTTCTTGTAGGCGATGAATCCGCCGCCCGCGACGAGCGCCACCCACAGCCAGGGGCTGGAGGTGAGGCCGCTGTCGGAGCTGGCGCCAGCGGGCTGCTGGGCCCTGGAGGCCGTGCCGTTGAAGGTGGGGGCGGCGCACTCGGGGATCCTGGAGATCTCGAAGCCGGTCGCCTTGGCGACGGCCGCCGCGCGGTCCTTCATGCACTCGCGGTAGACGGTCATCTCCCGCTCGTACGCGGCCTTGGCGGCGGCCTCCTCGATCTGCGCCCGCTGCTTGTCGGCCTCCGCCGCGACCAGGGCGTTCGCGGCGGCCTCCTGGGCGCGCGCACGCTCCTGGGCGGCCTGGTCGGCCTGCACGTTGGTAACGGCGATGACCGTGCCGCACACGGCGACGACGGCGATCGTGCCGCACACGGCGAGCGCCGCCGAGTTGCGGCGCATCCCGCCGACAGCGGCGGAGAAACGCGAGGTCGCGGGCTTCTCCGGCTTCTCCGGCTTCTCCGGGACCGGAGAAGCGGGGGACGTCGGAGGGGTCGGGGGGGTCTGGGGGTTCATGAGGCTGAACTCCTTGTCCCAGTCGATGCCGGACATGGCTGATGAACTCCTTCTCGGTGTCGTTCGAGCCCGCCCAGGCGTGCCGGAAGCGGGGTCTGATCAGGGGAAACGTGCTGTACTGGGGGTGGCTGCTTCCGGCAGTCGCAGCGAGGGCCAGCCCACTTCCGATGGGCTGGCCCTCACTGGTGTGTGCCGGACGGGTGGGTCAGGGGCGGTAGCCGCCGGCAAGCAGCTCGGCCGCCTCCTGGCGGTACTCCGAGGCGGTACCGGGCGACACTTCGAGCGCGCCCTGGATGTCGGAGAGCGGCAGGTTGCCCGCGATGCCGGCCGCCTTCGCGAGGATCAGCCGGGCGACCTTGCGGACCGCCCGCTCGCGCGGGGAGAGCTTCGCGGCGTCCTCGGCTTCGACCGCGCGCTGCTCGATTTCGGCAGCGACCCGCCGCGTTTCGGCAGCGGCCTTCTCCGCTTCGGCGGCCTCCTTCTGGGAGCGCGCGATATCGGCGAGAGCGGCCTCCCGGAGGCGGTCCTCCTCCGTCTTCTTGCGGTCGGCTTCGGCAGCAGCGCGCCGCGCTTCGGCGGCGGCCTTCTCCGTTTCGGCAGCGGCCCGGTCCGCTTCGGCAGCGGCCTTGCGGGCCTCGGCAGCGGCCTGGGTCTCGACGGCCTGTGCCTCGGCCGCCGCGACCTGGTCGGCCTCCGCAGCTTCCTTCCGCTTAAGGGCCGCCTGGCGCTCCAGCTCGGCCGCCTCCAGGTCCGCCTCGGCGGCCGCCTTGCGCGCCTGGGCGATCCGCTCGGTCTCGATCGCGCCGGCCTCCGCCGCCGCGACCTTGTCGGCCTCGGCCGCCGCCCGGCGCTGCTCGGCGGCCTTGCGCTCGAGCTCGGCCTTCACCAGGTCCGCCTCGGCCGCCGCCTTGCGCTCCTCGGCCTCCAAGCGCTCCGCCTCGGCCTCGCGGGCGCGGGCCTCGGCGACCACAGCCTTGTCGAGGGCCTGAAGTTCCAGCTCAGCGGCCCGCTCTGCGGCGCTGACCTGGGCTCGGGCGTGGGCGCGGGCCTGACCGGTCTGGCCGTCGACCTCCGCCTGGGCCAGGTCGACCTCGCCCTTGGCACGCAGCTTCTCGGCCTCCGCCTTGGCCTTGGCGACCTCGCTGCGGGTTTCCGCCTCCAGGCGCCGGCGCTCGGCCTCCGCCTTGCGCTCCTGGGCCGCCCGCTCCTGGTCGTCGGGCATGGCCAGGGCCTGGGCGACGGTGTAGCCGTGCGCGGCCATCTTCATCGGCAGCAGCTCGTCCTCGCTGGCCTTGCCGAGGTCGCCGTCGTACTTGCGCTTGAGCCACTGCTCGTAGGCGATGAGCTCCTGCTGGCGCCGGATCATCTCGGGGTAGGAGGTGACGTTGTGCAGCCGCATCCGGCGGTAGAAACGCGGGGTGGCGACCGGGGAGAGGATCCAGCGGTGCAGCGGGATCCGGTCAGCGACCGTACCCGCCTCCAGCCTGGCCTTTTGGATGATCAGGCGGCGGGCGGCCTCCACACCGATCACGAACAGCACCGGCATGACGCCGTGGCTGGCGGCCTGCACCGGGTCGGAGGCGATCTGGCCCTGTGAGCTGGCGTTGAACCAGATCGTCGCACCGGTCATCGCGTGCGCGGCCATCCGCAGGAGCGGCCACGCGGTGTTCTTGCGGATCAGGTACAGGTCGAGCGCGAGGAACGCGATGATGCTGGCGTCGACGCCGACCGGGAACCACGGGGCCAGCTCCGGGCTGAATCCCCAGCTCAGGGCGACCTTGGCCAAGGTGCTGTAGGACATCGCGAAGCCGATGACGCCGACCAGCGTTCCGCCGACCGCGGCGACGAGCGACAGCGCAGTCATCAGCCGGTCGCGGGTGGGCTTGATCGTCTTCCGCTTGTCCGGGCGCGAAACGCCCCGGGCCGCTCCCGAAGTCTTCTCGGGCGTGTCCGAAGCGCGGTGCGGCGGGCGCGAAACGGGGGTGTCAGCAGCCGCGGTCTGCGGCATGTCGGTGATCGTCATGGGGGCCTCCGAGAGGGTCGTTCAGGGTGTGCGCGAAACGGCGGGGGCTGCTCCCGAAACGCGGCGAGGCGTTCCCGAAGCAGTGGTCGATGGGGCTGGTTGATCACGAAGCTGGCACCGGCTCTACCCGCTCCGCGCGCACGAAAAGGCCGGCGGCCCGGGAGGCGGGCGGCCGTACTCGCGAAGCGTCGCGGGGCGGGCCCGAAACTGGGTGCGGCTCCCGCCGGGCGGGCGCGAAGTCGGCGTCAGCGCTCGGGGAACTGCGCGCCGTGTCGCCGAAGGTTGGCGGTGGTGATGCCGAAATGGCGGCAGCGGTCGATCAGTGGCTGGAGCCTGGTGCCTTCGGCGAGCGCCTCGGGCGAGCCGACGCCGTACCGCTTCTGCGTGGCGAACAGCTCGTTGAGCGCGGTCGCGGTGCGGGCGGCGTGCTGCGCGAAGCGGCCCTCGTCCACCCACTTCTCCGCGATGACGTGGAGGGTGGTGCGCCAGCTGCCGTCGTAGTCGTCGGGGGCGATCGGCGGGATGTCGGTGCCGAAGATCGCGAAGGCGCACGCCTGGGCGGTGGCTTCGGTGCCGGGCTGGAGCGGGGTCATCGTCGTAGCCATGGGGGCCTCCCTCGACTGTTCGGTCCGGGCTGTCCGGCTCCCCGTCACCGCCCGTCCCCGCCGTTGTAATGACCGGCTGGTGCGGGCGGATCAGGCAGCCGCCAGGCTGGATCAGATGGCGCTGCAGGCCCGCTGGCGGGCGGCGCGGCGCTTCATGGCCCGTCGCTCGGTCAGGCGGCCTGGGGCGCCTCGGCGGCGCCGGGCCCGTAGGTGCGGGCGAAGCGGGCGCCGGCGGCCAGCAGGTCGAGGACGTCCTCGCGGGTGCGGTGCAGGCGCTCCGTCCACGCCGTGGCCAGGGCCTGGTCGTGGCCGGTCAGCGCGCGGACCGCGCGGTTCAGGACCTGGTAGGCGACGTCGCGGGTGTCGGTATCGCCGTTCCCGCCGCGCGCCGCGTGCTCCAGCGCCACGGACAAGGTCCGCGGGCCGGGGGCGGTCTCCTCCCGGACCGCGAGGAGCACCTCGCGGACCATGGCCTGCGTGCTCATCGACTCGATCGCGGGCAGCTCCGTGCCCGCGGGCGAGGTGTAGGTGGTGGTGCGGGTCCAGCCGTCGGCCTTCAGCAGGGAGGCGGTCGCCTCCAGGTGACGGGCGACCGACTTGCCGGTCGACTCCTCACCCGAGGCGCCGGTCCACACCGGCTGGTAGGAGTCCCGTGCGAGCTCGGCGGCCCGGGCGAGGACCTCGTCGGTGAACACGGTGGCGGTGATGGTGCTGGTGGTCATGCGGTTCTCTCCTTCGCAGAAAAAGACCGCCCCCGCCGGGCGGCGGGGGCGGGGGATGCAGACGCGCGTCAGCGGCGCTGCTGGGTGAGGTGGTTCGTCCAGGCGGCCTGGAGACGGGAGAACCGCTCGAACAGCGGCGCTCCGGCCTCGCACGGCGCCTCAGTCCGGCACGAGCAGCCGGTGATGTGGGTGGTCCACTCGTTGAAGGCGGCCATGTACCGGATATAGAGGGGGCTCTGGCGGGCGGTCACTTCTGGTGGTTCTCCGATCGGCGGTTCGCTTCGGCGACCTTGTCGGAGAGCTGCTTACGCTCGGCCTCGGTCATGCCGACACCGCCTGTCCGCTCCGGGACTGTCGGCGGGCCCGGCACTTCATCGCGCGACGCTCGTCCTCCGACAGCCCGCCCCAGACGCCCTCGTCCTGCCCGGACTCCAGCGCCCACCGCAGGCACTGGTTCATGACGGGGCAGCGGCAGCAGACGGCCTTGGCTTCCTTGATCTGCAGCAGGGCGGGGCCAGTGTTGCCGACGGGGAAGAACAGCTCGGGGTCCTCGTCGCGGCAGACCGCGTTATGGCGCCAGTCCACGGCGGTCACCGTCCCGAGCGGACGCGGCGCAGGGCCTCGTCCATGTCCGTGTCGGAGTCGCCGTTGTTCCGTGCGATGCTGTCCTGCATCAGGTCCTCCGCGTAGGTCCTGGACAGCCTCGGGGGCGCAATCCCCGGGGCTGTCGTTCGTTTGGCGGGTCGTACGACCGGCCACGACCAGCGGCCACCCCCTTGGTGCAGTAGGGAGTGGCCGCTGATCGTGGGCGCCCGTCCGAAGCCGGTCGGTCAGGCGGCGGCGTACTCGGGGCGGCATCCGGAGCGGATCGTCCGGCGCAGGCGGTCGGCGTGGGGGAGAAGGACGTCGACCAGGCGCTCGCGGACGCGGACGGTGATGATCGGGTCGGCGGCGAGGATGTCGCGGCCGGCGTCGACACGGGCGGCGATCTCCGCGCCGTGCGCGAGGGCGAGCTCGTGGCGGCGGTCGGGCGGGACGGTCAGGACCGCGGCCGCGTACCGGCGCATCTCCCGGGCGGTGCCCGCGGGCTCGTACATCTCCAGCGGCGTACCGAAGGCGATGTCGAGGTCGACGTCGAAGTCGGCGGGGAGCGGGACGTCGAGCTCGTCCAGGAGCGCGAGTGTCTCGGCGTCGACCACCTCGCCGCTGCTGGGCCGGTGGGACGTCAGGGTCAGGGTGGCGGGCATCGGGACCTCCAGGGTGCGGTGAGTGGGCAGGGACGGGAGCAGACGGCCCCGGCCTCGGCCCCCGCGCGGTGCGGGAGCCGAGGCCAGGGCCGGGGCGGTGGTGCGGGTCAGGCCGCGAGAGCGGGCTTGCGGCGGCAGGCGCCGAAGGCGGGCTTGCAGCGGGCGGTGTACGCGGCGGCGGTCTCGCCCGGGGCCGGGGTGGGCAGCTCGGCCCGGACCGCGGCCACCAGTGCGGTGTGCTTGGACTGGTCGGCCGGGGTCAGGGGGCGGCGCCAGAGCGTGGCCAGGTGCGTGTAGGCGACGCGGGCGAGGTGCTCCTCGAGGACGTCGCTCGCGAAGCGGCCCGGGGCGGCGTCGGCCAGGGCGCGGAGGGTGCCGGCGGCCAGGGTCCGGACGGAGCTGGCGTCCCGGGCGTTCTGCCGGGGCATGGCCGGCAGGGCGCCAGCGGGGCCGTCGACGGCCCGACCACGCGTGGTGGGGATCGCGTCGGACGGAACCGCACGGGCGGCATCGGCCTGGCGGGCGGCGGGCACCGCCCGCTCCCACTGGGCTCGCCGGTCGGCGGGACGCTCCTGCGGCCGGGCGACCTTGAGGGTCTGGACGGTGGCACGGCGGTGCCGGGTCAGGTCGACCGCGAGACGCTCCTCGCGCGCCCACTCCTCGTACTGGCGGCTCCAGATGTCCGGGGTGATGTCGACCTCGACGAGGCGGTTGCTGGAGCTGCAGCGGATCGCGGCGTCGACACCGGCCCGGCCGGTGTGGTGCGGGACCGTCTTGAGGAGGTAGGTGCCGCGGTGGGGGGTGACGGGCACCCAGGTGTCGCAGGCCGGGCAGACCAGCGAGATACGGCGCTTCTGGGTGGACTCGACCCGCCGCATGTCGATGTGACCGGGCGACAGGGTCGACAGGACGATCGGGGCGAGGGGACTGACGCGGGAGGTACGGGTGCGGCCCCGGCGCTTGGCGGCCTTGGGCATGGCGAGCTCGGACATGGCAACTCCTCGGCAGGAGAAGGGGAGGGGTGTACGCGGGATGGATGCCTTCTCCACCCACCAGGCCCACGAGCCAGAGGCCCGCGTCCCGGCGGATAGACAGCGCATCAGCACTGAGGTCGTGCAGCAGTCCTGCCGGCCTGGGGGTTTGGTCTTAGCTACCGCCTCCGGCCACCTGCCCGACTCCGAAGAGACGAGCTGCAGAAACTGCGGTGGTGCGACTACGCGGTGTTCCCGGGGGATCACCGCCTTACCTACATCAGGTTACCTCAGGTACCCTCAGGTGTCAAGCGGTATAGTGAGGCACCTAGACGGAAGAGAAGGGGCGAGGCGACATGCCAGGGCAACCGCGGGCCGACAACCGGCCGCCATACGCGCGCATCGCAGGTCACTACCGCGACCTCATCAGCTCTGGGGAGCTGGCGACGGGCGACCTGCTGCCCAGCATCCGCGCCCTGGCAGATCAGTGGCAGGTCAGCACCGCAACGGCCGACCGCGCCATGAAACTTTTGCGCGACGAGAAGTTGGTCAACGGCATCCCGGGCGTTGGCACCGAGGTCATGGCGCGTCCCGTGTCGCTCGCATCCGGATCGGAGCGCCACGATCGGAGTGCCACGACGAAGTCGTCCTGGGGCGTGGGGGAAAAATCCTCCGGCCACACCGCAGGCATGGTGTCGGCCCCCGAGGACGTCGCGAATGCGCTCGGCATCGAGCCTGGTGAGGACGTGATTCGCCGAAGCCGTGTCTACCGAGATGCTCACGGGATCGTCTCCCATTCAACGTCCTGGATCCCGGCGGAGTTCGCCCAGGCGCTACCCGAGCTCGCCCGCAGCGAGCGCCTCAAGGGCGGGCTGTCGCTGGACCTCATCGCCGAAGCCACTGGTCGCCACGCCGTACAGCGTGTGGATGAGGAGACGGCACGCATCGCCACCGCCCGCGACCTCGAGCTCCTGGAACTGGAGCCCGATACCGTCGCAGCGATCCTTGTGCTGACCGCGCGCTTCTTGGACGCCGACGGCGAGCTACTGGAGTACGGCGTGGACCTAGGGGCCCCCGGCCGTACCCGGCGAACCACGTCCGAGGTCCTGCGGTGACCGGGCCTGCCACAGGCCGCCCGGCTCCCACGCCCCGCGCGATCCTTATGTCGGGTCTGCAGGGCGCGGGCAAGACGACCCTCGCTCGTGCCCTGGAGAAGGCCGGCTTCCGGCGTCTCTGCCCCGACGAGGAGATGTTCCGCCGCTACGGCCACTACGGCCGGGACTTCCCCCGCGGACAGTTCAGGGTCAGAGAGGCACCCGTGCTCAAGGACATCGCCCTTGAGCTCAGAGAGCTCCTGGCGGCCGGACACGACGCCGTGGTCGACCACGGCTTCTGGACTCCGGAGGAGCGGGCCCAGTGGGCAGCGACTGTGGTGGGAGCGGGCGGTGAGCCCATTCTGATCTACCTGCCGCTCCCGCACGAGGTGCGCTGGGACCGGATCCGGAAGCGCAACGAGCAATCGCTGATCGACGCGAACTCCATCGAGTTCAGCGAGGAGGACCTCCTTCGGCATGCGGGACGCTTCTCCCCGCCGACCGACGACGAGCCGCACCTCGTGTACGACGGCAATCCGGACAGCGTCCTCGCCCTGCTCCGCCGCGCGCAGCAGCCGGATGCGGATGGAACCGTAGAACATTGAGCCTCCCGAGTCGGCGGACCGTTCGTTTCGGTTCTAGGTCCGCCACACTCGGGAGTTCCAGATCTGACATGTGGCCGGATCATCTGGCCACGCAAGCCACGAGGTTGGGGGCGGGATGGCACAAAAGCCGAGGGAGCTGACGCCCTGGGTGTCGCCCTTGCACAACTGGGGGTACCAGCTGCGGGAGCTGCGGACCTCACGGGGCCTGAGCCTTCGCGAGCTCGGCAAGATCACTCGTATCGACCACAGCCACCTGGGACGATTCGAGCGAGCGGAGCGAACGCCCGACCGGTCGCAGGCCGTGGTCCTGGACGACAAGCTGGACGCCAGCGGCATGCTGCTCCGCCTGTGGGAGCGGATCGGTGACGAGCGTGGCCATGTGGCCAATCCCCCGGCCCATGTGGCCAGATCATCAATGGACCTAGCTTTCGCCAGGGCCGACCAGGCAGCGTCGGACGAGGGGGTCTCGGTCCCGTGTCGTCTAGCTGATGGGTCGGTGATTTGGGTGGCTCTGAATCGGCGTGCGCTGCTGCGCACCGGGATGGGGCTCGGGGCTGCGGCCGCGGTCGGCGTCGGTTCGCCGGCCTTCGCGGACTCCGGTGCCGTTCCCAGTCTGGTCCGCAAGGCCCGGGCCGCGTACGCGTACGGTTCGACGCCGGTGGAGCACCTGCGTCGCACCCGACGCCTGCTGATCGACAACGACAACCTGCTGGGACCCCGGCACGCCGTCGCCGCAGTGCGCGACCACATCCAGGTCATCCAGGAGCTGCGCCGGGACGCGAAGGGCGCCGACCGGCGGGACTTGATGGAGCTCCAGACGCAGTACGGCGAGTTCCTGTCCTGGCTCTACCAGGACCTGGGCAACCTGCAGGCGGCGTCGTACTGGCTGGACCGGGCTATGCAGTGGTCCCACACCGTCGGTGACAACGACCTGACCACGTACGTCATGGCCCGCAAGGCACAGCTGGCCGGCGACACGGCCGACCTGGTCGACGTGGTCGACCTCGCCGAAGCCGCCCAGCGCATGGCCCGTCCGCGCGGCCGCCTCGCCGCCGTCGCGCGCACCTACGAGGCGTACGGACACGCGCTGCGCGGTGACGCAGACGAAAGCGAGCGGGCAATCGACGACGTCCGCAACGCCCTCGATGGCACCGCTGCCGACCCCACCCCGTGGGGCGTGTGGCTGAACGCCTCGTACGTGGAGGTCCACCGCGCCCAGGGCCTCGAGGCCCTCGGCAAGCACGACCAGGCCGCGGACGCGTTCGGCGCCGCCATCCAGCTGATGCCGGACGGCTACCACCGCGACCGGGGCGTCTACATGGCGCGGCAGGCCGTGGCGTTGGCCGGCGCCCGCGACCCGGAGCAAGCCGCCGCCCTGGGGATGCACGCGCTGACCGTCGCGGAGGACACTGGCTCCGGCCGGATCACGAACGAGCTCGTCAGGCTCGACAAGGTCCTGATCCCCTGGCAGCGCGAACCGGCCGTAGCTGAGTTCCGCGCCACCTTCGACTTCACCCTCTTCCACGAGACCGAAACGGAAGCCTGAGCAGATGACTGCCCGCCCGTACGTTCTGCTGTCCGCCGCCATGTCGGTCGACGGCTACCTGGACGACACCAGCTCCGAGCGGCTGCTGCTCTCCAACGCCGAGGACTTCGACCGCGTCGACCAGGTCCGCGCGGAGTCCGACGCCATCCTGATCGGCGCGACCACCATGCGCCGGGACAACCCGCGCCTGTTGGTCAACAGCGACGAACGCCGTGCTCAGCGCGTCGCCGATGGCAAGTCGGCCTACCCGCTCAAGGTCACGGTCACCTGCACCGGCGACCTCGCCGCCGACCTGAAGTTCTGGCACCACGGCGGCGACAAGTTGGTCTTCACCGTCGACAGCGCGGTGGAAAAGGTCCGTACGACGCTCGGGGACCTCGCTGACGTCGTCAGCGTCGGGCCCGACCTCGACTGGGGCCTGGTCCTCGATGTGCTGGGGCGCCGTGGCGTCAAGCGGCTGATGGTGGAGGGTGGCGGCACGATCCACACTCAGCTCATGGCGCAGAACCTGGCCGACGAGGTCCACCTCGCCGTCGCGCCGCTGCTCGTGGGCCAGGCAGACGCCCCGAAATTCCTGGGCGCCGCCGACTACCCGGGCGGGTCGACCTCCCGGATGCGTCTGCTGGAGGCCCGCGCGATCGGCGACGTCGTGCTGTTGCGCTACGCCCCGAAGGAGCGCGGCTGATGTACGTGCCCGACCGAGACGAGGACCTCCGCTGGATGCGGCGCGCGATCGACCTCGCCGCACTGTGCCCCCCAGCTGCCGGGGCGTACTCGGTGGGGGCGGTCATCGTTGCCGAGGATGGCACCGAGCTCGCGGCCGGCTACTCGCGTGAGGCCGATCCGCGTGAGCACGCGGAGGAGGCCGCCCTTGGGAAGCTGCCGGTGGGCGACCCTCGGCTGGCCACGGCGACGATCTACTCGTCCCTGGAGCCGTGCTCCCAGCGGAGCGCGGATCGTACTCCGTGCACGCAGCGAATCCTCGAGGCCGGGATCCCGCGCGTCGTCATCGCCTGGCGCGAACCGCCGTTCTTCGTCGCCGACTGCGTGGGGGTCGAGCAGCTCGCCGAGGCGGGCGTGGACGTCGTAGAGCTGCCGGAACTTGCGGAGAGCGCACGTGCTGCGAACTCGCACCTGGGGCTCTCGTGACCGCTCCTGTCCGTGATGCCGACATTGCTGTTTCGTTGACAGTAGGCCAGCCGCTTCCCTTCTAAAGATCCAGTGGTGTATCTTTCAATGCATCTTGGATCATGGAAGGGTTGGGTATGTCCGTTTCCGACGGCTCGCAGCGGGTCGACGCCCTGCTGAACAGCCTGGATGACGTCCTGCCACCACCAAGTGTGCGCGCGAAGCTGCGGCTTGCTGCGGGCCTCACCCAGCAGGAAGTTGCGGAGGCCGTGGGCGTGAAACGCCTTGCCGTGGCTCGCTGGGAGCTGGGACAGGCCCACCCGCGGCGCCCTCATCGCGAGAACTACATGCACCTGCTCAAGGGCCTCGCCGAGCGGTTCCCTGAGGCCGCGAGGCCGGATGAAGACATGCCGACGCCGGCCTCGGAATCAAGGGGGTCGGGGTGACGTAGCCGCCACCGGCCGCGCGCGCCAAACGAGTGGACGGCAATCCACTCCGGCCCCGCGCGGCCCTTCGCGCCGACCATCAGGTCGGCCGCCCAGCCCCCGGTTCCCGCCGGCTCTGGGCTCCAGCTCATTGAGCTGGCTCTTGCAATCAGTTGCAGCACCCGGTCCGCGAGGACCAAGCGCAACCGCAGCAGCCCCCCGGCAAGGGGACTTCTGCACACGTTCCGTCAGCCCCGGCAAGGGCTTTTGGAACACCCGTTCGAATCCCGCAAAGGAGAGAGAACTCGCCTCTGGTTCTTCGTCCGGCGCCCGCTCCTCACGGAGGGGGCTTGGTGTCTCCCGGTTCGCTCGTCGGCCGTCCCGCGTTGCGGGTGGTCCGGCTCGCTTATGAGAGTTGGTGTCCCCGCCATAGTGCCCGATCTGGTGTCCCCTGAAAAGTCGAGCCCTGCCCGTTTCGGCACGGTTCGCGCCTTTAGCGCGTTTCACGTGACGGAACAGGTGTCCAACATCTCCCAGTTCACGACTTGTGAACAGGAAGTGACTCTTCCTGTAGGAAGCCACGAGTTGATCTTTTCGCCTGGGTCTGTCCAGCCGCTCCCCAGCAGCGTCCGCCAGCGCTCGCTTCCCGTCCAGCAGGACGGCATCAAGGTTCCCGCCCGCCGTACGGGAGCCGCGGACCGGATGGTCGGCAGCCGGCCTCTGTCCACAGGGCCGTCCGTCGAAGCTGCCGGAATGATCACCTCGCGCGCCGCCGCGCCCTTCGTCCACGCCGCTCGCAGCGGAGGTGTCCGCTTTGGCGCGTACACCGACCCGATGACGAAGATGACCTCGGTCCTCGCGGTGTCCGCCGCTACGGTCTCGGCGGTGGGCCGATGAGCACGGCCGCGGCGCCGGCCACCGTGCTGGACCACCTCCTGCGGGACGACGTCGACAACTCCGTCGGCGAGTCGTGGCTTCCCGGGCAGCGGACCGCGCTGCGGTCGGTGCCTGCCGCCGGGCAGTCGGACGACAGCGGCCTGGCCGACCCGCTGCGCCTTGGTCGCGCGATGCGGTTTCGGCTGCGCGACGCCGTCCAGACGCTGCTGGCGGACCCGTCGATCGCCGAGCTGAAGGACGCGCCGAAGCTGGCCGCGGTGGTGCTGTACGCGAAGTCGCGGGCGCCGAAGGGCGAGAAGAAGGACAACCAGACCTCGATCTGGGGTGCGGAGCTGGGCCGCTGGCTGGGCATGAAGGAGTCCACGGTCCACCACAAGGTGCTGCCCGTGCTGCGTGGCACGGACGCGCTGCACACCCAGGTGGTGACGGACGTGAAGGGGCACCCGACCGGGCTGGACTGCCTGGTCATGCCGCTGTGGAACGCCCGCAAGAGCGGGGGAGCGGGGCACCCGCTAGCCCTGACGAAGGCGGAGCTGGCGACGCTGCTGCACCTCATCGAGGCCCTGTTCGGACCCGGCTGGACGCCGGAGGACAAGGAGCCGACGCCGCCGGGGCTGCTGGCCGGCCGTACGGGCAAGGGCGCGGCGACCGACCGGCTCGGGCTGCTGCTGATGGTGCTGAACACGCGGGCGTCGGGCTGGCTGCAGCTGGTCGGCGGCTCGGTGAAGGCAAAGGAGGGGCGCGGGGCGGCGACGCTGGCCCGGCTGCTGGGCTGCTCGCCCTCGGGGGCCCGGAAGGTGCTGGCCCGGCTGACCCAGGCCGGTGTCGTTGCGCGGCAGCACCGGGAGACGTCGACGCGGATGCGTGGCCGGGCCCGGGTCATGCTGCTGCCGGTCGCCCGCGCGTACGGCCGCACCGCGGTCTCTGCGGAGGCGGTTTCGGGGCCTGGATCGGTGTCTTCGGTGCGTCCCGATGGTGCGTGCGGAGATCATGCTCCGGCCGCTGCCGCTGGTGCCCTTGGTACATCTGGGATCGGCGGTGCTGAGGAGGCCGGCGATGCGGCGGTTCGGGAGCGTCCCGATGGTGCAGAGCTCCACGCAGACCACGCTCCTGTGGTTACTCCTGTAGTTCCTCTGCAGCTCTCTGGTCGCTTTTCCGGCGAAGGCCGTGGGGCGAAGGGCCGTCGGCCGGGACACGCATGCGTGCGCGAGGACCAGGCCGCCAACGCCGAGTCCGCCGGTGCCGGGTCCGGGAGCCCGGTGGCCGGGGCCGACCCGCTTCGCGGTGAAAAGCCCACCAAGTCACCCGTCGACGAGCAGGAGCAGGCAAGGGGCGTCGCCGCTGGCGCCGGTGCCCGGCTGACGGTCGTGGATGGTCGAAAAACGCAGCAGCAGGGGCGGTCGGAGCTCCCGGCCGATCTTGACCTGCGGGTGGCTCTGGCGCCGGTGTCCTGGCTGTGGCAGGGGCTGAACCGCTGGCAGCAGGACCACGTCGTGAAGGCCGCAAAGGCGGAGCTCACCCAGCTGCGTCAGGTGCTGGAGTGGTCGGCGCAGGCTCCGCCGGTGCTGGCCGCCCGGCTGACGTCCCGGCTCGAGGAGACCGGCGGCGAGGCCCTGATCGCCCGCCCGTACGGGTGGATCACCCGCCGCGGGCTGGTGCGCCGGCCGTCGTGCTCGGACGTGCGGTGTGACAACGGCGTCCGGCTCGACACCGGTGCCGACTGCGACAACTGCGCCAACATCCTGCACTCCCGGAGGGCGTGGCGGGTGCGGATCGCGGCCGAGGTCGACCAGGAGCTGCCCGGTCTGGAGACGGACGCGCGGTACCGGGAGATCGAGGCCCGGATGTGCCGTCACGCCGAGGCCGAGGCCGCGGACTTCGTGGCCCGTCAGGCCGAGGCCCAGCAGCGGGCGGCTGAGCGTGCGGCGGCCCGTGCCGAGGCCGAGGCGCAGGTCCTGGTCGAGCGGGAGCGGGCGGCGGCCGAGGCGGCTGTCCGGCAGGCCGTGGCGTGCGCGGACTGCGGCCGGGAGCGGTCGGCCGGACTGTGCGAGGCGTGCGACCACCGGCGCCAGACCGAGGCGCTGATCGGCGAGGCTGGTCTCCTCGCGGCCACCTGGTCGGCCGTCCCGAGCGACCAGGTGGCCGTCGCGGCCGTTGCCTCCGAGGTACGTACAGCCATCGAGGACGCCATCGCTGCCTCGTGGGCCCAGTTCCAGGAGATCACCGACCCGGTCGCCCTGGAGGCAGCCGGTCCGAACGCCGTCGAGGACGCTGCCGCGCACAACGCGTTCGTGGTCGCGGAGAGCGCCGTCGGGGAGTACCGGCACGAGGCCCTGGTGATGCTCGGCCGCGGCGAGGACGCCCAGGCCGAGGCCCGCAAGGCGTACGCGACCGAGCTCGCCAAGCCCTGGTTCCAGGCCCTGCCTGACAGCGACGACGCCCAGCGCGCCGCGACCGAGGCCGCCGCGAAGGCGCAGACCCGTACCGCCGAGCACCTGCTCGCCGTGCGGCTGGAGCAGCTGCACGCCCAGGCCCGGCCCGAGTTGGTCCGGCCCGCGCCGTGGGCGCGGCGTCTGCCCGAGCTCGCCGCCCGCCCGCTGGACGGCGAGGCCCTGGAGGTGATCGCGTGAACACCGTCCCGGAGTTGTCCGGCGTCGACCTCGCCCGCCAGGCCCTGCTCGCCGCCCGGGAGGCGGCGAAGAAGAACGGCGCCCAGACGAAGATGCCGAAGCGGCGCACCGGCACGGCTCTGCGGCGTGACGGCCGCGAGCCGCTCGGGCTGGGCGCGGCAATCAGCATGATGATGACCGAGCGCGGCCTGGTCGCCCCGGCCGCCGGCGGCAGCGTCCTTGCCCGGTTCGACGACATCCTGGCCGCGGCCGCGCCGGAGCTCGCCGGTCACGTGAGGGCCGTGGGCTTCGATGCGGACATCGGCCGCCTGGGCGTCGTCCCAGACTCTCCCGCGTACGGCACGAAGGTGCGCTGGATCGCGCCGAAGCTGATCGCGGCCGCTAACGAGGTGGTGCCCGAAGCGGACATTCGGACGATCAACGTTCTGGCTCCCGCCGCACGGACCGTCTCCCCGGCCACGTCCCCGGCCGCCGCTGATCCGGCCCCGCGGCCGGTCGTTCCGGCCGTGCCGGTGAAGACGCGCGAGACCGCGTCGGCTGGCTACCGCCGTGCCCTCGAAGCCCATCGTGCGGTCACCCCGCCACGTCAAGAGGACCCGGTCCTGGCCACCGCCGTCGGCCGCCAGGAGCAGGTCCGCCTCGGCCTCGGCGCCCGCATGTTCCCCCACGCCGAGGAGGGCCATGAGGACGAGGTGGTGGCGTCCCTTGAGGACGTTTGCGTCCAGCAGCGCCAGGCCAACGAGAACACCCGCATTGCCGCGATCCTGCGGGCCCGTGCCGAACGCGCCGGGCGGGCGGTGTCGCTCGCCGCGCCCGTACTGCGGCAGGCCGGGTGAGGGGGGCCGCCCGGTGGGCGGGCGTTCAGCGGCTCCAGCCGACCGGCCCCTGGTTCTGACCGTCCTTGCCATCTCCGTCGTGTTGCTCGTCTTGGCCGTGGTCGTCGTCGAGGACGATGCGGATGGTGGTGCCCTGGCCAGTGACACCGGTCAGGACAGTGGCGGCGCGCTGGTAGGTGGTGAAAGCCAGGGCCTAGTCACCGTTCAGACCGGCAGTCTCCCGGATCTCCCACAACACGATGAGCAGGGCAATCAGGGAGCGGCCGGAGACGGTAGTCCTGATGCTGCCGTCAGGCAGGTCGTCAACAGCCGGAGGGGTGCGGAAGTGGTCGTGGTCGGCAGCGCGGGCGGCGAGCCATTCCCAGGTGTGACGGTGGGCGACGACCTCGGCGGAGGCTACGCCGACGGCCCGCAGCAGCAGCACGCCGTGCTCGACCTCCGGGTCCTGCGGCTTTCCGATCGGGTCCTGCACGGTGGGGGAGGAGTGGTCGGCCGGGGTGCCGTGGTACGCAGCCTCGACGGCCCGTTTGAGGGCCTGGGCCCAGCCGGTCTCTTCCTGCGAGGGCTGCTCGCCGGAAGTGGGGCTGGTGGCCAAGGGGGCTCCCTGAGGGATGGTGGCGGGTACGCTGGACTGCGGGGCAGCGGGCGCTGCGGCGCCGAGCCGGACGGCGGGCGCGGGGATGACATGGCACCGAAGAACGCGAGCAGGAGGCCTGCTGAGCAACCCTGCGGGCGCGGGAACGACCCCAGCCCCGGGGTATGACGGCCCACGCAACGCGAGCAACCCCCGCGGGCGCGGGAACGACACGCCGTGCAGGGTGCCGGTCGGGTCGTACAGCGAGCAACCCCCGCGGGCACAGGGACGACCACACGGCAAGCGTCATGAGGTCGGCAGGGACGGAGCAACCCCCGCAGGCGCGGGGACGACGGCGGCACGGGCAGATCTCACTGCCGGAGGCGGGAGCAACCCCCGCGGACGCGGGGACGATGCCACGCAGGTGCTTCCGAAGATCCTGCCGCCGGAGCAACTCCTGCAGGCGCGGGGACGACCCCTGCGAGGAGCGCTTGTTGACCTCGGCGAGCGAGCAACCCCCGCAGGCGCGGGGACGACGACCTGGTGACGTACAAAGAGGCCAAGCGTCTCGAGCAATCCCCGCAGGCGCGGGGACGACTCCGGCACCCGCGCGAGCTGCGCCTTCGCTGCGGAGCAACCCCCGCAGGCGCGGGAACGACTGCCAGACGGTGACCCGCAGCGTGCAGCGCGAGGAGCAACCCCCGCAGGCGCGGGGACGACACGCCCGTCGACCAGGCGCCGCCGGCTCACCGGGAGCAACCCCCGCAGGCGCGGGGACGACATCACACCGCAACTCCCCCCTGTGTGCGTGCGCGAGCAACCCCCGCAGGCGCGGGGACGACCTTCCGCCCCTCGACGCGGGCCGCACGTGGTCGAGAGCAACCCCCGCAGGCGCGGGGACGACCCCCGGTGCGCCTGGTAGGCCGGGAGTGCCTGGGAGCAACCCCCGCAGGCGCGGGGACGACTATCTGGAGCGCTGGCCCGGCGATCATGAACTGGAGCAACCCCCGCAGGCGCGGGGACGACAGTTTGTCGGCCATCTGCCACACGGCCTCGGCCGAGCAACCCCCGCAGGCGCGGGGACGACGCCATGCCAGGGCAGTGGCAGGCACCGGACGGCGAGCAACCCCCGCAGGCGCGGGGACGACCTGCGGCGGATCTGGTCGATCCGGCGGGCGCGAGAGCAACCCCCGCAGGCGCGGGGACGACAGGGGCCGACTGTGCACCGCGTGTAACACTGACGAGCAACCCCCGCAGGCGCGGGGACGACCAGCTCGGGCTCGGGCTGGGTCATCGGTCTCCGGAGCAACCCCCGCAGGCGCGGGGACGACTCGCGCGCGGGCGGCCGAGCTGGATATGGCCGCGAGCAACCCCCGCAGGCGCGGGGACGACACCAACAACCCCCAGCAGCAGTCCGACGACCTGGAGCAACCCCCGCAGGCGCGGGGACGACACGCGCACCGGGCGCCGATCCCCCGAGGGGAAGGAGCAACCCCCGCAGGCGCGGGGACGACTTCTTCGGCGGGGCCGCCGCCGTCCGCCCGCGGGAGCAACCCCCGCAGGCGCGGGGACGACACTTCTTGACCTGCAGTAATGCTAGCAACGGCCGCAGTTTTCCTTTACATGCATTTCGCTCCTGCGGCTGGTCCGAGGGCGTTGTCAGTGCCAGGGCCTGGGGCGTCTTGAAGGGGCGGGCTTGGTGATAACCCCTGTGGTTGCGGGGATGACACCGCTACTCCAGAAGCGGCGCGTACGTGAGAAGGGACACCCCCTCCGCGGGCGCGCGGACGACGTCCTGCCGACCGGCGCCGGGAAGACGGTCGTCGAGCAACTCCCACGGGCACGAGGACTACAGCATCCAGGACATCGCGAAGAAGCCCGTCCGCGGGCAACCCCCGCGGGCGCGGGGACGACACGACGGCGCCGAGGAGCTGCGCGCCGAGGTTGGGGCAACCCTCGAGGGCACGGGGAACGACTCTAAGAGTGCGACCAGCCGGTGCTGCTGGCGGTTTCGAGCCGGCGACGACGTCCCCGAGGAGGTCGAACCAGTCGGCGAGCGGATCGGACACACCCGGGCAACGAACCAGGCTAAGAACGGTCACCGCTGGCCCCGGCCAGAGTCGCGCAATCTCGCGCAACCCTCCTGCACTCGGTCTGCTCGTCGACCATGCTGGTACTTCACCCGACGAAGACGGAGCCCGCCATGACGCTCAGGTTCATCGGCACCACCAGCGAGCACGGCAACTGCCCCACCCTGTACGAGGTAATCGAGACCGGCGACCTCGTCGTCCAGGGCGACGAGATCGACACCGAGCAACGGGCCCAGCTCCGCGACCTCGGCGTAGCCGAGACCGCCGTCGTCATCCCCCGCGAGCTTCTCACCCGCTTCGCTCCCAAGGAGTAACTGTGCCCCCGCTGGCCCCCTTCGAGGAGATCACCCACCTGTTCGCCGAGTTCCAGCACAGCGCGTTCCGGCTGGAGACCCGGCGTGGCTACGCCACCGACCGGGCCGGTACCCGCTTCCAAGCGTTCATGCGCGGCACCCTTCCGGCCACAGAGCCGGATCATCCGTGGAACGTGAACGTGCGCGAGAAGACCCGGGCCGGCGCGCGGTTTTCCCGGGTTCGGATCATCGACGAGCCGCCTACGGACGGGCAGCGGTTCCTCATGGCGACTGCCGCCGGGAACGTCGTGGCCGGCGAGGACATCCGCGTCCTGCACCGGGCTACAGCTGAGCGCCTCGGGATCGACCTCACCCATGACTTTTGGCTCTTCGACTCCCGCGTCCTCGTGCGGATGCACATCGACGACACGGACACCACGGTCGGCGTCGAGCTCGTCGAGGACCAGGCGCAGGTTCTCGCCGCGTGCCGGGCGCGCGATACAGCCCAGGCCGCCGCCATGCCTACTGCCTCGGCATGGGCGGCGGTACGGTCTACGGTGTGACCGACCCCGACAGCAGCAGGGAAGCCCTTGGCGCGCGGCTCCGCGAGCTCCGTGCCGAGACCGGCCTGGCTGGCAAAGGGTTCGCCGCCCGGCTTGGCTGGCAGGAGTCGAAGGTCTCCCGGCTCCAGTCCGGCAAGCAGAAGCCGAGCCCGGAGGATCTCGCCGAGTGGGCCGCGGCCGCCGGGCGGCCCGATCTCCTCGACGAGCTTCTCGCTCGTCTGCGGGGAGTGGAGTCACAGCCGGCGCACTGGCGTCGCCAACTTGCCGCCGGCCATGCCCCCGTTCAGGACCGGTACGTCGTTGAGTACCGGCGCGCGGCCACGGCCCGCGGCTACGAGACCAGCGTCATCCCGGGCCTTTTCCAGACCGCGGACTACGCCCGCCACCTCCTCACCCAGAACGCCGCGCTGATGCGTTCGCCCCGGGACACCGAGGCCGCCGTCCAGTCCCGCATACGCCGCCAGGAGGTGCTGTACGAGCCCGAGCGGCTGTTCCGCGTCCTGATCTGGGAGGCCGCCCTCTACGCCCAGGTGGGCACCGCCGACACGATGACCGGGCAGCTCGACCGGCTCGTCGGCCTCCTCGGCATGTCGACCGTCGACCTCGGCATCGTCCCCCTCCGCGCGCCCATGCCGCTCACCCCGAAGCACGGATTCTGGATCTTCGACGAGCAGCGGGTCGTCGTAGAGACCATCAACACTGAGCTTCAGTACAACGGCGGCGACGACCTCGCCCTCTACACCCGGGTCTGGGATCAGCTCTCCGAGCACGCCGCCCGCCGGCTCCAGGCACAGCACCTCATCGGCCGCATCCGCGCCGCGATTGCACAGGCCTGAGCAACCCCGTAAAACCCCGGGCCGAGCCTGTGCAATCCGGCGCAATCGTCCGACGCCCATAAAATTCCGCGCCCTACGGTCGACCCATGGCGACGTCAATCCCCAGCTCACGCGCCTGCAACTGGTGCCCGCACCCCGGGGCCGACTGCTGCATCCGCGTACACCCGTCCCCCGAGGGCGGCCTGCACGTCTACGCCCACCGGATCTGCGCAGCGGTCCGGGGCGTGAAGTGGCTGTACCGAATCCTTCCGGGACCAGCCCGGTGACCGCCGCGACGACGAGTGGCCGGGTGATCCGGCCGGACTGCGAGTACGACGAGCACACGTGGTGCAAGACGAACGGGGTCTACGTCAACCGCACCGGCCGTGTCCCGGCCGACGCTCCCGGCGCCGTCGAGGTTTTCCCGCCGGAGCGCTGTGACTGCCCATGCCACAAGGAGACCCGATGAGGCACTAGACCTTTGGATGTCCGATCGTCGGCGAAGCCCGCGAGGTAATCCCGACTCGAACTCCGCCGCCCAACTGACGCTGTACATGCACCGGAGCTGTGTGGACTGCGAGGCCGCCCAACGACAGGCACGCCGATCTCCTGCTCGCACGGGCGGAATCAGACCGCCCGGTCAATGTCCCCCGCCAGCCGGGGCCTCACCCTCCCACGTTGACGTCGACGAGGAGCAACCCCTGCGGGCGGGGGACGACTTACCGCCCTGCTCGCCGCGCTGCGGACGGGTGTAACGACCCCCGCGGGCGCGGGGACGACGACAGCGGGAGCGCGACGACCATGCAGCCGTCGGAGCAACCCCCGCGGGCGCGGAGACGACAGTGCGGTGGACTACCGGCTGACCCGCCCGTACGAGCAACCCCCGCGGGCGCGGGGACGACATCCCCCGAATCCGGCGCCCCTTGTGGTGCCCGGAGCAACCCCCGCGGGCGCGGGGACGACGTCGCTTGACCTGGAGCGATCCATGCGCCACGCGAGCAACCCCCGCGGGCGCGGGGACGACACCACCACCAACCCCCTGCCGCTGAACATCAGCGAGCAACCCCCGCGGGCGCGGGGACGACTCTGGGCCCCAGCGCCAGGCGCGGGCCGCGGTCGATCAACCCCCGCGGGCGCGGGGACGACCTGACCTCGTCCACTCCGAGCCGGGCCTTGAGCGAGCAACCCCCGCGGGCGCGGGGACGACAGGAGCGTGGCCCTGTACGCCTCGGGCAGGCTGGAGCAACCCCCGCGGGCGCGGGGACGACGGGGGCATGGCCGTCTTGATCAGCGACATGTAGGAGCAACCCCCGCGGGCGCGGGGACGACGCGGGCGCCTTCTTCCCGCCGCCGGACACCGTCGAGCAACCCCCGCGGGCGCGGGGACGACGTGACGATCGGCCCCACCACACCCAGGACTTCGGAGCAACCCCCGCGGGCGCGGGGACGACGCGACCCCGGCCACGTGGGACTTGGCCACCCCGGAGCAACCCCCGCGGGCGCGGGGACGACGCCAGCGAGTTCGCGCGGGTGATCCCGCCGGAGGAGCAACCCCCGCGGGCGCGGGGACGACGCCAGCCTCCACGCCCAGGATCACGGCGACGGCGAGCAACCCCCGCGGGCGCGGGGACGACTGGAGCGCGAACGCGCGGGCGTTCGGAGACAGCGAGCAACCCCCGCGGGCGCGGGGACGACCAGCACTGGGTGAGGAACGCCATGTGCCCGGACGAGCAACCCCCGCGGGCGCGGGGACGACTTGTACCGGTCCTCGGCGCCGGCCTTCAGGCCGGAGCAACCCCCGCGGGCGCGGGGACGACACTTTGTGACCTGCGGTGATGCTAGCAACGGCCACGGTCTTCCTTTACATGCATTTCGCTCCGATGGCTGGCCCGAGGGCGTTGTCAGTGCCAGGGCCTAGGGTGTCAGGACTTTGGCACTGGGGGTAACAATGGCAGACCGCGGGGGTTCGGTCGTCGCGCTGATGAAGGCGATGGGGTTGTCGCCGGAGGCCGTGGAGCGGGTGTCGCGGTTGTGGGGGAAGTCGGCGGCGAGGAACGGTGGCCGGACGCATCTGCTGCTGGGGCATCTGCTGGATACAGCGGCTGTGGCTGGCGTGGTGTGGGATCGGTACCTGTCGGTGGCGTTCCGGCGGCGGTTGGACGAGGTTAGTAGTGGTCGGGGCCGTCTGTGGTTTATGTGGGTGTGCGGTATTCACGATTGTGGGAAGGCTTGTCCGGCGTTTCAGGCGATGGACGTGGTGGAGGCCGCGCCGGTGCTGGCGGCAGGTCTGGGGTGGGGGCGGCTGCCGACGAGTCGGCGGAAGATGTGGCGTCATGATGTGGCTGGGGCGGCGCTGTTGAAGCCGCGGCTGGTCGCTGAATGGGGGAGTGAGGAGGCGGCTGGGTGGGTGTGGCCGCTGGTGGCGGGGCACCACGGGACGTTCCCGTCGGTTTGTGACATTGATCCACCGCACCGGGAGGTCCAGGGCCGGGGTGCTGCCTGGGAGGAGGCGCAGCGTGCGGTGGTGGACGTGTTCACCCGCGCGGTCGGCTTCGATGATTTGGCGGACGTGCGGCCGGTGGGTGTCTTGCGGAAGGCGGAGCAGCTTGTTCTGTCGGGGCTGATTGTGATGGCGGACTGGATTGCGAGCGACAGCCGCCAGTTCGTGGGCCTGGCTGATGCGGAGCTGGTTTCGTTTGATGGAGCCCAGGGGCGTGCGGAGGTGGCGTGGGAGCGGCTGGGTCTGCGGGGTGGTTGGCGGAGTCTGCCGCTGCCGCGGGGGCGGCTGGATTCGCTGACCGCGCGGTTGGATGTGACGCCGCGGGCGTCGCAGCGGGAGGTGCTGGAGCGGGCGTGGTCGATGCCGGTGCCGGGGCTCATGCTCGTCGAGGCTCCGATGGGGGAGGGCAAGACGAAGGGGGCGCTTGCGGCTGCCGAGGTCCTCGCGGCGCGGTTCGGTCTCGATGGTGTGTTCGTGGCGATGCCGTCTCAGGCGACGAGCGATCCGATGTACGAGCAGGTGCTGCAGTGGGTGCGTACCTTCGATCCGGAACTCGAGTCGCAAGTGGCGCTCCTGCATGGGCGTCGGCGTTTCAACGCTTGGTGGCGGGCTATCTGGGAGGGGAAGCCGCGACCTGACGGCGAGGGGTGCGGCTGTGACAGTGTCGGGGCGGAGGTTGCGTTCGCGGACGATGACTTCGGTGCCATTGGTGAGGATGCCGAGTACGGCATACCGCCGGCTGAACCGGCGTTCGCGGGTGGTACGGGCGCGGAGGCGGACAGTCCGGCGCATTGGTTTCTCGGTCATAAGCGGGGACTACTCACCGCGTTCGCGGTGGGTACGGTGGATCATCTGCTGTATGCGGCGACTCGTACGCGGCATGTCATGCTCCGGTTCGCCGGGCTGGCGGGAAAGGTCGTGATCGTTGACGAGGTGCATGCCGCGGATGTGTACATGCGGCAGTTCCTCGTTGAGGCCCTTCGGTGGCTTGGGCAGGCCGGAGTTCCAGTGGTGCTGCTGTCGGCGACGCTGCCGCCCGCGCAACGGCAGCTGTTCGTGGACGCCTATCTGTCCGGTGTGCTGGGGAAGGCGGATGTGCACCAGCCGGTCCCGGAGCCGGCCGGGTATCCGTGTGTGACGGTCGCCTACGGTGTGGAAGGCAGGGCGGTTGCTGAGACCTCGCGTGAGGTGGTGCCGTCGTGGCGTGGGTCGGTACCTGTGAAGCTCGCCTGGCTGCCCGACACCGAGACTGCCGGTGCGCGAGTATCCGAAGCGGTACGGGCGTCCGTGGCCGATGGTGGAGTCGCCCTGGTGGTGGTCAATGAGGTCGCTCGGGCGCAGGCGGTCTACGAGGAGCTGCGGAACGGCGGATTTGACGGCGAGTTGCATCTGCTGCACGCCCGGCTGTGCGCCGCGCACCGTGGGGACCGGACCGAGGAGTGCCTGCGTCTGATGGGACCGAAGGCCGGGAAGGAGCGGCCTCAGCGCATGGCGGTGATCGCCACCCAGCTTGCGGAGCAGTCCTTCGACGTGGACGCCGATGTGCTGATCACCGATCTGGCTCCCACTGACCTGCTTCTGCAGCGGATCGGCAGGTTGCATCGCCACAGTGGCACCCATCGGCCGGACGCCCACCGGGTGCCGCGGGTACTGGTCACCGGGGTGGCGGGTGCGCGGGAGGGGATTCCACGGTTTCTGAGGGCTTCGGAGGTGATCTACGGCCGGTGGTCGTTGCTGCGGGCGGCGGCTCTCGTCGTGGAAGCCGCCGGTCCTCTGCCGGCCCCGGATGGTGGGGACCTGCTGCGGGGGGAGCGGGAGGGCGAGGGGTGGAGCATTCCGGCCGATGTGCCGGGTCTGGTGGCGCGGGCCTACGGGAGTGAGGCGGTCTGCCCGGTGGGCTGGCCCGAGGCCGAGGCCCGGGAGGAGTGGCAGGCCAAGGAGTTGGAGCGGGCGGGGAGGGCAGTGGGGTTTCTCCTGTGTCGTCAGCGGGAGTGGGCCTTCCCCACGCTTGAAGGTCTCCACTACGCGGGCAGCCGGGCTGCAACAGAGGAGCAGCTCGACGCCGTTGTCCGGGACGGCGATCCCACCGTCGAAGCGGTGATCGTCCGTCGGGTGCCCGGCGGTTACCGGGCCTACGACGGTGCTTGGCTCGGAGTGCACGGTGAGGTGGACGACGACGAGGTGACGGACCGGCTGATGGGTGGCATCGTTCGCCTGCCGTCCAGGATTGCGGCCGCTGCCCGGGCCGAGCTGCGCCCGCTTCCGGGGTGGGTGGGCCGGCCGTGGCTGGAGTACCAGTTGGCGCTGGTGCTGGAGGAGGACGGCACACGGCTGCTGGGGGCAGATCGGGTGGCGTATGACGATGTTCTCGGTCTGGTCGTCGAGCGTCAGTGAGTGGTGGGGCGTGTGAAGCGCCCCCGTGGTTCCGCCACCCCGCCTGTGCGGGGACTACGTGAAGCACCGAACGGGAACACCCCCGGCTTTACGGGGAGACGGAAAGCGCTCCATACGCCACGCCAGGCAGAGCTTATCGAGCCTTTGGCCATAGTTCGGGGTTGGCTGAATGTCGCCGTGGGGAGATTACTCAACCAGCTTGTAAGCATCGAACCTTGTGTGCAAGCGTGGGGAGTGGCGAGGCGATGCGGGCCTGGGGAGAACCGCATCGGGCCGCCGTCCCTCATGTCCAGGAGGACGTGGGTTGCATCATGGAGGGGGAAGCCGCCATGGACGTCGATGGAGACCTGGTCCACGGTGCGGCGCTGACCGCGGTCGGCTTGGACGGTGCCACGAAGCCCGTCGGTCTGCTGAACGTCTTGACTCAAGCGCACAGCATCCGGCGTCTTGAGCTTCCGGTGCACACGATGCTGCCGGTGGTAATCCGCCAGCTGTTGCTGCCGGTCATGTTCGATGCCCTGGGCGTGCCGCGGAACCGACAGGAGTGGGGTGAGCGGTTCAGGCGCGGGAGGTTCTCCGGGCAGGAGCTGGAGCGCCTCGCGCACTACCTGGGGCCCGAGCGCTACGGGGACCGTTTCCGGCTGTTCGCTGCCGAGCGGCCGTTCGCGCAGGTCGCTGGCCTGAAGGCGTTGAGCGGGGAGACGAAGTCGGCCGCGCAGCTGGTGCCGTCGGTGGCGTCGGGCAACAACGTTCCGCTGTTCAGTGCTCTGAGCGAGGCCGATGAGCTGTTGCTGACGCCCGGGGATGCCTTGCTCTGGTTGCTGCACGTGCACTGCTGGGACACGGCGTCGATCAAGACCGGCGCCGAAGGCGACCCGCAGGCGAAGAACGGGAAGACGACCGGCAACCCCATCGGGCCGCTCGGTCAGCTCGGCATCGTCGTTCCTGTCGGGGAGACGCTTTACGAGACGCTGCTGCTGAACACGCCGGTGGTGCCCGACGGTCTGGCGGCCGACGACCGGCCGCAGTGGGCGTGGGACGAGCGCCCGGCGAGCCTCGGCTGCAAGTCGCCGACCTCCCCTGCGTGGTCGGAGCGCCCGGCGAGTGGTCTGCTGGACCTGCTGACCTTCCAGGCCCGCCGGGTCCGTCTGTTCACCTGCGAGACGGAGCAGGGCCTGCGGGTGAACAGAGTGATTGTGTCCGCCGGCGACCGGCTGACGCGAACACCCGATTACGACCCGCACACCGCCTGGCACCACACGGCCAAGCCGAAGAAGGACCAGCCCCACCGGCGACCCCGCCGTCATGCTTCCGGCCGGGCGGCCTGGCAGGGACTGAGCACCCTGCTGGCAATGGCCCTGCCGAAGGAGAGCGACGGCCCCTACACGTCACAGTTGCTGCGCCAGATCGGCGACCTGCAGTCCGACCAGGTACTCGCCGGACAGTATCCGCTCGGCGTGGAGATCTCGGGCCTGGAGTACGGCAACCAGTCCGCCGTGGTGGAAAACGCCATCGGCGACGACCTGCCCCTTCCCGTGAACGCTCTGCTCGCCCAGGACAAGTGGCTGCGCGAGGCACTGCTGGAGTGCGTCGAGCAGGCCGACCTGGTCGCCCGGACTCTCGACGGTCTGAACAACGACCTGCGGCGCGCCTCGGGCGGCGATCCGCTGCCCCGGGACAAAGGCAGCCGGCCCTCCGCGCAATTCCTGCACTCCCTCGACCGGACGATGCGCCGCCTGCTCGTCGGGCTGCGGACCGTCGATGCGGACGACGATGAGCTTCTGGAGCGCGCCCAGCTCGCATGGGAGCAGACCGTGTGGATCGCCGCAGGCAGGGAGGCCGACCTTCTGCTCGCCGCTGCCCCGCCGCGCGCCATCATGGGGCGCACGGTCAAGAACGGCGACAAGGAGTTCGTGTACCGCAGCGGCAAGGCCATCGGAGTCTTCCGGAAGAAACTGGCAGAGATCCTGGAGCGTGCCGCCGAGGAACGTGACACCGAGGCGGAGGAGGTGGCCGCGGCATGACGACTCTCCACAGTTCACGGGCAGCGCGCGGCACGGCGGGCCGTGCACGGCCGTTCTTCTGGGAAGAGGCCACCGAGGAGTGGCATGCGGCACGGGGTGAGGGGCGGCGTGCGGAGTTTCCGGAGTATGTGACACGCAAACTCAGAGCTGTGAGGGAAGGCGTCGGCCGTGAGGCCGGCACCGTCGCGTCGATACGGACGATCCACCGGATCTTCCTTCCGGACGGTGAGCCGGAGCGTCTTCCCGATTCCTACCTTGCCGAGCACTACACGCTCACCTTGTTCGGTCTGCACCAGCATGCCGCGTCCAGCCCGGTCCACCAGACAGGCATTGGGCTGGGAACCGCGTGCCTGCGGCTGCAGCAAAGCCAGGCACTGACCGAGTCCTCGGTGGAACGACGGCTGATCGCGGCGGCCACCGCGCAGGATCTGCACGAACTGGAGCAGCACCTGCGGCGGCTTGTGCCGCTTCTGCGGCAGGCGGGCATTAGTGTGGACTACACGCGTCTGTTCCATGAGATGACCCAGTGGGACGGGCCGGGGCGCAACCGGGTGCTGCGGGCCTGGGGCCTGCAGTACACCGACCCGGGCGAGGAGGAAAGCGACCGTGCCGGAGAGGAGCCAGCGCCGTACTGGGTGACGTTCGTCCCCGGCAGCCGGGGTACCGGCGCCGAGCTGGCCGCGCTGCGCTCCGGCACAGGGCGGGAAGCGGGGACGGTCGCCGCGATGTGGCCGTTCCATCGCACCCGCATGGCGTCCGAGCAGCGTGACCGGGGCTCCTTGACCCGGGACCTGATGGCCGAGCACACGGCCCTCACCCTATTCGCCCGGCACCAGCAGACGCACGCACACCGGATGCACCTTCCGGGAGCAAGCCCTGGCACGGCCGCCGGTCTGCTTGCGCGAAAAGCTGCCGCCGGCAGCGAGGGGAAGAGCGCGACCGCATCGCTGGAGAAGCGCTTCGGGGTCCTGCTGACCTCCGGCGACTCCGACGAACTCGCCGCACATCTGCGATCCCTCATCCCGCTGCTGAACCGAGCGAGCGTTGAACTCGACTACGACCTGCTCCGCTCCGCCCTGCGAGTCTGGGACGACCCCCGCAGGCCGCACGCCGCCAGCAGACTTCGGCAGCGGTGGGACCACGACTTCCACCACGCCGCGACTTCCTGACACCACCGATCGAGGGCAGTTCCGCCTGCCTCGCCGGCACGGGGCCGGGTCACCGGCGTCCGGGTCTCCGGACGCCGGCCACGCGGCCTCATGTCGTCAACCTGTTTCCGTGTCCGCGTTGTTCGCGCCCGTTTCCGCGGCGCCCCTCTGCCTTCAAGGAGTCATGTCATGAGCCAGAAGCATCTGTTCGTCGAGGTCCACATCCTGCAGAGCCTTCCCCCCTCCAACGTCAACCGGGACGACTCCGGGACCCCGAAGCAGGCCGTCTACGGCGGGGCCCGCCGGGCCCGCGTCTCCTCGCAGGCCTGGAAGCGGGCGACCCGAACCGAGTACGCCCGGCAGGTACCCGAGGCCGACCGGGCCACCCGCACCAAGCGGATCGCCACCCTGCTCGCCCAGCGACTCATCCAGCCCGCCGGTCAAGGCGGCGCCGGCCTCACCCAGGAGCAGGCCGACCGCCTGGCCGCCGCTCTGCTCGAGCCCCTGGGCATCACCAAGTCCGCCAAGAAAGACGACCAGTCCGCCTACCTGCTGTTCTTCGGCAAGAAGCAACTCGACGCCCTGGTGAAGCTGCTCGACGGCCGTGCCGCCGAGCTGGCCGCCCTGGCCGATGACGAGCTGAAGAGCGAGGTCAAGAAGCTGGCCGTCGTGCAAACGCTGTCCACCGGCCACCCGGCAGAGGTCGCCCTCTTCGGCCGCATGGTCGCCGACCTCCCCACGCTGAACGTGGACGCCTCCGTCCAGGTCGCACACGCCCTGTCCACCCACGCCGTGCGCACCGAGTTCGACTACTACACCGCGGTCGACGACGAGAACACCGAGGACCACGGCGCCGGGATGATCGGCACCGTCGAGTACAACTCCTCCACGCTGTACCGGTACGCCGTCCTCGGCGTGCACCAGCTCCGTGACAACCTCTCCGACGCCGACGAGACCCGCGAAACAGCGGTCCGCTTCATCGACGCGTTCGCCCGTTCCATGCCGACCGGGCACCAGAACTCCTTCGCCCACCGCACCCTGCCCCACCTGGTGCTGCTGACGGTTCGCACCGACCAGCCGGTGAACCTTGTCTCCGCCTACGAGGAACCCGTCACCGGTGTCACTGGCCTGGCCGCCGAGTCCATCGTGCGGCTCGCCGACGAGCTTCGGGCGGTCGGCAACACCTGGGGCAACAAGCCGCTGCGGACCCTGGCCACCTATACCGCCGAGGGCGACAAGGTCACCGAGGTATTCGGCTCCTCCCTGCCCTTCCCCGCCCTCCTCGACTCGGTCAACGCACTGGTCGGCGAGTGGCTCGACGGCGGCGCGCTCGCCCCCTCCGAGGCCTCGGAGGCCGGCGCGTGACGACCACCACCGACTGCTGCGTCCTAGTGCTGCGGCTGGCCGCCCCCCTGCAGTCCTGGGGCGGCTCCTCCCGCTACAACCGGCGCGAAACCCGCCCCCAGCCCACCAAGTCCGGTGTCCTCGGCCTTCTGGCCGCCGCCGAAGGCCGCGACCGTGAGGCATCCCTCACCGACCTGGTCGGCCTGCAACTCGGCGTCCGGGTCGATCAACCCGGCACTTTGCTGCGCGACTACCACACCTACAGCGACTACCGAGGAATCCCGCTGCTCTCGGCCAAGACCAATGCCAAGGGACAGCAGACCCGCACCACCCCGGCCAAGCACACCGGCGTCACCCAGCGCTTCTACCTCCAGGACGCCGTCTTCGTCGCCGCCCTACGCGGGCCGAAGCCGTTGCTCAAGAGTCTGGAAGAGGCTGTACGCAACCCTGTGTATCCCCTCTCCCTCGGCCGTCGCTCCTGCCCGCCGGTCGGCCCCGTCAGCCTCGGTCTGCGTTCTGACACGGAGCTGGAGGACGCGCTGAAGAACGTGCCGTGGCAGGCGGGCAGCCACCGACGCGTCCAGGCGCAGGGCACCACCGTGTCCTTGGAGGCCACTGTCGAGGACCCTGCCGGCGACCAGCTCGCCATCGATGTCCCCGACACCTTCGACCTCAAGTCCGGAACCCGCTTCGGCCGCCGCGCCGTGTGCCACTTCTGGGTAACTCTGCCCACCGGCCGCGCCCAGCCGGATACCGCCTCACCGGACGCCGGCCCCGCCGGACAGGCCGACCACGATCCGTTCGCTCTCCTGGGCTGGTGACCTACATGCCCTACCTGTCGAAGATTGCACTGAACCCGCGCCGTCGCACGACCGTGTCTCTGCTGTCCAGCCCCCACCGCCTGCACGCCGCCGTTCTTGCCGGACTGGCTGTGCAGCCCGTCACCGAACGGGTGCTGTGGCGGCTGGAGAACAACACCCCGTACCGGGCCGAAGTCCTCGTCCTCACCGAAAGCCGTCCTTCCTGGGCACACCTCATCGACGACGCCGGCTGGCCCGGAGCCGACGGAGCCGCCCCGCTCATCGCCGACTACACACCACTGCTTGAGCGCATCGTCCGCGGCCGGGAGTTCGGCTTCCGCCTCACCGCCAACCCCGTCCAGAGCGTCCCCCGACCTATCCGGCCGAGTGAGGAACAGGCGGCCCGCCTCAAGGAAGAAGCCGACCACGGAAACCGGCACCGCGGATTCCGCGTAGCCCACCGCACCGTGGAGCAGCAGCTCACATGGCTGCTCAGGCGGAGCGAACGCCACGGCTTCACCATCCCCGACGCGACGGCCACGCCTCCCGGGCCCGGCCTGCAGGCAGACGATGACGAGCCAGAAGCGCTGGCACCGTCGGCGGGGCCGGCGGTCGCCATCGTCAGCCGTGACATCCTGCGCTTCACCAAGCACAAGGCCGGTCCCCGTATCACTCTGTCCACCGCCACCTTCGAAGGACGCCTGCGCGTCACCGATCCCGACGCGCTTCGCTCCGCCCTCCTCGGCGGCATCGGACCCGCCAAGGGCTACGGACAGGGCCTCCTCACGTTGGCACCACTGCGCACCGCGGGAAAGGCCGACCATGGCTGACCCGTGGTGGCGGACCGGGCCCCAGGACGTCCACCGGCTCGAGGACCGCATCAGCAGCCTCTACGCCGAACGCTGCCACATTGACCGGGATGACAACGCCATCGTCCTGGTCAACAAGGCACGCATCATCCACGTCCCGGCCGCCTGGCTCGCCGTCCTCCTTGTCGGCCCTGGCAGCCGCATCACCCACCCTGCCGTCACTCTGCTCGCCGACTCCGGCACCGCCGTGTGCTGGGTCGGCGAACAGGGCGTGCGCCTCTACGCCACCGGCACCAGCACAGCAAGAGGGTCACAGCTTCAGCTACGGCAGGCATGGCTGGTCACCCGGCCCAAGGAACGCGTCGCCGTGGCTCGCCGTATGTACGACATGCGATTCCCTGGCGAGGACACCACCGGCCTAACCCTTCAGCAACTGAGGGGCAGGGAAGGCACCCGTATCCGCCGCCTCTACTCCCAGCACGCGCAGCGCACCGGCGTCCCCTGGACGAAACGCGACTACAAGCCCGGCGACGCCTTCGCCGCCGGCGACGACGTCAACCGTCTTCTGTCCGCCGCCAACTCTGCCCTCTATGGCATCTGTCACGCGGCCATTACCGGGCTCGGCGCCAGTCCCGCCCTCGGCTTCGTCCACACCGGCAACGCGCTCTCCTTCGTACTGGACATTGCCGACCTCTACAAAGCCGAGTTCACCATCCCGCTCGCCTTCGACCTCACAGCCCAAGGCCTGACCTTGGAACGCGACGCACGCACCGCCCTGAGGGACGCCATCGTCCGCGGCAAACTCCTTCCCCGCGTCGTTGCTGACATCAAACGGCTCCTCGTTCCCGAAGAAACCGACCTCGTTGACGAGGACCTCGGCGCCCTCTGGGACGACGGCGACACCGTCGTCAGCAGCGGCCGCAACTGGAGTGCCACTGACCACCTTGACATCATCCCGGAGACCCCCGAGCCCTCGGAACGGCCCGACCCGGACGACACCACCTCAGGGGAGCCAGCCCCATGAGCACCGGCACCACTGTGATCGTCCTCATCGCAGCCCCGCCCGGGCTCCGCGGCCACTTCACCCGGTGGTTCGTCGAAGTCGCCGCCGGCATCTTCGTCGGCAACCCCAACCCGCGCATTCGTGACCGCCTCTGGGCCACCCTTACCGACCGCATCCACGACGGTCAAGCCGTCATGATCGAACCCGCGACAACCGAACAGGGCTGGACCACCCGTACCACTGGCCGCGACCGCTGGACCCCCGTTGACTTCGAGGGCCTCACTCTCATCGCCCGCCCACGCCAAGGCGGACAGACGTGGCACCCCCAAACCACGTAAAGCAAAACAGCATGATCATGTGACAACACCACAGGTCACCAAGTGTCGTCCCCGCGCCCGCGGGGGTTGCTCCCACCACGGGCTCGTCGCCCCCGCCGCCATGGTGTCGTCCCCGCGCCCGCGGGGGTTGCTCGGTGATGGCCATGCAGCAGCAGGCCCACGGCGCGTCGTCCCCGCGCCCGCGGGGGTTGCTCGCGACTTCGGTAGCTGCCCTCAGGTGGTAGCTGGTCGTCCCCGCGCCCGCGGGGGTTGCTCCCTGTCGAGGGCCTCGACTGCGTCTTTGAGGGGGTCGTCCCCGCGCCCGCGGGGGTTGCTCGCCTGTGGAC
>JNWL01000042.1 GCA_000716465.1 Streptomyces bikiniensis
GGGTGGGGCCCGGGGGGAGGGCCGGGCCTCGTGGAGGGGGATCGTTCGGTCCGGGTGCCGGCCGGCCCCGCGGGAAGGGCCGGGGTCAGCCCTTCCAGACGGCGGCGACGGCCTCCGCGTGGCGGGCGGCCTGGACGCGTCCGGCGCGGGCCGCGGCGGCCCGGTGGGCGGGGTCGAGCACGTCGCGTCCGAAGGACGCGCGGGAGTCGGCGTCGGGGGTGATCACCTCGACGCGGGCCCCCGCGGCGGCGAGCTCGGCGCCCTGCCGGTCCGGCGAGGGCACCACCTTGCTCCCGCGTCCGTCGGGGGCGACGACCAGGACCCGCTCGTACCCGGCGGCGAGGTGGGCGTTGGCCGTGGAGTGGATGCCGCCGTCGATCAGCCGGCGCCCGCCGACGGTGGCCGGGGGCCAGAGGCCGGGGACGGCGCAGCTCGCGGTGACGGCGTCGGCCAGCGGGACGCCGCTGTTCGCGTCGTGGGTGACGAGCTCGCCGGTGGCGGCGTCGACGGCGGTGACGAGCAGCGGGCGGCCGGGCCAGTCCGTGGCCGGTCCGAGCCGCCGGACCACGGTCTCGCGGCGGGCCGCCTCGTCCACCGTGCGGGCCCCGAGGGCGAGCCGACCGATCCTGCGTCCGTACTCCTCCGGGGAGCGGGAGCGCAGGACGGCGACGGCGTACCGGAGGAGCGTGGGGACCCCGAGCCGCGCGGCGGGCTCCGTGTCCTCGCCGCCGAGCTCCCGCTCGTACAGCGCGTCGGGTCCGGCCGTGCCGAGCCTCGCCCCGACGACCGCGCCGGCGGAGCTGCCCACGACGAGGTCGGCCCCGGTCACGTCGAGTCCGGCGTCGAGGAGGCCCCGCAGCACTCCGGTCTCCCAGGCGGCCCCGGTCATGCCGCCCGCGCCCAGCACCAGTGCCGTCCGCTTCTCCGTCTGCTGCGTCATGTGCCCATTCTGGCGCGGCGGTTGGGAGGGCCCTCGGGCGGGGCCAGGTTCTTGAGGGCCTCGCGGACGGAGAGGGGCGAGAGCCGGGGGCCGTGGGCGGCGACGAAGGCGCGGACCTCGGCGGGGGCGGTCCTGGCGTACTCGCGCAGGCTCCAGCCGATCGCCTTGCGGATGAAGAAGTCGGGGTGGCCGGCGCGGCGCAGGCAGTGGTCGAAGAGGCGGTCCGCGTCGGTGTCCCCCTTGAAGCGGAGCTGGTGGAGGAGGGCGGTGCGCGCGACCCACAGGTCCTCGTCGTCGATCCACGCGTCCATCTCGGGGGCGAGGGCGGGGTCGGCGGCGACCAGGCCGCCGACGACGTGGGCGGCGAGGTGGTCGACGGTGTCCCACCAGGAGACGGTGGTGACGAGGCGGCGGGCGACGGGCAGGAAGGCGGAGGAGCAGCGGCGCACGTGGCGGCGGAGGTAGTCGACGGCGAAGTAGTGGTACTCGCGCTCGGGCAGCGCGAAGCAGCGCAGGGCGATCGCGGCGCAGTCGTCCTCGTCGGGGCGCGGGGTGCCGTCGAGAACGGCCCGGGACAAGGTCCGGCGCTCGGGCGTCCGCACCCCGAGGAAGGGCGCGACGCCCTTCATGTACGCGACCATCTCCTGCGCCCGGAAGGGGTTCCCGGCGGCCGGGTAGAGGGTGGTGAGCCGCTCCAGGACGACGTCGGCGAGGACGCTGTCGGGGACTTCTCCGGGCAGGGGGCGGGTCGTCATGGGGTTCCTCCGGACACGGGGACGGAATCGACCGCCGTCGGGCCCCTCCGGACGCGGGGCCGGCGGTCGCAGAGCCGCTCCGGGCGCGGGGCCGCGGGTCCGGTGGTCACAGGGATCGCAGGGTCGGTCGTCACAAAGCCCCTCCGGGCGCGGGATCGCGGGGTCGGTCGTCACACAACCCCTCCGGGCGCGGGATCGCAAGGCCGGTCGTCGCGAGGGGGCCTCCGCTCACGGCGCGTCCCGGAAACCCGCCCCGGACGGACATGACGCACATTACGGCGCCCCTACACCCGTGTCCGCTACTCTCCCCGGATGCTCGCTCCCGTCCCCCGGCCGCCGGGCTCCCTCGCCGCCCGCTGCTCCCGGGCCCTCCTCGCCCCCCGCTCGCGGCTCTCACTGCTCGTTCTGCTGCTGCTCACGGCGGCCTCCCTCGTGGTGCTCTACGAGCCGCAGCGCCTGCTGGCCTCGGGCTGGCCGCCGCGGGCGGGCGGCGCGGGCGCGGTGCTGCTGTTCGCCCTGGCGTACGGGGTGTGCACGGCGGCCTTCGTACCGCGCCCGGTCCTGAACCTGGCGGCGGGCGCGCTCTTCGGCTCGGCCGCCGGTCTGACGGGGGCGGTCGCGGGGACGGTCCTCGGTGCCGGGATCTCGTTCACCCTCGGCCGGTACCTGGGGCAGGACGCGCTGCGGCCGCTGCTGCGGGGCCGCCTCCTCACGGCGGCGGACGGGCAGCTGAGCCGGCACGGGTTCCGTTCGATGCTGGCGATCCGGCTGTTCCCCGGAGTGCCGTTCGCGGCGGCCAACTACTGCGCGGCGGTCTCCCGGATGAAGTACGTGCCGTTCCTCCTGGCGACGGGGGTCGGCACGGTCCCGAACACGGCGGCGTACGTGGTGGCGGGCGCCCAGGCCGGTTCGCCGGGCTCGCCGGCCTTCCTCTTCTCCGCGGGCTTCATCGTCCTGTCGGGGCTCTGCGCCGCGGTGGTGGCCTGGCGCAAGCGGCACGGCCTGCGGTCCCCCGCCCCGGTGCGGGACGCCACGCCGGAACCGGAACCGGTGGCCGGCGCCCGCTGAGGTCTGCCGGAGGCCTCCCGGGAGATACGGCGGGCGCTACCTCGCGTACATCCCGTGTCGGGGGATTCTTCACCTCGGGACGGTACGCTGCGCACGACCTTCTGACCACACACGTACATAACGGGACGGCCCTGGCCCCATGAGTTGGTTCGAATCGTTCATCCTGGGACTCGTCCAGGGGCTGACGGAGTTCCTCCCCATCTCCTCCAGTGCGCACCTGCGCCTCACGGCGGCGTTCGCCGGCTGGCACGATCCGGGGGCGGCGTTCACGGCGATCACCCAGATCGGCACGGAGACGGCGGTCCTGATCTACTTCCGCAAGGACATCGCCCGGATCGTCTCGGCCTGGTTCCGCTCCCTCACCGACAAGTCGATGCGGTCGGACCACGACGCCCAGATGGGCTGGCTGGTGATCGTCGGCTCGATCCCGATCGGCGTCCTCGGCATCACGCTCAAGGACCAGATCGAGGGCCCCTTCCGGGACCTGCGCCTCATCGCCACCACCCTGATCGTCATGGGCGTCGTCCTGGGCGTCGCGGACCGGCTGGCCGCCCGGGACGAGGTCGGCGGCCGCCACCGGGCGATCCGCGAGCGCAAGACGCTCAAGGACCTCGGCGTGCGGGACGGCCTGATCTACGGCGTCTGCCAGGCGATGGCCCTGATCCCCGGCGTCTCCCGCTCGGGCGCGACGATCTCCGGCGGCCTGCTCATGGGCTACACCCGCGAGGCGGCGGCCCGTTACTCCTTCCTCCTCGCGATCCCGGCGGTCCTCGCCTCGGGCGCGTACGAATTGAAGGACGCGGGCGAGGGGCACGTCTCCTGGGGCCCGACGATCTTCGCGACGATCGTCGCCTTCGCGGTGGGATACGCCGTCATCGCCTGGTTCATGAAGTTCATCACCACGAAGTCCTTCATGCCCTTCGTGATCTACCGGATCCTGCTCGGCATCCTGCTGTTCGTCCTGGTCGGCACGGACGTCCTGAGCCCGCACGCGGGTGAGTCGGCCGGCTGATCGTCCCCCACTCCCCGCATGGCGGGACCTCCGGTCCTCGCCGCCGGCGCGATCCGCGGTCCCGGCGTCACCGGTTCGACCGAACCGCAGGCGCGAACGTCCCGGCCGTCGGCTGCCGGGTCCGTGCCCCGATGGGCCGCGGCGAGCCTGCCGTTCCTGTTCGCCATGGCGCAGGATCCCGCGATCCCCGACCGCGCGTCGATCGTCGAACTCCTGGTCGGCGTCGGACGCGCGTCCATGGACCGCGGCACCGACGGCGCCTGCTTCACGCCGGACGGTACCGAGTCCACGGCCCACGCGGACGGCGTGGCGCTGATGCGCGAGAACGCCGACGTCTTCGTCCGCCACGCGGCGGACCCGGCGCCGTCCGTGCGCCGCGCGGCGATCGAGGGCCTCGGCCTGTTCCTCGACGACGGCGACCGCACGAGGGAGACACCGGACGGCCGCCTGCCGGCCGAGGGCGGGACCGAGGAACGGCGGCGGATCGCCGCGGCCGCCCTGGACGCGCTCGGCCCCTTCGGCGCCACGGCCGTATCGGCCCTGGAGGCGGTCCGCCCTCCGGCCGGCGCGGGGGACGTCGGCCTCCGCACGGCCGCCACGGCCGCGCCGTGGGAGATCGAAGGCGACCCCGGGGACGTCGTGCCCCGGCTGCACGATCTGCCGACGGCCGTCGCAGCCATGAGGCGGCCGACGTCCTCGGCCGGATCGGCCCGCCGGCCGGGGCGGTGCTTCCGCGGCTCCGGCGGACGCTGTCCGCCGGCTACGAGTGGCCCCGGGTCCGCTACGGCCGGAGATCCGGTGCCGCCCGTGCGCCAGGACGGCCGTCAGGACGCCTGGGCCAGGGACTCCCGTACGACGCGTTCGCACAGCTCGTGGGTCAGCAGGGCGTCGCGCGCGCTGAGCACCCGGCCCTCGCGTACCGCGTCGAGGAAGGCGAGCACCGCCTGCTCGATGCCGCGCTGCCGGGCCACGGGCACCCAGTCGCCGCGTCGGCGGACGGTCGGCTGGCCCTTGTGGTCGACCACGTCGGAGAGGTTGAGGACCTGGCGCTTGGTGTCCCGGCCCGAGACCTCCAGGATCTCCTCGGTCGAGCCGTTCATCCGGTTCATCATGCCGATGGCGGTGAACCCGTCGCCGGAGAGCTGGAGCACCACGTGGTGCATGAGCCCGTCGCGGACCCGGGCCCGCACGTCGACGTGCTCGACCTCGCCGGGCAGGAGGAAGCGGAGGGTGTCGACGACGTGGATGAAGTCGTCGAGGACCAGCGTGCGGGGGTCCTCGGGCAGCCCGATCCGGTTCTTCTGGAGCACGATCAGGTCGCGCGGGTGCTCCAGGCACTGGGCGTAGCCCGGGGCGAGGCGCCGGTTGAAGCCGACGGCGAGGGAGACGGCGCGCTTCTCCGCGAGCTCCACGATCCGCTCGGAGTCGGCGTACTCGTACGCGAGGGGCTTGTCGACGTACGTGGGGACGCCGGCGTCGAGAAGTCGCTCGGCGATCTCGGCGTGCGCGGCGGTCGAGGCGTGCACGAAGGCCGCGTCGAGTCCGGCGGAGAGCAGCCCGTCGAGGGTGGTGTGGCGCCGGTCGGCGGGCAGGTGGAGGGTGTCGGCGACCCGCTCCACGGTGGCGGGGGTGCGGGTCTGCAGGTGCAGTTCGACCCCGGGGAGGGTGGCGAGGACGGGGAGGTAGGCCTTCTGCGCGATGTCGCCGAGTCCGATGCAGCCAACCTTCACGGGGTCTCCCTTGTCGTCGTTCGCCGGCCCCGCTCGTACGGGCCGTTCGCGCCGGTCAGCTTACGCGGGACGGATCGGGGCGGGCCGGGCCGCCGGGCGGTCGCCAGTCGGCGATGCCGTCGAAGCCCTTCAGCAGGAATCCGGGGCCGAGGCGGGCGGCCGCGCCGACGAGGACCGAGCGCAGGGCGACGGCCGGGGGCGCGGAGAGCATCGTGAGCGCCCCGGTGCGGGCGGCCTTGCGGACGACGGCGGTGGTGCGCGGCAGCCGGTCCGCCGTGTACGCGGCGAGGGCGCGGCTCGGCGTGAACCCGCCGTCGGCGCCCGCGTGGTGGGCGAGGACGACGGCGTCCTCGACGGCCTGGTTCCCGCCCTGGCCGAGGGACGGCGTCATCGCGTGCGCGGCGTCCCCGAGGAGGGCCACCCTGCCCCGGTGGTAGGCGGGCAGCGGGGTGATCAGGTGGTGCACGTCGTGCCGCAGGACCCGGTCGGGGTCGACGGCGGCGAGGACCTCGGGCACCGGGTGGTGCCAGTCCCCGAAGAGGCGCAGGAGTTCGGCCTTCTCGTCGTCGGGCGCGCGGGCGCCCTCGGGGGCGGTGGCCATGGCGTACGCGTAGACCCGGCCGTCCTTGAGCGGCTGGGTGCCCCACAGCCGTCCGGCGCCCCAGGTCTCGTGCGGCGCGAAGGGGCGCCCGGGGGCGGGGACGACGACCCGCCAGGTGGTGCGGCCGGAGTAGCGGGGGCCGGGGTGGCCGGGGAAGAGCGCGCGGCGGGTCGCGGAGCGGATGCCGTCGGCGGCGAGGACGAGGTCGGCCTCCCACTCCGTCTCCGCTCCCCCGGCCACGGCCGTGACGCGGGCCGGGCGGCGGTCGTCCCCCGGGTCGGTCACCACGGCGGCCGTGCCGGTCCGCACGGTCCCGTCCGGGAGGGCGGAGGTGAGGATCTCCACGAGGGTGGCGCGGTGGAGGAGGACGAGGGGGCCGCCGAAGCGGGCGGCGGCGGCCGCCGCGTCGGTACGGACGAGCCAGCGGCCGGCGGGGGTCCGCACGCCGCCGTCCCCCTGCCAGGCGGAGAGGTCGCGGACCCGGTCGCCGAGGCCGACGACGTCCAGGGCCCGCTGGGCGTTGGGCGCGAGGGCGATGCCGGCTCCGACGGGGGCGAGGTCGGCGGACCGTTCCAGGACGGTGACCCGCCAGCCCCGCCGGTGCAGGGCGACGGCGGCGGTGAGCCCTCCGATGCCGGCTCCGACGACGACGGCGCGGCGCGCGCCGGTTCGGTACGTGTCGGTGCGGCGCGCGTCGAAGCGGTGGGCCTCGGCGCCGTTCACGTCGGTGCGGCGTGCGCCGGGGTCGTCCACGCCGGGACCGTTCGCGTCGGAGCCGTTCACCCCGGGTCCGTTCGCACCGGGTTCGTTCGCGTCGGGTTCGTTCGCGTCGGCGCGGTGCTGTTCCATGGCTGCTCCCTCGGGACGGGCGACCGCCGGACCCCGGGACTACAGGTGTAGTGAGTCCGACGTCCCGACCGTACTACAGGTGTAGTCCGACGTGCAGGGGGCGGTAGTAGGTTGTCCTCCATGACCGCAGCGCCGGATCCCTCCGCCCCGCGTGCCGACCGGATCGGCGACGCCGCCCTCGACCTGCTCGTCGAACGGGGGATGCGGGGCCTGACCCACCGCGCCGTGGACGAGCGGGCCGGGCTGCCGCAGGGATCCACGTCCAACCACGCCCGCACCCGCCAGGCCCTCCTGGAGACGGCCGTACGGCGCCAGGTCGAGCTGGAGTCCCGGGTCCTCACTCCGCGCGAGGTGCCCGGTCCGGACAGCGGCGGGGACGCGCTCGTGAACGCGCTCGCCCTCGCCCTCCACCGCTACCTCACCGACCACCGCCCCCTGCTCGTCTCCCGCTACGAACTGGCCCTGGAGGCCACCCGCCGCCCCGAGCTGCGGAGCTTCTTCGACCGGGCGGGAGCGGTGTTCCACGGACCGCTGACCGCGATGATGGCGGCGGCCGGCTCGACGGCCCCCGAGCGGCACGCCCTCTCCCTGATCGCCTGGTCCGAGGGGCTGATGTTCTCCTGCGCGGCGGGCTCCTTCCACTCGTCCGTGCCGGGCCTCGCGGAACTGCGCACCGGGATCGACGAGTTGCTGCGCGGCATGCTCGGGGACCGGGCCGGGACCGCACGGGCGTGAATTCACTGGCTTCGTCCCCCGGGCGTGGGGGACGATGCCCGGCATGACCAGCGAACAGACCGAAACCGTCCCGCGCGTCTCCCCGTCCACCACCTCGGGCGAGCGCGAAGCCCTGGAGCAGTGGCTCGACTTCCACCGCGCGACCCTCGCGAGGAAGTGCGAGGGGCTCGACGACGCCCAGCTGCGCACCCCCTCCGCCCCGCCGTCGGATCTCAACCTGCTCGGGCTCGTCCGGCACATGGCCGAGGTCGAGCGCGGCTGGTTCCGCCAGGTCCTGGCCGGCGAGGAGGCCCCCTGGCTCTACTCGACGGAGGAGGACCTCGACCGGGACATCCACACCGTGGAGGGGGACACCTACGAGGAGGCGTACGCCACCTGGCAGGCCGAGATCGCCCACGCCCGCGCCCTGGCGGCGACCCGTGACCTGGACTACCTGGGCACCGGGGAGAAGCGCAGCGGGAAGAAGTTCAACCTGCGCTGGATCTACCTCCACATGATCGAGGAGTACGCCCGCCACAACGGCCACGCGGACCTGATCCGGGAGCGGATCGACGGCGCGACCGGCGACTGAGCCGCCGGGGGCCCGCCGGGGCCCCTGCGGGTCGCGGCCGGGCGGGTCAAGGCCGGGCACGCCCCGGCTCACCCGTGCGGGGCATTCCCCGCCGGTAGGGGCGCGAAGATCGCCGCCGGAGCAGCAGAGTGGCGCGGGTGCATGGAACCCGAACCACAGCGAAGATCCTGTTAGGGGCGGCGATGGCCGCCCTGACCGGCTGCGTCTCGGTGGACGCGCCGCCGGCGGCGCCCGCCCCCGCTCCGGCGGCGGAGTCCGCACGCCCCGGGAAGGGCGCCGCGCCGCAACTCGTGGACGGCCCGGCCCGCGAGGCCCTCGAAGCGGCGCTCCCCGCTCCCCCGCCCTCCGCCGCGCCCCGCGCGACCCCCACGGCCGAGCGGCGGCGGACGGCGGCCCCGCGGCTCCCGGAGGCACCGCGCCCCGGCACCGCACCGCCCCGGAGCGAAGACCCGCGTCCGCCGGACCACCCGGACCGGTCCGGGCCGTCCGTGCCGCCCGGCCCGTCGGCACCGCCCGGCCCGCCCCGCGCGGCGGAGCCACCGGCGCGGCCCCCGCTCTCCCGCTCCGACGTCTGCGCCCTGGGCGAGCGGTACGGAGCCCTGGACCCCGGCGGCGAGCGGTACGGGGTCTCGCACCCCGGCGGCGACCGGTCGGGGTTCTGCCCCGGTCCGTACGCCCGGTGAGCCGGGGTACGGACCCCAGGGCGCCGCTCGCGGACGGTCGGCGGCCCGTCACTCCCCCCGCAGCCGCAGCTCCAGGCGCTCGATCGCGGCCCGTACCCCGGTCCCGTAGCCGTCGTCGTCGAGGTGGTCCGCCGCCGCGCGGGCCCGGTCCAGATGGGCGCGCGCGGCGTCGGGCCGGTGGAGCTCGGCGTAGTCGGCGGCCAGGTTGAGGTGGAGCGAGGGGTACAGCGCCCGGACCGCGGCCGACGCGTCGTGCGCGGCGAGCCGCTCGTCCGTGAGGTCCTCGGCCGCGCTCAGGGCCCGCAGGTCCCAGGCCAGCTCGGTGTCGGGGTCGTCCTGGGCGTCCGCCATGTAGTGCGCGAGGGTGCAGCGGTGCAGGGGGTCCCCGTCCGGGCCGATCTGCTGCCAGAGCAGCCCGAAGCGGTTGCGGGCCTCCTCGCGGTCGCCGCCGTGGAGCAGCATCAGGGCCTGCCCGATCCTGGTCATGACCCCGTCGTCCGACACCTGCTGCTGCTCGGTCACCGCGACCTCCACAAGATCACCACTGGGAGGGCCGACGCTAGCCGCCCCCGGCCCGGATCGGTCCGAGGCTCAGCCGAGGTCGGGGATGCGCCAGTCGATCGGCTCGTGCCCCTGGGCGGCCACGGCCTCGTTGATCCGGGTGAAGGGACGCGAGCCGAAGAACTTCTTCGCCGACAGGGGCGAGGGGTGGGCGCCCTTGACCACCACGTGCCGCTCCTCGTCGATGAGCGGCAGCTTCTTCTGGGCGTAGTTGCCCCACAGGACGAAGACGGCCGGGTCGGGGCGCGAGGCGACCGCGGTGATCACCGCGTCGGTGAACTTCTCCCAGCCCTTGCCCTTGTGCGAGTTCGCCTCGCCGGAGCGGACCGTCAGCACGGCGTTGAGCAGGAGGACGCCCTGCTCGGCCCACGGCATCAGGTAGCCGTTGTCCGGGATCGGCAGGCCGAGCTCGGCGTTCATCTCCTTGTAGATGTTCCGCAGGGAGGGCGGGGTCTTCACGCCGGGACGGACGGAGAAGCAGAGGCCGTGGCCCTGGCCCTCGCCGTGGTAGGGGTCCTGACCGAGGATCAGGACCTTCACCTTGTCGTACGGGGTGGCGTCGAGGGCGGCGAACACCTCGTCCTTCGGGGGGAAGACCGGTCCCTTGGCGCGCTCCTCCTCGACGAACTCGGTGAGCTGCTCGAAGTACGGCTTCTGCAGCTCCTCGCCGAGAACACCCCGCCAGGACTCGGGCAGCATGCTGGTGTCGGTCACGGTCACAACCTCCGGTGGACGTTCCTGCCTACGTCCCCGAACCTACCGGGGGCCACTGACAGCGGCCCCCGCAGGTCTTCACCGGTGCGCCCCCGCCGGCGGTCCCTCCGCCGGCGTCCGGCTACCAGCTGGCCCGGCGGTGCAGCTCCCACAGCTGCATGACCGTCTGCGGGTCGAGGGCGCGCTCGCCGCCGCCGATGTCCTCGCGGGCCGCGATGTAGAGCTTGCCCTGCCACAGGGGCAGCAGGCGGACGTCCTGGACCATGATCTCCTGGGCCGCCACGAACTCGTCCGTGACGGTCCCGCGGTCGCTCTGGCGGCGGGACTTGGGGATGAGGACGTCGGTGATCCGGGGGCTCACGTAGGGCGTGCCGAGGACGTTCTCCTTGCCGACGAAGGGCGCGACGAAGTTGTCCGGGTCCGGGAAGTCGGGGAACCAGCCGCGGCCGAAGACCGGGTACTCGCCCTTCTGGTAGGCCGCCTGGTACTCCGTCCAGGGCTTGCCGTGCAGGGTGACCTCGAAGAGCCCGGACTCCTCCAGCTGCCGCTTGAGCTCCTTGAACTCGGCGGCCGTCGAGGAGCCGTAGCGGTCCGTGGTGTACCAGAAGGTCAGCTTGACGGGCTCGTCGATGCCGGCCTCGCGAAGGATCTTGGTGGCCTTCTCGACGCTGGGCGAGCCGAAGCGGTCGAAGAACTTGGTGGTGTGGGCCGCGATGCCCTTGGGCACCATGGAGTACAGGGGTTCGGCGGTGCCCTGGTAGACCCGGTTGACCAGTTCGTCGCGGTCGACGAGCTGGGCGATGGCCTTGCGGACGGGGAGCTTGGCGACCGAGGGGTCCTGGGCGTTGAAGACCAGGTAGCGGATGTCGGTGCCGGTGGACTCGACGAGCTGGAGGTCCTGGTTCTCGGGCCTGTCGTCCTGGAGGGAGACGACCTCCTCGGCGGTGAGGCCGCGGTAGGTGGCGTCGATCTCCTTCTTCCGGAGCGCCGTGACCATCGCCTCGGACTCCTTGAAGTACTTGATGGTCACCCCCCCGTTCTTGAGGTTGGCGAACCCCTTGTACGTGGGGTTCTTCGTCAGCTCGGCCGACTCGCCCTCGGCGTACGCGTCGAGGGTGTAGGGCCCCGAGCCGGCGACCTTGCCGTCCTGCGAACGGAGCCGGTCGGCCGGGTACTCGGCCGGGTCCACGATGGACATGGCGGGGGTGGCGAGGATGAAGGGGAAGGTCGCGTCCGGCTTGTTGAGGCGAAAGACGACCGTGCGGTCGCCGACGGTCTCGATCTTGTCGAGGGACCCGAGCATGCCGTTGGGGCCGCCCTTGTGGTTGATCGTGCGGATGCGCTCGATCGAGTACTGCACGGCCTTGGCGTCCAGCTTGTGCCCGTTGGAGAACGTGAGGCCGTCGATGAGCTTGCACTCGAAGACCCGGCTGGCGGTGTCCGTGAACTTGCAGTCGGCGGCGTCCGACTGCGGCGTCGTGCTGCCGGTCGGGAAACTCACCAGAGTCTGGAAGACGTTCCGGAAGAGCTCCCAGGCATTGTCCCAGGACGCGGCTGGATCAAGCGTGGAGGGAGAACTCGTCGTGCCGATCACGAGTCTCTGATCCCCGGTGGATTCACTGTCCGAAAAGACACCGCATCCGGTCACCAGGGATATGGACACAAGGGCTGCAGCCGCCTGCAGACTGGTCCGGTTGAACACGTGCACGCTCCTCGTTCAGCCATGGGTCGGCCGACGATACCGCAGCACCCCGTCAGGTCAATGTTCGAGCCCGACGGGGCACTTGAGGCATTCGATGCAGAACCGGTGTCAATCCGGACATGAATTCCGGAAAGTGTCCGGTTATCGGTCACCCGACTCCGGCGTTCAGGAAAATGCCGCCGTCGACGACGAGCGTCTGACCGGTGATCCACTCCGACTGGGAGGAGGTGAGGAAGGCGGCCGCACCACCGATGTCCGCCGGCACGCCGAGCCGGCCGAGCGGATAGGAGGCGGCGGCCTCCGCCTCGCGGCCCTCGTAGAGCGCCTGCGCGAATTTCGTCTTGACAACGGCCGGGGCGATTGCGTTGACCCGCACGACCGGCGCGAATTCGTGCGCCAGCTGGAGGGTCAGATTGACCATCGCGGCCTTGCTCATTCCGTACGCCCCGATGAAAGGCGAGGCGGACACGCCGGCGATCGAGGCGATGTTCACGATCGCCCCGCCGTTCTGCTTCTGCCAGGCGTGCCAGGTCCGCTGGGCGAAGCCGAGCGCGGAGATCACGTTCGTCTCGAAGACCTTGCGCGCCACATTGAGGTCCAGGTCCGCGATGGGGCCGAAGACCGGATTCGTACCGGCGTTGTTGATCAGGAAGTCCACCCGGCCGAAGGCGTCCATCGCCGCCTCGACGGCGGCGGCCTGGTGGGCCTCGTCGTGGGCCTTGCCGGGGACGCCGATCACCCGGTCGGCGCCGAGGCGTTCCACGGCCTCCTTGAGGGCCTCCTCGCCGCGTCCGGTGATGACGACCCGGTCTCCGCGGGCGACCAGCGCCTCGGCGATGCCGTAGCCGATGCCCCGGCTCGCGCCGGTGACCAGGGCGACCTTGCCGGACGGTTCCGGCGGCTGCTGCGTGCTCATGCTCGTCTCCTCCTCGTTCCCGTCGCCGCCGGCCGTCAGTTGAGCGGGCCGCCGGCCACGTACATGACCTGGCCGGAGACGAATCCGGCGTCGTCGCCCGTGAAGAACGCGATCGCGTTGGCGACGTCCTCGGGGCGGCCGACCCGCTGCACCGGGATCATGGAGGCGGCGGCGGCCTGGAACTCCTCGAAGCCCATGCCGACGCGCTCGGCGGTCTGCGCGGTCATCTCGGTGACGATGAAGCCGGGGGCGACGGCGTTGGCGGTGACGCCGAACTTGCCGAGCTCCTTGGCGAGGGTCTTGGTGAAGCCCTGGAGACCGGCCTTGACGGCGGAGTAGTTGGCCTGGCCGCGGTTGCCGAGCGCCGAGGAGGAGGAGAGGGAGACGATCCGGCCGAAGCCCGCGTCCACCATGTGCTTCTGACAGGCCTTCGCCATCAGGAAGGCACCCTTGAGGTGCACGTTCATGACGAGGTCCCAGTCCGACTCGGACATCTTGAAGAGCAGGTTGTCGCGGAGCACGCCCGCGTTGTTGACGAGGATCGTCGGGGCGCCGAGCTCGGCGGCGACGCGCGCGACGGCGGCCTCCACCTGGGCGCCGTCGGAGACGTCGCAGCCGACCGCGAGGGCGGTGCCGCCCGCGGCGGTGATCTTCTCGACGGTGTCCTTGCAGGCCGCCTCGTCGAGGTCGAGTACGGCGACGGCGCGGCCCTCGGCCGCGAGGCGGAGCGCGGTGGCCGCGCCGATGCCCCGTGCGGCACCCGTGACGACGGCTACGCGCTGCTCGGTGGTGGACATGCTTGGTTCTCCTCGCCCTTGGATCGTCCCTGGTGGCGGCCGGACCGGCGTCCGCTCCTGCGTCCCGCACATGAGCGACCGCTTAGTATCGTCCGCAGACGAGACGCTAGAAGCCCTGGCACCCGGTGTCAACGGCCCACCGGGTGCACCTGGTCACCCTCCGTCCGGGGGGCGGGCGCTCAGCGCACGAGGAGATCGAGCAGGCGTTCCACCTCGGCCTCGGGGTCGGCGGTGAGGCCGGTGTGCACGGGGCCCGGCTGGACGACCGTGGAGCGCGGCGCGATCAGCCAGCGGAAGCGGCGCCCCGCGTCGTCGCGCGCGGCCTGCCCGGCCGCGTCCCCGCCGAGGCAGACCCCCTCGACGGCACGCAGGGCCGCCCGTACGCCGGTCACGTCGGCCGCCGGGTCGAGGACCGTCAGCTTGGCCTCGTCCAGGTGGGTGCGGGCGGCCACGAAGGAGCGGGCGCGGCAGTAGACGACCACGCCCGCGTTGAAGCACTCGCCGCGCTCGACCCGCGGCACCACGCGCAGCAGCGCGTACTCGAAGACGTCGCGGTCGCTCACGTGGTGCCGTCCTTGTCGGTGCTCTTCTCGGTGTTCTCGCCGGCGGGGCGCGGGCGGGGCGCGAGGCGCTCGGCGAGCCAGCCGGGCGGCTGCTGGGGCCGGCCCTCGGTGCGCGGGCCGAGGGTGATCCGCTCGTGGATGGTGGCGGCGCGGGGCAGCAGCGCCTCGACGTAGGCGGCGCGCACCTCGTCGGCGCTCGTGAAGCCGGGCTCGTCGACGAGCCACTCGTCGGGCACGTCGGCGGCGACCTCGTCGAGGAGTTCGCGGGTGACGAGCGGGGCGAGCTCGGCGGCCGCGGCGGCGATGTCGGGGCCGAAGGGGGCGAGCGCGTGGTCGGAGGCGTCGTACGGCTTGGCGGCGGACGCCTGCGCGCCCGGCCAGTTGTGGTGCCAGATCATGGTGGCGCCGTGGTCGATGAGCCACAGGTCGCCGTGCCAGACGAGCATGTTCGGGTTCCGCCAGGACCGGTCGACGTTGTTGATCACCGCGTCGAACCAGACGACCCTTCCCGCCTCGGCCGGGTCCACCTCATATGCCAGCGGGTCGAAGCCCAGCGACCCCGGCAGGAAGTCCATGCCCAGGTTGAGCCCGCCGCTCGCCTTGAGCAGCTCCTGCACCTCCTGGTCGGGTTCGGAGAGCCCGATGACCGGGTCGAGCTGGATGGTGACGAGCTCGGGCACCCTCAGCCCGAGGCGGCGGGCGAGCTGCCCGCAGATCACCTCGGCGACCAGGGTCTTGCGGCCCTGCCCCGCGCCGGTGAACTTCATGACGTACGTGCCGAGATCGTCGGCCTCGACGATCCCGGGAAGCGAGCCGCCCTCCCGCAGGGGCGTGACGTAGCGGGTCGCGACGACCTCTTTCAGCACTTTCCCAGGCCACCCATCTCTTCAGCCCTGCCATCCATGCACGCCGAGCCCTTGCTGTCGGCCTCCGGCATGAAGTGAGCATAGTGACCGCGAGTGATCGTCGGCGAGGAGTTTCCGGGCCGTCGCGGCCGGGCCACGACGGACTGCCCGGCCGCGACGGCTCGTGCGCCGTCAGTCTCGTACGGCTGCCAGGACGCAGCTGTGGCCGTACTGCCACACCGTGCCCACGGACGGGAAGCCCGCCTTGCGCATCAGCTCCATGTGCTCCCGGGCGCTGAGGCCGTTGTCGCTCCCCAGGTCGAGGCCACGACGCCGCCGCTCGGCCGGCAGTTCGCCGAAGTCCGCGCATGCCTCGACGGCGGCCCACCAGCCGTACCAGTCTTCCCCGGCCGCGGTCCCGCCGGAGCGTCGCCCGTGTCCGCGGGCGACCGCCGCAGCCAGCTCCCTGACCGGACCGTCGTCCTGGTAGAGGTGGTCCGCGTTGACGAGCACGCCGCCGTCGCGCAGCAGGTCGTGGACGCGCTCGTACACCGAGGACAGCACGTCCGGTGGGAGGTAGTGCAGTGCGGTGGTGGAGACGACGGCGTCCAGCGGCCCCTGCGCGGCCAGCCGTTCGTCCCAGGCCCCGGTGCCGATCCGCGCGTCGACGAAGGTGACCGCGTCCCCGTGGCAGGCGTCGCCCAGGGCCAGGAGCAGCGGGTCATGGTCGACGGCCAGGACCCGGGCGTGGGGCAGGGCGGTCGCGATCCGGGCGGCGAGCGAGCCCGGCCCGCAGCCCAGGTCGGCGACGAGGGGGCGGTCGGCGTCGCGCACGGCGTGGCGGACGACGTCGGTGATGACCTCGAAGCGCTCCTCGCGGGCCGTCGCGTACACCTGCTGCTGGGCGTCCCAGCGGCTGATCCAGCGGGCGGCCGTCCGCGCGTTCAACCGGTGTTCCATGGCGCTTCCTCACGGTGATCGACGTGTGATGTCTCGTCCAGGACCTCCGGATCGGGAGTGGCTGGTTCGAGCGTTCCCGTGGCGGCCGCCACGGCGGCGAGCGCCGTGGCACCGGCAGCGGCGAGAAAGCCCCAGATATGCCCGTCGGGGCGGTCGGCCAGGGCGCCCGTGACGGCCGAACCGAGGGCTGCCATCGCCAGGTTGACGGTGGTGAGCCAGGTGTATGCCTCGTTGAGCATGGGCTCGGGAACGGCCTGGGAGACGAGTTCCGCCTCCACGGTCAGCGCGGGGGCTATGACGGCGCCGGAGACGAACAGGAGCGCCCCCAGCGCGTAGGAGTTGGGCATCAGGGCCCATGCCGCGTACCCCACCGCCAGGACCGCGAGCAGGGCCAGGAACCGTCGGCCGAGGGAGCCCCGGAACGTGCGGCTGCCGTACCACAGCCCCGCGGCCGCGCTGCCGATGCTCCACACGGCGATGAGGACGCCCGTCACCCCGTCGGCGGAGGTTCCGTCGTGGGCCTTCGTGTAGGCGGCGATGGCGACGGGAGCCCCGCCGAAGGAGAAGGCGATGCCCGCCGCGCAGAGGAGTACCGTCCGCAGCGCCGGTACCCGCAGCGGGCCGATGCCCCGGGTGGGCGGTGCGTCGTAGTGCAGTCCCCGCATGGCGCGTCCCCTGGCCACCACGAGGGTGCCCAGCCCGGTGCACAGGGAGGCGAAGACCAGGGCCGCGGCCGGACCTGCCGTGGAGGAGCCCATGCTCAACGCGTCGCCAAGGGGCGTGCCGAGCAGGACGAAGGCGGAGAAGATCAGCGGACCGACGACGAAGACCAGCTCGAAGAGGGTGGATTCCGCGGCCATGGCGACCTGTCGCATCCCGGACCGGCCGCTGCCGGCGTTGGTCAGCGTAGTCCAGGCGGCCCGCAGGGCGGGGCTGATCGCGGGGAAGGCGGCGCCGGACAGAGCCCCCAGCGCGCACAGCAGGATCAGCGGCATACCGGCCAGGACCGCGGCCAGCAGGAGCAGTTGGAGGACCGCGTAGGCCGTGGCGTACAGCGGGAGCACGCGGCCGGGTCCGTACCGGTCGGCGAGGCGGCCGGCCACCGGGGCGGTGGCGGCGGTGGCCAGGGAGACGCAGGCGACCACCAGGCCGGCCTCGCCGAACCCTCCCCTGGCCGCCTCCACGAGCAGCAGCCACGCCAGTACGGTGACGCCCTGCCCGAGGCGCGCGACCACTCCCCCGACCAGCAGGAGGGGGGCGCCGGGGACCTTCCACAGGTGGGTGTACTGCGCCAGGCCGCTCATCGGGCACCTCCTTGGCTGCGTCCGCTCACGCGGAACGCGCGGGCGGTTTCGGTGATGGCACGCCTGACCTCGGCGCTCGTGCGTCCACGGAACCGGAACCGGCCGCCCACGTGCTCGTAGTACGCGTCCGCGTCGGGCAGCACGTCGCCGACGTCCAGGAGGTCCTCCGCGTACGGGCCGGGCGTGCGGCCGGTCATGGGTGTGATGGCGGTGATGACGCAGGGCCTGGCCGCGGGCGCGGGTACCAGGAGGAAACCGCCCCGTTCCCGTTCGGCGGGCGGCGCATAAGGCGGTGGCGGCTCGCCCAGGGCGATGCGGAAGGCGGCCTCCATCAGGTCGTAGCCGTGTACGTCGCGCCAGACGATCGGGATCTCGGCGCCTCCGACCCGCGCGCCGACCTCCAGGAAGACGCACTCGGGTGCCGCCGTTCCCCGCTCCTTCACGAAGAGTTCCAGGTGGAAGGGGACGGGGTCGCGGGTCAGTGCCCGCAGGACCCGGGTGGCGAAGCAGGCCGTGGCGTCGGCGATATGGGGCTGGTCCTCCTCCACCGAGCCCACGGGATTGCCCGCGCGGAAGCCGAGGCAGTCGTTGAGGTAGCGCGAGCTCTTCCAGCAGAGCAGGTCGCGGCCGTCGAAGACGCCGTCGACGTGGTACATGGCGTCGGGGATGTGGGCCTGTACGAGGAACCGGGCGCCTTCGGGGAAGGAGAGCCGGTCCAGGTCCTCGGCCGAGCGCAGCAGTGTGACGCCCTCGCTGCTGCTGCCACTGGTCGGTTTGACGATCAGAGGCAGGCCGTGGTCGCGCGCGAAGGCGCGCACCGCTTCGGCGTCCGGAGCAGGGGCCGTCGCCGGTACGGCGAGGCCGGCCCGGGCGACGGCGTCCACCATCAGGGACTTGTCCCGGAAGAGGGCGACCTGGTCCGGGCGGCGGGCGCGGCAGTCCCACTCCTCGGCGAGATGGGAGGCGACGAGCAGGTCGTCCTCCTTCAGCGCGATGACGGATCGCGGCGGGCCGTGCCGCTGGGCGAGGCCGTCGACCTCTTTGCGCACCCGGGCGAGATCGTCCGTGGCGGGGACGACGACGACCTCCGCGGCCGACTCCGGCACGGCCTCGGCGCCGACGTCCGTGGTGACGTAGGTGACGGCGTGGGTCCCGTGGTCGACGTACCGCTCGTACGCGGCGTAGGCGGCGCGCCAGCGGTGCAGGACGACGATGTGGGGTCGGACGTCCCTCACGCCGGCTCCTCGTCCTCGCGGAGCACGTAGAAGCCTGCTCCGTCCAGGTAGTGGATGGTGTTGAGGTCCCGGTGCAGGACGTGTTCGGAGGAGTGGGCGAGGCCGACCATCATGGGCTCGGTGGTGTCGTCGACCGTCAGCGGCAGCCGGCCGCCCTCGGGCACGGCGATGTGCAGGTTGTGGAAGCTGTCCAGCGCCTCGACCTGGGGCAGCAGCGGGTAGGAGGCGAGCGTGCCCGACACCGGGGAGGTGAGGTAGGCCATGGCCACGTGCTGCTTCGTCGACTGGGCGGCCGAGAGCGTGGCCAGGAAACTGTCCGGGCGCAGGTACGCGTCGACGGTCCGCTCGATCTGGGACTCGCCGGCGGCGAGCCGGGCGAAGTAGGCGGCGTCCGCGCCGCACAGCCGGATCCCGGCTTCGACCAGTCGGGGACCGGCGTCGGTGAGCATGATCTCCAGGTGGGCGGGCCCGTACCGGACCTCCAGCGCGTCGAGCACGTCGAGGGCGTAGGCGGACAGGCGGGCGCGCTCGGGACTGCCGAGCGGTACGGAGACGGCGGCACTGATCCGGTCGCTGACGCCGTTCGCGGAGATCTTCATGTACCGCCAGACGTCCGTGACCCGGTGGCGGCCCTGGCAGCTGACGGTGTTGACGACGTACTCGGTGCCGTCGAGATGCTCCTGGACGACAACGCCCTCGTTGCGGACGGCGAAGATGTTCCGCGCGGACATGATTTTGTCGTAGGCGGCGGCTGTCTCGTCCGGGCTCTCGCTGAAGGTGACGTGGTCGTTGCCCGCACTGCGTACCGGCTTGACCACCGCCCGGCCGCCCAGCTCCCGGTGCCAGGCGGCGGCGTCCTCGGCGGAGGCCGGCAGGTGCTGGCGGGTGCCGGGCAGACCGGCTGCCTTGATCATCTCGGTCTGGGTGTACTTGTGACGGCGGGCGGCGCTCATGCGGGTGCCGTTGGTGGCCAGGCCGAGGGCCTGGCTGAGCCGGTCGGCGAGTTCGACCCCGAGTTCACCCCCGGTCAGTACGGCGACGGGGTCGTGGGCGGCGACGGCTTCGAGGGTGGTCTCGAAGTCGCCTTCGTGAATGATGTCGGCGCTGAACTCGTCGGTGCGGAAGGGACGGTAGACCGGCGGTATCTGCGGTGTGCTCTGGACGCGGACCACCGGGTGGCCCTCCTCCTGGAAGGCGCGGGCCAGCCGCATGGTCGGCGCGTACACGTCGACCATGACGACGGGCGCGTTGTTCTCGTGCATGGCTCTCTCAGCTTTCTCGGTCGAGGCCGGCCAGGACTTCGAGGAGGTGGTCGATGTCGTCGGCGGTGTTGTAGAGGTGCAGGCTGACGCGGACGGAGGAGTCGCTCTCACCGGCGCTGCCCTGGCAGTGGCTGTCGGCGCGCACCATGAGGCCGTGGCTGGCGAGGATGAAGCCGAGGTCGTTCGAGCCGATGTCCCGGTGCCGGAAGGTCACGATGCCCTGGCGGCGCTGCACCGTGGACTCGGCGGTGAGGCTCATCTGACAGCCCAGTACCTCGTAGGAGGGGAGCCGGGTCAGGCCGTCGGTGAGACGGACGCCGAGGCCGACGGTCCAGCGTTCGATGGCGTCGAGGCCGGCCTCCTCCAGCCAGTCCAGCGCGGCGTGCAGACTGACGATGCCGGTGGTGTTGGGGCTTCCGCTCCACCCGCCGGGTTCGAAGGCCGGCCCGCGTGCGCCGCGCGCCCACACGGCGCCGATGCCGGGCAGGGCCATGGCCTTGTGGCCGGAGAAGACCGCGAAGTCGACGTCGAGGGTGCTCAGGTCGACGTCCTTGTGGCCGATGCTCTGAGCGGCGTCCAGGCAGATGACGGGCTCGGGGCCGACGGTCTCGCGGATGCGGTGCACGTTCATGTCGGCGCCGTAGACGTGGTGGACGTGGGTGGCGGCCACGAAGCGGGTGCGTTCGTTCACCAGGGCCGCGAGGGCCTGCTGGTCGTAGTCGTGGGAGTCGCTCTCGTACGGCATCTCCCGGACGGTGATCCTCGTGCCGCGTTCGGCGAGGAGCCTCGCGGCCTCCAGCCAGGGCTGCGCGTTGGCCTGGTGGTCGGCGAAGGGGACGATGATCTCGTCACCGTCGCGCAGGTGGGTGACGAGCCAGTCCCGGGCGACGGTCCGCAGACCCTCCGTAGTACCGCTGGTGAAGTGGACGCGGGAGGAGGCGGGGTCGGGGTCGTGCAGGAAGGTCCGCACGCGGTCGGCGGCCTGCTCGATGAGGGCGGTGGTGCGGTTGGCCCAGGGGTAGGTACCGCGGCCGGCGTTGGCGTTGGAGGTGGTCAGGTAGTGCGCGACGGCGTCGAGGACGGCCTGGGGCTTCTGTGAGGTGGCGCAGCTGTCCAGGTACCGCACGTCGGGGTGGCCGGTGATGATCGGGAACTGGGCGCGCAGCGCCCGCTGCCACGCGTCGAGGCCGGCCGACTGGTGCGCGGAGGTGACGGAGGTGAGAGAGGTGGTCATGTCAGTCACGCACCAGGGGAGCGCCGGCGTCCCGCCACGCGACGACGCCGCCGGTGAGGCTGCGGACGTCGCCGTGTCCCATCCGGGTGAGCAGGGCGGCGTACTTCGCCGACTGTTCGCCGACCGGGCAGGCCAGCAGGACGGGCTGGTTGCGCCCGAACGGCATGCCGCCGTGGAGGAGTTCGGCGAACACCTCGTCGACGATGTTCACGGAACCGGGGATGTGCAGGGCGTCGAAGGCGAAGGAGCCGCGCAGGTCGACGACGAGGGGCCGGGTCTCCTCGATCCACCGCTGGGCCGCCGGGGTGTCGATGGACACGGCCGCCGCGAGGTCGGTGTCGGTCAGGGAGGCCAGGGAGTTCGGCCGGGCGGGCCTGCGCAGCAGTTCCGGGCGCCGCTTGTGGACGTAGCTCATGTAGCTCTCGACGCGGTCGCAGACGATGAACACGGCCGTCCTCCGGTCGGTCAGCTGCGCGTCGACGGCCCGCAGGTGCCGGACGGCGCCGAAGTAGGCGGCGCCGCCGGTCGGGCCGGCGAGCATCCCGCAGCGGCGTACCAGGGTGAGCATGCCGTCGATGGCCTCGTCGGCGGAGACGGACTCGATGGTGTCGTAGGTGCCGGGGTCGAAGAGACCGACCTCGTGGACCTCGTCGATGTTCCGGATTCCGGGGATGAAGTCCGACTTGTGCGCCACCAGACCGACCACCGAGGTGTCCGGGTCGTGGGCGCGCAGGGCGCGGGCGCAGCCCGTGGAGGAGCCCGCGGTGCCGACGGCGGCGATGAAGTAGTCGGGCGCATGGCCCCCCAGGTCCTTGATGATCTCGGGACCCGTGGAGTTGCGGTGCGCCTCGATGTTGCGCTCGTTGTAGTACTGGTCGGTGTGTACGTAGGAGGCGGTGTCCGCCGACAGCAGCTGGTGGATCTTGGTGAGGGGGTCCTCGGTGTTCGTGGGGTCGAGACACTCGGCCTGTCCGGGGAGCTCCTCGATCTCCGCGCCCAGGAGCAGGAGCAGGTCCTTGATCTCGGGCACCTTCATGCGGTTGGTGACGCTCTTGAACGGCAGGCCGTGCATGGCGGCCAGGACGGCGAGGGCCTTGGCCGTGTTGCCGCTGGACAGTTCCACGACCGTACGGTCGGCGCCGCCCCGCTCCAGGTGGGGCTGGAGCATGTTCCAGGCCGCGCGGTCCTTGACGGAGCCGAAGGGGTTGAGCATCTCCAGCTTGGCGTAAAGGTCGATGTTGTCGAGGCCGTGTATCTCGGGCGCTATGCGCACCAGCGGGGTGTCACCGATGACCTCGGTGATGGAGTCGTACTTCAACGGGATTCCTCCGTGCGGGAGATGGGCCAGTAGTTCTCGTCCAGGCACCAGTCCCAGGTGCCGGCGGTCCGGTAGGCGGCGACCTTGCGGGCGATGGGCTGGTGCAGGGCGTGGTCGGCGCTGAAGTCCATGAAGTAGCCCGCGGTGTTGGCGAAGGCGAGGAGGTCGCCGACCTCGGGCCGGTGGGGCAGGAAGACCATGCGGCGGGTGATGAAGTCCGCTTCCAGGCAGAGGTTGCCGATCAGGTACGCCCCGGTCGGGTTCGTCCCGGCAGTGCTCGGGGCGCCCGGCCGGCGGACGAGGACGGGGTCCATCAGGACGCCGTGCTCCTCCAGGCTGACGTCGGAGGCGTTCATCTCCAGGCGTACGACACACTCCCCCTCCGGGGTGTCCCGCACCTCCAGGACCCTCGCCAGGACGGCACCGCACTGGTCGACCAGCGCGCGGCCCGGCTCGACGTGCAGGTCGTGCAGGTTCTCCAGCAGCAGGGTGGCCAGCGGCCGGCCGAGCGAGGCCGAGGACTGGCTGAGCAGCTCGTCGAGGTAGCGGGGGCCGGACACGGGCCGGTGGGCGGGGTAGAGGCCGAGCGCCCCGCGCAGGGTGCCCGCCTCGCTGCGCAGTCCGTAGCCGTGGCCCTGCCAGGTCAGCGGGGGCCGCTTGCCCAGGACGGCGTTGGTGAGTTCGGAGGTGTACGCCTCCCACTGGGCGCCGTCGGCGAGGTAGTCCACGCCGAAGCCGCCGCCGATGTCCACCGCGCGGGGGCGGAAGCCCCGGGCGGCGCATTCGCGCATGACCCGGACGCAGCCTTCGAGGGCGGTGGCCTTCTCGGCGAGGCCGATGGTGTCGAGGTGGTAGGCGACGCCGGTCAGCTCGGTGCTGTCGCGGTGCTTCTCCAGTGCGTCGAGGAACATACCGATCCGGCCGACCGGAGTGCCGAAGCGGCTGCGCTTGGTGAGGACGGTGGTGCCGCTGCTCTCGAAGTCGGACAGCCGGATCAGCACGCGCGCCTTGGGGAGGCGGTGGCGCGTCACCAGGTCGGCGAGGAGGTGCAGTTCGTCGACGGAGTCCAGGTTGACGCTCACCCCGGTGCGGGCGGCCAGCCACAGCAGTTCGGGGTTCTTGGGGCCGGTCGCCATGATCCGGTCGGGGGAGAATCCGCTGCCCAGCGCGTGCTGGAGTTCGCCCAGGGAGGCGATGTCGATGTGCGCGGGTGTGTCGGCCAGCCGGCGGACCAGCGCGCTGGAGCGGTTGGCCTTGTGGGCGTAGTAGACGGTGCCGCTCAGGCGGTGGCGGTCGTGGACGGCGCGGAACCGTTCCACGTTCTCGGCGATCTGGTCGGGCAGCACGATGTTCAGCGGTGAGCCGAGCGCGTGCGTGAGCCGGTGCAGGAAGTCCGGGTCGTCCAGCAGGGACGCCAGCCGGTCTTCCAGTCTGGGGGTGAGGTACAGCGGTGTGGTCATACGGGCAGCCTCTTGCGGGGTGTCGTCGTCAACGGACGTGCTTCGCGTAGGGAGTGGTCAGGGGCGGAGCGTGGGCGCGGTGGCGGCGGGGACCACCGCCGAGTGGGCCGTGTGGTGGCAGGCGGCCGTCCACGCGGTGGCGTCCGGCCGTGGCGGGTGGGGCTCCCGTGACGGGGAGGGATCCCGTGACGGATGGAGCCCCCGTGACGGGGAGGGGTCCCGCTCCGCGCACAGGCGGCGGGAGCCGGGGTCCAGGTCGGTGAAGAGCGGGCAGCGGGGCCGGAAGGCACAGCCGGTGCCGCCGGTGGTGGGAGTGGTGCTGTCCTCGGGCAGCAGCACCCGCCGGCGGTGGCGTTCGGTGTGCGGATCGGTGCTGAGAGCGGCGTCGACCAGTGCCCGGGTGTAGGGGTGCCGCGGCCGGTTCAGGGCGGCGGCCGTCGGGCCGTGCTCGACCAGGCGCCCCCGGTAGAGCACGGCCACGTCGTCGGCGCAGCGTCGTACGAGGTGGACGTCGTGGGAGACCAGGACATAGGCCAGACCCAGCTCGCCGCGCAACCGGTCGAGCAGGTCCATGACACCGGCGCGCAGCGGGGCGTCCAGCGCGGAGACGGGTTCGTCGAGCAGCAGCAGCCGAGGCCGGGTGGCCAGGGCCCGGGCTATCGCCACGCGCTGACGCTGGCCGCCGGACAGGCGGCCGGGCCGGGCGCGGGCCACCGCCTGCTCCAGCTCCACCAGGTCCAGAAGCTCGGCCACCCGCCGGCCGCGCGCCTCGGCCGGTTCCCCTTCGAGGGCGAGCGGCTCCCCGATGAGGTCGGCCACCGTCATGAGCGGGTCGAGCGAGGAGGACGGGTCCTGGAACACCAGCTGCATCCGGCGCCGCAGCGCGTACCGGTCCGCACGGTCCAGGGTGGCCAGGTCGTGCCCCAGGACCTCCACCCGGCCCGCCTGGGGCGGTCGCAGCCCCATGATCTCGCGCAGCACCGTGGTCTTGCCGGACCCGGACTCTCCGAGCAGGGCCAGGGCCCGGCCCTCGGCAACAGTGAAGCTCACCCCGTCGACCGCCCGGACGCCGTCCCGCCGCCCGGCGCCCGGAAGGCCGCGTGCCGGGTAGTCCCGTCTCAGGGCCTCGACGCGCAGCACGTCCGGCGCGGACACCAGGGGGCGCGGGCCGGTGGGACGGGGGCGGGCCAGCTGCCGTGTGGCCGTGAGCAGTTCCCCGAGTTCGCCGTCGGGTGCGGACTCGGCGGCGAGCAGCCGTGCGACCTCGCCCTGCTGGACCAGGGCGCCGTCGCGCATCACGGCGATCCGGTCACAGGAGCGGGCCACCACCCCCAGGTCGTGGGTGATCATCAGCAGGGCGCATCCCGTGTCCGCGCGCAGCGAGTCCAGCAGGTGGAGGATCTGTGCCTGCACGGTGGTGTCGAGCGCGCTGGTCGGCTCGTCGGCGATCAGCAGTTCCGGCCCTCCGGCGATGGCCATGGCGATCGCGGCCCGTTGGCGCATGCCCCCGGAGAACTCGTGGGGGAAGGCGCCGGCCCGCCGCGCCGCCGAGGGGATGCCCACCCGGTCGAGCAGGCGTACCGCCTCCTCCCGTGCCTCCTTCCGCGTCGTCGTCCGGTGGAGCCGTACCGCCTCGGCGATCTGCCGGCCCACGGGGATCACCGGGTTCAGGGCCGTCAGCGGGTCCTGGAACACCATGCCGATCCGCCGCCCGCGGATCCGGGAGAGTTCCCGGTCGGACAGGTGGAGCAGTTCCCGCCCGTCGAAGCGCACCGATCCCTCGACCACGGCGGGCCCCGGAACGAGCCCGATCAGGGCGGATGCCGTCACGGACTTGCCCGAGCCGGAGGGACCGACGACGGCCATGGCCTGCCCCGCTGCGAGGCGCAGGTCGACTCCTCGTACGGCCCGGCGCGGGCCGCCGCCGGACCGTACGCCGTTCCGGAAGGTGACCGAGAGCCCGGACACCTCCAGCAGCTGTGCCGTCGGCGGCGGTTCCGAGCCGTGTGGCGTGTGTTCAGTCTTCATTCGATCCCCCTCTGCCTTCCTCCAGGGCGCGACGCAGCCCCTCGCCCAGCAGCCCGACGGCGCTCACCGTCACGACCAGGAACCCGACGGGGGCGAGAAACGCCCACGGGTATGTCAGTGCCGATCCGCTCCCGGTCGCCACGAGGGTGCCCAGCGACACGTCGGGAGGCTGGATGCCGAAGCCGAAGTAGCTCAGACCCGCTTCGCCGAGGATCGCGGCGCCCACATGAAGCGTGCAGTCGATCACCAGCAGGGGCACCAGGTGCGGAAGCAGATGGCGCCGCATGATCCACAGAGTCGGGGCGCCCATGTGGTGCGCGGCGGTGACGAACTCCCGCTGCCGCAGGGCGACGGTCCGCGCGCGGACGACCCGGGCGGTGAGCATCCACTGGAACAGGGCCAGGACGAGGACCATGTACAGCCAGGACCGCTCCCGCAGGAGGGGGGAGAGCACGGCCGCGACCAGGAAGGGCGGCAGGATCAGCAACATGTCGACCCCCCACATCAGGCAGCGGTCCACCCAGCGGCCCAGGTAGCCGGCGGCCAGTCCCACCGCGGCGGACAGGGTGGTGGAGAGCACGGCGACGAGGAGTCCGATGACCAGTGACTTCCGGAGCCCTTGCAGGCACTGGGCGAGCAGGTCCTCTCCCAGGCGGGACGTGCCCAGCCAGTGCTCGCCGCCCGGGGGCACCAGCATCGCGGTCCGGTCCTGGGCGACGTGGTCGTACGGCCACAGCAACGGACCCAGTACGGCCGCGCCGGCGAGGGCGAGCAGCAGCGCCGCCCCGCACACGATCGACGGGCGGCCGGGCGTGCGCCGGGCGGCCGACCGGAACCGCCCGCGGCCTTGGGCCGAGGTCCTCTCCTCGGTCAGGGTGTTCACGGGCCGGCCCTCCGGATCCGCGGGTCGAGCAGGGCCAGCACGCCGTCGGCCAGCATTCCGGCCAGGACCACGAGGACCGCGATGAACAGCGTCACCGAGGCCACGATGTTCGCGTCCTCGTCCTGGATCCCTCGGAGCAGCCAGTCGCCCATGCCGTTCCAGCCGAAGACCCGCTCGGTGAACACCCCGCCCGTCAGGTGCAGTCCGAAGGTGAACGCGAACAGCGTCACCATCGGGATGAGTGCGATCCGTACGCCGTGCCGGAGTACCGCCTGACGGTGGCGCAGCCCCTTGGCGCGGGCCGCGCGCAGGAAGTCGCTGCCCAGGACGTCGAGCATGGCCGCCCGTTGGTAGCGGCTGTAGAAAGCGGCCTGCGGAAGGGCGATCGCGAGGGTCGGCAGCGCGAGGTGGCGCAGCCGGTCGCCGATCGCCGCCCACCCCGTGTGGTCGGCTCCGGGCGTGGTCTCGGCCGAGAAGTACAGCAGTTGGGTGCCGGCCGCCTCGTTCAGGGGCAGCCAGAGCATCTTGAGGACCGTGCCCAGGACGAACACCGGCACGGCGAGGATGATCAACGACGCGAACAGTGACATCCGGTCCGACGGCCGTCCGTCGCGCAGCGCGTTCCACAGCCCGATCGCCACGCCGAGGACGATCGCGAGCAGGCTGCCGGCCAGGAAGAGACGCACGCTGGTGCCGCAACGCCGCCACAACTCGTCCCCGATCTCCTGGCCGGTGACCGTCTCGCCGAAGTCGCCGTGGGGGACACCGGCCAGCCATCCCAGGAAGCGCTGGGGCACCGGGTCGTCCAGGCCGAGGCGCTGCGCCTGCGCGTCGATCACCGCCTGGGGCGGCGGCGGTTGCTGCCCGCGCAGCTCCGCGAGCGGATCGAAGCTGATCGACGCCAGGACGTACGCGGTGAAGGTGGCGGCCAGGCACAGGCCGAGCCGCCATGCCAGGCGGCGCAGCAGGCGTCCCGCCGCCCCAGCCGGTGGGCCGCTCGGTGCGGCCACCGCGCGGACACCGGCTGCGCGGGGCGGCGAGAGGGAGGTCACTTCAGGAATCCCGCATTCCCGAACCCGTACGCCCCGAGCCCGCGCGCACCGTAGTTGGCGACTTCCTCGCGGACCGCGTAGGCGCCGGAGCCCGCGTACAGCGGCAGGTGGTGGGCGTGGCGCCAGGCCAGCACATCGATCTCGTTGGCGATGTCGCGCCGCTTGGCCGGGTCCAGTTCGGCCAGGCCCCGGTCGTACAGCGTGTCGATCTCGGGGATGTAGACGCGGCCGAAGTTGCTGCCGGCGTCGTCACCCTGCGGCTTCTGGAACACCGGACGGTCGTGGGCGAACGGCGAGGCGGACTTGGTCCATTCGAAGGCGATCAGGTCGAAGTTCCCGGGGATCAGGTAGCTGTCGTAGAACTTGTCCAGGGGCACGGAGGTGATCCGGGCCTCGATGCCGGCCGCCCGCAGCTGGTCGGCGATCAGGCCGCACACCGACTTGCCGACGGGCGTGGCCTGTCCGACGAGTCGGAGCGTGAGCTTCTTGCCGCCCTTCTCGCGGCTCTCACCGGACTTCTTCCAGCCGAGGGCGTCCAGCTGCTTGCCCGCGGCAGCGGGGTCGAACGGCAGGGTGGCGGAGTTGTCCCGGTAGCCGGGGTCGCCGGGCGGCAGGATGTGGTTGCCGACCGGCTTGGCGTCCGGCACGATCCGGCCGATGAGCGCGGTGGTGATGGCCTTCGGGTCGATGGCCTGGGCGACGGCGCGGCGCAGCTTCTCGTCCGCCAGCGGGGCCCCGGGCGCGCCGTTGAAGGTGAGCTGCCCGGCGAGCCGTTCGGGCGCCTGCCGGATCTCGACGCCCGGCATGCTCTTGGCCCGGCTGAAGAGGTCGAGGTCCGCGCCGATGGGGTACAGGTCGATGCCCCGGTTGGCGAGTTCGTCGGCGCGGGCCGCCGGGTCGAGTGCGCGGAGGATGACCCGCTTCAGCGGCGGCTTCTGCGCCCACCAGGAGGGGTTCCGCTTGAGGTCGATGGTCTTGCCGGTCTTGTCGATCTTCTCCACGGCGAACGGGCCGGAGGTGATCGCGGGTGACTCGAGCCAGCCCTTGTTGAAGTCCTGCGGTGAGCCGGTCACTTCCTTGGGCAGCAGCGGGGTGAAGAGGCCCTGCCACTCGGCGAACGGCTTGCCGAACGTGACGACGGCCTCCTTGTCGGAGGCGCCCTTCCGCACCGAGGACATGTCGGCGTAGCCGACGTTGCTGTAGCCCTCGTACGCCTTGTTCTTGCCGTTCAGGGCCTGCCACTGGCCGTGGAGGTCGCTCCAGTTGATCGGGCGGCCGTTGCTCCAGACCGCGTCCTTCGCGATCCGGTACGTGAGGACCTGGGGTGAGGTGGAGGTCAACTCCACCGAGTCGAAGAACGCCTTGTTCACCTTCTGCGTACCGTCGGGTGCGTCGCTGAACGCTCCCGGCAGGATCGCTTCCGCCAGCTGCCAGGTCACCACGCGCGCCCCGTTGAGCTGGATGGGGTTGTAGTTCGTCGGCAGGGCGTCCACCGGCACCCTCAGGTCGCCGCCGTCCCGCAGTGCCGCGACCGGCTGCGCGTTGATGTCCTGCGCGCCGCGCACGGCGGGTGTCCGCGGCGCCTTCGCGTCCTGCTCGCCGTCGGATCCGGCGCACCCCCCGGCGAGGAGGGCGACACCGAGGGCCAGCACGACCGCTTGGCCGCGTCTGCGCGTTCTGAGCATGCCTGTGAGTCCTTTCCCGGCGGCCATCCGGACGCCTCACCGAGGAACGTATAGAAAATGATTATCAGTTTCAATAGGCGCTTCCGACTCGTCTCGCCATCCGGACGCCGGCGCTGCGTCACCGAGAGCAGGCGGTCGGGGGCGCTTTGAAAACGGGATCCATTTGCATGTAGCGTGGGGACGTACCCACGTGAGCAGGAGAACACCATGGCCGTGCCCAAGCGGAAGATGTCCCGCAGCAACACCCGCCACCGCCGCGCGCAGTGGAAGGCCACCACGCCGCAGCTCGTGCCGGTCACGGTCGACGGAGTGACCTACTCCGTACCGCAGCGGCTCGCCAAGGCGTACCAGCGCGGCCTGCTGCGCCCCGAGGGCTGAAGGGCATGACCGAACGACTGCCGGTCACCGTCCTGTCGGGCTTCCTCGGGGCGGGCAAGACCACCCTGCTCAACCACGTGCTGAGCAACCGCGAGGGGCTGCGCGTCGCCGTCATCGTCAACGACATGAGCGAGATCAACATCGACGCCGCGCTCGTCCGCGGCGGCGACGCCGCACTGTCGCGGACCGAGGAACGCCTCGTCGAGATGACCAACGGCTGCATCTGCTGCACCCTGCGCGACGACCTCCTGGAGGAGGTCGACCGCCTCGCCCGCGAGGGCCGCTTCGACTACCTGCTGATCGAGTCCAGCGGCATCTCCGAGCCCATGCCGGTGGCCGCCACCTTCGCCTTCCCCCGCGACGACGGCGCCACCCTGGGCGATCTCGCCCGCCTCGACACCATGGTCACGGTCGTCGACGCCGCCAACTTCCTGCCCGAGCTGGAGGGCGGCGACGGGCTCGCCGAACGCGGGCTCGACCAGTACGAGGACGACGAGCGCACCGTCAGCGACCTGCTCATGGACCAGATCGAGTTCGCGGACGTCATCGTCCTGAACAAGCTGGACCTCGTCGACGAGGAGCAGGGCACGCGGCTGCGCGCCGCCCTGACACGCCTCAACCCGGTCGCCCGGATCGTCCCGGCCCGTCATGGCCGGGTGGACCCCACGCGGATCCTGGGCACCGGCCTCTTCGACCTCGAACGCGCCCAGCAGGCACCCGGCTGGGTCATGGAACTCAACGGCGACCACGTGCCGGAGACCGAGGAGTACGGGATCTCCAGCACCGTCTTCCGCTCGGCCGCCCCCTTCCACCCGGGCCGCCTGTGGACCTTCGTCACCGAAGGACTCGACAGCGGCGCATACGGTCAGGTACTGCGCTCCAAGGGCTTCTTCCGGCTCGCGACCCGACCGCTGGTGACCGGCCTGTGGTCGCAGGCCGGTTCCGTCGCCCGGTTCGAACCCGCCGGCGCCCAGGACCCGGGCGCGCCGCAGGGCCAGGAACTCGTCTTCATCGGCACCGGGCTGCGCCCCGAGGCCCTGCAGACCGCGCTCACCGAGTGCCTCCTGGCCGAGGGAGAGACACCGCCCGCCGCCGACCCGTTCCCCGAATGGGACGCGTACGGATTCGGCGACGACAGCTGCGAACACGAGCACGCCCCTCCCCTGCTCGCGGCGCAGAGCTGAGAACTCCGGGTCGGGCGGTGGTCGCAGCCACGGCACCGCCCGACCCGGTACACCTGCCCGCGCCCTCCCCCAGGAACGGAGGGCTCGTCGCAGCACACCATCCACCGGATCCGTCACGGCGACAGACGCGCAGGAGGAGACCATGGCCAAGCACGGCGTGCACCTCGGAGCGGTCCAGGAGACACTGCTGATCCCGCTGTACGGCCGGGCGGTGGAGAACCGGAAGCCCGACCCGGCGCTGCGCGATCCGCGCGCCGAAGAACTCGTCCGGGCGATCGACTACGACTTCTCCCCCTTCGACGAACTCCCCAGCCTCGTCGGGACCGTGCTGCGCACCAGCCTGTTCGACCGCTGGGTGGCCGAGTTCCTCACCGCGCACCCGACCGGGACGGTCGTGGAGATCGGTACGGGCCTCAACACCCGGTTCGAGCGCGTCGACAACGGCCGGGCCCACTGGTTCGACCTGGACCTTCCGGACGCCATCGAGCTGCGCCGGGCCTTCTTCACCGACACTCCGCGCCGCACCATGATCGACGCGTCCGTGACCGAGGAATCCTGGACCCGGACGGTGACCGAGGCCGGGGGTCCCTACTTCTTCAGCGCCGAGGCCGTCCTGCCGTTCCTGGACGAGGCGGAGGTACGGCACGTCATCGGCCTGATCGCCGGCCGCTTCCCCGGCTCCCTGCTCGCGCTGGACACCGCCGGCCCCGGCTTCATCACCGCGCAGGACACCCACGACGCCCTGAGCAAGGTCGTAGCCCGCATGCGGTGGTCCTGCCCCGGCCCGGCCGTCCTCGCGGAGTGGCAGCCGGGCGCCCAGGTGCTCGCCTCCCACACCCTGAGCGGACTGCCGCGGCCGATGTTCGACGCGCTGCCCGTCGCCTACCGGAACATGCTCACCGAGCTCGCCGTACAGCGTCTGCCCCAGGTCGAGGAATACCGTCTCAGCCTGCTGCGCCTGCCGGACAGCCCCCACACGACGTCACGGTGACGTGCGAACGAGTGCGCCCCGCCGTCGCGGGGCGCACTCGTTCACTCACCCGGAACCGACTGGCTAGTGGTCGTCCCAGTGGCCGTCGTGTGCCGCGTGCCGGTGGCCGTCGTGGACGTAGTCCACGTGGTCACCGTGCGGGACGGCCACATGTCCGCAGCCTTCGCCGTGCGCGTGATCATGACGAGAGTGCTCCCGGTGCTCGCCGGTCTCGCACTCGTCCACGTGGTCCTGGTGGCTCCGGTGCAGATGCCCGTCGTGCACGTAGTCGACGTGGTCGCCGTGCGGAACGGCCACGTGACCGCAGTCCTCGCCGTGCGTGTGGTCGTGCCCGGGGTGCGGCCGGTGTTCCACTGCTGTGGCCACGCTGATCAACTCCTCTGGTTCGGGCCGCCGGATTCCGCATGGCGGCGACTATGCCGAATGTCCTTTCCCTCCCCCGTGGCAGAGTGACATACGGGATACGCACCTGCAAAAGGTCATCGTCTTATGACGTGTCGTGAACTCGATAACGGTTTCCAGTGCGCACGTTCACTTTCGCGACGCGGCGCCCGTGCCTTCCGTGAGTCAGCGCACGCGGCGTTCCTCCAGGGGGGCCGCGTGCAGGATCTCTTCGCTCACGTGCGGAAGGTGGGGGGTGTGGTTGACCAGGCGGGCGGAGTTGCCGACGACGGCGATGCTGCTGGTGTTGTGGAGCAGCGCGGCGAGGACCGGGTTCATGGAGCCGCCGGCGCCCGCGACGAGACCGAGCAGGTTCACGCCGATGGCGAGGCCGTAGTTCTGGCGTACGACGCGCAGGGTGTGGCGGCTGAGTTCGACGACCGCGGGCACCTGGCGCAGGTCGTTGCCGGCGAGGGCGATGTCGGCGGTCTCCAGGGCCACGTGCGAGGAGTGTTCGCCCATGGTGATGCCGACGTCCGCGAGGGCGAGGGCCGGGGCGTCGTTGGTGCCGTCGCCGACCATCGCGACGACGTGGCCCTCGGCCTGGAGGTCGCGGATCAGCTGGAGTTTCGCCTCGGGCAGCGCGTGCGCGTGGACCTCCGTGATGCCGAGCGCGTCCGCCACGACCTGGGCCGTCTCCGGGGCGTCGCCGGTGAGCAGGACCAGCCGTGAGACGCCGAGTTCGCGCAACTGCCGTACGACGGTGTCCGCGCCCGCGCGTACGGCGTCGGAGACACCGAGCAGGCCGATGAGGTCGGCGTCGTGAGCCAGGCAGATGACGGTCTCCCCGCCGCGGCGCAGCCGGTCGGTCCACCCCTGGGCGGCGTCGGTGAGGTGGATGCCGTGCCGGCGCAGCAGCGCGGGACTGCCCACCAGGAGGCGGGTGCCGTCGAGTTCGGCACGCATCCCCATACCGAGGACGACCTCGCACGCCTGGTGGAGGGGGACGTGCAGGTGCTGTTCCTCGGTATGGGCGACGATGGCCTGGGCCAGAGGGTGGCGGGCGTGGAGCTCTCCGGATGCGGCCAGGCTCAGCACCTCGTCGGCGCCGAACCGTTCGCTGAGCGTGACCACACTGGTGACCAGGGGCCTGCCGAAGGTCAGGGTGCCGGTCTTGTCGAAGACCACGGCCGTCACCCGGCCGACGCCTTCGAGGTGGGTGCCGCCCTTGATGAGGGTGCCGCGCCGGGCGCCGTTGCCGATGGCGGCGCTGATCGCGGTGGGGGTCGCCAGGCCCGCGGCGCAGGGACAGGCGATGAGCAGCATCGTCATCGCCCGGCGCGGGTCACGGGTCACGGCGTACGTGAGGGCGGCCAGGGCGAAGGAGACGGGGACGAAGCGCTGGGTGAAGCGGGCGGCGACGGTCTGGATGGGGGCCCGGTCGCTCTGCGCCTCCTCGACGCGGGTGATGATCCGGCCGACCGTGGTGTCACGGCCGACGGCGTCGGCGCGGACGGTGAGCGAGCCGGAGGTGACGATGGTGCCGGCGTAGACGTGGGCGCCGGCGCGTGCGTACACGGGCAGCGCCTCGCCGGTGACGGCGGCCTGGTCGACCAGTGCCTCGCCGCCGGCCACGTGCCCGTCGACGGGGATGCGGTGGTGCTCGTACACGGCGACCGTGTCGCCGGGTTCCAGCTGCTCCAGCGGGACCTCGATCTCCACGCCTTCCTCCCGGACCAGCCAGACGCGCTCGTCGCCGATGGTGAGCAGGTCCTCGATGGCCCGGCGGGTGCGGCGCAGGGTGAGGGTCTGGAGGAACTCCCCGATGTTGAGCAGCCACAGGACGGTCAGGGCGACGACGTTCTCCCGCAGGATCAGGGAGATGACCGTGGCGGCGGTGACGAGCGTGTCCGTACCGGGGCTGCTCCGGCCGCGCAGGGTTCGCAGGGCCCCGCGGAAGAACGGCAGGCCGGTGAAGACGGTGATCGCGCCGAGGACGCCGGAGGAGCCGATGCCGATCCTGGGGCGCGCGAGCAGCCTGCGCAGGGCGACGACGGCCAGCACGGCTCCGCCGATCACGAGCCGGGCGACCTCGCCGGTGGAGGAGTCGGGTGCGGACCGGGTGGCCTTGGCCGGTGCGGACGGCGGCGGGGCCGGTTCGAGGGCGGCGGCAAGAGCGTCCACGTCGAGATCGGCGGGGTCCATCCAGATGACGACACTGCCGGTACGGGGGAAGACGCGCAGCGCGCGGAACCCGGACAGTCCGGTGAGCCGGTCGTCCACGAGCCCGGCGCAGCCGGGACGGTCCCTGAGCCAGGGGACGGTCAGCCTCGCCCGCCCCGTTGCGACCGAGCGGACGAGCACCGTCGACATGATCAGTGCTCGTGACCGTGGTCGTGGTGGTCGACCTGGACGGCCGAGGGCGGCGGAGCTTCCTCACCGAGCGAGGTACGGGCCTCCGCGAGCATGTCCCCGGCCTTCAGCCGGGCCTCCTCCGCGGCCGAGGACAGCCACCGGCCCGCCACGATGCCTCCCGCGAGCCCGCCCACCAGCGCCTTGCGGGCGGCCGGTTTCGCATCGGGGAGCTTCTGCACGATCAGTACGCCCACGACACCGGACACCGCGTAGTGGGCCAGCTTGCCGGCGGTGGCGCCGACGACGGCGAGGGGATGCATGACAGCCTCCTTCAGCGCGCCCCGGGGGTGCGACAGGCTTCCCCTTCCAGTCTGGCTCCCCCGGCAGTCACAGTCGAATGGGCCCTCTCAGGCGCGGGGAACTCCCGGGCGCTCGGCGACAGGGACGGCTCGGGCGGTGCCGGCGGCCCTGCGCGAGCCCACGAGGCGGCAGGCCAGGTAGAGCAGGAACGCGAGGGTCGTCACGTACGGACTGATGGGGATGGAGCTGCCCAGGGAGAGCAGGATGCCGCCCTCCATGGAGACCAGCGCGAACAGGACGCTCAGCACGGGCAGCAGCACCGGGGAGGTGGTGACCCTGGCCGCGGCGGCCGCGGGGGTGACGAGCAGGGACAGCACCAGCAGCGCCCCCACCATCTGCACGCACAGCGCCACCGCCAGACCGAGGACGAGCATGAACGCCAGCGACAGGGCCCGGACGGGCACTCCTCGGGCCTCGGCCACGTCGGGGTCGGCGCTGGCGAAGGTCAGGGGCCGCCAGAGCACGGCGAGGGCGGCCAGCACGACGACCGACGTGCCCACCAGCCAGGCCGTCTGCGGGGTGTCGACGGCCACGATCTGCCCGGTCAGGATGCCGAACTTGTTGGCAGCCCGGCCCTGGTACAGCGAGAGGAACAGCACGCCGAGTCCCAGCCCGAACGGCATGATGATGCCGATCACCGAATTGCGGTCGCGGGCGCGGACCCCGAGCAGGCCGATCGCGGCGGCCGCGAGCAGCGAGCCGACGATCGACCCGGCGACGATGTTGACCCCGGCCAGCAGGGCGGCCGCCGCACCCGCGAACGACAGCTCGCTGATGCCGTGCACCGCGAAGGGCAGGTCCCTCATGACCACGAAGACGCCGACGAGGCCGCCCACGAGGCCGAGCAGGGCTCCGGCCAGCAGCGAGTTGTGCACCAGGGCCAGCAGCTCTCCGTAGTCCGTGAAGTCGAAGATCCGCTGCCAAACGCCCGGGTCGGTGCCGTTGGCGGTGGGCGGCGGGCCGGTCGGGGCGCTCATGGCGGTGCGGCCCCGTTCGGCCGGGCGGCGTGGTGCGGGGAGGCCGCGTCCGGCGCGCCCACGACCACGATGCGGCCCCGGACCCGCAGGACGTCCACCTGGGTCCCGTACAGCCGGGACAGAACGGCGCTGGTCAGCACCTCTTCCGGTGGGCCGGTGCGGAAGCCGCCGCCGGCCAGGTAGAGCACCCGGTCGGCCGGTCCGAGGACCGGATTGATCTCGTGGGTCACGAAGACGACCGCGGTGCCGGCGGTCCGGCGCCGCCGGTCGACGAGGTCGGTGACGGTGCGCTGGTGCTGGAGGTCGAGGGAGAGCAGCGGCTCGTCGCACAGCAGGACCCGGGGGTCCGTGGCCAACGCTTGTGCGATGCGGACCCGTTGCTGTTCACCGCCGGAGAGCCGGCCGACGGGGACGTCGGCGTAAGGCAGCGCTCCGACGGAGTCGAGCAGCTCCTCCACCCTTCGGTGGACCGCCGACCGGGCGAGCGGAAGGCCCCAGCGGTGCCCGTCGAGGCCGAGCCGTACGAGGTCTCGTGCGCGCAGCGGGGTGTGGGCGAGCGGCGCCTTCTGCTGGGGGACGTAGCCGATGAGCCCGCCGCTGCGGTGCGGCGGCCGGCCGAGGACCGCGACGGACCCCGCGGTGAGAGGCAGTCTGCCGAGGAGGACGCGCAGCAGGCTCGTCTTGCCCGAGCCGTTGGGGCCCAGCACGGCGAGGAACTCGCCCGGTCGCACATCGACGTCGAGGCCGCTCCACAGGACGCGCTCGCCGTAGGAGAGCGCGGCGCCCCGGAGGCTCACCGCCGGCGCGTCGCCCTCGCCGGCGGTGTGGGCGACCCGCTCCGTCCGAAGCGGCCGGGGCTGCGGCCCGGGGACGTCGGTGCGCCGCATCAGCGGTCCAGGGCGCGGTCGATGGCCGTGATGCTGGCGCCCATCCAGCCGAGGTAGTCCTCGCCCGGAGGAAGCGTCTCGGTCACGGGTACCACGGGTATCCCGTTGTCCTCGGCGGCCGCCTTCACCCTCTCCGTCTGCGCGCCGGTGGTCTGCTCGTTGTAGACCAGTGCCCGCACGCTGCGGTCGGTGAACAGTGCCAGCGTCTCGCCGAGCACGCGGGGCGGCACGTCGTCGCCCTCCTCCACGGCCTCACTGAAGGCGGCGGGGGTCTTGTTGACCAGGCCGCACGCCTCGGTCAGGTAGAGCGGGACGGGTTCGGTGACCGCCACCGGAGTGCCGGTGTGGTCGGCCTCGATCCGGTTGGTCCGCTGTTCGAGTCCGGCGAGCCCGTCCTTGAAGTCCTCGGCGTTCTTCTCGAAGACGCCGGCGTCGGCGGGCGCGATCGTGGCGAGGGTCTGGGCGATCCGGTCGGCGAGACGGCCCATGGTGGGCAGGTCGTACCAGACGTGTTCGTTGAGCTCTCCGTCGGCGCCGGGCGACTTGCCCGAGACCTGCACGGCGTTGATCACCTCCGCCGAGGTGTTGTCCGTGCCGCGCAGCATCGTGCCGACGAAGTCGTCGTAGCCGCCGCCGTTCTCGACGACCACCCTGGCCCGGGAGAGATCCAGCTGGGTACGGGTGTTCGCCTCGTAGGAGTGCGGGTCCTGGGCAGGATCGTTGATGATCGAGACGACGGCGACCCGATCGCCGCCGATCCGCTCCACCACGTCTCCGTAGACGTTCGTGGAGGCGACCACGGGGATCGGGGTGGGCGCCGCGGCCACGGGAGCGGGCATCCACGCGCAGAGCAGGGCCACGGATGCTCCGAGAAGTACGTGCGGTGGGCTGATCGACACGCCACTCATGGGTCCTCCCTGGTCGCGGGAAGCGAAATGGCAATCACTTCGATTGTCGCCCCATGCGCCCAGGCTCTCCAGCGGACGGGTGGGAAATCCAGGTCGACAGTATTGAAAATGGATGCCATTGGCGCTTACGGTCTGACCGTCCGCGTGTGGCACACCCCGGGCCCGCGAGGGGGACCGGCAGTGCCACGCGCGGACACCTCGACCCCCGGAGCCGGACCACCCAGGGTCGTTACCGCCCCAGGGGCGGGGCGCGAACGACAGCAGCCGACGACCTGCCCGCATGAGCGGCTCGCATGAGCGGCTCGCCCCCACCTCCTGCACCGCGGAGCGCACGTCGCCCCCACGGCGTGACCGCCGGCTCGTCGGCGATCTCGTACCGCATCCATCGCCGGCCGGTACGACCGCGACGAGGCCCCGGGCGCCCGGACGCGCGGACACAGGGCGGACGACTTCGCGAGCCGCGGCCCGAGACCTTACGATAATGATTATCGTTTGCGATACCTTGGGGTCTCGCGCCGGACCACTACGTGTCGGCCGCCGAACCCGTTCCAACCGGCCCCCGTTCCCTGGGAGGTGGGCGTCCTGCACGACGCGATGACACCGAAACGATCCGTACCTCCGCGCAGCACCCGGCAGCGGCAGGCCGTTCTGAGCGCCCTGCATGCGCGTGGCGCCTTCACCTCCGCGCGAGACCTCCACGAGGCGCTCGAAGCCGACGGGGTCGCCATCGGCCTGACCACGGTGTACCGGGCGCTGCACGTCCTGAACCGCACGGGACGGGTGGACGTCATTCGCGAGAAGACAGGGGAACGGCTCTACCGGCCACGGCCCGAGGACGGGCACCGCCACTACCTCGTCTGCCGTGCCTGCGGCCTCAGCAAGGTGGTGGAGGCGGACGCGGTGGAACGCTGGGCCGAGAACGTGGCCGAGGCCACGGGATTCGCCGAGGTGGAGCACACCGTGGAGCTGACGGGCGTCTGCGGCGACTGCCGCGTCGGCCCGGCCGCGCGGGACTCGGCCGGTTAGACACTCCACCCGGTGGAAACCTTCTGCGCGGGGCTCGCCCGTCCGTACTGGACGGGCGAGCCCCGGGGAGACCTGGCGATACGTGGCCGCTCAGTGGCCGGCGGTGACGCCGGACAGCTCGTTGGTGCCCTTCGGCAGGGTGACGCTGCGGAGCTTCTTGCCCGACTCCAGGTCGTAGGCGTGCAGTTGACGCTTCGCCGGCTCCGACACGTACGCCGTGTGGTCACGGACGAAGAGAGTGGGCCTGGCCTGCTGCCAGTCCAGCGGCTCCTGCCAGTCGCCCACGGCCTCGATCTTCTTCTCCACCGTGCCCGTCTCCGGGTCGATGACGTGGAGGACGCCGTCGGTGCCGAGCACGAGCGCCTCGCCGTGGGGGCCGCGGGCGAGCGAACGGAAGGAGTAGCTGGTGCCGAGGTCGATCACCTTCATGGTCGCCTTGGCGGTGTCGATCAGCGACACGCGGGTGGTCCGTTCCAGTTCGGCCTTCGGGTCGGTCTTGTAGTCACCGAGGAGGACGGGCGAGAGGTCGCTGCCCACCTGGGTGCCGACCGCTCCGTGCGTGTCGGGGCTGTCGACCTTGACGAAGTCGCCGTTCTTGTAGAGCAGTACGCCGTCCTCGCAGCCGAAGGCCACCACTTCGTCCTTCGCGGCGGCCTCTCCGTGGACGCCGGGGCAGTTCTCGGCGCGCTTGATCTCCTTGTTGTCCTTGTCGAGGACGAGGGCGCCGGTGCGCTTCTCCTCGGTGCCCAGGGTGCTGACGAGCTGTCCGCCGGCCAGCTCGATGGCGACTCCGTGGTGGGGCGCGGCAGAGGTGTAGGTGCGGCTCCGGGGCTTCTTGCCGCCGGCGAGACCGGTGGGGTCGAAGACGTTCACCTGCCCCGTGCCGTCGGTGAACAGGACCGTCCGGCCGGCGTGCCGTACGACGTGACCGGGCTTGGCGCCCGGGTACTCGGCGCCGGTGAAGGCGCCCCGGGTGGCGTCGAACACGCGGAAGCCGGCATCCGTGGAGACGATCACGTGCCGGTTGTCTCCGGCCGCGTTGACCCGGTTGAAGCCGGGGAGTTCGACCGTCCTGGCCGGCTGCAGGCTCTCGCCGTCGAGGACGTAGAGCCCTCCGTCGAAGGTGGCGACCAGCGGGTTCTTGACCGCTGCCGCCTGACTGGCCGTCGCCTGTTCCGGCTTGACCCCGCCGGACGGCGCCTTGGACTGGCCGCAGGCGGTCAGGGCCAGGGAAGCCGCCAGCACGAGGGCCGTACCGGTGAGCGTTGTGGTGCGTATGGGCTTGTTCATCGTGTGTGTTTCCTTCTCCTGCCCGTACGGGGCGGGGTTCTGGGGTGATGGGGCGGTCGGCGTGCGGCACACGGGACCGCGGGGGTGGTTCGTCCGGTCAGTCGCGGGTGAGGCTCCCGGCCATGGCCGCGGTGTTGGCCCGCATCATCTCCAGGTAGGTACCGGCGCCCTCGCCCTTCTCGGTGAGCGACTCGGAGTACAGCGGGACCACGTCCACGTCGCCGCCCGTCTCCTCGCGGAGCACCTCGGCGAGCCGGGTGGGCTGGGAGGAGTCGGCGAACACGGTGCGTACGCCGGCCTTCTCCATGGCCCGGGTCAGGGAGCGCAGGTCGGCGGAGCTGGGTGAGGCGAGGGTGGTGCCGCTGGGGATCACCGCGCCGATCACACGGAAGCCGAAGCGGTCCGCCAGGTATCCGAAGACGTGGTGGTTGGTCACGAGGGCTCGCCGGTCCGCGGGTACGGCGGCGAAGGACTTCTCCATCCAGGCGGTGAGGTCGGCGAGTTGGCCGTCGTAGTGCTCGGCGTTGGCCCGGACCGTCTTCTCGCTCACGCCGTCGACGTGCTCGACCACCTGGCGGGCGATCAGGCCGGCGGCCTTGCGTACGCGATCGGGGTCGGTCCAGAAGTGCGGGTCGGGCTCTCCGGCCTCCTCCGCGGAGCCGCCCTCGTCTCCGGTGTGGAAGGTGAGCGGGTCCGCCGCCTCTCCGGCAGCGAAGGTGGCCACGCCGGACCCGCGGGCGGCCTCCACGTGCCGCAGCACGTTCTCCTCCAGGCCCAGCCCGTTGTAGACGACCAGGTCGGCGTTCTCCAGCTCGGCGGCCTGCACGGCCGACAGGCCGAAGGAGTGCGGGTCGGCGTTGGGCTTCATCAGGACACTGACGTCCGCCTCCTCCCCCACGATCTCGCGGGTGATGTCACCGAGGATGTTGGTCGTCACCACGATCCGGGGCCGGTCGTCGCCGCCGGAGCACCCGGACGCCGTCGCGCCGACGACGCAGAAGCTGACCAGGGTCAGCAGCAGGGCGCGGATCCGGGCCGTCTGTACGCGCACGTTCATCGTCCCGTCTCCGCCATCAGCGACGGCCGGATGTCCAGGTCGAAGGTGCGGGCGACGCGGAGGCCGTCGTTGTAGTCGATCTCGTACACGCGCTTGCCTCCGGGGTCGTTGAGGTAGGCCCGGCTCCTGTCGACCTCGATCACCGGTGCCGTGGCCCCGTCGGTCGCGGGTTCGGGGGCCCCCTCCAGCAGAGGATCGGTGACCGTGGTCTCCTCGCCGTCGGCCATGTCGTAGCCGTGCAGGGCTCCGTCGGTCTCCAGGACGATCAGTGGGGAGCCTTCGCCGGCGGTGTTGGCGGCGACCACGGGACCGGTCTCCACCCGGGTCCAGTCGCGCTTGGTGACGTCCAGGACCCAGACGGCGTCCTTGCCCGCGGGTGCGGTGAGCGTCGTGCCGCCCGGGCGGTACCGGAAGTCCGCTGCCCGCTCCGCCTTCGGTACGTCCTTGCCGTACGGGATCTTCTCGGCGGTGAAGGCGCCGTCGTCCTCGTACACCAGCAGCGCTCCGTCGGCGCACCCGAGGACGACGCCGCGGCGGGTGACCGCGTCGCCGCGCGGGCTCTCGCATGCGGCCGCCGGTACGGCGACCCGCTTGCCCGAGCGGTCGAGCACGGAGACCTTCGCCGGGCCGCCCCCGTCCCGCGTGAGAGCGATCAGGTGTTCCGCGTACGGCACCACCGGCCCCGCGTAGGTGCCGGGAAGCTCGTCGGGGGCGCCGATCACGCCCTTCTCCAACACGGCGCGGGGGTGGACGGCCGACTTTCCGTCCGCGTCCGTCACCACGGTCACACCGGCGTCACTGCGGATGCCGGCCACGGTGCCGCCCGGGAGTTCGCCCAGTTCCCGGATCTTCGCGCGGTAGTAGTGCACATGGTCTCCGTGGTCGACCATCCAGGCGCCGCTGTCGAGGACGTGGGTGCCGTTCGGGCCGTGGAGGTACCCGAAGCGGCCGTCCGTGGTGAGTGCGGTGACACCCGCACGGTGCGCGAGGTCCTGGAACTCGCCGGTGACCAGGTCCAGTACGCCGGTGTCGCCACTGCCGGTGTCGACGAGGACGAGCCGCGACTGCTGCTCGGCCGACTCGGTGGCTCCCTCGACATGGCCGTGCGGAGCGGCGGCGGGAGGGGATCCCGCCGGCTGCCCTGAGTCGTCGGCGCCTGCGCAGCCCGCGGTCAGCAGGGCCATGGCCAGCAGGGCCGACGCCGTGGCGGTGACGTGTGTTCGGACGTGCATGGGTGTTCGCCTCAGGCTTCGTTCGGTCGGGTCGCGGGGGCGTTCGTGGTGCTTGCGGAAGGAGGCGTGGGGAGTTCCACGCGGTGCGCACGGCGTCGGCGGTGGACTGCGGATGCCAGGCGGGACAGGAAGAAGAGGCTGACGGCGAGGGCCGAGACCGTCGCGCCCGCGGCGGTGCGCGCATGCCAGGAGATCAGCAGTCCTCCGAAGGTGGCGAGGGAACCGAGGGCTGCCGCGAGGAGCATCACGCCTCGCACGCCGCGCGCCCAGGGCAGGGCCGCCGCCGGCGGGGCGATCAGCAGGCCGAGGACCAGCAGGGTCCCCACGATGTGGAAGGAGGCGACGATGGCCAGGGCCAGCAGTCCGAGGAGCACGGTGTGTGCGAGCCGGGGACGCAGCCCGAGCGTCTGGGCCTTGCGCTCGTCGAACGCCAGGGCCAGGAAGGCCCGGTGGCCGAACGTCGCGATGCCCAGCGCGAGCAGCAGCGCCGCCGCCAGAAGCACCAGGTCGCCCTCGCGCACCGCGAGTACGTCACCGAAGAGGAACCCGGTCAGATCGACCGCGAACGACTGGGACCGCGACACGATGATGACGCCGAGGGAGAGCATGCCGACGAAGAGCAGGCCGATCCCGGTGTCCTGGGACAGCCGCGGAGCGCGGCCGAGTGCGGTGACGCCTGCCGTCATGACAGCCGCGCTCACCAGCGCTCCCAGCAGCAGGTTGCCTCCGAGCAGCGCGGCGACCGCGACTCCGGGCAGGAGACCGTGGGACATGGCGTCGCCGAGGAAGGCCATTCCCCGCAGCACCACCCACGTCCCCGCGAGGGCGCAGATGGCCGAGACCAGGATCCCGGCCCACAGGGCCCGCTGCACGAAGGTCACCTCGAACGGCGCCGTCAACCACTCCATACGAAGAAACTATAATGACAATCATGTTCAACAAAATCCATGCCGACGGCCAGGCTCACGCGAAGCGGAACCCCTGCATCCGGCTCACCGACCTCGAAGCCGGCTACCCGGGCAGACCCGTGCTGCACCAAGTCACCCTGGATATAACGGCGTTGACCATGACCGCGCTCGTCGGACCGAACGGGAGCGGGAAGTCCACCCTGCTCGGCGTCCTCGCCGGTGTGATACCGGCCACATCGGGACAGGTCTGGCGCTCCGAAGGGCGCCCGCCCGCGTTCGTACCCCAGCGCACCGCTGTCGGGGACTCCCTGCCGCTGACGGTGCGAGGCACCGTGGAGATGGGACGCTGGGGCCAGCGAGGTCTGTGGCACGGGCAGAGTCGCCAGGACCGGGCGGTGGTCGACTCCGCCATGGACCGCACGGCCGTGGGCGACCTCGCCACCCGCCAGCTCGGCGAGCTGTCGGGCGGTCAGCGCCAGCGCGTCCTGATCGCCCAGGGCCTCGCCCAGCAGTCCGGCCTCCTGCTCCTCGACGAGCCGACGACAGGACTCGACCCCGCGTCCCGCGAGCGGATCGCGACCCTGCTGGCGGGACTGGTCGCCGACGGCACCACCGTCGTCCAGGCCACGCACGACCTGGAGGCAGCCCGCGCGGCCGATACCTGTCTCCTCCTCGCCGAGGGGCGACTGGTCGGCCGGGGAGCCCCCGGGGACGTACTCACCGACGACGTCCTCGCACGTGCCTGGCGGCCCGCCTGAGGACGGGCCGAGCCGGTCAGTCCTTCATGGCCACGAGCACGCAGCTGTCCCCCACCTGCCACACCGGCGCGACATGACGGAATCCCGCCTCGCTCAGCAGTTCCGCGTGCCGGTGGACCGGCAGATGATGGTTGGCGGCATCGGCACCGGCCAGGGGACGGCCCCGCCCCCGGCGTTCGAAGAAGTCCGCCAGTTCGGGGTCGGCCGCGGCCGCCAGCCACCAGGACTCCCAGTCCTCGTCACGGTGGCCGCCCGCCCGCTCCGCCCGGCAGCGCCCCACATGGGCGGTCAGATGGGAGCAGGGCCCGAGGTCCGGAGGGAAGTGGTCCCCGTTCACCAGCGCCCCGCCGGGACCGAGGAGGGCCGCGAGACTGCGGTAGGTCTCCAGCAGGACGGGGGCGGGCAGACAGTGCAGGGCGGTCGTCGAAACGGCGACGTCAGGACCGCGGCGCAGCCGGAGGGAGTCGGTCCAGCCCTCCTCTCCGATCACCGCCTCCACGAAGCGGGCGGCGCCCCCGTGGTGGGCGCGCCCCAGTTCCAGCAGCACGGGATCCATGTCGACCGCGACGATCTCCGCGTCCGGCAGGCGGCGGGCCAGCCGGGCGGACAGGGAGCCGGGTCCGCAGCCCAGGTCGAGCAGGAGCGGCCGGCTGCGGCCGGCGCAGACGTGCTCCACGACATCGGAGATCACGGTGAACCGCTCCTCGCGCTCCACCGCGTACCGCTGCTGCTGCCGCTCCCAGCGCTCCACCCACGTTCTGGCCGCTGCCGTGCTCACGCCCATGCGGTCATGCCACCTCTCCCGTCCGGTCACCTGCCACTCATCACGCTCAGCGTACAGATGGAAACGGTTATCAGTAGCCTTATGCCCGGTGGAGTCGCCGGCATCACCCCGATGAAGCGAGGACCGTCAGCAGTCGGCCGATCTCCTCGTCGGCGCTGCACGCGTGCAGGCCGACGCGTACGAACCGTCCTTCCCGCCGGTTCCCTCCGGCACAGGTCGTCGGCACGGACCATGAAGCCGTGACTGAAGAGGGTCCGGCGGTCACCACCCTCCAACTCGGCGTCGGCGGACGCCAGATGGCGGACGGCTCCCCGGTACGCGGCGCCACCGGTCGACCCGGACAGCAACCCGCAGCGCCGGATGAGCGTCACCATGCCGTCGATGGCCTCCTCGTCGCCCACCGCTCCCACGCGCCGGCATCGGCGACGCTGCCCAGGCCGAACCCGCCGCTGACGTCGATGGCGTACGGCTGAGACCTCTCGCCCGGCACTCGTCCCTCTGCAGCACACAGCGTTCCGGCGCCCTGGCCTTCTCCTCCAGAGGTGCGGGAGGCGCTGGAGCGGCACCGCGACGCCGTCGAGCCGACCGGACTGGCGTACGACCTGGACACCACCGCGCACCGGTCGCCATCACCCGATCACCCGTGAACCCGCAGCTCAACGCATGCCGCAGCTCCTCCAGAGAGGCCACGTCGATCCCCACGGCGCGCCGGCATCGCAGGCGGCCGGCCGCCGCACCAGAGCGCTGGACCGGTTCGCCCTGTGCGCGAAGTGCACCCGGCCGGAAAGGTGGTGACGCCGGCAGACGGACCGGAAGCGGTCGGCGTTCTCCGCGACGACCTCCGGCAGCAGCACGTTCAGCGGCGATCCCAGCGCGTGCAGGAACGGCCCGTCCCGAAGGAGCGAGGCGAGTTCCGCAGCCACCCGCGGCCGCGGGTACAGCGGCTCCGCGTCCACCAAGCCCGCTGGCCCACCGGTCGCCGCCCCGGCTTCACGATGCCCGCTCCCCCGCAGTCGTGCCCCGGGTCCAGGTGCCGCCAAGGCCGGAGAGCCCGATAAGGCGGAAAGCAACTACTCATCCCGCGCCACGGGTTGGCGCCGCGGGCAACACCCCGCGCTTCTCGGTCCCGTCTCCGGGGCGCCATGGTATAAAAATGGGAACCATTTTCATTAGGGGCATCGATGCACGATACCGAACACGACACGGCGGGCCGCGGACGCTCCCGCCCCTCCACCCGCAGCAGCCGCGCCGCGCGCGGCGAACGGACAGACAAGGCCGCCCGTCGCATGCCGCGTGCCGCATGCCGGCCGGGCCGGCACACCACCACGCGCCCCGGGCGCGCTCGGGGCCTGTGATGCCGGCCGACAGCCCCAAGGGGGTGTTGAGCGTCGTGGTCGGCAATACGCCCGGGATACGCGGCGAGCTCGTCGCCCAGCTCCAGCGGACCCATCCGGAGTCGCTCGCCCTCTCCGTGTCCGTACAGGAGAGCACCTCCGGCCACTACCCCGTGGTCCAGCGCATGATGACCACGGCCGACGGGCGCCCGACCGCCACGGCGACCATGGGCGCGACCGGCGACCCGGCGATCATCCTCCGGCAGGACCTGGTCTCGCTCCGGCGGGCGCGGAAGTCCGTTCACGTCATCCTGGCCCTGCCCGAACACCTCGACCCCCTGCCCTTCCTGCTGGACCTCTGGCGCTCCCGCGTGGGGGCCGACAACCTGGAGGACCACTACGACCCCGCTCTCGTCCTCGCGGGCGTCACGGCGGGCACCCTGCTGGCGGACATCGGGTGCGTGCACCGGGCGGTTCGCGTCTGGAGCGGTGGCGGACACAGCGAACCGCTCACCCCGGCCGAGATCGCCGCCCGCCAGGTGGAGGCGGCCGACGCGGTCGTCCTCGCGGGCGCCCCGACGGAGAGCGGAGCGGAGACCCAGGAGGCCGCCACGCTCCTCCGTCACCTCAACCCCCGCGCCGGCATGGTCACCCTCGACCGGGTCATCGCCCGGCAGCCGGCGTCCGGCCGGGTCCTCGCCCGCGCACAGGCGCACGCGCCCATGCGTGCCCAGTGGGAGGCCCGGCTGGACCCGACGGGCTCTCCCTACGCGGCCCCGGAACCCGGCCCGAACGTCTCCACGGTCGTCTGGCGGGCCCGCAGGCCGCTTCATCCGGGGCGCCTCGCCGACGCGCTGGGCGAGGTCATGCTCGGCGTACTGCGCAGCCGCGGCCATCTCTGGCTCGCCAGCCGGCCCGACGCGGTCGTCACCTGGCGCTCGGCAGGCGGCCACCTGGAGATCATCGAGGCGGACCGGTGGCTGGAGGCCCACGCCTCACCGGCCTGGGAGGCCGCCTCTCCACAGCGCCGCACCCTGGCCTGCTGGTTCTGGGACGACCGGTACGGCGAGCGGCGCAACGAGATCGCCTTCACGGGCACAGGTCTGGACGCCGACCGCATCACCGGCGCGCTGGACGGCGCGCTGCTCGACGAGACCGAGGTGGCCCTCGGACGTGAGAGCTGGAGCCGCTGGCACGACCCCCTGCTCGGGAACGCATGAGCCCCCTGCCGAGGCGGGCGCACCGGAATCCCGTGCGCGTCGGCCGGAACCGCACGGGAACGAGCGGGCCCACACCCCGCCGGAGGTGTGGGCCCAGTCGGATCCGCCGTGACCGCTACCAGGAGGACTTGGTGACTCCGGGGAGGAATCCGGCGTGCGCCTGCTCCCGCATCCGGACGCGCGAGAGCCCGAACTTCCGCAGGTGGCCGCGGGGACGACCGTCGACGCTGTCGCGGTTGCGCACCCGGGTGGCGCTCGCGTTACGAGGCTGCCTGCGCAGCTCCGCCAGGGCCTCGGCTCGCTGCTCCTCCGACGAGGACGGCCTGCGGATGATCTCCTTCAGCTCGGCCCGGCGGGCCGCGTAACGCTCGACGATCGCCTTGCGCTTCTCGTTCTGCGCGATCTTGCTCTTCTTGGCCATCAGACCTTCACTCCCCGGGCGCGGATACGGGCCACCGCGGCCTCGATGCCGATGCTGTCGACCGTCTTGATCGCCTTCGTGCTCAGCGTCAGCCGGACGTACCGGCCCTCGCTGGGCAGCCAGTAGCGCTTGCGCTGGATGTTGGGGTCGAAGCGGCGGGAGGTCCGCCGGTGCGAGTGGGAGATGGTGTTGCCGAAGCCCGGCTTGGCGCCGGTCAGCTGGCAGTGGGCGGACAAGGTGCTACCTGCTCTCTGGACGGAGACGGCTATTGGAAACGATTTCCATTCCCTTATAGTAGCGGCATGGCACGCAACGAGGTACGCCCGATCATCAAGCTCCGCTCCACCGCCGGAACCGGCTACACCTACGTCACCCGCAAGAACCGCCGCAACGACCCCGACCGCATGGTCCTGCGCAAGTACGACCCCCTCGTCCGGCGCCACGTCGACTTCCGCGAAGAGCGCTGACCCAGCCCCTCCCACCCGAAGGACACCCCATGAAGCCCGGAATCCACCCCGCCTACGGCCCCGTCGTCTTCCGCGACAAGGCCGCGAACCACGCCTTCCTCACCAGCTCCACCATGACCAGCGACAAGACCGTCGAATGGGAGGACGGCAACACCTACCCCGTCGTCGACGTCGAGATCTCCAGCGTCAGCCACCCCTTCTACACCGGCACCGCCCGCGTCCTGGACACCGCCGGACGCGTCGAGCGCTTCGAACGCCGCTACGGAGGCCGCAAGTGACCCTGCCCGTCGCCCTCGTCGCCGGGCTCCACTCCGACGCCCGCCGCGAGGTCGTGGACCGACTGCTGCACGCCGTCCCCGGCAGCGTCGCCCTCCACCACGACCTGTCCACTGCGGCCGACGGCACCGTCCAGCGCGTCGTACGCGATGCCACCGGTGAGCTGTCCCGTGGTGAGGCTCCCCTCGTCAACGACTGCGCCTGCTGCGCGCTCCGCGAGGACCTGGTGCCCGAGCTGGAGCGGCTGGCCGACGGCAGTCTGACCCGGCTGGCCGTCGTCGAACTGTGGGACTCCGTCGAACCCAAGGCGATGGCCGAGGCCATCGCCCAGCACGGAGCCGACGCGCTCGACCTCACCGGCGTGATCACCGCGGTGGACCCGGCCCTCGTCCTGCCCTACCTCGTCAACGGCGACGACCTGGCGGAGGTCGGCCTCGCGGCGGCCGCCTCTGACCAGCGCACGGTCGGCGACACCTGGGCACGCCAGCTGGAGTACGCGCCCGTACTCGCCCTCGTCGACAGCGGGGAGGCCGACGACGAGGACCGCGCCCTGCTCGCCCAGCTCCACCCGACCGCTCGACGGGTGGATGCCGGATCCGGCGAGCTGGCCGCGCTGGCCTTCGCCGGCTTCGACGTGGAGGCCGCGGCCGCCGCCCAGCACCCGGCCTGCGCCCTGCTGCCGCAGGAGGCGGACGAAGCGGGCGTCACCACGTTGGTCTGGCACCGCCGCCGCCCCTTCCACCCCGAGCGCCTGTACGAGGCGCTGGAGGACCTGTGCTGTGCGGCGGCCCGCAGCCGGGGACGGTTCTGGCTCGCCGACCGCCCCGACACCCTGCTGGCCTGGGACGCCGCGGGCGGCGCCCTGTGCGTGGAGAACGCCGGCCCCTGGCTCGCCTCGCTGCCCGACGCCGCCTGGGAGATGGTCCCGCCGATGCGCCGCGCCGCCGCCGCTCTGGACTGGCACCCCGAGCACGGCGACTGCTGCCAGCACCTCGTCTTCACCTCCCCCGGCCTCGACCGCCACGGCCTGGAGCAGCTCCTGGAGTCCTGCCTGCTCACCGACGCCGAGTACGCCGCGGGCCCCGAGGCATGGAAGTCCCTTCCCGCCGCGTTCGACCCCCTTCTCGACCCCGTTTCCTGACCCACCGGCCCCGACCCCGAGGACACCCGCCCATGGCACGCCGACAGAACCCCCACAAGCCGCTGAAGTCCCGCCCCAACCCGCTCGACGCGGCAGGGATCACCTACATCGACTACAAGGACACCGACCTGCTACGGAAGTTCATCTCCGACCGCGGCAAGATCCGCAGCCGCCGCGTCACCCGCGTCACCGCCCAGCAGCAGCGACAGCTCGCCGCCGCCATCAAGAACGCCCGCGAGATGGCCCTCCTCCCCTACAGCAGCGCCCGATAGGACGTCACGCCGCGGGCGCCGGCCTCAACGGCGACACCTCTGGGAAGCCGGCGGACACGAACGCGCACGAAGCTCCCCGATTCCTCCACCTGACTCGCCACGATCAGGTCACCCCCGAGCTGCCGACGGAACTGATCGCGTGCTGGGAGACGGTGACCAACACCGGCGGTGCCGTGATCGCCGCCGGCTTCCCGCTGCCGCCGGTGAGCACCTGCGACGTCGGTCCGGCCGTCCACGTACAGGCCGCCCCCGATTCCGCGGTCGCGGACTCGGGGGTGTCCTCATGAGGCAGGCCCAGCAGACCGCCCAGGAGCGCACTCCGGGTGGCACCGGGCGACGACCGGGACGAGAACCTGATGAGCCTCGCCCTATGACGTCGGCCGGCGATCGTGGCCACGGCACCCCTCAGCAAGGCTTCCCCCCAATACGACACGGGTGCGGCCACCGATTCGGTGGCCGCACCCGTGTCGGTGCCGACGGCAGCCGGCAGGTCCTACCGGGAACCGGAGCGCGGCGCCGGCACGGTGGCCGTTCGCGTGGCAGTGGCCAGGTAGGTGACGCGGAGGGTGCCGGTGGCCGGTTCGCGGTCGACGAGCACCTCCACGCCGTAGACCCGTTTGATCTGGTCCGGGGTCAGCACGTCCTCCGGGGCGCCGGCCGCGGCCACCTTCCCGTGGTCGAGGAGGACGAGGTGGTCGCAGTACCGCGCCGCGAGGTTCAGGTCGTGCAGGGCGACGACGCAGGTGACGTCCAGTGAGGTCAGCAGGTCGAGGAGTTCGAGCTGGTGACGGATGTCGAGGTGGTTGGTGGGCTCGTCGAGCAGGATCTCCCGGGGCTCCTGGGCGAGGGCGCGGGCGAGCTGGGTGCGCTGCTTCTCCCCGCCGGAGAGCGTGTGCCAGCTCCGGTGCTGCTTGTCGGTGATCTCAGTCCGTTCGAGCGCCTCGTCGACGATCCGCCGGTCGCGCTCGGTGAGCGCGTCGAAGCGGCCGCGGAACGGGGTGCGACCGAGTTCCACGACCTGGCGGAC
>JNWL01000043.1 GCA_000716465.1 Streptomyces bikiniensis
GGCGGGGGCGGGTGAGACCGCGGGTGGGATCGCGGCGAGGGCCCGGACGACACGGAGGAGGCGGAAGGCGGAGCGGCCGTGGTCGGTGCTCGGGCGGATGACACCGCCGATGAGCAGGGCGCGGACCATGCGGCCGCAGTCCGGGAGGGGGCGGCCGGTGAGCCGGACCACCTCGTCCAGGTCGAAGTCGGCGTCTTCCGCGGCGCACAGCCGGGCGACGAGGTCCCGGGGGCCGGCCGGCAGGCCGTCGAGGGCACGGACGACGCCGTCGCGGAGGTGCGAGCCGGAGGTGCCGTCGGAGAGGTGGTCCAGGAGCGGGGCCGGGTCCGTCTCGACGATGCCCCGGAGGGTGGGCAGGTCGCAGACGGTGAGCCAGGACGCGGCAGCGGCGAGGGCGAGGGGGTGCCCGTCGAGCCCGTGCGCGACGCGGGCGACGTCGCCGAGGCTCCGCTCGTCCGCGACGATGTCGGGCCGCGCACGGCGGATCCGGCTGAGGAGGAACCGTACGGCGGGCGCGTCGGCGGACGGCGTGCCGTCGGGGCGCGGGGCGTCCAGCGGCGCGAGGAGGAAGAGGCGCTCGCCGGGCACGTCCCAGGGGGCGTCGGCGGTGACGAGGACGCGGAGACCGGGCAGTTCGCGCAGCAGCCTGCTCAGCCGGGCGAAGTCGAGGCGCGCGCAGTCCGCCCCGTCGAGGACGAGGAGCGCGTCGCGGTCCCCGAGGGCGGCGAGCAGTTCCGCGGGCGGCTGCGCGTCCCGGCCGCCGAAGCCGTACGGGGTGTCGGCGGCGGCCTCGGGACCGTGGAGGTGCTGCGTACCGGACTCCGTCGCGTGCGGAGGGGCGGCGGGGCGGTCCGGGAGGCGCAGGTGGGCGGCGCAGGTGGTGGCGAGGGCGGCGAGCGGGTCGCCGTCGTGGGGCAGGCAGTCGGAGGCCGCGCCGGGGGCGGTGTGCCAGAGGACGGGGAGGCCGGCGTCGTGGAGGCGGGCGGCGGTCTCCAGGGCGAGCCTGGTCTTGCCGACGCCGCTGAGTCCGACCACGGTGATCAGGCGCTCGGCGCCGGAGCGCAGTTCCTCGGCGAGGACGGTGGCCTCGGCCTGCCGGCCGATCATCGGGTGCAGCGGGACGGGGGGCGCGCACCGTTCCAGGAGCTGGTGGCGGCCGGCTCCGCCCTGGGGGCCCCGTCTCGCCGCGTCTTCGAGGGCGGCGCGGGCGCGGGGGCCGAGGCGGAGGCCGTCGGCTATCAGCCGGACGGTGTCGGCGCGGGGCCGGAGGGCCTTCCCCTTCTCCAGGTCGCGGATGGCGCGGACGCTGATGGTGGAGAAATCCGCGAGTTCGCGCTGGGTGAGCCCGATGCGGAGGCGGTGTCCGCGGATGAGGGCGCCGATCGCGGCGGTGGCCGTCGACGTGCCCTCGGGGGAGAGACCTGTCGTCATGGAGTGCTCCCGCTGGTCAGGTGGGGGCGGGACCGGGCGCCCGGCCTGGTCGGGGCCGGAGGCGGCGGCTCCTCGCCGTCTTCTGGCACCAGGTTCCGGGGGGCGCCTATCGACGGGGCATCGCGTCACTAACCGTGCCGGGGGCGTCCGGAAGGGGTCACGGAGATAGCGGTGAAAGGCCGTCCGGCGGTCCGTGATAGCGGTCCGCGTCCCGGTGCGGGCGGAGGCGGTGCGGTGATAGCGAGGCGATAGGGCAGCGGGCGGTGCGGTGAATCCGCCCCTTCGTAGCTTGGTGTCCAGAAGGAAACGACAGCCCCGGACGAAGCCCGGAAGGGACCCGCGAAGGGCCCGCACGGAACACGAGACGAGACGGAGAGTCCCATGCAGAAGAAGACCGCCGCCGCCCGCACCGCCCTCCGCGCCGCCGTCACCACCGCCCTGGTCGTCCTGGTGACCGGCTTCGGCCTCCAGACGAGCTGGGCCGACGACCCGGCCCCGGCCACCGGCACCCCGGCCACGTCCTCCGCCCCCGCCCCGACCCCCAGCCCCACCACCGACAACAACCCCTGGGACTGACGTCCCCGCGGTCCCGGACCGTCCGTCCCGGACCATCCCGGACCGGAAGCGCGGCGCGACCCGACGCGCCGCCCGCGGCCTCCGCGGTCGAGACGTTCCAGGCGCCACCCCCGCTCGACCCCACTCCCCCTCGGGCAGGGTCGTGAGCACGTCCCGGCGCACCCCCGCGACACGCCCGCGCGTCAGACCCGACGCCCGGAATCCCGTCGGCCACCGATCCCGCCCCGAGGTCCCGCAGGCATCGGCCCGCACGCTCCCGTTCCCGTCACGGGCACCGGCCCACGGCGCTCCCCGCCCGGCACTCCGCCGGGCCCGTCCGCCCCGCCGACCTCCACGCGGAGGCGTTCAGCGGGCGCCGAGCAGCCGCTCCGCCTCCGCGAGTTCCCGTGTCATCCGCCGCTCGCGGAACACCTCGACCGCCGGCACCAGCAGTTCCCGCGAACGTCCCGGCTCGTCCGTCAGCAGCCGCGCGAGGTCCAGGCGCGCCAGCGCGCCACCGCTGAAATCCATGACCTGCTCCCGCGAGGAGACCGCGCGGTCGTAGAAGTCGCGGGCCCGGTCCGGCCGCCCCATCATGGCGAAGGCGTGGCCGAGGTCGCGCAGCAGGTGTCCTTCGCCGATGACGTCGCCCGAGTCCCGGCAGAGTTCGAGCACCTCCGTGAAGGTGAGGACCGCGAGGTCGGTCCTGCCCTGTTCGAGGAGGACCTGGCCGACCCGTCGCAGGGTGCGGGCCCGGCCGCCGGCGTAGCCGATGCCCTCGTAGATGTCGAGCGCTTCGTCGAGCTGCTTCTGGGCGAGGTCGGTCTCGCCCTGCCTCATGCGGATGTGGGCGCTCTGGGTGAGGACGATGGCGCGCCCGACGACGTCGCCGGCGCGTTCGAAGTCCGCGAGGGACCGGCGGTACAGCTCCAGGGCGGCCGCGTCGTCCCCGTTGGTCCGGGCGATCAGGGCCATGTCACGACGGCAGAGCGCCTCGCCCATCGGCTCGTCGAGGGCCTGGAAGACGTCGAGGGCGGAGTTGAGCGACTGCCGGGCGGTGTCGTACTGGTTGCGGCTCATGTAGAGGGAGCCGAGGGAGGCGCGGATCGCGGCGGTCCCGCGGAGGTTGCCGGCCTTGCGGACGGCGGCGAGCGCGGTGAGGTGGGTCGACTCCCACAGGTCGTAGTGGCCGCGCACCTCGAAGAGGGTGACGAGCGAGGTCGCGAGGTCCCAGCTGAGGTCGTGCAGACCCTCTTCGGTGGCGTGCCCGACCATGCCGCAGAGCGCGGCCTGTTCGGCGTCGAGCCAGGCGAGCGGGTCGGCGAGGGCGTCGTCGGTGTACGGGGACGGCGGCCGCCAGCGCGGCGCGGTGCCGTGCAGCACGGTGAAGTCACCTCCGTACACCCTGCGGTGGGCCTCCTCGACGAGGTGCATCCAGCCGCCGGCCATGCGGGCGAAGGCGGCGTGGCGGACCTCCGGCGGGTGCTGCGCGGCGAGCCGCTCGCGAGCGTAGACGCGGATGATCTCGTGGAAGCGGTAGCGGAAGCCGCCGCTGGGCTCGACGCCGGCGACGTCGAGCATCTGCACGTCGACCAGCGGTTCCATCAGGTCGGACGGGAAGAGGCGGTGGTCGTCGAGGAGCGCGCCGGCGAGCCAGCTCGGGAACGTCGGCGCCTGCGCCATGCTGAGCAGCCGCAGCAGCCCCCCGTCCTCGGGGGCGAGTCCTTCGTAGGTGAGGGAGAGGCTGGCGCGCATGGTCATCTCGCCGTGGGCGAGCTCGTCGAGCCGGTGCCGCTCGTTGGCGAGCCGCTGCACCATGGAGGCGAGGGTCCAGTGCGGGCGGGCGGCGAGGCGGGCGGCGACGATCCGGAGGGCGAGCGGCAGGCGGCCGACGGTGCGGACCAGTGCCTCGGCGGCGGCGGCCTCGGCGGCGACCCGGTCGCCGCCGACGATGCGGGCGAGGAGTTCGAGGGCCCGGTCCTCGTCGAGGACGTCGAGCTCGACGCGGTGGGCGCCGGGGAGCGCGGTGAGGCGGGCGCGGCTGGTGACGAGGACGGCACAACCGCGGCTGCCGGGCAGCAGGGGGAGGACCTGGCCCTCGCCGGCGGCGTCGTCGAGGACGACGAGGACGCGCCGCGTGGAGAGGCGGGTCCGGTACATCTCGGCGCGCTCGTCGAGGGATTCGGGGATGAGCTGGCCGGGGATCCCGAGGGCTCGGAGGAAGCGGCCGAGGACCTCCGCGGGGGTGGCCGGGGCGGCGGTGGTGCCGCGCAGGTCGCAGTAGAGCTGCCCGTCGGGGAAGCCTGTCTCGGCGAGGGCGTGGGCGACGTGGACGGCCAGGGTCGACTTGCCGGTTCCGGGCTTGCCGGTGATGGCGGCGAGGCCGACGGTGCCGCGTCCGTCGCCGCCTGTGAGGGCCTTCTCCAGGGTGCCGAGCCGCTGCCCGTCGGCGACGAAGTCGGCGATGTCGGCGGGGAGCTGATGGGGAACGGTCTCGTGGCGAATCGATTCAGCAGTGGGCGCGGGCGACGCCGCGTCGAGTGCGGCGGGGTCCCCGTCCGGCGCCTCGGGGCCGGGCGCGGTGGCGCCCCGTGCGAACGGCGGGGCGGGGCGCGCCGCGGTGGGCGGCGGAAGCTCGCCCGCGAGGATGGCGGCCTCGAGGTCGCGCAGTTCGCGGCCGGGTTCGAGCCCGAGCTCCTCCGCGAGGTAGCGGCGGGCGGTCCGGAAGGCTTCCAGGGCCTCGGCCTGCCGGCCGGACCAGTAGAGGGCCTGGATGAGCTGACCGTGCAGCTTCTCCCGCAGGGGGTGCTCGCGGGTGAGCCGCTGGAGTTCCCCCACGAGCCGGTCGTGGTGGCCGAGTTCGAGTTCGAGCCGGGTGCGGAGCTCCACGGCGGCCAGGCGCTCCTCGTTGAGCTGCCGGGCCGCGTTGGCGAGCGGGCCGCTGTCGAGTCCGGTGAGGCAGTCGCCCTGCCAGAGCGTGACCGCGGATCTCAGGAGCCGAACCGCCTCCTCGCGGTCGCCGCCCTCGCCGAGCGAGCGGGCGCGCTGCACCAGACCCGTAAAGAGGGCGGCGTCGACGTTGCCGGCCCCGGTGTGGAGCACGTACCCGGGCGGTCGGGTCGTGAGGGTGACCTCGCCGTCCGCGCCGACGAGCAGCTTCCGCAGCCGGGAGACGCAGATCTGCACCTGCGTCCTGGCGGTCTCCGGCGGATTGTCCTCCCAGATGAGGTCGACCAACTGGCTGGTGCTCACGACCCTGTTGGTCTCCAGGAGGAGCGCGGCGAGGATCACCTCCTGCCGGCCGGGAGGCACGCGCAGCGGCCCGGCGGTGCCCTGCACCTGGAGCGGCCCGAGGACCCGGAAGGTGAGACGGGGCCCGCCCGGAACGTCCGGATCCCCTAACCCGCCGTCGGCAGCAGCCACTGATTCCCCCACGCAACAGATGAGACGACACACCGGAACCGCACCGCGCCACACCGGAACGTGCCGGTCCGTGCCGGGACGTCAGGATCATGTGAGGACAGTCTCCACGTCTCTCCCGCTCCTGTCCATGCTGTGAAGATTCCGGCTTCGCGATAGGGAGGCGATAACGGGGAGTTGGGCGGTCGCCGCAGAATCCTGGACGAAGGCGAAAGGGGTTGGCACCGTTGAACAGCCGAGACACCATGACGACCGGAGACCCGGGGAGCGGGGACCTGGTGACCGCCGCGGGCATCGACCACGTGCGGCTGGTCTACGACTACCTGGACGGCGGCGACCTCGACGGCTGCGGTTCGCTCCTGCACGACGCGATGGTCCTCGAACTCCCGGGCCAGCAGGCGGCCCGCGGCCGCACCGACGCACTGCGCGCCCACGTCCTGCACGCCCTCCCGGGCGCCCGGCACGTCGTGGACCAGGTCGTCGCGCAGAACCGCACGGTGATCGCCACGGGCCACCGGGTCACGCCGGAGAGCACCGCGGCCGAACAGCGCTTCGTGGACGTGTTCACGATCGCGGACGACGGTCTGCTGCGCACCTGCGTGCGGTACTTCCACGCCACGCCCTGAGGACCCGTCGACGGACGCCCGTGCTCGGCGCCGGCCGTTCGACCGCCGCCGCCCCGGCGCCCTGCACCGGCGCGTCCTCGACCGCCCTCCTGTGCGGCGGCGCACCGTTCCGCTCCCGCTCCACCGGGCCGGCACCGCCCCGGCAACCGCGCATCGGGCCACCGGAGCCCCGACCGGGTGCCCACACCTCAAGCCGGACGCGCGAGCCTCCACGGGTCGAGCAGGAAGGAGAGCCGGAGTCGGGCGCGGCGGCCCCGCGCTCCGGGTGGGCGCCGACCCGGCCACGGGGGCGTGCGCACGCCGCGCGACACCGGTGATCGGGATGCCGCCGCCGGGGGCGCCCCGCTTCGCGATCGGCACCGGCCGGAGAAGCACCGGAGGTTCAGGCGCGGCCGGTGGTGACGAGGACGGGGTCGCAGACCCTCAGCCCGGTGACGTAGTTGCCGTTCGTCCCGTAACCGGCGAAGGTCACCCGGCCACCGGGCTCCACGACGCGGCACGGGGCCCACTGGCCGTTCGTGTACTCGACCGTGACCGAGACGGTGTCGGCACAGCCGTTGTGGACCTCGGTGTAGCGCCAGCTCTGGAAGTGCTCCACGCAGTCCGGCGCCGGTGGCGCGGCGGCCGCGGCGAACGGGGTGACGGCCAGGGGCGTCAGGAGACCCGCCGCGACCACGGCGGCGAGAGCGAAGGGGCGCGCCATGCGCTTCGTGTCGTTTGCCATGCCCCGCATCCTCGGGGCACGGCAGAAGCTTGCGCAAGATGATGAATAATCTTTCAGCCAAAGCCCTGTCACTCGCGCGAAACGACGGGCCACTGCGCGTTTCCCGACTGAAGCACGCTTCGAATCCCCCGTGCACACGCCGCGAGGCAAGCGCGGCCCCTGCTCGCCACCACCGTTTCGAACTCGCGGATCCGAAACCCGGATCGGCGCGGTAGCAGCGAGGATCCAGGGCCGGCTCCCGCTCGCGGCGCGGCATCCGCACGACACCCGGGCGGCATCGCCGTACCGGTATACGTCGGCCGGGTACGGCAGTAGAGTCCGACCGAAACTTTCTGCAAGATTTTGCAATCGGAGGGATCCACCATGCCGGGATTCGCCCCGCCCGCCGGCGACGAGCGCACGGCCCTGACCGCCTATCTCGCGCACCAGCGGCGTGCGTTGCGCGTCACCGCCCACGGCCTCACCGACGAACAGGCCCGCACGGCGTCCCCGGTCGGTGACTTGAGCATCGGCGGGCTGATCAAGCACGCCGCGCGGTGCGAGGCCTTCTGGACGGACCTCGTCCTCGGGGAGGAGAGCGGGCCCCGGCGCAAGGCGGACGAGCCGGACGACGACGAGTTCCGGCTCTCTCCGGACGAGACCCTGGCCTGGGCGCTGGCCGCGCACGCGGAAGCGGCCGACCGGACGGACGCGGTCATCGCCGGGGTTCCCGACCTCGGGCAGGCCGTTCAAGTCCCGCGGGGGCTCCCCTGGTTTCCCGCCGAGGTCGAGGAGTGGTCGGTCCGCTGGGTCCTGCTGCACCTGATCGAGGAGACGGCCCGGCACGGAGGCCATGCCGACATCATTCGCGAGAGCCTCGACGGCGCGACCCTCTACCCGCTGCTCGCCGCCGCCGAGGCGTGGCCCGATCCGTGGTTCCGGCCGTGGGAGCCGGCACGCCGGGCACCGGGACGGGCATCGGCGGAGGCCCGGGTCACCGCTGCCGGACGATCCGCCGGATCGATCGATCCACGATGAGAGCGGCCCGGTCCTGCTCACGTTCTCGCCGGAATCCGCGGCGACGACCTCCGGTCTCCCCCGGAAGCCACGGGCCGCGTCCGCACCCGCCGCGCACCCGCGAGAGGAGAGCGCCGTGCCCGGCCCCGCCACCTGCGCAGAGGCCGCGTCCGGCAACGGCCGCAAGACCAGCCGCGATCCGCGGCGGACGGCAACGCCCGCGCACGAGAGGAACAGCGGTGAGCAGCGCCCACGACGTCCTCGTCCCGGGACGACCGGGCGTCAACGGAATCGTCCACGCCCCCGAACTCCCCTGTACGCGGCCGCCTTCTCCTTCGCCCGGCTCGCCGGCGAGGACCTGCGGCGGTGCGCACTGCACGGCGCTGTCGCCGTCGCCGTCGCCGGAGCGTACGCCTGCACCGTACCGGCGACCGGGAGCGACGCCATCGAACGCGTCACCCTGCTCGACGCGGTCGCCGAACTCACCGCCGACCGGCCCGCTTCCGGGCCGGGACGCGCCGGGTGAACGCCGACTCCCGTGACGCCGCGATCCTGGACGGAGGCGTGGCCGACCGCGCCCCGCCACCCGGCGCGGCGGGCCTCCCGGGGACGGGTGCGGCTGTGGTGCACCGATCCGGACGAACAACCCGCGATCGACCCCTGGTTCCGGCCGGGCCCGGAGGGCGACGGCGTCGCCTTCGGACGGGGCCCGACACGTGTCGCCGGCCCGCGCGGGCCGGGGGAGGCGAGGGCGTACGAAGTCCCCGGGGCCGTTCCACTCTGCCGGTCGCTCCCGGGACCGGCCGTCACGGGGCCGTGACCGACGGGGACGAAGACCTACGCGTCGGCGCCGGTGTCGGCGTGCCGCCTCCCGGCGCCGGGGCCGTACCAGTCCAGGCAGACGACGGTGGCGTCGTCCTGGAGGTGGCCTCCGGCGGCGTCGGTGACCGCGGCGGTCAGGATCCGGACGACCTCGCGGGGGCGCTCGCCCGCGGTGTCGCGGATCAGGCCGGGCAGGTCGACGTTCTCGGTCCGGCGTTCCTGCGCGCCGTCGGTGTAGAGCACGAGGCGGTCGCCGGGTCTCAGGTCGAGGTCCTGCACCCTGTGGGGGGCCGGGGCGTCGACGCCGAAGGGCAGGTTGACGGCCAGGGGGACCTCCTCGACCCGGTCCCCGCGCAGGCGCAGCGGCCACAGGTGGCCGGCGTTGACGAGCTGCGCGCCGCTGCCGTCGAGGGAGACGCGCAGGAGCAGGCCGGTGGCGAAGGTGCGCCGGCCGTACGTGAGCATGGCCCGGTGGGTCTGCCGGGCCTGTTCGGCCAGATCCGCTCCGGCACGGCGGGCGCCGCGGGAGGCGTTGATCAGGAGGGTGGCGATGAGGGCGGCGTCCACGTCGTGGCCCATGGCGTCGGTGATCGACAGGTGCAGGACGTCGTGGTCGAGGGTGTAGTCGTAGGTGTCGCCCGAGACGCTGTCGGCGGGGGCCAGGGCGCAGGCGAGGGAGAACTCGGCCGCTTCCACGGAGGGTGAGGAGGGCAGCAGTTGGCGCTGGATCTCGGCGCCGAGGCTGACTTCGGTGGTGCGCTCCCCCCAGTGGTAGAGGTCGGTGAAGCGGCGATCGGTGACGATGATGTACGCCAGTGCGTGCGCGGCCTGCTCCACCTGCTCCAGCACCTCTTCGGTGGCGTCGGGCAGGAACAGCTCCAGCACGCCGATCGTGTCGCCCCGGTTGGTGACCGGTGCCAGGATCCGCTGCCCTCCGTCGTCGTCCTGGGCCCGCAGCAGCTTCTGCGAGCGCAGGACCTCGTGGTACGCGCTGCCTGCCAGCGGAATCCGTTCGGTACTGCGGTCCCGCCGCGTGGACGTCTCCTCGGTGACCCGCACCACCGTGCGGCCGACGACGTCGACGAACAGGAAGGAGACGTAACGCGCGTCGAACCGCTCCCGCAGGTAGCGCGCCACCACATCCAGCGAGGCCACGGGCGCGGCGTTCTCGGCCGCGGCCAGCACGTCGGCCAAACCGATCCGGTCAGTCATGTCCGCCTCCCAGCGTCCTCGTTCCCGCACGTTTCTCTGCCCCGAAAATCACGTTGTTCTCACCCCGTGCCCTCCCGCCCGGGTCTCCGCGGCGAGCCGCCCCGGACGGTGACGGGCCGGGGCGGCCGACGTCCCGGGGTCCGGGCTCCGGACCGCGTCTTCGAACCGGGCGTCCGGCCCGTGGACCGGGCGCCTCGGTGCCGTCGTGGCCGGGGGCGCCGACGGCCGGGCCGGCACCGGCCGCCGGCGCCCCGGCCGTACCCGTCCGGCCCACCGCGATGGCGACGGCAACCGGGACGGACGAAGGTGGGGTGTCGTCCGCCCGACGCCCGTGTCGGGCGACCCACCTTCCAGAAGGAGCACGGTCATGTCCGAACGCAACACGCTCATCCGCAGTCTGCACGACGTGGGCCTGGCCGCCTGGTTCGGCGGTTCGCTGATGGGCGCGGTCGGCCTCAACGGCGCGGCCCGGAGCGAGGGCGGGACGGAGGCGGCCACGGACCGGATCGCTTCGGCGGGCTGGGCGAAGTGGACGCCGGTCAACGCCGCCGCCATCGCCGCGCACCTGTTCGGCAGTGGGGGGCTGCTGGCCGTGAACGCCCACCGCGTCGCCACCCAGCAGGGCGTCGCCGCCTCCACGGCGGCCAAGACCGCCGTCACCGCCGCGGCCCTGGCCGCCACCGCCTACGCCCGTGTCCTGGGCAAGAAGGTCGAACTGGCCTCCTCCTCCGACCCCCAGGACGCCGAGAAGGCGGCCGAGCACCCCGTCGACCTGGACAAGGCCCGCCGACAGCTGACCTGGGCCCAGTGGGCGGTGCCGGCGTTCACCGGATGCCTGGTGGTGCTCAACGCCCTGCACGGCGAGCAGCAGCGCGCCGGTCAGCAGGTGGCGGGCATGTGGGAGCGGGCCCGCTCCGTGAGCCCCTTCATGTGACGCGACACCGGTCCCAGCCGGCGCGAGGGAATTCGCACGGGCCGGCGTGGCATGTCCGCCACAGCCGGGGGCACCCGCAGGAAGCCATGACGGACCGGGCGACCGGGACGGCCTTCGCTCCTGAACGAAAAGAGATGTCGTGACGACGCACGCCCCTTCCTCCCGCAACGCCAGAACACCGGTCCAGCAGGCGGCTCTGGCCGTGGGAGCGGTCTTCCTCCTCGTCGGCGTCCTCGGCTTCGTCCCGGGTGTCACCACCCACTACGACACCATGGAGTTCGCCGCCCACCACTCCGAGGCCAAGCTCCTGGGCATCTTCCAGGTGTCCGTCCTGCACAACATCGTCCACCTCCTCTTCGGCGTCGCCGGTCTGGCACTGGCCCGCAGCGCCGGCACCGCCCGCAACTACCTCGTCGTCGGCGGCGCCGTCTACCTGGTGCTGTGGCTGTACGGCATGTTCATCGACCACGACAGCGCCGCCAACTTCGTCCCCGTCAACACCGCCGACAACTGGCTGCACTTCTTCCTCGGCATCGGCATGATCGCCCTCGGCTTCCTCCTCGGCCGCGACACCGCCGGCCGCGCACGGACGGCCAGGTAGCCGAGTCCGCCCGCGTACACGCGCCGGGCGGCGTCCCGTTCTCCTTCCCGTGCGGCCGGCGACGGGCGGCTTCCTGCTCCGTGCTCCGCGGTCCGCACGGGCTTCCCTTCCGTGACGACGGGCCCCGGCGGAGAACGGACACGAGTGGCGGGGCCGGACAGGAGCACCCTGTCCGGTCCCGCTGTCGTCGGGAAGGCCGGAGAGCGCCCTTCTCGCACGCCGGGCCGACGGCGGCAGGAACGGCTCCTCCTCCGACGTGCGTCAGGAGGCTCCGGGACTCAGATTGGAGGTATCCGGTCCGCCGGACGGGAGGTCACGGCGGGCAGCGACGGAAGGAGAGCCTGTCATGACGACCCACACGGGCGCATCCGGTCGGCACGGGGAGACGCACAGCAGCGGCTGGCTGGTCTTCGCCTCCGTCATCATGGTCTTCAGCGGCATCATGACGCTGCTCGCGGGCATTTCGGCCATCGCCAAGGACGACGTCTTCCTGGCCACCCGTAACTACGTCTACGAGCTCGATCTGACGGGGTGGGGATGGATCCACCTCATCCTGGGCATCCTCGTCGCGGTCACCGGCGCCGCCGTGTACAAGGGCGCCACGTGGGCCAGGGCGGTCGGCGTGGGCCTGGCAGGACTCAGCATGATCGCCAATTTCATGTGGCTTCCCCACACTCCGTGGTGGGCGTCGCTCCTCATCGTGATCGACGCCCTCGTCATCTGGGGTCTGTGCGTCGCTCCCCGGCCGACGAGGTACTGACACCCGGCCTGCGGGCCCGGAGCGCCCGGGACGGCGGCGGGGAAGCAGCGGGTGAGGTCCTGGGGGCGGGAACGCGGAGGCGCGAGCACCGCGGGCCCCCGGGACGGGAACCGGACCGGTCCCCGATCCGCCGTGCGCCGAGGGCCGGCCCCGGCGCGTCTCCCCCGACGCCGCGGCGCGTCGACACCCGGACGACGGCATGCGGCTCGTCTCCGGTAGCGGGACGCGGCGGAAGCACTTTTGCTGGACGGAAGGCGGGTGCTCCGCCGGGTACGACGGCCCGTGAAGCGTTCCGCAGGAGATCCTCATGGCAGTGCAGCCGAAGCCGGTGCAGCCGGCGTCCGCCGCGCCCCCCGGCACGACGGCGTCCGGCGCGGGGCCGGGCACTCCCCCCTGCGGCGCGGTGGACGGACGGACCGCCGGAGAGTCGCGGCCCACATGAGCGTGCCGCGAGGGGGAGAACGGGACCGGCGGCCGCGTCCCCCACGCGTCCGCCCCCTCCTGCCCCTCCTGCGTTCGGCGGTCGTGGTGGCGACGAGCACCACCGCCTACTTCCTGCTGCCCCTCGACAGCACCCTCGACCAGCACACCGTCGTCGTGCTCGTACTGGGCATGCTGGGGATCGGCGCGCTCCTGGCCCTGCAGGCGGTCGGCATCGTCAGGTCGCCGTACCCGCGGCTGCGCGCCGTCGAGACCTTGAGCACAGCGGTTCCGCTGTTCCTGCTGCTGTTCTCGTGCACCTACTTCCTGTACGCGCGGGAAGAGGGAGGGCGGTCCTTCTCCGAACCGCTCAGCAGGAACGACGCCCTGTACTTCACGGTGACCGTCTTCGCCACCGTCGGCTTCGGCGACATCGTGCCCGTCTCGCAGACGGCTCGCGCGTTGACCACGTGTCAGATGGTGGCGGACCTCGTCCTCGTGGGGGTGATCGCGAAGGCCGTCGTCGGGGCGGTCAGGATCGGGCTGGAGCGGCGCCGGTCCTCCTCTTCCGCCGGGGGACCCGAACCATGACCTTTCCGCATCCACGTCCCCAGGTCCGGAAGGGCGGAAGTCCATGACCGCGTCGAAAACAGTCCCGGCCTCCTCCCCGGGACCCGAGGAACCCTCGGAGGCCGACCGGCTGCGGGCCCTCCTGCGGACCCCCGCGTACCTCAAGGCCCTGGTCTTCAGCGCCCTGATCGGCGTCCCCGTGTCCTTGGCGGCCTTCTGGTTCCTCGTCGGCCTGCACGAGCTGGAGCACGTGGTGTGGGCGGACCTGCCGGAGGCGCTCGGCTGGGCTTCGCCTCCCGCCTGGTGGCCGCTGCCGCTGCTCGCCGTCGCGGGGGTCGTCGTGGGTCTGGTGGTGACCCGGCTGCCCGGCGCGGGCGGGCACGTCCCGGCCGGGGGACTGCACGCCGGCGGTGCCTCCACCGCCGCCCTGCCCGGAGTGGTCGTCGCCGCGGTCGCGAGCCTGCCGCTCGGCGCCGTCCTGGGGCCGGAGGCCCCCCTGATCGCGCTCGGCGGCGGCCTGGCGCTGTTCTTCCGGCGTCTCGTCCGCGCTCCGGCCACCCCGCAGAGCACCGCGCTGCTGGGCGCGGCCGGTGCGGCGGCGGCCGTCTCCGCCATCTTCGGCAATCCGCTCATCGCCGCCGTCCTCCTGATCGAAGTGGCGGGCGTGGGCGGTCCTCAACTGTTCGTCGTCATGCTCCCCGCCCTGCTGTCCAGTGGCGTCGGGGCCGTGGTGTTCACCGGCTTCGGACGCTGGACCGGCCTCGAGACGGGCAGCCTCTCCCTCGGCTTCCCCACCGCTCCGCCGCGCCTGGACACCGGGGACGTGGTGTGGTCGGTCCTGCTGGCGGTCGGCGTCGGAGCGCTGGTGCACCTGCTGGTCGTCGGAGGACGGCTGACCGCCGTCTTCGTGGCGGCCTCCCCCTTCGTACGCACGGTGGTCTGCGCGGTCGCCGCCGGGGGCTGCGCCGCCCTGTACTCGGTCGTCACGGGGCGCACCCCGGCGGACGTCGCCTCCTCGGGCCAGGCGACGCTGGCCGGACTCGCCTCCGATCCCCACGCCTGGGGCGTCGGCGCGCTGGTGGCGGTCCTGCTGTTCAAGGGTGCCGCGTACGCCCTGTGCCTGGGCAGTCTCCGCGGCGGACTGGTCTTCCCCGTGCTCTTCCTGGGCGCGGCCGCGGGCGTGCTGCTCGCGCCGCTGCCGGGCCTCGGGGTGGTCCCCGGGGCAGCCGCCGGAATGGCCGCGGCCTCGGCCGCCGCGTTGCGGCTTCCGGTCAGCAGCGTGGCCCTGGTGGTCCTGTTGCTCGGCAACTCCGAGACGATTCCGGTGGTGATCCTGGCGGCGGTGACGGCCTTCGCCACCGCCGAACTGCTTCCTCCGGGCCCGCCGCTCACGCCCCGCCGCCCGCGCGGAGGGGCGCGGGCCGCGTGAGGGAACCCCGGGAAGGACCAGGTGCCGAGGGCACGGGCGGCGGGGTGCCGTACGCCCGCCGGGTGCCGCCGCGGCCCGCGCGTCCTCGTGCACGACGACACCCGCGGAACCGCCGGGTCAAGGATTCCGGCGGCCTCCCGGAGACCGTCCCCGCCCTTGGGGACGAAGGCCCGGTACCGGCCGGGAGAGCGACCGGCCGCCCCCGTCGGCGGCTGGGACCCGCCCCGCCGCGTCGGCCGAAGCCCACGGGTGGACCCCACGGGCCCCGGCGTCAAGCGACGAGCTGGTAGACGCTCCTGGCCGTCAGCCACGCGCCGACGGCCAGGGAGAGGGCGACGACGAGTTGTTCCTGATGTCGGCCCAGCCGGCTCCGCAGGGCGTTGAGCCGGGCGTCGGCGGCCGCCGGCGCCCGGACCACGTACAGCTCCATGACGATGAGGCTGAGGGTCGCGAGAAGGCAGTAGCCGGCCAGTACGAGCCAGTCGGAGAGGGTGGAGAGGTCCGCGTCGACGACGGTCGCGGCGCCGGCCGCGACAAGGCCCCAGGGCTGCAGCAGCCACGCCAGACCCGCTGCCGTGGCCGGGGAGGCGTTGTCGACCCGGGCGGTCCAGCGGGACGGGCCGTGCGGGCGGGGCGGCCTGCGGTGCCGGTACGCCCCGTACAGCACCAGCGCCAGGCCGATGACGAGTTTCGCGACGATCGCGGCGGTCGAGGGCGTGCTGTGACGCTCGGGAGGCCGACCGCCGGTCAGCAGCACCACCACGGCGATCACCGCGACCAGGTTGGCCAGCCACGACAACAGGAACGCCAGGCCCTGGCGGACGCCTCGTCGCGAGAACAGCAACAGGATGAAGGCGGTGTTGTGCAGGGGGCCCAGAGTGATGGCCGTTCCGATCACCACCAGGTCGAGGACCACCGGACCAGTCCCTCCTGGGCGTCAGGGCCGTCCGCCACGAGTGCGGGAAGGACCGGCCGACAGGGGGCGCGGCGCCGTCCCGGTGCCGCGTCCCGACTCTGCACGCGCCGGTCCGGCCGGTCAAGCGAGCCACGCCCGTGGGCCCGCGGATCCGTTCGGAAGGTCCGCCCACGGCGGCTCCGGCAGGACGACCGCCACCGTCCGCACCACGACCGTCGTCGTCGGGTGGCTCCGGGCGAACAGGACCACGGCGGCGGTCGCCAGGACGCGCAGGAGGGCACCGGCGGCGGTGGAGGGGCGATCGCCGCGAGGGTCCGCACGCCGGCGCGCAGGAACCGCACCAGCGCGTCGTACACGGTTCCCGTCGCGGCCCGGAACGCGCCGGGAGGCAGGCGGTCCGGGTGGACGTCGCGGAAGGCGGTGAGACCGATTCCGAGGGCGACCATGGCGGCGAACACGGCCAGTCCGGCTCCGACGACCGCGTACCGCCGGCGGGGCGCCGGGTACTCTCCGGCCGCCGCGGCCGACAACGCGATGACGGGCGGTCGGCCGCCGAGGATCTCCAGCGCCCTCACGCAGGTCCTGAACTCGCCCACGTCATCCGACGCGAACACCACGAAGTCCATGCGGACGGCCGGGATCTTCGCGGCGGGCGAGAAGCCGACCTCGACCAGCCGATCCTTCGCCCGGGCGACGACCGGGCCGAGGTCGACGACGGCCTCGTCGTCCTTCAGCTCGACCACGGTGTCGGGCCCGCTCGTCCGGGCCTTGGCCGGCGCCGAACGGGCCCCGCGGTCGGCGTCCGCCCAGACCGTCCCGAAGGCGCCGCCGGCGACCACCTCCTCCACTGCTTTCCCGACCGATCGCCCGGGACCGTCCGAGATCGGACCGTCCGGATCGCCGGGCAGTGCGGCCGGCCGGGGCGGGACGCCCTGCTCCGCGGCGGCGTCCGTCGGCTGTCCGACGAACGCGTCCGCGTCGACCCGCGCCAGTACGACGTCGGTGACGCGGTCGGTGACCGTCTGCTGGACCTCGGGATCGCTCGCCAGGGGTCCGACCCTGTCCGCCGGACAGGCCCTAACCGGCGCGAGAGGCTTCGTCCGGCCGTGCTTCCGTCTCTCCGGTGCGATGCGCCTCGTCCTGGACGAGCAGGGAGAGCAGGGAGGCCACGGTCAGGCCCGCTTCGGCGGGATGACGAAGCACCTTGTCCGATTCGATGCGGTACGTATTGGTGCGCCCGTCACGGGTGTGGGAGAGGTAACCGTCCTGTTCGAGGTCGGAGATGATCCGTTGGACGGCGCGCTCCGTGAGCCTGCAGTGGGCGGCGATGTCGCGGATCCGGGCATTCGGATCGTCGGCGATGGCAGCCAGTACGCGCGCGTGGTTGGTGACGAACGTCCAGCCTCTGTGGGATTCGGGCACTCCGATCATGTACGGCATTCTAGGGACCGTCATTGCCGGACACCCAATGCGTGACATACTTTTCGTGTAACAGGCGGCAGGATACTGCGGGAACCACAGAAAGGGCCGACGATGTCTCTGGACGAGACCGTCATGACGAGCCGCGGCGCCTGCGCCGTCAGCGGCGGGCAGGCCGACGGACGGCGCCCGGACCGAGCCGCGGTGGCGCGGTACGCGGCCCGCGGCGTCGGGGTCGTCGTCGCGCGCGGCTCCTACGACATGCAGACCGTCGCCCCCCTGGCCACGGCCCTGGACACAGCCGCGGAGAAGCACCGGAAGGTGGTCCTGGACGCCTCCGGCGTCACCTTCGCGGACTCGGCCTTCCTGAACCTGCTGATCCTCACCCACCGGACGACCGACCTGCGCCTGGCCGGCCCGACACCGCAGGTGAAGCGGCTCCTGGAGATCACGGGGGCCGACACCGTCCTGACGGTGCGGCCGACGGTGGAGGACGCCGCCGCCTGCTAGGAGCTGTACGGCGGAGGGCTCCGCGGTCCCGCCACGGCGTCGCGTCCGGTTCCCTCCACCGCCACCGCCGGGGTCGGCCCCCTGTCCGTGCCGTGACCGAGGGCGGGACCGGAGATCACGGCGGCGTTCCCATTCCGCCCTCGAACGACGACCGTTTCGGCCGGGGTGGTGATCCGGGGTGCGCGGGAGTCATGGAAGCAGTGGTGGGATTGTGGGGGTTCCACGGCGATGCGGGGGAAGCGGACCCCGCCTGAGAGGGTGGGGACATGGACATCGAACGCAGGAACAACGTCACCGTCGCCGGAAACCCGCGCGGACGGACGGTGGTGCTGGCCCACGGGTTCGGTTGCGACCAGAACATGTGGCGGCTGACCGTGCCCGCCCTGGCGCGGGACCACCGGGTCGTCCTGTTCGACTACGTGGGTTCGGGGCGTTCGGACCCGTCCGCGTTCTCGGAGGAACGCTACGGCTCCCTGGAGGGCTACGCCCGGGACGTGGTCGAGGTGTGCGAGGCGCTCGACCTCCGTGACGCGGTGTTCGTGGGCCATTCGGTCAGCGCGATGACCGGCGTGCTGGCGGCGGACGCGGCGCCGGAGCGCATCGGAGCGCTGGTGATGGTCGCGCCGTCCCCGCGGTACGTCGACGACGAGGGGTACCGGGGCGGTTTCAGCCGTGAGGACATCGACGAGCTGCTCGCGTCCCTGGAGTCGAACTACCTCGGGTGGTCGTCGGCGACGGCTCCGATGATCATGGGAAATCCGGAACGTCCCGAACTCGGCGAGGAGCTGACGAACAGCTTCTGCGCCACGGACCCGGACATGGCGCGCGTCTTCGCCCGGACCACGTTCCTCTCGGACTCGCGCGACGACCTGAAGAAGGTGACGGTGCCGACGCTGGTCCTGGAGTGCGCCCAGGACGTCGTCGCCCCCCGGGAGGTGGGCGCCTTCGTCCACCGGGCGATCCCCGGCTCGACGCTGGTCACCCTCGACGCCACCGGACACTGCCCCCACCTGTCCGCACCGGAGGCCACCAACGAGGCGATCACCGGTTTCCTGGCGGGCCTGCGATGATGTGCCGCACCGGACGGGAGTCCGGTCCGTACGGCGCGGACCACGAGAACCGCGAGGAGGCGCCGGCCGCGGCGTTCGCCGCGCTGCTGGAGGACAGCGCCGAGGAACTGTACGAGAACGCCCCCTGCGGATACCTGTCCACCTTGATGGACGGCACCGTCGCGAAGGTCAACGCCACCCTGCTGGACTGGCTCGGCCTGGAACGCGGGGCGGTGGTGGGCCGGATGCGGTTCACCGACCTGCTCACCGTGGGCGGCAGGCTCTACCACGAGACGCACTTCGCGCCCCTGCTCAGGATGCGGGGGGAGATCGGCGGCATCGCCCTGGAGATGAAACGGAGCGACGGCGGGCGGATGCCGGTGCTGGTCTCCTCCGTCGTCAAGCGCGGCGACGGCGGCGACCCCCTGCTCATCCGCACCACCGTCTTCGACGCCCGCGACCGCCGCGCCTACGAAGAAGAGCTCCTGCTCGCCCGCAGAACCGCCGAACAAGCCCGCCGGCAGGCAGAGGCCGATCGCGCCCGCCTGCAAGAGGCCCTCGCCGTCCTCCAGCGGTCACTGCTGCCCGACGTCCTGCCCACCATCCCCGGCCTGGAGACGGCCGCCCACTACCGCACCGCCTCACCGGACCGCTTGGGCGGCGACTTCTACGACGTCTTCCCCCTCGACGGCAAACGCTGGGCCTTCTTCCTCGGCGACGTGTGCGGCAAGGGACCCGAAGCGGCCGCGGTCACCTCCCTGACCCGCTACACCCTGCGCACCGCGGCCCTGCACGACCCCGACCCCACCGCCGTCCTGACCACCCTCAACAAGGTCCTCCACGAGCGCTACACCGCCGGGGACCCGCGCTACTGCACCGTCGTCTTCGGCATCGTCGAACCCGACGGGGAGACCGGACGGGCGGACGTCCGCCTCGCCTCGGGCGGCCATCCCCCCGCCCTCGTCCTGCGCGCCGACGGCCACGTCGGCCGCCTCCCCACTCCCGGGGGCCTCCTCGTCGGCATCCTGCCCACCGCGCCGTTCGCCGTCGCCACCACCACCCTGGACCCCGGTGACACGCTCCTGCTCCACACCGACGGCCTCACCGAAGCCCGCACCGGCAGAGACCGCACCACCCTCTACGGCGACGAAGCGCTCCTCGCCTTCGCCGCCGACCACGCCGGAGAGCCCCCGGACGCCCTCATCAAGGCGCTGAGCCGCCTCCTGGACGGCTTCGGCGACGGCCTGGACGACGACACCGCCCTGCTCGCCCTCGGTGTCCCCGCCCGTCCGGCACCCGGGTCGACGACGAAGAACACGGCGTGAGCCCACTGAAGATTACCGCCCGAGACGCCGCGACCGGTCCCGTCCCGGAGGTCCTCGGCGCACTCGACCACGGCACCGCCCCCGAACTGCGCGGCCTGCTCGCCGCCGTCCCGGACCACACCCTCCGCCTCATGAGCACCACCGGCCTCGACCGGATCTTCCCCTTCCTTCCCGACGGCGAAGGCACCGCCCGGCCCTGATCCGCGATCGCGGCACACGGCCGGTGGCACCCGAACGGCGAATGCGTCGAGCAGTTCCTCCGGTCGTCACGCCCGCCGAGGCCCGTCCCCTCGGCGGGGCAGGAGGAACCGGGGCACGGAGACCGCGGCTCCGCCCCGGCCGTCGAGGCGCTCACCCGTGGGGCGGCACGTCGTCCCGCACCGCCGAGGCGCCACTGCTTCGCGTGCTCCTCGGCCGTCGGTCGACCCGGCTCCCAGCGGGTCACCACCCTGACGACGCCGTCACAGTCCTCGAAGAGGAACCGCATGCCGCGGGCGCGCGGTCGGGCCATCGACGAACCATCCGTTCCGCCCCGGGACCACGCCCAGGCGCCTGCTGCGGGCCGAAGGCCGGCAAACGCGGTCGCTCCGCGGACGCTTGCCTGCCCGAGAGGGGTGCTTGGTGCCCCTGACACGCGGCGACGCCGAGACCCGGATCCTGGACGAGCACCCCGGCCACGGACGCGCCGCCCCCGGCGTCGGGAGCGGCGACGGTACCCTGTCCCGCCACCTCCACGGCCTCGGCTACCGCACCACGGGCATCGACCGCTCATCCAGCGCCGCCGCGCCTGGGGACGCAGTGACCCGCAGGCGCGGTTCGTACGCATCGGTGCGGCGCAAACGGGCGCGCGCCGACCGGCTCCCCGTAGCCGCAGCCCCCACCCACCGCGTTGGGCGAAACTGCTCGCGGTACCTGGCTCAGCCGTTCCGACGCTCCCCTGCGCGCGGGGCTCCGGCACGAGCTCGCCCGACACCCTCCCTCGAAGGGACAGAGGTCCGTCACCGACCGCGATCTCCGCCGTGGGTCTGCGCAGGTCGTACGGTGAGAAGGGCGTCCTCGACGGCATCGACCCGCACGTCCCGGCCGGAACCGTCTTCGCACTGCTCGGTTCCGACTGCGCCGGCAGGACCACCACCGTGAAGATCCTTTCCACGCTGCTCACCGCCGACGCCGGCGACCTGCATGCCGGCGAGCACGACCTGACCGCCGACCCGCAGGCGGTCCGTGCCGCCATCGGTGTCACCGGCCGGTTCTCCGCCGTCGACGGCCTGATCACCGGCGAGGAGAACATGCTCCTCATGGCGGACCTCCACCACCTGCCCAGTCGCGGGGGCGGTGACGTAGGCGGTGCGGTCGCGGACGAAGAGGGCGGGGTACGGCCGCTGCCAGTTCAAGGGCTCCTGCCAGGCGCCGATGACCGGGATCGTCCCGGTGACCCTGCCGGCTTCGGGGTCGATGACGTGGATCCTGCCGTCGGTGCCCAGGACGAGGCCTTCGCCGTGCGGGCCGCGGGCCAGGGAGCGGAAGGTGTAGCCGGTGCCGAGGTCGAGCAGGTTCGTCCTCCCGGTGGTGGTGTTGATCAGGGAGGCCTGCCGGGGGCGTTCGAGTTCGGCGTCCTCGTCCTTCTTGAAGTCGCCCAGGACGACCGGGGACAGGTCGGATCCGGCCCGGTTGCCGATCCGGCCGTAGGCCGTGGGGCTCTTCGCCTTGGTGATGCGGCCGTCCTTGTGAACGAGGACGCCGTCCTCGCAGCCGACGGCCACGACCTCGTCCTTGGCGGTGGCCTCTCCGTGGACGCCGGGGCACTGCTCGTTGCGGGTGATCTCCTTGCGGTCCCCGTCGAGGACGATCAGGCCGGTGCGCTTCTCCTCGGTGCCCAGGGTGCTGACCGGCCGGCCGTCCTCCGGTTCGACGGCGACGCCGTGGTGGGGGCTGGCGGAGGTGTACGTGCTGGTGGCGGGCCTGCCCTTGGCCAGGTCGTGGGGGTCGAAGGAGGTGACCTGCCCGGTGCCGTCGGTGAACAGGACGGTCCGATCGGCGTGCCGTACGACGTGGCCGGGCTTGGGGCCCTCGAACGCGATGCCGGTGAGCCGCCGGCCGACGGCGTCCAGGACGCGGAAGCCCTCGGAGGTGGAGAGCATGACGTGGCGGTCGTCGCCTGCGGGGTTGACGCGGTTGAAGCCGGCCAGGGGTACGTCCTCGGCGGTCTTCAGGGCCCGGCCGGCCAGGACGTAGAGACCGCCCTCGTAGGTGACGACGAGCGGGTCGGTGACCGACTTCGCCGGAGTGCCGGGCTTCGTCGGGGTGCCTGGCTTCGCCGGAGTGCCGGGCTTGTTCTGTTCTCCTCGGCCGCGGGCTCGTCGGTGGTGTCGGTGCCGTCGGTGCCGCAGGCGGTCAGGGCGAGGGAGGTGGCGAGCAGGAGGGTGATGCCCGCCGTGGCGCGGGAGCGGGTCGTGCTGGTCACGGGGTCTTCCTTTCGGTGCCCGCCGTGGGGCGGACGGTGGGGGTGGGCGCGCCGAGGCCGTCGGCTATGGCCGTGGTGTTGGCGCGCATCATTTCCAGGTAGGTGGCGGGCCCCCGCCCTGTCGCGTCAGGGATCCGGAGAACAGGGGCAGGACGCGTACGTCCACGTGGCCTTCGCGTTTGAGGGCCCGGGCGAGCCGGTCGGGCCGGGAGGAGTCCGCGAAGACCGCCGGCACCTTCGCCTTCTCGATCGCCGTGGCCAGGGACTTGAGGCCGGAGGCGCCGGATCGCTCCGCTGGACGCCCCGGTCGGCGAGCGCGGCGCCACCCTCTCCGGAGGACAGCGGGCCCGCGTCGCCCTCGCCCGCGCGCTCCTCGCCCGGCCGCGCGTCCTGGTCCTCGACGAGTCCACCGCCCACCTGGACAACGCGAGCGACGCCCGGATCGCGGCCGCGCTCCACCGGGAGGGGCGCACCACCGTCGTCATCGCCCACCGCCGCGCCACCATCCGCCGGGCCGACCGCACCGCCGTCCTGGAGGCCGGGCGCATCGCCGGGGAGGGCACCTGGGAGGAGCTCACCGCCCGCCCCGACAGCGCCCTGAACCGCAGCCCCGCCGGCATGTCCTCCTGAGGGCGGCCGTACGCGGCAGGCGTCGTCTCAGGCGCGGGGCGCGGTGTCCAGGAAGCGGTGCAGGGAGGCCGTCACGGCGGTCACGAAGGCGTCGCGGGTGCGGTCGGGGACCCGGTCGAGGGACAGGTAGGGGTTGAGGTCCTCCAGTTCGACCAGGAGGAGTCCGCCCTCCTGCGTGCGGCAGGCGTCCACCCGCTGGATGCCGTGGTCGAGGGTGTTCCAGTCGATGAAGCGGCGCGCGAAGGCGAGGTCGGCGCCGGTGGGCTCGTAGGGTTCGAGGACCCAGCGCCGGGTGGGGTCGGGGGCGTGGAGGGCGTACTGGAAGGCGTCGTCGACGTAGTAGAAGGACACCTCGTAGCGGAAGTCGACGCCCGGCTGGACGAGGATGTCGCCGTACGGGAGGCCGTCGAGCCGGTCCCGGGGGACGAAGGTCAGGCCGATGGAGTCGGCCCCGGCCCTCGGCTTGACCGCGTACCTCTCGGCCCGGGGCAGGACGTGCAGGTCCTCGGGGCGGTCGACGGTGGGGATGACCGGGTACCCGTCCGCCGTCAGGTCGAGGAGGTACTGCTTGCCCGCCATGTCCCCGCGCCCGTTCAGCGGGTTGTAGACCCGGGTGCCCCGGGCGGCGGCCTCCGCCCGGAAGGCGTCGTACTCCTCCTGGTAGTGCAGCACCGGCCCGCTGTTGCGGACCACGACCGCGTCGAAGGCGTCCATCAGCGCCGCGGCGTCCAGGGGATGGCACTGGGCGATGTCGAAGGTCTCGCGCAGCCGCGAGGTCAGGAGGATGTCCTCGTCGCAGTAGCGCCGGCCCCGGGCCTGGTAGGCGAGGTCGGTCACGAACAGGATGCTGGGGCGGGCGGGCATGGTGCGTCTCCTCGTGGGGTGGCGGCCGGCCTGGACGCGCGTACGGGGCGTGCTCCGGCGGGGACTCCGGGACGTGGTTCCGGTCGGTGGTTCCGGCGGGTGTGCCGGGTCGAGGCGGTGGGCGGCGGTACGGGTGGGGTGTTCGGCGAGCAGGTCCCGCAGTTCGTCGGCGGCGGTGACTGGGCGGCGGTGCGGGACCGGGGTTCGCGGCCGCGCAGACCGGTGGCGGTGACGACGGCGACGAGGGTGCCGGGGAAGGCGACGGCGGCGGGGCCGATGCGGAAGACGGTCGCCGTCGGGCTGGAAGTGGGCCATCTGGCGGCGCAGCAGTTCGGGCTCGGCCTCGGGCTCGGGCTCGGGCTCGGACTCCGGCTCGTCGACGATCGTGGCCCGGCAGGTGAACCGGACGGCCGCGCAGTAGCTGGTGGGGACGCCGTCGGTGGGCGGAGTGCCGGGTTTGGCGCGCCAGGGGCCGGGGCCCTCACGGGGACAGGCCCTGGATCTCGTACGAGCGCACCAGCCGGGCGAGTTGACGGCCCGTCACCAGGAGGGGTTCCTCGCTGCGGCCGACCTGGGCGGCGACCTCGGCCCCCTCCAGGGCGGAGACGACGGTGGTCGCCAGTTCCCGTGCGTCCGAGGCGGGGAAGCCGCAGCGCAGCAGCTTGTCGCGGACCAACCGCTCCCAGTCGCGCAGCGCGTCGGCGCAGGCGCGCTGGATCTCCGAGTCGGTGCCGAGGGTCTCAAGTGCCGCCGCCGTCACCGGGCAGCCGTCGGTCCACCCCGACTCGCGCAGTTCGTGGGCGAGTTGCCGGGCGCAGGCCGCCACCGCCTCCGCCGGGTCGTCGTCACCGTCCAGCGCCTCCCGCAGGAGCGCGGCGAATTCCCCGGCCCCGTGTTCGATCGCGGCGATGGCGACGGCCTCCTTGCCACCCGGGAAGAAGTGGTAGACGGAGCCGAGGGTGGCCCGCGCCTCCTGCGCGATCTGCTTGATTCCCGTGCCGACGTAGCCCTGCCGCTGCAGGAGGCGTGAGGCGGCGACGACGATCCGGTCCCGTGTGCTGCTCTGCATGCGGGCACAGTACCCGGTTCCCTGAATAGAGCGTTCGTTCCAGTGCCGTGATACGTTCCCTCCGAACTCTGGGTAGAGCGTTCGTTCTAGTGAGAGGTGGAAATCTCGTCATGAGCGTCACGAGCAACACCGAGCAGTCCGTCACCGTCATCGGTCTCGGCCCCATGGGGCGGGCCATGGCCGGCGCCTTCCTCGACCGCGGATACGACGTCACCGTCTGGAACCGCACCGCGTCACGCGCGAGCGACCTGGTCGCGCGCGGCGCGGTGCTCGCGCCGAACGTTCAGGAGGCCCTCGCCTCCCACGAGCTGGTGGTCCTCAGCCTCACGGACTACGACGCCGTGGACGCCGTCCTCGAACCCGCCGGCGCCGCGCTGGCCGGCCGGGTCCTGGTGAACCTCAGCTCCGACACGCCGGAAAGGGCACGGGCCGCGGCCCGTTGGGCGGCCGGGCGGGGCGCCGTCCAGCTGACCGGCGGCGTCACCGTGCCGCCCGACGGGATCGGCCTGGCCGAGTCGGCGAGCTTCTACAGCGGGCCGCGCCGGGTCTTCGACCGGCACCGGGCCGCGCTCGAAGTCCTCACGGGGCGGACCGACCACCTGGGCGAGGATCCCGGGCTCGCCGCGCTGATGTACCAGATCGGCATGACCATGTTCTGGACCTCCATGCTGGGCTACTGGCAGGCGGTCGCCCTCGCCGACGCCAACGGCCTGAAGGCGGCGGACGTCCTGCCGCACGCCGTGGACACCGCGCACTCGCTGCCGGGGTTCTTCTCCTTCTACGCCGGGCGCATCGACGCCGGCCGGCACACCGGCGACGTGGACCGCCTGGCCATGGGGACGGCCAGCGTCGAACACGTGCTGCGCACCAGCGCGGACGCGGGCGTCGACACCACGCTTCCGGCCTCGGCCGTCGAACTCTTCCGGCGCGGCATGGACGCCGGCCACGCCGCGGACAGCTTCTCCACCCTGGTGGAGCTGATGAAGGAGCCCGGGGCGTGACCGCGGCGGCCGGCCGTTCCTCCTCGCGGTAGGTCTCCGGCAGCACGACGGCGGACGGCGCCGTGGCGCATCAGCGACTTGCCGACAGGGGCGAACGTGACGGTCCCTTCACGGATACCGGTCGGTGGCGGCGACGGCACCGAGGCCATGCTCGAGGACGGCGGCCTCCGGCTCGTCGACCGGAGCGCCCGCACGGAGATCCCCCTCGCGGTGGTCCGGGAGGCCCGTACCGCCGACGGGCAGCACGTCGGGATCGTGCTCACCGGCAGCACGGTGCACCCCGTGGACGGCGGCGACCCGACGGCCGCCACCGCCTTCGTCACCGCCCTGACCGCCGTGCTCCCGCGCGGCGCGACCCGGCCGGCAGCGCCCGCGTCACGGTCACCCCGCCGGCTCCCCCGGAGGAGACGGAGGAGGTGAAGTACCACCCGAAGTGCCGGCGGCGGCAGGCGGTCGTCCTCGGTCTCTTCCTCGCCTGCGCCGGCCACACGATCCGGGTCGGCGTCGCACGCGGAGGAGAGGGGGTCGTCCGCCCCGTCGCCGCGGCGATCCCGCTCGCCATCGGCGCGGCCCTGTTGTCCTTCGCGGTGCACGTGACGCCGGTCCACCTCGCGCTGAAGCGGCGCGGGATCACCGTGCCCGCCTCCTTCGGCTTCGAGACCGGGGACGGGTCGGCCTGGCCTCGGCCCTGGAGACCGCCTCCGGGGACCTCCCCATGGACACCCCCGGCTGCCCCGGGAGTACCACGCCTTCCACCTGGGGCACGCGGCGGGGACGGACGCACTGCGCGCCGCGGCCTCCGGCCCGGACCGGCCGGTCCTCAGCCCGGCGGGCGACTTCGACCACGGCGGCGCCCGCACCGGCGGGTACCGGACGGCCCCGGCCGGGGCGGACAGCCGCACCTCCCGCCCGACTTCGCGATCGCGCTGCTCGACGAGATCGACGCTCCGCGGCACCACCGCACGCACGTCGGCGTCGAGGCCGGCTGATGGGCGCCCGGGAGGAGGACGAGGAGGTCACCGACAGTCCGAACGAGTGGGTGGCGGGCACGTCCGCCAGTACCTCGCGACGGGCGGCCGGGCCGGGCATGAACGGCCTGTTCCTGACGACCCGCGGCCCGCCGGTCCCGCCGCGTGTCATCGGGTTCCGCCCGTGAGGTCCTCCCACAGCGCTCGTTCCCGTTCGTCGGCGGGAGTTCCGGGCAGAGGCGTTCGGGGTGGCCGGGGGCAGGGCCGGTGGGGTCGGTGCGGTCGGCGGGTGGAGGGGTGGGGATGTGGACCCAGAGGTGGCCGAAGGCGATCAGGGCCTCCCACAGCCCCGCCAGGCGGCGGAGGACGAAGAGCGGCATCCCCGCACTCTCCGGCCGGGGGCCAAAGCGGTGCCAAAGCCGGAGGTCGCGGCCGTCGCGCGACCGTCCGGTCCGGCCGGTGCGCGATACGTACGTACTTTCCCCGATGCGTGGACCCCGGAGGGGAGGTGACAGTGAATCAGCCACTGAAGCACGGACACCTGTTCCCCTACTGGGCGAGGACTCGGTGCGCTACGAAATCCTTGGGCCTCTCCGCATTCTCCACGCGGAGCAGAGCCATTCGCTGTCCGCCCCGAAGGTGGAGACGACGCTGGCCACCCTGCTCATCGGCAGCGGCCGGGTCATCACCAAGGAACGGCTCGTCACGGAGCTGTGGGGGGACAGGCCGCCGCGCAGGGCGTCGGCCGCGGTCCACGTGTACATATCCCAGCTGCGCAAGTTCCTGGCCCGCTCGGGCGCGCCGGAGGGCCGGGCCATCGTCACCCGGCCGCTCGGGTACGAGCTGCGGCTCGACGGGGCCGGCTGGGACGTCGAGGAGTTCAAGGAGGCCATGCGGCTGGGTCGCGGCCTGCGGGCGGCCGGGCGGCACGAGGAAGCCCTGGAGTGCTTCGAGCGGGCCGTGGGGCTGTTCCGGGGGCCGGTGCTCGACGGGATGGCCGAGGGGCCGGTCCTCACCTCGTTCGCGACCTGGGCGGAGGAGGAGCGGCTGCAGGGCCTGGAGCTGTCGGTGGAGGCACGCACGGCGCTCGGCCGGCACCGCGAGGTGATCGGGCTGCTGAGCACGCTGACCGCGCAGTACCCGCTGCGGGAGTCGTTCTACCGGCAGTTGATGCTGGTGCTGTACCGCTCGGAGCGGCAGGCCGAGGCCCTGCAGGTCTACCGCTCGGCGCAGCGCGTGCTGCGGACCGAGCTGGGTCTCGAACCGCACCGTTCGCTGCGCCTGCTGCACCGGGCGATCCTCACCTCCGACCGGCTGCTCGACCTGCCCACGGCGGGCTGACCGCCCGGGGCCCGCCCGGGCACGGCCCTCCGCTCCGGGCGGGGGGGGCCGTGCTCAGGCCGCGCGGGCCATCAGGCGGACCAGGGCGGCGCGGGTGTGGACGCCGAGCTTGCTGTAGATGCGGGTGAGGTGGACGTCGACCGTGCGGGGGCTCACGAGGAGCCGGGCGGCGATGTCCCGGGTCTTCAGGCCCTCGCCCGCGAGTTCCGCGACCTGCCGCTCCCGGAGCGTGAGTTCGGCCAGTGCGCCGCCGTCCGGGCCCTCGTGGACGCGGGCCGCCGCGGTCGCGGCGCGGGCGAGGTCGCGGGCGCGCATGCCGGCCGCCGTCTCGCCGAGCAGTCCGTACGCCTCCTCGTAGCAGCGCGCGGCCCGCTCCGGGAGCGAGCGCGCCCGCAGGTCGTGGCCGGGGCCGCCCGGGTCAGGCGCGGCCGCGCAGGGCGGCCGCGTAGGCCTCGTCGGGGTCGAGCCGGCGCAGTTCCTCGGCGATCAGCTCCGCCGTGGAGCGGACCTTCAGGGCGAGGACGCGGTGGGGCTGGCCGGGGATGGCGAGGCGGGCCACCGGGCCCTCGGGCCGGTCGATGAGGATTTCGCCGTCCGCGGTGCCCATGCGGACGCCGGTGATCACGGGGCCGTCGGTGACGATCCGGTCGACGGGGACGCCGAGCCGGACCTCGAACCAGCGGGCGAGGAGTTCGGCGCTGGGGTTCTCCGCCTCGCTCTCGACGGCGGCGGAGGTCACGGCGAGGGGCGTCTGGTCGAGCGCGGCGGCCAGCATCGAGCGCCAGGGGGTGAGCCGCGTCCAGGCGAGGTCCGTGTCGCCGGGGGCGTACGAGGCGGCGCGGGTCTCCAGGACGCCGAGCGGGTCCTCCACCGCGTACGCGTCGGTGATGCGGCGCTGGGCGAGCGAGCCGAGCGGGTCCTTGGAGGGGACCTCGGGGGCGTCGACGGGCCACCAGACCACGACGGGCGCGTCCGGCAGGAGCAGCGGCAGGACCACGGACTCGGCGCGGGAGCAGAGTTCGCCGTGGAGCCGGAGCATGACCGTCTCGCCCGAGCCGGCGTCGCTGCCGAGCCGGACCTCGGCGTCGAGCCGGGTCTCGTGCCGCTCGCGGGGGGTGCGCGCGTGGCGCTTGATGACCACGAGGATGCGGGAGGGGTGCTCCCGGGAGGCCTCGTTGGCCGCCTTGACGGCGTCGTAGGCGTTCTCCTCGTCGGTGACGACGACGAGGGTGAGCACGGCGCCGACGGCGGGGGTGCCGACGTCCCTGCGGCCCCTCAGGATCGTCTTGTTGATCTCGCTGGAATTGGTGTCCGTCAGATCGATCTTCATGCGCGGCGCCCGTCCCTTCCTCTCCGGCGAGCCTAACCCTCCCGCGCGGCGAACGCGTGCGGGTCCCCGTCAGGCCCTTCTAGGACTGCTCGGGGTCCGGTTCGGGGGCGGCCCGGCCCTGGGCGCGGCGGCCGACGACGGCGGCGGCCGCGAGCGCGGTGCTGAGGAAGGCGACCGCCACCACCCAGGGCCGGTCGAGGACGTGCCCGGTGACGTGGTCCAGGGAGTACCGCCCGGCGCCGGCGACGCCGATCGCGGCGGCGGTGAAGCCGAGGAAGGCGGGGTACTCGTAGCCGCCGCCCTGGGCGAAGAAGCCGGCCGGGGCGTGCACCGAGACGGCGCCCGCCATGGCGCCGGCCGCGGCGGCTCCGGCGGCCGGGGTGGCGAGGCCGAGGGCGAGCAGGGCGCCGCCGCCGGCCTCGCCGAGGCCGGCGGCGATCGCGCTCTGCCGGCCCGGCGAGAAGCCCATGGCCTCCATCGCCTTGCCGGTGCCCTCGACTCCCCCGCCGCCGAACCAGCCGAAGAGCTTCTGCGCGTCGTGCGCGGCGAGCACGGCGCCGGTGCCGGCCCTCAGCACGAGCAGTCCGAGATCGCGCCGGTTGGGATGGGCCATGGGGTTCTCCAGGTGCGGGAGGGGGACGCGTACGCCGTCCACTGTCACCGCCCTCCGGGCCTCCCGCCGCCCGGGGTCCGGATCCGTACTCCGCCCGGGTCACCTTTTGCGGCATATGTCTGCTGTTGCTTTAGTGGGAGGGCTGTCGCCGTCCCGGGACCGTCGCGTGCCGTGCCCCGGAGGCGGCCCGAGGGAAGTGGGTGCGCATGACCGCCGAGTCCACCGAGACCGCAGCCCTGCGGGAGAGGGCCCGGGCGCTGGTGCGCCGGGGCGCAGGAGGACCTGGCCGCGCCCGTCCGGATGCTCGACGGCCTCCGCGACGGGCACGGCACCACGTCGGTCAAGGGGCTCGCGAACGACGGCACCCGGGGACGGCGTTCCGCGAGGCGCACGGGAAGGACATGACACAGGCGGGGCAGGACGGTTCGATCCCGCTGTGCAACGCGCTCGCCGCGCGCTTCCCGGAGGCCCGGGGCGCGCTCATCGGTGCCGAGGAGCCGGGCTGCCCCTCATCCCCGCGCCCGACGAGAGCGTGGACCCCTCGGAGACCGAGCACACGGCCCTGACCGAGGCTCCCTTCCTCAGCGGCCGCGCCGCCCCGTTCTGACGCCTTCCCCACGAACGGCCTTCTTCACGAACGGCCCCTTCCCCACCAACAGACACGAACAGCCACGAACAGAACGGTTCCCGTCCCATGACGCAGACTCACGACCGATCCCATGAGCGCCCCCAGGACCGCGAGACCTCGGCCGGGCCCCTCGGCATGCTGGCGGGCGCCGCCTGGCAGGCCCTACTCCTCGCCGGCGTCGTGGCGCTGGTCCTCGGCGTCCTCGTCCTGGTCTGGCCGGGCGCCTCGCTGGTCGTGGCCGGGGTGCTCTTCGGCCTGTACCTGCTGTTCAGCGGCGTGATGCAACTGGTCGCCGCCTTCGGCACCCATGTGAGCACCGCGCTGCGGGTCATGGCCTTCATCAGCGGCGCCCTCTCGATCCTGCTCGGCCTGCTCTGCTTCCGGGGCGCGATGCAGTCGATCCTGCTGCTCGCCCTCTGGATCGGCATCGGCTGGCTCTTCCGGGGCATCACCCAGACCGTGGCGGCGGCCTCCGACCCGGCGATGCCGGCCCGCGGCTGGCAGGTCTTCCTGGGCATCGTCAGCGCACTGGCCGGGGTGGTCCTCATCGTGTCCCCGCTGGAGTCGGCGGCGGTGCTCACGCTCCTCGGCGGCATCTGGCTCGTCGCCGTCGGCGCCGTCGAGATCGTCACGGCCCTCCAGGTGCGCTCGCGCGCCAAGAACCTCCCGCCGGGGATCTAGAGGGACGCCACCGACCCCGGCTCCGCCCCCTGCGGCCTTCCGCCGTCCGTCCGGATCTCCGGGCGGACGGCGGCCGCCGTTGACGCGTGCGCTACATTTTGCCGGTCTTTGACCACCGATCCTCCGCGATCGCGAACCCTTCGGAGCCGGCATCCCATGAGCGACATCGTCAACGGCCTCGGCCGGACCAGTGCCTACGGCGCCCTCGGCGTGGTCCTGCTGATCCTCGGCATCGTGCTCGTGGACGTGCTGACCCCCGGCAAGCTCGGACGACAGATCTGGGAGGACCGCAACCGCAACGCCTCGATCCTGCTCAGCTCGGCGCTCCTCGGCATCGGCGGCATCGTCTTCACCTCGATCTGGACGACGTACGACGACTTCGGCAAGGGCCTCGTCTCGACCGCCGCGTTCGGCCTCCTGGGCCTGGTCCTGATGGCGGTGGCGTTCCTCGTCGTCGACCTGGTCACGCCGGGGAAGCTGGGCGCCACCCTCGTGGACCCCGAGCCGCACCCGGCGGTCTGGGTCACCGCCTCCTGCAACCTCGCGGTCGCGGCGATCGTCTCCGCCTCGATCGCCTGATCTCCGGGGCCTCAGGCCCCCGTCGGCTCCACCTCCAGGAAGCGGCGCCCGCGCGGACCCCTGTAGAGCAGGGCGTCCCAGCCGAACCGGGCCAGGACGGGGACGCACGCGCCGAGCGCCTCCGCCTCCTCCCGCGCGGCGCCCGAGCCCGGCGGCCCCAGCCACTCCACCACGGCCGTGCCGGGCCGCTCCCCCGCCCGCACCCGGTAGCCGGTGGAGCTCCGCGCCCCGCCCTCGTCCACGGACGAGGGCGCGATCCCGCCGGCCTCCAGGACCAGGGCCACCGCCCGGACCGGCTGCCGCAGCTCCCAGTCGGCCGGCGCGCCTTCCGGGCCCGCGCCCCGGCCCCCGGTCAGCCGCCGGATCTGGAGCAGCCCGTCGAGGGCCGTCCTGACCTCCCGGGAGCGCTGCTCGGCGTCGGGCGGGGGCGGTCCGTCGCCCGTGGCCGCCTCGAAGACGCCACCGCCGCCACCGCCGCCGGCTCCCCGTACCGTCACAGCAGGCGCCGGATGTCGCCGCGGACCCGGTAGAACCCGCCCGCCGCCGGGTGCAGGGCGTCGACCACGTACCGCGCGCCGGGCTCGCGGATCGCCCGCGGGAACTGCACGTTCCACGAGGAGTCGTAGCCTCCGGAGACGACCCGGACCCGGGTGCGGCCCGACTCGTTCACGCACTCCACGACCACCGCGCCGGCCGGGGCGTCGCTGACGACGGTCACGGCGGCGGCGGTCGTGGCCGGCTCGTACACCGGCAGCGCGGCGGCGAGCTTGACGTCCCGGGCGACCGGGACCGTGCCCTGCTGGGCGGCCGTGATCGCCGCCTCGCTCGCGTCCACGCAGACCAGCGAGCCGTCCGTGGTCACCAGGTAGAGCCGCTCGTCCCGGTACTGCATGGAGAGCGCCGAGCCGCCTCCCGTGCCGAGCTTCCACAGGCGGGTGCCGTCCTCCGCGAAGCAGTAGACGGAGGAGGACGAGTCGCCCGCGAAGACGAACCGGCCGCCGGGCGAGGTCGCGCAGGAGTACACCGCGCTGTCGCAGGAGTACACCGCCTCCACGCGCCCGTCCTTCTTCGCGAGCCGCTGCACCTTCCTGCGGCCGGTGCCCGCGTAGACCGCGGTGTCCTCCTGCCAGCCGAAGAGGACCGCGCCGTCGGTGGCCGTGTGCCACAGCTCGCCGCCGCCGTCCGGTGCGTGGGCCGCGACGCCGCGCGTGTCCCCGTAGTAGACGGCGTCGCCGTCGGCCCGGACCATCCAGGCGTGCTCGCCCTGGCCGCCGCGCGCCCACTGGTGCTCGTCCTCGTGGTCGATGACGGTGAGCCGGCCCGAGCGGTCGGCGACGTGCAGGACGCCCTCGTGGATGTCGAGCCAGAAGATGTCGACGTCGGTGGCGATGTCGTACGCGGCGAAGGGGAGCTTGGACGACAGGTCGTACACCTTGCCGTCGTCGCAGCCCGCGTAGATCCAGAAGTCGTCGGCGACCAGGCACTTGACGCCGTCCGGCAGGCTGAAGCGGGCCTGCACCTCGCCGGTGCGGTCGAGCGTGAAGACGTCCCCCGCCTGGTTGCCGACCCAGCAGCGCTCCTCCTCGACGTGGATGCCGAAGGCGGCCGAGCCCGTCCGGAAGCGCCAGAGCACCGGGGCGACGGCCCGCGCGGTGGAGGGCGCCGAGGTGACGGCGCGGCGCGTCACCGGGCGGGCGGCGCGTGCTCCGCGCACCGCGGGCGCGTACCCCTTGCGGACCTTCTCCCCGATCTTCTTCGCGGCGGCGGCCTGGGCCTTCTGCGCGGTCGGGAACGTCGAGCGCTGCGTCTGCCCCTCGGTGCCGATCCGGCCGTAGCGGACCGACACCGCGAGGTCCGCGACGGTCACTTCGTAGAACTTGTGGGCACCGCCGCCGTCCTGCGACAGCTCCAGGTAAGTCGTCGTCATGGGAAGAACGTTAGGGGTGACCACTGACAACGCCCCGGGCGAGGGGCGGCGCCACCCGTCCTTCCGGGCGGGTCGCCACCGGTCCTTCCGGGCAGGTCACCACCGGTTCCCGGGAGGGGGAGGCAGCGGTTCCGGTTTCCCGGCGAGGAGGCGCCGTCAGTCCCCCCGGCCGCCCGCCGCCACCGCGGCGTGGGCCAGCGGGTCGGCCAGGACGTCGCGGAGGACGAGGGCCGCCGCGCCCCGGGCCGCGTCGGTGGCGGCGGACGCCGGGCGCAGCCGGCCCGCGTCCGGGGTCCAGAGGCCGGAGACGACCCGGTCGGCGAGCTCCTTCGTCAGGGCGGGCGTCAGCCAGGGCATCAGGCGCGGGTAGATGCCGCCCAGGACGACGGCCTCGGGGTCGAGGAGGTTCACGGCCCCCGACAGGGCGCGTCCGAGCATGCGGCCCGCCTCCGCGAGGGCGGCGAGGGCGCGCGGTTCCCCCGCCCCGGCGCGGCCCGCCAGGTCGGGGACGCCGGTCGCTCCGGCCGAGACGAGGAGGGCCGCCTGCCCCGCGTACTGCTCCAGGCAGCCGCGCGAGCCGCAGCGGCAGCGGGGTCCCGCGGCGTCGACGACCATGTGCCCGATCTCGCCCGAGAACCCGTGCGCGCCGCGCAGCAGTTCGCCGTGGACGACGATCGCGCCGCCGACGCCGATCTCCCCCGTCAGGTGCAGGAAGGTGCGCACCTCGCCGAGGGAGCCGAACCACAGCTCGGCGAGGGCCGCCGAGTTGGCCTCGTTGTCGGAGGCGACGGGCAGGCCGGCGGTGGCGGGCCGCAGGGCGGTGAGGGCCTCGGCGAAGAGGCGTTCGGCGGGGACCTCGTTCCAGCCGAGGTTGGGGGCCTGCCGGACGGTCCCGCCGGAGACGAGTCCGGGCAGGGCGAGCCCGGCCCCCGCCGGCACGAGGCCGAGGCCCGCCGCCTCGTCCAGGGCCCCGGCGGCGATGCGCGCGGCCCGGGCCAGGACCTCGCCGGCGCCGGACGCGCGGTTGTCCAGGCGCTCGGTGTGCCGGACGCGGTCGGTGCCGGTCAGGTCGGCGACGCAGGCGGTGACGTAGTCGACGTTGATCTCGACGCCGAGACCGGCGGGCCCGGTGTCGGCCGGTTTCAGAACGGTGCCCGGCCGTCCCGCCTGCCCGCTGAAGGTCTTGCCCGACTCCATGAGGAGCCCGAGGTCGAGGAGCTGCTCGACGAGGGAGGAGACGGCGGGCCGGGTGAGTCCGACGCGGGCCGCGACGGCGGCCCGGGTGGTCTCGCCGGCCTCGTGGACGGTCCGCAGGACGAGGCTCAGGTTGTGCCGGCGCACTCCCGACTTGTCGGCCTTGGGTTCCGTGGGCTGGTTCATGGTGAGCGAGAGCCTAGTCGCCCCTTTCGCCCGCACGGCAACGGCGTCCGGCGCGGAGCCGCCCCCCGCGTCCGGCGTCGTGCCCACCCCCCTCCCACCCCGTACCGGCGCCCCTCACCAAACAGTTCGCTCACCGAACTCTCCTCCACTAGGCTCCGGCCGTGACGCTTCCCCGCGACTACCGGGGCCGGACCTGCGCCCTCGCCCGCTCGTCGGAGACCGTCGGCGAGCGCTGGACGCGGCTGATCCCGCGCGACGCCTTCTTCGGGGTCCGCAGGTTCGGCGAGTTCGCCGCGCATCTGGGGGTGCCCAGGTCCGTCCTCACCGACCGGCTCGCCACCCTCGTCGGGGCGGGGGTCCTGGAGCGCCGTCCCGAGCCGGGGACGGGCCGCCGGGAGGCCTACGGACTGACGCCCAAGGGCGTCGCCCTGTGGCCGGTCGTCCGCGCGCTCACCGCCTGGGGCGAGGAGTTCCACCCGGCGGCGGGCGGACCGCGCCGCGTCCTCCGGCACTCCGAGGACGAGGCCCCGCTCGATCCGGACGGGCGCTGTACGGAGTGCGGTACGTCCGTGCCGGCCGCGGACGCCCTGGTCGCGCCCGGCCCGGGACTCGCTCCCCCGGGCCCCGACGCCGATCCGGTGACGGCGGCGCTCGCCCGGCCCCACCGGCTGCTCACCCCCTTGATCGCCCACGCGCCCGCGGGGCGTCCCACGAGAGGTCCACGAGAATGAAGATCCTGGTCGTCGGAGCCGGCGCCACCGGTGGCTATTTCGGTGCCCTGCTGGCCCGTGCCGGCGAGGACGTCACCTTCCTGGTCCGTCCCGCCCGGGCCGCCGCGCTGCGCGAGCGCGGGCTGCGGGTCGTCGGGCGGGACGGGGAGTGGGCCCTGGAGCCCCGTCTCGTCACGGCCGACGCGCCGGGCGGGCCGTACGACCTCGTCCTCCTCTCGGTGAAGTCCACCGGGCTCGACCGGGCGGCGGCGGACATGGCGCCGGCCGTCGGACCGGACACCGCGATCGTCCCGCTCCTCAACGGCCTCGCCCACCTGGACGCGCTCAACGCCCTCTTCGGCCCGTCGGCCGTCCTCGGCGGCGTGGCGAAGGTGGTCACCACCCTCGACGCCACGGGGGACATCCGCAGGCTCGCCCCCCTGGCCCACCTGGCCCTCGGCGAGCAAAACGGCACGGTCTCCGCGCGCGTGGAGAGGATCCGGTCGGTCCTCGAAGGGGCGGGGATCGACGCGCCGGTGCCGGAGGACGTCCTGACGGCGATGTGGCACAAGTGGGTGTTCATCACCACCTTCGGCGCCGTGACGAGCCTGATGCGCGGCACGGTCGGTGAGGTGTACGACGCGCCGGGCGGCCCCGCCCTGGGCCCGGCGGTGCTCGACGAGGCGGCGGCGGTCGCCGCGGCGGCCGGGCACCCCGTACCGGAGGAGGAACGGGCGGCGACGCTGGCCGTGGTGTCCGCGTCCGGGTCGCCGATGGTGCCGTCCCTCTACCGCGACCTGACGGCGGGTCATCCCACGGAGGTCGAACACCTCTTTGGCGACCTGACCGCCCGGGCCCGGGCACTCGGCGTGGCGACGCCCCTGCTCGACCTGGCGACCCTGCGCGTGCACCAGCGCCGGGTCACGGCTCGGGCGGCGGCAGGGGTCTGAGGCGGCCCCCGCGGGGTGAAGGCCCGGAACGGGACGAAGACGGGGCGGAGGCCCGGAACGGGGCGGAGGTCCGGAGCCGGCCCGGGTCGGGGCGGGGTCCGGGGCCCGGGGCATCCCCAGGAGGACTCCCCCCCTCCGCCGCCCGGCGGAGACGGAGCGCCCTCCGGGCCGACGCCCGGAGGGCGGGGCGCCGGCAGCCCGGCCCCGTGAAGAAACCCAAGGCCCTTCCCCACGTCCCCCATTGGGCCGCCGTGGCCGCCCGCGCCGCGCCATTGCTCGTCCTGCCGTCCGGGGCATGGCGCGTCGCCCCGGCGGGCGGCGGCGAGCTGTGGCGGAAGGACGTCGGGGACCTGGTGGTCGTGGTCCGCGAGGACGAGAAGAGGGGCCCCCTGTCCGTGCACGGACGCTGGTGGCGGACGCTGTCAGTGCCCTCTTCTACATTGGCGCCATGGAGATCACCGAGCAGGTACTGGCGGAGGCCTGGCAGCGGACGGCCGCGCGGCACGCCGCACTCGACGGGGTGGGGCTGCCACCGGTGGCGCACTCGGAGGAGGAGCTGGAGCGGGCCGAGGAGAGCGACCGCCTGCGCCTGCTGCTGGACGAGGACGGCACGGTACGCGGCCGTCACGGACCCTACCGGGAGGTCTTCGTCACCCGCGACCTCGAACAGGTCCTCTACCTGATCGCCGAGGACGCCGTGTGCCGGCGCGGCGACGGCCCCGAGCGGTCGGCCGACGCGCTGGAGCGGATGGATCCGGCGTGGGGCCGGCGGTTCCGCAGCGGCGGCCTGGACGACACCGGGACGATCGAGGCGTGCGGGCGCGACCCGTTGGAGGGCCTCGCCTGGATCGCCGGGTCCTGGCGCGGCCAGACCCCGTACACGACGCTCTCCTTCGTCCGGGCGGCGCCCGGGCGGACCGTCGACGCCGAGCGGCTGGCCCTGCTGCGCGGGGCCGATCCCGCCCAGGTCTCGGCCGGCACGCGCCTGAAGGACCTCCAGGCCGTGGACGGCGGCCGGACCCACTGGGACCGCGAGTGGGAGAGCTGCTGCTTCGGGCAGGCGGGAGAATGGACGTACCTGCTGTACCACGAGACGCCCCACAGGCCCTTCGACCGGGAGGCGTACGCGGCGCTCGGGATCGAGGAGAGCGTGCGGCTGACCGCCACCTCGGCGAAGGCGATCTACACCTTCGACTACACGAGGGGCGACCACCGTGTCGACGACGACTGGGGCGTCCTGGAGCTGATCTGGTACGAGCGCGGTCACGCCCCCTATCTGCGGGGCGGCGAGCTGGACTTCCTCAACCGGGCCGTACGCCGCGCCGAACTGGACCATCCCGAGCTGACCAACACCTTCGAGCTGTACTTCCACGCCCTGGAGGACTCCCTCGGCCTGCGCCTGCCGCGCCAGGACTTCGCGGAGGGCGAGGTGCGGGCCGCGTACTGGGCCGGCGGCCCGGACGCGTGAGGCGCCGTGACGGCACGTGGCACCGGACCCCGCGCAGCTCCGGGCCAGGGCCGATGCGAGGGGCCCGATCACCCGGGACGTCTCCGTCGGCTCCACGAGCACTCGTGAGCACGGGCGGACAGCGGGGCGACTCCCCGCGGTTCCAACAGCGGGGCGACTCCCCGCGGTCGCCACGAGATACGAGGAACTCGCCGTCCGCCGTGAAGCGACCGTGCCGGTCGCCGCCATCCACGAGCGGCTGTTGCCACCACTGCTCCCGGGGGTCAGCCGAGGATGGCGTCAAGCTCCACTTCAACGAGCCATTCGGGATCGATGAAGCGTGAGACCTCGAGGAAGGTGCAGACCGGGCGGACAGACGCGAAGCGCTCTCCGTGCGCTCGCGCGGCTTCTTCCCAACGCGTCACGTCGGTAAGCATGATGCGGGTCCGCACGACGTCCCCCAGGGACGCGCCCGTTTCCTTCAACGCGGCGTCTGCGATGTCCAGACACCTGACAGTCTGGGCATGGACGTCGCCTCGGCCCACGGTCGCTCCGTCGTCCCCGATGGGAGCAGTCCCGGCGACTGCGACGTGTGCCCCTTTGCGGACCGCCCGGGAGAAACCGATGCGAGGTTCGAGCGGCGAACCAGAACCGACTGTCTGCCGAACATGATCCATCGCGCCATGATCACAGATCGCCGCATTTTCGGGACAGGCTTCAGTAGCGGTTTCCGCCCCGGCGGTGGTGGGCGTCGCTGCCGGTCGGCGGGGAGTTGTGGACGGACAGGGAGTTGAAGGAGACCCGGTCGGTCCGGGCCTGGCGCAGGGCCTCCTGCTCCTGGAGCAGTCCCTCGATCGTCTCCGTCCTGCCCGCATTTCGGCGGTGCACGACGACGAACGCCAGCACCCCGAGGCCGACGATGACTCCGAACAGGATGAGCAGAGCGGTCATGTGTTCCTCCCCCTGGTCACCCGCAGGGTAACCCGGAGATCACGGCCCGGCCAGGGTGCGGCGATGAAGTGGATCATGCCCGTTCCGCTTCCTCACCCGCGCCCCCACCCGTCCCCGTATCCGCTTCCGTACCCGTCCCCGTCCCCGTCCCCGTCCCCGTATCCACTTCCGCTTCCGTACCCGCATCCGCTCCCGCCCCGTCAGCTCAGCAGGGTCGGCGCCGTGGCCGACAGGACCCCGGCGATCCGGTTCCAGGTCTCCTCGTCGCGGGGCAGCGGGGGCAGGCACTCCCCGGCGCCGGCGCCCCACGCGGCGGCCAGGGCGACGGGGTCGGAGCCGGTGACGGCGCCCGCGGCGAGGGCGGCCGCGCCGAGGGCGACGAGTTCGCCCGCGGCGGGGACGACCAGGGGGCGGCCGGAGAGCCTGCGGACGGTGTCGGTCCAGAACCGGCCGCGCGCACCGCCTCCGATCAGACGCAGCGGCCGGTCCCGTACGTCCGGTGCGGCCGGGTCGAGGCCGCAGGCGGCGAGGAGTTCGTCCAGAGCGCGGAGGACGGTGAAGACGGCGCCCTCGTAGGCGGCGCCGAGGACCTCCCGGGGGTCCGTGCCGTGCCGGAGGCCGGTGACGAGTCCGGCGGCGTGCGGGAGGTCGGGGGTGCGCTCGCCGTCGAGGTACGGCAGTACGACGACCCCGCCCCCGCCGCCGGGTGCGGCGTCCTCTCGGTCCAGGCCGAGGAGCGAGGCGAACCGGTCGACGGCGAGGGTGCAGTTGAGCGTGCAGCCGAGCGGGAGGTACGTGCCGCCGCCGTCGGTGGCGGCGAAGCCCGCGAGCCCGGGGGCGGCCGGACGGGCGCGGGTCGCGGCGAAGACCGTGCCGGAGGTGCCGAGGCTGACGACCGGGTGGTCGAGCAGTCCCGCGCCGCCGAGACCGAGCCCGACGGCGGCGGCCATGTTGTCGCCGGTCCCGGCGGCGACGGCGACCGTGCGGGGCAGGCCGAGGGCCTCGGCGGCGGCCGGGGCGAGGGTGTCCACGCGGGTGGCGCCGGTGGGGGCGAGGGCGGGCAGCAGGGCCGGGTCGAGGCCGACGAGGTCGAGGACCTCGCGGTCGTAGGCACCGGTGGCGGTCCCGTACCAGCAGGTTCCGGAGGCGTCGCCGGGGTCGGTCACGGCGGTGCCCGAGAGGCGTTCGGTGAGGTGGTCGTGCGGCAGGCGGACACCGGTGGCGGCGGCGGCCCGCTCGGGCTCGTGCTCGCGCAGCCACTGCCACTTGGCGGCGGTCATGGAGGCCACGGGGACGGAGCCGGTCCTGTCCGTCCAGGCCTCCGGGCCGCCGAGGCGGGCGGCGAGGGCGGCGGCCTGGGGCGCGGAGCGGGTGTCGTTCCAGAGCAGCGCGGGCCGCAGCGGGCGCCCGCCGGGGCCGAGGGCGACCAGGCCGTGCTGCTGGCCCGCGACCGCGATGCCGGTGACGGACCCGGCGGGGACGCCCGCGTCCCGTACGGCCGAGCGGACGGCGGCGACGAGCGCGGTCCACCACTCCTCCGGATCGCTCTCGCGCGCCCCGGCGGTCCCGGTGACGGTGTGCGGGGCGCGGCCGACGGCGAGGAGTTCGCCGGTGTCGGCGTCGACGGCGGCGGCCTTGGTGGACTGCGTGGAGCTGTCCACGCCGATCACGACGGAGCGGCTCGCGGGCACGCCCTCACCTCGTCTCGGGTTCGGTCCTGACAGTCCTGTCGGTTCTATCGGTTCTATCGACCCGGTCGACCCTGTCGGCTCTGCTGGTTCTACCGGTTCTGCCGGTTCTGCCGATCCTGTTCGTTCCGGGGCGGGTCTGGCGCGGTGGCGTCCCGTCCCGTATTAGTTATCTCAGAAAACAAATCCGGTGGCCAGTACCCGGCCGCCGGACGGTCCCCCGGCGTACGAAAGAGGGTCCCCATGCCGGAGCGCTTCTCCCCCGCCCCCGCCGACCGCTTCACCTTCGGTCTCTGGACCGTCGGCTGGCAGGGCCGCGACCCCTTCGGCGAGGCCACACGGCCCGCCCTCGATCCCGTGGAGGCCGTCGAGCGGCTCGCCGGGCTCGGTGCGTACGGCGTCACCTTCCACGACGACGACCTGGTCCCCTTCGGCGCGCCGGAGGCCGAGCGCGACGCGATCGTGAAGCGCTTCCGGGCCGCCCTGGACCGCACGGGGCTCGCGGTGCCGATGGCCACCACGAACCTCTTCTCCCACCCCGTCTTCAAGGACGGCGCGTTCACCGCCAACGACCGGGACGTGCGCCGCTTCGCCCTGCGCAAGACCCTCCGCAACATCGACCTCGCCGTCGAGCTCGGCGCCGGCGTCTACGTGGCGTGGGGCGGCCGGGAGGGCGCCGAGTCCGGCGCGGCGAAGGACGTGCGGGTCGCGCTCGACCGCATGAAGGAGGCGTTCGACCTGCTCGGCCAGTACGTCACCGAACAGGGCTACGACCTGCGCTTCGCGATCGAGCCCAAGCCGAACGAGCCGCGCGGCGACATCCTGCTGCCCACGATCGGGCACGCCCTCGCCTTCATCGAGCGCCTGGAGCGCCCGGACCTGGTAGGGGTGAACCCGGAGACCGGGCACGAGCAGATGGCGGGGCTCAACTTCCCGCACGGCATCGCGCAGGCGCTGTGGGCGGGCAAGCTGTTCCACATCGACCTCAACGGCCAGTCGGGCATCAAGTACGACCAGGACTTCCGGTTCGGGGCGGGCGACCTGCGCCAGGCGTTCTGGCTGGTGGACCTGTTGGAGACGGCCGGGTACGAGGGTCCGCGCCACTTCGACTTCAAGCCGGTGCGCACGGACGGCTTCGACGGGGTCTGGGAGTCGGCGAAGAACTGCATGCGCAACTACCTGATCCTGAAGGAGCGTTCGGCCGCCTTCCGCGCCGACCCGGAGGTCGTGGCGGCGCTCGGCGCCTCCCGGCTGCCCGAGCTCGCCGTCCCCACGGCCGCCGACGGCCTCGCCGGACTGCTGGCGGACCCCACGGCGTACGAGACGTTCGACGCGGACGCGACGGCGGCGCGCTCGATGGCCTTCGAGCGCCTGGACCAGCTGGCCCTGGAGCACCTGCTGGGGGTGCGCCGGTAGACGCGCGCGGTGCCGGCCGGGCGCCCGGCCGCGTCCCCTGCCGGACCGCGGATGCCAGACTACGGACCGCGTCCGACCCCGCGCCGAGCCGTCCCCGAGGAATCCGCCATGCGTGTCGCCCTCTTCGTCACCTGCGTCAACGACGCCGTCTTCCCCTCGACGGGCGTGGCCACGGTCCGGCTGCTCGAACGGCTCGGCGTGGAGGTCGACTTCCCGGCCGCGCAGACCTGCTGCGGGCAGCCGCAGTTCAACACCGGCTACCGCGAGGAGGCCGTTCCCCTCGTGCGGCGCACGGTGCGGGCCTTCGAGGGGTACGACCACGTCGTCGTCCCGTCCGGTTCGTGCGCGGCCATGGTCCGGCACCACTACGGCTCGTTCGGCGCGGAGGTGCCGGGGGCGGCGGGCCTGGCGCCGCGCGTGCACGAGTTGACGGAGTTCCTGGTGGACGTGCTCGGCGTGACGGACGTGGGCGCGTGCTTCCCGCACCGGGTGACGTACCACCCCTCCTGCCACGGCCTGCGCCTGCTCGGGCTCGGGGAGCGGCCCCGGCGGCTCCTGGAGTCGGTGAAGGGCCTGGAACTGGTGGAGCTGCCGGGTGCGGAGGAGTGCTGCGGCTTCGGCGGCACCTTCGCGGTGAAGAACCCCGACGTGTCGGCGGCCATGGGCGCCGACAAGATCGGGAACGCCCTGGCCACCGGCGCGGAGGTGCTGTGCGGCGCGGACAACTCGTGCCTGCTGCACCTGGGCGGCATGCTGAGCAGGCAGGGGGCGCCGCTGCGCGCGCTGCACCTGGCGGAGATCCTGGCGAGCACGGAGGAGGAGCCCTGGCGATGAGCGGCGACGAGAGGACGACCCCGCCGGGTCCCGGCCCGGCCTTCGTCGGGATGCCGGCCTTCCCGGAGGCGGCGCGGAAGGCGGTCGGTGACGCGACCCTGCGGGCCAATCTCCGACACGCCACGCACACGATCCGGGACAAGCGGGCGCGGGCGGTGGCCGAGCTGGACGACTGGGCCGCCCTGCGCGAGGCGGGGAAGCGGATCAAGGACGAGACCCTCCGACACCTGGACACGTATCTGCTCCGGTTGGAGGAGGCGGTGACGGCGGCGGGCGGGACCGTGCACTGGGCGGCGGACGCCGCAGAGGCGAACCGGATCGTCACGGAGTTGGTGAAGGCGACCGGCGAGAGCGAGGTCGTCAAGGTCAAGTCGATGGCCACGCAGGAGATCGGGCTCAACGAGCACCTGGAGGCCGAGGGGATCGCCGCGTACGAGACGGATCTGGCGGAGCTGATCGTGCAGCTCGGCCGGGACAGGCCCTCGCACATCCTGGTCCCGGCCATCCACCGCAACCGGGGCGAGATCCGCGACATCTTCCGTGAGGAGATGGGGAGTTGGGGGCGTCCGGCACCGGAGGGCCTTGCCGACTCCCCGGCCGAGCTGGCGGAGGCGGCCCGGCTGCACCTGCGGGAGAAGTTCCTGCGCGCCAAGGTCGGGATCTCGGGGGCGAACTTCATGGTCGCCGAGACCGGCACCCTGGTCGTCGTGGAGTCCGAGGGCAACGGCCGCATGTGCCTGACCCTGCCCGAGACCCTGATCTCGGTCGTCGGCATCGAGAAGGTGGTGCCGACCTGGCGGGACCTGGAGGTCTTCCTCCAGACCCTCCCCCGCTCCTCGACGGCCGAGCGCATGAACCCGTACACGTCGATGTGGACCGGCACCACGGACGACGACGGCCCCCGGTCCTTCCATCTCGTCCTCCTCGACAACGGGCGCACCACCGCCCTCGCCGACGAGGTCGGCCGCCAGGCCCTGCGCTGCATCCGCTGCTCGGCCTGCCTCAACGTCTGCCCGGTGTACGAGCGGGCCGGCGGGCACGCGTACGGCTCGGTCTACCCCGGGCCCATCGGCGCGATCCTCATCCCCCAGCTCCGGGGCACGGCGAGCGGGGTCGACGCCTCCCTGCCGTACGCCTCCTCGCTCTGCGGGGCCTGCTACGAGGTGTGCCCGGTCGCCATCGACATCCCCGAGGTCCTGGTCCACCTGCGGGGGAAGGTCGCCGGGCAGGGCGGCCACCGTCCGGAGAGGGCCGCGGTCAAGGCCTCCGCCTGGGTGCTGGACCACCCCGGCGTGCTGGCCGCCGGGGAGCGCCTCGCCTCCCGCACCCGCGCGCTGCACCCCCGGCGGGCGCCCGGGCCGGGCATCCGCCGGTGGACCGAGAGCCGCGACCTGCCGGAGATGCCCGCCGAACCGTTCCGCGACTGGTGGAGGAAGAACCGCACATGACCGACTCACGCGCGCGCGTCCTCGCCCGGATCCGCGCCGCCGTCGCGGACGCGCCCGAGCCGCCCGCCGCCGCCCGCGACTACCGGACGAGCCACACCGCCGAGGACCCGGCGGCCCTCCTCGACCTGCTCCACGAGAACCTCGCCGACTACCGGGCCCACGTCCACCGCACCGCCCCGGACGGCCTGGCGGGGCTGATCGCCCGGCTCCTGGCCGAGCGCGGCGCCCGCACCGTCGTCGTCCCGCCCGGCCTGCCCGCCGACTGGCTCGCCGCCGCGGAGGCCGTGCGGCGGACCGACGAACCGAGGCTGACCCCGTACGAGCTGGACGGCGTCGACGCCGTGGTGACGGGGTGCGCGGTGGCGGTCGCCGAGACCGGCACGCTCGTCCTCGACGGCGGTCCGGGGCAGGGCCGCCGCGCCCTCACCCTCGTCCCCGACCTGCACCTGTGCGTGGTCCGGGCCCCGGAGCAGGTCGTCGCCTCGGTTCCCCTGGCGCTCCCCCGGCTCGACCCGGCGCGCCCGCTGACCTGGATCTCGGGCCCGTCCGCGACGAGCGACATCGAACTCGACCGCGTCGAGGGCGTCCACGGGCCCCGGACCCTGGAGGTGGTCCTGGTGACGGGCCGCTGACGGGCCCCGGTCGGCCCGTACTTCTTCTCGCTTTTCCAAGTGACCGTGTCGGCAAGGAACTTCGGGGTAGCCGGGTGGTGGGCCGGTCCACCTCCGGATCAGCTCTCAGGGTGATCGTCCCGAAGGAGTGGAACATGACGACGCAGTATGAAAACCGCACCACCGGTCAGCGGACCGCCGGGTCGACCGGCAACGTGCTGAGCATCATCGCGATCGTGCTGGGCGTGGTCTCGATCGTCTTCTTCCCGATCGTGTTCGGCGTGATCGGCCTGGTGCTCGCCGTCATCGCCAAGTTCGTCCGGCACGAGCGGCTCTCCGGCGTCGCCCTCGTGGTCAGCGCCGCGGGCCTGGTCCTGGGCATGATCCTCGGTGCCGTGGTCGTGAGCGCGTGACCCGGTGACCCGAAGGTCCGAGGGCCTGAGGATTCCGCATACGGAACCGTCCCGGCCGGCGGCCGTGCCCCCCGCACGAGTGGGGAGTACGACCACCGGCCGGGACGGTTCCGTGTGCGTGCGCCCTGGCGCGGCCGGACGCGCCGGGTCAGCCCACCAGGTCCGGCGCGCGCAGCATCTCGGGCGGGACGCGCCAGGCGTCGACCAGGTCGGCCGCGAGGGGACGGACCTTGCGGCAGAGGTCGTTCACCTCGCGGGTGATCGCCTTGGAGCGCTGGACGGTCAGCCGGCCGTGCTCCATGAACCAGGCCCGGTCCGCCTCGATCGTCGAGAGGGCGAACAGGTCGCACAGCAGCCCGAGCGCGTCCTTGTTGCCGCCCTCGGGCAGCGCCCGCACCTTCTCCACGAAGGCTTCGAGGACGAGGCGCTCGACGTGCGCGTGGGCGAGCGCGATGACGTGGTCCTGCACCTGCGAGAAGACGGCGCCGGGGTCCTGCTTCCGGTCGATGCCGTGCTTGAGCCGGCGGGCCACGCCCGCGAGCATGTGCTCCTCGCGGTAGCGGAGCATGGCCAGCTGGTACTCGGGGTCGAGGAGCCCGGCCTCGCGGTCCCACTCGTCGCCGCCGGGCAGCAGGTCCCGGACCCGTTCGAGCAGCTTGTGGGCCGAGGTGCGCTCCATGACGGTCTCGACGGCGAGGCCGGCGACGTAGCGGACCACGCCGAGCTGGTCGAGGTCCTCGAACTCGCTCGCGTGGTCGGTGAGCAGGCCCTTGGCCACGAGCTGGAGCAGGACGTGGTTGTCGCCCTCGAAGGTGGTGAAGACGTCGCTGTCGGCCTTGAGGGCGGCGAACCGGTTGACGGCGAGGTAGCCGGCGCCGCCGCACGCCTCACGGCACTCCTGGACGGCCCGGGTGGCGTGCCAGGTGCCGAGCGCCTTGGTCCCGGCGGCCCGTGACTCCAGGCGGCGGCGTGCCCGCGGGTCGTCCTCGGTGCCGGAGAAGACCTCGTGGAGCTGTGCGCGGACGACGTCCTGCGCGAAGTGGAGCGCGTACGTGCGGGCGAGGAGCGGCAGCAGCCGGCGCTGGTGGAGCCCATAGTCGAGGAGCAGCCGCTCCTCGGTGCCCGGGGCCGCCGCGAACTGCCTGCGCCGCACGGCGTACTTCACGGCGATCGCCAGGGCGACCTTGGCGACGCCGACCCCGGCGCCGCCGACGCTGACCCGGCCCTGCACCAGGGTGCCGAGCATGGTGAAGAAGCGCCGGTCGGGGTTGTCGATCGGGCTGGTGTAGACGCCTTCGGGGGTGACGTCGGCGAACCGGTTGAGCAGCGCCTCGCGCGGCACCCGCACGCCGTCGAAGCGGATGCGGCCGTTGTCGACGCCGTTGAGGCCCATCTTGCGCCCGTCGTCCTCGATCCGGACGCCGGGCGCGGTCTCGCCGCCGACCCGGACGGGTACGACGAAGGCGTGCACGCCCCGGGAGGTGCCGCCCACCTCCAGCTGGGCGAAGACGACGGCCAGTTCGGCGTGGCGGGCCGCGTTGCCGATGTAGTCCTTGCGGGCCGCGTCGTCGGGGGTGGTGAGGACGAACTCCCGGGTCGCGGCGTCGTACCGGGCGACGGTGCCGAGCGCCTGGACGTTGGAGCCGTGGCCGGTCTCGGTCATCGCGAAGCAGCCCATCAGCCGCCCGGCGATCAGGTCGGGCAGGTGGGCGTCGTGGTGGCGCTCGGTGCCCAGGTGCAGGATCGCGCCGCCGAAGAGGCCGAACTGCACGCCGGTCTTCACCAGGACCGACAGGTCGCCGAAGGCCAGCGTCTCGAACGCGGCGATCGAGGCCCCGACGTCACCGCCCCCGCCGTACCCGGCCGGGAAGCCCATGCCGGTCTGCCCGGTCGCGGCCATCGCGACCACGATCTCGCGCACCCGTTCGCGGAACGCGTCGACGCCGAGTTCGTCGGCCTCGTCCAGGACGGAGGAGTGGGTCACCAGGTTGGTCCGGACGAGGTCGCGGATCCCGGCGTACTCGCCGTCGAGCACCTCGGCGAGGGCCCGGACGTCGATCTCGGGCTGTACGTAGCCGCTCTCGGGGGCGGATGCGTTGTCGGTGGCCATGCACTGTCGCTACCCCGCCCCGGGACGATCAAGCGGGGGCGGCCGGGTGGCGGCCGCCGGCACCGCTGTCAGCGGGTCTTGCCGGGCCGGGCCGCGGTGGCCTTGAGCAGGTCCCGCAACAGGGCGTGGTCGATGCTCTCCGGCCTGCGGAACCGCAGGCAGCCCTCGCCCGTGTCCTGGCCGGCCGGCCGCTCCTCGAAGGCGGTGCGGCCGTCGTCGCGCATGAGGGAGGAGATGTACTGCTCCTGGGAGGCGAACGCGATCGCGCAGACTCCGTCCCGCTCGTACGCGGGCGTCCCGTACGCCACGACCCCGTCGAAGCCCGTCAGCTCTTCGCGGCAGAGCCACCGCCCCTCGGCCGGCGCGGCCCTGCGCTCCTCGGGGACCCCGGTCATGTGGCCGTCGACGTCGTCGGCCCCGCTCCGCACCATTCCCCGAGGCCATGCCGCGCCCGGGACCCGCGGCAACCTCCCGGACCACCGGCCCCGGCGAGGTCCCGTCCCGCCCCGGCCCGGTCCGGGCTCAGGACTCCTCGGCCACGGCGTCGGGAGCGGGCCGGGCGGACCGGGCGGTCCTGCGCCGGCGGTACAGCACCGCGCCGCAGACCGCGAGGAGGAGGGCGGCGACCGCGGCGACGCCGAACGCCGTCCGCTCGGCGAACAGCCTCGCCAGTACTTCGAGGACCCCGATCCCGGCGGTCGCGTAGATCAGCGCCCAGGCCGCTCCCCCCACGAACAGCGCGGGGAGGTAGCGCGGCAGGGGCATGCGCATGCTGCCCGCGAGGAAGTTGGCGGCGGTCTGGAAGCCGACGGTCAGGAAGGAGACGGCCACCACCGGGGCGCCCCACCGCTGGATGGCCCGTTCCGCGCGCAGGAACTTGGCCGAGGAGATCCGTCCGGAGAACTTGCTGCGCCGGGCACCGGCACCGGCCAGCCATCCGACGGCGAACGTTCCTCCGGCGCGCAGGAGGACGATGACGTACAGGGCGCCGGCCGTGAGCGCGACCTTATCCACGGCGCCCCGCCCGGGGCGCCGGGCGGGCGTTCTCCGCCGTCCGCTTCGAGGGGGCCGCACCGGCGGACCCACGACGGGCACACGCCCGGTCTCCGTCTCTCACCTGAGATCCGCCTATGCCCGTTCCGTCCGCTGCGCTTCCACCATGGTGACCCGGGGCCCGGGCCTGGAGCCGAGCCGGGCTCGCCCGGCAAAGGCAAGCCTAACCGAACTCCCGTACAGCGGGTACGGGGCCCGGACGCCGGGGCGCCGGGCGCGCGGAGGGGTGGGGGCCGCGCGCACGGGGCCGGGCCCGGCCCCGTGCGGAAGACGCGGAGGGAGGAGCCCGGCATGATCGGCGGGACACCCCCTTCCCGCACGCACCCGAAGGAGCTCCGGTCTTGGCCGCCACGGAATACACGGAAGAGAAGTACGACGGGGTCTCCGTGCTCGTCGGAGCCGAGGGGGGCGCCTACCCGTACGCCAACTCCGTCCTCGTACACGGAACTTCCGAAACACTGCTCATAGACCCGTCGCTGTCGCTCGTCGGAGCGGCGCCGCCCGCGGACGCGGTCCTGATCAGTCACGCCCACGAGGACCACGTCGCGGGCCTCGGCGGCTACGACGTGCCCGTCCACGTCCACGACGCCGACCTCGCCCCGCTGCGCGACCGATTCCATGTGCGGGACCGACCCGACGCAGCGGGGTTCACCGACGGAACGGTGTTCGACCTCGGCGGCCGCACCGTGACCGTCGTCCACCTCCCCGGTCACACCCCGGGCCACAGCGGCTACCTTGTCGAACCGGACGGCTTCCTG
>JNWL01000044.1 GCA_000716465.1 Streptomyces bikiniensis
ACGACCCCGCCACCGTGGGCGTGGACGGGATCACCCTGCGAATCGGTGAACTGGACGGCGTTGGTGACGGTGACGGCCGCCGCATGAGCGGTGCCCACGGCGCCGAACAGGGACAGGAGGACGGCGCAGAGTGCGGTGAGCACGGTGGCCGTCCCCGAGGTGGTGCGTCGCATGATCGCGTACCTCGTGGTCTGGGGGGAGGGGATGGGCTGATGTGGCGGGTGGGGCGAACGAAGGCGTGGCTTCCGCTGGGAAGCCGTGCACCGGGGAAACACGCTCTTAGCTCGCCGCCGACGTCGGGTGATGTCGGGGCCCGGGAACGCCGACGACACGTGACCGCCCCGTTACGGGGAGGTGTCGACTTGTTATGTTCGCGTTAACACGAGCGCTTGGGAGGAGAGTTTGGGAGGGGCGACAGTGGCTGTCAAGGATTCGGACACGATCCACCGCAGACTTACCGGCTGGTATGTTTGCGCCAACACGCCGCGGGCCCCGCGGACGCGCGGACACTCGCGACGGAAGGTCATCGATGGCGACGGACAACAGGACGAGGTCGCCCCGCTCACGCGCGACGCGCCAGTGGCCGTCCATGGCGGACGTGGCCGCCCTGGCCGGCGTCTCCTCCCAGACGGTGTCCCGAGTGGCGAACAACCGGCAGAACGTCGACTCCGTGACCCGCGAGAAGGTGCTCTCCGCCATGCAGACGCTCGGCTACCGCCCCAACACGGCGGCCCGCGCGCTGGTCACCGGCCGTTTCGGGGCCCTGGGCGTGGTCAGCTTCGACGTGAGCGCCCACGGCAACGCCCGCACGCTCGGCGCGATCGCCGACGCCGCCCGCGAGGCCGACTTCTCGGTGAACTTCATGGGAGTGCGGGCCCAGACCGAGGCCGCCGTACGCCATGCCTTCCAGCATCTGATGCTGCAGTCCGTCGACGGCATCGTGCTGGTCGAGTCGCAGATGCTCGACACCCCGTCGCTGCGCCTGCCGCCGTCCATGCCGGTGGTCGTCGCCGACGGCGACACCGGCCACGAGTACCCCCACGTCGACTTCGACCAGGCGCACGGCTCCCGCAGCGTGGTGTCCCACCTCCTCGGTCTCGGCCACCGCACGGTCTGGCACCTCGCGGGCCCGGCCGACTCGTTCGCCGCGCGACGCCGCGCCGAGTCCTGGCGGCGGACCCTCGTGGACGCGGGCGCGCCCGTACCGCCCGTGGTGCACGGGGACTGGTCGGCGCGGTCCGGCTACCGGGCCGGGCTCGACCTCGCCCGCCGGCCGGAGGTCACGGCCGTCTTCGCCGCGAACGACCAGATGGCGATGGGCCTGATGCGCGCCCTCCACGAAGCGGGCAGGAGCGTGCCCGGCCACGTCAGCGTGGCCGGTTTCGACGACATCGCCGAGGCCGCCTACCTCGTGCCGCCCCTGACGACCGTGCACCAGGACTTCGAAGTGGTCGGCAAGCACTGTGTGGCGCTGCTGCTCGACCAGGTCGAGGGCCGTACGGACGGGGCGCGGCGCCGGGCGGTGGAACCCGTCCTCGTGGTGCGCTCGAGCACGGCTCCGCCACGGCCGGGCGCCCTGGCCTGAGGTCGCCGCCCGGCGCCCCCACCCGAGATCGCGGCCGGACACCGCGGGCCCGGCCGCCCCCCGCACGGCCACGAGCGTGCGGGGTCAGCCCTTCCGTCCGCGCGCGGCGGGGGACGCCGTGCTGTGCCGTTCCACCAGGGTGGTCGGCACGAGGCGCACCCCCGTGACCGTCTCGCCCGCCAGCTCCCGCAGGACCGCCTCGACGCACCACTCGCCGACCTGCGCGAAGTCCTGGTGGACCGTGGTCAGGGGCGGGATGAAGGACGCCGCCTCGGGGATGTCGTCGAAGCCGACGACGCTGACGTCCTCGGGGACGCGCACGCCGCGGTCGTGAAAGGCCCGCAGCAGGCCCAGGGCCATCTGGTCGTTGGCCACGAAGACCGCCGTGCACCCCGGCTCACCGGCGAGCCCCAGACCGGCCTCGTATCCCGATTCGGGGGTCCAGTCCCCGCGCAGAGCGGGCGGCACCGCGCGCCCCTCGGCACGCAGCACCTCCTCCCACGCCTCGGCCCGGCGGCCGGCGGCGAAGGACTCCTCGGGTCCCGCGACGTGCCAGACCGTGTCGTGGCCGAGGTCGAGCAGATGCCGCACGGCGGCGCGGGCGCCCTGCCGCTGGTCCGTGTCCACCACGGGGAAGTCGGTGGCGTCGGAGTCGACCACGACCACCTTGACGTGCGGCGGCAGGGTGAGGGCGGCGGTGTCGAGCAGGTGCACCTCCATGATCAGCACGACGGCGTCGACCGCCAGTTCGTCGAGGCGGGTGAACGCCCCCTTGACGTTCTCCTGGGTGGGTGCGTCCAGGGGGATCAGCGTGACCGCGTAGCCCGCGCGGGACGCCGATCCCGCTATGGCGTCCAGGGTCCTGACGTTTCCCGTGCTGGTGAGCCCCATCGTGATGACGCCGATGGCCCGGAAGTCGCCCCGCTTGAGAGCGCGCGCCGCGCTGTTGGGACGGTATCCCAGCTCCTTCATCGCGTCGAGGACCCGCTTCCGGGTGGCCTCGACGACGGCCGCGTCACCGTTGGAGACGCGCGAAACCGTCTGTGAGGAGACGCCCGCCAGCCGGGCGACGTCCGCCATGGAAACCCTGCGCTGTCCGGTACGCACCCCCCGCCCGTCGCTCTTCGTGACCACCGCCGGCCGGCCGGTCGCGTTCTGCTCGGTCACCCGATTCCCTCTCATTCGCTGCCACTTCGTGCTTGACGCCCCCCGGTGGGAATGTCACCATCACGCTACCGATGATTACGTAAACATTTCTCGTCGGTCAGCCTTCCCGTAGGGCCGATTTCCGGCCATAGCCGCCCTGAACCTCAGGCGGCCCCCCGCTTCAGGCCCCATACCTTCGCTCCCGTCCTCCGGACCGACCGGACACCGACGCTAGGAACACGCCATGACGCTTCTGTCGACGCGCGCTACGGCAGCACCACCGCACCGCCCACGAGCCCGCTTCCGTCTCCGCAAGGAGGCACTCGTGGGCTGGGGGTTCGCCGGCCCGTTCGTCGCGGTCTTCGGCCTCGTCTTCCTCGCGCCGATCGGATACGCCGGGTACCTGAGCCTCTTCCAGGACCGACTCATCGGCGGGACCTCGTTCGTCGGGCTCGACAACTACGGCGAGGCACTGACGGACCCCCGCTTCTGGGACGGCCTGATGCGCGTCGGCCTCTTCCTGCTGGTCCAGGTGCCGGTCATGCTGGGCATCGCGCTCCTCGCGGCCCTGGCGATCGACAGCGGCCGGCTCTACGGCAAGACCTTCTTCCGCGTCTCGATCTTCCTCCCGTACGCCGTGCCCGCCGTCGTCGCCAGCCTCATCTGGGGCTTCATGTACGGCAATCAATTCGGCCTGGTCGGCAACATCAACGACGCGTTCGGCGTCACCCTCCCCGACCCGCTCTCCCCCTCCCTGGTCCTCGCCTCGATCGGCAACATCGTCACCTGGGAGTTCGTCGGATACAACATGCTGATCTTCTACTCCGCCCTCAAGGTCGTCCCCCGCTCGCTCTACGAGGCGGCGGCGATCGACGGCGCCGGAGAGTGGCGGATCGTCACCTCGGTCAAGCTGCCGGCCATCCGCAGCGCCCTGGTCATCGCCACGATCTTCTCCATCATCGGCAGCTTCCAGCTCTTCAACGAGCCGAGCATCCTGCAGAAGCTCGCCCCCAACGCCATCACCAACGACCTGACCCCCAACCTCTACACGTACTCGCTGTCCTTCTCGGGCCAGCAGCACAACTACGCGGCGACCGTGGCGATCGTGATGGGCGTGATCACCGCGATCATCGCCTACGCGGTCCAGCTGCGCGGCATGCGGAAGGGCTGAGCCATGACCACCTCCATGACCACCGCGGCCGCCGAGTCCACCCCGGACCCCCACGAGCCGCGAGCCGCAGGCACCCCGGCCGCCCCGCACCGCGCCCGCCCCGCCGCGACCCGCGACCGCAAGCGGCTCCCGCACACGCCGCTCAACCCCCGGCGCAGCGTCCCACTGACGCTCCTCACCGGCCTGGTCCTCGTCTACACCCTGCTCCCGCTCGCCTGGCTGGTCATCAACGCCACCAAGAGCCAGCGGGGACTGCTCGACTCCTTCGGGCTGTGGTTCGCCGACGACTTCAACCTGTGGGACAACATCACCCGCACGCTCACCTACGACGACGGGGTCTTCGTCCGCTGGCTGCTCAACACGCTGCTGTACGTCGCCGCCGGCGCGGGCGGCGCCACGGTCCTCGCCGTCCTCGGCGGCTACGCCCTCGCGAAGTACGACTTCCCCGGCCGCAAGGCGGTCTTCGCGGTCGTCATCGGAGCCGTGGCCGTCCCCGGCACCGCCCTCGCGGTGCCCACCTTCCTGATGTTCAGCAACATGGGCCTGACGAACACCCCCTGGGCCGTCATCATCCCCTCCCTGATCTCACCCTTCGGGCTCTACCTCATGTGGGTCTTCGCCGCCGAGGCCGTCCCCACCGAGCTGCTGGAGGCCGCGCGCATCGACGGCTCCGGCGAGCTGCGCACCTTCTTCACGATCGCGCTGCCGCTCCTCGTGCCGGGCACCGTCACCGTGCTGCTGTTCTCCATGGTCGCGACCTGGAACAACTACTTCCTGCCGCTGATCATGATCAAGGACCCCGACTGGTACCCGCTGACCCTCGGCCTCAACGCCTGGAACGCCCAGGCCCAGACGGCCGGCGGCGAGGCCGTCTTCGACCTGATCGTCACCGGTTCCCTGCTGACGATCGTCCCGATCGTGGCCGTCTTCCTGCTGCTCCAGCGGTACTGGCAGTCCGGCCTGGCCGCCGGAAGCGTCAAGGAATGACCGCCCGCCCCTCCGTTCCCCCCTCCGAACCGCCTCCCCCTCCGGAAGCCCCTCCCCGCCCGCACCACCGACCAGGAGCACCTCCCATGCGCACCCACTCCTCCCGCAGACTCCTCGGCGCCCTCGCCGTGCTCGCCACGCTCTCGCTGACCGCCACGGCCTGTGGCTCCGACGGGTCCAACGCCGGCACCGGCGGCGCCCCGAAGGACGTCGCCGCCGCGCTGGAGAAGGGCGGCAAGGTCACGGTGTGGGCCTGGGAGCCCACCCTGAAGAAGGTCGCCGCCGACTTCGAGAAGAAGTACCCCAACGTCGACGTCGAACTCGTCAACGCCGGCACCGGCGACAAGCAGTACACCGCCCTGCAGAACGCCATCGCCGCCGGCTCCGGCGCACCCGACGTCGCCCAGATCGAGTACTACGCCCTCGGCCAGTTCGCCATCGGCAAGACCGTCGAGGACCTCTCCCCCTACGGTGCCGCGAAGTACGGCACGAGCTTCACGCCCGGCCCGTGGAACGCGGTCACCGAGGGCGAGGCGATCTTCGCGCTGCCGATGGACTCGGGCCCGATGGCGTTCTTCTACAACAAGAAGGTCTTCGACAAGCACGGCGTCAAGGTCCCGACCACCTGGGACGAGTACGTCGAGGCGGCGCGGACCCTGCACAAGGCCGACCCGAAGATCTTCATCACCAACGACACCGGCGACGCCGGCGCCACCACCAGCCTCATCTGGCAGGCCGGAGGCCGCCCGTACAAGACCGACGGCACGAACGTCACCGTGGACTTCGGCGACGAGGGCACGAGGAAGTACACCGCGACCTGGCAGAAGCTCCTCGACGAGAAGCTCGTCGCACCCATCAGCTCCTGGAGCGACGCCTGGTACAAGGGACTGGCCGACGGCTCCCTCGCCACCCTCTCCATCGGTGCCTGGATGCCCGCCAACCTCTCCTCCGGCGTCGCCTCCGCCTCCGGCGACTGGCGCGTCGCCCCCCTCCCCCAGTGGACCAAGGGCGACAAGGCCAGCGCCGAGAACGGCGGCAGCTCCCTCGCCGTCCCCAAGGCAGCCAAGAACAAGGAACTCGCCTACGCCTTCACCGAGTTCGCCACCACCGGCACCGGCGCCACCAGCCGGGTCACCGAAGGCGCCTTCCCCGCCACCCGCGCCGACCTCGAATCCAAGGCCTTCCTCGACAAGCCCTTCCCCTACTTCGGCGGCCAGCAGGCCAACCGCGTCTTCGCCGAATCCGCCCGCAACGTCGGCGAGGACTGGTCCTACCTGCCCTTCCAGGTCTACGCCAACTCGATCTTCAACGACACCGTCGGCAAGGCGTACGTCTCCCCGACGAAGCTCGACGACGGGCTCAAGAACTGGCAGGACGCCAGCGTGAAGTACGGCAACGACCAGGGCTTCACCGTCAACGAGTAGGACCCGCCACTCCGGGGCGGAGCCCAGGCGCTCCGCCCCGCGAGCCCCCGGAGGGGCTTGCCACGCCCGCCATGTTTGCGTAAACATAACGGGTGCCGCCTCGACCTCAGCACGCCTTCACGTACAGGAGCAAGCAGCGCATGCCCGTTCTCCAGACCGACCAGACCGGATTCCTGCTCGACGGAAAGCCCTTCCGTTTCCTGTCCGGCGGGCTGCACTACTTCCGGGTCCACCCCGAGCAGTGGCAGGACCGGCTCCGCAAGGCCCGGCTCATGGGCCTCAACACCGTCGAGACCTACGTCCCCTGGAACCTCCACCAGCCGCGCCCCGACCGCTTCGTGCTCGACGGCGGGCTCGACCTCCCCCGCTTCCTCGACCTGGCCGCCGCCGAGGGACTGCACGTCCTGCTGCGCCCGGGCCCGTACATCTGCGCGGAGTGGGAGGGCGGCGGCCTGCCCTCGTGGCTGCTCACCGAACCCGACATGCGGCTGCGCTCCCGCGACCCCCGCTTCCTGGCGGCCGTGGACGACTTCTTCCGCCGGCTCCTCACCCCGCTCCAGCCGTACCTCGCTTCGCGGGGCGGACCCGTCCTGGCCGTACAGGTGGAGAACGAGTACGGAGCCTACGGCGACGACACCGCCTACATGGAGCACATCGCCGGCTCGCTGCGCGCCTGCGGCGTCGACGTCCCCCTCTTCACCTGCGACCAGCCGGTCGACCTGGAGCGCGGCGCCCTGCCCGGCGTCCTCGCCACCGCCAACTTCGGCAGCCGCTCGGCCCACCACCTGGCCGCCCTGCGCGCGCAGCGCCCCGAAGGACCGCTGATGACCACCGAGTTCTGGATCGGCTGGTTCGACCGCTGGGGCGCCCACCACGTGGTCCGTGACCCCGACGACGCCGCCCGCGAGCTCGACGAGGTCCTGGCCGCCGGCGCCTCGGTGAACTTCTACATGTTCCACGGCGGCACCAACTTCGGCTTCACCAACGGCGCCAACGACAAGCACACCTACCGCCCCACCGTCACCTCCTACGACTACGACGCCCCGCTCGACGAGGCCGGCGACCCGACGGAGAAGTACACGGCCTTCCGTGACGTGATCGCCAAGTACGCGCCTGTGCCGGACGCTCCCGTGCCCGCCCCGGGCGCCAAACTGGCCGTCCCCGCCGTCGCGTTGACCCAGAGCGCCGAGCTGCTGCCGAGCGCGGACGGGCTAGCCTCGCGGATCGACTCCCGCAGGCCGCTGACCATGGAGGAGCTGGAGCAGGACTTCGGCTTCGTCCTGTACGAGACCACCGTGCCCGTGCGCGGCCCCGCCCTGCTGGAGATCGAGCACGTCCGCGACCGCGCCCAGGTGTTCGTCGACGGACAGCCCGTGGGCGTCCTGGAGCGCGAGAACCACGAGCACTCCCTGGCCTTCACGGCCCCGCGGGCCGGCAGCGTGCTCTCGATCCTGGTGGAGAACCAGGGGCGGGTGAACTACGGCCAGGGCATCCACGACCGCAAGGGCCTGCTCGGCCCGGTCCTCCTCGACGGCGTCGAGCCGTCGGCGTGGACCAACCGCCCGCTGCCGCTCGCCACCCTGGAGGGCGTCCCCTTCGCGGTCGGCACGACCACCCCCGTGGGCCCGGCGTTCCACCGGGGCACCTTCGAGGTCACCGAGCCGGCCGACACCTATCTGCACCTCGACGGCTGGACCAAGGGCAACGCCTGGGTGAACGGCTTCCCGCTGGGCCGGTACTGGTCCCGCGGCCCGCAGAAGTCGCTGTACGTCCCCGCCCCCGTCCTGCGCGCCGGCACGAACGAGATCGTCGTCCTGGAGCTCCACGCCGGCCCCCGGGGCCGTACCGTCGACTTCCGCGCGACGCCCGACCTCGGCCCGACCGAGGAGTAGGACCATCCGGCGACGCCGGGCTCGGGCCCGTCCCCCGCGTGCCCGAGCCCGGCCCTCTCCGCCTCGGCCCTCCCGGCTTCCGGGAGGGCTTCGCCGTTCCCCCGGCGGGCGGGGACGCCGGCACCGGGCACACGCGTACGGCGGGCGGCCGCGCCTCGGTGTCCTGGAGGGGATGCTCCTCCGCCGAGGCGTCCCTCCGTGGCGGGGCGCGTCGACGGGACCGCGTCCGACGGCCTTCCGCGCTCCCGCCCCACCGGTGGGGGACGCCGACCGGACGAACCGGCGCACAGGGCACCGCCGTCGGCGTCCGCCCCTGGTCACCCCGGTACGCCACGAGGCCCGCCCCCTTCCGCGGGGGCGGGCTCACCCGTGTGGTGGTTCGTGCCGCTCAGTGCGGGAGTCCGACCGCCCGTTCTCCGTTGCGGCGCTGCTGGATGACCACGGCGGCCACGAGCAGGGCGCCCTGGGCGACGTTCTGCCAGAAGGTGTTGATGCCCTCGACCGTCAGGCCGTTCTCCAGGGCCCCCAGGAGGGCGACGGCGAGCAGGGTGCCGCCGACCCCTCCCTTGCCGCCCTTGAGCGCGCAGCCGCCGAGGGCGGCGGCGGTGATGGCCTTGAGTTCGAGGCCCTCGCTGCCGGAGACGGGCTGGCCGGAGCCGGTGCGAGCGGTGAGCAGGATGCCCGCGACGGCGGCGACGACGCCGATGAGGGCGTAGACGGCGACGAGGTACTTGTTGATGTTGATGCCGGCCAGACGCGCTGCGGTGTCGTTGCCGCCGATCGCGTAGAGGTTGCGGCCGATGTCGGTGTACTTGAGCATCACGTGCACGGCGATCGCCACGACGACGAGGATCCAGACCATGACGGGCAGTCCGGCGATCCTGCCGCGGCCGAGGAAGACGAAGACCGGGTCGTTGAGGACGTAGCCCTGGGCCCGGCCGTCGGACAGGAGCTGGGCGAGGCCCTTGTAGGCGGCGAGTCCGGCGAGGGTGGCGATGGTCGGGTTGACGCGGCCGTAGACGATGACGAGGCCGTTGAGGACGCCCACCAGGACGCCGACGCCGACCGCGGCGAGCATGCCGACGAACGCGCTGGAGCCGGTGCTGGTGAAGACCATGGCACTGACGACCGAGGCGACGCCGACCTGGGAGCCGACGGAGATGTCGAGGCCGCCGCAGATGATGACCACGGTCTGCACGATGGCGAGAAGGCCGGTGATGGTCGCGGCCTCGGCTATCACCTGGAGGTTGGAGAGGGCGAGGTAGTTCTCGTTGAGGGCCCCGAACAGGCCGAGGACGACGACGAGCGCACCGATCAGACTGAGGTTCTGCCCGCCGAGGGCGGCCGGCGCGTAGCGCTTGCGCGCCGTCGGCGTGGCTCCCTCGGTCTCGGTCGGGGAGGTGGTGGCGGTGGTCATCGGGGGCCTCCATGGGCGGAGTCGGTACGGGGCCGCGCGGCGGCCGGGGTGGGGGCTGTGTCGAGAGGTGCGAGGTCGTCGGCCATGGCGAGGTTGAGGATCGCTTCCTCGGTGGCCTCGGCCCGGCCGAGTTCGCCGGTCACGCGGCCGCCCTGCATCACCACGATCCGGTCGGCGAGTCCGAGTACCTCGGGGAGTTCGGAGGAGATCACGAGCAGGGCGACGCCGTCCTGGGCGAGGTCGGCGATGATCCGGTAGATCTCCGCCTTGGCGCCGATGTCGATGCCGCGGGTGGGCTCGTCGAGGATCAGGACCTTCGGCCGGCGCAGAAGCCACCGGGCGAGGACGACCTTCTGCTGGTTGCCGCCGGACAGTTTGCGCACCTCGTGCTCGATGGACGGGGCGCGCACCCTCAGCCGGTCGGAGAAGTCCTGGGCGACGGTCTTCTCCTGGCTGCGGCGGACGAAGCGCATCCGGCGCAGGCGTTCGAGGCTGACCAGGGAGGTGTTGTCGCGGATGGACCGGTGCAGGAAAAGGGCCTGGGCCTTGCGCTCCTCCGGAGCCAGGCCGATGCCGGCCCGGATGGCGTCCTTCGGGCTGCGCAGCCGCAGCGGCCGGCCGTTCAGGGTGATCCGGCCGGAACGCAGGGGGCGGTCGCCGGCGAGGGCGAGCCCCAGCTCCGAGCGGCCTGCGCCCATCAGACCGGCGAGGGCGACCACTTCGCCCGCCCTGACCTCGAGGCTGATGTCGGTGACGTCGTCGGTCGTGACGCCGTCCAGTCGCAGGACGACGTCGTCCCGTGCGACGTCCTGTCGTACGAAGAGGGAGGAGAGGTCGCGGCCGACCATCATCCGCACGACCTCGCCCTCGGTGGTCGCGGCGGCGTCGAGGACGCCGGCGGAGGCGCCGTCGCGGAGCACGGCGATGCGGTCGGCGAGCCGGAAGATCTCCTTCATGCGGTGGGAGACGTAGATGATCGCGATGCCCCGGGCGCGCAGCCGGCCGATGAGGGCGAACAGCGCCTCGGCCTCGTTCTCCGCGAGCGAGGAGGTCGGCTCGTCGAAGGCGATGACCTTGGCGTCGCCGGTGAGGGCGCGCAGGATCTCCACCAACTGCCTCTGCGCGGGTGTCAGTTCGGACCCGAGCTGTTCCGGGTCGATGACCTTCTCGAAGCCGAGCCGTGCCAGGTCCGAGGTGATCCTGCGGCTCAGCTCGGCGCGGTCGAGGCGTCGGCCGGCCTTGCGGGGCAGGGATCCGGCGTAGACGTTCTCCGCCACGGAGACGTGCGGGATGATCTCCGGTTCCTGCGGGATGATGCGGATCCCGGCCCGGCGGGCGTCGTGCGGCGAGGCGAAGGAGACCGGCGCGCCGGAGAGGAGGACGCGGCCTTCGGTGGGCTGGTGGTCGCCGGTGAGGATCTTCAGCAGCGTGGACTTGCCGGCGCCGTTCTCGCCCATGAGCGCGGTGACCTGCCCGGGCGGAAAGGTCAGGGTGACGCCGCTGAGGGCTTGGACGGCGCCGAAGCGCTTGGTGACGTTCTCGACGGCGACACCGACACCGGGGGTCGCCTGGGTGGGGGGTGGGGTGCCGGGTGTGGTCATGCTGGCCTCACGTGCTGGAGGGACGGGAAGGGGCGGGGCCGCGCGCCGGCGGAAGTGGGCCGGCGCGGCGGGCAAGGCCGGCGGTGGAGGGGAGGGCCGGTGCGGTGGGAGAACCGGGGGTTCGAGGAGGGGGCCGGTGCGGCGGACGGGGGGCGGTACGCCGCACCGGCGTCGAGGGGCGGCACTCAGCCGCAGGTGACTCCGGCCGACTTCCAGGTGCCGGCGTCGACCATGGTGGTCGGAGCGAAGGCCTCCTTCGGGAACGCCTTGCCGTTCTTGAGCTTGTCGTACATGGTCTGCACGGCCAGGGCCCCGACGTCCTCGCCGTTGATGAACAGCGCGGCCTTCATGCCGGACGGCTTGCCCGAGCTCCAGTTCTTGCAGGCGAGGTAGGCGCCGAGGCCCACGCCGATGACGTCGTCGGCCTTGAAGCCGGCGTTCTCCAGCGCGGTCACCCCGCCCTGGACGTTCTCGTCGTTGCAGCCCCAGACCACCCAGTGCTTGACGTCCGGGTTCGCCGTGACGGTGGCCGCGATCTTGTCCTGTGCGCCGGTGGGGCTGTTGTCCGTGGGGACGTCGATGTTCTGCACCTTGGCGCCGGCCGCGGCGGCGAAGGCGTCCTTGGCCGCCTCGACGCGGTCGGTGCAGACGGTCACGTCCTGCTTCCAGGCGGAGATGGTGCGGGTCTCCGCGGCGTTCCAGCCGGCCTTCTTGAACTCGGCGGCGGCGCGCTTGCCGACCTCACCGCCCATCTGGGCTCCGCTGAAGCCGATCCGGGGCACGAGAGCGTCGGGGGGACACGAGGACGGGTCCGGTCCGGTCGTGCAGATCTGGTCGTCGGAGGTGAGCAGGGCGACCTTGGCGTCCTTGGCGATCTGGGCGACCTGAGGGCCCACGGCCGGGTCGGGGACGACGACGATCAGGCCGTTGCTCTTCTGCGAGATCGCCGACTGCGCCTCGCTGATGGTCTTGTTGGCGTCGGTGCCGAGGTTGACGACCTTCAGGTCGATGCCGAGTTCGTCCGCCTTGGCCTTGGCGCCGGCCGCTTCCCCGACGAAGTACTCCTGGTCGCCCTGCTTCTGGAGGTACGTCAGGGAGATCTTGCCCTCGACCTTGGCGGCCTCCCCGCCGCCTTCCGGGCCCGCCGCCTGCTGGCCACTGGAGCAGGAGGCGAGTACGAGGACGGTGGCCAGTCCCAGTGCGGCCGCCGCCATCGGACGCCGGTGGTGTTCCGTGAACATGTCATTCCCCTTGCCTGGCGGCCGCGCGCGGCCGACCGATGCGGCGTGGATCAGGTGGTGTCGCGGAGGTCGCCGCGAGGAGAGGGGAACGACGGTTCCGGTCCGGGCGGACGACCATGCGAGGTGAGCGGCTGGGGCACTTCAGTAGCGTCGAAGTCACCGCAGCACACCATTAATCAACTAGACACACCACAGAAAAGCGCTGGCCCCACCAAAAGTCAACATCCGAGTCCAGGCCCCGAGGATCGATACTGCTCCGTTATCGGTGTCGACACGGGCGACAGCGGCCTCCTGCCGCCCGCTTGCTCACCAGCGGGGCATGCCGACCTTCACCGTCAAGATGTTGAACTTTGTTTGTTCTGCCCCGCGGTCCGGGGAACGCGGCCTCAGCGAGAGTGACCGGGAAGCCGCCTGTCATCGCGTCCCTCGGCACGAGCCCTGGCCGCACGGGTGCGGCTCACCGGGCCGAAGACCTCGCGGTCGTTGAGGAAACCCTCGAACGCCAGGGCGGCCGCGCCCCGGCTCACCGCGTCGTGCGGCAGCGAACTGAGCCTGAGCGTGACGGCGCGGAGGGGCGGGGCGAGGGTGTGGCCGGCCAGAGCCGCCCTCGTCTCGGCGAGGAGACGTTCGCCGAGGTGCGCGGCGACCTGGTCGCCGAGGACGAGCGTCTCGGGGTTGAGGATGTTCACCAGGTTGCCGAGCGCCGCCCCCAGATAGGCGGCGGTCCGCCCGATCACCGCGACGGCGACCGGATCGTCCTTCGCCGCCCGGGCGGCGAGGCCGGTGAGCAGCGACGCCGCGATGTCGTCGGCTTCGGCGAGCAAGGGGTCGTCAGGGGCGAGCGAGCGGAGGGTCTCGGCGATGCCGGCGGTCCCCACGTACGCCTCGACGCAGCCGAGGTTGCCGCAGCGGCACCGTCGGCCCTCGAAGACCAGGCAACTGTGCCCCCACTCCCCCGCACTGTTCGTGGCACCGCGGTAGAGCGTGCCGTCCAGGGCGAGACCGGCCCCGACGCCGGAGCGGAGCATCACGACGACGAGGTTGTCGACGTCCCGCCCGGCGCCGAACCACATCTCGGCGAGGGCACTGGCCTTGAGCGGGTTGTCCAGGTGGACCGGGAGCCCGAGGCGGTCGGCCAGGCGGTCCCGCATCGGCACGTCCCGCCAGGCCCAGTAGGGGGAGTAGGCCGAGACTCCCCGCTCCCGCTCGACGAGCCCGGGGAGGCTGATGCCGACCCCCAGGACACGGGAGCGGGGGGACTCCGCGGCGGCGAGGACGGCGTCCGCGCCCGCCCCGATCAGATCGGCGATCTGATCGGGGGTCACGTCCCCCGGGGTGACGGGCCTTTCGTCGACGGCCATCTTTCCGAGCGCCAGGTCGAACAGCTCGGTGCGGACGGAGGTCTCGCCGACGTCCACGCCGACGAGGGTGCCCCGGTCCGCGTTGAGGGCGAGCAACGCACGCGGGCGGCCACCGCCGGACTCCGCGTGTCCCGCCTCGACCAGTACGCCCTCGTCGATCAGTTCGGAGGTGAGATTGGAGACGGTCGCGAACGAGAGCGCCGTTTCGGAGGCGAGGTCCTGCCGCGTCCGGGGCCCGGCGGAGGCGTGGAACCGGCGCAGCACCTCGAACCGGTTGAGGCGCCTGATGTCCTGAGCACTGCGGTTCGCCACGGTCCGCCTCCCTGGGGCCCACGCCCTCGTGGGCTTCCTCCAACGGTTGAACAATGTACTCCATCCACTATTTACAACAGTTAGAGGAACCGTTAGCTTTCACCGCGGAAGGGACTCTCACATGCACCGAATAACAGCCCTGCCCTGCGCACCCGCCCCCGGAAGGCTTTCCGAGGGCCCGGTCTGGGATCACCGCTCACAAGAACTCCTCTGGGTCGACATCACCGCCGGGCTCGTCCACCGCGGGGTCCTCACGCAGCGGGGCGACGGCAGCGGTCTGCCCGACATCGCCGTGCGCGAGTCCCTCGACCTCGGCGTGACCGTAGGCGCCGTCCTTCCCGCCTGGAGCGGTGCGCTGCTCGCCGCGGCCGGCACCTCGATCCTGGGCCTGGGGCCGGAGAGGACCGCGACGATCGCCACGCTGCCGGAGCGCACCGACCACGTCCGGCGGCGGTTCAACGACGCCGCCTGCGACCCCTTCGGCCGGCTCTTCGCCGGAACCATGGCCCTGGGCGCCGACCCCGGCGCGGGGACGCTCTACCGCCTCGACCGGACCGGCCTCACTCCCGTCGTCGACCCGGTCACGATCTCCAACGGTCTGGGGTGGAGCCCCGACGGCCGGCTCCTCTACTACGCCGACAGCCCCACCCGCCGGGTGGACGTGTACGACTACGACCTCGTCACGGGTACCCCCTCGAACCGCCGGCCCTTCGTACGTCTCGACCGCGGTGTGCCCGACGGGCTGACCGTCGACGCCCGCGGAAACGTCTGGGTGGCGGTCTGGGGTGCCGGTGAGGTCCGCGCCTTCGCCCCGGACGGGGCCCTCCTCACGGTGGTCGAGGTCCCCACCTCGCACGTCTCCAGCTGCGCCTTCGCCGGACCCGCGCTGGACATCCTGGTGATCACCACCGCGCGGGAGGAACTCGCTCCGGACCGACTGCGCACGCAGCGGGACGCCGGACGCCTCTTCGTCTGCCGGCCCGGTGCCGTCGGCCAGACCCCGCACCTGTACGAAGACCTCACGACGGAGCACACCCCATGACCTCGCTCACGACCGCCCTCGCCACGACTCCCGTGGTGGCGATCCTCCGATCCGGTTCCGCCGCCCGCTTCCCTGAAGTCGCCGAAGTCCTGTGCGCACAAGGCGTGCGGGCCGTGGAGTTCACCCTCACGACCCCGGGCGTCCTGGACGTGTTGAGCGAGTTCTCCCAGGCCCTCCCCGATGGCCTCGCCCTGGGGGCGGGCACGGTCACCACGCCCCGGCAGGCCGAACAGGCCGTCGCCGCCGGCGCCCGCTACCTCATCACCCCCGCCGTCTCCGCCGACGTCATCAGGGAGGCCCGCCACCTCGGAGTACCGGTCCTCCCGGGGGCCGTCACCCCGACCGAGATCCTCAGCGCCTGGCAGGAAGGCGCCACGATGGTCAAGCTCTTCCCGGCCTCCTTCACCGGCGGTCCCGCGTACGTCCGCGCGCTGCGGGCTCCTCTGCCCCACGTGCCCCTCGTGCCCACCGGGGGCATATCGGTCGAGGAGGCGCCCGCCTACGTCGCGGCCGGCGCCCAGGCCGTCGGCATGGGCAGCCCCCTCGTGGGAGACGCGTGCGAGGGCGGCGACCTCGACGCCCTGCGTGAGCGCGCCGCTCGCCTCGTCTCGTCCCTCGCGGGAGCCCGGCGATGACCGACCTCGTGACTCTGGGAGAGGCGATGCTCGCCGTCTCCCTCAGCGAAGCGGGTCCCCTCTTTCCCGGAGCGACCGCTCGCCTGTCGTTCGCCGGGGCCGAGGCGACCGTGGCCATCGGAGTCTGCCGTCAGGGCCACCGCGCCACCTGGACCGGCGTCGTCGGCGCGGACGCGGCGGGGACGATGATCCTCACCGCCCTGCGCGCCGAAGGCGTCGACGCCACCCACGTGCGCGTCGACCCTTCCTTGCCCACCGGCCTGATGCTCCGCCAGCGCCGCACCTCCGACCGCATCCTGGCCTCCTACTACCGCAAGGGCCAGGCCGGAGCCGGCCTGAGCCCCGGGGACGTCGACCCGGACCTCGTCGCCGGCGCCCGCATCCTGCACGTCACCGGCATCACGCCGGCGTTGGGGCCCGGCCCGCTGGAAGCGGTCCGCCACGCCGTGGCCGCCGCCCGGACCGCGGGGACCACCGTCTCGCTGGACGTCAACTACCGCAGCATGCTGTGGTCTCCCGCAGAGGCCGCGGCGGTCCTCCGGCCGCTCGTGCGGGAGGCGGACATCGTCTTCGCCGGTCTCGACGAGGCGGGGCTGCTGGTGGAGGCGGCGGGCGCGGCCCCCGCCGCCCGGGCGCTCGCGGAGCTCGGCCCTCGGCAGTGCGTGATCAAGCTCGGTGCCGACGGCGCCCTCGCGCTCGTCGACGACGAGGTCTTCGTCCAGGCACCCGTCCCGGTCACAGCCGTCGACCCCCTCGGAGCGGGCGACTCCTTCGTCGCCGGCTACCTGTCGGGCCTCCTGGACGGCGCCGCCCCGGCCGAGAGGCTGCGTACCGCCGCGATCTGCGGCGCGTTCTCCGTATCCGTGCCGGGCGACTGGGAGGGACTTCCCCGCCGCGCGGAGGGCTCGCTCCTCACGGGAGACGACATCCGGCGCTGACGGTGCCACCCGTCCGCCCCGGTCCAGAACCAGAAGGGACCATCCCATGCAACGCTTCGCTGGCACCACCGCGGTCGTGACCGGCGCCGCCTCCGGCATCGGCGCGGCCAGCGCGCGCCGACTGGCCTCCGAGGGCGCCACGGTCGTCCTGGCCGACATCGCCGACGACGCCGGAGAAAGAGTCGCCGACGGCATCCGCCGGTCCGGCGGCTCCGCCCTCTACGTCCACTGCGACGTCTCCTCGGAGACGGACTGGCTCCGGCTGCGCGAGCGGACCCGGGCCGTCCCCGGCCCGGTCGGCATCCTGCACAGCAACGCCTTCATGCACCGTGACGCCGCCGCACAGGATCTGGACGGCTACGGGTGGGACCGCGAACTCGCCGTCAACCTGAAGGCGCTGTTCCTCGCCGCCCGCACCTTCCTGGAAGACCTGCGCGAGACGAACGGCGCGTTCGTCGCCACCTCCAGCGTGCACGCCCACTTCGGCCTGCCCGGGTACCCCGCGTACGCGGCGTCCAAGGGCGGGGCGTGCGCGCTGATGCGCCAGCTCGCCGTCGAGTACGGACCCGACGTGCGGTTCAACTCCGTCCTTCCCGGCCCGATCCTCACCGAGGTGTGGGACACCGTGTCCGAGGAGGACCGACGGCTCTCCGCGGACGCCACCGCACTGCGCCGTCTGGGCGCCGCGGACGAGGTCGCCTCCGCGGTGGCCTTCCTCGCGTCGCCGGACGCCGCCTACATCACCGGTACCGAACTCGTCGTCGACGGCGGCTGGTCGGTCAAGAAGGAGTCGAAGTGAAGATCACCTCTCTGCGCACCCATCTCGTCGCCCCCCGCTGGTGCTTCCTGAGGATCGACACCGACGAGGGGATCACCGGCTGGGGCGAGCCCGTCGTCGAGGGCCGCGCCCACACCGTCGCCGCCGCCGTCGACGAGCTGTCCGACTACCTGATCGGCCGGGACCCGATGCGGATCGAGGACCACTGGCAGGTCCTCACCAAAGGCGGCTTCTACCGGGGCGGCCCCGTCCTCTCGAGCGCCGTCGCCGGCATCGACCAGGCCCTGTGGGACATCAAGGGCAAGGCCCTCGGCGTCCCCGTATGGCAGCTCCTCGGCGGCAACGTCCGCGACCGCGTGCGCGTCTACAGCTGGATCGGCGGCGACCGGCCCGAGGACGTCGTGGAGCAGGCGCTCGCCAGGAGGTCGGAGGGCTTCACCGCCGTCAAGATGAACGCCTCGCCGCAACTGGAGTTCATCGACACCCCCGCGGCGGTGCACGGCATCGTCGAACGGGTCGCGAGCATCCGGGAGGCGGTGGGCGACTCCTTCGACATCGCGGTCGACTTCCACGGCCGGCTGACCATCCCCATGGCCCGTCGCGTGCTGCCGCTCCTGGAGCCCTACCTGCCCTTCTTCGTCGAGGAACCGCTGGTCCCCGAACTCAGCGAGCACATCGGCGAGATCGTCCGCTCCACCTCGATCCCCATCGCAACAGGCGAACGCCTGTATTCCCGCTGGGACTTCACCTCCGTACTGGCCTCGGGCATCGCGGTCGCACAGCCCGACCTCTCGCACGCCGGGGGCATCTCCGAGACCCGCAGGATCGCTGCCATGGCCGAGGCGTACGACGTGTCCCTCGCCCCGCACTGCCCGCTCGGACCCATCGCCCTCGCCTCCTGCCTCCAGGTCGGCTTCGCCACGCCCAACCTGCTCATCCAGGAGCAGAGCCTCGGCATCCACTACAACACCGGCTCCGACCTCCTCGACTACCTGGTGGACCCCTCGGTCTTCCGGTACGAGGACGGGCACGTCGCCCTCCTCTCCGCACCCGGTCTCGGCATCGAGGTCGACGAGAAGGCCGTGGAACGCGCCGCCGAGACCGGCCACCGCTGGCGCAACCCGGTCTGGCGCCACAAGGACGGCTCCTTCGCGGAGTGGTGACGGGGCACCGCGGACACCTCGGTCCGTCATCGACAGGACGTTCGCCTCCGGTGACCGCACCGGCGGCGAACGGCGCGGTCGGGACGCCTGTCGACTCGTCAGTGGAGTCGGCAAAAGGTCGGCGTCCAGCTGACCGGACCTGCTCGCACGGGAGCCCAAGCAGAAGCACGCCGCATCGGTTGCGCGACCGGGAGGAGTCGCGAGATCACCCCTCCCGGTGGCGCGCCGAATGCCGGAGCCATGGCCGGGCGAACCTCGTTCGAGGATCGGGCATGACACGAAAAGGCCCAGGTCAACGCAGCCTCCCCCGCGCCTGCAGCTGCGTCGGGGGCACCTCCGGGGCGTCGAGCCGGGCACCGTCGTACCCCTTCACCCCGCCGAAGCGGGAGCCGGTCGCCCAGTCCTCGCGCGCCTGGCGGATCTCCTCGTCGGTGCGGCCGACGGAGTTCCGCCACGGCCCGCGCGGGCATCGCATCACCGCAGGTCGATCCCGCTTGCTTCAGGCAGGGGTCAGCAAAAGGTCGGCATCGGCGCCCGGAGAGTCCGCAGACGTCCGGCCTGTGCGTGAGGGGGTGCGGTCATCCCTCGGTCCCGGCCGGGGAGTTCGGCTGGGCGCGTGTCGATCCGGGCTTGCCGCCGGAGGACGGCCCGGACCCGTAAGCGCTCCGTCCAGCGGGTCAGACACACCTCGGTAACATCGGGCCGGGCCCTGGCCGAGGACGCCCCTGCCGGTGTCGTCCGACGCTATATTGCGAGGGTGGATTCCGGATGGCCGCGGCCGAGCCGACGTACTGCCGAACTGATGCGGGACGTCGCCGAGTCCCTCCTGGCTTCGACGAGCGTGGCGGTCGACGGGGTCGTGGCCGCCGCCCACCGGGAGGCCGAGTACCGCGCCCTGCTGGACGACCCGCAGTTCGCGGCGGCCGACCGTCACATGGGCAGGGCGTATTTCAGGCATTGGCTGTCGGCCATCCTGCAGGACCCCGGCATGCGGGTCGGACCGTGTGTCGACCCCGAGGTTCTGCAGTTCGCACGCGACCTGGTGCGACGCGGCCTGGACACGCACGACCTCGGTTCGTGGCGGGGCGCCCAGCACGGGGCGTGGGAGCTGTGGGTCGACGCCTGCTTCGCCGCGACCACCGTCGTCGACGAGCTCCGTGACGTGATGAAGGTGTCCGAGCGGTCGATGGCGACGTTCGTCGACGACTCGATCGCGGCGCTCGACGAGTACGCCGAGAAGGAACGCGCGGACCTCGCGCGGGGCGCCAGCGCCGAGCGGCACTCCACCGTCCAGCTCTTGCTCGAAGGTGCGCCGATCGGCCGGGCGCTGGCCGAATCGCGGCTCGGGTACGCGCTGGCGGGCAGTCACCTCGCCGCGATCATCTGGAGCGACTCCAGCGACGAGGCCGCGGGGCTCGACGCGGCCGCCGAAGCCGTGATGAGGATGTGCGGAGCCTCGTGCCGGCTCACCCTGAACGCGAGCGCGACCGCGCTGTGGGTGTGGGTCCCGGCGGACACGGTCCCGCCGGCCGAGACGGCGGTGGCCGCCCTGGCCGGCCACCCGGGAACCCATGTCGCGTTCGGACGTTGCGGGCGGGACGTCGATGGTTTCCGCCGGAGTCACCTGGACGCCTCCGCCGCGCAACGGCTCCTGGCGCGCATGGGCTCGGCGCGCCCTGTCGTCCGGTACGAGGACGTCGCGCTGGTGTCGGTGCTCACGGCCGACATGGCGCAGGCCGATCAGTTCGTGGCCGACACGCTGGGCGACCTCGCGACCGCCGACCCGGTGCTGCGGCAGACCGTGCTGACCTATGTCCGGGAGCGGTTCAACGGCTCAGCCGCCGCGGAGCGGATGTTCACGCACCGCAACACCATCGAGCGGCGGCTGGCCCGCGCCGACCAGCTGCTGCCGGTGCCGCTGGCCGACAACGCCGCGAGCGTCGTCGCGGCGCTCATGCTCGTGGAGTTGCGGAACTGAACCCCTCACGTCCGGTGGCGCTCGTGAGGGGCTTGTTCTCCCTCCGGGCCTGTCACAGGGGCAGATCCGGCGAGTCGACCCCGACGACCCGGTCTCCGCAGAACACCCGCACCGACTCCGCGGGCCCGTGGCCGCCGATGCCGGACGGGCCCCAGAAGCTCTGGGCGGAGTCGTCGCCGAGATCGGCGAGCTTGGCGCCGTTGACCCGCACCTCGCCGGACACGATCCGGGCACCGATCGCGATCGCGCGGTCGGTGTCGGTGCCGAACACGTAGGCGTCCAGGCCCGACGGGTGCGCGTTGGCGGTGCGCAGCGCGTCCTCGTCCGAGTCCACACCGTGCAGGGAGACGACGGGCCCGAACAGCTCGGCGGTCGTGCGTTCCGGGTCGGAACCGGTGGCGAGCGTGGGGGACAGGAAGAAGCCCGCCAGGCCGGGCAGCTCCCCCGGCTGGTCGATCTCGGCACCGAGCCCGCGCAGGCCCTCGATGCGCTGGAGCAGGTTCCGGTGGTGCGGTTCGTTGGCGATGGGTCCGATGTCGGACTCCTCGTCGAGCGAGTGCCCGATCCGCAGCCGCGCGATGCGCTCCGCGAGGGCCTCCCGCAGGGGCTGCACCAGCCGGTGCGGTGCCAGGACCTTGCCCGGCCCCTCGCACCACTGGCCGTTCAGGTTGGTCATGCCGGTCAGGATGCCGTCGGCGGTCACGTCGAGGTCGGCGTCGTCGAGCACGAGCACGGGGTTGTTGCCGCCGAGTTCGAGCTGGAGGACCTTGAAGTCCTCGGCGGCGGCGCGGGCGATGGCCCGCCCGGCGCCCGGGCCGCCGGTGAAGGACACCACCTTCACCCGGTGGTCGGCCGTGAGTGCGGCGCCGATGTCGCCCGTGCCGTGGACGAGCTGCAGCGCGCCCTCGGGCAGGCCGGCGTCGACGAAGCACTCGACGATCACCTGCGCGCTGGCGGGGGCGTGCTCGGACGGCTTGAGCAGCACCGGGCAGCCCGAAGCCACCGCGCTGGCGACCTTCGCCGCCGGGATGAAGCCGGGTCCGTTCCACGGTGTGAGGATGGCGGCGGGTCCCCAGGGCACCCGGTGCAGCCGGACGTCGCGCCCGCCGGCGGCGAGCGCGGTGACGCGGGGGATGCCACGGGCCTCGCCGGCGGCCGCCCGGATCCGGGCCGGGAGGAACGCGGCGAGCTTGCGGGTGGCGGTGATCGCCGTGCCGCTCGTGATCGCGTCGGTGCGGGCGATGTCCTCGAGCCGCTCCTCGACGTTCGCCGCGGCCCGTTCGAGCGCCTCGGCCCGCATGAGCCGGAAGTCGTCACCGGCCCAGTCCAGCGCATCGTAGGCGCGCTGCGCGTGCCGCAGCGCCCGCTCCAGGTCGGCGGGCGACGTGGTCACCGTGCGGTGGACCGGCTCGCCCGTGTTCGGGTCGACGTTCCACGCGTCGAGCTCTTGGCATCGCACCCACTCACCGGCGATGTAGCTCACCGGCTGCGCGAGGGACGTTGTCGGTGTCGTGGTCCTCATCGGGTCTCCTCCGCGGCGGGGTTGCCGGAACGGATCGGCATGGCGACGACGATGCGGGTCACCTCGCCGGACTTCATCGCCTCGAAGCCCTCGTTGATCCGGTCGAAGTCGATGACCTCGGTGACCATCTCGTCGAGCAGCAGCCGGCCCTGCTGGTACAGCCGGGCGAACTGGGCGATGTCCTCCCGCGCCTGTCCCGACCCCATGTACGAGCCGATCAGGCGCTTCTCGCCGAAGAAGAAGTCGGACGCGGGCAGGGTGAGCTCGGTGCCTTCGGGAGCGATGCCGACGAGGCAGGCCGTGCCGGTGGCGCGCACCACGTCGAGGGCGGTTGCGGCGGTGCGTGCGGACCCGACGGCCTCGAAGGAGTAGTCGACGCCGTCGCCCAGCAGGGCGCGCACCGCGGCGGCCACGTCGTCGACGCCGCCGTTCAGGGTGTGGGTCGCGCCGTAGCCGCGGGCGGCTCGCAGCCGCTGCTCGTCGACGTCGATCGCGACGATCGCGGACGCGCCCGCGAGCCGCGCGCCCTGGATGACGGCCGAGCCGACGCCTCCGCAGCCGATCACGGCCACGGTGGAGCCGGGCCGCACCCGCGCCCCGCGGAACACCGCGCCGACGCCTGTGACGACGCAGCACGACAGCAGGCAGCCGACCCGGGTGGACACGCCGTCGGGCAGCTTCACGGCGGCGTTCGCGCGCAGCAGCATGTGCTCGGAGAACGCGCCCAGGTCGCCGAGTCGGGCGACCGCTGTCCCGTCGGGCAGGGTGTACGCGGGCCGCGGGCGGCGCCGGATCTCGTCGAGCCGCCGGCACTGTGTCGAACGGGCCGCGTTGCAGTTCGCGCACTGGCCGCACGACGGGGTGAGCGCGCCGGTGACGTGGTCGCCGGGACGCAGGTCCGTGACGGCCGAGCCGACGGATTCGACGACGCCGGCCACCTCGTGACCGACCACCACCGGCAGGTCGGTGGAGACGGTGCCGGTGACGTAGTGCAGGTCGCTGTGGCAGAGCCCGACGTGCGTGACGGCGATCCGCACTTCGTGCGGCTCGGGCTCGTCGACGTGGATGCCGGTCAGGCGCAGGGGTTCGCCCACCTTCGTGAGCACGGCCGCGCGGGTGGTGATCATTCGTTCTCTCCGGTCGTGGTGGCGGGCTTCTTCGCGTTCCAGAAGCCCGCGATGCCCGCGGTCAGCGCGCCGCTGTTCCACGACGCGTCGGCCGCGGCGTCCTCCAGTGCGAAGGCGCGTTCGATCTCCTCGGACGGGGGCCGCAGCAGTGCGAGGTGCAGGGCGGTGTTGTTGCCGCCCTCCGGTGTCCAGGCACGGACGAGGTCGATCGCGCGGTCCAGCAGGTCGTCCTGTCCGACGATCTGGTCGATGAGACCGATCCGCAGTGCTTCTTCGGCGCCGATGCGCTCCGAGCCCAGGACGATCCGCATCGCGTGATTGCGGACGATGCGGGTGAGGAGCACGCTCGACGCGTTGGAGATCGTGAGGCCGCGGGCATTCTCCGGCTGGAAGAACGTGGTCTGCGGGGTGCCCAGCCGCGCGTCGCAGCACAGCGTGATCTCCGAGGCGCCGCCCACCGCGATCCCGTTGATCGCCGCGACCACGGGGACCCGGGTCTCGATCACCGCCCGGGTGACGTCGTGGAAGGTCTCGAAGGTCTCGCGCATCTCGGCGAACGTGGTCGGCGGAGCGCTGAGGTCCTCGCCCGCGCTGAACGCGCGGCCCGTGCCCGTGATCACGATTCCCCGGGCCCGCTCACCGGTGCCGTGTTCGCGGATGAGCGCGGCGAGGCGCTGGCGCATTCCGACGGTGAGCGCGTTGAGCTTCGACGGGCGCCGCAGGGTGATCACGGCGACCTCGCGGATGACGTCGACGAGCACGTGTTCGGCCGCCGTGTCCGACAGGGCCGCGTCCGACGACGCCGCGGGGGTCGACGAGGTCCGGTCGCACAGGTCGAAGGTGGTGCCGGGGGCTTCGGCCGCCCGGGCCCTGAGCGCGGGCTTGGACACCCGCTCCGACGGGGTCCGGGGGAAGTCCGCGACGAATTCGACGTAGCGCGGCACTTTGAACCGCGCGAGCCGTTCCGCGACCCGGGCGATGATGGCCTCGGCCGTCGTCCGGTCGCCGGTGCAGCCCGCCGCGAGCTGGACGAAGACCTTGACCTCCTCCCCGAGCACCTCGTCGGGTTCGGCGACGACCGCGGCCGCGACGACGCGGTCGTCGGTTTCGAGCGCCGCCTCCACCTCGGCGCTGGCCACGTTCTCGCCGCCGCGCCGCACCATGTCCTTGATGCGGCCCACCAGGCGGATCTCGCCCCGGTCGTCGGCGACCGCGAGATCGCCGGTGTGCAGCCATCCGTCCCGTAGCGCCCGCGCGGTCTCCCCGGGCCGGTTCCAGTAGCCGAGCATCATCGGCTTTCCGGACACGGTCAGTTCGCCGGGTGTGCCGGTGGGGACCTCGGCGCCGTCGGCGTCCACGATCCTGACGCGCTTGGTGGGCACGGGCCGCCCGATGCCGCCGCTCCCGACGACCGCGGGATCGGCGAGCGGGCTGATCAGGTCGATCCCGCTCTCGGTCATGCCGTACAGCTCTCGCCACGGTGCGCCCCAGCGGTCCTCCAGCCGGGCGTGCAGCGCCACGGGGATCGCGGAACAGAACACCGCACGCAGGTGGTTGTCCCGGTCGTCGGCGGCGGGCGGCTGCTTGAACAGCAGGGTGGGCATCGCTCCGAGGACGTAGCAGAAGGTCACGCGGTGGCGCCGCACGTCGGCCATGAACCCCGACGCGGAGAACCGCGGCAGCACCACCAGGGGCGCGCCGGCGGTCAGGGCGAGCACCGTGTTCCACTGCGGGTCCATGTACGAGAAGGGCTGTGCCGTGAGCAGCACGTCGTCGTCGCCGAGGCCGGCGGCCGCGGCGCAGTCCCGGGCGATGCGGGTCCAGTAGTCGTGGGTCAGCATGCACGCCTTCGGGAATCCGGTGGTGCCCGAGGTGTACTGCAGGTTGGCCAGCGTGTCCGGGGTGATCGCGACGTCCGGCGCGGTGGCCGGGAGGCCCGTGTCGGGGATGTCGGCGACGTCGACGACGCGGATGCCCGCGAGGGCGTCGTCGTCGGACACCGCCCGGCGCACCAGCGGGAGGTGCTCGGTGTCGGTGACGATCGCTCGCGCGCCGGAGTCGCGGAGCACGAACGCCAGGTCGGCCGCTCGGTACGCCGCGTTGACGGGCACGGTGACGGCACCGGCCTTGAGCACCGCGAACCAGGTGAGCGGCCACTGCGGGACGTTCGGCAGCATGATCGCGACGCGGTCGCCCGGCGCCACGCCGTCGACCTCGACGAGGCGGTGCGCCAGCCGCGACGACGATGCGTCGGCCTGCTCGTAGGTCCACGAGGCGTCGCCGAACCGCAGCAGTTCGGCGCCGGGAGTGCGGGCGGCACCGTCCGCCAGCAGGCCGGTGACGGTACGCACCCGGGGCGTCTCCCCCGTCCGGTCGAGGGCGACGGCGGGACGCCCCGGTGTTCCGTCCCCGGGCGTGGTCGCGGTCATCGGGTCAGCCGGCATGCTCCGGCCTCCTGTCGTTGTCTCGATTCGTCGACGATCCAGGCCATGGCCGGGTCGTCCCGTTCCATCCACTCGGGGTGCCACTGCACCCCGAGGATCGGCGCGCCGGGCGCCTCCACGGCCTCCGCCACCCCGTCGGGCGTGCGGCCCGTGACGACGAGCCCCGCGCCGCACCGGTCGACGGCCTGGTGGTGCCACGAGTTGGTGACGGCGCTGTCGCCGAAGAGCCGCGCGGCCGTCGAGCCGGGCTCGAAGGTCACGACGTGCTCGGCGTCGCCGTCGGTGGGCGCGGCCAGCGGCGACAAGTGCGGCACGGGGCCGGGCGGCAGGTCCGCGACGAGCGTTCCGCCCAGCGCCACGTTGAGCAGCTGCATCCCGCGGCACACCCCCAGCACGGGGATGCCGCGGTCCACGGCGGCGCGGGTCAGGGTGAACTCGTAGTCGTCGCGTTCCGGATCGTGCGCATGGGGATCGAGCCGAGGGTCGACATCGCGGACCACGGAGGTGTCGCCGCCCCACCGGGCCGGGTGCACGTCCTGCCCGCCGGTGATCACCACCCCGGACACCCACGCGCAGACGTCCAGCGGATCGGCGTCGTAGGACAGGAGCACGGGCACCCCGCCGGCCTGCGCCACCCGCGTCGCGAACGCGGACATGTACGAGTCCACGCACGCCGTGGCGTAACGGTCGTCCGTTCCGGCGATCAGGCCCAGCCGGAACCGGCGGCCGGTGATACCGACCAGTGGCTTGCCGCTCACGGGAACTCGAAGTAGCGACGGGTCTCCCACGCGGAGAGCTCGGCGTACGGGTCACCGCCCTTGGTGTGGAACTCCATCCATTCCCACCGGCGCGACGCCACCCAGAAGTCGACGAACTCCTCGCCCAGGTACTCGCGGAGTATCTCGTCGCCTTCCAGCGCGGCGATGGCCTTCGTGATCGTGTCCGGGATCCGCTCGACCCCGCTGTCGTACGGCAGGCTCCACGCCATGTCGTCGACCTGCGGCGGTGCCTGCATCCGCCGTTCGATGCCGGCCACGACCCCGGCCAGCACGCCGGCCAGCGCGTAGTACGGGTTGACGTCCGAACCGGGTAGCCGGTACTCGAGCCGCGCGTACTTGGGGTGCCCGACGATGGCCCGCACCGCCGCGGTCTTGTTGTTGACGCCCCAGCTGATGGTGGTCGGTGGGCCGCTGATGTCGACCAGGCGCCGGTACGAGGTGATCTGCGGCAGCGCCAGAAGGGTGTTTCCCGCCATCGTGGCCATCAGCCCGCCGACGGCCTGCAGCATCACCTCGGACGGTCCTCCGGGTGCGAAGAACTGGTTCTCGCCGTCCCGGTGCAGCGAGAGGTTGATGTGCGCGCCCTGCCCGAATCCGGCGGTCGGCTTGGCCATGAAGGTCACCGACCGGTCCTGCTCGAACGCGACTTCGCGCATCACCTGCTTGGTGCGCACCCAGGAGTCCCCGAGCGACACCGGATCACTGGGCGCGAGGTTCAACTCGGTCTGGCCGGGGGCGGCCTCGTCGGTCCACGCCTCCCAGGTGATGCCGAGCTCGTCGAGCCGGTCGGTGACCGCGTCCATGTAGTCGACCCAGTCCTTCGACCTCGCCAGGTGGTAGGTGGCGCCGGTGTCTCCGCCGAGCGGGGTGAGATCGCGGTACCCGCGGGCCCGCGCCTCCTGGACGGACTCCGCGAACAGCGTCGTTTCGATCTCCACCGCGACCTTGGCGGTGTAGCCGAGGGCCTGGAGGCGCTCGACCAGTCTGCGCACCATGTTCCGCGGACAGATCGGCACCGGCCGCCCGTCCCGTAGCCAGTAGTCACCGATGACTGCTTCGAGGCCGGGCTTCCACTGCACCAGCGTGGCCATGTCGGGGATCATCGAGATGTCGTAGAGGTTGCCGCGCCAGTCCGGGAACGCGTCGCCGTACACGAACGCGTTGCCCAGGTCGATCGCGAACAGGATGTCGGCGAAGGCGAAGCCCGACTCCTTACCGGACGCGAACTTCGCCGGCGTGACGGTCTTCCCCAGGAAGCTCCCGTCGTGGCCGGTGGCCTCCAAGCGGACGGCTCTCGTGGGTGCTGTCCGAGCGGACCTGGTGGATGCCGGCCGGGTGAGTTCAGACATCGAAGCGAACCTTCCACGAGGCAGCCGTCATGACCGACAGCTGCGAGAGCGTCCCCTGGACCCGCAGGCCGGACTCCAGGGAGGTGAGCAGGTAGTCGGCGCCGGTGAACACGCCCGCCAGCGCCTCGGGCGTGCCGACCATGCGGTACGTGCTGGGGCCCGCACCGAATCTGGCCTCCTGGGGGCCCTCCGGCTCCCTCGCCACCGCGACGAGGACGTCGGGGACGCCGCGGATGCCGCGGGTCACGTCCCAGAAGTGCTCGGCGGCCTCGCGCCATGGAGGCAACGGGGGCCGGAGGGCGCGGAGCATCCCGCCGGCCAGTTCCGCGTCACCGTCCGGATCCCGCGTGGGCGCGAAACGGGATTCGAGGTCGACGACCAGCGTGGCGTCGGCCGGCGCGAAGACGCCGCCGGTCACGGTGACGGCGCCGCCGTGCAGCGTGACGGTGGCGGCCTGCGGGGTGACGTGCGAGCGGACGGCGACCGTCCCCGTGCCCCGGCCGAGCACCTCGGGGGCGTGACCGGTCCGGACCGCGTCGCGCAGGGTCCGGCCGAGCAGCCGGACGACGGGCGTGGCATCGTCGTCGATCTCTATCCGGACCGGCGCACGCTGAGCGACGGGACTCTTCGGAATCGCAGCGGTTTCTGTCACTCTCATGCCTTTCGATGGCGAATGTGGCGCTACTGGGCTGTGAGCGCGGCGGTCATTCCAGGGCGGCGTAGACGTCCGGTCGGCGCCGGCGCAGCAGCGCCGCCCACACGAGGCCGCCGGCGAACGCCGCGACGACGACCGCGAGGAAGACGTTCGCTCCGGTGCGCGACCCGATCAGGAGCTCGAAGTTGCCGATGACGAGCACGAGGATCGTTCCGAGCGCGCCGAGCGCCAGGCCGGGGGCGACGGTGCCCGTCCATGCGGCCGCCGTGCGGACCCTGCGGAAGTGCACGACGATCGCCGCGGACGTCAGAGCCAGCAGCACGATGAGCCCGAGGGTCCCGGCACCGCCGAACCAGGCGTAGACCTCGACGACCGGATCGAGGCCGGCGATCGCCGTGGCCGCGAGCAGGGGGCCGATCAGCCCGGAGGTCAGCAGCGAGGCCACGTGCGGCGACCGGTGCGCGGGGTGCACCGAGCCGAGCGAGACCGGGAGCACGCCCTGGCGGCCGAGGGCGAAGAGGTAGCGGGCCACCACGTTGTGCGCGGTGAGGACGCAGGCGAAGAAGCTGGTGACGAGGAGAACCTGCATGACGTCGTGGGCGGCTTGGGACAGATAGCGGGTGGCGAGTCCGGGCGCGAGTCCTTCGGGGTCATGCGCCGCGAGATCGACGGCACGCGCGATGCCGAGGCCGTTGATCATGGCCCAGGACGAGAAGGCGTAGATCACGGCGATCAGGACGACCGCGATGTAGGTGGCCCTCGGGACGGTCCGGTCGGGGTCCTCGGCCTCGGACCGGAAGACGGCCGTGGCCTCGAAACCGACGAACCCGAAGACGGCGAACATGATCCCGGTGCCGGTGGCGCCGCTGGTGAACGCGTCCCAGGTGAGCGGGGCCGCGGAGAGACCTTGGTCGCCGCCGCGCAGCACGATGGCGAGGTCGACGAGGGCGACGATCCCGACCTCCGCGATGAGCAGCGCGCCGAGTACTCGCGCGCTGACCTCGACGTTGCGGTGCCCCAGGTACCCGATGGCCGCGAGTCCGGCGCCCGCGAGGCCCCACCACGGCACCGGGACGCCGAAGAAGGTCTCGATCACGTTGCGCGCGGCGGCCCCGAGGTACGCCGAGACGGCGACGATGAGGAGTGCGTACGTGACCAGGGCGAGCGCGGCGGCGCCCAACCCGGCGCCGCTGCCGAGGCCGCGCTGGACGTAGGAGGAGAAGGCACCCGCGTTGCGCACCTCAGGGGTCATCGCCGAGTACCCGATCGTGAACAGTACGAGCACGACTCCGACGATCGCGAAGTCGACCGGCGTTCCGATCCCGTTCCCCGAACCGAGCATCAACGGGATGAGTCCGGCGAACACCGTCAGCGGCGCGGCCATCGCCACGACCATGAAGACGATCTGCGGGACGCCCAGGGTCCGGTCCAGGCCGGTGGTGAGCTCTTGCGTCCGCGCTTCGCGCTGCTGGCTCATGACGGCTGCTCCCTTCAGTGGTGCTCTCCGTGCCGGCGTCTCCGACGCGGCAGCTTCCGACGGCGAGATCTCGCGCCCTCGCGCCGAGGAGTCCCGGTGACACCGAGATCGTCGGTCGGCGCGGCGGTTGCGCCGCGCACTGGCGCACCCCCTACGGAACGGGGGGACGAGCAACGTTCGCGTCGCGAACCGGCGCGACCGACACCGATCGCGCTTTGGGCGCAGCGGCGGAATGAGGCCGCCGTACCGCTTCGAGCGGCCGCGCCGGTGGATAGGTCGGCTTGCCAGCGACGTGGGTCCCGAAGGTTCCGAGCGCGTCTAGAAGCGCGAGGACCCCGTCCTGGCCCGGTCCGACCCCCTGTCCGCCGCCTTCGGTGATCACGCCGTCGGCGACGTCAGGTCCATCGTGCGGCCGCCGACACGGTCACCGGCTTCGATCACCACGACCGGCCGGTCGGCCGGCCCGCGCCGGCCGTCGTGCCGCGGCCACCACGGAGAGGCCGGCGCCGATGACGACGTCCGTGGTGCGCGGCGCGGTCATCCCGATGCCTTTTCGAGGTGTCCGACGACGTGGTCGGCGACCAGGGGCGCGAGCGCGTCGGGCAGGTGGTGCCCCATTCCGGGAATCACCACGTGCCGCGCGTCCGGGATCGCGGCCGCGGTGGCGTCGCCCCCGGACGGCGCGACGATGAGGTCGCGATCGCCGTTGAGCACCAGGGTGGGGGCCGTGATGCGGGCGATCTCCGCCGTCCGGTCGCCCGAGGCATGGATGGCCTGGACCTGCCGGGCGGTCCCCGCCGCACCGTCGCCGGCCGTGCGGTTCCACGTCCGAACGGCGTGGCGTGTTTCTTCGGCCTCGTCGATCGGGAAGCCGGTGCCCGCGAGGTGCGCCGTCATGCGAAGGTGCGCACGCACGGCCTGCACCCGGTTCCGCGGCGGCGGGGCGGCGAGCAGCACCATGGTGGACGCGGCCGGCCGGCCGACCTTCGGATCACCCGTGGTGGAGTACAAAGAGGTCAGCGACCTGGTGAGTTCGGGGTACCGCGCCGCGACGGTCTGCGCGATCATCCCGCCCATCGAGCGCCCGACGAGGTGCACCGGCCCCAGACCGACGTGCTCGATCAGCTGCGCGGCATCGGCCGCCATGTCGGCCAGCGTGTACGCGTCGCGGCGGGGCCGGCCGAGTAGTTGCCGGAGCGTGCTGGGTGGTGGAGTGGTCGCGTAGGTGGAGCGCCCGCAGTCGCGGTTGTCCATGCGGATCACCCGACGACCGGTGTCGGCGAGCGCGGAGACGAACCGCTCGGACCACATCGTCAAGTCCTCGGCGAGGCCGGCGATGAGCAGGATCGGCGGGGTGCCGGACTCGCCGTCGATTCGGTAGCAGACCCGCGTGCCGCCCGGAAGGGTGACGAAGCGGTCCTCGGTGGAGTCAGGCACGGATCGCCTTCCGTGCTGTCGAGTTCGAGCTTTCGTCGGTGGTGGATCCGAACTGCAGCGTGTCGTCCAGCAGGGGACCGCGCAGCAACTTGGCGTCCTGCGGGTACGACATCGACATCTGCCACATGCCCGTGCCCTGCTTCGGGGTGGTCTCACGGGCCCGTTGCGCGTAACCCGCGCTGAGGTCCATGACCGGCCGCGTCTCCATGGCGGGATCGGCCTCGACGACGACGCTGTCGTAGCCGAAGGCGTCCATGTGCTCGACCAGTTGACAGAAGTAGCGACACAGGATGCCGATCTTCAGCGTCCACGACGAGGTCGTGTAGCCGATGGCGATGGCGAGGTTGGGGATCCCCGAGAGCAGGGTGCCGCGGTAGACGACGCGGTCGGCGAGGTTCACCGGCACACCGTCGACCGCCAGGTCGATGCCGCCGAGCAGGCGCACGTTGAGGCCGGTCGCGGTGACGATCACGTCGGCGTCGAGGTGGCCGCCCGACTCGAGTCGGATCCCCGACTCGGTGAAACGCGTGATCCGGTCGGTGACGATCGAGGCGTTGCCGTCGCGCAGGACGGCGAAGAAGTCGCCGTCGGGGGAAAGGCACAGGCGCTGGTCCCACGGGTCGTAGGGCGGGTTGAAGTGGGTGTCCACGTCGTAGCCCTCGGGCAGCAGCTTCTTGTTGATGCGCCGGATGAGCGCGCGGCCCAGCCGCGGGAAGGTGCGGAGGGACTTGACCACGCCCCGATCGATCCAGATGTTGTTGAACCGGGTCAGCGCGTAGCCGCGGCGTTCGCCGAAGAGCCGGGTGAGGAGGAGGGCGAGGGAATCGACCTTCGGCCAGGGCATCACGTAGGTGGGGGTGCGCTGGAGCATGGTCACGTGGGCGGCGGCGCCCTCGCCGGTCAGCATGGACGGAATCAGCGTCACGGCGGTCGCACCGCTTCCGATCACGACGACCTTCTTGCCCGCGTAGTCGTAGCCCTCGGGCCAGTGTTGCGGGTGAATGATGTCGCCGGCGAAGTCCTCCCGGCCCTCGAAATACGGGGTGTAGCCCTCGTCGTAGTTGTAGTACCCGGTGCCTGCGAAGATCCAGTTGGCGGTGACACGCTTGTCGCCGTCGGCAGTGTGCACGTCGATCGTCCAGCGCGCGTCGACGCTCGACCATTCCGCGCGGCGCACGCTGTGCCCGAGGCGGATGAGCCCGCCCAGATCGTTCTCCTCGATCGTCTCCCGCAGGTAGTTCAGGATCTTGGGGGCTTCCGCGATGGCGGCGTGGTCCCTCCAGGGCTTGAACTCGTAGCCGAAGGTGTGGAGGTCGGAATCGGACCGGATGCCGGGATACTTGAAAAGGTCCCAGGTGCCGCCGATGTCATCACGCCCTTCGAACACGACGACGCGCTTGTCGGGGAACGCCTCGACGAAGTACCGCGCGGCGCCGATGCCGGAGATGCCGGCACCGATGACGACGATGTCGAATTCCTCGGGCTGGTGCTTCGATGTGTTCATCGCGCCGCCTTTCCGTCTTTGCGTGCTGATCACGTCGGTGTGTGATTCCACGGTGCCCGCCATGGCAGCCGCGGCTCTACAACGCAATGCCCCGACCTGCGGGACGGCGTGGTGCACAGTGCACCTCCCCAACCATTGCGCTACCGCCCGTATGGCGTCGTCGTGGTGCAGTGTGTTGCGGCGGTCGCGACACCTGGTTGCACATCGACGTAGCGGGCGTCCTCGCGGACACGCCACTGTGGAAGCAGCCGCACCGGATCACGGTCACGCTCAAGGAGGCGCTGCCATGCGCGACGTACTGTTCGCCGCGTCGGACATCTGGATGATCGCCGTCGGATTCGTCTGCGGCGTGAAGTTCATCAGAGGCCATCACAACTATCTGCTCGGCCTCGAGTGGATCGTCATGGGCGTATCCGGGACCAATTTCCTGATCTATGGAGTGACCAAGGCCGGCCCCGATTCACCGATGTACCGCATCGCCTTCTTCCTGGACGCGTTCTCGCGCTCGATCGGGTTCACGCTGATCCTGGTCCTCGGGTTGCTGGCCGTCACCCACAGGTACAAGCCCTCAGCCCGAGTCGAGGTGGGCGCCTTCGCCCTGGCCGCGGTCCTCGGGTTCCTCCTCTCCGAGTTCGCCGAGGAGATCGGCACGCCGGGCAAGGTGTTCTTCCTCGTCACCGCGCTCGCGACTTCCGGCTTCCTCTGCTACTTCGCGTGGCGCCTCTGGAAGTTCGGCGAGCGCACGCACGCCGCTTGGACGGTCGGCGCCACAGCGCTGAACCTGGTCGTCGCATCGATCTACGACTTCTGGCGCATCCCCGGCGACGACGCCGACCACACCCGGTTCTACATTCTCGCGCTGTTCACCTGGGGCCTCACGATGCTCGTCATCTACCGGGCGTACGCGGCCCTCGCCGCCCACGACGAGAGGGGCGACGCACACCCCGCCCCGGCCGCCGTCTCCAACCCCGCCGGCAGACGGAACGGGCCGGTCTGAACGCCTTCGGTACATCCGCAATGACTGAAGGAGCGCGCGGAATGAGGGAACTGATCTTCCTGCTGGCCGATACCTGGATGATCTTCACCGGGTTCTTCTACGGGTGGAGGTTCATCCGGCGCCACGGCAATTACCTGCTGGGGCTGGAATGGATGGTCGTCGGCACGTCCGGAACGAACTTCCTGCTTCTGGGCTCTGCTCGGGGGCGACGAGGACAGCCCCCTGTACTTCCTCGCGTACTTCTTCGACGCGTTCTCGCGCTCGGTGGGCATCACCCTGATCGTGGTGATGGGCCTCCTGCGCGTGACGCACCGTTACAAGCCGTCCCTGACGGTCGACATCGGCGTGTTCGCCTTGGCCGCTGCGGCAGGTATCCACCTCCAGCAGTTCCATCAGGAGTTCCACGCGGGCGCGGCGTCCTTCTATGTCGTCGTGAACGCCCTCACGGCGGTCTTCCTCGCGTACTTCGTGTGACGCCTCCGGGAGATCGGCGCCAAGCGCTGGGCCTTGGCCGCCGCGGCGGCCGTCGCGGCCGGCCTGGTCGTCACCGTCACGTACGACTTCTTCCCGATTCCGTACGACGACGCACAGCGCACGGCCTTCTACACCCTGGCCCTCGCCACATGGGGCCCGGACGTGCGTGTTTTTCCACGCGTACCGCGCTCTCCATGACCACAACGCAGCTGCAGGAATCGGGCTCGTTCCGCACGAGCACAGCGTCGCTCGGCCCTGAAAAATCGGCCCTGAAAAATCGGGCAGACCGAAAATCCGATACAGAAAAGAGAAGCGCATCATGAAGACTGACCACGTCGAGTACAGCTCGTTCAGCGGCTGGATCGATCCACCGGCTGATGTCCTTCCGCCGCTCGCCGAGGACCTCACCTGTGAGGTCGCGGTCATCGGAGGCGGTCTGGGAGGCATGGCGACCGCACTGCGCCTGGCCGAGCGCGGCCAGGACGTCGTGCTGCTCGAGGCCGAGTTCTGTGGTCACGGTTCGAGCTCCCGCAACGCCGGCCAGTTGGCCAGTGCGCCCGGTGGGGACATCCAGCTGCTGAACCTGCTGTTCCACAAGAAGATGCCCGCCCTGGCACGCTTCACCGGACACGCCACGCAGTACGTCGAGGACCTGATCACAAGGTTCGACATCGACTGCGACTACGAGGCCACCGGCAACGCCTTCGCCGCCGTGTCGCGGTGGCAGATGGGTCGCGTACGACGCGCCGCCAAGATCCTGCGCAGGGCCGGCACCAAGGTCAAGCTCGGCACGAGCGAGGAACTCGGCATTCCCCGGGGGTTCGTCGGCGGCATGCGCGAGGTCGAGGGCGGGATCCTGAACCCGGGCGCGTTCACGCGAGGAGTGCGCCAGGGCGTCCTGGCCTCGTCCGCCCGGGTCTTCGAGCAGACCAAGGTGACCGACGTCAGCCGCTCCGAAGGCCGGGTCGTCATCACGACCCCGCAGGGACGGGTGAGCGCGGACAAGGCGGTGCTCGCAACCAATGCCTTCTCGGGGGAATGGGGCATCACGCCCAAGCACCTCGCGGTGCCTCTCTGGGTGATCGAGGTGGAGACCGAGCCGATCGCTCCCGAGCGCTTGAGGGCCCTGGGATGGACCAGCCGGTCCGGACTGATCACCCAGCACAACATCATGGAGAACTACCGTCTGACCTCGCGCAACACCATCGTGTTCGGGGTCCGCCGGATCGAGCGGGGCACCGGATTCCCCCTCCCGACGTCGGAGAAGACCCCGGACCCGGCGCTCGTCGAGGAGCTCGCGGGTGCGTTCGCGACGCGCTTTCCGAGCCTGGCCGACGTGGCCGTGGCACGGGCCTGGGGAGGATGGATCGCGATCACGTCGTCGTGGCTGCCGATCGCCGGGCAGGTCGGCGGCAACGTGTTCTACTCGATCGCGTGCAACGGCCACGGTCTGGCCCAGGCACCCTACGTCGGAACCCTCATCGCCGACCTGATCGTCGACGGGAAGCGACCTGAGGACCTCGACTTCCTGTGGGCGGAGAAGCCCGAGTTCCCCCGCCCCGTGATGATGAACCGGCTAGGACTGCGCACGGTCTGGACCGTCGATCGCTTCAGCGACCTGATCAACGGAAGCCGGCGGAACGCCCGCAAAGGCGCGTCACCAGTGGCCTGACTCCATTTCCTCACGCGTGCAGGCGGACATTACGTGGAGACGAGGTCGCCCAGGGCCTGGGTCGGCTGATCACCCGCGAGAACGATTCGAGTTCGATCAAGGCCCTCGGCCCGCCAGGCCGTCAGCGCCTCGGAAGCCGCCGTGCAGACACGGCGCCGCAAGAACGGAGAGGGCCCTGGCCGGCCCCACTCATGATTTCGACTCCCTTCACCGACCTCTTCGGGGTGGACCATCCGATCGTCTGCGGCGGCATGACGGGGGTGGGCACCGCCGAACTCATCGCCGCGGTGGCCGAAGCGGGCGCCCTCGGGTTCCTGACCGCGCTCACCCAGCCCACCCCGGAGGCGCTGGCCCGGGAGATCGCCCGGTGCAGGGAGATGACCGACAGGCCGTTCGGCGTCAACCTGACCATCCTGCCCACCCTCAAGCCGGTGCCCTACGCGGAATACCGCGCGGCCGTCATCGAGAGCGGGGTGACGGTGGTCGAAACGGCCGGCAGCAACCCGGCGGAGCACGTGGCCGCGTTCAAGAGCGCGGGCGTCAGGGTGATCCACAAGGCGGTCGCCGTGCGCCACGCGCTGAAGGCGCAGCGCCTCGGTGTGGACGCGGTCAGCATCGACGGCTTCGAGTGCGCGGGGCACCCGGGCGAGGAGGACATCCCCGGCCTCGTCCTCGTGCCCGCCGCCGTGCGCCGGCTGGACGTCCCGGTCATCGCCAGCGGCGGCTTCGCGACCGGCAGCGGCCTCGCCGCCGCCCTCGCCCTGGGGGCCTGCGCGATCAACATGGGCACCCGGTTCGTCGCCAGCGCGGAAGCTCCCGTGCACCCCAACGTCAAGGCGCAGATCGTCGCCAACGACGAGCGCGCCACCCAGCTGGTCTTCCGGGAGTTCGGCAACACCGGCCGGGTCGCTCGCAACGCGATATCCGAGGAGATCGTCACCCGCTCGCGGCGCCCCGGAGCGGTCTTCGAGGACGTGGCCGAGCTGGCCTCGGGCGTCCGCGGCCGGACCCGGGTGCTCCAGGAGGGCCACATGGACGACGGCCTGTGGTGGGCCGGCCAGGCCCAGGGGCTCATCGAGTCCGTCGCCACCTGCGACGAGATCGTCAGCGGCATCGTGGGCGACGCGGAGAAGATCATCGGCCGGCTCGCCGAGCTCCGCGGCTGAGACGGCCCGGGAGACAGAAACCACGGGTCTACGAAACACAGGAGTACGCGACCATGACCTGGACCACCCTCGACCACCACGTCGACGACGGCGTCCTCACCGTCACCCTCGACCGGCCGGACCACCTCAACGCCTTCACCCCGACGATGGCCGGGGAGCTGGAACGGACCTTCACCGAGGTCAACGACAATGACGACATACGGGCGATCATCGTCACCGGCGCGGGCGACAAGGCCTTCTGCGCCGGCATGGACCTCAGCGCGGACGGCAACGTCTTCGGGCTCGACGAGTCGCGCACGCCCACGCTCGCCGACATGGCGGATCTGAGCAGCCCCGACATCAGCCGGGTGCGGGACACGGGAGGCAGGGTCACCCTGGCGATCCGCTCCTGCCGCAAGCCGGTGATCGCGGCGATCAACGGCGTCGCGGTCGGGATCGGCGCGACCATGACGCTGGCCATGGACGCCCGTCTGATGTCCACGAGCGCGCGGTTCGGCCTCGTCTTCGGCCGCCTGGGCATCACGCCCGAGGCTGTCTCGACGTGGTTCCTGCCCCGCCTGGTCGGCATACCCAGGGCGCTGGACCTGCTGTACTCCGCCGAGATCCTCGACGCGGAGGCCGCCGTGGACGCGGGCCTCGCGACGGAGCTCCACGCCCCGGACGAGCTCCTGAAGCGGGCGCGCGAGCTGGCGGACCGCTGGACGCTGGGCCGGTCACCCGTGTCGACCGCGCTCATCCGGCAGATGACGTACCGTCACACGGCCCTGGAGGATCCGGAGGACGCGCACCGGCTCGAATCCCTCGCCATGTTCTACACGAGCATCGACGACGGCGCCGAGGGAGTGACCGCCTTCCGCGAGAAGCGCTCCCCCGACTTCAGCAGCCGGGCCTCGGCCATGCCGCCGTTCTACGACGAATGGACCGCATCCCGCTGACCGTACGCCGGTGAGGGGGCGGGGCCTCGTCCCGCGCGGTTCCGCTCCACGCCTCCCCGAGAGCGCACCGTGTCGACGGAGCGGTCACCGGCGGCGGCTCGCCTCCGACCCGCCGCTCGACGGACGGGCCGCCGCTCGCCCGCGGTCGGGTGCCCCGCCCGCCCCTTCGTCGTTTAGGGGCCCCGGGGGCGGCCTGCTCCGGCCCACCGCGTCGCGTTCTTCGTCCATGCCCTCGGCTAGAATGCGATACGTGTCCCATGTCACCCCGCCCTCCCCCCGTGTCTGAGGCGCGCCGGTCGCGGCGTCGCACTGCCGTCCCCACGACGGAGCAGAGGCCGCTTCATGCGCCGGCCCGGCCGAACGCCCAACTACAGCGGCGAGGGGCCGAAAGGGTCAACGCGATACTCGACGCCGCCGAGCAGATCCTCGTGGCCGACGGCTACGAGGCGGCGACGCTCAAGGCCGCGGGAGAACGTGCCGGCATCCCCGTCGCCTCGGTCTACCACTACTTCTCCGACCGCCATCAGGTCGACGCCGAGCTCATGCGCCGCCACGTCGAGAAGCTCGAGACCCTGCTCTCCGGAGTCTTCGGCGACGACAGCCCGCCGGCCGGGCTGGACAGTGCCGTGGACGCGGTCGTCGATCTCCTGCTGGCCTACTTCCGTGAGCACCCCAGTTGTGTCGAGTTGTGGTTCGCCCGTCGCAGCGATGCCCTCGCCGAGCTGGTGCGGGCGTTCGACGAGGCAATGGCCGAACGGCTCTGGCACTTCGCGCGGGATCGGGGTCTCCTGCGCCCCGACACCCCGCTCCTGGTGATGCAGCTGGCCTTCGAGGCCGGTAATCGGCTCTTCGACGTCGCCTTCCGCGTCGCTCCGGTGACCGGTGACGATGCCGTTCTCGCGGAGCACCGCCGCCTTCTCACCTCCTACCTGCGGACGTACGCGCCGGATCCGTCGGCATGACGGGCCGACGGGCCCGGGCCGGGTCACCGGCCACGAGCTCGTCCCGCCCGCGGGGTGAGTGCCCCGGATCTCCCTCAAGGTCTTCGACGGGCTGACGCCGCAGCACCTGTACTCGCCGCCCGTCCCGCCGCATGCACGCCCAGGGACCCGTCGGCGGCTCCTTGGCCACGGGAATGGGTGGGGTGCGGTCGACGACCGGCTGCCCCGGCACCCGGGCCCCTCGTACGTCCGGGCCAATACGCCCAGGACGTGGACGACACCTGCGACCTCGTGGCCGAGGGTGATGGCGCCGCTCTCGCGCACGGCGTCGACGGGGAAGACCCGGCTGACGCGTCCGTCGATCAGGTGCAGGCCCGACGGGCGACACACCCGCGGCACGGACCTCGCCAGGGCCGGGAACCGGCACGGAGACCTCCTCGACGACGAAGGTGGGGGTGTCCAGGTGAAGCCGAACAGCCAGCACGCTCGTGTTCATGGGATGAACCTCGGTTCGCCGAAGGGCGTCACATCCATTCACACGGCATCGTCACTTGATCATGCCTCTCTGCTGTGCGGGCTGACTGAGTCGACATCGAGCGGGTCGGGCCGGGGCATTCGCGAGCATGAGCGACCCCCGGTGGCCCGCCGGTCGGCCACTCGGCACCGACTGCCGCCGGGAGGGCCCGTCCGGCCGGACCGGAACGCCCGACCCGAGAAGGGGTGACCGGAGCGTATCGTACCTATAAAGTCGAACTCGATTCGATGTTCTTTTGTCGACGCTCGGGCCGCCGAGGGGAGCACGAGGCCGGCAGGGGGCAGCCGTGGCGACCTCGCCAGGTTCGCCCAGGAGACGGACCTGCCAGGAACACGGCACGAGCAGAACGTGCCGGCGGACGCCCACGCACGGGGAGTTCACGCGTCCGACCGTGATCACCGTCGACACGGCGACCCGCACCTTCGATGCCGACTGTCCGCGCGGAGGACGACACGGAAGCCGTCCTGATGACGAAGGGAGGAAGAGAATGACGAACGCGGAACCCGGGCTCGGCACGACGAACGAGGCGCGGCCCGTACGCGAGGAGAGCTGCGAGGTCGTCATCGTCGGAGCGGGAATGGCGGGGCTGATGGCGGCCACCACGCTCGCCGGCAAGACCGATGTCCTCGTACTCGAGGCTGCGGAGCGGGCGGGCGGACGTGTCGAGACCGTCCGGAAAGGCGACTACTGGATCAATGTCGGGACACAGTTCACCGAGGGCACAGGGCCGCTGATCGACGCCCTCCATCGTCACGGCATCGCGATGGGATCACTGTCCGACAAAAGCGCGGCGCTGGTTCTCAACGGCGTACTGGTGGACACGTCCAAACTGTCCGAGCTCATGTTCCGTACGCGGATGAGCCTCCTGGACCGGATCGGCCTCGCGGCGGTCGGCGCCCGTATCGTCTCGTCCGTCCCGTTCATGGAGTCGGACGGAAAGATGGCGAAGAGGGTGCGCGCCAAGCTGGACAGCCGCCTCGCCTCGGATCTCCTTCGGGGCGTCCGATCCGAGTTGGCCCATGACGTCCTCAGGTCATTGACGGGCCAGTGGATGGGATGTGAGCCCGGCGAAACGGCCGCGGGCCAGCTGATCATGTCGGTCGCCATCATGATGACGGACCCGGACAAGGAGTCCAACTTCGCGCTTCCGGTGGGAGGCAACCAGACGCTGACCGACATTCTGGCCACCGACCTCGGCGAACGCCTCCGGCTCGGGGCCGGTGTCCGGTCCGTGCGGCCGGACGGGGCCGGCGTCGTCGTCGACTACGCTGACGCGGGAGGTCCGGTGCGGGTGCGCGCGAAGCGGGCCGTTGTCACGGTCCCCAGCGATGTCGCGCTGCAGATCCTTCCGGGGCTTCCGCAGAGCTACCACAACGCGTTCGCCGACATCCGCTACGGCCGCTACGTGATCGTCGGCTTCTTCACCGACGAGGTAGGACCCCAGCCCTGGGACGACTTCTACGCGGTCTCCACGCCTCAGCTCTCGTTCCAGGCAGTGTTCAACCACGCCGCCGCCATGCGCGGGGAAGGCGCACGGAAGCCCGGCGGTGCGCTGGCCTGCTTTGCCGGAGGCGCACAGGCCGACAACCTGTTCGAGCTTTCCGATGAGGAGATCACCGCTCGGTTCGCGAAGGACCTCCTTTCGGTCTACCCGCAACTCCGGGGGAAGTTCGGAGAGGGCATCGTGCGGCGGCACCGTCGCGTGGTGCCTTTCTGGGCTCCGGGAAGGCGCGTGTCGCTGCCGACGCTGCGGGCCCCTCTCGGGCCGATCCACCTGGCCGGCGACTACCAGCTCCACATGCCTACGCTCGCTGACGCGGCGACGTCGGGCGCGAACGCGGCAAAGGCGGTTCTCGCGAGTCTGGGGCGCTGACTCCGACTCCCGGTCGATCCCCTCAACGGCCTTCAGGCCCTGAACGACCGGTCGCAGACGGGCCATCGCGCGACGGCGGCGGAATCACACAAGGCCGGACCGCGCGGTGGCCCCCGTGCTCACGCAGAAGGGGGGACACCGCACCCGGCCGCTGTGACGACGCCGGTGGGCACCTGCGGGCAGGTAACCGCTTCGATCATGGCCGACCGGCCGTGTGCGGCCTTGCGTGTCAACGTGGTGGTGAAGCCCGGGGGCACGGTGACGGCTTGCCGCTCACCTCGTCAGATGTCGTCCAGGGCGGAGACGAGGCTGGCCACCGTGACGGTGTTGAAGACGAACGCGATGCCCGAGTTGGCCGTCACCGTCCGGCGCATCTCCCGGGACAGCACGGTGACGTCGGTCGTGCCGAACGTCGTCATGACCGAGAAGGCGAAGTAGACGTAGTCGATCCAGAGCGGGCTCTGCTCGCCGGGGAACTCCAGAGCCCCTTCACCTTCCACGAGGTTGTCGGCCTGGAAGGCGACCGCGAAGGACACCACCACGCAGATCCAGGCGACGGCCACCATGGCGAGTGCCACCCCCGCACGACCGGCCGGTTCGAACGCGGAGCCGAGGTGCCCGGGGCGCCACACCACCGCCACCACGAGCGCGGCAGCCGCGATGAAGACCGACACCCCCGGGCCGGGTGCCGTCCCGTACACGTACCGCTGGAGCACCGTGCCCCGCGCCTCTCGACGGGCCCAGTCGCGTACGCGTTCCGGGGACGCGGTCGAGAAGGCGACCACCGTGACCATGAGGTACGGGAAGAGGTAGGCGAGCAGTACCAGCACGCACACGTCCGCCCCCGTGACGCGCGCCCAGCTACCGTCGAGGCCGAGGAGAAGTCCTGCCGTTCCTACGGCGACAAGCGCGCTCACCGTCGAACGGCGTCGTTCGGAGAGCCACTGGTTCCGGCGCCGTCGTGTGGGCGGCTGATTCATGGACGAGCTCCTCGGGCCGTTCGGTCCGTCACGGGCTGAGGCTGTCGTCGACGGTCCACCCAGCCGTGACGTGCGCACCATGGAGGGGGTGGCATCCGCATGTCCTCGCCATCTTCCGGCGCGGACACGGCTTACGCCGATTCCGGCCTCCTTCGGCAAGCCGTACGAAGCACGGTCAAGCAGCCGTGCGCCTCCGCTTCCGGCGGGGGCCTCAGGCGCGTCCCGCCCAGGCTGTCTCCTCGTCTCCGTCGCGTACCTGGCCCTGCGTGACTCGTGCCGCGGCAGGACGCCGACCCGGTCCGGGGCGTCCGCCTGCCGCCTACCGGATCGGGGAGCGTGGGCGGAGCCGGGGGTCGAAGGCCGGCTCCGCAGACTGCGTCCTACCCCTTCGCGTACTCGTGCGCGGTCCGCCGGGAGCCTTGTCCGATCTGCGCCGGTGGCCTCGTGCTGCCGAGCCACCCGAGGAGGAACGCCGCCGGTACGGAAATCAGGCCGGTGGTGTGGAACGGGTACCAGTCGAAGGACGCGTCGGGCCACAGCGCGTACGCGCTCCCGGAGACGGTGGGCGAGAAGATCGTGAGGACGGTGCAGAGGAGCAGTCCCCCGTACACGGACCACAGTAGCCCCCGGCGGTTGAACCCCGGCCAGAAGAAGGAGTAGACCAGCACCGGGAAGACGCAGGTGGCCGCGACGCCGAGCGAGAACGTGACCAGGAACTCGACGGGATAGCTGTGGACGGCGGTGGAGAGCACCAGCCCTCCGAGGCACAGGGCGACGACGGTGGAACGAAGCGCCCAGACCTGTCCGGTGTCGGTGAGAGGACGCCCGGTCCGGGTGAGGACGTCGCGCGTGACGGAGACCGCGGCGGTGAAGGTGATGCTGGACACGGCCGTCAGCACCGCGAGGAAGGCGACGCAGGCGACGAGGGTGATGATCACGACGCGTGTGGTCGATCCGTACCCGAAGAGGCCGGAGGCGAGCAGGATCGGAGCCGCTTGGCCGTTCGCGTCGACCGCACTGATCTGTCCGCTGCCGACCACGGCTGCCGCCGCGAAGCCGGTCGTGATCAGAAGGAGGTAGAAGATCGTTGTCAGGCCCGCGGCGATGCTCGTGGAGCGCCGTGCCGCTCGTCCGCACCGCGAGGCGGCGACGCGGAGGATCAGGTGCGGCATCATCGCCATGCCGAGGATGACGACGATGTGGTCGCTGATCGTGTTCAGCGGGCCGAGGCCCACGGTGTGCGCCCAGAGCCCCCGGCTCAGATAGCCGTCGGGCGCGATGCTCTGCTGCACCGCGGCGTCGAGCAGGCCTCCGGGGCTCCACGAGAACTTCCGCAGGGCGAGCAGGGTGACCACCGCGAGCGCCACCAGCGTGACGGGGACTTTGACAACCTGGACGAAGCTGGTTCCCCTCAGGTCCGCCACCGCGGCGAAGCAGGCGACGAGGCAGCCCATCAGCACCGTGCACGCCACCTGGGCCGTGTCGCTCGACATGCCGATCAGGAGCGCTGCGCTGATGCCGGCGGCCCGCAGCTGGACCATGAGCACGGGAACCGTGATGACGAGCGTCACCACGGCCGCCGCTGTGCGCGCCTCTCGGCCCGGCGCGCGCAGTGAGAAAAGGCCGCCGAGCGTGTACTGGCCGCTGTCGCGGATCCTCTTGGCGAGGAGGAGGAGTACCCCGAGTGCGATGACGCTGTCGACAGCGGAGGTGAACCCGTCGTAGCCGAAGAGGGCGATCGCTCCCGACACGGCGAACAGCGTGACGACGGTGATGTATTCGCCCGCCAGGGCGACGCCGTTGAAGACCGGCGGGAGCGACCTGCCGGCCGTGTGGAGCCTTTCCGGGTGTTCGTCCTGGCTCGCGAGGGTGAAGACCCACAGCAGGCACAGGCCGATGAAGACCAAGAAGGTGGTGATCACGGGGCCCCGGGCGGCCGAGCCGACCGGATCGAGGGCACCCGCACTCAGCAGGAGTGGAGCCGTCACCGTCTCACCACCCGCGCTCTCGGGCGGGAGACGTACCCGCGGTCCCGGTCGGCAGGTCCTCGGGGGCGAAGAAGCGCTCGGCGGGAGTGTCCGGCCGCACGGACCGGGCCTCGTGCCACCACACGCTGACGAGGAAGACGCCGAGCTGCAGGGCGCCCCAGACGACGCCGAGCGTGAGACGCCCGTACACACGGGTTCCCGTCAGCGCGGTGGAGCAGGACAGCACGACACCGATGGCGAGGGGCACCGTGTTGGCGGCCAGGAAGGCGCGCCCGACGCGCCGGTCGATCCCGTCGGGAGAAGCACCGTGTCGCGGCACGGGAGGGCCGCCGGGTGGGGCCGGTGTGGAGGGGAAACGCACGGAGACCTCCATAAAGGGGTGGTCGGACGGGGCATGAGGACGTGCGAGAAGGCCGAGGCGGCCCCTGGGGACCCGTGGCAGGCCCCGGCCGAGGTCATCGGGGGCATCGCCAGAGAGGTGGTGTCGCACGGCTACGGAAGGCGACCGCCCTCACGATCGGCCGATCGGGCCGAGGAACCGCGAGCGGTACGTGTACCGGCGAAGAGTTCGATACAGAATCGAGTTCGTGTTTAAGTGTACGCATGGATGATCGCGCACCGTCAACCGCTGCCGACCCAGGACAGGTCGACCCTCCGCCCGGTGGCAGGCTTCAGACGCCGTACGGACAATTGATCTCATGAAGGACGATGTGGATGTTCTCCTTCGCCGCCTCGCCCGAGAACTCAGACCGAGGACGAACGAGTCGGTCGACGCCCTGCTGCTACGCATGCGAAGAGAACTCCCCGAGCCGTGGCAGCACGAGGACATCACCACTCTCGCCTCCGAAGAAACGACCGGACACCTCACGGCTTTTCTGGACGTGCTCGAGCACGGCCTCGACGCCGCCGAGGTCGAAACGCCTCCCCCGTCCTTCGAGATCGCCCGCAGGTTCGCCCGCGGCGGCGTTCCCATCAGCACGCTCCTGCGCGCCTACCGACTCGGCCACGTCGGCCTGTTCCAGCTGCTCCAGGCAGAGGTCCCCCGGCTCACCGACGATCCGGAACTGGTCAACGCCGTGGCGATGCGACTACTGGCGCAGGGGTTCGCCTATGTGGACCGCAGTTCCGTGCGCGTCGTCGAGGCCTATCAGGAGGAACGCGACCGGCGGTTGCAGCGTCGGCTCCTCCTGACCAACGAGGCGAGCCTGCGGATCGGCACCACCCTGGACATCGGCCGCACCGCCCGGGAACTGGCGGACGTCGGAACCGACGACTTCGCCGATCTCGTCGTCGTCGACCTTCGCACCATCGTCCTCGACGAGGAGGACGCGCTCCCCGCGCCGGGCCCGTCGCCGCTCCGCCGCGTGGCCCACCGGTTCGCGTCCGGCACGCGAAACGCGGAGCCGCGCACGCCGGCGGGCCGGACGCACACCTACCCGGAGGAATCGGAGCCGGCCCGCGCACTGGCCACCGGCCGGGCCGCGCTGCACCGCCTCCCCGGCTCCGCGGCCGGGGGATGGTGGCGGTCGACTCCGGAGAGCGGGGCCGAGGCGTACGGCCCCGACGACTTCCACTCGGTGCTGCTGCTGCCCCTGCCCGCCCGCGGAGAAGTCCTGGGCCTCGTGCAGTTCTTCCGTGCGGAAAGCTCGGCCCCCTTCGACGAGGACGATCTCTTCCTCGCACGGGAGATCGTCGCAAGAGCGGCGGTGTCCATCGACAACGCCCGCCGGTACACCCACGAGCGTTCCACCGCGCTCACCCTCCAGCGCAGCCTGTTGCCACAGCGCACGGTGGAACAGCCGGCCGTCGTCGCGGCCACTCGCTACCTGCCCAGCGGGGCCAGGGCGGGGGTGGGCGGCGACTGGTACGACGTGATCCCCCTGTCCGGGGCGCGAGTCGCCCTCGTCGTGGGCGACGTCGTCGGGCGCGGTCTGGGCGCCGCCGCCACCATGGGCCGCCTCCGGACCGCCGTCCGCGCCTTCGCCGACATCGACCTGATGCCCGACGAGCTGCTCACGCACCTGGACGACGTGGTCATCCGCCTCCAGCACGAGGAGGGGCAGGAGGCGGGCGAGACCAGCGCCACCTGTCTGTACGCGATCTACGACCCCGTCTCCCGCGTCTGCTCCTTCGCCAGCGCGGGGCACGTCCTTCCGGTCGTCGTCACTCCCCCGGACGGCGAGGACGACACTGCGGACTCCCGGCCGGTCGAGCTGCCGGAGGCACCGATCGGCCCCCCGCTGGGCCTGGGCGGTCTCCCCTTCGAAACGACCCGGCTGACACTGCCCGAAGGCAGCCTGCTGGCCCTGTTCACCGACGGCCTCATCCGAAGTCGCACGCGTGATGTGGACGCCGCCCGCGCGTTGCTGGGCGACGTTCTCGCGGGAGGGCCGACACCGCCGAAGGCGGTGGACCGGGCGGAACCAGCGGAATCGCCTGACGAGATCTGCGACCGGATCCTCGCCGCTCTCCTGCCCAGCCGCTCCTCCGACGACGTCGCCCTCCTGGTGGCACGCACGCGGGCACTCGACCCTGGTCACGTCGCTGCGCTGGACCTCCCCTCCGACCCCGCGGTCGTGGCCGACGCCCGCCGCTTCGCGTCCGACGCGCTGACCGCGTGGGGACTGGAGGAGCTGTCCTTCACCACGGAGCTCATGGTCAGCGAACTGGTGACGAACGCGATCCGCTACGGCGGGGTTCCCATCCAGTTGCGGCTCATTCTCCAGTCCACGCTGACGTGTGAGGTCTTCGACGCCAGCAGCACCGCCCCGCACCTGCGTCGTGCCCGGACCTTCGACGAAGGCGGCCGCGGCCTGCTGCTCGTCGCCCAGCTCGCCGAGCGCTGGGGCACGCGGCACGGTCGCGAGGGCAAGGTCATCTGGGCCGAACAGGCCCTCCCTTCAAAGGAGAACGACTGACCCGCGCAACGACGACAGCACGCCCCTGGTACGCCGGGGCGGCCCCGACCGTCCTGGTCTCACGGGTGGGCCCGACCTTTGAAGACACCCCCCCAGAGGGTGGCGGGCCCCGTAGCCCTGGCCGCCGAGCAGAGCCACGGCGGCAGCGAGGACGGCCCCGCCGGCGCTCAACTGCGCGGCGCTGCACCGCGGTGGTCCGGGTCGGCCGCGAAGGGACCACGCCTCTGTCGAACGTGATCCGAGATCGCGTCATCGGCGCTCGCGCCTTCCCCGTGACCACGGGGTTGACAGGCCTTGAGCGCACCCTAAGATCGAATCCGAATCGACATCCATGAACAATCGGTCGCTCGGACGGCCGAAGCATCAGGCAAGCGGTCGTACCCACGTGGCGTGGCACTGCGGCGGAGGGCCGCGATCAGGAGGCAAGACGTTCGGTGACCGGTGCCGACTGCGGAGGCGTCGACGCGGCGCGGGGTCCCTGCATGATGAGCCGCTCGGGGTTCCACTCGACGCATGCGTTCGAGTCGGCGCCACTCGGACGGGCAGGTCCTCGGCGACCAGGCGAACTCGGCGACGCACGCGTGCAACGGCTCCAGCTGCACGTGCGGCACCGGTACCAGCGCCATGGCATCCCGCGCCCGTTTCCTCGCCCGCCCCATGAAGTGGCCCGGCGAAAGCGTGACACCGGCCGGCATGGGTCAACTCGACACGCCCACCAAGGGATTCACGGACGAAGGAGTACCCACCATGACCGCCTCGGGATACGCGGAAAGGCGGTACGCCGGGGTCTCCGTGCTCGTCGGAGCCGAGGGGGGCGCCTACCCGTACGCCAACTCCGTCCTCGTACGCGGCACCTCCGAAACGCTGGTCATAGACCCGTCGCTGTCGCTCGTCGGAGCTGCACCGCCGGCGGACCTGGTCCTGGTGAGCCACGCCCACGAGGACCACGTCGCGGGTCTCGGCGACTACGAGGTGCCCGTCCACGTCCACGAGGGGGACCTCGCCGCGCTGCGCTCCCGCGACGTCATGGCCGCCGGCTACGGCCTCCCGCCGGACGCCACAGCGGACACCGAAGTGATGCTGCGCGACCGATTCCACGTGCGGGACCGACCCGACGCAGCGGGGTTCACCGACGGGACGGTGTTCGACCTCGGCGGCCGCACCGTGACCGTCGTCCACCTCCCCGGTCACACCCCGGGCCACAGCGGCTACCTTGTCGAACCGGACGGCTTCCTG
>JNWL01000045.1 GCA_000716465.1 Streptomyces bikiniensis
TGGTGGAGACGGTTCTCTTGGTCGAAAACCCATCTACCAGGGGTTTCGTCATGCTGTCAGGTCAACCGGCAAGCTCGCAAAGCAGGTTGAGAAACCCTCCGTGGCCGCCGGAATTCCGGCGGCCACGGCCTTTCGCTTTTCCACCCCGCTCCCCCGCGCCCCCCATTTCCGGGCAGCACGAAAAGCCCCGTGGTATTTCTATTCTTTGTATACGGTGCGCGTGTTAATTCCGGGCACTCGTCGTGTTGACGACGTGTTGCGAAACCCTCACACGTCCCCGCTCCGGCCTCTTGAGCCGGTGCAGCGGCGTCGAGCGCTCCACGTGCAGCGCGGTGAGGGCCCTCGCCCGCTCGGCGTCGCCGCGCGCCACGGCGTCCACGATCGCGCCGTGCTCGGCCCACGTCTCCACCGGCCGTTCGGGCTGCCCCACCGCGTACATCCACGCGATCTTGTGCCGCAGCTGGGTGAGCAGCGCCGTCAGCGGCGGGCTGCCGGAGGCCTGCGCGAGCGTCTCGTGGAACCAGCCGCCGAGCGAGCGCAGGTCCTCGCCCTGGCCGCGCCTGGCCCGCTCCTGCCCCAGTCTGACCAGGCCGCGCAGCACCTTGAGGTGGGCGTCGGTGCGCCGCTGCGCGGCCCGGGCGGCCCCCAGCGGTTCGAGCAGCGCCCGCATGTCGAGCAGGTCGGCCGCCTCCTGCTCGGTGGGCTCGGCGACGTGCGCGCCCGCGTGGCGCCGGGTGAGGACGAAGCCCTCGGACTCCAGGGTGCGCAGCGCCTCGCGGACCGGGACGCGGGAGACCCCGTATCGGCGGGCGAGCTGCTCCTCGGTCAGCCGGCTGCCCCGCTCAAGGACGCCGGAGACGATGTCGTCCCGGATCGCCGTGCATACCGAATGCGCGGGAATGCGCATGTCCGACCTCCGCCTTGGTCCGCGCGAGACAATTCGAGCGGCGCCTGTTCTGCGCCTGATCCGCGACTCTATTGCAGCATGCCGGAATTTCCGATGCCCCATGGAATCCCTGGCCGCCTTTCGGCGGACGAGGGGACGGCGAAAAGCCCCGGCTCAGCACGAGCCGGGGCTTTTGCGACGCGAGTGGGGCGGTGGGGCGGGTCAGACGGTGACGCCGCGGGCGCGGAGGTAGGAGATCGGGTTGATGTCGGAGCCGTAGTCGGCGCCCGTGCGCGCCTCGAAGTGGAGGTGCGGCCCGGTCGAGTTGCCGGTCGAACCCGAGATGCCGATCTGCTGGCCCGGCTCGACGGTCTGGCCGACGTACACCCCGATGGAGGAGAGGTGACCGTACTGGGTGTACGTGCCGTCGTGCATCCGGATGACGATGTTGTTGCCGTACGCGCCGCCCCAGCCGGCCTCGACGACGGTGCCGGAGCCGACGGAGACGACCCGGCTGCCGTAGGCGGCGTGGAAGTCGACGCCGGAGTGGCTGCCGGAGGACCAGAGCGAGCCGCCGGTCCTGTAGCCGGTGGAGACGTACGAGCCGGCGATGGGGAGCTGGAAGGAGTTCAGGCGGCGGCGCTCGGCCTCGCGGGCGGCGCGGGCCCTCTCCTCGCGGATCTCCTTGGCGCGGGCCTCGGCCTTGCGCTTCGCCTCGGCGCGGGCCTTCTGCTCGGCGAGGGCCTCGAAGGCCTCGCGGTCCTGGGCGTCGGCCTGGGCGTTGAGCCGGTCGACGAGGGAGTCCTCGGTGATCACCTTGGTGAGCCCGGTGTCCTCGGGGGAGCGGTTGTCCGTGTCGGCGGCGAGCGCCGGGGAGGCGAGGGTTCCGATGACGCCGGTGGTGGCGAGGGTCGCCGCGCCGGCGATGCCCGCGCCACGGCGCGCCATCCGGCTCGAACCACGATGCTTCCCGGTGGCACGGGTGAACGCCATGAAGACGTTGTTCCTTTCCTTCCTTCTCGCCTACCGGGTTAGCTGACGGGTTCGGAGCAGGAAGGTCTCCTACGGGCCCCTCCGCACGAGGCGAAGGCGTCCGATTCACCCCAGGGACTGCGTGGGTCCCCGGCTCCCCAGGCTCGCGCCTGACGGGGACTCGGCGATGACTGTCCGGTGCCGCGGGCGCGGCGGGTGCAACTGGCGAACAGCCGCACCGACGCTATGCGGAGCCCCAGTCGATCACCAACCGAACATGGTCTTTTGTAAGGCATGCCACAGGGCAGATGATCACGCTTGCTTTCAATCCGGACAATTCGCCGGAGGGTTTCCGCGCGACCCCCGCACGGGACTCGCACGGACGGGCGAAGGGCCCTGACCTTCCGTCACGCCGGGGCCCTCCGTCCGCTCGTCCGTTCGTCCGCCCGTCCTGTCAGCCGGTGACGACGGTCACTTCACCGATGCCGAGCGCCCGCACCGGCTCCGCGATCTGCGCCGCGTCGCCCACCAGGACCGTGACGAGCCGGTCCACCGGGAAGGCGCTGACCACGGCCGCGGTCGCCTCGACGGTGCCGGTCTCGGCCAGGCGCGCGTACAGCTGGGCCTGGAAGTCGTCCGGGAGGTGCTGCTCCACCTGGTCGGCGAGCGTCCCGGCCACGGAGGCGGCCGTCTCGTACTTGAGCGGCGCCACCCCCACCAGGTTCTGCACGGCGGTCTCCCGCTCGGCGTCCGTGAGCCCCTCGGCGGCCAGGGTGCGCAGCACCTTCCACAGGTCGTCCAGGGCGGGGCCCGTGTTGGGGGTGTCGACGGAGCCGCTGATGGCGAGCATCGCCGCGCCGTTCCCCCCGGCGTCCGAGCGGAGCACCTGCCCGAAGGCCCGCACGCCGTACGTGTAGCCCTTCTCCTCGCGCAGGACCCGGTCCAGACGCGAGGTCAGGGTGCCGCCGAGGCAGTACGTGCCGAGGACCTGGGCCGGCCAGACGCGGGCGTGCCGGTCGGGGCCGATCCGACCGATGAGGAGCTGGGTCTGGACGGCGCCGGGGCGGTCCACGATGACGACCCGGCCGGTGTCGTCGGCGGTGATCGGCGGCATCGGCAGCGGCTCGCCCGGCTCACCGGTCCAGGCGCCCAGGGTCTCCGCGAGGACCTTCTCCAGGTCGACGCCGGTCAGGTCGCCGACGACCACGGCGGTGGCCGTGGCGGGCCGCACGTGCGCCTCGAAGAAGGCGCGGACCGCGGCGCCGTCGATCGCCGCGACGGTCTCCTCGGTGCCCTGGCGCGGCCGGGACATCCGGGAGTCGGCCGGGAACAGCTCCTTGGAGAGCTGCTTGGCGGCGCGCCGGGCCGGGTTGGCCGTCTCGTGGGGGATCTCGTCGAGGCGGTTGCGCACCAGGCGCTCGACCTCGGTGTCCAGGAACGCCGGGGCGATCAGGGCCTCGGCGAGCAGCCCGAGCGCCTTGGGCAGCCGGGAGACCGGGACCTCCAGGGAGACCCGTACGCCCGGGTGGTCGGCGTGCGCGTCGAGCGTGGCGCCGCAGCGCTCCAGCTCGGCCGCGAACTCCTCGGCGCTGTGCTTGTCGGTGCCCTCGGAGAGCGCGCGGGCCATGATGGTGGCCACGCCGTCGAGGCCGGCGGGCTCGGCGTCCAGCGGGGCCGGCAGGTAGAGCTCCACGGCGACGACCTGCTGGCCGGGGCGGTGGCTGGTGAGGACGGTCAGACCGTTCTCCAGGGTGCCGCGGTCCGGGGCCGGGAAGGCCCAGGGGCGGGCGGTGCCCGGCGCCGGCTGCGGGTGGAACTCCATGCTCGTCAAAGACGCGGCAGCGTCGGTCACTGGTCCGCTCCCTCTTCCTCGTCGCTGTCGCTCTGTTCGGTGCCCACCGGCTCGTAGACCAGGACCGCGCGGTTGTCCGGGCGCAGCCGGGCCGCGGCGGCCTCCCGGACCTCCTCGGCGGTGATGTCGAGGACGCGGTCGACGGCGGTGAGGGCGAGCTGCGGGTCGCCGAACAGCACGGCGAACCGGCACAGTTCGTCGGCGCGGCCCGCGACGGTGCCGAGCCGGTCCAGCCACTCGCGCTCCAGCTGGGCCTGCGCGCGCTCCATCTCCTCGGGCGTGGGGCCCTCGGCGGCGAACCGGGCGAGCTCCTCGTCCACGGCGGCCTCGATCTCGGGGACCTCGACGCCGCCGGACGTCTTGACGTCCAGCCAGCCGAGCGAGGGCGCCCCGGCGAGCCGCAGCAGGCCGAAGCCGGCGGCGACGGCCGTGCGGTCCCGGCGGACCAGGCGGTTGTGCAGCCGGGAGGACTCCCCGCCGCCCAGGACCGTCAGGGCCAGGTCGGCGGCGTCGCACTCGCGCGTGCCGTCGTGCGGCAGCCGGTAGGCGGCCATCAGGGCGCGCGCCGGGACCTCCTCCTCGACGACCTCGCGCAGCTGCTCGCCGATGACGTCGGGCAGCGAGCCGTCGCGCGGGGCCGGCTTGCCGTCGTGGGACGGGATGGAGCCGAAGTACTTCTCGATCCAGGCGAGGGTCTGCGCCGGGTCGATGTCGCCGACGACGGAGAGCACCGCGTTGTTCGGGGCGTAGTACGTGCGGAAGAACTCCCGCGCGTCCTCCAGGGTGGCCGCGTCCAGGTCGGCCATGGAGCCGATCGGCGTGTGGTGGTAGGGGTGGCCCTCCGGGTAGGCGAGGGCGGTCAGCTTCTCGAAGGCCGTGCCGTACGGCACGTTGTCGTAGCGCTGGCGGCGCTCGTTCTTGACGACGTCCCGCTGGTTCTCCATGGACTCGTCGTCCAGGGCGGCGAGCAGCGAGCCCATGCGGTCGGCCTCCAGCCAGAGCGCGAGCTCCAGCTGGTGCGTGGGCATGGTCTCGAAGTAGTTGGTGCGCTCGAAGCTCGTCGTGCCGTTGAGCGAGCCGCCCGCGCCCTGCACCAGCTCGAAGTGGCCGTTGCCGTGGACCTGCTTCGAGCCCTGGAACATCAGGTGCTCGAAGAGGTGGGCCAGCCCCGTGCGGCCCCGGACCTCGTGGCGCGAGCCGACGTCGTACCAGAGGCAGACCGCGGCGACCGGGGTCAGGTGGTCCTCCGAGAGCACCACGCGCAGGCCGTTCGCCAACCGGTGCTCGGTCGCTGTCAGGCCGCCGGAGCCGGCCTCGGCCGTGGCCGTGTGACCCATGGGCATGTACGTCCCTTCGATCGCGATGTGAAAAAGTCCTGCCACTGTATGCAAGCGCGCCGACACCTGGCGAAGTTCCCGTCCCGCCGAGATGTCCCTCTTCCGGGTCGCGGTCGGCGTTGTCGGTGGCACGGTCCACAATGGTCCGCGTCAGATCAACCTTGTTGGTGAAGGAGCCGCAGCCGCGATGGCCCGCCGCAGCACGAAGACACCGCCGCCGGACGACGCGTACGAGGAGAGGATCCTCGACATCGACGTCGTCGACGAGATGCAGGGCTCCTTCCTCGAGTACGCGTACTCGGTGATCTACTCGCGCGCGCTCCCGGACGCCCGCGACGGCATGAAGCCCGTCCAGCGCCGCATCGTCTACCAGATGAACGAGATGGGGCTGCGCCCCGACCGCGGCTTCGTGAAGTGCGCCCGGGTCGTCGGCGAGGTGATGGGCAAGCTGCACCCGCACGGCGACGCGTCGATCTACGACGCGATGGTCCGCATGGCGCAGCCCTTCTCCATGCGCCTCCCGCTCGTCGACGGCCACGGCAACTTCGGCTCCCTCGGCAACGACGACCCGCCGGCCGCCATGCGGTACACCGAGTCGCGGATGGCCCCGGCCGCGCTGCTCATGACCGAGTCCATCGAAGAGGACACGGTCGACTTCGCGCCGAACTACGACGGCCAGGAGAAGGAGCCGGCGGCGCTGCCCGCCGCCTACCCGAACCTGCTGGTCAACGGCGCGTCCGGCATCGCGGTCGGCATGGCGACCAACATGCCCCCGCACAACCTCGGCGAGGTCGTCGCGGCCGCCCGCCACCTGATCCGGCACCCGAACGCCGACCTCGAGACGCTGATGCGCTTCGTGCCCGGCCCCGACCTGCCGACCGGCGGCCGGATCGTCGGCCTCTCCGGGATCAAGGACGCGTACGCGACGGGGCGCGGCTCCTTCAAGATCCGCGCCACCGCGACCGTGGAGACCGTCACGGCGCGCCGCAAGGGCATCGTCGTGACCGAGCTGCCGTTCACGGTCGGCCCCGAGAAGGTCGTCTCCAAGATCAAGGACCTGGTCGGCTCCAAGAAGCTCCAGGGCATCGCGGACGTCAAGGACCTCACCGACCGCAGCCACGGCCTGCGCCTGGTCATCGAGGTCAAGAACGGCTTCGTGCCCGAGGCGGTCCTGGAGCAGCTCTACAAGCTGACGCCGATGGAGGAGTCCTTCGGCATCAACAACGTGGCGCTCGTCGACGGGCAGCCGCTCACCCTCGGCCTCAAGGAGCTCCTGGAGGTCTACCTGGACCACCGCTTCGAGGTGGTCCGCCGCCGCTCCGAGTTCCGCCGCACCAAGAAGCGCGACCGGCTCCACCTGGTCGAGGGCCTGCTCGTGGCCCTGCTCGACATCGACGAGGTCATCCGCCTCATCCGGGAGAGCGAGAACTCGGCACAGGCCAAGGAGCGCCTGATCGAGCGCTTCTCCCTGAGCGAGATCCAGACGCAGTACATCCTGGACACCCCGCTGCGCCGCCTCACCAGGTTCGACCGGATCGAGCTGGAGGGCGAGCGGGACCGCCTCAACGGCGAGATCGACGAGCTGACCGGGATCCTGGAGTCCGACGCGGAGCTGCGCAAGCTGGTCTCGGCGGAGCTGGCCGCGGTCGCCAAGAAGTTCGGCACGGACCGCCGGACCGTCCTGCTCGAATCGGCCGGCACGCCCGTCGCGGCCACGTCCCTCCAGGTCGCGGACGACCCGTGCCGGGTGCTGCTCTCCTCGACCGGCCTGCTGGCGCGTACGGCGACGGAGGAGCTGCCGCCCACCGACCCGGACGCGAAGCGGGTCAAGCACGACGTGATCGTGTCGGTGGTGGCCGCCACCCAGCGCGGCGACATCGGCGCGGTGACCTCGGCCGGCCGGCTGCTGCGGATCTCGGTGATCGACCTGCCGCAGCTGCCGGACACCGCGTCCGTCCCGAACCTGGCGGGCGGCGCGCCGCTGTCGGAGTTCGTCTCCCTGGAGGCGGACGAGACGGTGGTCTGCCTGACCACCCTCGAAGAGGCCTCGCAGGGGCTCGCCCTCGGCACGCTCCAGGGCGTGGTGAAGCGGGTGGTGCCGGACTATCCGGCGAACAAGGACGAGCTGGAGGTCATCACCCTCAAGGACGGTGACCGGATCGTCGGCGCGACCGAGCTGCGGACGGGCGAGGAGGACCTGGTCTTCATCACCTCCGACGCCCAGCTGCTGCGCTACCCGGCCTCCCAGGTGCGGCCCCAGGGCCGGCCCGCGGGCGGCATGGCGGGCGTCAAGCTGGCCGCGGGCGCCGAGGTCCTCTCGTTCACGGCGGTCGACCCGGCGTCGGACGCGGTGGTCTTCACGGTCGCGGGCTCCACGGGCGCCCTGGACTCCTCCGTCGGCGCGTCGGCGAAGCTGACGCCCTTCGACCAGTACCCGCGCAAGGGGCGTGCGACCGGCGGCGTCCGCTGCCAGCGCTTCCTGAAGGGCGAGGACGTCCTGACCCTGGCCTGGGCGGGCGCCGCCCCGGCCCGCGCAGCCCAGAAGAACGGCACCCCGGTCGAGCTCCCGGAGATCGACCCCCGCCGCGACGGCTCGGGCACCCCGCTGGCGAAGCCGGTGGAGGTGCTGGCGGGTCCGGCCAGCTAGAGCACCGTCAGGAGGAGTCGGAAGAGGCCCTAGAACAGGGTCTCCTCCGGCTCCTCCTCCGTCTGCGGCACGTATCGCAGCAGGCCCCACATGCCGGACTCGTCGGGCACGTCGTGCGGGCCGCTCAGCTCGCAGGCGGCGAGTTCCTTGCGCAGGCCGGCCGCGTCGATGCCGGAGCCGATCAGGACGAGCTGGGTGAGGCGCTCCTCACCGGCGGGCCAGGGCTCCGGGTAGAAGCGCAGGAAGCGTCCGACGGCGTGCACGGTGTAGCGGTTGGCCGGGTCGGCGGCGCCGAGGTCGACGAAGCCCTTGATCCGGTAGAGCCCTTCGGGACGGGAGTCGAGGAACGTCATCAGGCGGCGCGGGTGGAGCGGCGTCGAGGCCGTCAGCGAGACGGTCTCGTAGGACGCGTGCGCGTGGTCGTCGGCGTCGTCGGAGCCGTACAGGACGTCCTCGATGGACATCTGGCCCTCGATCTCGCCGTCCGGCACGACCCGGTCGAAGAGCAGTTCCGGGTCGACGCGGCCGTGGGAGGCCTCGATCACGGCGGCGCGTCCGGCGAGGCCCGCGACCGTCTCCCGTACGCTCCGCAGCTCGTCGGCGGAGACCCGGTCGGCCTTGTTGACGACCACGAGGTCGGCGACGGCCAGGTGCCGGTCGGTCCCGGGGTGGCGGTGGCGGGTGGCCCCGAACTCGGCCGCGTCGACGACCTGGACGAGCCCTCCGTACACGATCCGCTCGTTCTCGCTGGCGAGGACCATGCGGACCAGTTCCTGCGGCTCCGCGAGTCCGCTCGCCTCGATCACGATCACGTCGAGCCGGGACTCGGGCCGGGTCAGGACCTCCAGGTACTCGTCGAGTTCACTGGCGTCCACGGCGCAGCACAGGCAGCCGTTGCCGAGGGAGACGGTGGAACCGACCTGGCCGGCGACGGTCATCGCGTCGATGCCGATGTCGCCGAAGTCGTTGACCATGACCCCGATGCGGGTGCCCCGGGCGCTGCGCAGCAGATGGTTGAGGAGCGTGGTCTTCCCGGCCCCGAGGAACCCGGCCAGGACGACGACGGGGATCTGCTGCGTGGTCAAGGGACGTGCCTCCGGTCGTGCTCGGTCGTGGTGCCCGCGGGGTGCCGCTCGGCCGCTCCGCGGAAAGGCCCAGGATAGGCGGGCCGCGGGCCGGTGACGGGCCCCCGGGGGCGACGCGGGTGCGTACGTACGGGACGGGTTTCGGTCCCTCGGGGCGGGTGCCCCGGGACGGACTGCGGTCTCTTGGGCCCTACCCCCGCTCCGGCACCGCACGCCTTCCCTCCCCCTCCCCCCCTCCCCACCTCCGCTCATTTCCGGTGCCGGGGCGTGGCCCCGTACCTTTTCGGGCATGAACCCCGTACGGACCGGATCCCCGCGCCCCCGCACGCGCCGCCGGCGGTTCGGGTGGCCCCGGCGGGTGTTCTCGCAGGTCCTGCTGATGCAGCTGGCCGTCGCGACCGGGGTGACCGTCCTCGCCACCGGCTTCTTCCTGGCCCCGCTGAGCGCGCAGCTCGACGACCAGGCCATGCGGCGGGCCCTGGCCATCGCCGGGACCACCGCGTCGCCCCGACTCGCCGCCGACCTCACCGCCGGGCCGCCGTCCGCGCGGGGCCCGGTGCAGACGGAGGCCGAGCGGGTACGGGCCTCCACGGGCGCCGAGTACGTCGTCGTCATGGACGTGCGCGGGGTGCGCTGGTCGCATCCCGACCCCGTACAGATCGGCAGGGTCGTCTCCACCGACCCGAGCGAGGCCCTGGCCGGGCGGGAGGTCATGGAGATCGACAGCGGCACCCTCGGCCGGTCGGCGCGCGGCAAGGTGCCGCTGCGCGACGCGGACGGGCGGACCGTCGGCGCGGTCTCCGTCGGCATCGAGTACGACAGCGTCCGCGACCGGCTCCTCGGCGCGATCCCCGGTCTCCTCGCCTACGCGGGCGGCGCGCTCGCGGCCGGGGCCCTGGCCGCGTACCTGATCTCCCGGCGGCTCCAGCGGCAGACCCACGACCTGGCCTTCTCGGACATCTCCGCGCTCCTCGCCGAACGCGAGGCCATGCTGCACGGCATCCGGGAGGGCGTGGTGGCCCTGGACCGCAACGGTTCCGTACGGCTCGTGAACGACGAGGCGCAGCGGCTCCTCGGCCTCGGTCCCGAGGCGGCGGGGCGGCCGCTCGACGAGGTCCTCGGCCGGGGCCGTACCGCCGACGTCCTGGCGGGCCGGGTCACCGGCGAGGACCTGGTCACGGTCCGGGGGCACCGGGTGCTGATCGCGAACCGGATGCCCACGGACGACGGCGGCGCGGTGGCGACCCTCCGCGACCGCACGGAGCTGGAGCACCTCGGCCGCGAGCTGGACGCCACGCGGGGTCTCATCGACGCCCTGCGCGCCCAGGACCACGAGCACGCCAACCGGATGCACACCCTCCTCGGCCTCCTGGAGCTGGAGATGCACGAGGAGGCGGTGGAGTTCGTCACCGAGGTGGTCGGGGTACACCGGGCCACCGCCGAGCAGGTCACCGAGAAGGTCCACGACCCGCTCCTGGCCGCGCTGCTCGTCGGCAAGGCCACCGTCGCCGCCGAGCGCGGCGTCTCGCTGCGGATCGCGCCGGACTCGCTGCTTCCGGACCGGCTGGTCGACCCGCGCGAACTGGTCACCGTCGTCGGCAACCTGGTCGACAACGCCCTGGACGCGGCCGCCGGCACCCCGGACGCCCGGGTCGGCGTCTCCTTCCGCTGCGAGGACCGTACGGTCGTGCTGCGGGTCTCGGACAGCGGCCCGGGGGTGCCGGAGGAGCGGCGCGAGCTGATCTTCACCGAGGGCTGGACGACGAAGGCCCTTCCGTCCCACGGGAAGCGGGGGCTCGGGCTCGCCCTGGTGCGCCGGCTCGCCGGGCGCCGGGGCGGTGCCGCGACCGTGGCCGAGGGGCCCGGCGGCGGGGCCGAGTTCACCGTCGTGCTCCCCGACGCCCTGAGCTACGCCCCGGTCGTCCCGGAACCCGCCGAGGAGGCGCGATGACCGACGTCCTCATCGACGTGCTCGTGGTGGACGACGACGTGCGGGTGGCGCGGATCAACGCCGCCTACGTCGCCAAGGTGCCCGGCTTCCGGGTCGTCGCCACCGCCCATTCGACCGCCGGGGCGCTCGCCGTCCTGGACGAGCGGCCGGTGGACCTGGTCCTCCTGGACCACTACCTGCCGGACGAGAACGGCCTCGCGGCGGTACGGAAGCTCCGCGCGCGCGGCCACCAGTGCGACGTGATCATGGTGACGGCGGCCCGGGACGTGGCCACCGTGCAGGCGGCGATGCGGCACGGCGCCCTCCAGTACCTGGTGAAGCCGTTCAACTTCGCCGGTCTGCGCGGGAAGCTGGAGGCGTACGCGGCGCTCCGCCGCACCCTGGCGGGCGGCGGTGAGGCCGAGCAGGCGGAGGTGGACCGGATCTTCGGGGTCCTGGCGGCGGGCTCCGTCGCCCCCGACCTGCCGAAGGGGCACTCCCCCACCACGGCCGAGCTGGTCCGGCAGGTGCTGCTCGCCGCCGGCGGGCCGCTGTCCGCGCAGGAGATCGCCGAGCGGTCCGGCGTCAGCCGCCAGACCGCGCAGCGCTACCTCAAGCTCCTGGAGCGGACCGGCCGGGTACGCCTGTCGCTCCGGTACGGCGAGACGGGACGCCCCGAACACCGGTACGCCTGGGCGAGCTCACCGCCCACCGGCTGACACGGGCCGGGAGGGTTCCGTACGGATCAGACCGCTCCCGCGCCGGTCAGCGCCCGCACCTCGGTCTCCGCGTGCCGCGCCTCGTCGGGCGGCTCGGTCGAGGTGACCGTGCCGACCCATCCGGCGAGGAAGCCGAGCGGGACGGAGACCAGGCCCGGGTTCTGCAGCGGGAAGAGGTGGAAGTCGACGCCGGGGAACAGCGACTCGGGGCTGCCGGAGACGACCGGCGAGACCAGGACGAGCAGGACGGCGGGGACCAGCCCGCCGTACACCGCCCAGACCGCGCCCCTGGTCGTGAACCTGCGCCAGAACAGCGAGTAGAGCAGCACCGGCAGGTTGGCGGAGGCCGCGACGGCGAAGGCCAGGCCGACGAGGAAGGCCACGTTCAGGTCGCTGGCGAGCAGTCCGAGGCCGATGGCGGCGGCGCCGATCACCACCGCGGCGACCCGGGCCACGGCCACCTCGCTGTACTGCTTCGCGTGCTTGCGGCGCAGCGAGGCGTACAGGTCGTGGGCGACGGAGGCCGAGGAGGCGAGGGTGATCCCCGCGACGACCGCGAGGATGGTCGCGAAGGCGACGGCGGCGACGACCGCGAAGAGCACCGTGCCGCCGGTGGAGCCCGCGCCGCCCCCGAGGTCGAGCGCGAGCAGCGGTACGGCGGTGTTCCCGGCCGCGTTGGACGCCCGGACCTCGTCGGGACCGATCAGGGCGGCGGCGCCGAAGCCGAGCACGATCGTCATCAGGTAGAAGCTGCCGATGAGCCCGATGGACCAGACGACGGAGCGGCGGGCGGCACGGGCGGTCGGCACGGTGTAGAAGCGCGACAGGATGTGCGGCAGGCCGGCGGTGCCCAGGACCAGGGCGAGGCCGAGGCTGATGAAGTCGAGGCGGGCCGTCCAGTCCCCGCCGTAGCGGAGCCCTGGGGCGAGGAAGTCCGTTCCGTGGCCGCTGCGTTCGGCCGCGGTCGAGAGCAGGCTGTTCACGTCGCCGTGGAAGCGGAACAGGACGAGGAAGGTGAGCGCGACCGTGCCCGCCATGAGCAGGACCGCCTTGACGATCTGGATCCAGGTGGTGGCCCGCATGCCGCCGAGCGACACGTAGATCACCATCAGCGCGCCCACCCCGATCACCGTCCAGGAGCGGGCCGCCTCACTGGTGCCGCCGAGGAGCAGGGCGACCAGGCTTCCGGCGCCGACCATCTGCGCCACCAGGTAGAGCACGGAGACGGCCACCGAGGACGTTCCGGCGGCGATCCGCACGGGCCGCTCGGCCATGCGCGCGGCGACGACGTCGGCCAGGGTGAACCGCCCGCAGTTGCGGACCAGTTCGGCGACGAGGAGGAGGACGACGAGCCAGGCGACGAGGAAGCCGACGGAGTACAGCATGCCGTCGTAGCCGTAGAGGGCGATCAGCCCGGAGATGCCGAGGAAGGAGGCCGCCGACATGTAGTCGCCGGCGATGGCGAAGCCGTTCTCCATGGGCGAGAAGAGGCGCCCTCCGGCGTAGAACTCCTCCGCCGAACCGCGCCGGCTGCGGCTCACCCAGGTGGTGATGCCCAGGGTCACGGCGACGAAGACGCTGAACAGCACGAGCGCCAGGGTCTGGTGGTCTCCGGTCATCGCCGCACCACCCCTCGGGTCATCTCCTGGGTGTCCCAGCGCAGTTCGAGGGCCGCCCGGTCCCTGCGCAGCCTCGCGTGGCGCGCGTACGCCCAGGTGAGCAGGAAGGTGGTGAGGAACTGGCCGAGGCCCGCGACCATCGCCACGTTCACCGCTCCGGCGACCGGCCGGGCCATGAGCTCCGGCGCGGCGGTCGCCGCCACGACGTAGGCGAGGTACCAGGCCAGGAAGGCGAAGGTGGCGGGGAAGACGAACCGGCGGTAGCGGCGGCGCACTTCCTGGAAGGCGGGGCTCCGCTGGACCTCCAGATAGATCTCCGCCGCGCTGGGGACCCGCTGTCGCGGCACCGCGCCCGGGTGACCGCCTCCGGTCGCCCCGCTCTCCGCCCGCCCGTCCCGGCCGGGGGCCGGCGCGTCGTCCCAGGGGTCGTCGACCGGCACCGCCGAAGCGCCGCGCCCCTCCTGCTTGTCCACCTGCTCCACCGGGTCCAACTCTCCTTGTCAGCGAACCGTTCCGGCCGCGTGCACAAGGATGGACAGAGCAGGAACTTCCCGGACTCTTCTCCTCCCCCACTTCACCTCATCAGGTGACTCTTTTCCCAGGTGGCCTGACAAAACCGTGCTGATATGCGTACCGCACGGCCCGTGGGCGGAGCACTCGGCCCCACCCACGGACGGGGTCCCTCAGGCGTCGATGCGCGAGCGGTCGAGGGTGGCCGCGGAGCTGGTGATGAACTCCTTGCGGGGGGCGACGTCATTGCCCATGAGGAGGTCGAAGACCTGCTCCGAGGCCTCCAGGTCGCCGATGTTGATCCGGCGCAGGGTGCGGTGGCGCGGGTCCATCGTGGTCTCCGCGAGCTGGTCGGCGTCCATCTCGCCCAGGCCCTTGTAGCGCTGGATGGAGTCCTTGTAGCGGACGCCCTTGCGCTGGAACTCCAGCAGGGTCTGACGCAGCTCGCTGTCCGAGTACGTGTAGACGTACTTGTCCTGGCCCCGCTTCGGCTGCACGAGCTCGATGCGGTGCAGCGGGGGGACGGCCGCGAAGACGCGCCCGGCCTCGACCATGGGCCGCATGTACCGCTGGAAGAGCGTGAGGAGCAGCGTGCGGATGTGGGACCCGTCGACGTCGGCGTCGGTCATCATGATGACCTTGCCGTAGCGGGCCGCGTCGATGTCGAAGGTGCGGCCCGAGCCCGCTCCTATGACCTGGATGATCGCGCCGCACTCGGCGTTCTTGAGCATGTCCGCGACGGACGACTTCTGGACGTTGAGGATCTTGCCGCGGATCGGCAGCAGGGCCTGGAACTCGCTGTTGCGGGCGAGCTTGGCCGTGCCGAGGGCCGAGTCGCCCTCGACGATGAAGAGCTCGCTGCGCTCCACGTCGTCGCTGCGGCAGTCGGCCAGCTTGGCCGGCAGGGAGGAGGACTCCAACGCGGTCTTCCTGCGCTGCGCCTCCTTGTGCTGGCGGGCCGCGATCCGGGTCCGGGCCGCGGCGACGGCCTTCTCCAGGACGGCGCGGGCCTGCGCCTTGGCATCCCGCTTGGTGGAGGTGAGGAAGGCCTTGAGCTCCTTGGCCACCACGTTCGCCACGATCCGGCGGGCGGCGGAGGTGCCGAGGACCTCCTTGGTCTGGCCCTCGAACTGCGGCTCCGCGAGGCGCACGGTCACGACGGCCGTGAGCCCCTCCAGGGCGTCGTCCTTGACGATGTCGTCCTCGGCGACGCGCAGCATCTTGGCCGAGCGCAGCACCTCGTTCACCGTCCTGGTGACGGCCTGCTCGAAGCCGGAGACGTGGGTGCCGCCCTTGGGGGTGGCGATGATGTTGACGAAGGACTTGATCGTGCTGTCGTAGCCGGTGCCCCAGCGCAGGGCGACGTCGACGGCGAGCTCGCGGGTGACCTCGGTCGGGGTCATGTGGCCGCGCTCGTCGAGGACCGGGACGGTCTCCTTGAAGGTGCCCTGTCCGGTGAGGCGCTGGATGTCGCAGACGGCCCTGTCCTGCGCGAGGTACTCGCAGAACTCGCTGATGCCCCCGTCGAAGCGGAAGGTCTCCTCGCTCTTGCCGACGCCGGCCAGGTCCCGCTCGTCGCGGACGACGATGGTGAGGCCGGGGACGAGGAAGGCGGTCTGCCGGGCGCGCTGGTGGAGCGTCTCCAGGGAGAGCTTGGCGTCCTTGAGGAAGATCTGGCGGTCGGCCCAGTAGCGGACACGGGTGCCGGTGCGGGTCTTGGGGATCCGCTTGCCCTTGCGGAGGCCGTTGGCCGGGTCGAAGGGGCTGTCGGGGCCCTGCTCCGTGAAGACGCCGGGGACGCCGCGGCGGAAGCTGATCGAGTGGGTCGCGCTGTTCCGGTCGACCTCGACGTCGAGGCGGGCCGACAGGGCGTTGACCACGGAGGCGCCGACGCCGTGCAGACCGCCGGACGCCGCGTACGAGCCGCCGCCGAACTTTCCGCCGGCGTGCAGCTTGGTCATGACGACCTCGACGCCCGAGAGGCCGGTCTTCGGCTCGACGTCGACGGGGATGCCCCGGCCGTTGTCCCGGACCTCGACGGAGCCGTCCTCGTGGAGGACGACCTCGATGTGGTCGCAGTAGCCGCCGAGGGCCTCGTCGACGGAGTTGTCGATGATCTCCCAGATGCAGTGCATCAGGCCGCGGCTGTCGGTGGACCCGATGTACATGCCGGGGCGCTTGCGGACCGCTTCGAGCCCTTCCAGTACGAGCAGGTGCCGCGCGGTGTAGTTGGAACCGTCACGGTCTGCGGTCAGCAGCGCACTGGACGGCACGGACGTCTCGGCGGTCACGCGGTTCGCTCCTCGCTGAATTTGAAATCTGGCCCGATGGGTAAGGCCCGGCGTCGGTCACCGGCTTCAGAGGGTACCGATGCCTGGTAGAGCCGTTGTCACGCCACCCTCCCCGGTTCCTCATGCTAGTCCAGCTTCGCATGTACGTTCGATCCCTCGATCGGGTGACGTGAACATCACGTTCCCTTCCAGGCATGAACCATTTAGGCTCCGGGCACGTCCTCATGAACAACCGGCAACCACGCCGGGAGGGCCTGACCGAGACAAGCAACGCGAAATCCGTAGAGCGACGCAATACGGCTCATTCGCCGCCAACCGGCAGCAGACAGCCACCTTGGAAGAAGTTTCAAGGAAAAGGCACGAGCGGGAACGTTTTCGGCCTGGTTGGATGTTGACCCTGGTACGACAGCTCGTCGAGCTAGAGAAGAGGCGACGTGACTACTGTTCTGACCCCCGCGAGCCCCCTGACGGCCGCTGACCGCTGCGACCGCTGCGGCGCCCAGGCTTACCTGCGTGTCGTCCTGACCAGCGGAGGTGACTTGCTCTTCTGCGCCCACCACGGACGTAAGTTCGAGCCGGAACTCAAGAAGATCGCCGTTGAGATACAGGATGAGACGGACCGGCTCACGGACGTGCCGGCCCGCACGGTGGGCGACGAGCACTGACGCCCCGCATCCACGACGAGCCCAGGGCCGGTCGCTGACCGGACGGCGGGCGGTCACCCCCCTACTGCGGGGAGTGACCGCCCGTTCTCGTATCCGGACCCTTTCGGAAGAGGCTTCCGGAGCCCGGCTCACGGGCACTTCCGTAGCCCCTTCCGGAGGCCGGCTCACGGGCGCTTCCGCGGCCCCTTCCGGAACCCGACCCGAGGGGGTCTTCCCGAGCACGCCTCAGAAGCGCTCCGGCAGCACCGCCGAGACGCGCGTGTAGACGCCGGGGTTCTCGGCCTCCCCGCAGCCACTGCCCCAGGACACCAGGCCGACGAGGAGCCCCTCGGCCACCAGCGGACCTCCGCTGTCCCCCTGGCACGCGTCCCTGCCGCCCCGTGGATCGCCCGCGCACACCATCGTGTCGCCCCGGTACCGGACGCCGGAACCACCCGGATACGCCCGCTCGCACGCCGTGTCCGGCAGCACCTGGACGCGCGCCGTCCGCAGCGAGGAGGCGTAACTCCCCCTGCCGGTCGTGTCGCCCCAGCCGTAGACGTCCGCCGCCGTGCCCGGCGTGTACGCGGTGTCCCCCGCGCGGGCGACGCCGATCACGTACGACTCGGGCAGTGGACTCACCAGTGTCAGGACCGCCAGATCGCCCGAGTTGGTCGTCGGGTCGTAGTCGGGGTTGATCCACGTGTCGGAGACCCGGACCTCCTGGCCGCCCTGGCCGCGCAGCGAGGCACGGCCGGCGACGACCGCGAAGTCGCGCACCTCCCAGGGCTCGCCTCCGAGCACCTCCCGGCCCAGGCAGTGGGCCGCCGTGAGCACCTTGGTGGGGGCGACGACCACGCCTCCGCAGAACTGTCCCGCGCGCGTACCCCCGAACCGGTCACGACTGGACAGCGCCACGACCCACGGCGCGTCCGCGATCCCGACCTGGCGGCCGCCCACCACGACGCTGTCGGCGGCCACGGGGGCGGCGAGGGCTAGGTGTCCCGCCGCCGCGGTGATCAGTCCCAGAGCACCCGTCAATGCTCGGGTGAGGGAACCACGCATGGAGCCTCCTGACTCTCCGGTGATGTCGGTTCACCCAGAGTCCAGCAACCGAAGCCGTGCCGCACACCCGAAGGGCCCGGCTCCCCCTTTCGGGGAACCGGGCCCTTCGGTGTACCGCCGTGTGCCTCATACGGATCTTCGGATCCGGACCGGGGCGGGTGTGCCGACCGCGTCAGTCCAGGTAGTCGCGGAGCACCTGCGAGCGCGACGGGTGACGGAGCTTCGACATCGTCTTCGACTCGATCTGGCGGATCCGCTCGCGCGTCACGCCGTAGACCTTGCCGATCTCGTCCAGCGTCTTCGGCTGGCCGTCGGTGAGGCCGAAGCGCATCGAGACGACGCCCGCCTCGCGCTCGGAGAGGGTGTCGAGGACGGAGTGCAGCTGCTCCTGGAGGAGCGTGAAGCTCACCGCGTCGGCCGGGACGACCGCCTCGGAGTCCTCGATGAGGTCGCCGAACTCGCTGTCGCCGTCCTCACCCAGCGGGGTGTGGAGGGAGATCGGCTCACGACCGTACTTCTGGACCTCGATGACCTTCTCCGGGGTCATGTCGAGCTCCTTGGCCAGCTCCTCCGGGGTGGGCTCGCGACCCAGGTCCTGGAGCATCTGGCGCTGCACGCGCGCGAGCTTGTTGATGACCTCGACCATGTGCACCGGGATACGGATGGTGCGGGCCTGGTCGGCCATGGCGCGGGTGATCGCCTGACGGATCCACCAGGTGGCGTACGTGGAGAACTTGTAGCCCTTGGTGTAGTCGAACTTCTCAACGGCACGGATCAGGCCCAGGTTGCCCTCCTGGATCAGGTCCAGGAAGAGCATGCCGCGGCCGGTGTAACGCTTGGCCAGGGAGACCACCAGACGGAGGTTGGCCTCCAGGAGGTGGTTCTTGGCCCGGCGGCCGTCCTCGGCGATGATCTCCAGCTCGCGCTTGAGCTTCGGCGCGAGCTTGTCCGAGTTGGCGAGCTTGTCCTCGGCGAACAGACCGGCCTCGATGCGCTTGGCGAGCTCGACCTCCTGCTCGGCGTTGAGCAGCGGGACCTTGCCGATCTGCTTGAGGTAGTCCTTGACCGGGTCGGCGGTGGCGCCGGCGACCGCGACCTGCTGCGCCGGAGCGTCGTCCTCGTCCTCGTCGGACAGCACGAAGCCCTTGGTCTCGCCCTCGGTCTCCTCGTCCTCGCCCTTGCCGGGAGCGACGTCCTCGAGGAGCTCCTCGCCCTCGATGAGCTCCTCGGCGTCCTTCTTGGACGTGGTCTTCTTGGCCGCCATCTTCTTGGCGACGGTCTTCTTGGCCGCCGTCTTCTTGGTGGCGGTCTTCTTCGCGGCCGCCTTCTTGGCGGTCGAGCCGGCCTCGTCGGCCGGGTCGGCGCCTTCGGCGGCGGGGGCCGCGGCCGGGACGGCGGACTTCGTCACGGTCGCCCTGGCGGTGACGGTCTTGGTGGCGGTGCGCTTGGCCGGGCTCTTCGCTGCGACGCTCTTGCGGGCGCGCTTCGGCGACTCCGCTGCACTGACCATCAGCGTCACACCCTCTTCCTCGAGGATCTGATTGAGGCTGCGCAGAACATTCTTCCACTGGGTTGGCGGAATCTGGTCAGCCTCGAAGGCCCGACGCACGTCATCGCCGGCGATCTGCCCATCAGCCTTTCCCCGCTCGATGAGCGCCATCACAGACTCGGACTCGGCGATCTCCGGCGGGAGCGTACGGGATGTGCTGGCCGACACGAACAACCTCTCGGAACGATGGAAACGGCTTCCGGCCCCGCCCTGGATCGGGCTGGAGCCGACGACCGTCGACGGGGGATGTGCCGACGGCGCGGGCTGGACCGGGGAACTGCACAGCGCCTCCGTCGGCTGCTGTATTCCTTCCTCGGCTGTCACCTCTTAGGTCATCGCACGGCTCGGAGGAGTGTTACGCCCAATCTTCGTGGCCCGAGTCACACCTCATTTGCGACGAAACACCCAGGCCGGTCGATCGGCACACTTTTGTACCGTCGGAACCCGGACGCCGCCCCGGGACGGCCCTGCCGGACTCCCCTGGCAGCGCCCGGCTCCGGCGACACGCGGTGCGTGTGCCCGCTCGCTCCCGGCCACGGTCCGCGGGTCAGTGTTCGCGGGGAGCCGGAACGACACGTTCCACCTCGGGGTGGACCGTGAGGAGCTGCCGCATGGCCGCCTCGGCGCCCTGCGCGTCACCGGTGGCGAGCGCGTCCACGATCCGGGCGTGGTGGGCGAGGCAGGCCTCGCTCGGCCGGTCGCAGCCGGTGACGGGGCCGCCGGAGACCTGGAGCGCGGCGGCGACGATGCCGGAGAGGTGCTCCAGCATGCGGTTCCCGGCGAGCTGGATGAGGAGGGAGTGGAACTCGGTGTCGGCCCGGGAGAAGGTGACGGCGTCACCCTGGGCGAACGCGTGGCCCATGATCTCGACCATGTCGGAGAGGCGCTGCTGCACGTCCTCACGGCCGTGCCCGGCGGCGAGGCGGGCGGCCAGGGGCTCGATCGTCCAGCGCAGCTCGTTCAGCTCACGGCGCTGGTCCTCCCGCTGCGGGCCGAAGGCGCGCCACTCGATGATGTCGGGGTCGAGGAGGTTCCAGTCGCTGACGGGCCTGACCCGGGTGCCGACGTTGGGCCGGGCACTGACGAGCCCCTTGGCCTCGAGGACGCGGAGCGACTCGCGCACGACGGTGCGCGACACCTCGAACCGCTGGCCGATCTCCTCGGGGACGAGCGGACGGTCGGCGCCGAGGTCACCGGAGACGATCATCTGGCCGAGCTGCTGGACGAGCTGCCCGTGCAGCCCGCGCCCCCGGTTGCCGGCGCTCCTGCGGCCGACGCGGCCCAGATCAGTGTCCACCCCCTCCCAGGAGGGGGGACCCACCCGGCCTGCGGCGGGGGCCTCCGCATAGGGGTAGCGGTCGAGATCGCCCGGGGTGCCGAGGCCGGAGTCGACGGAGCGGGCGGCGGTCATCATGGTGTGCGCAAGGGTACTCACGCATCCTTTGTCGGCGCCGCCTCCACGGCCCTTGAGGTCTTTGGTGAAAAGCACACGAAAGGGTGATCGGCGCCCCTTACACAATTGACGATTAATCGGGCATAAGCCTTATAATTCACGCCAGTTGGCAGCGTCTCGGAACCTTTCGGTCCGCACGTGGTCACCAACGGGCCCTGCGGCGAAGGCCGGTGAACACATAAGCGCAGAACAGTCCCGTCAACGTCAGGGAGAGCGCCACTCCCGCGGGCTGCCCGAGCACGCGCAGCCCCCCGGCCAGCCAGCGGTCCACGGCCGGGGACCAGTGCGGACCCGCGAACTCGCGCAACCGCGCCGGGAGACCGGCGGCCGACCGCACCGAAGGCCCCGTCAGCACCGTCTGCAGCAGCGGAACGAAGGCGACCGGTACGGCGAGGACGGCCGCCACCCCGGCCGCGGCGGCCCGGAATACCCCGGCGCCGAGCACCCCGGCCCAGGCGCAGCCGACGAGCAGCCCCAGCCAATTCGCGCAGAGGATCGGCCATTTCCTCGGTACGGGGGTCAACTCGGCCCCGTAGAAGAGCCGCAGGGCCCCCAGGTCGGCCGCCGCGACGAGTGCTCCGAGCGCGAGGGCGACGACCGCCGCCACGGCGAGCTTCGCGAGCAGCAGACCCGGTCTGCGGGGCACGGCTCCGCGCCCCGTGGTGAGGGCGGGGTAGCGGTACTCCTCCGCGAAGGAGAAGGCGCCGAGCAGCCCGGCCCCCAGGGCGGCGGGCGGCAGCGGGGAGATCGCGGGCCAGCCGGCGAGGACGGCGGGCAGCGCGGCGCGGCCGCCCCGCCCGAGGAGCAGGGCGAGCACCACGGAGACGAGGAGGACGCCCGCCACGACGAGCGGCGTGGAGGGCACCCCCAGGAGCCGGTGGACCTCGTAACGGAGCGGGCGCAGGGGTGAGCGCATCGGTCGCCGGCGGACGGTCGGACGCTTCTCCGGTACGTGGTGGAGGGCGGGGGGCGGGACGACGTCCCGCGACGCGGGCGCGGTGGCCCGCGGTTCGGCGGCGGGCTCCTGGGAGGCACCGCCCTCCTCTGTGCCCCGCCCGCTCTTCGCGGTGGGGGCGGCACCCGTTTCTTCGGCGAGGCGGTGGACCGGTACGCCGTGCCGGAAGGCCGTGTCGCCGACGGACGCGCAGTCGCTGCCGTAGACGGAGAGCCGGCTGCCGTCCTCCGCGACCACCTCCACCGACCGCCGGGCGGCCCTCGCCTCCTGGGTGACGGCCGCGGCCAGGCGCGCGGCGTGCGGGGTGCGGACGGTGACCCGGGGGCGCAGCCGGGTCCGCGCGAACTCGGCGGCCTCTTGGTCGGCGACGAGTCTGCCGCCGTCCAGGGTGACGACCCGATCGGCGTTGCGGGCGGCGTCCTTGGGGTCCGCCGTGGTGTAGAGCACCGTGCCGCCCTCGGAGGCGTGGGCGCGCAGGAACCCGTACAGCCACGCGTTCTCGGACGCGGAGAGGCCGGCACCCGGCTCGTCGAGCAGCAGCGTATGGGGGGAGCCCAACAGGGCGCAGGCGAGGCCGAGTCGACGGTCCGCGCCGATCGGCAGGGTGCCGATCGGCCGGCGTTCCAGCCCGGCGAGGCCCACGCTCCGCAGCAGCTCCTCGGCCCGTGAGACGGGAGTTCCCGTGGCGGCGCAGAGCATCCGGAGCTGGCTGCGGAGCGTGCGGGAGGGGTGGCCGGGGACGTCACCGAGGAGCACGCCGACCTCACGGAAAGGGTGGGCGATGCGGTGCAGCGGCCGACCGCGGAAGTAGGTGGTCCCGCGTCCCGGCTCGAGTTCGAGCATGAGCCGGAGGGCGGTGGTCTTGCCGGATCCCGCGGGGCCGAGGAGGGCGGTCACGGCGCCCGACCGGGCCTCGAAGGTCAGATCGTCCACGGCGGGTGGGCGATCGCTGCGGGGAGTGCTGGTCAGTCCGATTGCCTGGAGCATCGCTTCTCTCGCGGTAGGTGACACCGCTCCGCGGCAGGGCGGCGCTATCGCAGCAAGATAACGCTACATTTCGGACTTTTCGCGCAGGGTTGGCGCCCTGGGTCGCCGGGTCCTCCTCCTCAGACCTCGGGTCGCAGCATGGGCGGGTTGAGGAGGGTGGCCCCACCTGCCCTGAAGAGCTGAGCAGGGCGACCGCCCTGACGGGTCGTGGTGCCGCCGGCCGGAACCAGGAAGCCGGGCGTGCCGGTCACCTTGCGGTGGAAGTTGCGCGGATCCAGGGCCACGCCCCAGACGGCCTCGTAGACGCGGCGCAGCTCTCCGACCGTGAACTCCGGCGGGCAGAAGGCCGTGGCCAGGGAGGAATACTCGATCTTGGAACGGGCGCGCTCCACTCCGTCGGCGAGGATCCGGGAGTGGTCGAAGGCGAGCGTCCCCGCTCCCCCTCCGCCGGCGCCGGCGGCCGCGTCCTCCCCGAGCAGCTCCTCGACGGGGGCCCAGCGGGCGCTGTTGGCATCGCCGCCGGCCCTGGGCGCGGGCAGGTCCGGGGCGAGGGCCAGGTGCGCGACGCTCACCACGCGCATCCGGGGATCACGGTCGGGCGCCCCGTACGTCGCCAGCTGCTCCAGGTGCGCGCCGTTGCTCGGTACGGGGGCCGGGGCGGCCGGGTCGTACGCGCAGAGGCCGGTCTCCTCGACCAGCTCGCGTGCCGCGGCGGCGCCGAGGTCCTCCTCCGCCCGTACGAAGCCGCCGGGCAGGGCCCAACGCCCCTGGAACGGCGCTTCTCCCCGCCGCACGACCAGGGTGCAGAGCGCGTGACGCCGCACGGTGAGCACGACCAGATCGACGGTGACGGCGAAGGGCGGAAAGGCCGACGGGTCGTAGGCAGGCATGCCGCGATCATAGTCGTCTCCCTGACGATAAACACGCCCCGCGGGATCTTCGGCGACGACTTCCCCGACGTGTCCTCCGGTGCGCCGCGAAGCTTCCCTCGTGTCCGTACCCGCCATTCCGTCACACCCCCAGCTGAAGACCGTCCGCGGCCTCCTCGACCATACCGAGACCGAGCCCGCTCACCCGCACGGTGAACGGCTCGCCCGCGACCACGAGCCCCGACAGGCGGATCGCTCCGAGGGGTGCGGAGGGCAGCGGGTGCGCCGAGACGGACCGGCCGGGCGCGTCGGGCCGGACCCCGGCGAGGGCGAGAAGGGCGTGGACCGCGCCGGCGGCCGCGACGGCCGCCGGCCGACACGCGGCCGGGTGGGGCACCGGGCGCCCGCCCGTCGTCCGCTGCTCGCCCGCGTACATCTCGGGAAGCCGGTGGCCGAAGGCCTCCGCCGCGCCGAGCAGCCCCCTCAGCAGGGAGGCCGCCTCCTTCCCGTGTCCTGCGGCGGCGAGGCCGGCCACGGCGACCGCCGTGTCGTGCGTCCGGACAGCGCCCGTCCGGTGGCCGAAGGGATTGTGGTCCGGTTCCTCGGTGCTCAGGCCGCGCAGCCCCCAGCCGGAGTCGAGGGCCGGGGTGCCGAGCAGCCGGGCCACCCGTTCGGCCTCCACCGCGTCCAGCAGGCCCTGCGCGTACCGGCCGCCACCCAGCAGCCCGGTGTCGAGCAGATGTGCCGCCCAACCGCCCGGTCGGCGCCAGGTCCCGCCGTCCGCCGTACGGGCGAGGACGGGGCCGCCCGTACGGTCGTCGGTCCAGAACGCGCGCCGGAACCGCTCCCGCAGTGTCCTCGCCGTATCACGCAGTGCGTCACCGCCGGGTCTTCCGCAGGCGTCGAGGAGGTCCGCGCCGAGCAGCGCCGCCCGGTGCGCGTGCGCCTGCGTCTCGGCCCACCGGGGTCCGGTGGGTCCCGGGTCCGGCACGAGACCGTCCGCGCCGACGACGCGGCGCAGCCAGTCGAGGCAGCGTTCCGCGACGGGCAGCAGCTCCTCCAGGTCCGCCGACGGCAGCCCCCAGCGGCGGGCCTCGGCGAGCACGGACGGAAAGGCGAGCGTGGCCTCGACGCCCGTGCAGCGGGGTGGAAGGCGGGGCCCGGCGTCCCTGAGAGGCCCTGGAAGACGGCCCGATTCGGCTCCTCCGCCGGAGAGTTGGGTGCGGCCGATGGCGCGGAGGGTGGTGGCGGCGAGCCGGGTGCCGAGGGGAAGGGCCATCCGGGCCGCCCAGAGCGCCTCGGCGGTGACCGGTCCGCAGCGCCAGGGGACACCGGCGGCGAGGTACACGTCCGCGGGGTGCTCCGGGGTGCGCTGGAGCAGGGCCCGCAGGTCTTCGACGGACGTACGCAGCAGCTCTCCGGGGCGCGGGTCGTCGGCCTCGGCCCGCGCCTCGGCGATGAGGTGGCCACCCGGTCGGCCGGGCCCCGCGCCCGGGGAGCCCGTGGGGCGGGCCGCGGCTTCCCCTCGTACGCGGAGCCTGATCGTGAAAGCGGCTCCGGGAGCCAACTCGGCCTCCCAGCGCAGGACTCCCGCCGCCGCCAGGGAGTCCATGGGTGCCGGGTCCGCGGTGACGGTGGCCGACCGGCCGTCGCTTCCGGTCCAGCGCAGTCCGGTTCCGTGGACGCTTGCCGCGAGCTCGGATCCGGGCCTGCCGGTCGCCACCGCGCCCAGGTCCGCGAGATCCGTGCCCAGAGCGAGCTCCACCGGGAGCCGGAGGGAGCGGCCGACGGCGCTCCGCAGGGTGATCCGCTCGGTGCCGTCGGCGCTCCGCGCCCGTTCGACGGTGAGGCCGGGGTCGGGTCCGGCTTCTCCGGGGACGCGCAGAACGCCGAGGAAGACCGCCCGGTCGGCGGACGCCATGCGGCCCTGGAGGGCGACGGGCTCCCGGCCGGACACCCGCAGGACGCAGCGGGAGAGCAGTCGCCGCCCAGCCGCGTAGACGCCTTCTGGTCCCTCGCCGGTGAGCTGGCCGTGTTCGGCGCAGACGACGAGGGCGGGCAGGGCGACGCAGACGAGCGCGCCGTGCACCGGGGGGAGTTCCACGGGGCGTGCCGCGCGCGGGAGCGCGGTGCCGGGGGCGCGGCCGGTCGGACGGCCGGTGGAGCGGCCGGAGGCCGGAACGGTGCTGGGGGCCATGGCGGGTGCGGGGTGCTCTCTGTGCGGACCGGGCGGCCGGCGGAGTGTCGGCGGCACGGTGCGTGCGCCTCCGCCAGAGAGCTGAACGCGTTCGCGGGCGGCCGGGTCACGGTCGTCACCGGCCACTCCTGCTGCCGCGCTGTCCGCCGTGGCGCGGGGAGCCGTTTCCCGGGCGGTCGGCGGCGGGCCCGCCGGGCCGGACTCCGGCCGCCGCACGCCGGTCCCGCGTTCCGGTCTGCCGACCGGCCCGGCCGAGGGCGGGGCGGGTGCCCTGCCGGTGGGACGCGCGCATCCGGACCCGCCGGGAGGATGCCGGGGCGATCTGTTCCGCAGCGGCCCGGGAGTCCCGCTCGCTCCTCAGGCAGGAGCGGAGCGATTCGGGGTCGAGGCCCTCGTTGCACGCCTGGTGGAGCAGCTGGGCGAAGACGTACTCGGGATCGGCGTCGAGGGCGAGGCCGAGGGCGACCCGGGCCGTCGGTTCGTCGCCGGTGGACCAGGCCGTCCAGCCCACGAGGGTGAGGGGCGCAGCGGCGTGCTCCTGGTAGGGGGTGACGCAGCGCCGGGCCAGTACACGCCAGAGCCGCAGGGCGGCGGTGCCCTCCCAGCCTTCCATCCATTCGGCGGCGCGATCCCGGGTGACCCGGTCCTGGAGGCCGAGGATCAGGGTGGCGGCCTCTTCGGGCGTGATCAGGGCGTCGTCGGCCGCGTCCCCGTCGCGCATGTCGGCGAGGGCCCTTCCGGGGAACGTCATACCCGGCAGGTTCGCCGTGCTCGCCGCATTCACCGGGCTCGCTGTGCTTGCCGTGTTCGCCGTGTTCGCCGTGTTCGCCGTGTTCGCCGGCGGATTCGAAGCCTTCGGGATCTTCGGGGACTTCGGGGACTTCGGGGACTTCAGGGGCTTCGGATTGGTGAACCGGCGGAGGATCTCGCGGGCGAGGCGCAGGGTCTCCTCGCGCACCTCCACTCGTCCTCGGTCCTCGGGACCTTCGAGGACCCGGGGGACGATCGAGGCGGCGGCCGTGTCGAGCGCGGCTCGCTGCTTCTCCTCCTCGGGGCCGCCGGCCGGCTTCAGCCTGGCTTCCATGTCCCGCAGGGTGCCCCGCACCTGCACTCCGGCGTACGTGGCGGTCGCCGCCGTCACCGTCGTGCCGCTGAGCGCGAGCGGGGTGCCGTCGGGCGGGCAGCAGCGTGCGTCGGGGCAGCAGTAGGAGAAGTAGAGGCCGTCAGAGATGCAGAGGACTTCGTAGACGGGGATGTCGAGGGCGCCGCAGGCGGTGCGCAGCCGCTGCGAGAAGGGGCGCAGTCGCTCCATGACGTGGCGGCCCGTCTCGCCTGGGGCCGGGTCCTGGCAGAGGAAGACGACGATGCCGTCCGGGCGGGTGCCGGACCGGGCCCCTCCCTCGACGAGGCACTCGGCGAGGTGGTCGGCGGTGGACGCCCATTCGCGGGGCGAGCTCGGGATGCCGAGCCTGACCCGGCCGCCGAAACGGCCCCGTTCGCCGTGGAGGGCGACCAGGACGACGGAGTCGGTGGGGTGGAACCCCAGCATGAACGGCAGGGCGTCGGCCAGTTCGGCCGGGCCTCGCAGGGTGATCTGCTGGGTACGGGAAGGACCGCTTGTTTCGTGGTGATTCGCGTTCATGACGAGGACGTTCTCGCGTTCTTCCGAAATCCGAAACCCCTGTGGATAACTCATGGATCGAGGCATCCGCCGCCCTTCTGAGTTATCCACAGATTCGCTCTCCAGTACCCACAATGTCCGAGGTGTCGGGTTGCATGGAGCCATGACCCACATGACCCTCTCGAAGATCCGGTCGCACTGCGAGGCGGTGCGGGCCGCGTTCGCCCGATTCCGCCGGGGTGGCGGGCGTCCAAGCACTCTCCGGGGCGGCGGGTGTCCGGTCGCTCCCCGGCGCGACGGACACGTCTCGACACCCTGTTCGGGCAGGATGGCAAGCGTTCTGCGACCTACACCGAGGAGCACTCATGCAGGTGACTCAGGATCAGGTACTCGCCTGGCGGCTGCGGCGGCAAAGCCTCGCCCCCCGACGGACGGCTTCCGTCGCGGAGCTGGTGCGGGAGCTGGCGGGGGTGCAGGCGCAGGTGGCCTCGTCCGCGGAGCTCGCCCTCGCCACCCGGCAGCGGAGACCGAAGGCCGGTGCCGTGCAGAAGGCGCTCGAAGCCCGCGAGGTGGTCAAGACCTGGGTCATGCGGGGCACGCTCCATCTCGTGGCGGCCGAGCACATGGCGGCCTACCTGTCGCTGATGGCGGCGGCGCGGACCTGGGAGAAGCCCGCCTGGCAACGGACGTTCGGGGTCACGCCGACGCAGATGACGGCTCTCGGCGAGGCCGTCGACGAGGTTCTCGCCGGCAGGACCCTCACCCGTCAGGAGCTCACCGAGGCCCTGGTCGCCCGCAAGGGATTCGCCGCCCTGGAAGCCCAGTTGACGTCCGGCTGGGGAACGGTGCTCAAGCCGCTGGCCTGGATGGGGAAGCTGTGCCACGGCCCGAACCAGGGCAACCGCATCACCTTCGCCTCGCCGCGCGACCGGGTGCCCGGCTGGTCCGGGACGATCGAGCCGGAGGAGGCGGCCCGCATCGTGATCCCTGCGTACCTCGGGGCTCACGGGCCCGCGACCCCGGAGACCTTCGACGCCTGGCTGACGCGCAACGCGCACCGCAAGACGGCGGTGCGGGGCTGGTTCGCCTCGCTCGGCAAGGAGCTGGCGAAGGTGGAGGCGGACGGAACGGCGTGCTACGTGCGCGCCGAGGACGTGGACGCGCTGGCGGCGGCCAGACCGTCGGAGGAAGTGCGGCTGCTGGCCGGGTTCGACCAGTACGTGCTGGGGCCGGGCACGTCCGACACGCGCATCCTGCGGGCGGAGCGGCGCAAGGCGGTGAGCCGTACGTCCGGGTGGATCACGCCCGTGGTGGTGTATCGGGGGCGGGTCGCCGGGGTGTGGGAGATCACCGAGGAGGCCGTGGACGTGCAGCTGTTCTCCGAGAGTCCCGAGGTGCCGAAGGAGGCGCTGGAAGCCGAGGTCGGGCACCTGGAGGTGTGCAACGGCCGGTCGTACGTGATGTCGGTGCGAACGATCTGAGGTCCCTTCGAGGCGTACGGCGGCGGAGGCGGCCGGCTGAACGCCGGTCGACCACGGGGGCTCGGTTCGGTGCGCCGCACCGCGTCCCGCGGACGCGGATGAGCAGACTGCGCGAGCAGGGTGAACCGACTGAGAGGGCTTTCCGCATGAGACTCGCCGACATCGCACGGGCGTCCCGGGACATCGGCGCCGCCTCGGCGCGCACGGAGAAGGTCGCGCTGCTGGCCGAGCTGTTCCGGGCGGCCGATCCGGCCGACGCCCCCGTCCTGATCATGTATATGGCCGGGCGGCTGCCCCAGCGCAGGATCGGCGTCGGCTGGAGCACGCTCAAGGAGCGGAGGGAACCGGCCGCCGAGCCGCGGCTCGGGGTGCGGGAGGTCGACGCGCTCCTCAGCCGGATCGCCGCCGTGTCCGGCAAGGGCGCGCAGGGTGAGCGGAAGAGGCTCCTCGACGAGCTGATGGGCACGGCCACCGAGGAGGAACAGCTGTTCCTCGTACGGCTGATCAGCGGCGAGTTGAGGCAGGGTGCCCTTGACGCCCTGGCCGTGGAAGGCCTCGCCTCGGCGGCCGGGGCGCCGGTCGCCGACGTCCGGCAGGCGGTGATGCTGAGCGGTTCACCGGCCGCTGTCGCCGAGGTGCTGCTCGCCGAAGGCCCGTCCGCCCTCGCCCGGTTCCGGCTCACGGTGGGACGTCCGGTCCTGCCGATGCTGGCCCACACCGCCAAGGACATCGGCGAGGCCCTCGCCAGGACGGGCCCCTGCGCCTTGGAGGAGAAGCTCGACGGCATCCGCATCCAGGTGCACCGCGACGGTGACGACGTGCGCGTCTTCACCCGCACGCTCGCCGACATCACCGACCGGACCCCCGAGGTGGTGTCGCTGGTCCGCGCGCTGCCGGTGCGCCGGGTGGTGCTGGACGGGGAGCTGCTGGCCTTCGACGAGCGGGGACGGCCGCGACCGTTCCAGGAGACGTCCGGACGGACCGGATCCACCCTCGACGTGGTGGGCGCGCGGACGGCGGTGCCGCTCTCCCCGGTCTTCTTCGAGGTGCTGTACGCCGACGGCGAGGACCTGCTCGCCGCCCCGGCCTCCGAACGGCGTGCGTTCCTCGACCGGCTGGTGCCGGAGGCGCAGCGCGTGCGCCGCCTCGTGGTGGCGGACCCCACCGCCCCGGAGGAACGTGCGGCAGCGGAGGCTTTCGCGTCAGCGGCGCTCGAACGGGGCCAGGAGGGCGTGGTCGTGAAGTCCCTCGACGCGCCCTACAGTGCGGGGCGCCGGGGCGCCTCCTGGCTGAAGGTGAAACCGGTGCACACCCTGGACCTGGTGGTCCTCGGCGCCGAGTGGGGCCACGGCCGGCGCACCGGGACGCTCTCCAACCTGCATCTGGGCGCACGGGCGGCCGACGGTTCCTTCGCCATGCTGGGCAAGACGTTCAAGGGCCTGACCGACGCCCTGCTCGCCTGGCAGACCGAGCGCCTGCGGAAGCTGGCGGTCACGGAAGAGCCCTGGGGCGTCACCGTACGGCCCGAACTCGTCGTCGAGATCGCCTTCGACGGGGTCCAGCGTTCCACCCGCTACCCCGCGGGCGTCACACTCCGCTTCGCCCGCGTGGTCCGCTACCGCGACGACAAGCTTCCCGCGGACGCGGACACGGTGGAGTCGGTGACGGCCCTCCTGCCCTGACCGGAGGCGCCCCCGCCCTGCTCCGGAGGCGCCCGCCCGGAACGGAGTCGCCCGCCCGGGACGGGCTGTTCCTCCCAGGCCGGAGGCGCCAGCCGGGGCCGGAGAGGTCAGCCGGCCGCGGCGAGGACCAGGGGGAGCACCTGCTCGGCGCCCGCCCGCCGGAGCAGCCGGGCGGCGACCGCGAGGGTCCAGCCGGAGTCAGTGAAGTCGTCCACGAGCAGCACGGGGCCGGGAGCGGCCGACAAGGCGCCGGACAGCTCCTCGGAGACGGCGAAGGCCCCGGAGAGCGCCCGGAGGCGCTGTGCGGAGTTGCTGCGGCGCACCGCGTGCGCGCCGTCCGGCCCGGTGTACGCCAGGGTCCCCAGGCAGGGGAGGCGGCCGATGTCCGCGATGCCCCGGGCGAGGGAGCCGACCAGTCGCGGGCGGGCCAGAGAGGGCACGGCGACGACTCCCACCGGCCGGGCGGTGGCGTCCGGGACACCCGGCGCCCAGCCGCCCGGGGAGCGCGCCCAGTCGGCGAGGACCGCCACCGCGGCCTTGAGGACGTCGTCCGGAACAGGCCCGTCGGGCGCGTTCTCGGCGAGGAGGGGGCGCAGGCGGTTGCCCCAGCCGATGTCCGAGAGCCTGCCCAGGGCCCTTCCGGTGGAGCACTGCTCACCGGCGGGGATCCGGCCCTTGAGTTCGATCCCCAGGGCGGGCATGCCGGTCGGCCACATCCGGCGCGGCTCCACCTCCACGCCCGGTCGGTCCAGTTCCCTGGTCGCGCCCGTCAGCGTCTCCGGCGACACGGAGGTGTCGGCCCAGGCGCCCGCGCAGTTGTCGCAGCGACCGCACGGGGCGGCGCCCTCGTCGTCCAGCTGCCGGCGCAGGAACTCCATCCGGCACGCGGTGGTGCCCACGTAGTCGCGCATGGCCTGCTGCTCGGCGGCCCGCTGCCGCGCCACCCACGCGTACCGCTCGGTGTCGTACGCCCAGGGTCGTCCGGTGCTCTCCCAGCCGCCCTTGACCCGTCGCACGGCCCCGTCCACGTCGAGGACCTTGAGCATCGTCTCCAGGCGGGTGCGCCGCAGGTCCACCGCCGCCTCCAGGGCCGGCACGGACAGCGGTCGTCCCGCGTCGGCGAGGGCGGCCAGGGTCTGGCGGACCTGTGCCTCGGGCGGGAAGGCGGTGTCGGCGAAGTAGCGCCAGATCGCCTCGTCCTCCTTGCCCGGCAGCATCAGCACCTCCGCGTGCTCCACACCGCGGCCGGCCCGGCCCACCTGCTGGTAGTAGGCGATCGGGGAGGACGGCGAGCCGAGGTGGATCACGAAGCCGAGGTCGGGCTTGTCGAAGCCCATGCCGAGGGCCGAGGTCGCCACGAGCGCCTTCACCCGGTTCTCCTGGAGATCGGCCTCGGCCTGGAGCCGGTCGGCGTTCTCCGTACGGCCCGTGTACGAGGCGACGGGGAACCCGCGCTGCCGCAGGAAGGTCGTGGCCTCCTCGGCGGCGACGACCGTCAGCGTGTAGACGATCCCGGATCCCGGCAGCTCGTCCAGGTGCTCGGCGAGCCAGGCCAGCCGGTGCGCGGCGTCGGGCAGCCGGACCACGCCGAGCCGCAGGCTCTCCCGCTCCAGGGAGCCGCGCAGCACCAGCGCCTCGCCGGCCCCGGTCCCGAGCTGTTCGGCCACGTCGGCGGTCACCCGGGCGTTGGCCGTCGCGGTGGTGGCGAGGACCGGAACCCCGGGGGCGAGCTCGGTGAGCATGGTGCGCAGCCGGCGGTAGTCGGGGCGGAAGTCGTGGCCCCAGTCGGAGATGCAGTGTGCCTCGTCGACCACCAAGAGGCCCGTGGTGGCGGCCAGTTTGGGGAGCACCTGCTCGCGGAAGTCCACGGAGTTGAGGCGCTCCGGGCTGACGAGGAGGACGTCGGTCCCGCCGCGCTCGACCTCGTCGTAGATCGTGTCCCACTCCTCGGGGTTGGCCGAGTTGATGGTGCGCGCGCGGATGCCTGCCCGCTCCGCCGCTTCGACCTGGTTCCGCATGAGCGCGAGGAGCGGCGAGATGATCACGGTGGGTCCGGAGCCGCGGCGGCGCAGCAGGGCGGTGGCGACGAAGTACACCGCCGACTTGCCCCAGCCGGTCCGCTGCACCACCAGGGCCCGCCGCCGTTCCTCCACCAGGGCGGCCACCGCCAGCCACTGGTCCTCCCGCAGCCGTGCCGTCCCCTCGGGGGCGCCGACCAGCTCGGCGAGAACGGCATCGGCTTCGGCGCGGAGCTCCAGGTTGTCCATGTCTCCATGCAACCCGATGCCACCGACAATCGGCGAACTCACCCAGGGTGACGGCCCGTCCACGAGCGGAAGGAGAGTTTCCGCTGGTGCCTGCGGGGTGTGCGCCGCGCGGAGAGGAAACCGTCGGACGAACGGGGAGTGAACAATGGGCAACTGGGCAGGGATATGAGTGGCATACCAACCCATTCCCGTCAGCGGTCTCAATTGCTCATTGCCGCTCGCGCACGGGCCCGCAAGAATTGGACCACCGCCCCACAAGGCCCGTCAGCGGTCCGGAAGGACTGTGCCGTGGTGCGCCCTCACCCGACCCTGCCCGCCCAGCGGGCGCGTATCCGAAGGGAGGACCGTGACCCTCGGATTCGCTCCGCCCACAGCCGCCTCGCTCAGATCGTCGTCCGGGTCCGCCAGCCGCCTCGCCCGGATACTCGAACCCTCCGAGTGGGCCGCGGCGGGGGTCCCCCTGCTGCGCAATCCGCGCGAGGTCGTCGGCGGCCTGCACTCCCGTCACGCGCCCACGCCCGCGACGGCGGTCCTCGCGGTCCTGGACCACGAGGAGCGGATCGCCGCCAGTGCTTCGTTCGTCCGCCGTTCCGTCCCGGCGGACGGCTGGGAGTTCCGCAACGCGCTCCTGGCGCACCTGCGGCGTGTCATCCCGCACGACCTGCGGAGGCGTGCGCCCGTGCGGACCGCGGTGCTCCTGTACTGCCGCGAGGGCGACGAGCGCTGGACGGAGGAGGACGGGGCTTGGATGTGGGGGCTCCGGGACGCCTGCACGCTGCACGGGCTGCGCTGCGGCGCGTACATCACGCTGACCCGAGGGGGCTGGCAGGTGCTCGGTGAGGGCCGGGGAGGCCGCCGGCCGAGTTCCGACTCGCTTCCCGTGCCGCTCGGCGACGGGCCGACCGGGTTCGACCGGATCACGCCGAGGACGGCGAGCGGCGCGGCCGAACCACTGCGCCGGGCCGCCGCGCGCTGACCACGCGTGCGGCGCCGCCGGAACGGCGCCGCACACCACCGCTCCTCCGCCGTGCCGGGTACGGCCCGGCGGAGGAGCGGTCGATCGGTCACCGGCCGGCCGACCACTCGTAGATCGGTCGACCGGCCGCTGATCGGTCGGCGATCAGACGCCGGCGCCCGCTCCGAGGAGCGCCGTGATGCGCTGCGGGTCGCCGCAGACGACGAGCAGCGTGCCCGCACGGGCCATCGCCGCGGGCAGGGCGCGGGCGGTCGCCCCGTCGTCCCCGCCGTTGACGGCGACGATCACCACGGGGCGGGAGGCGGCCCGCTCCACGGCGGAGGCGTCGGCGAAGAACACGTCGTCGCCGGTGTCCTGCTGGGCCCAGTAGGCGGCTTCCCCGAAGGACAGCTCGTGCGCCGCCCACGGGTGCTGCTCGCCGGTGGTGAGCACCAGGACCTCACCGGGGGCCCGGCCGCTCTCCAGGAGCAGGTCCAGAGCCTCCTCGGCGGCGTCGAGGGCGCCGTCGACGGGGGCCGGGATTAGCTGGAGCTGCGGGGCAGGGCGCTGGTCGGAACGATTTTCCGTGCCACCGGCCGGAGCCTTCCCGGCCGCGGGGCGCGGCTTCGGCGGCGCGGGCCGGGCAGGGCCGGGAACGGGACGTCCGGGGCGCGGAGAGGCCGCGGAACGCGGACCGGGTACGGGACGGGGGGTCGACGCGGGGCGGCCGGCGGCCGCGGTGGCGCGGGGACCCTGGGCGCTCTCGTGAATCTGAGGCTCCTCGGGGATGAGAGGCATGGGTGGATGTCTATCAAACGCCGTTGCACGGGGCATCGGCGGGTGGGCACAGAGGTGCACCCCGGGCGCGTGAGCAGCCCTTCGGCGGCCCCGTGACCGGAAGTTCAGAAGTCGAAGCCGAGTTGGCCCCCGCTTTCCAGCGCGGCCGCCCCGACGGAGAGACGGACCTTCTTGAGGTGGCGCCATCGGGGCAGCGCGTCCAGGTAGGACCAGGAGAGCCTGTGGTGCGGGGTGGGGCCCAGCTCTTCGAGGGCGGCCCGGTGGACCGGCGAGGGGTAGCCCGCGTTGGCCCCGAAGGCGTACGGCGCGTACTCCCCCGCTCCGGTCCCGGCCTCCAGCTCCGCCATGAGGGTGTCCCGGCGGACCTTCGCGAGGACGGAGGCGGCGGCGACGGCGATGCAGGACTGGTCGCCCTTGATCACCGTACGGACCTGCCAGGGGCTGCCGAGGTAGTCGTGCTTGCCGTCGAGGATCACCGCGTCGGGCCGCACGGGGAGGCCTTCGAGCGCCCGGACCGCCGCGAGCCGCAGGGCCGCGGTCATCCCGAGGTCGTCGATCTCCTCCGGGGAGGCGTCGCCGAGCGCGTACGCCGTGACCCACTGCTCCAGTTCCACCGCGAGGGTGGCGCGGCGCCTGGGGGTGATCAGCTTGGAGTCGGTGAGCCCTTCGGGGGGCCGGCGCAGTCCGGTGACGGCCGCGCAGACCGTGACGGGACCGGCCCACGCCCCGCGCCCGACCTCGTCGACTCCGGCGACGATTCTGGCGCCGGTGGTGGCTCGGAGCGATCGCTCGACGGTGTGGGTGGGGGGTTCGTACGGCATGGCGCCAGACAGGTTACGCCGCCCCGCACCGCCCGCGATACCCGGATTCCCGCCAAGCTTCCCGAGAAGTCCCAACGCCACCGCTTCCCGACTGCCCCCGGATTCACTTCCGCACACCCCGTACCGACACATCACCACAACGGAGAAGATCAAAGCGCGCGGACCAGCCTTCCGCCCACATCCCTTACGGGATGGGGAGGAAAACCAGGGGCAGGCCATCCCGAAACGGGCGGTGCCAGCCCCTGATCGCGGTCGAGGAATCGCATGCGCGAAGCCACCAGGAGCAGCCGGGACCGGCAGGTGTCACTCACCGGACCCGGCGAGACCGGATCACGGCCTCAGGAGGCCGTGGCGGGAACCCACTCAGGAAGTTCCTCGGTCTGTGCCAGCCATTCCGCCGGCGGTGCGCCGTCCGCCGCGGCGGCCACGACACCCCCCGCGATGGCACAGGTCGTGTCGACGTCCCCGCCGACCTGCGCGGTCGTCCAGAACATCCGCTCGAAGTCGCCGAGCGCCCGCGCGGCCGACCAGAGGGCGAAAGGAACCGTGTCGTGCGCGCTCGTACGCCGTCCGCTGCCCAGCACGGCGGCGACCGTGCCGGGGTCGCCGTAGTCGAGCATGTCGCGGGCCCTGCGCAGGCCCGCGCCGACCGCGCTGCGCGGCACCAGGGCGATCACCCCGTCCAGCAGCGCCTCGGGCGTGGGCGGCCCGGTCGGGTCGGCGGCGAGGGCGGCCGCGGCGGCGACGGCCATGGCGCCCACCACGGCCTCGCGGTGCTGGTGGGTCGTGTACGCGGAGATCTCTGCCTGGTGGGTCGCCTGCTCCGGGTCGTCCGCGTACCAGGCTCCGAGCGGGGCGATCCGCATCGCGGCGCCGTTCCCCCAGGAGCCCTGCCCCTTGAAGAGCGCGGCGGCCAGCTCCCGCCAGTCGCCGCCCTCCCGGACGAGCCTGAGCATCCGGTTGACCGCCGGGCCGTAGCCCCGGTCGAAGTCGTGGTGGTGCGCGAAGGACAGGGCGAGGGCGTCCTGGTCGATCCGGTCGTGTCGCGCGAGGACGGCCAGGACGGAGCAGGCCATCTCGGTGTCGTCGGTCCACTGCCAGGGGCCGGGGGGCAGCTCGCGCCGCTTCAGCAGGGGGTAGTGGACGGGTACGAAGAACTGGGAGCCCAGGGCGTCTCCCACGGACAGCCCGCGCAGGCTGGCCAGGGCGCGGTCGAAGCGCCGGTCGGGTGAGGAGTCAGCGGTCATCGGTCTGCCACTCTATCCGGTGCTGCCGTACGGTTCCGGGGTACGCCAGCGTTCGAACGGCCTGTCCAGACGGTATCTCCCGTCCTCATCGAGCAGGAGGACGCGCGTCTCGGCGTTGCCGGGGTTCGACAGGGACTCGAAGTCCGCGACCGTCCAGTGGAACCAGCGCATGCAGAAGAGGCGCATGGTCAGCCCGTGGGTGACGAGGAGGACGTTGGGCGGGTGGTCGGGCGCCTCGAAGCTGCGGTACAGGCTCTCCAGGAAGGCCCCGACGCGGTCGTAGACGTCCGCGCCCGACTCTCCCTGGGCGAAGCGGTAGAAGAAGTGCCCGTAGGCGTCGCGGTAGGCCTTCTGGAGGCGCACGTCCTCCCGGTCCTGCCAGTTGCCCCAGTCCTGCTCCCGCAGGCGCGGCTCCTCCCGGACCCGGACCTGCTCCGGGGGGAGGCGGAAGGCGCGGAGGGTCTCGTGGGTGCGCCGGTACGGCGAGACGTAGACGCTGACCGCCTCGTCGCCGAAGAGCTCCCGCAGCCGCTCCCCCGTCTCCTCCGCCTGCCGCCACCCGGTCTCGGTGAGCCTCAGGGCGTGGTCGGGCTCCCGTTCGTACACCGTGTCATCGGCATTGCCCTCGGACTCTCCGTGTCGTACGAGGACGATGCGCCGCGGTCGTGCCATACCCCGACCCTAGATCGCCCCCTCCCGGAAGGCTCGGCCGAGGGGGTGCCCGACGGGGGACGGTGGGTGCCCTCAGACCGTCCAGGAGGGTTCGAGCCGCACCACGTCGCCGCTCAGTGCCGCCACGTCGGCCGCGGTCCGGGCCCGCAGCCCGAGCCGCTCCACCCGTTCCTCCCGGTACTTGCCGTGCTCGGCGGCGGACTGCCACATCGAGAGGACCAGGAACTCGCTGCCGGGCGCCTCCCCGAACATGCCCCGCAGCATGCCGGGGGATCCGGCCATCGCGGGGTTCCAGACCTTCTCCTGCATGAGCGCGAAGTGCTCGGCGCGGTCCTCGTGGACACGGCAGTGCGCCACCCGTGCCACGTCGGCGTCGGCGAAGCGCGGTTCGAACCCCGTCTTCACGTCGAAGCGGTGGTCGAACAGCTTGACCTGGCCGTCCCGGAACGTGCCCACCTGCGACGCCGCGAGCCGGTCGTGCGACCGCGCCATGAAGGAGTCGTAGAAGGCCCGGCTCTCCCAGAACGCGAAGATGTGGGCGACGTCCGGCCGACTCCGGCTCCACCCGCCGCCCTGCCCCCGGAACCCCGGCTCACCGAGCAGCCCCGCCCATTTCCGCTGCCCCCGCTCGAACCCTCGACGGTCCACCACGGTGCAGCGAATCCACTTGACCAGCACCGCGCCATCGTACGGGGCCGGAGAGCACCCCGGCAGTCCTCGGCGGGCGCACGCGCTCCGGGCCCGCGCGCTCCCCCTGCTCTCGAACGGAACACCCGTACACGTAGCCGGTGAAGGTTCGTCAGGGTCCGCTCACCGCGGCCGATTTCCGTATCCGCCCCACCGATCCGGCCGATTCGAGCCAGGTCGACGTCGAGATCCGGCTCGTCACCGCTCCGTGCGCCGCTCTCCCCCGCAAGCACCGGACCCGCTGTCACAGGCGCATGACACCATGAGTGATCGGCCCGCGACCAAGGGCTCGGCCAAAAGTTCTCCGAACGGGCCGACGGTACGAGGCGAGGCGCGCGGGGGCGCGCGGAGAGGGGAAGCACCATGAGCGGACTCAACAAAGGGGTGGGGCGCGTCGAGGTGACGCTCAAGTGGGACCCCGCTCCGGCCGGTTCCCCGGCCCACGACCTGGACCTCGTCGCCGGTGTCTTCACCGCCGACGACCCGCACGGCGCGCCGGCGCAGCTGGTGCACTTCGGCAGCCGCTCCCCGGACGGCACGATCACGCTCCACCGCGACAGCCGTACGGGCCAGGGGTTCGGCTACGACGAGGCCATGACCGTGGAGCTGGACCGGCTGGCGCCGAGGTACGCGCGCGTGGTGGTCGGCGTGGCCATACAGCAGAGCGGCGGACGGCTGTCCTTCGGTGACATAGCGGGCACGGGCGTGCGGGTCCGCGAAGGCTACACGGACCTCCTGACCCACGACTTCGCGGACGTCCCGGACGCCCTGGCGGCGACGGTCGTGGAGTTCACCCGCTCCGGGCCGGACGGCTGGTCGTACCGCCCGGTCCCGCGCGGCTTCGACGCCGACCCCCAGGCCTTCGGCGCGCTGCTGGGATCCAGGGCTTCCTGATCCCTCCGGGTGTGCGGGAAGGGGCGCCGACCGGTCGGTCGACGCCCCTCTCACGGGCGGATCAGCTGCAGCCGCTGGTGGAGCCGCAGCCCTCGCAGATGTAGCAGGAGCCGGCCCGCTGCATCTTCGTGCCGCAGGAGAAGCAGAGCGGGGCGTCGGCGCTGATGCCGAGCTGCATCTCGACGAGCTCCGCCGAGGTGTGGGCCTGCTTCGGGGCGGGGACCTCGGCCTTCGGGGCCGGGGCGGTGGCGACGGCCTTCAGCTCCGGGGTGCGGGGCGCCGACTGGGCCAGGCCCTCGACGTCGACCTCGTCGTCCTCGGGCTGCTCGTACGAGCCGGTGTCCAGGTGGCGCTGGCGCTCCTCGGCCGAGTGGATGCCGAGAGCGGACCGGGTCTCGAAGGGCAGGAAGTCGAGGGCCAGGCGGCGGAAGATGTAGTCGACGATCGACTGCGCCATCCGCACGTCCGGGTCGTCCGTCATGCCGGCCGGCTCGAAGCGCATGTTGGTGAACTTCGAGACGTACGTCTCCAGCGGGACGCCGTACTGGAGGCCGACGGAGACGGCGATGGAGAAGGCGTCCATCATGCCTGCGAGGGTCGAGCCCTGCTTCGACATCTTCAGGAAGACCTCGCCGAGACCGTCGTCCGGGTAGGAGTTGGCGGTCATGTAGCCCTCGGCGCCGCCGACGGTGAAGGAGGTGGTGATCCCCGGGCGGCCCTTGGGCAGGCGCTTGCGGACCGGGCGGTACTCGACGACCTTCTCGACGGCCTCGCGGATCGTCGCCTCGGACTTCGCGGTGACCTCGGCCTTCTCGTCCTCCTTCTTCTTGGCGGAGAGCGGCTGGCCGACCTTGCAGTTGTCGCGGTAGATCGCGAGCGCCTTGACGCCCATCTTCCAGGCCTCGAAGTAGACCTCCTCGACGTCCTCGACCGTGGCCGTCTCCGGCAGGTTCACGGTCTTGGAGAGGGCGCCCGAGATCCACGGCTGGATGGCGGCCATCATGCGGACGTGGCCCATCGCGGAGATGGAGCGCTCGCCCATGGCGCAGTCGAAGACCTCGTAGTGCTCGGTCTTGAGGCCGGGGGCGTCGATCACGTTGCCGTGCTCGGCGATGTGGGCGACGATCGCCTCGATCTGCTCCTCCTGGTAGCCCAGGCGGCGCAGGGCCTGCGGGACGGTGCCGTTGACGATCTGCATCGAGCCGCCGCCGACGAGCTTCTTGAACTTGACCAGGGCGAGGTCGGGCTCAAGGCCGGTGGTGTCGCAGGACATCGCGAGACCGATGGTGCCGGTGGGGGCGATGACCGAGGCCTGGGCGTTGCGGAAGCCGTTCTTGGCGCCGAGGCGGATCACGTCCTGCCAGGCCTCCGTGGCGGCGGCCCAGATCGGGGAGTCCAGGTCGTCCATGCGGACGGCGGCGGTGTTGGCGTCGGCGTGCTGCTTCATGACGCGCTGGTGCGGCTCGGCGTTGCGGGCGTAGCCGTCGTACGCGCCGACGACGGCGGCGAGTTCGGCGGAGCGCTTGTACGAGGTGCCGGTCATCAGGGAGGTGATGGCGCCGGCGAGGGCGCGGCCGCCGTCGGAGTCGTACGCGTGGCCGGTCGCCATCAGGAGGGCGCCGAGGTTGGCGTAGCCGATGCCGAGCTGGCGGAAGGCGCGGGTGTTCTCGCCGATCTTCTGGGTGGGGAAGTCGGCGAAGCAGATGGAGATGTCCATCGCGGTGATGACGAGCTCGACGACCTTGGCGAAGCGCTCGACGTCGAAGGACTGGTTACCCTTGCCGTCGTCCTTGAGGAACTTCATCAGGTTCAGCGAGGCGAGGTTGCAGGACGTGTTGTCCAGGTGCATGTACTCGCTGCACGGGTTCGAGCCGTTGATGCGGCCGGACTCGGGGCAGGTGTGCCAGCGGTTGATCGTGTCGTCGTACTGGATGCCCGGGTCGGCGCAGGCCCACGCGGCCTCGGCCATCTTGCGGAAGAGCGCCTTGGCGTCGACCTCCTCGATGACCTCGCCGGTCATGCGGGCGCGCAGGCCGAACTTCCCGCCGGTCTCGACGGCCTTCATGAACGCGTCGTTCACGCGGACGGAGTTGTTGGCGTTCTGGTACTGGACGGACGTGATGTCGTCGCCGCCCAGGTCCATGTCGAAGCCCGCGTCACGAAGGGCGCGGATCTTCTCCTCCTCCTTGACCTTGGTCTCGATGAAGTCCTCGATGTCGGGGTGGTCGACGTCGAGGATGACCATCTTGGCCGCGCGGCGGGTGGCGCCGCCGGACTTGATCGTTCCGGCGGAGGCGTCGGCGCCGCGCATGAAGGAGACCGGGCCGGAGGCGTTGCCGCCGGAGGAGAGCAGCTCCTTGGAGGAGCGGATGCGGGAGAGGTTCAGGCCGGCGCCGGAGCCGCCCTTGAAGATCATGCCCTCTTCCTTGTACCAGTCGAGGATGGACTCCATGGAGTCGTCGACGGACAGGATGAAGCAGGCGGAGACCTGCTGGGGCTGCGGGGTGCCGACGTTGAACCAGACCGGCGAGTTGAAGCTGAAGATCTGGTGCAGGAGGGCGTAGGCCAGCTCGTGCTCGAAGATCTCGGCGTCGGCGGGCGAGGCGAAGTAGCCGTGCTCCTCGCCGGCCTTCGTGTACGTCTTCACGATCCGGTCGATGAGCTGCTTGAGACCGGTCTCGCGCTGCGGGGTGCCGACCGCGCCGCGGAAGTACTTGCTGGTGACGATGTTGACCGCGTTCACCGACCAGAAGTCGGGAAACTCGACGCCGCGCTGCTCGAAGTTGACGGAGCCGTCGCGCCAGTTGGTCATGACGACGTCCCGGCGCTCCCACGTCACCTCGTCGTACGGATGCACGCCGGGGGTGGTGTGGATGCGCTCGATGCGCAGGCCCTTGCTCGCCGACTTGGCTCCCTTGGTGCGGGAACCACGTGCCGGGCCGCTCGCCGTCTCTGTCATGCCGCCTCCCATATACGGGCAAAACACACTTTGGCGCCCAGATAATCCCAGGGCACCGTCTTCTGGTACGTCGTTCAGTACTGCTGCCACGAGGGCCGGAGGGCCGTTCGGGGCACGTCTGCCGGGCCGCGCGACGGCGGCCGGTCGCACCGGGCCGTACGACGGCCCGGACCGCCGGTCAGTCGGCGGCGGTGGCGGGAACGGGGACCTCTGGGGTCGCGCCGCTTCCGGGGTTCTCGACGGGGGGCCGCACGCGGAGCTCCGCGATGGCGGCCTCGAAGTCCTCCAGGCTGTCGAAGGCCTTGTAGACGGACGCGAAACGCAGGTACGCGACGAGGTCGAGTTCCCGCAGGGGGCCGAGGATGGCCAGGCCCACGTCATGGGTGGTCAGCTCGGCGCTGCCGGTGGCGCGCACCGCCTCCTCGACCCGCTGGCCGAGTTTGGCGAGGGCGTCCTCGGTGACCGGTCGTCCCTGGCACGCCTTGCGCACGCCGGAGATGACCTTGGTGCGGCTGAAGGGCTCGGTGACGCCGGAACGCTTCACCACCATGAGCGAGCAGGTCTCCACCGTCGTGAAACGACGGGAGCAGTCGGGACACTGGCGACGGCGTCGGATGGACGTCCCGTCGTCGGTGGTGCGACTGTCGACGACACGGCTGTCGGGGTGCCTGCAGAAGGGGCAGTGCATTGGTTCCAGAGCCTCCCTCACGGCACGACTGACAAGCCTCGCGCGGCCCGTCAAGGCCCTGCGAAGCGACCACCAGCATAGGTGATGCGAGCACTCCCGGCAGACCGGGACCACTACCCCTGGGGGGCCGATGACATCCAACCACTAGATCTTGGGTTGGGGCGCGTACGAGGCCTTCCGCGTGTCGCGGCGCGCCCGTTCCCGGGATTCCGCCCCGCCGGGTGTGACACTGAGGGGGCCGCCGACCGGCCCCGGATACGCGCGGATGCGTGCGGGTGATCGCGACCCAGCGGCGAAGGCTACCGGAAGGGCCGGTTCGGGGCGGCGGCGAGGTGGTCCCGGGACGGCGTCACGGCGGCCCGGGGCCGCGATGCGCATACACCTCTCCCCAGATGGGCGTAGGGCAATCCGCGAATTTTCACTCGAACGTGTGTTTGGCGCAACCTTTCGAAAGCTACTACCGTTGTGCCAGCCAGGGAGACCATTCGAGAGGGGCCGACGACGTGACCACCACCGCAGACAGTGCCACCATCACCGCCCAGGACCGCTCCCTGGGCCGACTCGAGGCGGTGCACGCCATGAGTGACGTGAACGTGAACGGCGAGGAGCCCGGGCGCCCCGCCCGCGCCCTCCCCGGACGACCTCCCGGCATCCGGGCCGACAGCTCCGGCCTCACCGACCGGCAGCGCCGGGTCATCGAGGTCATCCGCGACTCGGTCCAGCGGCGCGGCTACCCGCCGTCGATGCGCGAGATCGGGCAGGCGGTGGGCCTCTCCAGCACCTCTTCGGTGGCGCACCAGCTCATGGCCCTGGAGCGCAAGGGCTTCCTCCGCCGCGACCCGCACCGCCCCCGGGCGTACGAGGTGCGCGGCTCCGACCAGCCGAGCACCCAGCCCACGGACACCACCGGCAAGCCCGCCGCGTCGTACGTCCCGCTGGTCGGCCGGATCGCCGCCGGCGGCCCCATCCTGGCCGAGGAGTCCGTCGAGGACGTCTTCCCCCTCCCCCGGCAGCTGGTCGGCGACGGCGAGCTGTTCGTCCTGAAGGTCGTCGGCGACTCGATGATCGAGGCCGCCATCTGCGACGGCGACTGGGTCACCGTCCGCCGGCAGCCCGTCGCGGAGAACGGCGACATCGTCGCCGCGATGCTGGACGGCGAGGCCACGGTCAAGCGCTTCAAGCGCGAGGACGGGCATGTCTGGCTGCTGCCGCACAACGCCGCCTACCAGCCCATCCCCGGCGACGAGGCCACCATCCTCGGCAAGGTCGTGGCGGTGCTGCGACGGGTGTGACCGCATCCCGTCGGCTCTGACCGGGCCCCGGAACCCCCTGCGCCGGTTCCGGGGCCCTGCCGTGTCCGGGCCCGGTTTTCCGGGCCGGTTCCCAGACGCCCCCGGGTCCGTTTCTCAGACGCTCGCCGCCTTCGAGGCGGCGTCGATGGCCGCGAGCGACTTCCGTACCTGGTTGCGGTCGGTGGTGTACCAGAAGTCGGGGAGCGAGGCCTTGAGGTAGCTGCCGTAGCGGGCCGTGGCGAGGCGGGGGTCGAGGACCGCCACGACGCCCCGGTCACCGGTGGCGCGCACGAGGCGGCCCGCGCCCTGGGCCATCAGCAGGGCCGCGTGGGTCGCCGCGACCGCCATGAAGCCGTTGCCCCCGGCTTCCTCGACGGCCTTCTGCCGGGCGCTCATCAGCGGGTCGTCCGGGCGCGGGAACGGGATCTTGTCCATGACGACCAGCTGGCAGCTGGGGCCCGGGACGTCCACGCCCTGCCAGAGCGACAGCGTGCCGAAGAGGCAGGTCTTCGGGTCGGCGGCGAAGTTCTTGATCAGCTCGCCCAGGGTGTCCTCGCCCTGGAGCAGGATCGGCAGCTCCGGGACCCGGGTCCGCAGCTCCTCCGCCGCCTGCTGGGCCGCGCGCATGGAGGAGAAGAGGCCCAGGGTCCGCCCGCCGGCCGCCTGCATCAGTTCGGTGAGCTCGTCGAGCATGTCGCCCCGGTCCCCGTCGCGCGCGGGGCGGGAGAGGTGCTTGGCGACGTACAGGATGCCCTGTCGGGGGTAGTCGAACGGCGAGCCGACGTCGATGCCCTTCCAGACCGGCAGGTCGTCGCCGGTGGTGCCCTCGGGGGCGAGGCCGAGCGAGGCCCCGACGCCGTTGAAGTCGCCGCCCAGCTTGAGCGTGGCCGAGGCGAGCACCACGGACCGCTCCGTGAACAGCTTCTCCCGGAGCAGGCCGGAGACGGAGAGCGGCGCGACCCGCAGCGAGGCACCACTGTGTCGATATGCGGCTCCGCCGCGGGGCTCGTGCCGCTCGTACCAGACGACGTCGTACTCGGACCCCTGCGTGATCCGCTCCGCGACGCCGTGGACGGTCTCCACCGAGGCCATGGCCTGCTTGCGCACGGCGTCCTCGTCCTGCACGGACCGGTCGCGGGTCGACCCCAGGGCCGTGATCACGGCGCGGGCCGCGTCCCGCAGCGCCATCAGGGCGTACGCGAGGTCCTCCGGGATCTCCTCCAGGCGGCCCGGCAGCGCCAGCTCCATGACCCGCTCGAAGCCCTCGGCGGCGGTCTGCAGCTGGTCGGCGATCTTCTCGTCCACGAGCTTCGCGGACCGCCGCACCGCACGGTTGACCTGGCCGGGGGTGAGCTCTCCGGTGGCGACGCCGGTCACGCGGGAGACCAGTTCGTGGGCCTCGTCGACGATCAGCACCTCGTGCTCCGGGAGCACCGGGGCGCCCTCGATGGCGTCGATGGCGAGCAGCGCGTGGTTGGTGACGACGACGTCCGCGAGCTTGGCGCGCTCGCGGGCCGCCTCGGCGAAGCACTCGGCCCCGTAGGCGCACTTGCTCGCGCCGAGGCACTCCCGGGAGGAGACCGAGACCTGGGACCAGGCCCGGTCGGAGACGCCCGGCGTCAGGTCGTCCCGGTCGCCGGTCTCCGTCTCGTCCGACCAGTCCCGCAGGCGCATCAGGTCCTGGCCCAGCTTGCTGGTGGGCGCGGCCGCCTCGAAGGGGTCGAAGAGGCCTTCCTCCTCGTCCTGCGGCACGCCTTCGTGGAGCCGGTGCAGGCAGAGGTAGTTCGACCGCCCCTTGAGCATGGCGAACTGCGGGCGCCGGCGCAGCTGCGGATGCAGCGCGTCGACCGTCCGGGGAAGGTCGCGCTCGACGAGCTGGCGCTGCAGCGCCAGGGTGGCCGTGGCCACCACCACCCGCTCCCCCTGGGCCAGCGCCGGCACGAGGTAGCCGAGCGACTTGCCGGTGCCGGTGCCGGCCTGGACGAGGAGGTGGGAGTTGTCGTCGATGGCCTCGGCCACGGCCTCGGCCATGGCGACCTGGCCGGGCCGCTCCGTGCCGCCGACGGCGGAGACGGCGGCATGGAGGAGGTCGGGGAGGGATGGCTTCGTCATAGCCCTCCCACCCTACGGGGCGGCACTGACAGCCCGGTCACGCGAGCGGGTTGGGAACGGTCCCGTGGACGGCCGCGTGGGGGCGCTCGGACCGGTCGCGGTAGCCGTCCAGGTGCAGACGGTTGCGGTTGAGGCAGAGCCGCTCGATGCGGGGAGTGAGCAGGTCGAAGAGTTCGAAGCGCTCCTTCAGCTCGGGGAAGCGCGCCTGGTGGCGCAGGATCTCGGCGCGGACGAGGGCCCAGAAGTCCCTCTCGGGCACTCCGAGTTGCTCTTCGCAGAGCGGTGCCAGGTAGCGGAAGACGCCGACGAAGAGCCCCGAGTGGATGAACTGGGTCAGGAAACCGGGCTCCTCCGTCAACAGGACGTCGCGGACGCCATCCGGAAGGGTGGCGTGTTCGGGAAGCGGGTGGGCACTGATGTTCACATCGTCGACGAAGTCCTTGATCGCCAGGCGCACGGGGACGTCGTCGGTGTCGTACACGACGATCGCGTTCTCGCCGTGGGGCGAGAAGACCGTGCCGTAGCGGTAGAGGAAGTGCAGCAGGGGAGGGAGCAGAGCGGTGAAGAGGTGCTGGAGCCAGACGGCGGGGGCGAGTCCCGAGCGCTCGACGAGTTCGGCGACGAACGCCCGGCCGGCCGGGTCCGTGTGGAGGAGGGCCGCGAGGGTTCGGGCGCGCTCGCCCGGCGGCAGTCTCAGGGGCTCGCGCCAGATCGCTCCGAGCAGTTCCTTGTACTGGTAGGGGACTTCGGGGAGCCGGTCGTACAGCGGGTGCTCGACGGTGACGGAGGCGACCTCCCCGAGGAGGACCACCCGGCACTCGTCCCGCAGGAACGGGTCGGCGTCGCGCAGCCCGTGGACCCAGGCGGTCACGGCGGGGGCGGCGAGGGTGCGCTCGGTGGGCAACCCGCGCCAGACGAGGGTGTTGAGCACCGAGAGCGGGAGCTTGACCGTGTGCCGGTCGGGGCGGCTGGTGTTGAGGAAGGTGCGGACGGACTGCTGCGGCAGGCGGAGGTCGCCGTCGGCGGGGAGGGGGACGATGTCACCGGCGGCGACGGCGGGTGCGTAGAGCGGGAGCAGGACCTCGTCCCACTGCCAGGGGTGTACGGGGAGCAGGAGGTAGTCGTCGGGCGCGTGGCCGCGGGCGGTGAGGGCGGCACGGAAGGAGGCGCGGACCTCCGGGTCGAGTTCCCCTGCGTAGAGGAGGTCGGGGGTTTCGAGGCCGGGGACGCCTCGGTAGGCGGCGAGACGGTTGCTGACGGCGATCCACGGCAGCCGGGTGGGGCGGCGCGCTTCGGGGGCCCAGCGGGCGGTGTCGGAGGCGGAGAAGCCGATGCGGCCTTTGTTGAGGACGAGCCAGGGGTGGCCGGTCTGGTGGCCTTCGAGTTCCGCGTAGGAGAGCTCGGCCAGTCGGTCCGCGGTGAGGGCCGTGTGGTCGAGGCGGGTGTCGGCGGCGAGGGTGGCGGAGAGTTCGCGGATGAGATGGCCGAGGGTGATGCCGTCGAGCCGGAGGAGGCCGCGGGCGCGGACCAGGAGGTCGAAGGGGTCGGTCAGGGGCCGGCCCTCGTGGGTGATCGAGTCGGCGGTGACGCGCCAGCCGCCGTAGGCGCCCCGGCGGGCGCGGAAGGTGAGCGTGGTGCCGTCGTCCAGTCGCAGCGTGTAGCGGTTGGGCTCGCCGTCCCGGTCTTCGGCCGGGAGGGGTTCGACCGAGAGGGGTTCGGCCGGGAGGGGTTCGATGACCTCCTCGTACGCGAACTCGGCGAGGAGCTTGGCGAGCAGCCGGGAGGAGGCCCGGGTCCAGGCGGCGGCGTTCAGTTCGGGGGGCGCGAGCAGTTCGGGCCCGGGAGCCGGAGCCGGAGGGGTGGGAGGGGTGGGCGCGGGGATCGGGGCGGATGCGGGGGCCAGGGCGTCGGGCGCGGGTGCGGGGGCCGGGACGGAGGTCGGGACGGGAGGGGTGGGTTGTGCGGAGTCGTGGGGTGCAGGGGACGTCGACACGAGGACTCCTCGGAGTGGGAACCGCTGTGGGACGAGCGGTGGACGCAAGGAAGGGGATGAGTCAGAGGACGTGGCGCAGGGCGCGGTCACGGATCATGAGGGCGGCCCTTTTGTCGGGGAGGTCGACTTCCGCCGCGTAGCGGAAGCCACCGCCGAGGAAGGCCGAGACGGAGGGGGTGTTGCGGAGGTCGGGTTCGGCAAGGACGCGGGTGCACCGGGGGCGGTGGTCGAGGACCAGGTCGGCGACGGCCCGCAGGAGCGTGGTGCCGACGCCCCGGCCCCGGTCGGCGGTGCCTCCGATCAGCAGGTGGAGGCCCGTGTCGTGGGGGCGTGCCGGATAGTGCCGGGCGAGCGGGTCGAGGTCGGCGCGGTAGATCTCGAAGTAGCTCATGGGTGTGCCGTCGAGCAGGCCGAGGCAGGGGACGCTCCGGCCGTCGCCCTCCAGTTGGGCGCGGAGGTGGTCGGCGGTCACGGTCTCGGGTCCGGCGAGCTCCCAGAAGGCGGCGACGGCGGGGTCGTTCATCCACCGGGCCAGGAGTGAGAGGTCCCGTTCGAGCCGGACGGGGACGAGCCGGAAGGAGCCGACGGAGGTGGTGGCGGGGCTCCAGGAGGCGACGGAGTCGAGCAGGTCGCCGTCGAGGAGTTCGCGGTCCGGGTGGCCACCGTGGAGGGGGACGTCGGCGGGGGTGCCGGGGACAGGGGCGGAGGTACCGGCGGTGGGGTCGCCGGGGGTGGCCGCAGGGTTGTCGGGGGCAGAGGTGCCGGCGGCGGTCGCAGGGTTGTCGGGAGTGGGGGTGTCCGGGGCGGGGGTGTAGGGCTGTCTCTTATACACATCTCCGAGCCCACGAGACTAAGGCGAATCTCGTATGCCGTCTTCT
>JNWL01000046.1 GCA_000716465.1 Streptomyces bikiniensis
ACGAGATACGCGCAGATCTCCACCTCGGCCTGCTTCAACTCGCCTGCAGCATCATCTGCTTGCGACGCCTACGAACCTCATTCTGAAACGATCAGTAAGAGCAGAGCTCTCGAACTGGACGAGGCGGAGCGGGCCCGTGTGTGGGCGGCGAAGGCGTGGAACGCTCTGAGGGCGCTGGACTCCTACGCGCAGGCAGCCCGGGAAGGGTTCAACGGTGGCTTCTACCAGCACTGCACATCGGACCGTCCGGGGGCGGTGAACTGGCCGCACAAGCAACTGGCCACCGTCGAGTCCGACACGACGATGAACAGGTGGGGCGCGGAGAGGATCTTCCCTGTCCCCCTGGAGGTGGATTCCTCCGGGCGCAAGGAAATGCAGGCCCACCTGAAACTCGACTCCAAGGGGAGCACCTCACCGAGGATCTACTTCCTGGACGACACGAAGGGCGCCACCGGACAGGTGATCGTTGGTTATGTCGGCCCCCATCTGACCAACACGAAGACCAACTGACACGAAGCAGGGGCTCCAGCCCGCCGGTGACCGAGTACCGGTCACCGGCGGAAGCCCATGACACCCCCGTACACGCCTACAGAGCGAAGAGTTCCGGTCCGTCACATCGCATGCGCACACCGGAATGCACGACGTCTCCGACCCATAGTGCAGCTGATTACCGGCGCGTAGAACCGAACGGCTAGGTGCCCCCGTTGCGCTTTCCGGTCACCTCCTGCCACTGCAAGGGCGATAATGTTCCCGCGGAACGGCACCCTCCCCCGTACGGCTACGCGCATCGCACGATCGAGCACCCCGCCAGCGTCTACTGCGATAAGACCGGCTCTCCTACGACTCAGAGCACGCCTCAGCCACGGCGGCCGTTTCCTGACCCCATGGAGATCAGCCATCTCCGTACGCGTCCGGTCATCGCTTTCGCAACTTCACAACAGGACCGCATCCCGCGCGCGGTCACTTCGAGCCGTTCCGGACGATTGGTCAAGACCTATATCAACTACCGTCGCTTCCGGACCAGTCGAATCGCTGGTCCTTCGACTGGCGCGAATCACGGTTCTGTCCGTGCCGAGTGGACGGTTGTGTTCTTCCTGCACCACTGAAGATCGGTTCTGACCCAGATCCCAGAGGGGGAACATCTCGTGTTACGTGGCAACTTCGGCCGCAAGGTGGCGGCGCTCGGTATCGGCGCCGCCGCACTCACCAGCCTCGTGGCCGCCGCGCCGGCCCAGGCCGCGGCCACCGGTGCGAACGCGGTGTACGCGGACTGTGCCGTGGGCAGTTACGGCAAGAACAGCGACGGCGTGTGGATCTCCTGCGGCGACGTCGTGGGCGGCGAGGCCCGTGGCCGCGCCGACTGCGCCGCGGCTCCGGACATCTACACGTCCTGGGTCACCGGCTGGAAGTACTCGCAAAACGGTTTCTGCCTGTTCAAGATGCGCGGCGCCATCATGGAGACCCGCGCGTTCTGACCGGCGGTGACATCGGTGGACACCGCGGAGTGATCCGCGGAGCGACGACGAGATCGTAAGAGAGGTTGTTCCCGGAAGATGCGCACCGCGGTTTCCACCACACCTGGAGCCGGAGGACCGGATGAACCGGTCCTCCGGCTCGAAGGCGTCCACAAGGTCTACGGCACGGGCGAGACACGGCACGTGGCCCTGGACGGAGTCACGGTCGACTTCCACGCGGCGCGGCTCACCGCGCTGGTCGGCCACAGCGGGTCGGGCAAGTCCACGCTGCTGAACATCTCCGGCGGCCTGGAGCAGGCCACCTCCGGGACGATCACCCTGGCCGGACACGTGCTGACGAAGATGGGACCGGCCGAGCTGACCCGCACCCGGGCGAGCCTGGTCTCCTACGTGTTCCAGGAGTACAACCTGATCCGCACCATGACGGTGCTGGAGAACGTGTGCTTACCCCTGGAGTTGTCCGGAATGGCGCGGGCCGAAGCCCGTCGCCGCGCGGCGACAGCGCTGGAGAGGACGGGAGTCCCCCGGCACACCCGCAAGTTCCCCGACCAGCTCTCCGGCGGTGAGCAGCAGCGCGTGGCCATCGCTCGCGCGATCGCCGACCAGCGCCCGCTGGTCCTGGCCGACGAGCCCACCGGGGCACTGGACTCCGCCAACGGTGAGCGCGTCGTCGAGCTCCTGCGCGAGGTCACGGCGGGCGGAGTGGCCTGTGTGATCGCGACGCACAATCCCGAGGTCACCGCGGCGGCCGACCACATCGTCCGTATCCAGGACGGCCGCGTCGTGGAGGGTGGCGCGTGAACCGCAACCGCCGCCTCGCCTGGATCCTCGGATGGCGTCTCGCGAGCCGCAGCCGCCTGCGCACGCTGCTGGTCTGTCTCACCATCGCGCTGCCCGTCGCGGCCGGCACAGGGGTCGCGGCCGTGACCGCGACGGCCCGCGTCTCGATGCCGGAGGCCGAGGCAGCGGCGTTCGGATCGGCTGACGGACGCCTCACCGCCCTGTCCGGCGAGCGGAGCGCGGACGCGACCGCCCCCGCACGGCTCGCCGAACAGCTCAAGCCCTCGCTCCCCGGCGACACGCGTCTCGCCTACGACATCGACGTCCTCGGGCTCACCATCCGGGGACCGGAGGGACGGCAGAGCACCGTCGACGGAAGGGCGGTCAACCTGGCCGATCCCCTGACCGACGGTCTCTACCGCGTCGACCAGGGGGCCCCGTCCGCTCAGGACGGCACGATCGTGCTGTCGGCCGTCCTGGCGGACGCGGTCGGGATCACCAAGACCGGCCAGAGCGTCTCCATCGGCAGCGGGCAGTTCACCGTGTCGGCCCTGGTCGCCGACCGGTTCGACCTCGGACACCGGTTGTTCGCCCTCCCTCCGGGCGGGCCGAAGGCGACCGCGGCATTGGCCTCGGCGAAGGACCTGGGCAGCCCCAGGTGGTTCGTCACTTGGCCTCCGCAGGCGGACCTGCCCACCGTGTCCGGGAAACTGAAGGGCGCCGGGTACGCGTACGTATCCAGCAGCCAGGCCGCCGCGATCTCCGGGCAGGGCGACGCCATGGACTCCACCGCCCTGCTCGTCGGGCTCGGCCTGCTGGCCGAGACCGTCCTGCTGGTGACCGCCGCCTTCGCCGTCGTCGTACGCAGCCAGCGCCGGCACATGGGGCTGCTCGCGGCCCTCGGCGCCCCCGCAAAGGTGACGGCCTCGTTCCTCCGTACGCACGCGCTGTGCGTGGCCATGATCGGCTCCTTGGCAGGCATCGCCGCGGGGCAGCTCGTCGCACGCGTGGCCGCGCCGGTTCTGGCCGAGCGCGCGGGCGCGGACTGGGGGCCGGTGGACGGCGCGTGGGCCACCTCGCTGGTACTCGCCGCTGTCGCTGTGGCCGTCACGGTCCTCGCCTCCATGCTGCCGTCGCGCGCGGCCCTGCGCGAGGATCCCACCGCCCTGCTCAAGGCGGTCCCTCCGGTCCACAGCACCCGGCAGCTCCGCCTGCGGACCGCCGCCGCCGGGACTCTGGTGACCGCGACCGTCGCCGGTCTCGCCGCTGTCGTGATCAACGCCGGGGCGCTGACAGCGGTCCTGGGGGTCATCGTGTTCGCGGCCGGCATCACGGCGACCGCCCTGGTATTGTCCTCCCTCGCCGCCCGGAAGGCAGACACCTCGTATCTGCCGTTGCCGGCCGTGTTCCGGTCGGCCATGCGCTCCCTGCTGGCCTTCCCCGTCCGCGCGATCACGACGGTGATCGCACTCGGCGTGGTCGCCGCCGTGTCCACCACGGTTCTCATCGCCTCCGCCTCGGTGGCCCACAAACAGCGCGAGGACTACCTGCCGGAACTGCCCGACACCTCGGCCCTGATCATCTCCTCCCGGCCACTGACCACGACCGAGCGGGGAGCCCTGCGCAGTTCCACCGGGGCCTCCGAGGTGTCCACCGGCTACCAGCGGGCCGCGATCGCGCGCGACGGCAAACAACTCCCCGTCTCGCCTCGTACCGATTTCCTCGACTGCATCGACGACCGGGGCCTGTTGAAGTACGGCAACAACGACTGGCAGCCCTGCTACCTGGCCTCCAAGTCCCACATCCCCTTCCCCGCGGTCGGCATCGCCGACACCGAGGGCGCCGAGGCCCTGGCCGGCACAATGACCGACGAGCAGCGACAGCGCTACGAGAGCGGCCAGGCCGCCGTGGCCGTCACACCCGTGGGCCTGACGAACGAGGTCTCGCTCGTGGCCATGGGACGCAAGCCGGATGGCTTCGTCCTGGAGAACACCGCGACCCTCCCCCTCATCCACCCCAGCACCGCCCGTAAGACCGAGTACCAGCAACTGCCCGCCGTCCTCGTCAGCCAGGCAGGGGCCCGGACGTCGAGCATCATCCCCGTCGGCTCCGCGACATACCTGCTCAACGCCGACAGTAAGCCCGCACAGCAGGACGTCCTGCGGGCCCTCCCGGTGGACGCGCAGGCGGACTCGACCGTCACCGTGGAGTCCGGTCCCTCGGTCGTCGGTGCGGTGGCACGGCTCCAGCCCGCCGTGGCCGCGATCTCCGTCCTGACCACGATGCTCATCGTCGCCGCCATGGTCAGCCTCTGGACCTCGGATCTCAGAAGGGAGTACCAGATGCTCGGTGCCGTGGGGGCCACCGCCTGGTGGCGGCGGCGCCTGGCCTCCTCCATGTCCGGCCTGCTTATCGTCATCAGCTGCGTCACCGGCACCCTGTGGGGCATCGCCGCCTCGATTGCCTTCCTGACCGGCATGGACACCGACATCGCCGTTCCCGCCGGGTGGCTGGCCGTCACCGTGATCACCGCCGTGATCACCGCGGCGGTCATGGGAGGAGCCCTCGTTCCTCGTCACGCTCGCGCACAACGGCAGGCGTGAGCACCGGTTCAGGATGCGAGCGGGTCGGCTCTGGTCAGGCGTCTGAAGCCCTTGCTTTCGATTCGTTGTCCCATCCGCTGGAACGCGCCACGGTCCCGGCGTGAGGTCAGGAGGATGGCTTGGAGCGGGTAGGAGGTCCCGCTGGGGCGGCGGAACTGGTAACTCATCGAGAAGTTGGGTTCCTTGGCTCCGTCGATGATCGGCGCCATCACCTCGTGGGTCTCGTTCTCGTCAGCGGCCGACATCAGCCGTGCGGCGATGCCCAGCACCGCGCCCGCGACAGCGGGATCCGCCGGCGGGTCGCTGTCGCGGGCGCGAGGCTTGGCGCCGTCGGCCTGCCTCGGCCTCGGCCCGGGACTTGGCGAATTCGGCGTGCCGTTGCTCTGCCTCCCTGTCGACCAGCGCGGCCAGAGCCTCCGCGTCGGCGAACTCCCTGGCGCGGGGCCACGTCATGAAGATCAACGCGCTCACAGCGCGGAGATCGACAAAGTACTGGGCCGCAGGAATCAGCCAGCCGAAACTGCCCACTTCCCTCGGGCCATCAGGATCCAAGAGCCCGTCGAAGTAGTGCTGAAGCCTCAGCAGCGCGGCGACCGTAGAGGGCGCGTGGGGACGCCGGTCCGCCTCACCGCCAGCCATGCTGCCCCGCAGACCGCTCGTGTGCCGGGGAGGGTGGCTCGGCACCGGGCAGGGTGGAGCCCGGCCTCGGAGGCTCGGGAGATCAGGCTGCCGCCCCGGGCGATGTTGGTGTCCTGACCGCAGCGAAGACAGCCGTACAGCAGCGGGCGTTGATTCCGGAGGCACGCGAAGACGGGAGGCGGTCTCCAGGACCGGCGCCAAGGCCCACCGTGGCGCTGTTCGATCTCGGTTCCGTCGCCGGAGAGACATCGCGGGCAGTACCGGGCCGCCTTGGTGAGAATCCAGCGGTTGTTGTGGGTCATTCTCGTGGGCGTACGGAATTCGGCCAGCAGACGTGCGTTCAGCGGACCGTAGCGCTCGCCCAGCGAAGCGGTCAGCAGCCCCCGGGCCTCGTCGTGCGTGAGGCGAGTCGCGTGAGCGAACGCACCGAGCTGCTGTTCGTCCAGGTCGTGCAGAAGGCGAACGGGAATGCCGTTTCGACCGCGTCCCTGAACGACGAGCCCTGTCCGGACGGCGATCTCCAAGGGTGCGGCGCCGAACTGGTGCGCGAGCCGGAGAAGGTAGCCGTGGATCGATTCGTCTTCCAGCGGGTCGAGGCTCCGGGGCAGAGGACGTAGTCGGCCTGTCATCAGGCATCGGCGGCGGGGCGGCCGCCCTGGTCGTCAAAGACGGTGTTCCGGCCGCGCCTGCGGCGCTTGGGCGTGGCTCCTCCTCCCCCGTCCTTCAGCACGGGGACCTCACCGGCACCCGGGTCCCGCCCGGGGACGTTACCGAGATCGATGGGGATCTCCTGGAGCAGGTCGATGGTCAGGTTCTCCTGGCCGTTCTCCATGGCCTTGGTGCAGCCGTCCTCGATGAGGCGTTTCAGCAGTCCGACGATCCCCTCGGTGCGGCGGAACAGGTATTCGGGCATCGTGCCGTCGGTGAGCATGCCCGGCGCCGCGCGGAAGAGCCGTCGCTGGTCCTCGATTCCGGCGAGGTGGTTGACCCAGGCGGCGATGCCGACGGGAGTGTCGTAGTGGAACGGGTCGAGGTTGATCATGTCGAAGCGACGTTCGGTCCGGTTGGCCGCCTCGTCGTTGTGGCTTCTGCCACGTTTGACGGGCGACAGCACCGTCTGGCCGGTGCGCGGGTCGTGACGACCTTCCCGCAGCGGCCCGGAGCCGGGGATGTTGACGCCGATGAGGACGAGCGTGACGTTCAGGCTCATCAGGTCCCGGATGAGATCGAGGGTGTCCTGGTCGTCTTCCCGGTGCATCTTCAGCCGGGTGACGTCGTCGAGCAGCAGCGCTGTGGTGCAGTGCGCGTGCAGGGACTCGCGGACGTTGCGGATCAGCCCGCGCAGGGTCTTGGCGTGTGGGGCTCTGCAGAAGTCCAGAATCGCCTCGCACAGTCCCTTCGGCATGGCCTTGACCGGCGTCTGGTAGTAGGCCACCGGCAGGAAGAGATCCCAGGTGCCGGGGATCGCGTTCGGGTGAGCTGGTGGTGCAGGTCGCGCCAGAAGTCCTCGAACTCGGCGGCCGTCTCGCAAGCCGTCTCCGTCTTTCCCTGATGTCCGCCACCGTTGATCATCAGTCCGTCGCGAGTGCCGGGTGTCTGCTTCAGCGCGTTGTTCTGGATTCTGGCCCGCATCGGCGCGGTGACCTGCGCACTCATCGGGCTTTCCTGCATCCGCAGGTTCACAAGGGTCGCCGCCCGGTGCAGGTCGTGCAGCCCGCGCTTGCGCGGACTCATAGCCCGGTACTGGTCCGGCGTCATTCTCGGGGCCGGGATGAAAGCTCCTCGTACTTCGGTACCGGTGACAACAAGACCGCAAACGATCTCCATGTGACAAGAATCCCGCACTTCCAGTGACAACAATCCCGCTCACGCCATCGCGGCGGTCGCTGTCGGGACACCTCCCAGGTGACAACCATCGCGCTCAGTCACAGGAGCCCGTCGTCGGTGGTCAGCCGCGCACGTGCAGCCCGAAACCCGTGCGGCCCGCGGGTTCCAGGCCCTCCTTCAGGTGCAGCGAGGGGAGTTCGTAGTCGCCGGAGTTCTGCCGCCGGAACGGGATCGGCTCGGTCGACTCCAGGGTGAGCAGGCGCTGCTCCCAGGCCTTGGCGATGTCCGGGTAGTCCTCGGCGGTCACCCGGTCGGCGCCGTACAGCACGAACGGGGGCAGCACCTCGATGCCCGGGTAGTGGAGGATGCCGTGCTGGATCGGGAAGAGCAGGTCGTCGACGGGGCCGTTGATCCCGCGAGCGGCGTAGTGCGACTCCGGGCCGCCGACGGTCACCGACAGCAGGGCCCTCCGGCCCGCGAGGGTGCCCTCGCCGAAGCGCTCGCCGTACTTGGTGTCGCTGTGCTCGCCGACGCCGTAGGCGAAGCGGTGGGTGAACACCCGGTCCACCCAGCCCTTGAGGATCGCGGGCATCGTGTACCACCACAGCGGGAACTGGAAGACGATCGCGTCGGCCCACAGCAGCTTCTCCTGCTCGGCGAGGACGTCCGCGGTGAGCGTCCCGGACCCGAAGGCCCGGCCCGAGTCCCGGGCCACCCTCAGCGGGCGCGAGGCCTCGGGGCCGTAGTCCGCGGCGTCCACGACCGCCTTCCAGTTCATCGCGTACAGGTCGCTCACCCGCACCTCGTGCCCGGCGTCCGACAGCGTGGACACCGCGAGGTCCTTCAGCGAGCCGTTGAGCGACTGCGGCTCCGGGTGGGCGTGGACGATCAGCGTCTTCACGGGGACTCCTTCGGATCGGGTGCCTCCGATCCTGGGCGCCGCGCCGCCCGGTGTTCAGGGGCGCCCCGTCCCTCGGACGGGACTTCCCGGTACGGAACTTCCTGGTAACGGCAGGGCCACCCTCACGGGTGCGGCCGAGGACATACTGGGCTCATGGACGATCTCGCGGGCTTCCTGCGGACCCGGCGCTCCCGGGTCGACCCGGCGACCGCCGGCATCCCCACGGACAGCCGCCGCCGGGTCGAAGGGCTGCGCCGCGAAGAGGTCGCGCACCTGTCCGGAGTCAGCGTCGACTACTACGTGCGCCTGGAACAGGGCCGCGCGACCCAGCCCTCCGAGCAGGTCCTCGACGCCCTCGCCCGCGTCCTCGGCCTGGACGAGACCGAACGCGGGCACCTCCACCGGCTCGCCCGGCAGCCCCGCCGCCGCCGCGCGAAGGCACCGGGCGGACGGGTCCGGCCGGAGCTGCTGCGCGTCCTCGACCTGGTCCCCGGCGCACCCGCGCTGATCATGAACCACCGCCTGGACGTACTCGCCGGGAACCGCCTCGCCGGGCTCCTCTACGGCCTGCCCGTGCCCGGCCTGAACACCGCCCGGCACCTCTTCCTGGAGGAGGCCGAGCGCGGCCTGTACGCGGACTGGGAGACCTGCACCCTCGACGTGGTCGGGCACCTGCGCCTGGCCGCCGGCAAGTACCCCGGGGATCCCCGCCTGGCCTCGCTCGTCGGCGAGCTGGCGATGGGCAGCGAACGCTTCCGCCGCCTCTGGGCCCGCGCCGACGTGCGCGCCCGCACCCACGGGCGCAAGGCCTACCGGCACCCCCTGGTCGGACTGCTCGAACTGCACCAGGAGAACTTCGCGCTGCCGAACGAACCGGGCATCGAGCTCCTGGTGCTGTCCGCGGCCCCCGGCAGCCCCACCGAGGACGGACTGCGCCTGCTCGCCGGCCTGGACGCCGACAGCGGTGACGCGCGTCCCGCGGAGAACGCCCGGATCCACGAGTGACGTGACGACGCCCCCACCGTGGGCACCGCACGCCGGGACCTCGCTCCGCCCGCAGTCGTACGGGACGGAACAGGGGCGCGGATGGCGGAACCGTACGGGAGGGTCCGGCGTCCCTCGTCGGCGTACGAGACCGCCGATCACCGACGGAGACCCCGGACATGACAAACACGGCCGCGCGCTACCTCTACCTCGTCCGGCACGGCGAGGCGTCGGCGGACGGGGCCGCCCTGACCGGGAACGGGCGGCGCCAGGCCGTCCTGCTCGGTGAACGGCTCCGGAGCGCCCCGCTGTCGGTGATCCACCACGGGCCGCTGCCCCGGGCCGAGGAGACCGCCCGGCTGATCGGCGCGCAGCTCGACAGCGTACCGCTGCGGCGGTCGGACGCGGCCGGCGACTACGTACCCCACCTGCCCGCGAAGGAGGAGCTGCCGGCGGACTCGGCCGACGCCCTGCTCGCCTTCCTCGCCGGGGCCCCGGAGGAGGAGCGCGAGCGCGGTCCGGTGCTGGCCCGGGAGGCGATCGCGGAGTTCACGGGACCGGTCGACGGCGAGCACCCCCGCCACGAGCTGGTCGTCACGCACAACTTCCTCATCGGCTGGCTGGTCCGGGCCGCCCTCGACGCGCCCGAGTGGCGCTGGATGGGGCTCAACCACGGCAACGCGGCCCTGACGGTCCTCCGGTACGCGCCCGGCAGGCCGTCCTCCGTCCTGCTCCACAACGACATGCGGCACCTGCCCGCGGAACTGCGCTGGACCGGCTTCCCGCCCGAGTTCCACATCTGACCGCGGGACAAAAACCCTACGGCTGCGCGGCTTTCCTTCTTCCTGTACTCGTGCGGACCGACGGAGAGGGAGGCGGCAACCGTGAAGCTCGCCGAGGCGGACGAGGTGCTGAACGCCCCGGAGTCGCTGATCCGGCGGACCGACCGGACCGACCGGGAGGTCGACCTGCTGGACCGAACGGACCCGCGGGCCGGCGGTTTTCCGGCCACACCTGGCGCGTGAGGAGCAACGCAGGGGTTCGACTCCCCGAGGAACGGCGCAGCTCAGCACCGCGTACAGGTGACGGTGCACAGCGCACGGCACATCACCATGTGCAGATCAGAGGCGGCGGGGCAGGGAGCGGGGGCAGTGGTGCGGTGGTGGGGAGTCCGGAGGACGGGGTCGGGCCGGAGGGCGGGTTCGGGCCGGAAGGCGGGTCCGGGCCGGAGGGCGGGGTCGGGTCGGAGGACCAGGCGGGTGCTCGGCGGGTTCGCGGTGGCGACCGCCGGGCTGCTGCTGTTCCACCGGGCCGTGCCCGGTTCCCCCGGGAGCCTGCTGGAGTCCTTCCTGCCCTGGCTCGGCCTGGTGGTCGTGGTGCTCCTCGGGCTCGCGCTGCTGCGCCGTTCCGGTGTCGCGCCGGCCGCGCTCGTCCTGCCGGCGGCGGCCTGGGCGTACGCGTTCGGCGGGCTGCTCCTGCCCGGCGAGGGGGCGGAGAGCGGTGCGTACGGTCTGGTCGTCGTGCAGCACAACGTGAGCGACGAGAACCCCGACCCGGCCGGCACCGCCCGCGCGCTCGCCGCCGCCGGGCCCGATCTCGTCGCCCTGGAGGAGCTGGTGCCCCCGGCCCTGTCCGCCTACGGGAGGACGCTCGCGCCGGAGTACCCGTACCACGCCGTCCACGGCACGGTCGGGCTCTGGTCGAAGCACCCGCTCACGGGCGTGCGCCCGGTCGACATCGAGCCCCGGGGGATCACCGGGCCCTGGGACCGCGGGCTGCGGGCCGTGGCCCGCACGCCGCGCGGCGACGTCGCGGTGTACGTCGCCCATCTGCCCTCGGTACGGATCGGCGCGGGCGGTCTGGCGTCCTCCCGGCGCGACGAGAGCGCCCGGCGGCTCGGGGACGCCCTCGCCGCCGAGGAGGTACGGACGGTGATCCTGCTCGGCGACCTCAACGGCACCGTCGACGACCGCGGCCTCGACCCGCTGACCTCCCGGCTCGGCGTGGCCGCGCGCGGTCTCGCCCCCAGTTTCCCCGCCGCCTTCCCCGTGGCCCGCATCGACCAGGTCATGGCCCGCTCCGCCTCCGTCGGCCGGATCCGCACCCTGCCCGCCACCGGCAGCGACCACCTGCCGGTCCTCGCCCGGGTCGCCCTGCCCTAGGGCGTGTCCACCCACTCCGCCAGGGCCTCGAAGTCCGCGTCCGCGAGGCCGTCGCGGGGGTCGACGCGCCGGAGGAGGGCCCGGCCCGGGTGGTGGGCCGCCACCCAGGCCCGGTCGGCCCCGGTGATCTCGTCGTCCACCCAGGCGAAGGGGCGGCCGGCGGCCAGCGCGACCAGGGGGCGGGTCTTCCAGTGGAGGCCCGTGCGCTCGCGCTCGGCCACGTCCTCGTCGGTCTCGTCCGGCCAGAGCACCACCGGGAGGTCCGGCAGGCCCAGCCAGGGCGCGACGTACGCGTTCGCGTCGTCCATCCATGTCGTCGCCCACACCAGCTCGCATCCCGTCGCCGCCAGGCGCGGCCCGAGCCCGGGGTCGATCCGCGCGAGGAGCGGGTTCATGCCGTCGTCCGGCCGGCCGGTGGGCGGGAGGTACGTCGGGTAGCCCCCGGGATGCCGCGTCGACGGCCCTCCGAAGGGGATGAGAGGGCCGTCGACGTCCAGGAAGAGGAGGGGGGAGGGGGAAGGGTTCCCTCCGGGAGAGGGGGAGGAGTCGTCGCGAGGGTTCGGTCGGATCGGGGACACGTTTCCACCGTACGGGGGGAGGCCACCCCCCTGGCCCCCGCCCCCCCCGGCCCCCCTCCGTGCCATTCTGGAAAGGTGAACCTGGAGGACCTGGCGCGGCTGCGGCGCGCACGCGACACGATCGACCGTGACTACGCGTCGCCGTTGGACGTCCCGGCCCTGGCGAAGGTGGCCCTGATGTCGACCGGGCACTTCGCGCGGAGCTTCCGCGCCGCCTTCGGGGAGACGCCGTACAGCTATCTGATGACCCGCCGCGTCGAGCGGGCCAAGGCCCTGCTGCGGCGGGGCGACCTGAGCGTGACCGAGGTCTGCTTCGAGGTGGGGTGCACCTCGCTCGGGTCGTTCAGCTCGCGCTTCACCGAGCTGGTCGGGGAGACGCCGAGCGCGTACCGGGCCCGGGACCACCAGGAGGGCGCCGCGGTCCCCGCCTGCGTCGCCAAGGTCCTCACCCGGCCCCTCAGGAACGGGTGAGGGGCCGGGATTCCCTCGGCATTCCTCGGCGTTCCTCGGCATTCCTCGACATCCCTGGACGTTTCCCGACGTTCCCTCGACGTTCCTCGGCGTTGCTCGACAAGCGTCCCGAACGGTCAGGATCGGAGAAGCGGAGTCCCCCGCCCCCGCCGTAGCGTCGAAGCCATGGACATCACCCTCTCCCAGTGCTTCATCGCCGTCGACGACCACGACAAGGCGCTCGCCTTCTACCGCGACGCCCTCGGCCTCGACGTCCGCAACGACGTCGGTTTCGAGGGGATGCGCTGGGTGACCCTCGGGTCGCCCGCGCAGCCCGGCGTGGAGATCGTCCTCGAACCGCCGCTCGCCGACCCGGGCGCCTCCCCCGCCGACCGGCAGGCCGCCGCCGAACTGCTCGCCAAGGGCCTGCTGCGCGGCGTCATCTTCTCCACCGACGACGTGGACGCCACCTTCGAACGGATCCGGGAGTCCGGCGCCGAGGTCCTCCAGGAGCCGTTCGACCAGCCGTACGGCGTCCGCGACTGCGCCTTCCGCGACCCGGCCGGGAACATGATCCGCTTCGCCCGCCGCCGTACCGGCTGACCCCCGCCCCCGTACCCCGGCCGTGGCAGCATGGCCGGGGTACGGGGGGTGAGGACCGACGGGAGGGCGGGCATGGCGGTCGAGCGGGTCTGGCTGGACGTTCCGTACGCCGAGAAGGACGAGGCGAAGCGCGGCGGCGCCCGCTGGGACCCGGCGGCCAGGCGGTGGTACGCGCCCCGGCCGGGGATGACCGCGCTCGCCCGGTGGACCGCCGCCGCCGCCGACGTGCCCGAGCTGCTGCCCGGGGAGGACCGGAGCCTCGGCAGCGGTCTGTTCGTCGATCTCGTGCCCCGGACCTGCTGGTTCACCAACGTGCGGTCGTGCGTCGCCCCCGCCGACTGGGAGCGGCTGCGCCGGATGATCACCCGCCGGGCCGGGCTGCGCTGCGAGGCCTGCGGGGCGGGCGAGGACCGCGAGGCCCGGCGGTGGCTGGAGGCGCACGAGCGCTGGACCTTCGACGAGGCCGCCCGCGTCCAGACCCTCAAGCGGCTCATCTGCCTGTGCACCGACTGCCACACCGTCACGCACTTCGGCCTCGCGCAGGTGCGCGGCCTCCAGGACCGGGCCCTCGCCCATCTGCGGAAGGTCACCGGGATGAACGAGGCACGGGCGCGCGAGCACGTGGAGATCGCCTTCGAGGTCTGGGACCACCGCTCCCGCCACGACTGGGAGTTGGACCTCGGCATCCTCACCGGCGCGGGCGTCACCCTCGCCGCCCCGCCGAACGCCGACGCGCGCGCCCGGGTCGCGGTGGAGACGCTGAACCGGTCGTCGAAGCGGCCGGGCGCCTGACCGACCGGGTGCCGAGCCGGCCGGGTACTCGACCGACCGGGCGCCGCCCCTGCCGGACGCCGGACCGTCCGAGCACCCCGCCGCCCCGGTGACAATGGCCGCATGAGAGCCGACCGACTCGTCGCCGCCCTGCTCTTCCTCCAGACCCGGCCCCCCGGGACCCGGGTCACCGCCGCCGAACTCGCCGCCGAACTGGGCGTGTCGGAGCGGACGGCCCGCCGGGACCTCGAAGCGCTCGCGAGCGCCGGCGTCCCGGTCTACTCGCAGCCCGGCCAGGGCGGCGGCTGGGCGCTGGTCGGCGGCGCCCGCACCGATCTCACCGGCCTGACGGCCCCGGAGATCCGCGCCCTCTTCCTCCTGACCGGGCCGGACTCCGCCGCCGCGAACGCGAACCCTCGCGTCCGCACCGCCCTGCGCAAGCTCGTGCGGGCCCTCCCCGCGCCCCTCCGGGAGGGCGCCGAGGCCGCCGCCCGCGCCGGGGTCGCCGACGGCACGGACTGGACGGGCGCGGAGACGGAGGAGGTCCGGCTGGCCCCGCTCCAGCGGGCGGTGGTGGAGGGGCGCGAGCTGCGGATCGGCTACGCCCGCCCCGGCCGGGAGCCGCGGGAGCGGACCGTACAGCCGCTCGGGATCGCCGTGAAGGCCGGCGTCCGCTACCTCGTCGCGGACACCGCGGACGGGCTGCGCACCTTCCGCGTCGGCCGCGTCGCCTCGGTGACCGAGACCGGCGCCCCCGCCGTGCGCCCCGAGGGCTTCGACCTGCCCACCGCCTGGCGCGCGCTCGCCGCCCGCATGGAGGACCGGATGATCGCCGCGACGGTGCGGGGCCGGGCCGCCCCCGGCGCCGAGGGCGTCCTGGAGGGCCTGTTCGACGGGCGGATACGGTACGGGGAACGCGCCCCGGACGGCTGGGCGCCCTTCGAGGCCGACGGCCCCTCCCCCGAGGCGGCCGCCGCCCGGCTCGCCGGACTCGGCGCCCGCGTCGAACTCCTCGACCCGCCGGAGGCCCGTACCGCCCTCGCCCGCATCGGCGCCGAACTCACCGCCCTGTACGGGGAGCCGGAGCCCGCAGGCACTCCGGAAGCTCCCGCGCGTGCACGAGCGTCAGGCGCGACACGGCCCGGGTGAGCGCCACGTACAGCCGGTTCGCGCCGCGCTCCTCGGCCGCCGTGATCGCGGCCGGCTCGACCACCACGACGTGGTCGAACTCCAGGCCCTTGGCGAGGGTGGCGGGCAGGACGGTCACCCGTTCGGACATCCCGCGCACCTCCGCCACCGCCCCCGTCAGGGCGTCGGGGGCGATCACCCCCACCGTGCCCTCCGCCGCGAGCGCGGCCCCCACGGCCTCGCGGGTCCCGGTGAGGAGGTCCGCCGTCCGGTGGACGGTCACCTCGCCGTCCGTGCGCGCCGACCGGCCCGCCGGGACGTCCGCGTCCAGGTGCGGCAGGAGCCGGTTGGCGAGGTCCACGATCGCCGCCGGGACCCGGTGGCCGAGCGTCAGGGGCACCACCCGCGCCTCCGGCCTGCCCAGGTGGGCGAGGTGCGTGCGCCAGTCGCGGGCGGCCCACGGGGTGGTGCCCTGGGCCAGGTCCCCGAGGACGGTGAGCGAGCCGAAGGCGGTGCGGCGGGCGACGGCCCGGCACTGCATGGGCGAGAGGTCCTGGGCCTCGTCCACGACGACGTGGCCGTAGCCCCCGGGGGGCTCGATCAGGCCCGCGAGTTCGTCGAGGAGGACGAGGTCGGCGGCGGTCCAGCGGGCCGTGCGGTACGAGCGCGGGGGCCGCTCCCAGCGGATGGCGTCCCGCTCGGCGGCGGTCAGTTCCGCCGCGCCGCCCGGATCGGCGAGCAGTTCCGCCAGGACCTCCTCCGGGACCGCCTTCGGCCAGCACGCGTCGAGGAACGCCGTCACCGGGCGCGACCGTTCGATCCGGCGCGTCCAGGCCGTTCCCCGGGGCCCCGACCGGCGTTCGGCGCGGGCCCGGAGGTCCCGGACGATCCGGGCGCGGACCCGTGCGCGGCCCGTGGCGTAGGCCGGTTCCTCCTCCCGTACCGCCGTGACGATCCCGGCGAGTTCGGCGGCCGGGAGGCGCCAGTGGTACGCGCCGTCGGGGACGGCCAGGTCGTCCGCCGGGGCCCGGTCGACGCGGGCGTACAGCGCGCGGCGCAGCACCCGCGCCATCCGGGCGTCGTGCTTGACCCGGGCCGCCGCGCCGCCGTCCTCGGCCCGTACGGGGTGGCGGGCGATCTCCTCGTCCAGGGTGGTCTGGCGGACGCCGGTCTCGCCGAGCGCGGGCAGCACCTCCGCGATGTACGCGAGGAAGGTGCGGTGCGGGCCGAGGACGAGGAGGCCGGAGCGGCGGATCCGCCGCGGGTGGGTGTAGAGCAGGTACGCGGCCCGGTGCAGGCCGACGGCGGTCTTGCCGGTGCCGGGCGCGCCCTGCACGCACAGGGAGGCGGCCGGGTCGGAGCGCACGAGGTCGTCCTGGTCGGGCTGGATGGTGGCGGCGATGTCGCGCATGGGGCCGGTCCGGGGGCGTTCGATCTCCCGGGCGAGCAGGGTCCCGGCCCCCTGCCCGGTGCCGTCCGCGAGGTGCTCGTCCTCCAGGGCCGTCAGGTCCTCCGAGGCGCCGGGGCTGTTCGGGGCCCAGCCGAAGCGGCGGCGGCGCAGGACGCCCTGCGGGTCGTGGGCGCCGGCCTGGTAGTAGGCGCGGGAGACGGGGGCGCGCCAGTCGACGACGAGCGGCGGGGCGGCGGGGTCCTCCGCGATCCGGCGGCGGCCGATGTGGTGGGTCTGGCCGTCCTCGCGGTCGAGGCGGCCGAAGAACAGCGGCCCCGGCGGCTGCTCCCCCCTCTCCTTGGCCCGGCTGCGCAGATGGCGGCCGAGGGCCTCGGCGTCGGCGCCGGACGCGGCCGTGTCCTCGCCGGTGACGACCTGTCCGGCCGCGTCCTCGGTCATGCGGGCCAGGGCGGCGCGGCAGGCGTCGTGATGGGAGCGCTCGCGGGCGAGCTCGGATTCCGGGTGTGCGGAGGTGTCCGGTGACGTCATTCCGGCAAGCCTGACGGAAAGCGTTACTGAGTTACATTTTTTACTCAGGAATGAGAGGCTTCGGGCTTCCGTACGGAAGCCCCTCCCGCAGCGTCCCGAACGCCCTCCCCGCCGCCGCCACCGCGTCCTCCGCCACCGCGTCCGCCGTCTCGCCGCCCGCGATCCGGGCCGCGTTGCCGTCCGCGAGGACCCGGAGCACGGCCACGATCTGCGCGGCGGCGAGCCGCGCCACCAGCGGGTCGCCGCCGAGCGCGCCCGCGAGGGAGTCCTCCGCACCGGCCTGGTACGCGTGGAGGCGGGCGAGCAGCGCCGGAGTGCCGTAGAGGAGGCGGTGGTACGCCAGGACCTCGGGCGCGTCGCAGAGTCCGGTGACCGGATCGCGCCGCTCCAGGCCGTCGCGCAGGTGCGCGTACAGGGCGTCGAGCGGGGCCGTGCCGACGGCGCGCCCCGCCTCCACCACGCGGGCCGGCTCGTCCCGGTGGTCCGCGAACCGGTACAGGACCAGGTCCTCCTTGGCGGGGAAGTACCGGAAGAGCGTCGGCTTCGAGACCTCGGCGGCGGCGGCCACCTCCGCGACGGAGACGCCGTCGAACCCGCGCTCCAGGAAGAGGGCGATCGCGGCGTCCGACAGGGCCTGCCGGGTGCGGGCCTTCTTGCGCTCGCGGAGACCGGGGGCCGGCGCGGCGTCCCGGTCGGGCCCCGGGGCCGGTGCGGCGCCCCGGCCGGATCCCGGGGCCGGTGCGGTGCCCCCGCCGGGCTTCCCCGTCACGGCGTGGCCCCCCTGCCCGCCACCAGGACCGCGACCCCGTCCAGGATCCGGTCCAGGCCGAAGCGGAACTCGTCCTCCGGGGCGTCGGCGACGTCCAGGGCGCCCGAGTCGAGGATCCGCGTCACCGCCGGGTACTCCTCCGGGGACGCGAGCCGTCGCAGGGTGCGGGCGTACCGGGCCATGACCTGCTCCGGCGGGTCGTCGCTCGCGGCGACCACGGCGGCGAGGTCGGCCGTCAGGACGGCCTCGTTCTTCACGTAACCGGCCACGAGCAGGGTCACCGAGAGCACGGCGCCCTCGTCCAGGCCCGTCCCCTCCAGGGCGACGAGGGCCTTCTCCCACCAGGCGACCATGTTCGGGGTCGCGGGCGGCCCGGCGACGGGGACCCGCAGCAGCCAGAGGTTGCGGTGGTAGACCTCGCGCATCGCCCAGGCCCAGGCCGCCAGCGCCTCGCGCCAGTCGGCGCCGGGCGGGGGGAGGTGGTCGGGCGGGGCGCCCGTCGCGGCCTCCTGCATGAGGACGTACAGCTCGCTCTTGGCGGAGACGTACCGGTAGAGCGACATGGTCGAGACGCCCAGCTCCTTGGCGACCCGGCCCATGGAGACGGCGTCGAGCCCTTCGGTCGAGGCGAGGGAGACGGCCGCGCCGACGATCCGGTCCAGGGTCAGGCTGGGCCTGGGCCCCTTGGAGGGCCGCTCCCGCACCCCCCAGGACGCCTCGATCGCGGGCGGCAGGAAGGACCCGCCACCGGCCGGGTCGCCCGCGCGGGACCCCGGCCGGCCGCCCGGCTCCCGTGCCGCGCGGGACCCCGGCCGGCCGGCCGGCTCCCGGTCCGCCGCCGGGCCGCCCGTCCCGGCTCCCGCCCGCCCGTCGCCCCGGCCGCTTCCGCCGTCCGCCATGACCTTCCGCCTCCGCACCTCGTACGCCCCGCGGGACGCACACCGCCCGCACCACTCGCGACCCGTACGGCACGTACGGCGCGTACGAGCCCGCGCCCGCCGCCCGCAGGGCCCCGCGTGCTTGACGCCCATCCTAGTAATGCGTAACCCTTACACAGTAACGCGTAAGGCATACGCAGTACTGGCGCGGCACTCCGCCGTGCCTTCCACGAGCCCTCCACGAGCCCAAGGAGCACGTCATGTCTCCGGCCGTCGAAGCCACCGCCCTGTCCAAGAGCCACGGCTCCGTCCGCGTCCTCGACTCCCTCGACCTGCGGGTCGCCGAGGGCACCGTCTTCGCCCTCCTCGGCCCCAACGGCGCCGGGAAGACCACCACCGTCCGCATCCTCGCCACCCTCACCCGGCCCGGCTCCGGCCACGCGCGCGTGGCGGGGCACGACATCGTCACCGAGCGCTCCCGGGTGCGCCGCGCGATCAGCCTCACCGGCCAGTACGCCGCCGTCGACGAGACCCAGACCGGCGCCGAGAACCTGCGGACCGCGGCCCGGCTCTCCGGGCTCCCCCGCCGCGCCGCCGCCCGCCGCGCCGCCGAACTCCTCGAACGCTTCCGCCTCGCCGAGGCCGGCGACCGGCTCGTCAGGACGTACTCGGGCGGCATGCGCCGCCGCCTCGACCTCGCCGCCGGGCTCGTCCGCGACCCCGGCACCACCCGGGTGATGTTCCTCGACGAACCCACCACCGGCCTCGACCCGCGCAGCCGCCAGGAGCTGTGGGACGCGGTCCGGGAACTGTCCGCCGCCGGCACGACCGTCTTCCTCACCACCCAGTACCTGGAGGAGGCCGACCGGCTCGCCGACGACATCACCGTCCTCGGCGCGGGCCGCACCCTCGCGACGGGCACCCCCGCCGCGCTCAAGTCGCGGTACGCGGAACACCGGCTCGACCTCGTCGCCCGGGACCGGGAGGCCCATCTGCGGCTCACGTCCGCCGCGTCCGCCGTCACGACCGGCTCCGTCACGGCCACCCCCGACGCCCTCTCCCTCGGCGTCCCCACCGACGGCAGCGCCGCCCACGTCCGCGCGCTCCTCGACGTCCTCGACCCGGAGCGCCGGGACGTCGACCGCTTCACCCTCCACACGGCCACGCTCGACGACGTCTTCCTCGCCCTCACCGACACCACCGCCCTCCCCGTGAACGACAAGGAGCCCAGCCGTGTCTGACGCCCTCTCCTCCGCGACCGTCCTCGCGGGCCGCGGCATCCGCATCAGCCGCCGCAACCTCGACGCCGTCATCACCTCGATGATGCTGCCGATCATGCTGATGCTGGTCTTCGTCTACTTCTTCGGCGGAGCGATCGACACCGGCACCCGGTACGTGACCTACGTCGTCCCCGGCGTCCTCGTCCTCTGCGCCGGGTTCGGCGCGGCGAGCACCGCCGTCTCCGTCAGCGAGGACATGCGGCTCGGGGTCGTCGACCGCTTCCGCACGCTCGACGTCGGCGGCACGCCGTTCCTCGCCGGGCACGTCGCCGCCACCGTCACCCGCAACGCGCTCTCCACCGCCCTCGTGCTCGGCGCGGCCTTCGCCATCGGCTTCCGCCCGGCCGGGACCGCCGCCGGCTGGCTCGCGGCGATCGGGCTGCTGCTCGCCTGGATCACCGCCGTCTCCTGGCTGTCGGCGGCGCTCGGGCTCGTCACGAGGACGGCGGAGGCGGCCGGGGCCGTCACCTTCTTCATGATGTTCCTGCCGTACCCGAGCAGCGCGTTCGTGCCGATCGAGACCATGCCGAGCTGGCTGCACGGCTTCGCCGAGCACCAGCCGGTGACCCCGCTCATCGAGTCGATGCGCGGCCTGTTGCTCGACCGACCGGCCGGTGACGCGCCGTGGATCGCGCTGGCCTGGTGCGCGGGCCTGCTGACCGTGGCGCTCGCCGCCTCCGGCTGCCTCTTCCGCTTCCGGACCCGCTGAGCCCCCGGACCCGCTGAGCCCCGGAAGGGCACGGCGCTCAGAAGATGTCGGGCGAGAACGGCCGCAGCGGCGTGCGGAACAGCAGCTCGGCGCGGGCCGCCGCCCCGGGCACCGCCTCCTCGACGCGCCCGAGCCGGGCGAGCCGTACCGCCGAGTGGTCGCCGAACGCCAGCGTCCCCAGCTCCGCGACGCCGAGGACGAGGTCGGCGGACGCGTCCGTACGGACGCAGGAGGCGCCCTCCGGCGAGGCGTCGAGGCGGAAGCGCCCGCCCGCGGGGCCGTCCGCGTCCCGCACCTCCAGGACGAGGCCGTCCGCCACCGGGTACGTGCGGCCCTCCAGGAGCCGGGGCACGTCCAGGACCCGCACCCACAGCATGTCCGCGTGGGACACCGTCCTCGCCGCGCGCGGGTCCGGAAGCAGCTCCGGCAGCGGGTCGTCGGGCGCGCGGTAGCCGGAGCGGACCGTGGTCACCCAGTCCAGCGAGCAGAGGTACAGCCACAGGGCGCGCTCGGCGGCCGGGGTGACGGCGATCAGGTCCCGCACGGTCGCGGTGTTCACCGGCTGCTTGGCGTCGTCCCACTTGTCGTCGGTGCGGTACGACACGAACCCCTCGGGCTCGCCGGACTCCGACCGGTACACCGCGTAGTACGGCTCCGTCCACGGGTCGAGCTGGAAGCCGAGGCCGGTGCCCTGGGCCCAGCCGCGCTCGGTCCGGTCGGTGACCCCGGCCCGGACCCCGGCGAGCCGCCGGTGCAGCCCGGGCCCGATCTTGCGGATCTCGTCGCCGTCGGACAGGTCGACGCGGCCGCCGTCCTCGGGGCGGCCCGAGCGGCGCGGGTCGAGCCCGGCCCGCCGCAGGTCCACGCTCCACTCGGTGGTCCAGCTCGCCGGACCGAAGCCGAACCGGCCGTAGATCGGGTACTCGGCGGCGATCAGGGTCGCGAGCGCGTCGCCCCGCTCCTTCGCGACGGCCAGGTCGGCGGCCATCATGTGGCTCAGCAGGCCCTGGCGCCGGTGCGTCGGCGAGACGGTCACCTGGGTGATCGCGTCGGCGGTGAGGCCGCCCCCGCCGACCGTGCTGACCTCCTGCCGGAACGAGCGGAAGGTGGCGACGACCCGGTCCCGGTCGAACGCCCCGAGGGTCCGCGCCAGGTCCACGTGCGGCAGCCGGTCGGCCACGTCCCCGTCGGGCACGTCGGGCGGACGGAGGAAGCCGGTGCGCAGACCCCGCAGCCAGTCGGGGAACTCGGACTCCGTCACCGGACGTATGTCGACAGTCATCCTTCGACCCTACGCAGGCCCCCGACGGACCCGCACCGGATTTTCGGCCGCCCCGGGACCGCCCCGGAAAACCGCCCCGGAAACGCCCCGGGACCGCCCCCGGAAGCAGCCCGGAAACACCCCGGAAGCGGCCCGAAAGGCCTCAGGCCAGCAGGTCGTCGACCTGCGCCTCGCCCTCCCGGTACCGGCGGGCGATCTCCGCCCCGCAGTCGTCGGCCGTCCGCTGGAGCTCCTGCCGGCGCCGGGAGATCTGCTGCTCGTACCCCGCGAGCCGCCCCATCGCCGCGTGCAGCTCGTCGTCCGTACGGGCCGTCAGGTCCGACAGCTCGACCTCGGACAGCATCTCGGCCGCGAGCCGCCGGTACTCCTCCCCGCGCGGCGTCGACAGCGTCACGTGCCGGGCCGACGTGCGGTGCCGCGAGGGCACGTCGGCGAGGATCTCGGAGAGCCGGTCGAGGACCGGGGCCTCCGGGTCGGTCCGGCGCGCCAGCTCGGCCCGCAGGATGTCGATCCGGCCCTGGAGCATCCGCCGCACGTAGCTCAGGTCGGCCTCGTCGCTCTGCGCGTCCCGGCGCAGCGCGCGCAGCTCGGGCAGCCGCAGCGTGCCGAGGTCCGGCTGCGCCCGGTCCGGCAGGGCGGGCTCGGAGGTCCGCTGCGCGGGCGGCCGCGTCACGGAGGAACCGCCGGACCGCGTCAGCGGTACGGGACCGGACGGCGTCGGCCCGGTGCCAGGTGCACTCATGAGTTTCGTCCCCTCGACCGGTGCGGAGCCGCACCGCCTGACACGCATGGTGCCACTCCCACCCGGGCACGTGCAGGCGCTCTGCACCCGTTCGGCCCCTCCCCGATTCGGGTGGGTAGGTTGGGGCGCATGCGAGCAGTGGTGCAGAGGGTCGACGGCGCGAGCGTCGTCGTCGCAGGGGAGACCGTCGGTGAGATCAAGGGCGAGGGGCTGTGCGTCCTGGTCGGGGTGACCCATGACGACACCCCGGAGAAGGCCGCCCGATTGGCCGGAAAACTCTGGTCCGTCCGGGTACTGGACGACGAGAAGTCGTGCTCCGACGTGAACGCGCCGCTGCTCGTGATCTCCCAGTTCACCCTCTACGGAGACGCCCGCAAGGGCCGCCGCCCCACCTGGAACGCGGCCGCGCCGGGACCGGTCGCCGAACCCCTCGTGGACGAGGTGGTGCACCGGCTGCGCGAGCTGGGCGCGCACGTGGAGACGGGCCGCTTCGGAGCGGACATGCGCGTCTCGCTCACGAACCACGGCCCGTTCACCGTACTGATCGAGGTCTGACGGCCCACGGCCTACGGCTCGACGACGACCTCCTGCGCCGCCGCCGTCGTCCCGGCGACCAGCGGGGCGTCCACGGGGACGTTCCGCTTCACCAGGGCCAGGGCGATCGGGCCCAGCTCGTGGTGGCGGACGGCGGTGGTCACGAAGCCCAGCTGGCGCCCGTCCTCGCCGTCGGAGGCGAGCCGGACGGGGGTGCCGTGGCCCGGCAGGATCACCTCGCTGCCGTCCAGGTGCAGGAAGACCAGGCGGCGCGGGGGCTTGCCCAGGTTCTGCACGCGGGCGACGGTCTCCTGCCCCCGGTAGCAGCCCTTCTGGAGGTGGACGGCGCCGCCGATGAGTCCGATCTCGTGCGGGATGGTCCGGTGGTCGGTCTCGAAGCCGAGCCGGGGCCGGTACGCCTCGACCCGCAGCGCCTCGTACGCGAGGATCCCGGCCGCCGGGCCGTGCGAGGCGGCGAAGGACTCCAGGTCGGCGCGGGGCAGGAACAGGTCGCGCCCGTGCGGGGTCTCCCGTACGACGACGCCCTCGGGGGCCTCGGCGATGGAGCCGGCCGGGAGGTGGACGACCGCGGTGTCCTCGGTGCGGTCGGCGACCTCGACCCGGTAGAAGAACTTCATCGACTCCAGGTAGGCGATCAGCTCGCCCTGCGTGCCCGGCTCGACGTGCGCCCACACCGTCTCGCCGTCGTCCACGAGGTAGAGGGCGTGCTCGATGTGCCCGTTCGCGGAGAGGATCAGCGCCTCGGTGGCCCGCCCGGGCGGCAGGTCGGTCATGTACTGGGTGAGCAGCAGGTGCAGCCAGCTCAGCCGGTCGTCGCCGGAGACGGCGACGACGCCGCGGTGCGAGAGGTCGACGAAGCCCTCGCCCTCCGCGAGGGCGCGCTGCTCACGGAACAGGTCGCCGTAGTGCGCGGCGACGCCCTCGTCACGCCCCTCGGCGGCGACGGCGCCGGGCAGGGACAGCAGGGGGCTGGTCGTGGAATGTCGCTGCATGGGGAAAGCCTACGACTCCCTGTCCGGGACCGGCCGGGGCCGGGGGCGCACGAGGAGCCCTACTCGTGCCCCGGGACCTCCTCGCGCTTCTTCGCGGCGCAGTCCCCGCACCGCCCGAAGATCGCGAAGTGCTTCATGTCCGTCTCGAAGCCGAAGGTCTCGCGGAGCTTCCCGGTGAACTCGGCGGCCACCTCGACGTCCGCCTCGATCACCCCGGAGCAGTCCCGGCAGACCAGGTGGAGGTGGTGGTGCCGGTCGGCGAGGTGGTACGTCGGGGCCCCGTGCCCCAGGTGCGCGTGGCTGACCAGCCCGAGCTCCTCCAGGAGCTCCAGGGTCCGGTACACGGTGGAGATGTTCACCCCGGAGGCCGTCTTGCGGACCTCGCAGAGGATGTCGTCGGGCGTCGCGTGCTCCAGCGCGTCGACGGCCTCCAGGACAAGCTGGCGCTGCGGCGTCAGCCGGTAGCCGCGCTGCCGCAGGTCGCTCTTCCAGTCGGTGCTCACCACGCCCCCAGTGTAGGAGGGCGCGGCGCGCGACCCCAGGGCTTCCCGGAACGGCTTCTAGCGGAAGAAGGCGATGCCGTCGTCCGGCATGTCGGGCAGGTTGCGGGCCATCTCCGCGACCTCCTCCGGCGTGACGACCTTCTTCAGGTGCGCCGACATGTAGGGGCGCAGCGGGACCTCGGGGGTCGCCTTCTCGCCCACCCACATGAGGTCGCCCTTGACGTAGCCGTACAGGCGCTTGCCACCGCTGTACGGGCCCGAGGCGGCCGTCCGGGCGACGGCGTCCGTCGCCAGGTCGATCTGCGGCTTCTGGTCGGCGAGCTCGCCGTACCAGATCTCGACGACGCCCTGGTCGCGGACCATGACGACCTCGACCTTGCGGTCCTTGTCGATCCGCCAGTACCCGCTCTCGCTCTCCAGCGGACGGACCTTCTCGCCCTTCTCGTCCAGGACCCAGGAGTGCGAGTGGTACTCCAGGAAGTCCCGGCCGTCGTGGCTGAAGGTCACGGACTGGCCGAAGTTGCACTTCTCGGCGCCGGGGAAGTCGGAGACGCCCGCGCCCTCCCACGTGCCGAGCAGGAACGCGAGGGGGACGAGGTCCGGGTTGAGGTCGGACGGGATCTCGATCATGAGCAGCTCTGGCGTTCTCTAGAGGGGGTTACCGCTGGCCCTGGTACAGCTTCTTCACGGTCAGGCCGGCGAAGGCGAGCACGCCGACGCAGACCAGGACCAGCAGAGCTTCGAAGAAAATGATCACGGGGTGCTCCTCGGCTGAGGTGTGGACGCGGAACGGGCCGGACCCCAGCTTAGTGGCCCGGGGTCCGGCCCACTCGGTGAGGTGGGTCTCGGGCGGAGCGGTCGGCCGAGCAGCTGCGCCTGGAGGACGAGGGTCTGCCGGAACGGCACGGTGACGGCGGGCCCGGCCGGGGGCGGCGGGCTCCTGCGCCGGGGCGGGAGGCTCCTGGACGGGCGCGGACTCCGGGGTCACGGTCAGCGGCTCGGTCATCCGTACTCCCCCGGGGACCCGATGTGGCGGAGCTGCTTCTCCACGAGGTCCGCCACGGCCTCCGTGTGCGGTCCGCCGACCTCGGCCGACGTGACGGAGACCAGGACCTCGTCGTCGTACGCCGAACAGGCCGTGCCCCGCAGCCGGTCCTGCCACCGCTCCTCTTCCTCGGCGTCCTCCGGCCGCTCGGGGCCCGGCATCACGAAGCAGGCGGCGTTCCCGGCGCGGGCCTCGATCTCCGGCCCCTCGGCCAGCCCCGCGAGGCCGGCCGGCTCCCGCCGCAGCTCGAAGAACTCGCGGACCTTCCCCTTGTCCTTCATGCGCAGGACGAACGCCTCCACATGGAGCTCCTCGTCCTGCGACGCGTACGAGCGCATCGCCATGCCCTGGATCCCGAGCCGGTCGACGCCCTTCTCGTACGCCCGGCGCTTCTTGCCGCAGAGGCCGTTGTCCAGCCGCTTGAAGAGGGCCACGGCCTCCTTGGCGGCCACCTCGTGGTCGGTGCCGTATCCCTCCTCGACGTCCGCGCCGAGCGCGTGGCCCTCCGGCACCGGCAGGAGCAGCCCGCTCGGCGGGGTGGAGGCGCAGGTCGCCCTCCGCCTTCACCTGCCGGTCCTCCGCCGCCGAGAACGGCTCGGGCTCCTCTCCCCTCGGGAGCGGCTTCGGGTACGCGAGGGCCGGCTGGTTCAGCGGCGGGAGCGGGGTCGGCTCGCGCCCGGCCTGGATGCCGTGGCCGACGGCGGTCCCGCCGACGATTCCGAGGACGGCGGCGACGGCGAGCCGCCCGGCCGTGCGGAGGCCCCGGCGGCGGGGCCGCGCGGCGGGCGCGGCGCCGGCCGGCGCCTCCGAGGCGTCCGGAGCCTCGGCAGGCGGTGTTCTCCCCTGTTCGGGGATGCCTCCTTCGTCGTTCGAGAGTCCCCCCACGAGACCTGAAGCGCGGATTCCGTCACCCGCGCACCCACCTGACACGTGAGGTGTGCATGAGGTTGCGGCGTCTCGCATTACAGTTCGGTGCATGGCGAAGAAGCTCGTGATCAAGGTGACCGCGGGGGCCGATTCCCCCGAACGCTGCTCGCAGGCCTTCACGGTGGCCGCCGTGGCCGTCGCCAGCGGGGTCGAGGTGTCGCTCTGGCTGACCGGCGAGTCCTCCTGGTTCGCCCTGCCGGGCCGGGCGGCCGAGTTCGAGCTCCCGCACGCCGCGCCGCTGCCGGACCTGCTCGACTCGATCCTGGCGGGCGGGCGCGTGACGCTCTGCACGCAGTGCGCGGCCCGCCGCGAGATCACGGAGAAGGACGTCCTGGACGGCGTCCGCATCGCCGGCGCGCAGGTCTTCGTCCAGGAGGCGACGACGGACGACGTGCAGGCCCTCGTCTACTGACCCCCACGGAGCTCAGCGCTCCCGGCGCTTCTTGCCGTCCAGCTCGTCCCACCACTCGTCCGACTGCGGGTCCCCCGAGGGGTCGTCCCACCAACGGTCCTCCGGGCCGCGGCGGTTGGCGGTCATCGCGGCGACCGGGGGGATGAGCATGGCGACGACGCACATGGCGACGGCGGCCGGCGTCGAGAAGAGGCGTACGACGGCCCAGGCGCCCACGAAGAGGAACAGGCAGGCGCCCATCATCCAGAAGTAGACGCGGCGACGGCGTGCGTACACCCCTCCAGCCTACGTCCGGGCAGACCGAAGGGCCGTGCCCCAAGTCCCGGAACGGCGTCCAACCCACCAGGAGGCACGGCCCTTCGGCCGATCGAGCGTCGCGGGTCAGACCGCGATGGCGACCTCCGCGAGGCCGCCCTTCTGCGCCACGACCTTGCGGTCGGCGGTGCCGCCCGGCACCAGGGCGCGGACGGTCCAGGTGCCCTCGGCCGCGTAGAAGCGGAACTGTCCGGTGGCGGAGGTCGGGACCTCGGCCGTGAACTCGCCGGTCGAGTCCAGGAGGCGGACGTAACCGGTGACCGGCTCGCCGTCCTTGGTCACGAAGCCCTGGATGGTGGTCTCACCGGGCTTGATCGTCGAGGCGTCGGGGCCGCCGGGCTGCGCTCCACACATGCTGTTCTGTCCTTACGGTCGAGGGGTCCGGAAGAGGGGAGGTCCGGAGGGGTTACTTGGCGGCGCCGAGCTCGATCGGCACGCCGACGAGGGAGCCGTACTCGGTCCACGAGCCGTCGTAGTTCTTGACGTTCGGGACCTCGAGGAGCTCGTGCAGGACGAACCACGTGAGCGCGGAGCGCTCACCGATGCGGCAGTAGGCGATGGTGTCCTTCGCCAGGTCGACCTGCTCGGCCTCGTAGAGGGCCTTGAGCTCGTCGTCCGACTTGAAGGTGCCGTCGTCGTTGGCGTTCTTCGACCACGGGATGTTGCGGGCGCTCGGCACGTGGCCGGGGCGCTGCGACTGCTCCTGCGGGAGGTGCGCCGGGGCGAGGAGCTTGCCGGAGAACTCGTCGGGCGAGCGCACGTCGACCAGGTTCTGGGCGCCGATCGCGGCCACGACGTCGTCGCGGAAGGCGCGGATCGAGGCGTCCTGGGCCTTGGCCTTGTACGCGGTGGCCGGGCGGCTGGGGACCTCGGAGCCGTCGACCAGGTCGCGGGAGTCGAGCTCCCACTTCTTGCGGCCGCCGTCGAGGAGCTTCACGTCCTGGTGGCCGTAGAGCTTGAAGTACCAGTAGGCGTAGGAGGCGAACCAGTTGTTGTTGCCGCCGTAGAGCACGACCGTGGTGTCGTTCGCGATGCCCTTGGCCGAGAGGAGCTTCTCGAAGCCCTCCTGGTCGATGAAGTCGCGGCGGACCGGGTCCTGGAGGTCCTGGGTCCAGTCGATGCGGATGGCGTTGCGGATGTGGTTCTTCTCGTAGGCCGAGGTGTCCTCGTCGACCTCGACGATGGCGACCTGCGGGTTGTCGAGGTTGGCCTCGACCCAGTCCGCGTCGACCAGGACGTCGCTGCGAGCCATGCTGTTCTCCTCCGGGGCAGTGTGCGGCGGTGTGGTGCGGGTGGTGCGGGTACGCGTCGGAAGCGTGCGGCGACGGCGTACGGCTGCGCGAGATGCGGCCCCGACGTCGGTCGGCGGGCCGTGGGGAGGGCGGGGTCGGACGTCCCGCTCAGACGGAGCGACAGAGCATGGCGGCGACGCGGCACAGGTCTACTGCCCGCCGCTTCGTGAGATCCGCCTGTCGCTCCATGGCCCCGATCGTAGGGACGGACAGGCGGCCGTGTCACCGGCGTGTCGTATTTTGAGACGCGATCGTCCGAGATGTGGGACGCGATCACGGTCCCGGACGGCTCCGGGTGCCTCCGCACCGAGGTGTCCGGTTCCGTTTCCGCGGATCGGGCGGCATCGTCTCAGTATGTGACCAGCGGGTAGGAACGAGCCCCTCGCCGGTCCCGGGCGCTCAGCCCGCCAGGGAGACGTCCTTGCCCGAGACCGTGACCACCAGGCCCTCCGGGCGCGGCTCGACCTTCTCCACTTTCATTCCGGCGAGGACGTGCAGCGGGCGCTCGAAGTCGGTGCGGGCGCGGACCAGGTCCTCCACGCCCGGGATGCCCTCGCCGGGCACCTCGTCGGCGCGGACCCGGATCGTGTCGCCGTTCACGGCGGTCACCGTCGAGACGACCGTCCGGGTCAGGGTGCGGCCCAGGACCTTGACGCTGCCGGTGACCTTCACCTTGCCGTCGCCGCCGTAGGCGACGGTGGCCTCGCGCTCGGAGGCGGCGGTGAGGTCCGCGTAGGAGATGAGGGCGGCGCCGGCCGCGGAGCCCGCCCTCGCGCCCGTCCAGTCGCCGGTCACGGTCACGTCCCGCAGGACGACGTCCAGCTCGCCGACCCGGATCTGCCGGTCGCCCGCCCGCGCCTGGATGCCGGTCGCCCGCACGTCCACCTCGTCGAGCCGCTTGGCCGCGGCCTGGGTGAGGAAGGGGAAGCCCTTGACGTCGACCTCGATCGACTCGCTCCGGACGCCGGAGGCCTTCGTCCAGCCCGCCGCCTCCGACTCCACGTAGGACGCGGCCAGACGGTCGATCCCGACGAGGGCCCCACCGAGGACGACGGCCAGGATGAGCAGAATCCGCAGTGCTCGCATGGGCTGTGCGTCCCCCCGTGAAAGTTTTCGACCCCCGACACGAAGATCGACGTGCCGGGGGTCCGGTTGGTTCCCGCGCCCGGACGGCCCCGGCGCGGTGCGGCGCCGGGTCAGGCCAGGGCGCGGCCGAGCAGGTACACGGCGGGCGCGGCGGCCGTCAGCGGCAGCGCGACGCCCGCCGTCATGTGGACGAACCGCGACGGGTAGTCATAGCTGGCCGCCCGCAGGCCGACCAGGGCGCAGACCCCGGCGCCGAGGCCGAGCAGCGCCCCGGACGCGCCCGGGTCCGTGAGCCCGCCGGCCGCGATCCCGGCACCGGCCGAGGCGAGCAGCGCGGCGACCACGGAGACCGGGCCGGGCAGCGGCAGCGCCTTGGCGAGGACGGCGGCGGCGACCGCGACCCCGCCGACGACCACCGCGTCGGGGTCCGCGCCGAGGTGCCCGGTGGCGACCACGGTCAGGGCCGCCGAGACGACGGTGGCCATCAGGCCGTACATCCGCTCGTCCGGGTCCGCGTGGCTGCGCAGCTGGAGGACGAGGCAGAGCAGCACCCAGACGCCGAGCGTGCCCAGGATCGCGGGGGCCGCGTTCTCCCGGCCGGCGGCGAGCAGGACGCCGTCGGCGACGAGGCCGCCGGCGAAGGCCAGGGCGATGCCCTGCCGGGCGGGCCACATGCCGTTGAGCCGGAACCAGCCGGCCGCGGTGAGCGCCTGGAGCAGGACCAGCGGGAGGAGCAGGCCGTACGGGCCGAGGGCGGCGCCGCCGGCGATCAGCAGGCCGAGGGTCGCCGTCAGGGCGGCGGGCTGCATGCCGGGCTCGATGACCGGCGAGCGCCCCTCGGCGCGGGCGCGCTGGGCGTCGGTGATCCGGGTGTTCCCGGAGGTGGTCGGCGAGGAGTAGGCGGGCCCGTCGTCGAGGCCGGGAGCGGGGGCGGGGGCGGGCGCCGGAGCCGGGACGGGGGCCGGGGTGTGGGCCGGGGCCGGAGCGGCGGTTTGCTGCGGCCGGTACGCGCCCGCGTACGGCTGCGGCGCGGAGGGCTGGTCCCCGTACGGCTGCGGCTGCGGCTGCGGCTGCCCGTACGACTGCTGCCCGTACTGCGGCTGCTGTTCGTACCGCGGCTGCTCGTACGGCTGCGCCTGCGGCTGCTCCCCGTACGCCTGCTGTCCGTACGCCTGCTCCCCGTACGCCTGCTGCGGCTCGTACGCCTGGGCCCCGTACGGCTCCGGCGCGTACGGCTGCTCCCCGTGGGGCCCGGGCCGGACGGCCGGCTGGTACTGGGTGTCCCAGGTCTGGCCCTCCCACGTCTGCGTGACGTCGGGGTCCTGCTGCCCGCCCGCGTACGGGTCGTACGGCCGCTGCCCGCCCGCGTACGGGTCCGGCTGCCCGCCGTAGTACTGGTCGTTGCTCATTGCTCTGGGGTTCACCCTCCTGCGAACGGGGGGAGCACCTCGACCGTGCCGCCCTCGGCAAGCCGTACGGTCTCATGGCTCCGGGTGCCGACGGGGTCGCCGTCGACCAGGAACGAGCACCGCCGGAGGACCCGGACGAGCTCGCCCGGGTGCTTCGCCCGGACCGCGTCCAGGGCCTCGGCCAGGTGCTCGGCGGCGTACGGCTCCTCGGCGACACCGGCGGCGGCCTTGGCCGCGGCCCAGTAGCGGATGGTTCCCGCTGCCATAGCGGCGCTCCCTTCGTTCGTGTGCGCGCCGCTCCCCATGATGGGCCATGCGCGCGTGGGCCGGACCGGTGACCGCCGTCCCGGTGAACCCGGCGGGAGAGGGTCCGCGAACCGCCCCGACACGGCCGCCTCACCCCCGCGCAACATTGCGTTCCGGGTGCGGGAAGTGAGCGAAGAGACATCCACGATGTGAAATCCGCCCTCTCCACCGGAAGGCATCTGGGCTATTCTGCTGGGCAGAGGATCCGGGCGACGCAGCCACCGGGTCCTTTTGCGTTTTCCGACCGTTGTTACGGACGGATGAACAAAAGCTCTCAGGGCGCGAGAGCAGGCAGTGATCCGTACGAAGCAGTGCACGTCCTCGCAGGGACCGAGGAGGAACCGACCTTATGGGCGAGCGAACCGAGCACGATCGCATGACCACGACCGGGGCAGGTGGTGGGCGATGAGTTCACTGCTCCTCCTGACCAACGCCCTCCAGCCGTCGACCGAGGTGCTGCCCGCACTCGGCCTGCTGCTGCACAACGTCCGGGTGGCACCGGCCGAGGGCCCGGCCCTCGTGGACACCCCCGGCGCGGACGTGATCCTCGTCGACGGCCGGCGCGACCTCCCCCAGGTCCGCTCGCTCTGCCAGCTGCTGCGGTCCACCGGGCCCGGCTGTCCGCTGATCCTCGTCGTCACCGAGGGCGGCCTCGCGGCCGTCACCGCCGACTGGGGCATCGACGACGTCCTCCTCGACACGGCGGGCCCGGCCGAGGTCGAGGCCCGGCTGCGGCTCGCCATGGGCCGCCAGCAGATCGTCTCCGACGACTCCCCGATGGAGATCCGCAACGGCGACCTGTCGGTCGACGAGGCGACGTACAGCGCGAAGCTCAAGGGCCGGGTCCTGGACCTCACCTTCAAGGAGTTCGAGCTCCTGAAGTACCTCGCCCAGCACCCGGGCCGGGTCTTCACGCGCGCGCAGCTCCTCCAGGAGGTGTGGGGGTACGACTACTTCGGCGGCACCCGTACGGTCGACGTCCACGTGCGGCGGCTGCGGGCCAAGCTCGGCCCCGAGCACGAGTCCCTCATCGGCACCGTCCGCAACGTCGGCTACCGCTTCGTCGCCCCCGAGAAGGTGGAGCGGGCGGCCGAGGAGGCCCGCGCCAAGGAGGGCGCGCGCGCCAAGGAAGGGGCCGCCCGCGTCAAGGGCGCCACGGAGGACGTCACCCCCGCGGAGGACAGGAACGTGGCGGATGCCACAGTGCGGCCTGCCGGTAGGTAGGTCCCCCCGCGTAGACTGCCGCGCGTGGCCAAGGTGACGCGGGATGACGTAGCTCGACTGGCGGGTACTTCGACCGCGGTCGTGAGCTACGTCATCAACAACGGACCCAGGCCGGTCGCCCCGGCCACGCGCGAGCGTGTCCTCGCCGCCATCAAGGAGCTGGGCTACCGCCCCGACCGGGTGGCCCAGGCGATGGCGTCCCGGCGCACCGACCTCATAGGCATGATCGTCCCGGACGCGCGCCAGCCGTTCTTCGCGGAGATGGCGCACGCGGTCGAGCAGGCCGCCGCCGAGCGCGGCAAGATGGTCCTCGTCGGGAACTCCGACTACCGGACCGAGCGCGAGATCCACTACCTGCGCGCCTTCCTCGGGATGCGGGTCTCCGGTCTGATCCTGGTCAGCCAGGGCATGAGCGAGCAGGCCGCGAGCGAGATCGAGGCCTGGGACGCGCGCGTGGTGCTGCTGCACGAGCGGCCCGAGGCGATCGACGACGTGGCCGTCGTCACCGATGACGTCGGCGGCGCCCAGCTCGTCACCCGGCACCTCCTGGAGCACGGCCACCCGTACGTGGCGTGCCTCGGCGGTGTGCCGAACACCCCGGCCGTGGGCGACCCGGTCGCCGACCACGTCGAGGGCTGGCGGCGGGCCATGGTCGAGGCGGGCCGCTCCACCGAGGGCCGGCTCTTCGAGGCGCCGTACAACCGCTACGACGCCTACCAGGTGGCCCTGAAGCTGCTCGCGGGCCCGGACAGGCCGCCGGCCATCTTCTGCTCCACCGACGACCAGGCCTTCGGCGTGCTGCGGGCGGCGCGCGAGCTGCGGATCGAGGTGCCGACCGAGCTGGCGGTCGCGGGCTTCGACGACGTGAAGGAGGCGGGGCTCACCGACCCGCCGCTGACGACCGTCTACTCCGACCGCCCGGCGATGGCACGGGCGGCGGTCGACCTGGTCCTCGACGACTCGCTGCGGGTGGCGGGCTCGCGCCGCGAGCGCGTGAAGCTCTTCCCGTCGGCCCTGATCGTGCGCCGCTCCTGCGGCTGCGACGGGGGCGGGCCGGACCTGGCGCGGATCTCCACCCTGCGCTGACGCCCGGCCCCGGGGCTTTTCCTCCGGTCCCCGCACGGGGCTTTATATCGGGCATACAGGCTTCTGTCGGGCTTCTCAGCCGCTCCTCAGACGGCTCTCATGTACGGCTCCGAGAGTCTTCCCATGACGGATCACCAGGAGCAGCCGCAGCAGCCGTACTACCCGCCGAGGCCGCCGTACGAGCCGGGACGGGCCCCGTACGAGCCGTTCACCACCGGGCACGGGACCACGATCCGGCCGTCCGGCGGGCACGCGGGACACGGCGGGCACGTCCCGCCGCCGGCGGGCCCGGCACCCACCGCCGCCTTCCCCGCCCCCGTCCCGGCCCCCCGCCGCCGCGCCAAGCGCGGGGTCGGGCTCATGGCGGCCGTGGCCATCGCGGCCGCCGCGATCGGCGGCGGCACGGCCACGCTGGTCCAGCAGCTCACCGCCGGGCCGGCGACGACCTCCGCCTCCTCCCCCGTCGCCGGCACGAACGTGGCCGCGCGCGGCGCCGGCACGGTCGCCGGGGTGGCCGAGGCCGTCTCCCCCTCCATCGTGGAGATCTCCGCCGCCTCGAACTCCGGCAAGTCCACCGGCTCGGGCGTGATCATCACCTCCGACGGCGAGATCGTCACCAACAACCACGTGATCTCCGGCGCCTCCGAGATCACCGTGCGGCTGGACGACGGCAGGACCTACCCGGCCGAGGTCGTCGGCACGGACCCCGACAAGGACCTGGCGCTGATCGGGCTGAAGGGCGCGTCCGGCCTCAAGGCCGCCTCGCTCGGCAGCTCGAAGGACGTGAAGGTCGGTGACGAGGTCGTGGCGATCGGCTCCCCCGAGGGGCTGACCGGGACCGTCACCAGCGGGATCGTCTCCGCCCTCGACCGGGACGTGACCGTCGCGAAGGACGACGACCAGGACCAGGACCAGGGCCGGCGGCAGTACGACCCCCGGCAGGGGTGGCCGTTCGAGTTCGGCGGGCAGCAGTTCAACGGCGACACGGGCTCGTCGAAGACCACGTACAAGGCGCTCCAGACCGACGCCTCGCTCAATCCGGGGAATTCCGGCGGCGCGCTGATCAATATGAACGGCGAGATCATCGGAATCAATTCGGCCATGTATGCGCCCAGTTCTTCGAACGGTTCCACGGCCGGGAGCGTCGGCCTCGGATTCGCGATCCCGATCGACACCGTGAAGGCCGACCTGGACGACCTCCGCTCGGGCGGCGGCAACTGAACACGTGGGACGCTGCCTCCATGACGGGACAGCAGAACGAAGCCGAGCGGATCCTCGTCGTCGACGACGAGCCCGCCGTACGGGAGGCCCTGCGCCGCAGCCTCGCCTTCGAGGGGTACGCGACGCGGGACGCCGTCGACGGGCTCGACGCGCTCGCCGCCGTGGAGTCGTACGCCCCCGACCTCGTCGTCCTCGACGTGCAGATGCCCCGCATGGACGGCCTGACGGCGGCCCGCCGCATCCGGGCGTCCGGCTCGACCGTGCCGATCCTGATGCTCACCGCCCGCGACACCGTCGGCGACCGGGTCACCGGGCTCGACGCGGGCGCGGACGACTACCTGGTGAAGCCCTTCGAGCTGGACGAGCTGTTCGCCCGCATCCGGGCCCTGCTGCGCCGCAGCTCGTACGCGGCGGCGGCGTCCGGCGCCCCGGACGACGACGTCCTCTCCTTCGAGGACCTGCGGATGAACCTGGCCACCCGCGAGGTGACCCGGGGCGGCCGGACCGTGGAGCTGACGCGGACCGAGTTCACGCTCCTGGAGATGTTCCTGACGCATCCGCGCCAGGTGCTGACCCGCGAGCAGATCCTCAAGGCCGTGTGGGGCTTCGACTTCGAACCGAGCTCGAACTCGCTGGACGTGTACGTGATGTACCTGCGGCGCAAGACGGAGGCGGGCGGCGAGCCGCGCCTGGTCCACACGGTGCGGGGCGTGGGGTACGCGCTGCGCGGAGGGGGCGGGGAGTGACGACGCCCCCGTTCCCGCCCGCGCCCGCCGGCCCGCCCGCGCCCGCCGGCCCGCCCGCGCCGGCCGCCCGGCCCCGGTCCCGCTTCCGCCCGCTGGCCTGGTTCCGCTCCCGGCCGTTGCGCTCCCGGCTCGCGCTGCTGACCGCCGTCGCGGTGGCGCTCGCGGTGGCGGCGGTGTCGCTGGCCTGCTGGTTCGTGACGCGGGAGCAGCTGGAGGCCGAGCTGGACTCCTCGCTGAGCTCCACCCGGTTCGACCCGGACGACGTGCAGTTCCTCCTGTCGTTCTGCCGCCGGGGGGCCGCGCCGCCGTCGATGGCCGGCTCGTACACGGTGCAGGCGGTCTTCGCCGACGGGAGCGTGTGCACCTCGGGGGAGGCCGCGATCCCGGTCGGGCAGGGCGACCTGGCGGTGGCGCAGGGCCGTCTGGCGGACGTCCTGCACACGGTGAAGGACGAGGCCGGGCGCGAGATGCGGGTCTCCACCTATCCGCAGCGCGGGCAGCCCGGCCTCGCGGTCTCCGTGGCCCGGCCGCTCTCCGAGATCGACAACTCGATGTCCACGCTGCGCTGGGTGCTGCTCCTGGTCTCCGGGATCGGGGTCGTCGGCGCGGGCGCGGCGGGCCTGTGGGTGGCGCGGACGGGTCTGGAGCCGGTGAACCGGCTGACGGGGGCCGTCGAGCACGTGGCGGCGACCGAGGACCTGACGGTCCGCATCCCGGTGGAGGGCGAGGACGAGATCGCCCGCCTGTCGCGCTCGTTCAACGCGATGACGGCGGCGCTCGCGACCTCCCGGGACCTCCAGGCGCGGCTGATCGCGGACGCGGGGCACGAGCTGCGCACGCCGCTGACCTCGCTCCGCACGAACGTCGAGCTCCTCGCGCGGAGCGAGGAGACGGGCCGGGCGATCCCGCCGGAGGACCGGCGGGCCCTGATGGCCTCGGTGAAGGCGCAGATGACGGAGCTGGCGTCGCTGATCGGGGACCTCCAGGAGCTGGCCAGACCGGACGCGGGGCGGTCGGCGCCCCTGGAGGTGGTGCCGCTGCACACGGTGCTGCGGGCGGCCCTGGACCGGGCGCGGCTGCGCGGCCCGGAGCTGACCTTCGTGACGGACCTGGCGCCCTGGTACGTACGGGCGGAGCCGGCGGCGCTGGAACGGGCCCTGGTGAACGTCCTGGACAACGCGGTGAAGTTCTCGCCGCCCCGGGGCGCGGTCGAGGTGACCCTGATGCGGGGCGAGCTGACGGTCCGGGACCGTGGTCCGGGCATCCCGGCGGACGAGCTGCCGCACGTCTTCGACCGCTTCTGGCGCTCGCCGTCGGCCCGCAGCCTGCCGGGCTCGGGCCTGGGCCTGTCGATCGTGGCCCGTACGGTCCGGCAGGCGGGCGGGACGGTCGCGCTGGCCCCGGCGGAGGGCGGCGGGACGGTGGCGACGATCCGGCTGCCGGGCGCGCCGACACCGCCGCCGAGCGGTGCCTCCGGGGCCTCAGTTGTGCCGGAGGAGGGCCTCGACCAGGCCTGACCGGGTGTTCGGGAAGTCCAGGGGGACGATCCCGAGCCCGGTCCGGCCGGCCAGTTCGGCGCCGTCGAGGAAGCCGTGGACGCGGGGGTTGAGGCGGTCGGAGTTCCAGCGGGGCGGGAGGTACGCGGAGGTGCTGACGAAGTTGACGTAGAGCCGCCCCGGCTGGGCGACGGCGGCCCGGAAGTGGGCCTGGATCTTGGGGTACTTGGCGTCGGGCAGGGCGTTCCAGTCGTCCTGGAGGGCGATCTGGCTCCCGTCCCACCACTTCAGTCCCGGGAGCCCGCCGTTGTCGGCGATGAGGACGACCTTCCCGCGGGCCTCGCCGAGGAGCGGCAACCGGTCCCCGATGCGGAAGAGGGAACGCCAGCCCCGGTTGTCCAGATAGTCGTCGAAGACGGCCCGGAAGGCGGCGTCGGACTCCTCGGAGTACTCCTGCTTGACCCGCATGAGGACGGTCTCGGAGGGGTGGGCGGCGAGGAAGTCCCGGCAGGCGATCAGCACGTCGCCGAACATCATGTTCTGGTACGAGGCCCCGTGGTGGATCGCGAACGACCCCCCGGTCACCCGGCACCGCACGTCCAGGAAGCGGATGCCGCTGTCCAGCTGCTGGGCGATCGTGGTGTTCTGGCACGCGCTCCAGGGCCCGCCGAACCGGGCGCCGGAGTCGTGCGTGCCGGGGATGGTGAGCCGCGCCAGCTCGGTCCCGTCCCCGTGCGCCCCCATCCACGCCCGCACGTCCACGGCCGAGGCGGAAGGCGCCCCGACGAACAGGGCGGCACCGGCGGCCGCGGCCCCCACGAGGAATCGTCGTCGCTCCATGGCACCGCACTATGACAGGTCCACTTCAACAACTGCCAGAGTGCGGCACGAGGAAGACGGGAAAGGGACGCCGGCCGGGGACGGGGAGGGGCGGCGCCCCGCAACACGAGGGGCGGCGGCCCGCCGAAACGGTCCGCCGCCCCTCCCCCTCGGAACGAGCCCGACGGGCCCCGTGTCACAACCTGCGCCGCACTTCCTCCGCGAACTGCGGCGCGCCTCCGGCGGCGAGCCGGTCGAGCAGGCCGTGCAGGTCACGCGGCTCGCGCCGGTAACGCGCGGCCTGCGTCCGGAGCACCGCCGGAACGGCGACCGGCGCGAGGTCGAGCATGTCGAGCGGGAAGTCGTCGGGGGACAGGACCTCGATGTCGTAGGGAGCGGCGGACTCCGGCGGGAAGTCGGACGGATTCAGCGTCACGACCGCGTGCGCCTGTCCACGCACGGCCGCGGCGAGGACGTGCCGGTGCTTGGGGTCGTTCGTCATCACGGGCACGAGCGCCCCGTACTCGGTCACCGCGCTGTCGGGAAAGGCCTCCTCCATGTGGGCGACGAGACGCTTGGCCTTGTCCTCCCCGATCTTCTCCGCGATGTTGCGCCGGAGCTCGTCGAGGATGTCGGCCGACCAGAGCGGCTCGTAGAGCTCTTCCTCGGTGAGCCTCAGCAGGGTGTCCCTGAGGTAGTTCGGGAACAGGACACAGGTGTCCAGAACAACGCGCTGCACTTCACTCCCACTCGGTCACTCGCCGTACAGTCCGGCGTCCTCGGTCAGATCGACCAGTTCGTCCAGACCGCGCCGCCTGCGGGAGCGGCGCCGGTCTCTGTAGGCGAGGACGTCGGCCAGGAGCACCCGCCGGTGCCTGCCCGGCCGCGTGAAGGGGATGTCCCCCTGGTCCAGCAGCTTGACCACGGTCGGCCGGCTCACGCCGAGCATGTCCGCCGCCTGTTGAGTGGTGAGGGTGGTCTCCTGGGGGGCGACGGAGACGGCCTTGCCCTCGGACAGCGCGTGGACGACGACGAGCAGCGCCTCGTACACCTCGGGGGGCAGGGCCTTCACGCTGCCGTCGGGGCCGCGCAGGATCGCCCGCTCGGGCGCGCTCGGCGTCCCGGCCAGCCAGTCGCGCAGTTCCGCGATCTCCGCACGGTGCTCCGGCAGGAGCATCCTGTCCTCGGCCCTGCTGTTCATGCGCGCCTCCTCTGCGACCCCTCCAGCATCCGACTCATTCGAAAGAAACGCAAGTCTCGAAAGAAACGAAAGGGGCGACGGCCCGCCGAAACGGTCCGCCGCCCCTCCCCCATGGGGTTACTTGACGACCGTGATGCGGTCCGCCGCCGGCACCGGCAGCGGGGCGGAGGCCGAGGAGTGGGCCGCCAGGTAGGCGGTGAACATGTCCAGGTCGGACGCGCCGACCAGCTTGTTCCTGTGCTCCTTCAGGACCGTGAAGCCGTCGCCGCCGCCGGACAGGAACTCGTTCATCGCGACGCGGTAGGTCTTCGCCGGGTCGATCGGCTCGCCGTTCAGGCGCACCGAGGAGACCACGACCCGGTCGGCGCCGGTCTTCGTCATGTCCAGGGTGTACGTGAAGCCCTTCGACACCTGGAGGATCTTCGGGGCCGCCTGGTTCGGGCCGCTGACCTGCTGCTGGAGCGCGGTGACGAGCTGGGCGCCGGTCAGGTCGACCGCCGTCATCATGTTGGTGAACGGCTGGACGGTGTACGCCTCGCCGTAGGTCACGACCCCGTCGCCCTCGGCGCCGGACGCCTTGTGGGACAGCGGGGCGCGGATGCCGCCCGGGTTCATCAGGGCGAGCTGCGCGCCGCCCTTGCCGGCCGGGGCCATGCCCTCCAGCTGCGCGTCCGCGATCAGGTCGCCCAGCGGCTTCTCGTACGCGTCGATCGGGTTCTCGATGTCGGCCGCGATGTGGCCGACGGGGCGGTTGGCGATCGGCGCGGCCAGGGTCCTCCAGCGCTCGATCAGCTTGCTCATGTCACGCGCCGGCTTCACGTCGCGGGTGACGACGTGGTTCGCGGAGGCGACGGCCGTGCGGACGATGTCGTTCGTGCGCCGGTCGTAGGTGAGCGTCGTGTCGGTGTAGAGCCGCCCGAAGGAGGCCGCCGAGGTGACCGTGCGCGGCTTGCCCGCCGGGTCCGGGATCGTGCACGCGTACGCCTGGTGGGTGTGGCCGGTGACCAGGGCGTCGACCTGCGGGCTGACGTTCTTGGCGATGTCCACGATCGGGCCGGAGATGCCGTTGCCGGGGCCCGGGCTGTCGCAGTCGTAGTTGTACGCGCCCGAGGCGGGCAGGCCGCCCTCGTGGAGCAGGGCGACGATCGACTTCACGCCCTTGCGCTCCAGCACCTTGGCGTACTTGTTGATCGTCTCGACCTCGTCGCCGAACTTCAGGCCCTTGATGCCCTCGGCGGACACGATGTCGGCCGTGCCTTCGAGGGTGACGCCGATGAAGCCGATCCGGACGCCGTTGCGCTCCCAGACGAAGTACGGGTCGAGCAGCGGCCTTCCGGTCTTCTCGTTCGTCACGTTGGCCGCGAGGTAGGGGAAGTCGGCGCCCCGGAACTTCTTCCCCTTCTCGAAACAGCCCTCGGTCGGGTGGCAGCCGCCGTTCTGCATCCGGGCCAGCTCGCGCGCGCCCTCGTCGAACTCGTGGTTGCCGACCGAGGTCACGTCGAGGTCGAGCCTGTTCAGCGCCTCGATGGTCGGCTCGTCGTGGAAGAGGCCGGAGACCAGCGGCGAGGCGCCGATCATGTCGCCCGCCGCGGCGGTGATGGAGTACCGGCTGCCCTCGCGGGCCTGCCGCAGGTGCGTGGCGAGGTACTCGACGCCGCCGACGCCCTCGATGGTCCGGGTCGTCCCGTCCTCGTTCAGGTGGGTCAGCCGGCCCGACGAGCCGGTCGGCGGCTCCAGGTTGCCGTGCAGGTCGTTGAAGGAGAGCAGCTGGACGTCGACCAGACGGCCCTTCCCCTTGTCGTGCCCGTGGCCGTGCCCGCCGCCGAACCGGTCGCCGGCCGCGCCGGCCGACGGCATCGCGGCGACGAGCGCCCCGACCGTCACGAGCCCGGCCCCCGCGGCGAGGATCCGCCGCGCCGTCTTGTTCTTCCTGGGTGTCGCTGCCATCTGCCCTCTGTTCCCTCTGCACCTCTACGGGACGCACTTCCCGTATGCCGGTGCAGCCTAGGGTCAACGCGCGTAGCACAACAGGGGGGAGAGGATTACAAGACGGTTGCCGCCCGCTTTCCGCCGGGCGGCGTCGGGCCGCCGTAGGCTCGTGCCATGACTTCCGACACGGCACCGGCCCTCGAACCCGGACGGCAGATCCACACGTACGACGAGCTCACGCCCGAGCAGGTCCAGGACGTATCGGAGCTCCTGGAGGCCGCCGACCGGGCCGACGGGATGCACGCCGTGTCCGAGCAGGGCCGGCTCTATCTGCGCAACGGACGGCGCGAGGGCGTGCGGCACTTCCTGCTGACCGTCGGCTCCCGGCTGTACGGGTACGCCCAGCTGGAGGAGACCGACCCGATCGAGGCCCCGGCCGCCGAGCTGGTCGTCCACCCCGGCCGGCGCGGGCTCGGGCACGGCCGGGCGCTCGGCACCGCCCTGCTCGACGCCTCCGGCAAGCGGCTGCGTGTCTGGGCGCACGGCGGCAAGCCGGCCGCCCGGCACCTGGCCCAGGTCCTCGGCCTGACCCTCTTCCGCGAACTGCGCCAGATGCGGCGGCCCCTGGTGCCGCTCGACCTCCCGGAGCCGGTGCTGCCCGAGGGCGTCACCGTCCGCACCTTCGTCCCCGGGCAGGACGACGCGGCCTGGCTCGCCGTCAACGCCGCCGCCTTCGCCCACCACCCCGAGCAGGGCTCCCTCACCCAGCGGGACCTGGACGACCGGACCGCCGAGCCGTGGTTCGACCCGAAGGGCTTCTTCCTCGCGGAGGAGGACGGACGGCTCGTCGGCTTCCACTGGACGAAGACGCACGCCGAGGAGCAGCTCGGCGAGGTGTACGTGGTCGGCATCCTGCCCGAGGCCCAGGGCGGCGGCCTCGGCAAGGCGCTCACCGCGATCGGCCTGCGGCACCTGGCGGCCCAGGGGCTGCCGACGGCGATGCTGTACGTGGACGGGGACAACTCGGCGGCGGTGCGGGTGTACGAGGGGCTCGGCTTCGCCACGCACGAGGTGGACCTGATGTACCGCACGGAGTCGTAAGCACCGGTTTCCAGGGGGCGGTTGACACCGCCCCCTTCTTTCCACCACCCTTTCACTACTTGATTAGTGAAAGGGTGGTGGAAGAGAACGTGGTCGAGTACCGCATCGACCGGCGCAGCGGCGTCGCCACCTACCTCCAGATCGTCCAGCAGACGAAACAGGCCCTCCGCATGGGCCTCCTGGAGCCCGGTGACCGACTGCCCACCGCACGCGAGGTCGTCGAAGCGACGGCCATCAACCCCAACACGGTCCTCAAGGCCTACCGCGAGCTCGAACGCGAAGGCCTCGTCGAGGCCCGCCGCGGCCTCGGCACCTTCGTCCGCGCCACCCTCGGCACCCACCCGGCCGACTCGCCGCTGCGCGGCGAACTCACCGACTGGGCCCGCCGGGCCCGGGCCTCGGGACTCGAACGGGACGACGTGGCCGCGCTCTTCACATCCGTACTGAAGGAACACTTCGAGGGGGACGACGACCGATGACCGAGGACACCGCCCTGCGGGCGGAACTCCTGGGCAGGAAATACGGCGGACGCAGGGGCGGCTGGGCCCTGCGGGAGTGCGACTTCACGCTCCCCCGGGGGCGGATCTGCGCCCTCGTCGGCCCCAACGGCGCCGGCAAGTCCACCCTCCTCGCCCTCGCCGCCGGCCTCCTGCGCCCCACCGAGGGCACCATCGAGGCCCCCGCGCGCGAACTCCTCGCGTACGTCGCCCAGGACAAGCCGCTCCACCCCCGGCTCAGCGTGGACGACACCCTCCGCATGGGCCGCGAACTCAACCCCGGACGCTGGGACTCCGCCCTCGCCGAGCGGGTCGTCGAGGGCGGCGGATTCTCCTCCGACACCCTCGTCCACCACCTCTCCGGCGGCCAGCGCACCCGCGTCGCCCTCGCGCTCGCCCTCGGCAAGCGGCCCGAACTCCTCCTCCTGGACGAGCCGATGGCCGACCTCGACCCGCTCGCCCGCCACCAGCTGATGGGCCTGCTCATGGCGGAGGCCGCCGAGCACGGCACCACCGTCGTCATGTCGTCCCACATCCTCACCGAGCTGGAGGGCTCCTGCGACCACCTCCTCCTGCTCCACGGCGGCCGGATCCGCCTCGACGGACCCGTCGAGGACCTCCTCGCCGCCCACACCCTGCTCACCGGCCCCGTCGCCGACCTCGCCCCGCACACGGTGATCGAGTCCCGCACGACCGGCCGCCAGCTCACCGCCCTGATCCGCCGCGAGGGCCCGGTCGAAGGCCCCTGGGAGACCTCCGAACCCTCCCTGGAAGAACTCCTCCTCGCCCACCTCCGCACCCCCGAGGGAGCCGCAGCATGAGCACGCCCGCCCTGAGGGGTCCCTACTGGGTGACGGTCCGCCAGTACCGGCGGACCCTGTGGCTGACGGGCGCGCTGGTGCTCGCGGCGCTGGCGGTGATCGGGGGGCTGCGGATCTGGGACCTGCAGACGCCGGACGTGTACCTGGAAGACGGGTACTGGCGCCCAGCCGACGACAACAGCGGCTTCCGGATGCTCCGCTTCGGCGTGGAACAGCTGTCCCTCGGCATGGTCCTGCTGCCGCTGCTCGCCGGCGCCTTCGTCGCGGGCCCGCTGGTCGCCCGCGAGTTCGAGTCGGGGACGTACAAGCTCTCGCTCACCCAGTCGGTGAGCCCGGCGGCCTGGCTCCGCGCCAAGCTCCTCACCGCGACCGCCGTCGCGCTCGCGACCACTCTCGCTCTCATGGGCGTCTTCCGGATCGGCTGGGGCCGGGCCTCGGGCACCTGGGACCTCAACTGGTCCGACCGGGGCCCGTACGAGGCGACCGGCGTCGTCCTCTTCGCGTACGTCCTCGCCGCCGTCGCCGTCGGCGTCCTCGTCGGGCAGCTGATCCGCCGCACCCTCGTCGCCATGACGGCCACGGGCCTGGTCATGGGCGTGGTCCTGCTCGTCCTCGGCGAACTCCGCTGGTCCTTCCTCGCGGTGAAGACGGTCACCGGCCCGCGCGACGCCACGCTCTGGACCCCGGACAACGGCCTCATGATGGACATGGGACTGATCACCTCCTCCGGCGCCCGCTTCGACCAGTCGGTCTGCTGGGACGAGGTGAACAGGTCCCCCCGTCTCGACGGCATGGGGGACGGGGGAATGAGGATCTTCGAAAACTGCCTCACCCGGCACGGCGTCACCGGCCAGTACGTCGACTACCACCCCCAGTCCCACTTCTGGCCCACCCAGCTCATCGAGACCGGCATCCTCCTCGCCCTCGCCGCCCTCGCCGGCTACGCCGCCTTCCGCCTCCTGCGGGCCCGGCACCCGTAACCCTCCGTAAGAAGAAAAGGGGCGCGGGGCCCGCACACGGCCCCGCCCCCGATTCCCGTACGACATGTCGTCGTTACCGGCCATTCAGAAGCGCTTGCGACGCTCACGCAATGAAGCGCTCCGTGTCCGGTCTCCCCAAAGGGAGGCTTCCCTCCCCCGCGGCCCGCTCCGACGCGCCTGAGCAGCCTCTCGCGCGGAAGAATAGGGTCATGAGCCAGCAGCCCGCCGAGGTCCCGGTCCAGCCCTCCGCGCCCTCCGCCGCCCCCGCCCCCCTCGGTTCCATAGCCGCGCACCGTCCGCAGACGGCCACCGACCTCGACCCCGGCCTGGACACCGATTCCGACGCGTACGAGAGCGACGGCGCGCTCGGCGACGAACTGCCGCAGGGGCGGTTCCTCGACCGGGAGCGCAGCTGGCTCGCGTTCAACGAGCGCGTCCTCGAACTCGCCGAGGACCCCACGACCCCCCTCCTCGAACGGGCGAACTTCCTCGCGATCTTCGCCTCGAACCTCGACGAGTTCTTCATGGTCCGGGTCGCCGGCCTCAAGCGCCGCATCGCCACCGGCGTCGCCACCCGCTCCGCCTCCGGCCTCCAGCCCCGCGAGGTCCTCGACCTGATCTGGACCCGCTCGCGCGAGCTCATGGCCCGGCACGCCGCCTGCTACCAGCAGGACGTGGCCCCGGCCCTGGCCGACGAGGGCATCCACCTGATCCGCTGGCCCGAGCTCACGGAGAAGGAGCAGGCCCGCCTCTTCACCCTCTTCCGGCAGCAGATCTTCCCCGTCCTCACCCCGCTCGCCGTCGACCCGGCCCACCCCTTCCCGTACATCTCGGGGCTCTCGCTCAACCTCGCCGTGGTCGTGCGCAATCCGGTCAGCGGCCACCGCCACTTCGCGCGCGTGAAGGTGCCCCCGCTGCTCTCCCGCTTCCTGGAGGCCTCCCCCCAGCGGTACGTCCCCCTGGAGGACGTCATCGCCGCGCACCTGGAGGAGCTGTTCCCCGGCATGGAGGTGCTCGCGCACCACATGTTCCGGGTCACCAGGAACGAGGACCTGGAGGTCGAGGAGGACGACGCCGAGAACCTGCTCCAGGCCCTGGAGAAGGAGCTGATGCGGCGCCGCTTCGGCCCGCCGGTCCGCCTGGAGGTCGAGGAGTCCATCGACCCGTACGTCCTCGACCTGCTCGTGCGCGAGCTGAAGGTCTCCGACGCCGAGGTCTACCCGCTGCCCGGCCCGCTCGACCTCACCGGCCTGTTCGGGATCGCCGGGCAGGACCGGCCCGAGCTGAAGTACCCGACGTTCGTCGCCGGCACCCACCGGGACCTCGCCGAGGTCGAGTCCGCGTCCGCGCCGGACGTCTTCGCCGCGCTGCGCGAACGGGACGTGCTCCTGCACCACCCGTACGACTCGTTCTCCACCTCCGTCCAGGCCTTCCTGGAGCAGGCGGCGGCCGACCCGGACGTCCTCGCGATCAAGCAGACGCTGTACCGGACCTCCGGCGACTCCCCGATAGTGGACGCCCTCATCGACGCCGCCGAGTCCGGCAAGCAGGTCCTCGTCCTGGTCGAGATCAAAGCCCGCTTCGACGAACAGGCCAACATCAAGTGGGCGCGCAAGCTGGAGGAGGCCGGCTGCCACGTCGTCTACGGCCTCGTCGGCCTCAAGACCCACTGCAAGCTGTCCCTGGTGGTACGGCAGGAGGGCGAGCTGCTCCGCCGGTACTCGCACGTCGGCACCGGCAACTACCACCCCAAGACCGCCCGGCTCTACGAGGACCTCGGCCTGCTCACCGCCGACCCGCAGGTCGGCGCGGACCTCTCCGACCTGTTCAACCGGCTCTCCGGCTACTCGCGCCGCGAGACCTACCGGCGCCTGCTCACCGCCCCGAAGTCGCTCCGCGACGGCCTGGTCTCCCGGATCACCAAGGAGATCGCCCACCACCGCGCCGGGCGGCCCGCGTACGTGCGGATCAAGGTCAACTCGATGGTCGACGAGGCCGTCATCGACGCCTGCTACCAGGCCTCGCGGGCCGGCGTCCCCGTCGACATCTGGGTCCGCGGCATCTGCGCCGTACGGCCCGGGGTCGCCGGCCTCTCCGAGAACATCCGGGTCCGCTCGGTCCTCGGCCGCTTCCTGGAGCACTCCCGGATCTTCGCCTTCTGCAACGGCGGCGAGCCCGAGGTGTGGTTCGGCAGCGCCGACATGATGCACCGCAACCTGGACCGCCGGATCGAGGCCCTCGTACGGGTCTCCGACCCGGGGCACCGGGCGGCCCTCACCCGGCTCCTGGAGACCGGGATGTCCGACACCACCTCCTCCTGGCACCTCGGCCCGGACGGGAACTGGACGCGGCACGCGACCGACCCCGAGGGACGGCCCCTGCGGCACGTCCAGGAGATGCTCATCGACGCGCGGAGGCGCAGGCGTGCACAACCCTGACCAGTCGCAGGACGTCACGGCGGGCGAGGTCCTGGCCCCGTACCTCCACGCCCGGGCCGCGGACTTCCTCCGCGGCCTGCGCCTGCACGGCGAGAGCGGCTCCGACACCGCCGGGGCGGAGGAGGCGGCCCGTACGCTGCGGGCCGCCGCCCGGCGGATCGGCGCCACCCTCCACACCTTCCGGCCGCTGCTCGACGGCCCCTGGGCCGACGACCTGCGCACCGAGCTGGCCTGGCTCTCGGGCACCCTGGCCGTGGAGCAGGCCTGCACCTCCCGGCTCGTCCGCCTGGTGGACGCGCTGTCCCGCCTGTCGAACGGCGGCGGGCCCGTGCCCGCCGCCCGCGGCAGCGAGTCCGCCGGACTCTCGGTGGGCGCGGCCCGGGCCGGCGCCCTCCTGGAGCGCCAGCTCACCCTGGCCCGTACGCGCGCCCACTCGGCGGCCCTCCAGGCGCTCGGCTCCGCCCGCTTCCACGCGGTCGCGGACGCCGTCGCCCTCCTCGCCTCCGAGGTCCCGCTCGGGCCCGCCTCCGCCGCGCCCGCCGCCGAGGTCCTGGACGCCTCCGCCTCGGTGGCCGAAAGGCGCCTCCTGGACGCGGTCGCGGCCCTTCCGCTGACCCGGGCGGCCCACCCGTACAACGCCGACGCCCTCGCCCTCGCCGCCGGCGAGACCCAGGACGCACCCTGGCACCAGACCCGGCTGCTGCTGCGGCTGCACCGGTACGCCACCGAGACCCTGCGCGCCGGGGGCGAGCCGGACCCCGTCCTGTACGAGGCGGCCCGCGCCCTGGACCGGCACCGCGACGCCGCCGAGGCCGCGGCGGCGGCCGCCGCGGCCGCCCGCACCCCCCGGATCGCCCCGGCGACGGCGTACGCCCTCGGCGTCCTCCACGCCGACCAGCGCCACGAGGTCGAGGCCGCCCGCTTCGCCTTCCAGCGCGCCTGGCGCAGAACGACGGCCCCGGTCCCGTGACCTCCCGCGACGACCCGATCCTGGCGGCGGGCTGCGTCCTGTGGCGCCCGTCGCCCTCGGGCCGGGGGATCGAGATCGCGCTCGTCCACCGGCCGAAATACGACGACTGGTCGCACCCCAAGGGGAAGCTGAAGCGCGGCGAGACGGCGGAGGAGTGCGCTCGGCGCGAGGTCCTGGAGGAGACGGGCCGGCGCTGCGAGCCGGGCCCCCGCCTCTCGACGGTCCGCTACGCGGTGGCGGGCCGCCCCAAGGAGGTCGCCTACTGGTCGGCCCGCGCCCTCGACGGCGCCTTCACCCCGTCCCGCGAGATCGACGCCCTCCTCTGGCTCCCCCCGGCCGAGGCCCGCCCCCGCCTGACCCGGCAGAGGGACCGCGAACTCCTGGACGAGGCCTTGGCGACGACCCGCTTCTGAGCCCCGAAACACCGGCCCCTCATTCCACCGGAGGCGCCAGCCCCTCCATTCCACCGGAGGCGCCGGCCCCACCCCACGACCGGCCCCACCCCACGGCCGGTCCGCCCCACGACCGGCCCCACCCCACGGCCGGTCCGCCCCACGACCGGCCCCACCCCACGGCCGGTCCGCCCCACGAC
>JNWL01000047.1 GCA_000716465.1 Streptomyces bikiniensis
GGAAGCTGCGGTGTTCCACCACACGCATCACCGCCCTCGTTCAAGCCGTCCTCACCCTGCATCTGGCCAGCTCAGACCGAGGATGAAAAACGCTCATTGACACACTCTCCGGACCGGGACCGCTCAGGATCTGCCCAACGATCTACGCCGCAGACTGCCATCCACAACCGGTGTGAGCACCCCGGAAGGCTGTCACGCCAGCCTTTTGACCTGTGAATTCAAGTTGGCGGAGACTCAGTCAAGGACATCATCGTCACCCATACCAGCGTGGGGTCCATCCCCGCGGGCGCGGGGAGCAGTCTTTCTGACCTGCAGTTCTACCCCACCAACAGCCTCCTCTGAACCACTTTCACCGAAACCGACAAACCGCCTCATACACGTTCCATCACTTACCAAACGGCAGGCCACTTCGTGCCGGTGAGGGCAAGGTGCCAGTCGGGTCCCACTTCCAGGCAGAGACGACCGCCTTCCTCCACGAGGACGGCCGCCGGACGGGCAGGACGCGAAACGGGCCGGGGTAGTGGCGTGTCCAACGCGGCGGGCGGGATGTCGATGACGGCCAGGGTCTCATCGGCGACCTTCCCGCTCCGGCTGGGCCCTGTCGCGAGGCGCACGCCACCGGTGCGCGCTACATCTGCCTGTGGAGACCGGCACCGACTCCTACCGCCTCACCAGCACCCTAGCCCGAACCGAACAGACCGCAGCTGGCTGAAACCGCTGGACTGCTGGTCAGGACACCTGTCAGGCTCCGTCTCGCGGAGATACTCGATGTCCTGACCAGCATGGCGAAGACAGGCCGACTGGGCCCGGTGTTCAGCGGAGCCGAACTGGGACGAGGTGACCGCGGCACTCGGCGAGCCGTGGGACATCGGAACCGTGAGCCGGAACAGAAAGTGGCCGGGGCTCTTCGCCTACGGAGACCTGGAACTGAGTGTCTGCCGCTGCCGCAGGATCTCCCTCATCTGCGTCCAGACCTGGCGTGACGTCGTCGAACTCCCCCCATCGATTGTCGGGGGGACGGGCACCTTCCCGGCCGGGCTCAGGCACACGAACGTCGTTTCCGCCTTGGACAAGGCCGGCTGTTCCTGGGAGCCCTACCCTCCGCTGACCTTCGGCGACCAGTGCTCGCTCACGGCGATCCCGTCAGGAGCGAACTTCACCTTCGAGATCCCCGAAGGCGAGGAACCGGTGCTGAACGTCATGGGCCTGCCCGGCGACAGACACGACTGCTCCGCACGGACTCCAGACCAAGATCACTGACGCGAAGCGCCGTCCAAAACTCGTGAACATTTATCGCCCCAGTGATCGCTAACCGCTGCTCAAACTGGTCGACAAACGCTGTCACTGGAGGCGAACGAAGCCAACGCCTCCAGCGGCCACACGGTGCGCTGCGCGGTGAACGGGATGATCCCGAGCGAGACGGAGGCGAGCGGCATCACGGCCAGGAGGTGGCGCAGCTGCCCGCGCATCGCCTCAGGCGCGGCGGTGCGGTAGCGCAGGACGGACTCCTCGAGGAGAGTCGATCGTCACCGTGCCGGTGGGGGCGATCCAGCCGAGGCGGACGACGTGGTCGAAGTCGGTGCGGCGTACGACGAGGCGATGGGCGGGGCCTGGTCGGGGCCGAGGGGGACGTGGCGGTCGGGGAGGAGGGGCAGGTTCCGGCGGCGGGCGAGGGCGTCGACCTGGTCGGGGTACACGTCCGGGGTGGCGATGTCGCCGCCAAGGTAGACGAGGAGGCCCGCGCAGACGAGATGGCCGACCACCGTAGCGGTCATAAGCGGCCGACAGAACGGCAACGGCTCCCCCAGCGCCTCCGTCAGCCGCTCCGCCGCCCACCACGCCGCCGCCGTGCCCTCCCTGGCTGAACCCGCGCTGATCAGGGTCGCCGAGGTCCTCTTCGACGTCACCGACAAGAACGGGGACCACACCATCGACGCGGACGAGTACCGGGCCCTGTTCCGGACCGCCTTCCACCGCGACGCCGTCGACGCGGGCGGCACCTACGGCCGCGGCGCCACCAGGCCCCGGACGAAGGCCGGTTGTCAGGCGGGAGAAGGTACGGACCGGGACCGGTGGCCCTGCCACCGGTCCCGGTCCGCGCGGACGCCGACGCGTCACATCGGCTCGGGGAAGATGTCACTGATGCTCCAGGCGACGCTGAAGCAAGGGATGAACGCGTGGTCCTCCTGCTCGGTGTCCAGAGCTTGGAGCGCGAGGATCTGGCACATGGATGGTCTCCTCTTTCCTGACGGGATCGTGTCGGTCGGTCATCGCACACCTCGGCGCGGAGACGTCTGCCGCCGCGCCGAGGAGGTCATGGGAGGTCGGGCCGGTGACGTCGGACGGCTGCCGGGAGCCCGGGAGGGGCCGTCGTGGGACGCGGACAGGAGCGGGCCGGACAGCAGGCGGTGCAGGGCCAGGAGGACACCGGCTCCGCCACTGGACAGGTCGGCGGTGAACCGCTGTGAACCCGCTCCGAGGAAGCGGACACCGCGTCGGTACGGAATGGCGTACTTCAGAAGACCGGTCCCGGCGCGCACGGCGTCTTCGCGTGCGGCGTCCGTGCCGGTCGCTTCGGCGTGGTCGGCCAGGAACCAGGTCAGTCCAGCCAGTCCCCGGTACAGGCCCGCCTCCTTCGTGGCACGGGAAACCCTGATGCCGGTCACCAGCCGCGGAAGTGCCGCCGCGCAGCGTTCGTCCGGCGTGGTGGTCGTGTAGCGGGTGAGCACCGCCGCGAGACCGGCCGCGCCCGTGGCCAGGTAGGGCATGGCGCGGGTGAGTCGTGCGTTGTCCGAGAGGGACAGGGCACCGTCTTCCAAGGCAAAGGTCCGATCCAGCTCTTGGTGGAGCAGCAGACGGCCTGCCTCCAGGAAGCGCGCCTCGCGGGTGTCACGCGCCAGGCGGTGGAGGAAGAGGGCCAGACCCGAGCGGCCGTGCAGCAGGCCGCGGGCATCGTGCTCGCCGAGGGCTGCCGACAGGTCGGGGATGCCCAGCAGGCCTTCCCCTGCCGCGGCGGCTCGCTCCAGGTGGCTGTTCTCTCCGGTCAGCCGGTGCAGGGCGAGCCAGCCCAGGCCGACCCCGGCCCGCCCGCCCGCCAGCGTGGCACACGAGGCGGTGAGCGGGTGGCCGTCGGCGTCCTGGAGCAGATCGACGGCCTCGTCCAGCCGACCGAGGCCGGCCAGGACCCGGGCGACACCGGCCGACCCGACGAGCAGCCCCGGAGACAGCGCGCCACGCAGGGCCAGTACGTCGCGGCGCAGTCGTTCGCATATCTCCTCCGGCACCGCGGTCCCGGCGCGGTGCAAGGCGTACACCACTCCGGCCGTACCGTAGGCCAGGCATACGTTGTTGGTACGGAACGCCTCGGGGGAGGGAGGGAAAGCCCACTCCGGACGGTCGACGTCGGCCATCTCCAGCAGCCCCGCCGTCACCTCCTCGGCCAGCCGAGTGAGACGGCCGTGCAGATCGGTGTCCGGCTCGGTGGAGGGCAGACGATCGGAACCGTCGTCGTTCAGGTGGAAGACGGTCGCGCGCTGCCACAGGTCCTGCGGGGGAGCAACGTCCGCCAGATCGCGGCGCAGGAGCAAGAGGTTGTCGGGCGCGTGCTCGGCGATTTCGTTGAACGGCGCCAGGAACGCGAGGGCGACCGCCGACGTGCCGTACCGGTCCTGAAGGAGCGGATCGGTGTCGGCCCGGCGCAGCCCGGGCGGCGGGGTGAACCCCGGAGTGCCCATCCCGCTCGGAGCAGCGGACAGTGCCGAGGCCGCCTCGAAGTCCACCAGCCGTGCCCCGCCCGACGGCGTGACCAGGACGTTGCCCAGGTTGAGGTCGCCGAACCGGTAACCGGCGGTGTGCAGTCGTTCCAGCGAGGCGTCCAGCGAGGCCAGCAGCCGCCGGCACGCCTCGTAGTACGCGGCAACGGAGTCGGCCGTGCGGTCGGCGCGTGCCAGTGGGGAGGACCGGCTCAACCAGCCCACCAACGGCTGCCCGGCAACGTACTCGGTGACGAGGAAATCGTGCTCCCACTCCGTGAAGTGTTCCAGGGGCTCCGGGCCCACCCCCGGGGCGGCCGCGTGCAGGTCGCGCAGCACGTCGTACTCGTGCCGCAACCGCTGCCTCGCGTCGGTCCCGTCGAAGACCAGACCGTTGTGGGCACGGGCCTCCTTGAGGAAGACGGTGCGGCCGGTCCGCCGGTCGCGGGCCCGGTAGGCACCACCGGCGTTGCTCAGGCGCACCGCTCGGTCCACCTCGTAGTCGCGGATCAGGATCGGGCCCGCGTGCGGCTGCCCCTCCCGCTCGACGAATGGGTCCGTGACTCCCGGGGGCAGGTGGAAGGCGGGCAGCCGTGAGTCCACGATCTCGCGGCCGAAGCCGTCGCGGATCACCCCCTCACGGGTGCCGTCGGCCCTGAGCCGGCTGCTGGCGCCGTCGAAGGAGCCATAGCGGTAGTGGACCGTTCGCGAGTCGCGAAAGCGCCGGTCGGTGAGAACGTAGGGTCCCTCCTCCCCGTCGAGCGCCTCGCGCAGGCGTTCCAGCAGTCGGCGTGCGGTCGTCGTGTCCGGTGGATACACGGTGCAGAACTTGCCCGCCTGGGTACGCACGGCGTGCTTGTGGTGGAGGAACAGGAAGAAGAGGCGGGCGCTCAGGTGCTTGAAGGGCACTCCTTCGGCGAAGCAGATTCCGGCGACCGTGTCGAGCACGTGCTGCGCCCGCTCCAGACGCGCCGACACGTGGATCTTCCAGCCCTGTTCGGGGAAGTCGGTCCGCGGACCGGACCAGACCGTCCAAAGCCCCTGGGAGGAGCCGTGCATGCCAGGCGGCACCTCACCGGGAGCGAAGCACGGTCCGGGGTCGGCCGCGCTGGGCAGCGGCAGGAAGTACTCCTGGTCCGCGAGTGCCTCGCCGAAGCCTTCGAGCACGGGATCTCCTCACAGAGCGGTGACGGGCCGCTTCAACGGTCTCGTGCGCCGGGCACTGGTACCGGCAGGTGCGGCGGCGGTTCCGGCGGCGGTGTGTGCGACCAGTGTCGAGCGAGAGCGTCCCCGAGACGGCCCGCAGGGTCCGCGCATGCTTGGAAAGTCGGCCGATTTTTCTGTCCGACCGACCCGCCGCCCAGAGCGTGTCTCCTTGATTCGCTTGTCGGTTGATTAGACGTGTCCGTCCAGTTAGTGATCACTGATGCGATGTGGGACCGGATCGAGCCGTGGATGCCGGCCGACCCGGTCCGCGGTCGGCGATGGGCCGACCACCGCCGAACCCTGGAGGCCATCGCCTGGAAATACCGCACCGGCTCGCCTTGGCGGGACCTGCCGGACGAGCTGGGCTCGTTCCAGACCGCTCCCAAACGGCTGCTCAAAGAGCGTTTTGTCCCGGCAGGAGCGCTTCGTCACAATTCGGGTGATGGAACGGCTAGGGTCGGCTGAGGCTTCAGACGTCTGTTGTGGCAGGTGGGGCGGGTGACGTCTTTCGAGGGCCCGTTTCAGTCCCTTCGCTCCTGTCTGATCCCAACGCGCCCCCGGTCGCGCCTGTTTGCGCCCTGTAATGGGAGAGCCGTCATCGCTACTACAGAAACATGCCTCGCAGATCGCGACCGTATCCGAGCGACTTGTCCGATGCCCGTTGGAAACTGCTGGAACCAACTCTGACAGCCTGGCGGACCGAACGAAGGGGGAAGGGCCTGGACATCGGCCGGCCGTCCGAGCATGATCTGCGCCGGATCATGGACGCCATCCTCTACGTCGACCGGACCGGGATCCCATGGAGGTATCTGCCGCACGACTTCGCTCCGTGGGAAACCGTCTACGGATACTTCGCCGCCTGGCAGAAGGACGGGGTCTTCGACCAGCTCAATGGTCTTCTGCGGCGCCTGGTCCGTAAGGCTGAGGGCCGCGATGTCGAGCCCAGCGCCTGCGTTCTCGACGTCCAGAGCGTCAAGGCCTCGGCCAACGTGCCGGCGGTCGGCCAGGGCATCGACGCGGGCAAGAAGATCGCGGGCCGCAAACGTCACATCGGCGTCGACACACTCGGCCTCCTCCTAGCCGTGCTGGTCACCGCCGCCAGTGTCTCCGACAACGCCGGTGGCATCCATCTGCTCTCGGACATTGCCGCAGGCCACCCGCGCGTCACAAAGGCATGGGCCGACAGCGGTTATCGAACCAAGGCCGTCGACCACGGTGCCCGCTTGGGCATCGATGTCGAAGTCACGCGTCGCGACCCCGCCCAGAAGGGCTTCAAGGTGATTCCGCGGCGCTGGGTCGTCGAGCGGACCTTCGGCTGGCTCATGCATCACCGTCGCCTCGCCCGCGACTACGAAACCCACCCCCACCGCTCTGAAGCCATGATCAAGGTGGCCATGATCGACCTCATGAGCCGACGACTCACCCACGAATCCACCTCGAACTGGCGCGACTCCTGAGTCAGGAGAAAGCGCCCTGAGCAGGGCAGTGCCAGTCGGCCGAGTCGATCGCATCCTCCTCCATGTCACTGAGGTGAAAGCAGTTTCCGTTGACCCACACCGTGACCGATTCGGGCCGATGGTCGACCTGGAATGGTTCGTCCCCCCGCAGAGTTCCGGACCATGAGCCATCCGCTGCAGGCGAGTGGGTGACAACGGCCCACGTCTGCTCTGGGAGCATCTGGTACGTGTCCGCCCAGGGCTCCACGGTCAACTCCAGCGCGGACTCACCTCCATTGCTGATCAGCAGCCGCGCTGTTCCGACACTGTCCATTCCCCGCACCCCTCCTTGCCTCTACGGGCGATCCCGCACGCAGCTGCAGAGTACGGGCCCACACGACCCGATCGTCACGCACGCACGACCGCCTGAAGTCGCCCTGCCACCCGAGATATCAAACAGCCCTGCCGGGACAAAACGCTCTTTCAGGTGGGCCATGGACGGCACCTGGGAACGGATCTTTGCCGCGCTTCTGACAGTGGCCGACGGTCTGGATGACATCGGCTGGACCGTGTCGGTGGACTCCACCGTCTGCCGAGCCCACCAGCACGCCACCGGAGCCAGGAAAAAGGAGCGCCAGATCGGGCTGAGCCTGGCGACCATGCGCTCGGACGTTCCCGCGGCGGCCTGAGCACGAAAGTCCACCTCGCCAGCGACAGCCTTGCACGGCCCTTGGCCCTCCGCGTCACAGCGGGTCAGGCGGGCGACGCGCCAGCCTTCGAAGCCGTCATGGCCGGCATCCGTGTTCCGCGAAGCGGGCAGGGAAGGCCGAGGACCCGACCGGACGCCGTCCTGGCGGACCGCGCGTACTCATCCCGCGCGATCCGGAGCCATCTCCGCCGACGCGGGATCCGAGCGGTCATTCCTCAGCCCTCCGATCAGATCCGTCACCGCCTGCGGCGAGGCCGAACCGGTGGCCGGCCACCCGCCTTCGACGCCGAAACATACAAGCAGCGCAACGCGGTCGAACGATGCATCAACCGGCTCAAACAGTGGCGCGGTCTGGCAATGCGTATGGACAAGCTGGCCATCGCCTACCAGGCTGCCCTCCACCTTGCCGCCACCCTCGTCTGGGCTCGCGAGTGATCGAGAGGCCGCCCATGGGTTTTCGGTCAGAGAGGATCGAGGAGCATCAGGACCTCGTCCCGGGTGTCGTCGGGCGCGAAGCGCAAGGCGCTGGGCCAGCGGCCGACCTCCCGCCATCCCAGGCGGCCGTAGAAGTCCTCCAACCCTTCTCTTCCCCGGGCCGTGAGACGGAGCTGCTCAAGCCCCAGCTCGTCACGGGCGACCGTTCGCAACTCTCGCATGAGAGCGGAGCCGACACCACAGCCGCGGAAACCGGGATGGGTCTGGAGGTGATGGACCGTTCCCCAGTGTGCGACGAGCCGAAAGGGATCACTTTTGAGGACAACCCACCCGGCAAGAGCCTCACCGAACCTGGCGGTGATGAGGCGGCTGCGCGACGGTTCGAGATGGCTGAGGAACTCGTCTGCGACCGGCGCGACGTCGTCGTCATGGACCGGAGGGAAAGGAAACCCCGCGGCACCGCCTGCGTTCGTGACCGCGATCCAGCAGTCGACGAGCTGACGCCTCAGATCGGAAGAGACCTCATGCATCCCGGTGATCTGGGTGAGAGTGGGTCTGATCTTCTGCTTCATGCACAGGAGCATCCCAGTCGGTGCTGACATCGAAGTGAGTCAAGCCTCAGAAGCCACCTACGACTCACGCCTTCAAAGAGACACCTCCTAGTCGACTCCTACGTAGACATGAAGGGGCGGCTGACCGGAGCGCTTCGGATACGCCGGGCGCTTGCGGATGCTTCCACGCGCTCTTTCCGCGCGCCGGACCGCGTACAGATCATGGACGCGGTCCAACGGAAATGACCACAGCCGGAGCATCCGTGCCCGGAGCGGTCGCCACGGAGAGGACCTTGATGGCCGCTCCTCGCCCATCTCGCCTGGCCCACCGCCTGGCCGCCTTCGGCACAGCGCCCCACGCCTCCCAGACGAGTCGGCCGACCGTCTCGGCCGCCGCGACACTGCACCGCTCCTGAAGGCTCCTTGCTATCGGGTGCTGCACATCACGTAGAGGTCCACTTCGATCGGCTCGTAGAAGCTGCCGGCTTGCACCCACCAGCCGTCGCGGTCGGCCTCTTCGCCCATCAGACCGGGCCGGGACGCCCGGAGCGCCGACTCCTAGGTGTTCGCGGCGGCGCCGCCGCTGGTGACCCGTCGGCCGTTCAGGCAGGTCAGGAATCCGCCCGAGGGTTGGTTCTTGCTGATCTTATAGGTCGTCCACTGGTTGTCTTCGATGGGATCGGCGCACGTCGCATAGCCGGCGACACCGACGTTGCTCCACTGGTTGTTACGCCCTTCGACCGTCCACTGCGTCGGCCCGGACGAGGTGAAAGCAGACGGGTAGCTCTTGGTGAGGGTGGTGTCCTCCCCCTGGATCTCGCCTCCGCCGCCAAGGACGGTCTTACCCGCCGGGCAGGAGACCGCGGAGGGCTGGTTGCTCGGAAGGCCGGCGGTTACGGGCGCCGTGGTGGCCGTGGGCGGGCTCGGGCGTGAGATCGGCGGGCACGGTGTCCTCGGTTTCCCCGGCCTGCGGGCCGGATCGGGGGTCGTCCGGCCCGTACGCGGATGTGCGTGCGGGCCGGGGCCACCGTCGGAAGCACCCCCCTTGTCCGCGGTCTAACCGCCCACGGCATCCGGTGTCCGATTCCTCCTCGACTAGGCCCTTGTGGTGCGGATTTGTCCGTGAGTGGCATCACGACCGCCTCCCTGGAGAACGTATCGGCCACCAGAGCGGTAGCGGAGGTGGACAAGGGGTCATGGCCCGGCTCACGGTCGGGCCGACCCTGCCGGACAAGGGGCCGGGTTTGACCCTTGCAGTACCGTTACGCCCCCTTCGGGCTAGGGGAGATTTCTTCGTCCTCTGCCCACAGGCCCGCGATTTGAGACTCGTTCTGAGGCCGCCACGATCAGCGGAGCGGTCCGGAACCGAGGAGCCATACGTGCCCGAGAACACCACCATCACGCCACTCGTCCCGACGACCCCGCAGGCGGTGATGGACGTCTTCGGCCACCTGCGGGCGGCCAGCGTCGCCGACAGCGAGTTCGCCGGCGAACTCGTGGTCGCCGGGCCGCGGATGCCCGAGCTGATCGTGGACGTCGTCGAGCGGATCGTCGTCCCCGTCACCACGGTCGGCGAACGCACGGCGGAGCCGTGCGACGAGTCCTTCGTCCTCGACGCCCTCGGCCGGGTCTTCGTGACCGCCCTGGGCGCCTGGGCCACGGCCGGCCCGGACACCGCCGAACCCCTCGCCCGCACCGCCCTGCACCTCATCGCGCAGCTGCTCGTCGAGGATCACGAGGACCTGGCCGACGTCCTGGAGCACCTCGACACCGTCGCCCTGCACCAGGCGATCCAGGCCCACCCGGCCCCCGCTACCCGGTAACGCCCTCCCCACCTCTCCAGGCAGGCGGGCGCGGTAGGTGCCCGCCACCGACACGGACAAGGAGTCCCCTGTGGAAACCACGACGCATACCACCACCGTCTCGGAGCAGACCGCGCAGGCCGCCGAGTACCGGGAGCGGATGACGCGGGCCGCCGACTACGTCGAGCTGGTCTGGCGCCACCAGGGCACCGAGCGGGAGCAGACCGAGCTGGCGGCGTTCCACGCCGACAACCGGCTCGCGCGGACGGTCGGCGAGTTCGGCACGCTGCTGCTGACCCGTCACCTCACCGCCGTGCCCGACGGGCACGTCGGCTGCGAGGCCGGCTACGTCCTGGACAGGCTGGCGACCGTGACGAACCGGGACCTCATGCGCCGGTGCCTGACGGGTAACGCGGTGGAGGCCGCCTGGTCCGCGGCCCAGTTCCTGATCGAGTGCATGCAGGAGGTCGACCAGGTCAGCCAGTTCCTCGCCGACGTCCGCGGCGACATCGCCACCGGAAGGCCGGCCACCGCCTGACCCCAGGCAGCGCCCTCGGTGAACTCCACCCGGCAGCCGGAACGGTGGGTGGAGTCCACCGGGTGGAGCGGAACGGACGTGGGCTCCACCCTCCACCGGGTGGAACCCGCGTCCGTGGCGACCACTTCGGTGGGAGCCGCGGTCCATCCGGTGGAATCCACTCGGTCGGCCCGCTCTGGGGGTGGGATCCGCGCATCACGGTGTCCGTTTTACCCCTTGACCACCCCTTGACCGCACCATTTGCCCCGGCGTCGGTGGAGTCCACTTCCACTCGGTGGCGCGGTGCAGCACGCCCCCGGGCGCACGGTAGTGCCGAGTGGAAGGGCGGGTTCAGCGACGGCGGGAACGGTGCGGACGTACGGCCCGTGGCGGGTTCGACCGGCCTCCGGAGTACTGCCGCGTCCGGTTCCCCCACACCGGCGCGGGCACGGCGGGCGCCGCGTACAGCACCGCCCGCAGCCGGACCGCGTCGGCGAGCTGCTCCAAGCGCTCCATGTACTCGGGTGCGAGATCCGGGATCGGGTGGACCATGGCGAAGACCTCCGTACCTCGGTGACCGGCTCCCCCACCCTCGTCTCCCTCCCCGTCGCCAGGACGTGGCCGCCGGTCGCGTCCCAGCCGGTGCGACCGCGACTTCGGCCCCCGGCCCACCCGGCGGACCGGAGCACGAAATGGTGGGCTCCACTCGGTGGACTCCCTTCCCCACGGAGTGGAACTCACCCGTGGAGAGTGGAGCCCATTCAGCGGCTCGCCCCGCCGTGTCCGGTGCTGGGCTGGCCGGGATGCTGCCGGTGCTCCTGGTCCTTGAGGACCGGCCGGGGAGCGGGAGCTTCGGGTCGGGGTTCGTAGCGCTCCCGGAGCATCTTGGCGCGTGTCTTCATCTCCTCGATGCGGGCCTGGATGCTGATCTGCTCGGTGGTCAGGTCCTGTGTGCCCGTCTTGGCGCGCGCCCTCTGGAGCGCCCGCAGCCGCTCCATATAGTCCGTCGGCTCGCTTTCGCCCTCCGGCTCCTCGACGTCGGTGTCAGGGAAGAGGAGGAGCTGTTCGGGCATCGCGGCCTGCTGGTGCGCGGTGACGCCCTCGTAGGGCGGTGAGGTCGGCCGGAGGCCGGTGGTCGACGTCAGGAGCCGCCTCCGGTGAGCGTCGCCGGGCGCGGGCGGGATCGGGGTGGGCCCAGCGAGCGGTGCAGAGGCGGTAGTCCGCCAGGAGCCCGCGGGTGGTCTTCGGTTCGGTGATGTCCAGGCAGTACGCCGCGATGGCCGCGTTCACGATCGTCTCGTCCAGACCGGGCTCGCGGCGGCGGCCGCGCTGAACCAGGACGAGGAAGCGCCGGGCCTCGGCAAGCAGGTGGCGGCGGTGGAAGAGACCATCGCTGCTCATCACGAACACCATCGCGCTGACGCCGAACGCCGGCCGGTCGGCGCGGCGGTCGTCGAGGACACCGAGGTCCAGACCCTGCAGGGGGAACCGGCACTCGTCCCGCGGTACGCGGGGCCGCCGCCGCACCGCGTCGGGTGCTCGACGAGTTCTTGGGCACGACCGAGGTCAACCAGAACCTGGCCGCGCGGGTGTCCGCCCTCGGCACCGCCTACCCCGCCCGCCGCCCGGACGCCGATCCGCTGGAGGGGCGGCGCATGTCGGGCATCGGCCCGACCACCGCAGGATCCTCCGCCACGCGGGTCTACGAGCCGGCCGACCGCAGCCGTTTCCTGCTGCTGGACTTCGTCGGCGACGAGACGCTCCCGCCCGCCGTCGAGGCCGGGTGGAGCGGACGCGTCGAGGCCGTGACGGTGACCGGATGGGACCATCACCCCGAACTGGCGGGGGCATCCGAAATCCTGGTGCGCCCCGACGGCCATGTCGCCTGGGCGAGCCGAACCGGTGACACGGCCGAGCGGCGGGCCGAACGCACACGGACGCTCGCCGTGTGGGCGGGCGCCCCTGGCACGGGAACCTGAGATGCGCCTCCTCTTCGACGGTGCCGATCTCGACGCGGTCGGCCATTTCACCGACCGCCCCACCACCGCACCGGCAGGCACCACGAACCCCGGCGGATTCGGCTGGTCCGTCATCACCCGCCCCAGCACCGACGTCGCCGTCACATCACCGCCCGACGGCAAGAACATCCGCGTCGTCCTCCGGAGGGGGGAAGGGAGGAGGCCGGGGCCGAAGGGACCCCGTTGGTTCCGTGCCCTGCCGTGTTTGATGTCGCGCACGCGCTGGACGAATCCGGACGGGGTCAGCGGCGTGCCGCGGTGACCATCACCAGGAGGGGGACGAGGCGGGTGGGCGGGATCTGGTAGCGGCCGCGCCCCATCGTCTCCAGCCAGCCGGCGGAGACGAGCTGCCGCAGATGGTGGTAGATCTGGCCGGTCGTGCCGAGCCCCTCCAGCTCGATGAGCTCGGCGACCGCTGTACGTCCTCCGGCCAGCGCCTGGATGAGCCGCAGCCGCACCGGGTGGCTCAGTGCCCCCAGTGCGTCGGCCGCCTCCGACCAGTCCGAACTGAGCATCGAGTCGGTGGTGTCGGAGCGCTCCCACTCGACGAGGTCCCCGTCGAGGCCGACCACGGACCCGGCGAACAGGACCCCGCCGTGCGCCGCTTCCTGGAGCCGCTCGCGGAGCTGGGGCAGCGCCCAGTAGGCCTCGGCCGGCGTCTCGTCCGGGACGGGGCCCCGGTGGTCGCCGTCCAGCCTGGCCTCGATTTCGGAGAGTCGCTGCGCCATGTCGGCGACCTGCCCCGCCAGGGCCTCCCAGGAAGACGCGTACTCATTCATCGAACCAGCCTATCGGTGGCCCCGTCGCCGGGCGCATCAGGCGTCCGGCGGCAGGGCGGCGATGAGGCTCTTCGGCCGCATGTCGGTCCAGTGCTCCTCGATGTACCGGAGGCAGGCCGCGCGGTCGTCGGGCCCGAAGACACGGGTCCAGCCGACCGGCACCTTCACGAACCGGGGCCACAGGGAGTGTTGCCCCTCGTCGTTGACGAGCACCAGGAAGGCGGCGGTCTCGTCGTCGAACGGATTGGTCACGGGATGGCCTCTCTCTTTCGGTCGTCGTTCCGGAACTCCGTGCCGAGCAGCTCCGCCACCGGCGCCTCCGGCCGGGTGGCGAAGGCGTCGAGCAGGTCGGTCAGCTCGTGGAGGAGGGCGCGGGCGGCACCTGGTTCCAGCGCGCCCGGCCGGTGGTCGAGGCGCAGGTGCAGCGCGCCGTCGACGGCGAACGCCACCAGGGTCAGCGGGTAGTGGGTGGCGTCCCGGCCCGTCACGGAGGCGACCCGGAGGCCCTGGGCGGGGCGCGAGAGGGTGGCCCGGTCCAGAGGGTAGTTCTCGAACACCAGGTGGGTGTCGAACAGTTCCCTGCGTCCGACCGCGCGCTGGATCTCGCTCAGCCCGATGTGGTGGTGCGACAGCAGCCGGGTCTGTTCGTCCCGCAACCGGCGCAGGGCCTCGCGCACGGTCTCCGTGCCGTCGACGCGCACGCGGACCGGCACCGTGTCGATGAACAGACCGATCATCGAGTCCATCCCGGACAGCTCGGGCTGGCGGCCCGAAACGGTCGCGCCGAACACGACGTCGTCGGTGCCGAGACGACGGGCCAGCAGCAGGCCCCAGGCGTACTGGACCACGGTGTTGAGCGTGACGGCGTCGCCGCCCGGGGCGCGCAGCGCCGTGGTGGCGGCCTCGGACAGCACGGCGTCCAGGGAGGCCGCGGGCCCGACGCCGACGGGCGCGGCCCCGGTCAGTCGCCGGGGCGCGGGGGCGCCGCTGAAGGCGGCGCGCCACGCCGCGCGGGCGGCGGGCGCGTCCTGGGCCGCCAGTAACGCGAGGTGGTCACGGTAGGGGGTGGCCGGGGGCAGCGCGGCCGGGTCGCCCCCGTGCGCGTACAGCTCGAGCAGTTCCCCGACGAGGAGCGGCATGGACCAGCCGTCGAGGATCAGGTGGTGATGGGTCAGGACGAGGCGGTGCTCGTCCGGTCCCCACCGGGTGAGGGTGAAGCGGAGCAGCGGCGGCCGGTCGGGAGGGAAGCGGCGGGTCAGGTCGGCCCGGTTGATCCGGTCGAAGACCTGCTTCCGGCGCTTCTCGGAGACGCCGGTGAGGTCGAGCAGGCGCCATCTCGGCGGGACCGTGGCGGGGACGACCTGGACGGGGCGGCGCAGGCCCTGGTGGACGAACGCGGCGCCGAGGTGGGGATGGCGGGCGGTCAGGGCAGCGGTGGCCGCGCGCAGGGTGTCCCGGTCCAGGCCGCCGTGGAGCGTGAGGACGCACTGTGCCTGGTAGACGTCGGGGGCGTCGGGGGCGTACAGGGCGTGGAAGAGCAGTCCCTCCTGGAGCGGGGTGAGCGGGAGGACGTCCGCCAGGCCGGGGTGGGCCTCCTCCAGGTGGTCGACCTCTTCCTGTGTGAGCCGGACGAGCGGCAGGTCGGAGGGGGTGCGGCCGCCGCTGCCGCGGGTCCGCGCGTGCAGGACGAGGGAGTCGAGAGCGGCGAACCACAGGTCGGTGAGGAGGCGGACCTCGGCCTCGGTGAGCCGGCCGTCCGTCCAGGTCGCCGTGGCGCTCAGCCGGGGGCCGTCGGGTCCGTCGGTCGTCAGCGCGTTGATGTCGAGGACGTGTCCGCCCGGCAGGCCGGAGGCTCCGGCGGTACGGGACGGGACCTGCTCCCCGGTGATGCTCCAGTCCGTGTCGGCGGTGGTGGCGAGGCGGCCCAGGTAGTTGAAGCCGAGCTGCGGCGGGGTCCGGCCGTCGAGTGCGGGCCGGGCCGCCGGGTCGAGGTGGCGCAGGATGCCGTAGCCGACGCCCCGGTCGGGGATCGCGCGTAGCGTCTCCTTGACCCGCCGCAGTGCGCGGCCGAGGCCGGTTCCCGCGCTGCGCACGTCGGCCCAGGAGCAGCCGGTGGCGGGCAGCCGGACCGGGTAGAGGGCGGTCAGCCAGCCGACGGTCCTGGACAGGTCGGTGCCGGAGTGGTCGGGGCGGCCGTGCGACTCCAGGTCGACGAGCAGGCCGTCCGGGGCGGGCGGCCTGCTGCGGCGGCGGCACCACTCCTCGACGGCCAGGGCCAGGCCGGTGAGGAGGACGGGTTCGATCCCGCAGTGGAAGGCGACGCCGACCTCGGTGAGCAGGGGTGAGGTCCGGCCGGGCGGCAGCGTGGCGGTCAGGGTGCGCGTCGGCGGGGGGGCCGCCGAGGATGTCCCGCAGGCACGGGGGGCGGAGCGGGTTCCGGCGAGGGGGCCGGAGACCGGGGCGGGAGGAGGGGCGGGGCGGGGGTCGGCGAGGGCGGGGTCCGTGCCCGCCAGTGTCTCTGTCCACAGTGGCAGTTCAGTCCGGCGCGTCCCCTCCGTCCCCTGGGTCAGTAAGGTGCGGGCCCACTCCGGAAGGGTCACGGGCGGCGGGATGAGCTCGGGGGTCTTTCCGGCGGCCAGCGCCTGGTCGGCGGCGGCCAGGTCGGAGAGCAGGATCCTCCAGGAGACGGCGTCGACGGCGAGGTGGTGGATGACGAGCAGCAGCCTCCCGGTCGCATCGGGTCCCCGATCGAGGAAGGCGGCGGAGAGCAGGTGTCCCCGTGTCGGGGCGAGCTGTCCGAGTGCCTCGTCCAGCGCGTCGGGGGGCAGCAGGGGCGGGCCGTCGGCGGGGGCGGGAAGGTGGCGCACCCGGTCGTCGACGCGTATCCGGCCGGCCGGACGGATGTCGAGCCGCCACTCCTCGCCGGTGGGGTCGAGGCGCATCCGCAGGGCCGCGTGCCGGTCGACGAGCGCCTGGAGGGCGGCGGTGAGGCGGTCGGCGGTCAGCCCGGCCGGGGTGCGGACCACCATGTGCTGGCTGAACGCGTCGAGGTCGCTGTCCTGTTCGCGCCACCAGTGGACGATGGGGGTCGGCGGGAGCGGTCCGGCGTCGCCGTCGGGGCCCGTGGCGGCGGGGGCCGGGGGGTCCACGGCCTCGGCGCGCGCGGCGAGGCCGTGGACGGTGGGCGCGCGGAAGAGGTCGTTCACGGTGATGCGCAGCCCGGCCTCGTAGGCGCGGCTGACGAGCTGGATGGCGGTGATGCTGTCGCCGCCGGAGTCGAAGAAGCCGTCGTGGACGCCGATCGCCGGGGTGTGGAGGAGTTCTGCGAAGAGGACCAGGAGGAGGCGTTCTCGTGCGGTGCGGGGTGCGGCGGTGTCATCGGGCCCGGCGGTGCCGGGCAGGGCGTGCGGGCGGGGCACCGGGGCCGGTTCGGGCAGGGCGGCGCGGTCCGGTTTGCCGTTGTGGGTGAGCGGCAGTGCGGTCAGGACGGCCCACTCCGCCGGGACCATGTAGTTGGGGAGCGTCTCGGTGAGGTGCCGGCGCAGGGCCTCCGGGTCGGCCTCCGTTCCGTCGGCGGGGACCACCCAGGCGGCCAGCCGCTTCCTGTCGGGCCGTTCCTCGCGCACTGCCACGAGGGCCTGGGCGACGGTGGCGTGCTCGACGAGCGCGGCGGCGACCTCGTCGGTCTCGATGCGGAAGCCCCGCAGTTTGACCTGTCCGTCGGTGCGTCCGCGGAACTCCAGAGTGCCGTCCGGCAGCCAGCGTGCCAGGTCGCCGGTCCGGTACATGCGGGTGCCGGGCGGGCCGTAGGGGTCGGCGACGAAGCGTTCGGCGGTCTGTCCGGGACGGCCGAGGTAGCCGCGCGCGATGCCGGTCCCGGCGAGGTAGAGCTCCCCCGTCACCCCGGTGGGCACCGGCTGGAGCCCGGCGTCCAGGACGTAGCTGCGGCCGCCGTCCAGGGGGCGGCCGATGGGGAGGCCCCGGCGGCCCGTCCCGGCGGCCAGGTCGGCGTCGACGATCTGGTGCCAGGTGGCGCAGGTGGTCGTCTCCGCCGGTCCGTAGCCGTTGACGACCGCGGTGTCCGGGCAGTGGAGCCGGACGGCCCGGACGGCGCGGGACGAGACGACGTCGCCGCCGGTCCACACCACGTCGAGGCCGCGCAGGCAGCCCGGGTCCTCCTCGGCGACGAGTTGGAAGAGGCCGGCGGTCAGCCAGAGGCTGGTGGGGCGGGTTTCGGTGAGCAGCCGCCGCAGGGTCCGCAGGTCGAGGTCGCCGGGCGGGGCGACGACGACCTCGCCGCCGTTGAGGAGGGGCACCCAGAGTTCCATGGTGGAGGCGTCGAAGGAGTGCGGGGAGTGCATCACCATCCGGCGGGCGGTCGTGGGTTCGTAACAGGTGTCGGCGGCGAGGGCGAGGATGCCCTCGTGGGTGAGGGCGACGCCCTTGGGGACGCCGGTCGATCCGGAGGTGAAGATGACGCAGGCCAGCTGTCCGGGTACGGCGGGACCGGCCGGGGCGGGCGGGGCGGGCGGAGGCGGCGCGGCCAGGGCCTCGGCGGCGTCGAGGACGACGGGCGCGCCTGCGGGCTGTTCCCCGGGCGTCAGTCCGGGTCCGACGACGAGGACGGCGGCGTCCGCCTCGGTGATGACGCGGGACCGTCGGGCGTGCGGCGCGCGGGTGTCGAGGGGGACGTAGACGCCGCCGCTCTTGAGGACGGCAAGGGCGGTGACGGCGTACAGCACGCCGCGCTCCATGAGGACGGCGACGCGGGTCTCCCGGCGCACCCCGGCGGTGGTGAGGTGGGCGGCGAGCCGGTCGGACCGGGTCTCCAGTTCCGCGTAGGTCAGCGTTTCCGTGTCGGAGCGCAGGGCGACGGCTTGCGGGGCGCGGCGGGTGTGGGCGGCGATCCCCTCCGCGACGCTGCGGGGGGCGGGGCCGGGTGGCGCGGGGCGGGCGGGTGTCCTGCTCCAGCGGTCCAGGAGCCGGGCGCGTTCTTCCGGGGCGAGCAGGTCGGCGGTGCCGACGGGGGTGTCGGGGGCGTCGGCGAGCCGGGTGAGGAGTCGGACGAGGCGTTCGCCCAGGGTGCGGGCGGTCTCCGGGGTGAACAGGGCGGTGCGGTACTCCAGGACGCCGTCGAGGCCCTCGCCTTCGCCACCGGGTCCGCGGCGCTCGTACAGGCTGAATGCCAGGTCGCACTTGGCGGTGCCGGTGGCGACGGTCGCGACCTCGGCGCGCAGCCCGGGCAGGTCGAGCCGCTCGGGGGGCGGCGGGGTGAGGACCAGCATCACCTGGAAGAGGGGCGGCCCGGTCTCGGGGCGGTGCGGGGCCAGGGCCTCCACGACCCGTTCGAACGGGGTGTGCTGATGGGCGAAGGCGTCCAGGTCGGCGGTACGGACCCGGGCGAGGAGTTCACGGAAGGTGGGGTCGCCGGAGGTGTCGGTGCGCAGGACGAGGGTGTTGACGTAGAAGCCGACCGATGCGTCGAGCCGGGGGTCGGGCCGGTCGGCGACGGCGGTGGCGACGGGGACGTCCGTGCCGGCGCCGAGGCGGGTGAGGAGGACCGCGAGCGCGGTGTGGACGACCATGAACAGGCTGGCGCGTTCGGTGGCGGCGAGCCGGGCGAGGCGTCGGTGCAGTGCCGGGGGGATCCGGAAGGAGGCGGTGGCTCCCTCGTCCGTCGGCGGTGCCGTCCGGTCGACGGGCAGGGCGATGCGGTCCGGCAGCCCGTCCAGGGCGCGGGTCCAGTGGGCGAGGCCGTCGTCCTCGGCGGCGGAGCCGGGGCCGGGGTCCGCGGCGCGGTCGAGCGCGAAGTCGGCGTACTGGTACGGCAGGGGCGGCAGGTCCGTGGGTGCCGCGCCTCGCAGCCGCGCGGCGTACGCGGTCTCCAGGTCGGCGGTGAGGATGCCGAGTGAGGTGTGGTCGCAGGCGATGTGGTGGAGGAGCAGGAGGAGCGTGCGGGGTCGGTCGGGGCCGGTGGTGAACAGGGTCACGCGCAGCGGGGTGTCGCGGTCGAGCCGGAAGGCGTGCCGGGCGGCGAGGGCCAGCCGGGCGGGCAGTTCGCCGGGGTCGACGGTGATCTCGGTGAGGCGGGGACGGCCGGCTTCGGGCGGCAGGATCCGCTGGTACGGACTGCCGCCCTCCTCCTCGATGACGGTCCGCAGGATCTCGTGCCGGTCGGTCACGTCGCCGAGGGCGGCGGCGAGCGCGGCCGGATCCAGGTCGCCGGTGAGACGGATCGTCAGGGGCACGTTGTAGGCACGGTCGGCGGCGGTGTGGCGGTGCAGGAACCAGAGCCGCCGCTGCCCGGGGGAGAGCGGGATCCGCTCCGGGCGTGCGGCGGGTTCTCCGAGGGCGGCGGGCTCGGCAGGCGCGGTGAGCCGGGCGGCGAGGGCGGAGACCGTGGGGTTGTCGAAGACGTCGCGGACGTCGATGTCGGTGTGGTGGGCGGCGCGGAGGGCAGCGGCCAGTCGGGCGGCGCGCAGGCTGTCCCCGCCGAGGTCGAAGAAGTCGTCGTGGGGTCGCACCCGGCTCGTGCCGAGGAGCTGGGCGAACAGGTCGGCGACCTGGCGTTCGAGCGGTGTGGCGGGCTCGGGGCGTGCGGGGCGGTGGGGCGGGATGTCGCCGGGCGCGGGCAGGGCGGCGCGGTCGAGCTTGCCGTTCGGGGTGAGCGGCAGCTCGTCGACGAGCACCAGGCGGGCGGGGACCAGGTGGGCGGGCAGCCGCGCGCGCAGGGCCCGGCGCAGCCGGTCGGCGAGCGGCTCCCGGTCCCGGGGCGAGGCGGGGCCGGAGTCGGCGGGGGCGGCCCGGACGGGGGCGGGTCCGGTGGTGGAGCCGGGTGTGGTGGGCCCGGGGCCGGTGGGGAGGTCGTGCCGGTCCGTGGAGCGTGCGACGACGTAGCCGATCAGGCGGGGGTCCCCGTCCGGGGCGGGCACGGCGGTGACGGCGGCGGCGGTCACGCCGTCCGAGGCGAGCAGCGCGGCCTCGATCTCGGCGGGTTCGATGCGGTGGCCCCGGATCTTCAGCTGGTCGTCCGCCCGTGCCAGGTAGTGGAGTTCCCCGTCCGGTGTCCACCGGGCCAGGTCGCCCGAGCGGTAGAGCCGGGCGCCGGGCGGACCGAAGGGGTCGGCGACGAACCGGGCCGCGGTCAGGCCGGGCTGCCCCAGGTAGCCCCGGGCGACGCCTGGGCCGCCCACGTACAGTTCGCCGGGGACACCGGCGGGCACCGGGCGCAGGCTGTCGTCGAGCAGGTGGAGCCGGGTCCCGGGCAGTGGGGTCCCGATCGGGCTGCCGTCGCGGTCGGCGTCCCGGGCGGTCAGGTCGCGGCGGGTGGCGTGGACCGTGGTCTCGGTGATCCCGTACAGGTTGACCAGGGTGGGCGCGGTCGGCCCGCCGTGGCGCCGGTACCAGTCGCGCAGGGTCCGCGGACGCAGCGCTTCTCCCCCGAACACGATCCAGCGCAGGGCGAGTCCGCGGCCGCGCGCCGGGTCCTCGGCGTCGGCGCGGTCCAGGGCGGCGAAGGCGGACGGGGTCTGGCTGAGCACGGTGACGCGCTCGCGGGCCAGGAGGTCGAGGAAGGCCCGGGGCGAGCGGGCCACGTCGTGCGGGACCACGACGAGCCGCCCGCCGTGCGTCAGCGCTCCCCACACCTCCCACACGGAGAAGTCGAAGGCACAGGAGTGGAAGAGCGTCCACACGTCGCTCGCTCCGAAGCCGAAGGGGGCGGCGGCGTCCGTGAGAAGGGCCACCGGGCTCGTGTGGGGGACGACGACGCCCTTGGGCCGGCCGGTCGAGCCGGAGGTGTGGATGACGTAGGCGGGGTGGGCGGGCAGCAGCGGAGTGATCCGGTCGTCGTCGTCGAGGGCGGTGGCCGCGTCCGCGGCCCCGGGCAGCGAGGCCGGTTCGCCGGGCGTCAGGACGTGGACCGGGCGGGTGTCGGCCAGGACGAGTTCGGCGCGCTCGTCCGGCCATTCCGGGTCGAGGGGGACGAGGGCCGCTCCGGACGCGGCCACGGCGAGGATCGCGGTCACCAGGTCGACGGAGCGCGGCAGCCGGACGGCGACCGTGCGGCCGGGTCCCGCACCGCGCCGGACCAGGGCCCGGGCCAGGCGGTGGGCGCGCGCGGCGAGTTCGCGGTAGGTGAGGGCGGTGGCGGCGTCCTGGACGGCGACGGCGTCGGGGAAGCGGGACGCGGAACGGGCGAAGAGGTCCGGGAGCGTGACGGGCCCGGCGCCGGCGCCGGAGCCGGGGCCCGGGGCGGCGGGGCGGGGCGCCGAGCGGCGGCGCTCGGCGGCGGAAAGGGCGTCGCAGTCACGGAGGGCGCCGTCCTGGCCGGTGGTCAGCCGGTGCAGCAACCGGACGTAACGGCGGGCCTCGGCGGTCGCCTCGGCGGGGCAGTACCGGCCCGGGTCGGCGTCCAGGTCGACGCGCAGGCCCCCGTGTCCGTCGTCCGGGTACACGGTGACGGACAGGTCCTGGACGGGACCGATGGCGACGTTGCGCATCGCCGCCGGGCGGCCCGCGAAGTCTCGGCCGTAGCTGAAGGGCAGGATGTTCACGGCCAGTCCGTACAACGAGCCGCCCGAGCCGGTCGGGCCGAGGTCGGCGAGCTGGTCCTCGTACCGGTGGCGCCGGTGCGGGAGGACGGCCGTCATCTCGTCCGCCACCGCGCGCACCAGTGCGCGGGCCGGCCGGTGCGGGTGGACGGCGATGCGCAGCGGGAGGATGTTCGAGGCGGTGCCGGCGGCCAGGAGCGCCACGTCCCGGTCGCGGGCCGGTACCGGCAGGCCCAGTACCACCTCCGCGGGGGCGCCCGCCCCGGTCCGGACGTGCGCGAGCAGTGCCCCGGCGGCCGTGGCCAGCACCGGCCAGTCCACGTCGAGGCGCCGGGCGGCCGCCCTCAGCCGGGCGAACCCTCCGGCGGGCAGGCGGGCGCCGCCGCGCGCGGCGACTCCTCCGGTGGCGGCGGGGCGGATCGCGTCCGCGCCGGAGAACCGGGAGCGCCAGAACGCGCGGTCGGCCTCGAACCGGGCCGAGGCGCGGTAGGCGCGTTCGGCGGCGGGCAGCGCGTCCAGCGGGTGCACGGCGGGCGGCGGGCGCTCCCCGCGCTCCAGCGCCGCGTAGAGCCGACCGACCCGCCGGATCAGCAGGGCGCTGCCCAGACCGTCAAGGACCAGGTGGTGGCAGGCCAGGTACCAGCGGTACCGCTCGTCGGCCAGCCGTAGCAGCGCCGTGCGAAACGGCGGCCCGCCGCCGAGGTCGAACGGCCGCGCCACGTCCGCCCGCGTCCACGCCAGGGCGGCCGCGGCCGGGCGGGGGGCAGCCCGCAGGTCGACCCGGGTCAGGCTCCACGGGGGCGGGGGCCCGTCCCGCTGCTCCGGTTCGCCGCCGTCGGTGACGGTGAACCGGGCGCGCAGCGGGGCCGTCTCGGTCACGGCCGCGGCGAAGGCCGTCTCGAGGAGGCCGGGGTCGACGGGCCCGGCGATGTCGAGAGCCACGCCCACGTGGTAGCGCCCTGGTTCCGCGAGCTGTTCGCCCAGCCAGATGCCGCGCTGGGCTGTCGTCAGCGGCACCGGCGGGTGGTCGGGGCCGCTCACCGGGGCGCGTCCGTCACCGTGCGCTCGCCCCGCAGCAGCAGTACGAGCGTCTCGGCGATCTCCGCGAGCGGCCCGGGGCGCCCCATCTCGGCGTGCGGGCAGTCCACGGGGCGGGCCTCGGGCTTGCCGCCGTCGACGTACGGCTCCCACTGCCGCGCGGCCGCCTCGGGGGAGGTTTCGAGGGCGGTGAAGACCAACAGGTCGCCGGTGTAGCGGGAGGGGACGTGGTCGTGGGAGAGGACGGCGTTGTTCGTGTAGACGCGGCAGAGGGTCTCGATCACGGCCTCGTCGAAGGTGGCGAGGAGGCCCGGGTAGGCGCGGGCGATCTCCAGGAAGCGCGGGTAGGTCATCTCCTCGTCGGCCCAGAGGGCGGGGTCGTACCCGAAGAACTGCAGGACCGTCCGCATCACGTGGTCGGGGCCGAACCGGGGCGCGGTGGCGTCCGCGTCGCCGTCGCCTCCTGCGGCGGCCGGCGCGTCCGGGTCGGGGCCGTCGTCCGCCGGAGCGGCGAGCGGCATCGCGTCGAGGACGGCGAGGAGTCCGACCTCCTCCCCCGCGCGCTGGAGTTGGACGGCCATCTCGTGCGCGACGACGCCACCGAACGACCAGCCGAGCAGGTGGTACGGGCCGGTCGGCTGCACGGTGCGGATCTGGGTCACGTAGTCCGCGGCCATCTCGGCGATCGACCCGGGCAGGACGCGTGACCCGTCCAGGCCGCGCGCCTGGAGCCCGTACAGCGGCTGGTCGGTGCCCAGGGGCCCGGTGAGGCCGGCGTACGACCAGGCGATTCCGGCCGCGGGGTGCACGCAGAACAGCGGCGGGCGGCCGCCCTCCTCGCGCAGCGGCAGCAGCACGCCCGTCCCGCCGTCGAGGGCCGACGGGGCGGCCGCGCGCTCCTCGACGGCGGGCGCGTCCGCGCCGGCCGCGAGCGGTGCGGCGGTGTCGAGGGCGCCCACCGTGCTGTGCGGGGCCCGCGCGCTCCGGTGCAGCAGGGCGACGAAGCGCCGGACCAGGTCCTCGGCCCGGTCCGGGTCGATGAGGTGGGGGTGGTACTCGACCTGCACGGTCAGGAGGTCGTCGCGGTGGCTGATGACCACGCCCAGCGGGTAGTGCTGCCGGTCTTCGCCGGAGGCGCGGACGAGTTCCAGACCGGGCGCCGGGTGGCGCAGGGCCTCGCCGTCGAAGGGGTAGTTGGCGAAGGACATCATCGTGTCGAACATGTCACCGCTGTCGGTGATGCGGCGGATGTCGGTGAGGCTGATGTGCTGGTACGGCAGGAGCCTGGCCTGCTCGTCCTGAACCCGTGCGAAGAGGTCGCCGAGCGACTCGGCCGGGTCGATCCGCACCCGGGTCGGCACGGTGTTGATGAAGAGGCCCACCATCTTCTCCACGCCCGGCAGTTCGGCCGGGCGCCCGGACACCACCGAACCGAACACGACGTCCGGGTGGCCGGTCTCCTCGCCGAGCACGAGCGCCCAGCAGGACTGGAGCACGGTCGCGAGCGTCAGGCCGTGCCGCCGGGCGGTGCCCGTCAGCGCGCCGGTCGCCTCCTCGCCGAGAGAGAACCGCAGGTGCCGGGAGGGCAGCGGCTCGCCGGTGTGCCGGTCACCGATCCGGGTGGGGGTGAAGCCGTTCAGCGCGGCACGCCAGGCGTCCTCGGCGGCCTTGACGTCCACATGCGACAGCCAGCGCATGTACTCGCGGAACGGCGTGGCCGCGGGCAGGGCGTGCGGTGTGCCGGTGACCTCTGCCCGGTAGTGGGCGAACAGCTCCCCGACGACGATCGGCAGGGACCAGCCGTCCAGCAGGATGTGGTGCGTCGACAGCACCAGCCGGCGGCGTCCGTCGCCGAGGTCGACGAGGAGCACCCGCAACAGCGGCGCCCGGGCCGGGTCGTAGGGCCGGGACCGCTCCTCGACCAGGAGGCGTTCCGTCTCGCGCTCCTGCTCGTCCTCCGCCAGTCCGCCGAGGTCGTGTTCCCGCCAGGGCACGTCCACGCCGGGCCGGAAGACCTGCACGGGCTGGGGGAGGCCGGTGTGCACGAAGGCGGCGCCGAGATTGCGGTGGCGGTCCAGGAGGGCGCGGAAGGCCTGCCGCAGAGCGCCGGTGTCCAGGTCGCCGGCCAGCTCCAGCCAGAACTGGACGGTGTACAGCGCGTTCGCCGGGTCTTCGGCGCGGCCGTCTTCGGAGCTGTTCAGCGAGCCGAGCAGCAGGTGGTAGAGCATGCCCTGCTGGAGGGAGGAGAGCGGCAGGATCTCGTCCAGGCCGGGGTGTTCGCGCTCGAGCAGTTCGACCTCCCGCTGCCCGAGGGCGACCAGGGGGAAGTCCGAGGGCGTGCGGCCGCCCGCGCCCGGTTCGGCGGCGTGCGCAGCCAGCGCGTCGAGTGCCTCGAACCAGTGGCCGATCAGCTCCTCGACCCGGTCGTCGTCCACGGCGCCGTCGGCCCAGGAGAACGCGATGCGCAGCGCGGTGCCCTCCGGAGTGTCCTCGGTGAGGGCGTTGACGGACAGCGGGTGGTCGAGCGGCATGTCGGCGTCGGCGCCCGCCGTCATGCCGGTCTCGGGGGCGGGCGACCAGTCCTCCTCGCCGCCCTCGGACGGCAGGAGGAAGCGGCCGAAGTAGTTGAAGCCGATGTCCCGGGGTTCGGCGGCCGCCAGCCTGCGGCGTCCCTCCTCGGGGCCGAGGTGGCGGAGCATGCCGAAGCCGATGCCCTTGTCGGGGATGGCGCGAAGCTGCTCCTTCACCCGGCGCAGGGCGTCGCCGAGCGCGGCTCCGGTGGGTACGGCCGTGCCCGCTGCCGCGGTGCCGGGCGCCATGCGTACCGGGTACATGCTGGTGAACCAGCCGATCGTGCGGGACAGGTCGGCCCCGGGCACCACCGGTTCGCGGCCGTGGCCCTCGATGTCGATGAGCACGTCCCCGGTGGTGCCGAGGCAGCGCTGCACGGCCACGGCCAGCGCGGTGAGCAGCACGTCGTTGATCTCGCAGTGGAAGGCGAGCGGGATGGTGGTGAAGAGGTGGCGGGCGCGTTCCGCTTCGTAGACGACGGTGCGCGAGCGGGCGGTGCCGGTGGTGTCCTGGGCCGGGTCCAGGGCGCGGCGGGCGAACCGGGGGCCGGAGACGTCGAGCGTCTTCTCCCACAGGGGGAGTTCAGCCTGCCGCTCGGGGGTGCGGGCCTGCTCGGACAGAGACCGGCTCCAGTGCCGCAGGGACGTCTCGACCGGGCGGAGGACGGGCGCGCGGCCGGCCTCGGCGTCCTGGTAGGCGCCGACGAGGTCGGGCACGACGATCCGCCAGGAGACGCCGTCGCAGGCGAGGTGGTTGGCCATGAACAGGAGCCGGCCGGGGCGGTCGGGACCGGCGTCGAACCAGACGACGCGGATCATGCGCCCGTTGACGACGTCGAGTTCCCGCTGGGCGCGCGCCGTCTCCTCCGACAGCAGCCGCAGCAGCCCGTCGCCGGAGACGCCCCCGGCGGGCACGCGGCGCACGTGATCCGCGGCGAGGACGCTGCCGACCGGCCGGACCTCCAGGGACCAGCCGGGGACGGAGCGGTCGAGACGGAGCCGGAACGCGTCGTGGTGGTCGACCAGCGCCTGGACGGCGGTGGTCAGCCGGTCGGCGCGCAGGCCGCCGGGGACCCGGAGCAGCACGGCCTGGTGGAAGCCGTCGACGGGCCCGCCCTGGTCGCGCAGCCAGTGGACGATGGGGGTGAGGGGGACGTCGCCGACGGCCGCCGCGTCCTCGCCGGTGGTCCGGCCTCCGGTCTCCCGGGCGACGCGGGCGAGGGCCTGGACGGTCTTGTGCTCGAAGACGTCCTGCGGGACGAGGACGAGGCCGGACCGGCGCAGGTGGCTGACCAGCTGGATGGACATGATGCTGTCGCCGCCGAGGTCGAAGAAGCTCCGGTCGCGCGGGACGTCGGTCTCGCGGAGCACCGCGGTGAAGGCGGCGGCGACGAGGTCCTCCCGGGAGGGGGGCGCGTCGTCCGGGGCGGGTGTGACCGCGTCCGGGGCGGCGGGCTCGACCGGCGGGACCGGAGTGGCGGATGCGGCCTTGGGGGCCGGGGCCCGCTCGGCCGGCACGGCGAGCGGTTCCGGGTCGGCCTCGCGGGCCAGTTTGCCGTTGGGGGACCGCGGGAGCGCGGCGGTGAACCGAAGCTCGGCCGGCACCAGGTGGGCGGGGAGCAGTGTCGCGAGCCACCCGCGCAGTCCCTCCGGAGCGGGGGGCGCGAACGGGTCGGCCGGCACCAGGTGGGCGATGAGCCGGGCGTCGCGTGCGTGGTCGAGGCGGACGACGACCATCGCTTCGGCGACCTCGGGGTGACGGGTCAGCGCCGCCTCCACCTCGCCGGGCTCCACCCGGTGGCCGTTGACCTTGATCTGCTCGTCCACCCGGCCGAGGAAGTCGAGTTGCCCGTCGTCCCGGCGGCGCACCAGGTCGCCGGTGCGGTACATCCGCGTTCCCGGCGGTCCGAACGGGTCGGCGGTGAACCGTTCCGCGGTGAGCGCCGGCCGGCCCAGGTAGCCCCGGGCCAGTCCGTCGCCCGCCAGGTACAGCTCCCCCGTGCCCCCCGGGCCGACCTCCACCAGGGCCGCGTCGAGCACGTGGGCGCGGACGTGGCCGAGGGGACGGCCGATGGGCGGCGCCGCCCCGTCGTACGGGCCGTCCGGGCGCCAGGCGGTGGCGTACACGGTCGATTCGGTCGGCCCGTACACGTTCAGCAGGCGGGTGTCCGGCATGGTCGCGGTCACCCGCTCGGCGAGCGCGGCGGGCAGCGGCTCGCCGCCCAGCGCCAGGGTCCGGGCCGACAGGTCGAGGTCCGTGCGCTCGAGGAGCTTGCTGAGCACCGAGGGGATCGCGCAGACGAGGCCGCCGGACCAGCGGGGCGGGTCACCGTCCAGCAGGAACAGCAGGTTTCGGACGACCTCGACCGTGCCCCCGGCGACCAGCGGCGTGAACACCTCCGCGACGGAGACGTCGAAGCTGAACGAGGTCGCGGCGAGCGTGTGCCGCAGCGCGTCCGCGCCGAACTCCTCCTGCGTCCATGCGAGCAGCGGCGGCACGCCGCGGTGCGCCACGACGACGCCCTTGGGGGTGCCGGTCGAGCCCGAGGTGTAGATGACGTACGCCGGGTGGCCGGGGGCGAGCGGCGCGGCCCGGTCGGCGTCCGTGAGGTCGTGCGACGGGGCCGAGGCCAGTTCCGTCCGTACCGCCGGGTCGTCGAGGACCACGGCCGTGCCGGCGGGAGCGCCGAGGTCCCGTCCGGCGTGCGCGGTGTCGGTGAGCAGGCAGGAGGGCTGGGCTTCCTCGACCATGAGGCGGAGGCGCTCGTCGGGGTAGGCGGGGTCGAGCGGCAGGTAGGCGGCACCGGACTTCAGGACCGCCAGCATCGCCACGAGCGTGTCGGCGGAGCGGGGCAGCAGCAGGCCGACGAGCCGTTCGGGGCCTGCCCCCCGGCCGACGAGCAGCCGGGCCAGCCGGTTGGCCCGCTCGTGCAGCTCACGGTAGGTCAGCTCGCCGTGCGCGTCGCGGACCGCGACGGCGTCCGGGACGCGGCGCGCTGCCGCTTCGAGGAGCGAGGTCAGCGTGGCCTGTTCCGCCGGGACCGCGGTGGCGGGCAGTGCCGGGGAGTCCGCCGCGGCCGGTTCCCCGGGGCGCGGCGCGGTGAGGGAGGCCACGGTGTGGCCCGGCGCGGTGACGGCCGCGGTCAGCAGGGCGTGGAACCGCCGGGCGTCCGCGTCGGGTCCTTCGCCGGGGCTTTCGGGACCGAGGACGGCAAGGAGGGTCCGTCCGTTGGGGGCCTCCTCCAGCAGGAACCGGGGCGCGGTGGACGGCTGGACGCCGAGGGCTCCGGCGGTGGCCGGGTGGTCGCCGAACCGGAGGGCGGGCGCCGCCTCCCGTACGTCGGCGATCGTCCCGTACAGCCGGGCTCCGGGCTCCGTCGCCCCGAGGGCGCGGCAGACCCCGGCGTGCCGGAGTCGCTGGTGCCGCCGGGCCCGGCGCGACTCGCGGCCGACCTGGCGGACGAGGTCGGCGAAGGGCGCGTCGGGCCGTACGTCGAGGCGCAGCGCGGCCACGTCCTCGGCCGCGCCCGGCACGCGCCGCAGGGTCCGCTCGTACCGTCCGTCCACGGGCAGACCGAGGACCACGTCGGTGGCGCCGGTGGTCCGGTGCAGGTGGACGGCGACGGCGGCGATCAGGACCGCGCGCGGATGGGTGCCGCAGTAGCGGGCGGCGGCGCGGACGCGTTCCGTGTCGGCGGCCGGGAGCGCCACGAGGGCCGACGCGTTCGTGGCGGCGGGGGCTCCGGCCGGTCCGGTGGGGGTGAGGCCGGCGAGGCGATCCCGCCAGAAGGCGAGGTCCTCGGCGGGCGCCGACGAGGCCCGGTAGGCGTCCTCGGCGGCGGTGAGCAGCGCGAGGCCGGGGAGCTCTCCCTCGTCCGGCGGGGTGCCGGCGGCGAGCGCGGTGTAGACCTCGGCGGTGCGGCGGCCGATGAGCGCGCAGCCCCAGCTGTCGAGGGCGCGCCGGGGGTGCAGGTGGAACCAGGTGTAGCGGTCGTCGGCGAGGCGGAGCAGGGCCTGGGAGGAGCGTGACGCCGTCCGGCCGGCCCGGGTCGCGGCGCTCAGCCAGTCCTCGCGGGCGGCGGCCGGGTCCGGTGCGTCGGCCAGGTCCACCAGGTCCAGCGGAACGGCGCCGCCGTCGGTGAGCTCCGTACCGCTGGAGGCACCGTCGCCGGAGCGCAGGCGCACGGCCTCGGCCTCGCCGGTGACCTGCCGGATCGCGCGCTGCAGCAGGGCGATGTCCACCGGCCCCTCGATGTCGACGGCCTCCGCGACGAAGTCCCCGGTCGTGGTCCGTGCGTGGGCGTGCTCAGACATGGGTGTCAGCTCCTGCGGGCCGCGGGGGGACGAGGGACCTGTTCGACGGGTACGGGTGGAAGCCCCGGCCGGCCTTCCGGCCGACGTTCCCCTCGGCGACCAGCCGGGCGAGGAGCGGGGTCGGGCGGAACCGTGCGTCGCCGGTGAACCGGCCGAGGACGGCCAGGGTGTCGACGACGGTGTCGAGGCCGATGAGGTCGGCGGTGCGCAGCGGTCCGGTCGCGTGTCCGAAGCAGTCCTGGAAGACGCGGTCGACGGTGGCGGCGTCGGCGGTGCCGGCCTCGACGACGGCCGCCGCCTCGTTGACCGTCAGCATCAGCACCCGGTTGCTGACGAATCCCGGGCCGTCGCCGACGACGACGGCTTTCTTCCCGAGGCCCGCGAGGACGTCCAGGATCCAGCGGACGGTCCGGTCGGCGGTGGCCGGGGAGGTGGCGACCTCGACGGTGTCCTTCAGCGGCGCCGGGTTCATGAAGTGGGTGCCTATGACCCGTTCGGGGCGTCCGGTGACGGAGCCGAGGTGGCCGATGGGGATCGCCGAGGTGCAGGAGGCGAACACCGTGTCGGCGGGGCAGACCCGGTCCAGTGTCCGGAGGATCTCCTCCTTGACGGGAACGCGTTCGGGGGCGCAGTCCACGACGAGACGGACGCCGGACAGGGCGGCGGGATCGGCAGCCCAGACCACCCGCTGCTCGACCGGGCCGGCGTCCTGCCCGCGCAGCAGCCGGACGGCACGCGTCCAGGAGCGGACCCGTTCCGGCCCGCTCGCCCGCGCCGCCGGGTCCGGGTCGACGACCACGACGGGGTGTCCGGCGGCGGCGAAGCACTGCACGATGCCGACGCCCATGGTGCCGGCTCCGACGATGCCGACCGGTGCTCCGGCCGTGTCCAACGGCTCACTGTCCTTGCTCTCACCCACGGAGGGGATTCCTTCCCGGTCGGTGCACGCTCGCGGTGTCATGCGGCGGACGCGGCGACGGCGCGCGCCAGGGCGACGAGGTCGTCGGCGAGGGCGAGCACGGTCGCCTCGTCGAACAGCTCGGTGCGGTAGTCGACGGTGATCCCGTCGTCGGTGACGCTCCAGTGCAGGTCGGGTACGGCCCCATCGGTCCGGCCGCCGGTGCCGTGCGGATCGGCGGTGACGTCGAACGGCCACGGTCCCCCGGTGGGCGGGGCGGCCTCCGCCTCTGCGGTCAGCCGGGCGATCCGCGCGGCCAGCTCCGTCAGGGACGGCTCGTCCGCCACGTCGACCCGCAGCGGGAGCGGCGGACCGTCGGCGCGGACGAGTCCCAGCAGCAGCCCGTCGGCCTCCGCCCGGTCGGTGAGCAGGGCGACGAGGGCGGCGAGCAGCCCCGGGGCGCCGAGGCCCGGGGCGATACCGTCCGGCAGGACGAGGGTGTGACGGCCCGTCGCGCCGGTGCCGCCGCCCTGGGGCCGCGGCCGGTCGGTGGGCGGCTCGAAGGGGCGCAGCCCGGTGAGGGCGTCGTCAGGTCCGGGCCCGGCGGGCCGGCCGGGCAGCGCGGAGAGCGGGAGGTCCGCGTCCTCCGTCACGGCCCACAGCAGGTCGACCCAGGAGCGGGCGAGGTCCGCGACCGTGCTCCGGTCGAACAGGTGGGTGCTGTACTCGACCACCACGTCCAGGTCGTCGGCGCCGGCGCGTTCGCCGACGACCACCGACAGGTCGAACTTGGACGTCCCCGGCGGCAGTCCCGGGAAGAGCGGGCCGCCCTCCTCGTCGACGGCCGGGCCGAACAGGCTCTCGCCGAAGACGAAGTGCGGAGGCAGGGTCTGGTGGACGTACATGACGTCGAAGATCGGGTTGCGGGCCGGATCGCGGTCGGGCGCGACCTCGCGGACGACGGCGTCGAAGGGGATCTCCTGGTTCTCCAAGCCCTCGATGACGTCGGTGCGCACCCGCCGCAGCAGTGTGTGGAACCCGGGGTCGCCCGACAGGTCCGTCCGCAGCGCGATGGTGTTGTTGAAGAAGCCGAGCAGGCCCCACAGCTCGGGGCGGGTGCGTCCGATGGTGGGGGTGCCGACCACGACGTCGTCCTGGCCGGACCACCGGGACAGCGTCATGCTGAGGCCGGTGAGCAGTACCGAGAAGAGAGTGGCGGACTGCGCGACCCCGAGCGCGCGGAGCCGGTCGACGAGCGCGGGCGGGAGAGTGAGACCGTGCGCGGCGCCTGCGTAGTCCTTCCGCGCGGCGCGCGGGCGGTCGGTGGGCAGCGTCAGTACAGGGGGGTCGGTGAGCCGTTCCCGCCAGTACCGCAGCTGGCCTTCGAGGAGTCCCCGGTCCATCAGTTCGCGCTGCCAGTGGGCGTAGTCGCGGTATTGGACGGGCAGCGGCTCGAACCGGTGCTTGCGCCCCTCGCGGCGGGCCTCGTAGAACTCCGTCAACTCGCGCATCAGGATCTGCGGGGCCCAGCCGTCGTTGACGGCGTGGTGGGTCAGCCAGCAGAACAGGTGGTCGTCGGGGGCGAGCCGGATCAGGGTGACCCGGACCAGTGGGTCGTGTTCCACGTCGAGGGAGCGCTGTGACTCGGTGCGGAGGATCTCGCGGGCCGTCCGCTCGGCGTTGGGCCGTCCGGTCAGGTCCTCGAAGCGGAAGAAGTCGCCGAGCTCGGGACGGACGGAGAGCTGCGCGCGGCCGTCCACGGAGACGAAGTTCGACCTCAGCGCCTCGTGCCGCTCGGCCAGGTCCTCCCAGGCGAGGCGCATGGCGCTCGCGTCGATCGGGCCGCGGTGGCGGGAGGCGCCGGGAAGGTTGTAGAGGGTGGTGCCGGGGTCGAGCTGGTGGTGGAACCACATGCGTTCCTGCCCGTACGAGAGCACCCGGGCGTCAGTCCGCCGGATCGGCGGGAGCGCGTCCCCGTCGGGGGCCGCCGGCACCGGTGCGGGGGGCGCGGCCGGGACGCCGGCGATCGTCCGCCGGGCCTCGACGGCGGCCGCCAGGGCGGCGACGGCCGGGTGGTCGTAGACGTCGATCATGCGCAGTTCGATCCCGTAGCGCTGTTCGACGCGTTTGAGGAGGAGCAGGGCGATGATCGAGTTGCCGCCGAGGGCGAAGTAGTCGTCGTCGGGGGCGACGGCGTCCGCGTAGAGCAGCTCGGCGAGCGTCTGCCGCAGCCAGGGCAGCACGTCGGAGGAGCCGGGGCCGGTGGGCTCGGCGTGGGCGGTGGGCTCGGTGGCGCCGGTGGGCTCGGTGGCGCCGGTGGGCTCGGCATGGACGGTGGGCGTCGTGGACGTGACGGCCTCGGCGGGTGCGGCAGCGGCAGCGGAAGCGGCCGGGACGACCGCGGCGGTCGTCCGTGACGCGGCCGTCGCCCCCGGACGGCCCGCCCAGCACGGCACGCCCCGGAACGGCTCGCCGGGCAGGGGCACCCGCCGGGCTTCCGGCGGGGTCTGGGTGCTCCAGTCGAGGTCGTGGCCCCGCTCGTAGAGCCGGGCCAGTACGCCGGGCACGCCGTCTGTGGCGGTCCCGGCGGTGAGCACCTCCGCTCCGGGCCGGCCGGCGAGGTGCTCGGACAGCAGGTCGCTGAGCTCGCCCCGGGAGCCCAACTCCACGAACACCACCGGGCCGAGGGCGAGTTGCTCGTCGGCAGCGGACCTCAGCCGGTCCGCGCGCAGGGGCGGGACGGTGACGCCCCCGCCGGAGAGCTTCCTGCGGTCCTCGTCGGTGAGGGTGCCGTTGAGGTGGCGGACCGCGTAGCGGGAGAGCCCGGAGCTGATCAGCCCGTCCGGAGCGATCCCCGCCCGGGCCAGCGCGGCGTGGGCGGCCAGCTGTCCCCGTACGACATCGGCTTCGTGCTCCGGGAGCGGGAGGGCGGCGGGCAGCGGGTCCGTGCCGGAAAGCCCGGAGGGCGGTGCCGCGTCGCCTGACAGGAGGAGCACGACACGGGGCCGCGCGGGTACGGAGGCGCCCGGAACCCCCGGAGTCCCCCTCGGCTCCGGAGCGGCCGTGGCTGCCGGGGCCCCCGGAGTCCCGGCGGCCCCCGGCCACGCCGGGGGTGCCCCCGCTCCCCCGCCCGTCCCGCTCCAGGTCACCGCCGCCGCCAGTTCGGCCGCGAGGTGCCGGGTGCGGTCGGCCACCACGGCCAGCCGGAAGGGGTGGTGCTCCCGACCCGTGTTCAGGGTCCGTGCCACGTCGTCGAGGGCGAGGTCGCCGGAGCGGAGCACCAGCGAGAGCCGCTCGCACACCGCGTACAGGTCGGCCTCGGTGCGTCCCGAGACGCCGATCAGCCGGGCCGTGCCGTCCTGGGCCGGGCGCGGCAGCGCGGGCGGCTCCTCGACCACGCAGTGCGCGTTGACCCCGCCGAGGCTGAAGGAGCTGACGCCGGCCCGTCGGGGGCCGGCGGACCGCCACGGCCGCAGCGAGGTCACCACGTCGAGGTCGGCGCCGGTCAGGTCCACCTCCGGCGCGACCTGCCGGAAGTGCAGGGACGGGTACAGTTCCGCGTGCCGCACGCTGAGGATCGCCTTGATCAGACCGGCGATGCCGGCCGCGTGGTCGAGGTGGCCGAGGTTGGTCTTCAGGGAGCCGATCGGAAGGGTGCCGCCCCGCCCCCGGCGCGCGAGGGCCAGGCCCTCCACCTCGACGGCGTCGCCCAGCCGGGTGCCGGAGCCGTGGGCCTCCAGGTAGCCGGCCGTGGCGAGATCGAGGCCGGCCCGCTCCCAGGCGCGGTTGATGACGTCGGCCTGGGCGCGGGCGCTGGGGGTGGCGATGGTGGCGGAGTGGCGGCCGTTGTGCGCGGTGGCGGTGCCCCGGATCACCGCGTGCACGTGCGCGCCCTCGTCCAGGGCGCGTTCGAGGGTGGTGAGGAGCAGGACCGCGCCGCCCTCTCCGGCGCCCGCGCCGTCCGCCTCCGCGTCGAAGGCGCGGGAGCGGGCGGTGGGCGAGGCGATGCCGGGGAAGTCGCCGACGGCTGCCGCCGGAGCGATGGCGTGGCGCAGGCTCACGCCGCCGACGACCGCGTACTCCGCCTCCCCGTCCCTGAGTTCGCGGCAGGCCTGGTGGACGGCGACGAGCGAGCCGTTGCAGCCGGTGTCGACGCCGTAGCAGGGCCCGGTGAGGGCGAAGCGGTGGGCGACGCGGGCGGGGAGCGCGAAGGGCATGTTGCCCATGAGACTGAGGGTGCCGGGTTCGCCGACGAACGGCAGGTATCCGTTGCCGGGCGAGCTGAACACCACGGCCGTCCGGCTGTCGCGCAGCGCCGCGGGGGTGTACCCGGCGTTCTCCAGCGCCTCCTGGGTGAGGTGGAGCGCCAGCCGGTGCTGCGGATCGGTGACCTCCGCCTCGTGGCGGGAGAGGCCGAATCGCTCGTGGTCGAAGAGGTCGATCCGGTCCAGGTAGCCCATGTCGGGATAGTCGGGTTCCGGGTCGAGTCCGGTGGCGGCGATCCGCTGCGGAGGGGCGGGGCGTACGGAGTCCCGTCCGGCACGCAGGTTCGCGCGCAGGGTCGTGAGGTCGGCCGCCTCCGGCAGGCGGGTCGCGATGCCGATCACCGCGATGCCGCCGGGGGCGGCGCCGGTTGTCTGCGCCTTCACGCGGAACACTCCTTCGTCACAGCTCGTAGGCGACCGGGGCGGGGCGGGCGGACGGCGGTGGCGGGGGGCCGGCGTCGCCGGTGTTCGCGGTCCGTTCTTCGAGGGCGGCCGCCTGCGCGGCGATGGTGGTGAGGTCGAACAACTCCCCCACGCGTACCGTTCCGGGCCACTGCTCCTCCAGGGCGCTGTACAGCTCGATGACCTTGAGCGAGTTGCCGCCGACGCCGAAGAAGTTGTCGTGGGGGCCCGCGTCCTCGTGTCCCAGCACCTCGGCCCAGATCTTCCGGACCGTGTTCCGGAACGCGGACGGCCCGTCCTCGGTCCCGGGCCGGGGCGCGGTCCGCTCGCCCCCGTCCTCGTCCCCGTCGGCGAGCCGGGAGCCGGGCTCCCCCGGGGCGGGTACGAGGGCGGCGAGCGACCTGCGGTCGGCCTTGCCGGTGGAGGTGAGCCGCATCCGGTCGAGCTCGACGAAGCGGTGCGGCAGCGCCTGCTCGACGAGGTGGAAGCGGCAGTGACGGCGCAGTTCACGGGGGGCGGGGACGGTCCGGTCCGGCGCGGGGGTGAGGAACGCGGTCAGGACCGGTTCGCCGTCCGCCGGTCGTGTGCAGGTCACGACGGCCTGGTCGACGTCGGGGTGGGCTTCGAGGGCGGCCTCGACGTCGCCGAGTTCGACGCGGGCGCCGCGGATCTTCACCTGCTGATCGATCCGGCCGTGGTAGTGCAGGGCCCCGGTGGCGTCTCGGTGCGCGATGTCGCCGGTGCGGTAGAGGCGGGCTCCGGCGGGGCCGAACGGGGAGGCGACGAAGCGTTCGGCCGTGAGGCCGGGCGCGCGGGCGTAGCCGAGGGCGACGAAGGCTCCGCCGACGTACAGTTCGCCCTGCTCGCCGGGGTCCGCCTCGCGCAGTCGGTCGTCCAGGACGTGGGCGGTGGCGCCGGGCCAGGGGCGGCCGATGGGGACGCGTTCCGCGTCGGGGTCGGGCCGGCTCTCGACGGTGCAGGAGACTACGGTCTCGGTGGGCCCGTACTCGTTGACGAGCCGGGCGTCCGGCAGCTGCGCGCGATGGGTCCTGACCAGTTCGGGCGTGCAGGTCTCGCCGGCGACGACGACGACCCGGAGGCTGTCCGGGAGCCGCTCGGGGCCGGCGAGGAGCAGCCGGTAGTAGGACGGCACGACGATGAGGTGGGTCGCCCGGTGGCGGTGGGCGAGCCGGGTGAACTCGGGAGCGAGCCGGAGTTCGCGCGAGGTCGGCAACAGCAGGGTGTGGCCGTGGGAGAACGACCAGAACATGCCGGCGAGCATGCCGTCGAAGGAGAGGCGCATCGCCATCAGGAAGACCGACGGGGCGGTGCCGTAGACGGCGCCGCGCGGCCGGACGGAGTCCGCGAGCTGGCGGCGGGTGACCACGACGCCCTTGGGCGGGCCGCTGGATCCCGAGGTGTAGACGAGGTAGGCGGGGGCGTTCTCCGGGACCGGGGGCGCAGCGGATGCGGCCGTGCGGGCCCCGGCCTCGGCGAGGGCGGTGAGATCGAGGTCCTCGGCGGGCAGGAGGGGCGGCGCGTGGGGAAGGCGGGCCAGGGTCCGGTCGTCCCGGCCGCCGATGACGACGGCGCAGTCGGTGTCGTGCAGGAGGGCCCGCAGCCTGGCCTCGGGAAGGTCGGGCTCCAGCGCGGCCCAGGCGGCGCCGACGCGGAGCGCGGCGAGGACGGCGACGACCGCGGCGGCGCTCTGTTCGAGCCGGAGGCAGACCGTGGTCCCGGGGCGGGCTCCGGCCGCGCGCAGTCGCGCGGCGAGTCCGGTGGAGGCGTCGGCGAGTTCGCGGTAGCGGAGCACGGTGTCGCCGACGACGAGGGCGGTGGCGCGGGGGGTGCGGTCGGCCTGCGCGAGGAAGGCGTCGAGCAGCGGCACCGTCGGTGCCGGGGCCCTGCCGGCCCGCCCGGCGGTCACGTCCGCCCCCTCGGCGGCCGCTTCGGCGCCTTCGCCCCGTCCGGCCGCTCCGGTCCCGTGGACCGGGCCGGCGGGCGCTCCCGTCCTCTCGGTCCGCTCGCTCGTTCCGGCCCGCTCAGCGGTCACTCCGGCCTCCCGGTGCGGGGCGGACGAGCAGTCGGACGTGGCTGCCGGGCTCGCGGACCGGGTGGTCGGCCGGCACTTCGAGGACCATCGGCGCCCCGTCGCCCGTGTCCCGTGCGACGGGCGCGTATCCGGCGAACCGCAGGGTGACGAGCATGGTGCGGTTGACCGCGGTCGGTACGAAGTGGGTGACGGGTCTGCGGCCCTCGGCGCGGGCCTGCCGGACGATGTGGGAGAGCATCAGCTCTCCCGCGCCCCGGGACGCGACCCGGCAGGACATCAGCATCAGTCTCAGCACCGACTCCGTCGGGGTGAGTTCGGTGACGGAGAGGCCGACGACGCCGTAGTCGCCGAATCGGTCGCTGAGCCGGGCGAGCCTGACCTGGTGGTCGGGTGCGGCGATCAGGCGGCGCAGGTCCTCCTCGCCGTAGACCAGGCCGGTGCTGTTGAGCTGGTGGGTGCGCACGGTGAGTTCGCTGGCGCGGGCGAGGTCGCCCTCGGTGGCCGGGGCGATCTCCATGACGAGGCCGAGCGAGGCGAGGAACGCCCGCCGGTCGCCGCCGGACTCCTCCTCGGCCTGGCGGCGGCGCCATTCGGTGCGGTAGAGCAGGCGTCGGCCCGCCGCCTCGGCGGTGACGTGCGCGGGGCGGAATTCGGGGAGTTCCGGGAGCTGCCCCGCGAGGTCGGCGGGGTAGCAGCGGACCATGGGGAGCGCGGCGGCGACCTCGGCCCGTTCGGCGGGGTCGTTGTCGATGAACGCGACGGTGTCGAGGCCGATGTTGAGGGTCTCGGCGATGTGCCGTACGGCGACCGATTTGTCGCCCCAGCCGATCCGGGCCGCGCAGAACCATTCCCCGAGCCCGGTGGCGTCGAGGTGGGCGGTGGAGGTGTCGTGGTCGCCGCGGCTGACGGCGGCGTGCAGGATGCCGCGGGAGTCGAGGGTCTTCAGGGTCGTCGCCGCCGGCGGGAAGGGCGGGGGGACGTCGCCCTCCAGGACGACGCCGTCCCAGAGGGTGTCGTCGAGGTCCCAGACGAGGCACTTGACGGTGGGCCGCGCGGCGGGGGCGGTCACGTGACCGCTCCGAAGCGGCGTAAGAGCTGTTCGGCCATATGGGATTCGGCCACTTCCTGGGCTCCTTCGATGATCTCCATGACCTTGGCGTCCCGGTAGTGCCGTCCGGCGCGGCTGTCCGGGGCGATGCCGGCGGCGCCCAGGACCTGCACGGCGGCCCGGCCGGCCTCGGCGCCGGCGTCGGCAGCCGCGTACTTCGCCATGATCGTCTCGGTGACGCCGTGACCGGGGCCGCGGGTTCTGGCGCGTGCGGCCCGGGCGGCGAGTTCGCGGGCGGCGGCGGCCCGGACCGCGCTCCGGGCCAGGAGCGCGCCGACCGACTGGTGGCGGCCGAGCGGCACCCCGCCCTGGAGCCGGGTCGCGGCGTGCGCGGCGGCGTCGGCGACGCAGGCCTCCGCCATGCCGACGCAGCCCCAGGCGACGGTGTAGCGGCCGTGGTCGAGGGCGGTCGCGGCGACGTGCGACAGTCCGGCGCCGGGCGGGGCGATCCGGTGGTCGGCGGGGATCCGGACACCGTCGAGGGTGACGTGGGCGATCCCAGCGGCGCGCATGCCGAGCTGGCCGGTGACGGACTCCCGGTGGACGCCGGGCCGGTCGGTCTCGACGAGGACGGTGGTGAGTCCCTCCGCGTGGCGGCCGAGGACGAGCAGGACGTCGGCGCTCTCCCCGAACGTGACCCATCTCTTGCGGCCGGTGACGAGGAGTCCGTCGCCGGAGTCCTCGACGGCCGTCGTCACCTCGCCGAGCGCGCTGCCGGCCCCGTCCTCGGTGGCGGCGAAACCGGCGGTGAGGGTGCCGTCGGCCAGGCGCGGCAGCCAGTCGGCCCGCTGGGCCCGGGTCCCCCAGCGCAGCAGTGCCGCGGCGACCATGGACTGGACGGTGAGCAGGCCGCGCAGGGCGCTGCAGACGCCGCCGAGGTGGGCGGCGACCTCTCCCAGGTCGGCCGGGGCGAGGTCCCGTCCGCCGTGCCGGGAGGGGAGATCGGCGGCGAGGAGGCCGGTGGCCGCGAGGGCGCGCAGGACGTCCGGCGGCACGTGGCCCTCGGCGTCCCACCGGCTCGCGGGTTCCCGGGCCCGGGCGGCGAGTTCGGCGGCGGCGGCGACCAGGGGCGAGGTCCCGGTCGCGCCGTCCGCCTCAGCTGTCGCCGGCATGGACCGGGGCGGTTTCGGCGTCGGCCTTCTTGGCGTGCACGAAGGCGGTGAGGCGGCGGGCGGTGCGGAAGCTGTCGAGATCGAGGTCCTCGACCTCGACGGTCAGCTCGAACCGGTCCTCGACGTGGGTGACGAGTTCCAGCGCGAACAGCGAGTCGACGAGCCCGAGGGCGAAGTAGTCGTCGTCGGGGCCGACCTCCCTGCGCAGGGCCTCGGTCAGGAAGCGGGTGATCTCGTCGAGGGTCTCTGCGGATCCACGGCTCATGCGATGCTCCCCGGTCCGCTCGGCGGACCCGTCTCGACCAGCAGGACGCTCCATGCCGCCACCGGGCTCACGTTGACGAGGACGGCGAGGTCGCCCTCGGCCAGTTCCTTGCGGTCCAGGGCGGTGGAAAGGTTGAGGAAGGTGTCGTTGGCGCCCAGGTGGCCCAGGGCGCGGAGGTTGTCCCGGCAGGACGGCAGCAGGGCGATGTCGAGGGACTCCTCGATGAAGGCCAGGCCGCCGGCCGAGAGGTTCTGGCTGGCGTAACCGGCGATGTCGGCACGGGTGAGCCCGTTGCGCGCGAGGAGTTCGGCGACCAGTTCGGCGAGGCGGTTCCTGGTCTCCATGGCCAGCCGGAAGGAGTAGCCCGGCGGGTCGGAGCACTTCTCGCGCCATTCTGCGGTGGGGCGGTCGCGGTACTCCAGGCCGAAGAGGTCCCAGTAGCGGCCGTTGGTGCGCTGGACGAGGTCGAGGAGGTGGACCGGCGCGGCGGAGCGGGGGCGGCCGAGCAGGAGCGCCAGACCGCTGTCGCCGTTGACGGTCACCGGGTGTCGATAGCGCCGGGCGGCGGCGGGCTTGCTGCCGTGCACGACGAGCACGGGCCCGAGGCCGGGGTCGGCGGCGAGCAGGCCGCGGGCGGTGAGCAGAGCGGGGGTGGAGGAGACGCAGCCGAGTCCGCCGACGGAGAAGGTGAGCGCGGTGTCCGCGCCCAGCGCGTGCTGGAGCCGGGTGGCGTCGGAGCTGATCAGGGTCTCGGGGGCGCGCGGTTCGACGAGGATCAGGGCGCCGAGCGCGGCGGCCGGGATCCCGGCGGTGTCGAGGGCGTCGCGGGCGGCCCGTTCGGCGAGGCCGGCGGCGGTGAGTCCGTCGTCGACGGCAACGGTGTCGATGCCGAGTCCGTGGCAGGTGAGACGTTCGGCCTCGTCGAGCCCGGCGAGTTCAGGGAGGTCCGCGAGGGGGCGGGGGCAGTCCGGCAGGTGCCGGCCGACCGCGTTGATCGCGACCCTCGGTGCGGTGGTGCGGAACGTGCCCTCGGCGCCCATGTGGCTCCCCGGGTTTCGACGCTTCGTCAGCGGAACACTAGAGAGGATATACGATATTGCGCAAGTACGTAATAGCTTAATTCTGGAGGTCCCCCATCTGGAATGCTGGGGTCCTCCCGACGTCTCCCACCGTGAAAGGCGCCATCGTGCAATCCCTCTGGAAACGCCACGGCCTCGTGGTCGCCGCGGGTGCCGTGTGCATCCTCGTCAACCGTCAGGGCATGGGCCCGTTATGGTTCACCGGGATCGCCCTGCTCGTCGGCGGCCTGCTGATGCGCCGTGCCATGACCCTCGGTCAGCGGCCGCGTGACGAGGTCCCGCCACTGCCGCTCGCGATCCCGGTGTCCGGTCGCTGGATGGCCCGCAACGGCCCCGCGACCAAGGTGCCCAGCCACACCCACAACCTCGCGCAGACCTATGCCATCGACCTCGCCCGGCGCCCGGCGCCGGAGCCCGTCTGGCTCTGGCCGGTGGCCCGTCGCCCCGAGTCCTACCCGTCCTTCGGCGAACCCCTGTTCGCGCCCGCCGACGCCCGGGTCGTGTCCGTCTCGGACCGGCAGCGCGACCACCTCACGCGCACCTCGCTGTGGGGACTGTTCTACGTCCTCGCCGAGACCTTCGTCCGTTCCCTCGGCAGCCCCCGGCACCTGCTGGGCAACCACGTCGTCCTCGACCTCGGCGACGGCGTGTACGCGGTCTTCGCGCACCTGCGGCGGCACTCGGTCAAGGTGGCCGCGGGCGACCTGGTGAAGCGGGGCCAGACGCTGGCCGAGTGCGGCAACTCGGGCAACTCCGCCGAACCACACCTGCACTTCCAGCTCATGGACGGCCCCGACATCACCTCGGCCCGCGGCCTCCGCTTCACCTGGCGGTTCCGGGACGACGACGGCGAGGAGCACGAGGGCGCCCCCGCCGACAACACCTGCTTCGTCCCGGTCGACTCGCTCCCGCCGGTCCCCTACAGCGCCCCGTGATCCGGTTCGAGCAGGAAGCGGGCGAACCTCACGCGGCCGTCCTCGGCGAACTCGCCGAAGACGAAGACCTCCTGGGTCTTCGACGGCTTGCCGCCCCGGCTGGTGGTGTACCGGGCCGCGAAGCGGTTGCCGTCCCGCAGCGCCTCGTGCACCTCCACCGGGTACGTGTGCTTCCGGGCGCGGCCCTCCTCCAGCGCCTTCAGCACCCCTGACCGCTGCAGCGTCTTCCCCCCGATCTCGTGCACGGCGTCGGGGGTGAAGAGCCGGTCGTACACCTCGGCCACCGGCAGCGCGCTCTCGTACCCGTCCGCGTAGTAGGCGTGCAGGAAGTGCGCGGGGTCCTGCGCCGGCGTCGGCTCGACGCCGGCGTCGGGCCGCGGCGCGGGTACCGTGCCCGGCGCGGGACGGGCCGCACTGTCGTACGTCGTCTCCCCCCCGGCACCGGACCAGCCGGCTCCCGTCGTCGCGAAGGTCGTGGTGCGCGCCACCCGGCCGTCGTCGGCGATCTCCGCGAAGACCGCCGTCTGCGTGGCGCTCTGCACCTTCCACAGCATCGGCGTGCTGACCGTGTACCGCGCGGCGGCGAGGCGCCCCTCCACGTTCACCTCGTGGATGTGGAGCTCGTACGGCGCGCCCAGGGCCCGCCGCGACTCGATGTCGCGCAGCAGCTTCTTGCGGTCCCACACCTTCCCGTTGACCACGTGGGTCCCCTCGGGCAGGTGGTAGCGGTCCCACACCTGCTCGACCGGCTCCGAACCGTCGAACGCGTCGGCGTGGTAGGTGCGCAGATATCCCGTGAAGTCTTCGGCGGCGAGAGTGTGGTGGGCGGTACTCATGCTGTTCTCCTGGCTGTCGGGCGGGACGTGGCACCACCCCCCGGACCGAGGGGCGGCGGGGTGGACAGGTGGAACTCGCGCCGCAGGGCGGCCCGGGCGGCGAGGTGGCCGCACATGCCGTGCACGCTCGGCCCGGGCGGAGTGGACGCGGAACAGAGATAGACGCCGGCCAGCGGCGTGCGGTACGGGTTCCAGGTGGGCACCGGCCTGAGCACGGACTGCGTGAGCGTGATCGCCCCCGCGCCGATGTCGCCCCCCGGATAGTTCGGGTTGTACCTCTCGTACGCGGCCGCGGAGATGCCCCGGGCGGCGATCACCGTGTCGGCGAAGCCCGGGGCGTACCTCTCGATGCGGCGGGTGATCAGCGGCACCGGGTCCCGGTCGTCGCCGTTCGGCACGTGTGCGTAGGCCCACAGCGGGCGGCGGCCGCGCACCGCGCGCCCGGGGTCCGCCACCGCCGGGTCGACGAGGAGGACGAACGGCTCGTCGGTCGGCTCGCCGCGGGCTGCGGCGTTCTCTGCGGCCAGCGTCTGCGCGCGGGTGCCGCCCAGGTGCACGGTCCCGGCCCGTCCCACCTCCGGATCGGCCCACGGCACGGGCCCGCTGACGAGGAAGTCCGCCTTGGCGGCGCCGGGGCCGTAGCGGAACCGGCCCAATGCCCGCCGGTAGGACGCCGGGAGCCGGTTCCCCGCCAGGGCGAGCAGCCCCTTCGGCGTCGTGTCCAGCATGATCACCGGGGCGTCCAGCTCGGCCAGGTCCGTCACCCGGTGACCGGTGTGCACCACACCGCCGTGCGCCCGCAGGTCTGCCACCAGCGCCTCGGCGATCCGGACGCTGCCGCCCCGCGGCAGGGGCCAGCCGCTCGCGTGGGCGAGGTGCCCGAGCAGCAGCGCGATGGCCGCGCCCGGAAGGCTCGGCAGCCGCCCCACCGCGTGCGCGGCGACCCCTGTGAGCAGGGCTCGGCCGGCCTCGGTGCGCAGCCCGCCGTCCCGTAAGAGGTGGTTCAGGAGACGGGGACCGAGCAGTGCGGGTGCGGCGGGGTCCTCCGGGAGGGTCCGCTGGCCGGACAGCACGAAGTCGGTCACTCCCCTACTGTGCCTCACCAGCGGTGCCATCAACCGCCGCCAGTGCGGCCCGTCCGCGCCGAGCCCGGCCGCCGTCCGCGCCAGGTCGCGATGGGCGAGCCCGGAGACACCGCCGTCCAGCGGGTGTGCGTAGCTGACCGGCGGGTGCAGCAGGTCGACCCCGCGTGCTCCCAGGTCGAACTCACGGAAGAAGGCGGACGCCGCCGCCATCGGGTGGACCGCCGCGCACACGTCGTGCCACACCTCGGAGTCGAACAGCGCCTCCCCGCGCAGGCCACCACCGGGGGTGTCGGCCTGCTCGTGGACGTGCACCGTCAGACCGGCGCGGGCCATGGTGACGGCGGCGGCCAGCCCGTTGGGACCGCTGCCGACCACCTCGACGTCGGGACGGCTCACGCGGGCGCCGCCTCGGTGGCGAACTGCTGCCCGGCGAGCCGCCGGTACACCTCGTCGGTCTCGATCAGCTCGTGGTGGGTGCCGATCGTCCGGATCCGGCCGTCCTCCACGACGAGGATCCGGTCCGCGTGCACCACCGTCGACAGCCGGTGGGCGATGGCGAGCACCGCGCACTCCCCCGCCGCCTCCGTCATCGTGTCCCGCAGCGCGGCCTCCGTGTCGCTGTCCAGGTGCGCGGTGACCTCGTCGAGCAGGATCACCTCGGGCCGCTGGAGCATCGTGCGGGCGATCGCGAGCCGCTGCCGCTGGCCGCCGGAGAGACCGGCTCCGCGCTCGCCGAGCTCCGTGTCCAGACCGTCGGGCAGTCCGGCCACGAACTCCTCCAGGGTCGCCAGCCGCAGCGCCCGGGTGATGTCGGCGTCGTCCGCCTCCGGATTGGCGTACGTGAGGTTCTGCCGGATCGTGCCGCGCAGCAGCGGTGCGTCCTGCTCCACGTACCCCACCATCGCGCGGAGTTCGGCGAGCTCGAGAGTGGCCGTGTCGTGGCCCCCGACCCGGATCGTGCCGGACTCCGGCCGGTAGAAGCGCTCGATCAGCTGGAACATCGTCGTCTTGCCGGCGCCCGAAGGACCCACGATCGCAGTCAGGCCGCGGCGCGGCAGGGCGAAGGAGACGTCGTTCAGGACCGGCGCGCCCTCGCGGTACGCGAAGCCGACTCCCTCGAACTCGACGGCCGGGACGGTGTCCGCGACGGGCCGGCGCTCCGGCACCGCCCGGGCGTCGCCCTCCTCCTCCTGCGGGATGCCGCCCAGCTCCTTGACCCGCTGGACCGCCGCGCGCCCCTGCTGGATCTGGCCGATCGACATGAACAGCATCACCAGCGGCGCGACCACGTAGAAGAGGTACATCACGAACGCGGTGAGGTCGGCGGGCGACAGCGAACCGGTCGCGACCCGCGCCATGCCCCAGGCGATGACCACGGCCAGCGACAGCTGCGTCCCCACGTTCATCATCGGGGTCAGCAGCGCGCTGAACCCGGTCACCCGGATCCCGCTCGCCCGGACCCGCCCGGCGAGCCGGCCCAGCTCCTCGGTCTCCCGCTCTTCCGCGCGCGACGCCTTGACCGTGGTGATCGCGCCCAGCACGCGCTGCAGGCCGGAGCCGAAGGCGCCCACGTTCTGCCGGGCCTGGAGGGCGGAGACCCGCACCTGGCGGGCGAGCAGCAGCGCGATCCCGCTCGCCAGGCCCAGACAGGCGACCGTCACGAGCAGCAGTTTCCAGTCGAGCCGGGCCATCAGGACGACCGAGCCGATCACCATGAACACGGAGGACACGACCTGCGCCAGGGCCTGTGTGATGACCAGGCAGGCGATGGAGGTGTCGGACACGGTCCGCGCGAAGACGTCCCCGTGTTCGAGGCGCGAGAAGTGCGGGAACTGGCTGCGCAGCAGCCGGCCGCCGAGGACGCGCCGCACGTCGAACGTGATGTTCTCGCCGGCCCGGCCGATCGCGTACGCGTGCCCCGCGCTGAGTGCCGCGTCCGCGACGAAGAAGACCGCGATGAGCGTGATGGTGCCGGCGATCGGCTCGCCCGACGCCACGCCGTCGATCAGCCGGCCCAGCATCCACGGCTGGGCAAGCGTGGCGGCCGCGCCCACCAGGCCCATGCCGACGCCGGCGATCAGCAGGGCCCGGTGGCCGCGGACGATCTCCCGGAGGTTCATGCGGGCTTGGTGTACGAGGCGATGAACAGGCCGGCGGCGGGGACGTACGGGTTGCGCTCCCAGTCGCTGTAGTGCCCCTCGGGGACCAGGCCGGCGTCCCGGGCGTACCCGTCCACCTCGTCGGGCGTCAGCAGCCGCACCGTCTCGGTGCCGATGCGGTGGGTGCCGTCCGCCTCGTACCAGACCGTGGACACCTGCCAGATCCGCTGGTCCGCCACGAGCATCGCGTGCAGGTGGATGGCCGTGTTCGGCTCGGGGTACGGCAGGAAGATCGACGCGCGGGTCCGGCCCTCGTGCTGGGCGACGACGCCCGGCCGGTTGTGCGCCTCGACCACCAGACGGCCTCCGGGCCGCAGCTGCTCGGCGGCGCGGGCGATCGCCTCCCGCTGGCCGTCGGGGTCGAGGACGAGCGAGAGGGTGGAGCAGACGCAGTAGACCAGGCCGAACTCGCGGCCGGAGCGATAGGTCCGGATGTCCGCCAGCTCGGCGGTCACCTCTCCCCTGTCGCCTTTCTTCTCCAGGGCGGCCAGCATCTCCGGCGAGGAGTCGACACCGAGCACGGGGCCGACGCGGTGCGACAGGGGCAGGGCGATCCGGCCGGTGCCGACGCCGAGCTCCAGCGTCCCCGAGGCGGGGTCCGGGTGGAGCGCGGCGAGTCCGTCGACGGTGGCCCGGGTGGAGGCGTCGTCCTGGAAGATGCGGTCGTACCAGCCGTCGAACTGCTTGCCGTACCCGATGTCCGCGATGGTCATCGCTTCTCCGTTCCTGTGTGAGTGGTGCCGCCGTGCGGAATGCCGGGCCCTCAGGCCGCCTTCAGGAATCCGGGCGCGGCAGCGACCATCGGCTGGTAGGTGGAGACGTAGAGGACCTCGGGGTCCTCGCTGTCGTCATGACCGCTGGCGCGCACGACGGAGAACTGGAATCCCCGCGCGGCGGAGACGTCCTGGGCGTCCCTGATCTGCTTTCTGATGAACTCGGTCAGCACCCGGAAGGAAGGAGAGCCCGTCGGGTCCTCGCCCTTCGCGATGTTCTTGATGATGGCGCTGCAGATGTCGAAGACCGCCTTCTCGGTCCGCCGGGACGAGAACCAGAACGCCTGGATCATCCGGCGGTTCTCGATCAGGTCCAGTTCGATCCAGGGCGAGGTCTCGCGGTTCTCGTCGAGGGTGCGGTAGAGATAGTGGTAGTCGTGCGTCGCGGGATTCGGCGCGAAGAACTTCCAGTTCGGCACGAGCGAGAACAGGTCCTTGTTCCGCCCGCGTTCGAATGCCGGGTGCGGGTGCTGCGCGGCCAGTGTCGTCAGGAGCAGCGCGGCCCCCGCCGCGCGCGTGACGGCGCCCGGTCCCGTGAGGGCGTCCTTGAGGAACGCGGCGGCCTTCACTTCGACTCCTCCACCTTCTCCGGTACGCTCCCGGCCGGTTCGCCGCCGGCGCCGGCCGGCGGTGTGCAGTGCTCCTCCACGAAGCCCGCGATCAGGTCGGCCACCGTCCGCGCGTGCCGGGCGTCGGTCAGGATCGTGTCGTGCCCGCCCCGCTCGACGACCGTCACCTCGCCGTGGCTGCCGGCCTCCTGGTGGGAGCGGACGAGGTCGTGGTACATGAGCAGCTGGTCCGGATCCATGTCGACCGTGACCTGCGCGGCGACGACCAGGCCCGGGGCCGGTACGGGGGGCAGCTCGCCCTCGTAGGCCTCCAGTTCCGCGCGGACGGCCGTCCACTCGCGGGAGGCGGCCTGCCAGAGACGCGCGTCGGTGTAGAGGGCGAAAGCCTTGTCCCGGTACGAGTACGGCAGGTGGTCCACCCAGCGGGGGCGGGTCATCAGGGCGCCGGTGCCCAGTCGCGTCCAGCGCGCCAGCTCGGCCAGCGACGTGGTGAACAGCTCGCTGCCCCGCCGCTGCCGGTCCGACCGGATCAGCTGCGCCGGGTGCGTCGGGTCGAGGTAGACGACGCCGGCCACCCGGTCGCCGAGCTGCTGCGCCACCCGGCGGTTGAGCTCGGCGCCGAGGGAGTGCCCGACGAGCACCACCTTGCGGTCGTCCGGCAGGGCACCGCGGATCAGGTCCTCCAGGTCGTCCACCGACTCCTGTACGGAATAGGGGGCGTCCCGCAGCCGGCGGCTGGGCCCGTAGCCCGCGCGCGCGTAGCTGAGCACCGGTTGGCCGATGTCGAACGCGAGCCGCTCGATCATCCACGAGAAGTGCTCGGTGGTGGAGGCGAGGCCGTGGCTGAAGACCAGGACGGGACGGTCGGCCAGGTCCTGGCCGCCGACGTCGTACGAGAGCGTGTTGCCGTACCGAGTGGTGACGGTACGGGAGTTGGGCCAGCCGGCCAGCGCGTGGGCGCGGCGCTGCGTGGCCACGACACCCGCGGCGGTGACCCCGGCCGCGAGGAGCACGAGGGCGGTCTTGATCATCCGGTCGTCGCGGCCGGCGACCACCGGGAACGTCTTGGGCGCGGACGTGTACGCGACCATCGGGTGCATCGCGGGGAACGCCGTCATGAAGCGGCCCAGTCCCATCACGAAGGCGTTGACCACGTGGAAGCTGCCGACCGCGCCGATCATCGGCCGGGTCATTCGCCCGCCGGCCAGGTAGACGACGGGGAAGAGGCACTCCATGGCCAGGACCGCGTGCTGCGTGACCTTGCTGGCGCGCGGGTAGCGCTGCGTCAGCCGGTAGGCGCGCTCGAATCCGTAGGTGCGGGTGCGCAGGACGCCGGGAAGGGCGGAGCCGTCACGCCACTTCGTCCCGGCCAGCTTGGCCAGGCCGGACAGCGAGTACGACATGTTCGCCTGGATCGCCAGGTACCACATCAGGGCGTCCTGGACCTCGGGGCTGCGGGACAGCCGCGCGAGGCCGGTGACCGCCTGGACCTGGGTGGCCACCTGGTCGGAGCCGTCCGTGCCGTAGCGGTGGCGGGCCTGCAGGACGGTGGTCGTGAGGCCGAGGTAGAGGTCGCCCGCGGCGCGCCACCGGCTGTTGCCGGGGGCGAGCATCGCCAGGCTGCACGCCACGCGCGAGGCGTGCAGGGCCATCGTGGTGCGCCTGCCGCTCACCAGGTCGGTGAGCTTCTGAATGGCCGGCATCTTGCTCTCCGGCGTCTGCCTCATGATGTCCCAGTCGTTGAGGCCGCCCGGCCTCAGGTTCCGGTGCTGGTGCAGGTATTCGAGGGACGAGGAGAGGCTGGAGAGAGCTGCGAGGCGTTCCGATATGCCGATCGCGCGAGTTCGTGAAATCGGTATCGGGGAAAAAATCGCACGGGAAAGCCGCTTTAAGACATTCATACCGAAGTTTTACTCCGCGTCGAATCGGCTGCGGGTGCTACCGAACGGTAGGATCGGGTGCCTGCCGGGCCACGATTCCAGCGTGGCCCGGCAGGTCTCTCCGCCTCCGGACTCAAGCTCCCGGAGGGTGTTCCCGAGAAGTCGCCAGGACTCCTCGCGCGGTGCTCACTCGGAAGCGAGCACTCAGTCGTTCGCCCCGGCCTCGTACGCCTGGACGGTGACCCACGCCGCGCCCGCGCCGCCGGCGAATCCCACGCCGAAAGCGATCAGCGCCGGGGTGGCCTGCACGGGCATCATGGCGCCGAACTCGCCGTGCGCCTCGTCCGAGAGGTGCTGCGGGGTGACAGCGACGACGCTGTCCACGATCCTGCTCATTTCGGTTTCCTCCTGAGAGTCGGTCGTGCGGGATGGAAAGGGGTCAGCCGTTGACGCGGCCGGTGACGTAGGCGCCGACCACGGCGCCGGCGCCGACCACGGCACCGCCGACGTACCAGCAGGTGGCCACCGCGGCCGGGGTGGCCAGGACCGGCGCCGCGGCGTCGTCCTGGTAGCCCTGCTCCAGGGTGCCGAAGTCCTGCGTGTTCATGAATCCGGCGATCTTGTGCTCCATTACCGGTATCTCCCGTCTGTTCGTGGCGAGTAAGACGTCCGAGCTGGGACCGAAGGCCCTCCCGGGCCGCAGGACATGAAAGGGGTTGCTCGCCGCACTGTGCCGGAAGAGTCGAAGGACCCCGTCGACCGAGGTGCACGACTCTCGACCTACGCGCGTCACAAAGAAAGCCGGAATCACTGATTCCCGTTTCCGTGATCGCGCGACGCCTCCAAAACCGGTTCCACGCCCGTGCCACCCGGAACAAACGCCTGACGGCTCGTCAAGACGTCGGCATCCGTTTTTCGAGTGCCTGTTCCCATGGTGCGCGGATCACGCTAGCCGACGATCGATCGCCTGCAACAGGCCACCAGAACCTTCTGACTTGATCCGGCACGGCCGACCTAAAGATCTTGACGCTCCGGACGCATCCCTACGTGCCCGTTCCCGGAAGATGCCCGAGTTAAAGCACCAGTAAAGGTTGTCCATATAGCACCTAATTCCGGCCGGAAGATCATGGAGGTCACCCGTCGACGCCCCAGCGGACGCGTCGGCCGCCGAAGCACCCGTGCACGATGCGGGGCCGGCGCGGCCGGCGATGGAAGAACCGGAAGTCAGGAAGTACGGACCGACCTGGCCCTCACGGCCGGCGAGCCATGCCCGTACGGCCTTCGAGCGGTGGGCCGAGCACCGGCCGGCACCCGGACACACCTTCCTCCTTCACCCCGTTCCGACCCTCCACCAGCACGGACAACGGCGTCAGCCGCACGATTTCCCGCGTGTCCGACGATCACGTCCACACATCCTTCACCCGACCGTTCACGCGCAGCAAGCGAGCCCGAAACCAAGCGTTTCGGATCAATGAGGACATCACCTGCCTTTGGGCAATACTTTACGAGTACGACGCACGCCACATTGCGACCCAAGGCTCGGATACCCCCACCCGTAAGCCACCTGGCTAAAACCTGGTGGCCGCCTCGAACGAAACCAGACTGAACTGAAAGGTGGCGAAAATTCGTTTGCCCCTTGAAGGTGGATGCGCCCAAGGCTTCCGGCATATTTACCCGGGATAGTCGCCTTCCCCACGGCGCGACGGATCGGGCGCTCATGCGAGAAGCAAGAGAGTCACGTCTTCGTCGACGAGCTGTGGCGTCGTTGCGGGAGCGGCAAGGACGGCTTCGACGCGGTGCGCGGCACCGCATCAGCTCCACCGTCACGCCCGGCGACCTGCTCACCCCCGGGAACGAGCCGGGCGGGCACGTCGCCCACCACGGAGTCACCGGAAGGGCCGACGCGACCGCACAGCACAACGATCAGGATTCCCGGCCCCTCGATCCCACCACCGGCCGCCGGCTGACCTGGCCGCACACCGGCGTGATGCCACGGCAAGCGGAACCCCTCTCTCATCTGACAGCGAAGAACTCCCGACCCGGACCGGAACCGGCCAAGCACCCGCACCCCGCCCGGCACCGCAAACGGGGGCGCGACAGGCACGACAAGACGACGGACGGACACCCCGGCGTAGGCGGCGGCGAGCACGGCCAGAGCGTCAGCCTCAGCGTCGCTGATCCAGCCCGTCAGGCGGTCTTCATCGGCCACGTCGTCGGGCAGTTCCAGAACCGGGTCATCAAGCCGGAACCGGCACTCCCTCTCCTCGCCGGACCACACGGTCAAGGTGGCCGACGGCATGTCCACGGGCACGGCGATCTTGTCGTGGGCCAGGAGCCAGGCGACCACCACCGCCCGGCCAAACCACGGGCGGGTACCGGCCCCGGCAGCGGGAGCAGGGGCGGGGAAGTCGTCGTGGCGGCGGTGCCAGTTCACCACCACCGCCCGTCCCACCCCCGCCATCCGCACGACCTCCGCCAGGAACACCGCACCCCCCTCCGGGCCGGGGCCGAGGGGGGCGAGCACGGTAAGCCGGGAGCGGCGGCCCAGGGCGAGAGCGCACAGGGCCCACCAGTCCACCGACGGGCGTACGACGGGCAGCAGGGCGATGTCCCGACCGGAATACAACAGGACGTCCATGACCCCGCCCCGGGCACGCTTGCAGTCGACCCCCACCATGCCGATGGGGGTGATCCAGCCGAGGCGCACGATCTGGTCCCACTCGGTGCGGCGCACGCCGAGGCGGCGGGCGGCCCGGTCGGGGCCAAGGGGAACATGGCGATCCAGGAGGGCGGGCAGGTCCCGGCGCCGCGCGAGGGCGGCGACCTGCTCGGGGTGCACGTCCGGGGTGGTGGTGTCGGCGCCGAGATAGGCGAGGAGGCCGGCGCGGACGAGGTGGCCGATCGCCGTGGCGGTCACGGGCGGCCGAACGGCAACGGCTCCCCCAGCGCTGCGGTCAGCCGCTCCGCCGCCCACCATGCCGACGCCGGACCCGGGAGCGCCGCGCGGATGCCCTCCGCGTCGGCGGCCTCCACCACGGCCCGCGGCCACCGGCCCGGCCCGGCATCCGGCGCCGGGACGCCCCCGAGGCCGCTGCCCACCGCCAGGCCGCCACCGACACCTTCAGGCGGCCCGCCGCCTCGCACACGCCGTACGCCTCCCACATCTCTCGCTCCTCGTCTCGCACCGGCATGCGGCCCGCCGACCGGACCGGAACCGAAAGATGCCGGATTTTCATGCAATGTGTAAATAGGTGTTCGTGGCAGGGGGATTGGGGGTGTGCCGCTGGATCCGCGCTCGCGTACGCGAGGGAGAGATTCACTCCGACGGGTGATCGACAAGGACCCCCCGGGAACGGTGAAACCCCCCGCATGAGCGGGGGGTTTCGCTGGGGGCGCCGGGGGTGGGACAGGCCCCGAGATGCGGCCGCCGCCTCCCGTACAGGGGTGGACAGGAAGCCAGTGGACGGGCAGCCGGGAAGCGGTGAACAGCCGGCATCCGAGCGCCCACGACCACGGTGGAGCCTCGCCCCCTCGCCGCGGCGACACGGAGAAAGAGAGGGCACCGTCCGGCGCATCGGCAGCAGCACGATCGAGCGGCCCCGCCAGGCATTGTCCCATAACTCAGAGCAGAGGATGTCGAGTCGCCATAGACGGATCGGCTTGTCCGGTTACCATCCCCATCGCGCCTTCGACTGGACCCCGGCCAGCGGGTTGAACCGGACATCGGCAAGCGGTGCTGAGAGTTGCAGAACAGTCTTCAGCCCGTTCAGGCCTGTACACCCCACGCCTGAACGGGCTTCTTCAAGGAGGAGTTGACGGACGTGCAGTAGGCATACGAGGTAGTGCCGGCAGCCGCCTTTGCCCCCTGAGCAGTCTTTCCGTTCTTGCAGAGTGCCACTCCGATGAAGGCACCGCCGCCCGTACACTTGACACCCGCGGTGTTGGAGTCGTTCCACACGACACTACATCGCATCGCCCTGGCGTCGACCGAATTCGCAGACGCACTTGCCCCGTTAACTACGGCGGCGGAGGCCGCAAGGGCAGCGACAGCTAAAACACTTCCAAGCTTACGCTTCACGATTCTCCCTCTTCTCGAGATTCAACTGCCACCTTCACGTGGCCTTCTCATCCAGACCCTACGGCCACCCGAAATACGCTTCATACCGCGGCGGTTTGGTTTGCGGGTAAACCCTTGCGGTAGCCGTGCAGACACTGAGCTGTTTCCAACCTCAGTTTGAGCAGGTCAGATACAGGGTGAGGACCGCACCCGCAGCAACCGCTTCAAGCGCTTCAAGCGCTTCAAGCGCTGAACACTTCGCGAAGCGCTGCAGACGGTCGCGAGCCGGCAGGTCGGCAACGACGATGGAAGACGGATCAGCGCGCCGGTTCCGATGTGCCTCGCGCCTGGTCGCGGCCGGCGACCACCAGGTATCCATCGCTCTCGGGGTCGAAGGTGGTGGACTGCACCGTGAGCCCGACACTCCGCAACTGCGCCACGAGGTCCTCGTACTGGTAGGGCCAGATGGACAACCGCTCCGAGCAGGCTCGCACTGCCCCATCCGGCTCGATCTGGGCGACCACGATCTCGAGGAAGTGTTCCTGCTCCCAGCGCTGCTCGATCTGCCAGTAGTAGCTGACGACCGCATCGCGGTCGTTGCGGCGGATGAGTCGATCGCGGACGTCTACCCGTGAGCCGGCGGAGCGCACGAGCTCCCAGTTGCGTGAGTGGAGCACAAGGCGTCCGCCCGGGTTCAGCAGCCGCGACATCGCTTCCAGTGCGGTCAGGCGCTCGGCTGCGCCCTCGGCGTGCCCGAGCGAGTTGCCGACGCAGAACACCAGATCGAACGTGGAGTCCTCCAGGTGGTCGGGCAGCTCGTCCCAGCTCGCGCGGAGGGCTCGAAGCGAGACACCCTGCTCGTCGGCGGCCTTCTCGGTCCGGCGAACCATCCCATCACTGGCGTCTGCGGCAACCACGTCCAGGCCAAGACTCGCGAGACCGACGGCGAGCTGGCCGGTTCCACACGCGCAGTCGAGGACGCGCGCGTTGGACGGCAGAGAGCCCACGACATCGCTGTAGTAAACGGCGGCTGCCTGGGCGGGGGTCAGCCTGTCGTCCCCGATCAGCCACTCGTATACGTCGGAGAGCGCCCCATAGCCAGCCACCGCGATAACCTCCATCACTCGACGACGCGCGGGCTAGACCGCGCCTGCGATTCGGTCCCTGCGCCTCGCACTGTGCCGGGCCGTGTCAGCGAAGCATTGAGCAGGACCCAACCACTTCCGGTCGCTGAGACTCCACCGGATTTCACGGGAAACCGCGGCACGCCGCACCGACGCAGGTCCCTACTCCACCAGCGCCGCATCGGCCACGATGGGCGCAGTTGCGGTGTCTGACCGCGAGTTGGACTGTCCTGCGCAACGACCAAGCTCCTGGTAGACGGGTTCTCAACCAAGATCACCCACGTCGGCCAGGAGCTTCGTGTGGTTGCCTCCCCGTCCTCGATCGATCCGTCCAGCCGCACCTTGCGGTTCCTGACCGGACAACTGACAGCCCGGCGTCAGGAGATCGGAATGCGGTGGCGGCGCCTTTCCCCCCCCGTTACCTTTTTCGTGGCTCCGCAACGGGGCCTCCGACCTTCGGGTCCGGCATGACTTCCCCCCCTTGTTGTTCATGATCCGGGGGGTGGTGTCACCGGGTTCGGAGGCATCGACGGACCGCTGATGAGGGGCTTGAGCACCGGCTTCACCCAAGGCCGGAAGAGCTCTCCGTAACGTGGATGTGGCAGCTCGGTGCCCAGGCAAAGCCGGACGAAAAGCGTGATGGAGGGGCCTGCGCGTGATCGACACCGGCGACATCGACGTCTTCCTCGGCCTGGACGTCGGCAAGGGCGAACACCACGCCACCGCCGTCACCCCGGCCGGGAAGAAGGCGTTCGACAAGCGCCTGCCCAACACCGAACCCAAGCTCCGCGAGCTGTTCGCGAAACTTCAGGCCAAGCACGGGACGGTGCTGGTCGTGGTCGACCAGCCGGCCTCGATCGGAGCCCTGCCGCTCGCAGTCGCCCGCGACATGGGCTGCCCGGTCGCCTACCTGCCAGGGCTGACGATGCGGCGGATCGCCGACCTTTACCCAGGTGAGGCGAAGACGGACGCGAAGGACGCGTTCATCATCGCGGACGCGGCCCGCGCCATGCCGCACACGCTGCGGGCGATCGACGGCGAGGACGAGACGATCGCCGAGCTGGAGATGATCGTCGGGTTCGACGACGACCTGGCCGGCGAGGCCACCCGGGTCGCGAACCGGCTGCACGGCCTGCTGACCCAGATCCACCCGTCGCTGGAACGGGTACTGGGGCCGCGGTTGCAGCACCCGGCCGTCCTGACGCTACTGGAGCGGTTCGGGTCACCGGCACAGATACGCAAGGCGGGTCGAAGGCGGCTGGTCACGCTGCTGCGGCCGAAGGCACCGCGAATGGCCGAGCGTCTGGTCGAGGAGATCTTCGCCGCCCTGGACGAGCAGACCGTGACCGTTCCGGGGACCGAGGCGGCCACGCTGATCGTCCCGAGCCTGGCCGGGTCCCTGACCGCTGTGCTTGACCAGCGGAAACTGCTGGCCGGGCGGATCGAGGAACTCCTGGAGGACCACCCTCTTTCGAAGGTCCTGACGTCGATGCCGGGAGTCGGCGTCAGGACCGGAGCCCGCATCCTGATCGAGGTCGGCGACGGCAGCACCTTCCCGACCGCCGGCCACCTCGCAGCCTATGCCGGTCTCGCCCCTGCCACCCGGAGTTCCGGTTCATCGATCCGCGGCGAGCAACCCTCCAGACGGGGAAACAAGCAGCTCAAACGGGCCTTCTTCCTCTCCGCGTTCGCCGCCCTGGGCGACCCGGCATCCCGGGCCTACTACGACAAGAAGATCGCCCAGGGCAAGCATCACACCCAGGCCCTGCTCTGCCTCGCCAGACGACGAGCCGACGTCCTCTTCGCGATGCTCCGGGACGGAACCTTCTACGAACCCCAACCCGTCCGAGCGACTTGAGACCTGCTTGCCCTCCGCCCAAGCTCATGGTCGGCTACGGCCATGGGGGACGAGAATTCCGAGCACTTGGCACTCATCCGTCGCTGGCTCGCGGGCGAAACCGTCAACAACACCGTCGGCATCAAGGTCGTCAGTGGCCCCTTCCACGGACGGACCAAAATCGTCGAGCTCGACCAGTCAGGACTGCCACCCGCAGGCTTCCGAGGTCGCACCGGTCGAACATCAGGACCCTGGAACTCCGCCGCCAAACACATCTACCTGGCAGTTCGAGCCCCCGACACCTCTGCGGGCTGGATCTACGAATACGCAGGCATCGACACAGCGGCGGATGGCTGACGCACGCTCCGCCGCCACCGGGGGCACCCCAACAGCTTGACCAAAGAGATAGGGGCCCCCCGCACGTCAGGCACTGCTCGTCCTGGCCCATCTACGGTGCGGTGACACCTACGCCCAGCTCGCTGCCGGGTTCGACATCGGGATCGCGACCGTCTACCGCTACATACGTGAAGCCGTCGAGGCCCTGGCCGCCCTCGCCCCATCCCTGGCCGAGGCGGTGCGGACGGTCCGGGCGAAGGCGTTCGCCATCCTCGACGGCAC